>CAVQFZ010000023.1:0-338457 GCA_963711905.1 uncultured Nitrospiraceae bacterium | reverse complement strand
TTTGCCAAAGGGCTCTATGGGGCGGGCCAGCTAGTTTACCGTCTTGGCATGATGACGATTGCCGGAGTGTGCGTGCGCTATGCCGCAAGGCTGGCGCCGTTCGACCCCGAGTACCATCACGCCTTGGCTGCATTGCATGACGAATCCGGGGACTACAACGGGGTCCTTGCGAGAGCTATGACTGCTCTTGCTCTGAGCCCTGTAGACCCAAACGTTATGTATACGATCGGGACAACGCTATCCCGTCTAGGACAATATCAAGACGCTGAGGCGAGGTATATCCGGGGGGCTTTCCTTACACCCACAACACATGGGGCTATGGTTCGGCTATTCAATCGCTGTTCTACAGTGGGGGGACTACAGGACAGGCTTTGCCGCTTATGAGGCTTGTCCTCAATCTATCCAGGCTAGTCGTGTCCTACGCCAATTATCGGGCATCCCTCTCTGGGGCGGGCAAAGTCTTGACGGCAAGACGGTATTGATATGGACAGAGCAGGGTTACGGCGATGCTATCCAGTTTATTCGCTACGCGCCGTTGCTAGCGAAGACAGCCCAGGTCATCGTCTTATGCCCCCCGGCTCTGAAGCGACTATTTTCCACGTTGGAGGGCGTTGAATCGGTCATCGATTCATATGATGACATTGGGAACATCGGGAACATTGCTTACCACGTTCCCATTGAAAGTCTTCCGTATCGTTTTCAGACCACGACGGAGACTGTCCCAGTGGAGCCGTACTTGAAGCCCCCAACGGCCTCGAACATACGGTTACGTGGGACCGAATGCCTGCCTTTGGCTGAAGCCCTGCCTTTGGCCGCACGCCTCTTTTTTGGCGGAAACCTCAAGGTCGGTCTAGTTTGGTCTGGGCGCGTAGATACCGTTTAAGAACGATCGAGGGCGGTACGCCTAAAATACCTGTTGCCATTGTTGACGGGATCTAGAGACATCGGGTGGTATAGCTTGCAGGTCGGCCCGCTTGCGCGGCTATTTCGTCAGCCGTGGCCCGGCAATTGGGCAGCAGTAATGGACGAAGTACGCCTAGCGTTGGAAGGTCTTATCAGACGGGCAGCTATTTTGCCTTTTCCAGGCGCCAGCCGGGGCAGGAGCCCCTTCGCCCTTGAGGGCAGAATGTCCGTCCGCTCAAGGTCTTCCGTGTGCTTCAGCCAACGCTGTTCGGCACTATGACGGCACAGTAGGATAGTGTAATCTAGTGTTATATACTGTGCTATTAACACTTAAGAGCTATTTAGTAATCAAGCGTATCTTGGATAACATAACTACACTCGGCATTAGCTGAGCAACCATTAAACGGAGGTTGTCATGAAATATGATGTAATCGTCGGAACCAAAGTTTCGTATAGAGTCGAAGTTGAAGCGGAGTCCTTTAATCAAGCCGCGGATAAGGCTTTGGATTATGTGAAAAACAATCAGAGTATTGAAGGCGAGCTTGTTGACGCAACACGCGAGCCTCGTGCCGAAGTGAAATGCTTAATGATAGTAGGCTCGACGGTCGAGATAATCTGTGCGCATGGGTAGGCATATCGGACCTGACTGCCTAGCTAGAGTAGGAGTGCGGCAGGGCTTTGAGCCTTTCAGGGCAACGGATTATTACAAAACCAAGACGGGGGCGGGCTTGGCAAATAGGCTTTGCCCCCAACCAGTAATCAAACACGATCTAGTAGATAGGGGGAAAGAAAATGGGTGTCAAAGTTCGGCAACGAAAAGACCGTCCAGGGTATTGGGTCTATATCAATTACAACAAGCAAAGGACCAAGAAACAGTTTTCAGACAAGAAGCTCGCCCAGGAATTTGCCAAGAAGATCGAAGCCCGGCTTAAGTGGAGCGAGGCCAATGGAGAGCCTGTCGTCCTGAGTCCGGCCCTCCAGCCGGCATACTATGCAGACGGTGAAAAGCTACTGCGACGACTGGCTGAGTACCTATGCCGAGGTTCACTGTAAGCCCAGTACAGCACATAGCTACCGGCAGGCGTTGACGATACACGTCTATCCGGTCATGGGTGACTCACGGCTGGACCGGGTCACGCGGACGGAGATTAAACGGTTGATCGCCGATCTATCGAAGAAGGGGCTTGAAGAAGCAAACGATCCATAACATTCTGACTCCGTTGAAGGAGGCGTATCATCACGCAATGGATGACGGAATTATCGCGAGTAATCCAGTCGCACGGACAGGCCGATTGACCCGTTCCAAAGAAGACAGGCGGGCCCATATCTTGCCATTGACGAGTACTGAGGTTGTTACGCTCTTGAAGTACGGCTCTAGGACATGTCGTCTGTCCACTTGTGATGTGCGCGGTTCAAACGGGCATGCGCCAAGGTGAGTTAGTCGGGCTGAAATGGCGGGACATCGATTTCAAAGGCAAATTTATTGAAGTCCGCCGGGGTGTGACTCATGGCATTGAAACTACGACGAAGAGCCATAAGATTCGGCGGGTAGACATGACAGCTAGTTTGATTGAAACGCTCCAGGGGTTATATGAATCTCGAAGCCGAGAGGCAGCTATACAAAGAGTTGCTATGCCGGAGTACGTCTTTCTAACTCCGTCCTGGACACGATGGGACGACTCTAACTTACGAAGGATATTCGCTGGCCTATTGACTAAGGCAGGCATCAGGCGTGTCCGGTTTCATGACCTAAGGCATACCTATGCTTCGTTGATGGCTCAAGCCGGAGCCCCGCCGAAGTACGTTCAAGAGCAACTAGGCCATTCGTCGATCCAAGTCACGATGGACATTTATTCACATTTGTTTCCGGGCGGCGGGCAACAGTACGTTCAGAGGTTAGGTGAGGCATTACATATGCCAAATGCACCCGCGATGCACCCAGCTACTTCTGTAGCAGACGCCCGTAGGCACACACTGATAGGTGAAGTATTTGATATGAAATGGGAAAATGTGGAGCTGGCGAGAGGAATCGAACCTCCAACCTGCGGTTTACAAAACCGCTGCTCTGCCGATTGAGCTACGCCAGCATTTCAATGATTCTAAGGAGTGATCTTTCTACCTACTCTCGGCTTCCTCGTCAAGTGTTCCCCTCGTGTTCTCTTGGAGATATTTTTCCTAATTAGTGCGCGACCTGTGTGAGGTCGCATTCCTGGATGAGGATGAGGTTGTGGCGTCTCCACATCCGATGCGAGGTGTGTCCGACATCTGCATAGCGAACTGCACGGTGAGCCCGTTGGGTGGTAGACTACGACGCGATCTGGCCGGTCATATGGGAATTCCGGTTCCCATTGAAAGGCCCACTTTGAAACGCCCACTTCGGGATGGGTTCAAGGAGAAGCACGCGATGTCGCTCCCCTCACAATCCAGTGCCGTGCTTGTGGCGATCCACACCCCTCATGTAACCGGGGAGGAATTAGAAAGTTCTCTTCAAGAGCTCACACGTCTTGTGAAAACCCTCGGGTACCATGTTATCGGCCAAGTCAGACAGAAACGTAGTTCCGATACGTTCGCGACGGTTCTGGGTCGTGGAAAACTCGTCGAATTGGCGCTGTGGACCGGTGGTTCGGGTACAGTCGAGGCTTCCTTTGCAAGACCGACGCACAAAGCGGCCTTGAAGCGCGAGGCGGCGGCATCGGATGCAGAGGAGGAATCAGAGGAAGGCGATTCGGATGAAACGATCGAGGCCTCACCCAGTCCTCACCAACAGGCGCAGATCGTCATCGTGGACTGTGATCTGTCGCCGTCACAATTGAAAAATCTTGAACGTGCCGCCGGAGTACCTGTGCTCGATCGTACCGGTATCATTATTGAGATTTTCAGCCGACATGCGCGCACGCGAGCGGCCCGACTCCAGGTGGAGCTCGCGAGGCTCAATTATCTTGCGCCACGTGTGCGTGAAACCGGTGGCGGCAAAGAACGGCACAGCGGGGGGATCGGAGGCAAAGGGGCAGGGGAGACGAGTCTTGAGCTCGATAAGCGCAGAATTCGCGATCGCATGAAAGAAGTACGAGCCGAATTGGCGTCGATCGGGGACGAACATCGCACGCGCCGCGCAAGACGGGTCAGCGAATTGACGGTCGCGCTCGTCGGGTACACGAATGCCGGCAAATCCTCGCTCATGCGAGCGATGACGGGAAGCGATGTGCTCGTGGCCGACAAGCTGTTTGCCACACTCGATACGACCATCCGGCCTCTGTATCCTGAAACACGTCCCAAAGTACTCATGACCGATACGGTGGGCTTTATCAAAAAGCTCCCGCATGACCTGGTGGCGTCGTTTAAGTCGACGCTTGATGAAGCGGCCGGCGCTTCGCTGTTGCTGTTTGTCGTCGATGCCTCAGATCCGTCCTTTCGATCCCAGCTCGACGTCACGCGGAAGGTGTTAGCCGAAGTAGGAGCCTCAGGTGTTCCCAGTTTTTTGGTGATGAATAAACAGGATCGTCTCGGACCGGGAGAGATCGCGTCGCTGAAGACGGAATATCCCGACGCCGTGTTTCTTTCCACAAGAAACAAGGACGATGTCAACGCATTACGTGAACGCATGATGACGTACTTTGAGAGCGATATGATCGACGAGGAATTCTGTATTCCCTTTACGGCTCAAGGGGTCCTGGGAGAGATCAGAGTTCGGATGCGTATCTTGTCCGAAGAATATACCGCCGAGGGGCTCACGATACGTGTGCGATCGACTCCTGAGAACTTTGCGTGGATCAAAAAGAAGCTCACGCGGTGAGGCGCGCTTTCAGGTAAGTGATATTGCTTGCATTGGTAACGGCAGGCCATTATCCTACATTTCGCTGTTTCGTATTCCACATGGTATCACGTATGAGCCAAGCGCACGTGTTAGTTGTCGATGACGACCCTGCCGTCCGGGATGTTCTGCAGGAGGCCCTGATGCAGGAGAAGTATAGCGTCTCCACTGCCGAGGACGGCGCGGGGGCAATCCAGGCGGTGAAGGACTCGGTGGTCCATATCGTGATCACGGATTTTCAGTTGCCCGATATCGATGGACTCGAGATCATCGATCGCCTTGCGAAGCTCGACGCGAAGATCATTCCCATCATGATGACCGGATTCGGCACCATTGACACCGCGGTCCGCGCGATGAAGTCCGGCGCGTTCGACTTCATTACCAAGCCGTTTGATCTTGAAGCCGTGGCCGTGGTGGTTCGGAAGGCGGCGGAATTCCTTCGGCTTCGGCAGGAAAACCACCTCTTGCGAAAGGCCGTACGCGATCAATATCGGTTGGAGCAGCTGGTGGGCGCCAGCGAGCCGATCCAACAAGTCATGGAGTTCGTCCAAAAAGTGGCCGACAGCGACAGCACGGTCATGATTCAAGGCGAGAGCGGCACCGGCAAGGAGTTGGTGGCTCGCATGCTTCACTTCAATAGTTTCCGAAAGGATCGTCCGCTCGTCCCGGTGAATTGTGGCGCCATCCCGGAAAATCTGCTGGAGTCGGAACTGTTCGGGCACGAAAAAGGCGCGTTCACAGGAGCCACTCATTCGCGGATGGGCCGCTTTGAACTGGCAAACGGAGGGACCATCTTTCTCGATGAAATCGGCGAAATGAGCCTGCCGTTACAAGTGAAACTTCTGCGGGTGTTACAGGAACGGGAATTCGAACGAGTAGGAGGCAATCGGACGATTCATGTGGATGTGCGTATCGTGGCCGCGACCAATCAGGATTTGGAAACACTGGTTGAGGAAAAGCGATTTCGCAAAGACCTGTTCTATCGGCTCAATGTGATACCCATCGTGATCCCGCCGCTACGAGAACGCCGGAGCGACATTCCGCTCCTGATCGACCATTTTCTGACTCGCTTCAATCACAGCAAGCGCACCGAGGTTTCAGGCCTTGCCCCCGACGCCCGACAGATGTTGACCGAGTACGACTGGCCCGGCAACATTCGGGAGTTAGAGAACATGATCGAGCGGTTGGTCGTGCTGAAGAAGCAGGGAGTCCTTTCCATTGGAGATCTCCCCGAGAAAATCTGTCGGAGGTCGTCGGGTCCCGAACTCAAGGAACAGTTCATCCGGTTCAGTGAGGATGGCATCAATCTTTCCAGAGAGGTTGAGCAGTACGAAAAACAGCTCATCATGGAAGCCTTGCGCAAAGCCAACGGCGTCACCTCCCGGGCAGCCCAATTGCTCCACCTGAACCGGACGACGTTGGTTGAAAAACTGAAACGCAAGGGGGTGGATCCACGATCCAATCTGGAAACACTCCCGCTATGGCCACGCCCTTCCAGTCAAAAGATTGACGACCTATCGACCTAGCCGACGCCAATCCTGACGCGATCCATCCCGGTTCGCGATTTCTCTCGATAACTCATCTGATTTCCTGAGAGTTTTCTCTACGCGTACGGGGCATGAGCTTTGCTGATGCCCTATCGCCGTGCATCGATGCCACTTACGATATCGTCTATTCCTATTCTCGATTGCTGCCTTGTCGTTCTCCTCACCGGCCATCGGAGAAGTCCCTCCGCTTCCGTCGACCAATACCTCGATTGCAGCGGCAACCGAACGAGCGGTCTCAATACAGAATCCAGTGCCGGTTGAACGGTTCGTACAACCTCTGCCTGATGACGGGCCTCGCCAGGAAGGCCAATCTTCGGAGATTGACGGACTGGCTTGGCAAGAAGGCCGGTCTGCGTACAGGAAGAACGCATGGCCGGAGGCGCAACGCTTCTTTGAGAAGATCGTCAAGGAACATCCTGAAAGTCCGCTCGTCCCATCGGCGAAAGCCTTCTTGGTCGAGCTCTTGTTGCGCGATGATGTCTCGGGACAAACCCGATCCGAGGCGATTCTGGAGTACAAGAAACTCCTTCGGGAGCATCCACAATCGTCAAACGCTCGGAGAGCGGAATGGCGGATCGCGGATTTGTATGTCGAGCAAGGCGCGTTCCAAGAAGCGCGAGCGTTTTACGAGCAAGCCATGGCCCATTCCGTCAATATCCTCTTCGATAGGAATCGGGCTTTGCTGGGCCTCGGCTATACGTTCATGGCCATGGGGAAATGGAGCGATGCCGGGCATGCGTTTGCCGACGTGCGAAAGCGCAGTGAGGACGAGCAATTGCTCCAAGGCGCGACGTTGGGGTTGGCCCATGCGCTGTTCAGAGAGCAACGATTGTCTGAAGCGCAGCCGATCTTCGAGATCAGCTATCGACGATGGCCGCATCTCCTGAGAGGCGATCCGTTGTCGCTTCAGCGGTATGCCGTCACGCAGGTGAAACTGCATCATGAGGCTTCCGCTCGAGCGCTCATGCTACTCTTTTACAATCTGTATCCCCGCCATGAGTATGCGCCGACGGCTCTTCTGCACGTAGCCGACGGGTTGCGGACAGGGGGCAAACAGCCGCTCGCTGAGTTCGTCTACGCGCTGATCCCTTCGCTCTATCCGGACAGCGTGTCGAATATGACGGCCTCACTCCGGCTCGCTGCGCTTCGCGCGGAGAACATGTCGCCGGCCGGAAGCAATTCGCTCGGGCTCACGGTCAGCGCCATGATGCACGATGTGTCTGTTCCGGACCAGACCGATGCCTCCTACCGATCGCTGCTGGAAGAGATTGCAGCTCGAGAGGCCGGTACCCCGATGGGAAGCGAGGCCCTGTATTACCTCGGCAAAGGATACGAACATGCAAGCGACATGCATCGAGCGCTTCTAGCCTACAAGGAGATCACGCGTCGGGCCACCACTCAGAACGATCCATGGGTCATGAAAGCCTCAGAGCGCCTGTCCGCCCTTCTGACACCATGGATCGAAGCGGCGATCGCATCGCGAGACGACCTGACAGTCGTCAGTTTGTTTCACAGACAGGGAGCCATGGCCGAACAACGCTATGCGCGTTCCCCACTGTTGGTCGATATCGCGGAATCCCACCGGCGATTGGGCTTTGCGCCGGAAGCCATACGGCTGCATCAGCACATTATGAAATCGCACAACGATTCGGCGTTGCTCGAATCTGCCTTGATCGGCCTTGGAAAGATCTATCTGGATCAACGGGATCCTGAGGCCGCCAGAAAAGTGCTGGAGCGCTACCGGTTTCAGTTCCCTCTCGGAAAATACGAAGAGGAGGTGGTGCATCTGCTGATCGATGCCATGCGGCAACAGCGGGATCTGCAAGGGCTTCTCCATCTGTGCCGCGCGTGGCTCTTGCGCCATCCCGTTCATCCTGAACGACCGGCCATGTATGTCCAATTGGCCAAGACGCTGGGGGAACTGGAAAAACTGGATGAGTCCGCGCTGGCCTATGAAGAGGGGTTCAAAGCCGGCGCGGCGCAATCGTCCGATACGCTCGTAGCCTATGCGGATACCTTGTCGCGATTGAATCGCCATGAGCGGGCGATCGCGGCCTATCACTCAGTGTTGGAAAAGAAACCGAACGCGTCGCAAGCCGATTGGGCGCGTCTGCAAACAGCCCGACATTGGACGGTTTTGAAACAATACGATCGCGCCACCGTCGCGTTGGCCGAGCTCGATGTGACGGACGATCCGTTGCTGAATCAACTGTCGTCGTCGCTTCAATCGAGCTTGCGGGCGGCCGGCCGTTCGGGGGGACCGGAGGGGCTATGACGAGCGCCACGACCAGGCATCCGGAGGAACGAGAACTGCTGCAGGCCGCGTTCAGAAGTTTTGATGATGCCGCGCACACGTTGCAGCAGTCCTACAGCGCGCTGACAACGCGCGTGGAGCAGATGGATCTGGAGTTGGCGCAGAGCAACGAGGCGCTTCGCCGGCAGCTGTGCGAGAACGAGGCGATGCGGGCGCATCTGGATGGAATTCTGGAATCCTTGTCGACAGGGGTCTTGGTGATGGACGACTGCGGGACGATCAGTCGCAGCAATCGTGCCGCCGAGGCCTTACTGGGCGCCACGGATGCCGAATTGCGGAACCGTCGCGCAACGGACGTCTTGGCGGGCGCGGGTCTCGGCTTGTGCGATCGACCGCAACGCATCGGACAGACCGTCGTCTCCATCAGCCGGGTTCCGCTCCACAACGATTCCGGAGCGGATTCCGGCCACCTCATTCTTTTTCAAGATATCACGCGCGTCTATCAGCTTGAAGAACAGCTACAGCGCAAAGACCGACTGGCGGCCATGGGGGAGCTGATCGGTCGGATCGCCCACGAGATCAGAAATCCCTTGGGCAGCGTGGAGCTCTTCGCGTCCATGTTGCAGCGCGATCTCGCCGAGCACTCGTCCGCCAAACGCTACGCCCTGCAGATCTCGCAGGCCGTCCAGTCGATGGATCGCTTGCTGGCCAATCTCTTGCTTTACATGCGGCCTGTTCGCATGGCTCGTGATTGGCACTTGGCCGAGCCATTGATCGGCGAATCGATCAAGTTAGCCGCCCATGCGCTCACCCAAGTGCCGGTGGAAACCCGAGTGGACATCGATCGAGAGGTCCGTTCGATCTGGTGTCACGACGGACAGCTGAAACAAGTCCTCGTGAACTTGGTCGTCAATGCCGTTCAGGCGATGCCGAATGGAGGCCTCTTGGCGATCAGTCTCGACCAGGAACCGTCGCAGGCCCTTGGGATGCCCGCTGTTCGTCTGACCGTACGTGACTCCGGCATCGGCATCGAGCCGGCCCATCGTTCGCGCATATTCGATCCGTTCTTTACGACGAAGGATGAAGGCACCGGCCTTGGCTTGGCGATCGTCTATTCGATCGTCGAAGCGCATCAGGGACGGATCGATGTCGAGAGCAAGGTCGGTCAAGGCACCTCCTGTTCGATTATTCTGCCTCATCCTTCGAGAGGTGGAGATCCAGACGAGACGCAAGCCCGAATGGGGAACGAATCCGAATCCCGTCAATCCCACCCTGGTGAACGTGATGTGGTGTCAGCGGAGGAATGGTCTCATGAATGACCGCGAGAAGAGTAGCCCTCTTTCTGAACATGGTGACGAGAGCGAGCGCATTCTCATCGTCGATGACGATCCATCGATGCGAACCGCCTTGATGGAGACGGTCAAGCGACTCGGCTATTCCGTGCAAGGGGCGGTCGATGGAATGGATGCCATCGACCGGATTGCCCGTTTTCATCCCTGGATGGTGCTGACCGACCTCAGGATGCCGCGTCTGAACGGTCTCGAATTGATCAAGGAGGTCAAGGCGCGCGCTCCTCACGCCACGATCGTGCTGATGACGGCTTATGGGGCCATAGAAACCGCCGTCGAAGCCATGAAGCTGGGCGCCAGCGAGTATCTCTTGAAACCGTTTTCAATGGACTTGCTGGAGCGAGTCATCGTGAATCTCAAATCGGGACGAGAAGAAGGGATTCTCACCGGTCACCCGCCCCATCCAGTGGAAAACCGGGCCCTGTTAACCCAGGACCCAGGAATGATCAGGCTCCTCAGTACGATCGAAGGGGTGGCCTCAAGCCAAGCCACTGTCCTGATTCAGGGGCAGAGCGGCACCGGAAAAGAGCTCTTAGCCAGGTTTATCCATAATCGGAGCCCGCGGGCGCATCGGCCGTTCATCGCGGTCAATTGCGCGGCTCTGCCGGACGGGTTACTCGAAAGCGAGCTCTTCGGCCACGAGCGCGGCGCATTCACTGGGGCGTTGATCAAAAAAATCGGCAAGTTTGAGATGGCGCATACCGGCACACTGCTCCTGGACGAAATCAGTGAAATGAATTTGAGCCTCCAGGCAAAGTTGTTGCGCGTGTTGCAGGAACGTGAGGTCGATCGGGTCGGGGGGCGCGATCCGGTTTCCGTCAATATTCGCGTGATCGCGACGACGAATCGGGCGCTCTATCGAGAGGTCGAGCAAGGACGCTTTCGGGAGGATTTGTACTATCGTCTGAACGTGTTTCCCGTCACGGTTCCGCCGTTGCGGGAACGCGCGATCGATATTCCCTTGCTTGCGCGGCATTTTGTGAGCCAGTCGGCCATAAGGAACGGTCTGGCGCAACCGACGCTGTCGGAAAGCGCGAGCGCTCACTTGCAACGGTTGGCCTGGAAAGGAAACGTCCGTGAATTAGCGAACGTCATGGAACGGGCGGTGTTGCTGGCGGGGCAGGGTCCTATCCTTCCCGAACACTGTCCTCCTGAGCAGAGCGGAGACCAGCTGGTCCAGTCTGCCCATCCGCAACAGCCGGCCAACGGATCTCTGTGGGAAATGGAGCGGGAGTTGATTTTTAAGACACTGGCGCGAGTGAAAGAGAATCGTACTCACGCGGCGAAGGAGCTGGGCATCAGCATTCGGACGTTACGCAATAAACTGCGAGAGTATCGGGAGAGTGAACGACCATTGTCGATCACTGCGCCGTGAACGAGGCAAGCATTGCCGGTCGGCAAGTTTTTGCCGGGAACGGCCATGATCAAGCGGAGGGTCGAAGGCGAGTGGAGCGAAAACCGATGTGGTTGCACGAGGTCTGGCTCATGCCGGCGCCTCAATACTCAGGCAGGCATTAGGGTTGCAGAGATAACGCGCTGCGGGTGGAAAGGAGCAGAGGGACATGACGATCTTTGACAGAACCGTTCGACTGCTACAGCGGAGTTTGGACCTTCGCAGCGCGCGACAACGCGTGATCGCTTCGAACTTGGCCAACGAGGAAACGCCGGGCTATCGCGCGTCAGAGTTGACCTTTATGGACCAATTACAGTCGGCCCACAAGGGACGCCTGCCGATCGTCATGGCTGCCACTCAGTCTCGACATTTCGGCGTTCATGGGCCGCAAGGTGTGCAGACGGTGACGGGGAAACTCAACGAAGTTCCGGCCGGCGATCTCCCGCTCGACGCCAACTCCGTCAATCTCGAACTGGAAATGGCCAAATTGTCCGAGAACGCCATGCAGTACAACGCAGCGGCCACGATACTGGCCAAGAAGTTTCATGGATTACTGAGCGCGATACGAGATGCGCGATAAAGATGCGGCCGGGACGGTGAAGCGTGAAACGTATCTCGTGTAGGGCAGGAAGGGAAGGGGCGCAGGTGATCCTAGCTAGCGAGATACGAGATACGCTTCACGAGATACGAAGAACGGAACGCATAGCTGCGTAGCCTATATTCACGGAGGTAACTATGGAAATGTCCGACAGTCTAGCCGTATCGGTTTCCGGGTTGGATGCCCAACGGCGGCGACTCAATGTGATTGCGAGCAATCTTGCGAATGCCCAATCGACGAAAACACCGACGGGCGGTCCGTACAAGCGACGGGATGTGGTCTTTCGCTCCACGGCGGTTCCGAGCGGATTTCAGAGGGCGTTTCGCCAAGTCGCGGTTGGGCCGTCGGCGCACGCCCTCGAAGGAGTCTCCGTCGCACGAGTGGTGGAAGATTCCAAACCCGGGCAACTGATCTATGATCCGCATCATCCGGATGCCGATCCCAAGGGGTTCGTGCGTCTTCCCAATGTGAATGTCATGGAAGAGATGGTGAACATGATCGGCGCGTCGCGCGCGTATGAAGCCAATGTCCAAGCCATCAACGCGACACGCGCCATGTGGAACAAGGCGCTCGAAATCGGGAGGTGATGATGAGTCAGATTTACGGCCCGACATCCGGTATCCCTCCCATTCCCGATGTGGCCCAGATCGGATCACCAGGATCGCCCGGATCGGCGGGAACCGCCGGAACCTCCGGCACGTCCGGGTTCTTGGATTCTCTCAAGTCCGCCATCGGTAAAGTCAACGATACGCAAATGGAAGCAGGCCGAGCGGTGGATGCCCTCATGACCGGCGAAACGCAGGACCTTCACCGCACGATGGTCGCGCTGCAGCAGGCAGACGTGTCGTTCCAATTGATGATGCAAATCAGGAACAAACTGGTTGCGGCTTATGAAGAGATTCAACGGATGCAGGTCTAACAGGATGCTGAAAAAGTCCGCCAGCGGCGTTCTCGCGTCCTCAGAGGCTCATGGTATGCCAGGCGAAGGCAAGGTACTTATCCGCTCGCATGTGATCAAAGCGAGCGGTTCAAGCGAAGCTTGGTATGTACCTCCCACCTCTTCGCCGCTGCGGCCTTGCCCGGTGAACGGCGCGTCTTGGCGCGCTGGGGTGGGCGGGTGAGAACGAAGGCCTTTTTGAGCATTCTGAAGTTATTCCGGCGTTAGTTATCGCAGCCTGCTATCGGTCAAACGCGATGAAGGGGAGTGGTTAGCATGTTTTCCAAGTTCTCCATCAATCAGCGGATGATTATTCTCATCGCTCTGGCCGGGTCGGTGGCGGGCCTCATCGCGCTCGCGCTCTGGACGCAGCAATCCGACATGCAGGTGTTATTCACGAATCTCGGCGGCGAAGATGCCGCCGCCATCATCGACAAGCTGAAAGAGACGAAGGTGCCGTACGAGACAACCGGCGGTGGATCGACAGTGCTGGTTCCTAGCGCCCAAGTCCACGACCTACGGCTGCAGCTGGCGACCCAAGGACTTCCCCGTGGAGGCGGAGTCGGGTTCGAGATTTTTGATCGTACGTCGATCGGCATGTCGGAATTCGTCCAGAAACTCAACTATCGGCGCGCCTTACAGGGCGAGTTGGCGAGAACCATTGCGCAGTTGCCGGAAGTCGAACGCGCGCGGGTTCATCTGGCGATTCCAGAACGGCGGCTCTTCGCCCAAGAACAGGAGAAAGCGCGGGCGTCCGTGATCGTGTCTCTTCGCAATGGACAACAGTTGACTCAGGCGCAGGTGCAAGGGGTCATCCATCTGGTGTCCAGCAGCGTGGAAGGCCTGCAGGCCCGCGATGTGACCGTGGTGGATGGGCACGGCCGCATGTTGTCGTCCACCATGACGGACGAAACCTCCGGGTTGACCAATTCCCAGCTCGACTATCAGCGCAGCATTGAAAAGGACGTGGAAACGCGCATCCAGACGATGTTGGAGCGGATTGTCGGAGCCAATAAGGCCGTGGTGCGGGTGTCCAGCGTGGTGGACTTTCGAAAGGTCGAGACGACAGAGGAACGGTATGATCCGAACAGCCAGGTGGTGAGGAGCGAACAACGAGGCCAGGAAAAGGCCAATGGCGCCAACGGCGTCGGCGGCGGCGTGCCGGGTGTGCAGTCGAACGTGCCGCCGGGAACGGATCAAGAGCCTGCGCAAACCAGTTCGAACAACAGTCAGACAAAAAACGAAACGGTCAACTACGAGATCAGTCGTACGGTGTCAAAAATCGTCGAGCCGGTGGGCGTCATTAAACAATTGTCCGTGGCCGTGCTGGTTGATGGGATGTATGAGCCGGCCAAAACCGGTGATGGGCAATCGACGGAGACGCCGGCTGCCGCGCGCAAATACATCCCACGTTCGGAAGAAGACCTCAAGCGGATAGAGGACATCGTCAAGAAAGCGATGGGCTTTTCGTCCGAGCGGCAGGATCAGATACAGGTCGTCAACGTTCAATTCGGCGCGGAAGCGGAAGAGCCGCAGAATGCGACCGCGGAAGCCCTGGCGGAAGGTTCCAAACCATGGCTGCCGTATCTCCGCTATGCGGTCGGCATTCTATTGTTTACCGTGATTCTGTTATTCGTTGTCCGTCCGTTGTTGGCCATGTTGGGTTCGACGACGGAGCAGATGTCGGCCGAAGCGACGATATCGGCGTTACCTGGGGCAGCGACGCAAGCATCATTGACGAGTGCGCCGGATCGAGCGCAAATCATCGACATGGCGAGAAAGAATCCCGACACAGCCGCTGTGGTCGTGAAGCAGTGGCTCAAGAATCCCACATAGCGCGCAGCCATGGCGAAGCATCTCACGGGTGAACAGAAAGCCGCTATTCTCCTTCGTGCCATGGGGGAAGAGTCTGCCGCCCACGTCATGAAACAACTCGACCCCAAAGAAATTAAACGGCTGGGGAGTTTCATGAGCGGCACGGCCCACATTTCACGAGATGAGGAAGATGCGGTCATCTCGGATTTTCGGACTGCCAGCGCGTCCGGGGACGTGCAGTTTCAAGGAAAAGAGTTCATCAGGACCGTACTCACCAAGGCGTTGGGTCCGGACAAGGCGGCGCGGATCATCGAAACGATGTCCCGGAAAAGCTATCCGGGGCTGGAGGCGCTGAAATGGGTCGATGTGAAAACGCTTGTCCAAATGTTGAAGCTCGAGCACGCGCAAACGGTCGCGGTCATTCTCGCGCATCTTGAAAGCGATCAAGCCGGACAAGTGCTTGCAGGGCTTCCGGAATCGATGCGCGGAGACGTGGCGCTTCGGCTTGCCACCATGGAGGAAGTGCAGCCGGATGTCTTGGATGAACTCAGCCAAAGCATCCAAGAAACGTTGTTGACGAGTAAAGGAACGGGATCGCAGAGCATCGGAGGGCCTGAAGTCATAGCCGACATTCTGACACGCATGGACAAGGCCAACGAGGGCGGCATTATGGTCAAGATCGCGGAGAAGAGTCAGCCGTTGGCGGACGCGATTCGGGCGCTCATGTTTGTCTTCGACGACCTGGTGAAGGTCGACGATCGCGGTGTCCAGGAATTGATGAAAGAGATCAGCAAGGACGACCTGCCGTTGGCCCTCCGCGGCGCCAATCCGGAGGTGAAGGAGAAATTCTTCAAAAACATGTCGAGTCGCGCCGCGGACATGTTGAAGGAAGATATGGAAATCAGAGGCCCGGTAAAGGTATCCGATGTCGAAAAAGCCCAGCAGAATATCTTGAAAGTCTGTCGCAAGCTTGAGGAAGAAGGCCGCATCGTCATCGCGGGCGCAGGAGAGGAGATGCTGTAGTGACGGGGATGACCATCCCGACGTTGGCCCTTCCTGATAGAAGCGTTTCACGACTTCAGGGGACGGTCTTAGTCGTCGACGACGACGAGGGAGTTCGAAGCTTGTTTGTCGAACTGCTTCGGCCGGAAGGCCTGCCCATTCGGGTTTCCGGTTCGGGACAAGAGGCGCTCTCGATGGTGAAGCAGGCGGCTCCCGCCCTTCTGATCATCGATGTCCTATTACCGGACCGAGATGGAATTGCACTACTGGAAGAAGCACAGCGGATCGACAGTCGCATGATGGGCGTCGCGATGACCGGAGCGGCCTCGATCGAACTGGCCATCCGCGCGATGCAGGTCGGCGCCGTCGATTTCTTGATGAAACCCTTTCACAATGACGCTGTGCTGGCAACAGTTCGTCGCGCGCTGGAACTTCATCGGCTTCGCAACGAGCATACGGTCTTAAAGCATGTCGCCGTACGGTCCGGCGGGGTACGGCTTCAGAGCTTGCCGTTTCAGACGTTTGGAGATGACGGGACGATCCGAGGGGACGAAGGTCCGGCGGAATACGAACGAGGCCTGGCGGAGGGCCGGCGACAGTCGGACGCGCAACGCCGACAAGATCTCGCGTTGCTGACCGAGGCCGTCAGAACGTTTGATGCCGCTCGGTCCGCGATTCAGCACACGGTCGACGACGAAGTCGTCGCGCTCGCGCTTCAGATCGTGTCCAAAATATGTCGTGAGTCGGCCGAGTCCCACCGCGAACAAATCGTGACGCAGGTCAAGGCGGCGCTAGGCGCTGTTCAAGAGGCGGACGGCGTGGTGATACAAGTGCATCCGGCAGACGTGGCCGTGCTTGAATCGGTTCGGGCGGAGCTGACAGGACGGCAGCATGTCGCGCTGAAGCTCACCATCGAGCCGGTGGCTTCTCTTCCACGAGGAAGCTGCCTTCTGCACACCCCGACACGACTGATCGATGCTTCCCTCGATACGCAGTTATTCCGCTTGGGCGATGCCCTGCGGAACAGGGCTCATCATGAGTCTTAGTCGTCTGATCGAGCACGTCGACCCCATCGAGGTGTCCGGAAGAGTGGCTCAAGCAGTCGGGATCGTCGTGGAAGGCTACGGGCCGATGACGACGGTAGGAGAGCTCTGCCGAATTACGAGAGAGGTGGCCGGAGGGCCGATTGCCGCGGAGGTCGTGGGATTTCGTGGAGACCGTATCCTCCTGATGCCGCTGGGCGACATGCACGGAATCGGGCCGGGAAGTCGAATTACCATGTCCGGCCAAGTGGCGAATCTCGCTGTCGGACCGGGCTTGCTGGGAAGGGTGCTCGACGGCTGCGGAAATCCGATGGACGGCAAAGGGCCGCTGACGGCCACGGAGCGCTATCCGCTGTATGCCGGCGCGCCGAACCCGTTACAACGAGCCCGTCTACGCACTCCGCTTGATCTCGGCGTCCGCGCGATCAATGGATTCTTGACATGCGGACGTGGCCAGAAGATGGGCATCTTTTCCGGTTCCGGGGTCGGGAAGAGTGTGCTGTTGGGGATGATCAGCCGTTACACGAAAGCGGATGTCAATGTCATCGCTCTCATCGGAGAGCGAGGCCGTGAGGTCAATGAATTCCTGGAACGCGATCTGGGCGCGGAGGCACTCGGACGTTCGGTGGTGGTGGTGGCGACTTCCGACCAAGCCCCGCTCATTCGGCTGCGCGCGGCGTTGGTGGCGACAACCATAGCCGAATACTTCCGTGATGCGGGGAAACAGGTCCTGTTGTTGATGGATTCACTGACGCGATTAGCCTATAGCCAGCGAGAAGTGGGTTTGGCGATCGGGGAGCCCCCGACGACCAAAGGCTATACTCCCTCCGTGTTTACCCTCTTGCCGAAGCTCCTGGAACGTGTCGGGACCGGACCGGGTCAGGGAACCATTACCGGACTGTATACGGTGCTCGTCGATGGCGATGACCTCACCGATCCAATCGCCGATGCCGCTCGCTCGATCTTGGACGGCCATATCGTCTTGTCACGCGCATTGGCCGCGCGCAATCACTTCCCTGCGATCGATCTCCTCCAGAGTACCAGCCGTGTGATGCGGGATATCGTCGGACGGCCACACTACGAAGCCGCCAGGACCGTCCTCGAATTGGTGGCGAGGTATCGCCAATCCGAAGACCTTGTTGTGCTGGGAGCCTATAAGCCGGGGATGAACGCCGCGCTCGACCGCGCCGTTCAAGCACAGGAGGCGATCAATGCGTACTTGCGACAAGACATTGATCAGCCGGCCGGCCTGCCCTTGTCGGTCCAGCAACTTGAATCGCTGGCCCAGCAGGCGGCATGAGCCTCGATTCGTTACGGAAGCTGCGCGCCCAGACTGTAGAGACCTTGATGATGGAATTGGCGCAGGTCAACAGCGCTCTGGCCCAGAGCGAGGAGCGGTGTCGCGACATGGAAGCCCAGATTCAGAAGGATGTCGTCAGCTATGACCGACAAGCAGCGCAAGGGCTGACGATAGAAGCATGGTTGGAATGGCAGGGGCGTATGGATTCGCAACAGGCAGTGCTTCGCCAGGTGCGTCGCGAGATCGATCAAGCCGTCGAGGCGTGGCAGCATACTAAGACGCGCCTCGTTGAAGCCAGCCAGGAGCGCAAGCTTCTTGATCTGGTCGCCGACAAACGCCGCGAAGCGCAACGCGCCGACGCGGCGCGCCAGGAGCAGCGGACGACGGATGAGGCTGCAAGCCGCCGGTATTCCAGTGGAAGAGAGAGCCACTCATGAAGGCACGGTCCATTAAGAGATGGACAGATTATTTCGGTCTCGGCGGCCTTGGGCTGGTGGCGAGAACGGCGCCGAGGATGAATCGGCACTCCCAGCTTTGGACGATGGTCGGCGGAATCGTCGGTTCGACCATTCTTCTCTGGGTCATGGTGCAATTGGGACAAGCCTCGTCCGAGCCAAAACCCAAAGCACAGCCGGTGACGACGAGTGAGCTGAAACAGGAGGCGCCGCCACGAGCGCAGGATGCAGAGATCTCAGGCGCAGAATCCGACGACAACGATGCCAAGTTGTTCGCCCCGCCCGCGACGCAAGGGCCGGCGATCGATGTTCCGCGTGAAGTGCTCGATATGCTGGACCAGCGAAAGCGCGATCTCGACCGTCGCGAGCACACGATTCGCCAGAACGAAGACCGGCTCATGATTGTGAGGGGTCAGGTTGAGGAGCTCTTGGATCAGAACGAAGCCTTGGAAAAGAAGATCCAGGACGCGCAGGGCAAAAGCCCCACTCAACAAGCGAAGCTCCAAGCGGAAAAAGAACGTGTGGCGCAGGAGCAACGGATGCGGCTCGCCAAAATGTACGAATCCATGCCGTCCGAGGACGCCGCCTTGCGTCTGGAGCGCATGCCGGACCGGAAAGCGATCGAAATCCTCAAGCTGGTGAAAGCCAAGACCGCCGGGGCAATCCTCGCGCAGGTCAAAGCCGACCGAGCCGCGAAACTCACCGAGCAGTTGCTGGCACAAACGCCGTAGAACTATTCATCTGAATTCCAGTTGAACGGTGGCGATCGCGAGCGAGTGATCAGAAACTCTTCCAAGATGGGCAGGTGACACGTTCTCAGGGAAGAGAGGTTATGCCCGCGGAGGCGGGCATCCAGGCGTTCCGGACTTCCTGGATTCCCGCTTGGAGCATGTGGGAATGACGAGAGGGACAGTGCTCAACTGCGGAATCCGGGTTCATAAACGACCAGATCTCTTGCGGTACACAGAGAGAGGGAAGATGAAGCGCACGGGAAGTTGCAAAATCCAATTACCGGCGACACGAACCTGCTGCTTGTTCTTAATATTTCCTATTGTGCTTGCGTTGGCGGCTTGTTCAGTTTCTGCTCATCCACGATATCAGCCAATTTCTGCGAGTAGTTCTCTTTTCGAACTACGGCAAGGTTACCGAGACATCCAAATTGACGGAAAGGTCTATTTAATCGTTTATATGAACTACGTTAGTAGTTCTCTTGACCATGGATTATTGATAGACCCTCTTGATCACAAATGGTTGCAGGGAGCACAGGAATATGTGCTTTATCGAGCGGCAGAATTGACAAAATCCAAAGGAGCAAAGTATTTCGGAATATTACACAAGGACGACTGGAACCTGATTGATTTTTCCACAAGCAGCAAATATGGCCGCCACCCCATCGCTCATCCTGGTGCTGGGCTCATGATAAAAATATTGAACGACTATCCTTCCTCTACGCAACCCAAAGACGATCGCGTCTATGAAGTGAGCAACCTTTTGCAGAGCCTGCCAGAAAAGAATAGTGGGTTGGCAAAATATCAGAAAACGACCTCTCACGATGAAGCAATTACGAATACCGGGTATGGGTTTAGTCGCTGGCGCTCATCGGTGAGCGGGTACGATTCCGTGCCTGTTCCTGGACATTGGGAGAAGCCAGTATTTGGTTCAGCATATTTCAAATTTGAACCAGGAATGAATATTACTAAGGAACCAACCGGTAGTTTCCACATTGCCATTTGGGACGATTATTGGAACAGCAATCGTCACAATAGCGATGAACCCATACTTCAGATTCAATTACTACGGCAATGTGTCGCACTGGCCGAGCATGAGGGATTTGAGGTCTTCAAATTGGAAGACTGGACAGTGGAAGAGCATCGAGAGGCTACTCCGGAGGATGGTGATCTTCGAAAAGTGTGGTTTCGGACTACCGCCACTGTCATGCTGCAACATCAAAAAGATCCGAATAGCCTCGATCCAGTGTTTGTCGTCGATGAGATTCGGTCGAATGTTATGAACAGCCACGGTAAGCCTTGAGTCTTGGCAGGTGAAGAAACGACGGACGTGACAGTCTGTCGTCGACAGTACGCCATTGTCCCACAGGGTCACGGCGAGCAACGACCTCACCCCCGTTTCACACAAGTAGTGCCGTACTACCATGTCGGTGGCTGGTTACGCGACTTTCAACTTCACATGCACGCGCCGGCCAAGCGCCGTGGCGATATTCACCAGGGCATCCAGCGAAAACCGCGACACACGCCCGCGTAACAAGTCATTAATGCGAGGCTGGGTGACTCCGCAATGGGTTGCGGCGTCGGCCTGCTTCCAGTCCTTGGCCTTGATGATAGCCGCGATCTGCTGCATCAGTTCGGCCCGCGCCTGGAGATTGGCTGCCTGCTCAGGGGTGTCGGCAATTGCATCCCATACGCTGCTGAAAGTTTTGGTCTTGGTTTTGGTCATTGGGCGCCTTTCATCAGTTCGATGAATCGCTTTTTGGCAAGCTCAATGTCACGCTTGGCCGTCCCCTGCGTTTTCTTCTGGAATGCGTGCAGCACATAGACCGCATCGGCTAGCCTGGCCGTGTAGACCACGCGGTATGTGCCGGTGTCGTCCCACATCCGGATTTCTTCGACGCCCTTGCCGATAGAAGGCATCGGCTTGAAATCGTCCGGCTGTTCACCGCGCTGCACTTTATCCAGTTGATAGCCCGCATCGTGCCTGGCGTCCTCGGGAAACTCCCGCAAGCACGTGAGCGAGTCTCCAAGGAATCGTAGCCGCTTCATGGGTTGAATATACTGGATTGGATATACATGCGCAACCTGACGTCGCGCTCGCCCATCTCGAAGGGGCGCTTGACCATGTCATGCTCAGGGATTACAGTGCTCTTATGGTACGAGCTTGCGCAGCAGCAGCCTTCCTGATGTGCCTGGCCGCTCCGGTCTGGGCGACTGAGGTGGAGTCATTCGACCCTGATCAACCCTTCGACCAAGCGCTGACCACCGGTGTGCTCCGTTCGTTGCTGAATCAGGCGCTCGATCAGCTGGAAGACCACGTGGAAATCACCGGTACTCTCAACTCGGATGCGTCAAAGGGCGATAAGGACAGGCATTTTCGCTTCAAGTTCTATCCCGAAGGCAAGTCAAAATCCGATCAGCATCTCACCGCAGAAGGCTGGTTCCAGTTCTCCCCGGATACCGGGCAGCACGATTGGCATTTCAAGTTTATGCTGCCTAAGGACTCCCCAAAGAAACCTCCACTGCAATTTAAAGCACCGCTGTGACAGGGCAACGAACGATCCGTTCATTTGTTCGCGGGTCACTTTTACCTACTACCCAGTAAAGTTTTCCCCTCTCGTCATAGAGTTGTAGAGATCCTCATCACAATGGCCCAGTAATCCGGGACCTTGGAAGCCGATCAATTGGCATGAGGCTTGTATTCCCTCTTGCTCGGATCACACGAGGACCGGCGTACGTGGATTTCATCCTTGCTGACATGGCCCCCCATCCATCTGGATTCCCTGTAGACGGGGGAGTCAGAACGGATCGGGCAGCTCCTTCTCGCAGTTCCAGCGGGAGTCGGAAGAGTTTTCCCTCCGTTCTCCAAGGAGCTCGCGGAGAAGAGAGGAGGGGAGAGACGCGCGAAGCGGACGATGGTCGATCAACGAACAGGTCTGATCGTGAGCCCCGCTCGAGGGAAACGAAAGGTCAGAATCCTCCCTCAACTCCGACTGAGCGCGCTGAGGCAGCATCCTCTCAGGTTCAGGCCTCAGATAGAGGCAGATCCAGCGATGATGAAAAGAGGGTCGCTGAAGATTCAATGAAACCCCTCGAATCGACTAATCAACCGAGTCATGCAAGTTCTGACTCTCAAGGGCACGCGACCGCGCCGCTATTGTCGGGTTCACATCAGGTATTGGCCCATGCCGATGACCAGACGAATGTTCACACGGAAGGAGAGGGTCACTGCTCTGAGGGGGATCATGTGTCTGAGCGGAAAACCGAGTCAGACGGCGGTTCTTCAAGGTCTGCGGCGATATCGCCTAGGGCTATAAATTCTTCCATGACGGTATCCGATCCGGCAGAGGGTCACACTCTGCCGGACAATGAACAGAGTTCTCAGCATGATCTGCTACCCCATGCACCAGAGGCTCAGGTGATTCACACCGGAAGTGATGCGCACGCGGCGCAAGCCGTCAAGCCGGGTTCTCACCTGGTTGCCGATGACGCCGGTACAGCGGACGCGAATCTAGTCGAAAGTGGTTCAGTGCCTCTGGAATCACTACCTGGCTCGGCTCTTCCACAGCCCGAGGCGATTGGGCGTCGGGCCTCTCAAGCCCATCTCGGGGCGGGGCTATCTGCGGGACTATCTGATGGTAAGCCGGAAATCCCTCAGACCAATTCCGTTGGTGTGCAGGTCGATCGTTCTACTCCGGCTCAGATCAACTGGTATGCGCAATTCCTTAGCAACGACCAGGACGCTGAGGTGAAGGCGCGGTGGGCTGTCCCACAGGGGCAGCCATCGAGCTTTGCGAGCTTTGAAGAACTCGAACGTTTTAGCGAGTTCGGGGATGATCAACATAGCCCACAGCATGATCAGGCCGAGACCAAGCTGCCGCAGGCAGCGGTTGTTGATCGCCAAGTTTCCAGCGGACAGCCTGAAGAGTCGATCATGGCTGGAGCTCACGGGCGCGCAGGCTCCGGCGCGATGCCGTCTCCTCCCAATGCCTCTTTCGTGAGTCAAGGGCAACCGGTCGCGCCGGTTCATGATCCCGCCGAACCGTCGGTCAGTGTCATGACGCGATCGGTCGTGTTTGGTGTGGAACGGCCCGACCTGGGCCATGTGAATATTCGTGTGGCGATGACGAACGATGTGGTCCATACCCATTTGTCAGCCGACAGGCCGGAAGTGGGGCAATTCCTCATCAACGGGCAGGACCGTCTTCAGGCGGCATTCCAGGCGAACGGATTGGACATGGGGCAATTCCGTGTCGACATCGATCGCCAGGGTGCCGGTCGTTCATTCCAGCATGGCCAGTCTCAGGAACAAGGACAGACCTGGGATCAGGGTTCGCAGGGGACGAAATGGGGACAGAGTCCGGACCGACAAGATGAACAACGCACGTCGCTCCACGGCCTCTTGAATGTCGTGGCGTAGTCGAAAAGGAGATGCGAGATGATTGACGTTTCGGGCCTCACCTCCACAGGAACCACTTCGACACCGGAAAAAACCGGGCCTCGACAGATGGGTCAGGACGATTTCCTCAAGTTGCTCATCACGCAATTAAAGAACCAGGATCCTTTGAAGCCCACCGACAACACCGAATTTGTCTCGCAGCTTGCCCAATTCAGTCAGTTGGAACAAACCGCGAAGCAGGCGCAGCTGCTACAGAAGAGCCTCGATGCGCAGACCGCCTCATTGCAGTTCGCGCTGCTTCCGATGATCGGCCGCACGGTCACGGTCGGCCAAGAGCTTGTCCAATTGGGTGACGGGCCTGCTCCGTTCGGGTACGCGCTGGACAAAGGCGCCTCGAAGGTGCTCGTGACGATTCAGGATCAACAGGGGCAAGTCGTGCGGAGCTTGGAGTATCGCGATCGATCGGCAGGATCGCATGTGGCCGAGTGGGATGGGAAGAATCAGAATGGAACCCTCATGCCCAAGGGAATGTACCGCTATCTCATCTCGGCCATGGATCCGGAAGGACAACCTGTGAAGGTGGAGGGGCGCGCGTCGCTCGCTGTTTCCGGGGTGCGTATGGAAGAGGGGCAAGCCAAACTCCTCGTCGGTGATTCAGCCATCGATCCGTCGGATATCGTCGAATTGCGATAAACAAGAGGAGGGTTGCACGCATGGGAATTCTGTCGTCGCTTTTTACGGGCGTCAGCGGGCTGAACGCGAATGGGAACGCGTTAACGGTCATAGGAAATAACATCGCGAATTTGAATACGGTTGGGTTCAAATCCAGCCGATCCGCGTTCGCCGACCTGGTCAGTGCTTCGCTGGGAGGGTTGGGCGGGGCCATTCAGACAGGTCTGGGTGTAGCACTCAATGGAGTGCAGGGGAACTTCAGTCAGGGTCCGGTCAGTACCACAGGCAATGCGCTCGATCTGGCGATCGACGGCAACGGCTTTTTCGTCCTCCGGGATCAGAACGGCGGGAGCTTGTACTCCCGAGCGGGACAGTTCCACCTTGATGCTCAGAGCCGCATCGTCGATCCCAGCGGCTTCCTTCTTCAGGGGTACCAGGTCGACGCCAACGGCGTGATTACGGCGAATATCGGAGGGGTCACGTTACCGGCTACCACGGCGCCGCCCAATGCGACGAGTACGGTCGATATCGGGGCCAATCTCAATTCGCAGTCTCCGACGAGTGTCTTCTCGCTCACGGATCCACTCGGGACGTCTCAGTTCTCGACCTCGCTCACGGCCTACGATTCTCTCGGCAACAGCCATCTCCTCACCACGCACTTCTCCAAGACAGCAGCGAATACGTGGAATTACAACATCGTGGGCAATACGAACGAGATCGTCACAGCCAATTATGATTCGTCCAACATCAATACGTCGCTGGGTCTCGTGCGGTTGGCTTCCGGCAACCTGTCGTTTACGACAGGGGGCGCGCTGGATACTGAGAGCGTCGTGACCAGTTATGACAACGGCGCTCCCGGAGGAGCCGCCGGTGGTGTGGTGGGACAAGCGCAAATCGATTTTGTCGGCGCTACCGCGGACCAGCCGGTCACCTTCAATTTCGGCTCAAGCGTGACGACGGATGGAGGAACCGGACTCAATCTGACGACGCAATTCGGCGCAGCGTCAGGAATCGTTCAGCACAGCCAGAATGGATTTAGCGCCGGTGCTCTTCAAACCTTCTCGGTGGAGGCCAACGGGCTCATCAACGGGAGATTTTCAAACGGGCAGGTTCGTCCTTTGGCCCAACTGGCTCTTGCACGGTTCGCGGATCCGCAGGGGCTTGTCCGGGCCGGCAAAAATACCTTTGCCGAGTCGGGCCCGTCCGGACAACCGTTGCTTGGCCCTGCCACGTCCGCCGGGCTGGGGAAAATCCTTTCCAACACGCTCGAATTGTCGAATGTGGACCTTGGTGAAAGTTTTATCGAGATGATCGCCGCGCAGCGAGGATTCCAAGCCAATTCGAGAGTCGTCACGACGTCGGATGAACTTCTCCAGGAATTGGTGAATCTAAAGCGGTAGCTCCTTAACTTGGGATCGGGCTGAGGTTGTTGCCGTAGACCCAGCCCGACCTCCCTCTCTCTCCCGCGTCCGGCGCCCGTTCCTCATCACTGTTTGCCCATCTCTCACGTCAGATTATTGACTCCAGTGTCAAGGGATCGCCGACAGCGAGCCTCTCTGTCCTGCGCGCCAAGGCAAATGCCACATTGGATACGCGCCAAGTGCACTGATTCAGGATGTTCTTTGACGAGGGGTTTCAGCGGCGTAATGGCATATGCATTGCAGTCTCCGCTCCGGGCCGAAGAGTCAATCGAGGAGGAGTTATGGCAGATGCAGCCGCAGTCGATGAAAAAACTCCGGTCGCGGCCCCCGCTCCGGCGTTCCCCATCAAACTGCTCATCATCGTATCGGTGGTTGCCTTGATGTTCGGCGTCGGCGGGGCGTTTGTGGCAGTCAAGTTCCTTGGAGGATCCGGCAAAGGCGCTGAAATTTCAGAAGAGCATAAGGCCGATGCTGAGGTCAAGGCCGAATCCAAGAGCGAGGCCGGTGTAAAACATGGTCAGGCCGCTTTGCCGGGCGTCATGTTCGACTTGGATCCCTTCATCGTCAACCTCGCGGACACCCCCGACATTCGGTATTTGAAACTCACCCTCAAACTCGAGGTGGACAGCGAAGCGGTCGCCGCCGAACTGTCCGCGCGCATCCCTCAGATACGAGACGCGGCGCTTGTCCTGCTCAGCAGCAAGGATGTCAATGCGGTGAGAACCACCCAGGGAAAGTTCCAACTGCGCGATGAAATTACGCAGCGCATCAACGGTCTCCTGAAGAAACCAGGGGTCCGGACGGCCTATTTCACGGACTTCGTCGTTCAGTAACAGCCGGCGCTATGGAAAAGATTCTTTCGCAGGACGAAATCGATGCGCTCCTCAAGGGCGTCGTCTCAGGCGAGGTGGACACGGCTCCGAAGGAAGCTGCCCCGGAAGCAAAAGGGGTGAAGGGATACGATCTGTTCAACCAGGAACGGATCATCCGCGGGCGGATGCCGACCCTGGAAATGATCAATGACCGATTCATTCGCCGCCAATCCGTCGTCTGGACCAGCATGTTTCGGGAGGCCGTTGAGTTTGCCGTCGTCGGGACTCAGGTGATCAAGTTCGGCGAGTTTCTGAAGAACGTTCCGATGCCCGCATCCTTGAACGTCTTTCAGATGTCTCCGTTACGAGGCAGCGCGCTCTTCGTGATGGACCCGTTCCTGGTGTACCTGATCGTGGATTATTTTTTTGGAGGGAAAGGTCAAACCCACGTGCAACCCGAGGGACGAGACTTCACGCCTGTCCAACTACGGATCATCAAGAAGCTGTTACTGCAATTGCTTGGCGACCTGGAAAGAGCATGGCATGCCGTCATGCCGGTCAAACTAGAGTATGTGCGCTCCGAGAGTAACTCTCGGTTCGCGATGGTGGTGACCTCGTCTGAAATCGCGGTCGTCGTTACATTGCAGGTTATCTTGGGCGAAACGGCCAGGGAGCTGTACATCGTCTATCCCTACGCCATGCTCGAGCCGATCAAAGAGAAACTCTATTCGGGCCTCGTTTCCGATCAGGTCGATCAAAACGGCGAGTGGAGTCATCGATTCCGCGAGCGATTACACGAGTGCCCGGTTCCGATTGCGGTACGGTTGGGAACCGCTACTGTGACGGTGAAGGATGTCATGAATTTTTCCCCGGGCGACGTGATCTTGCTCGACCAGCACCCAGGCGATCCGCTCGATTGCTATATCGAGGGATATCACAAATTTCAGGGCAGTCCCGGAATTTACAAGGGCAATCACGCGTGCCGCGTGACCAAAATAGTGAGCTAGTCCTGATACCACTGAGAGAGTAACCATGGCCGACACAGACTCCGCAACTCGACCCGATTCGCAGACGACCGGTAGCCAATCTCCGCAACCGGCCTCGTTTCCGCCCGTCCAAAACACGGAGACGGGAGACGCTCCGAAGAACATCGATTTTATCCTGGATATTCCGATGAGCGTCACCGTGTATGTCGGTTCCACGAAGATGGCCATTCGTGATCTGCTGCAACTGGCTCAAGGCTCCGTCATTGAACTGGATAAACTGGCGGGAGAGCCGATGGAAGTGATGGTGAACAACAAGCTGGTGGCGCGCGGTGAAGTGGTGGTCGTCAATGAAAAATTCGGCATTCGCTTGACGGATGTGGTCAGCGCGGCGGAACGTGTGCAGCAACTTCGCTGAATGATCCCAATGATTCGAGGGTAAGGCCGTGATCGATCTGTGGGAAAGCCTGTTCCGCACCGTCTCGGCTCTGGCCATCGTGCTGGTCTTGATGGGGATTGTCGCGGTGACGGTCCGGCGGTTGATGGGGCAGCGCTTGGGGATCGGCGGCGGGCGTCCTCTCGTTCGGGTCTTAGCCAGCGGCTACATCGCCCCACGCAAGACGATTGCCCTCGTGTCGGTCGCAGGAGAATATCTGATTGTAGGGACGACCGCGACCGATCTGGTCCCGTTGGGACGCATTACTGATTCCGCCGAGCTACGAGAAGTACTCGCTCTCACCAGCGAGAAGTCCTCCCCCGAGGCGGCGCCGATCCCACACGAAAGCCGTGTCTCCTGGCTTCGACGCCTATCGCACGGCGTTTTTCATCACAAACAAGGGACTTCATGACCGATAAGCACGAGTCTCGCTCACGCATATGGTGGGTGATCATCGTCGGAGCGATGACAGTGCTCCTGATGCCGCCCTCAGACGCGGCGGCGGTCGGCCCGTCGGTGAGTATCGATTTCGGCGCAGACGGCCCGAAACAAACCGCCGTGGTGATCCAGATCTTGATTCTCCTCACGGTGCTCTCCTTGGCGCCGGCCTTGTTCATCATGGTGACGTCCTTTACCAGGATCGTGATTGTGCTGGCCTTCCTCCGGCAGGCGCTGGGAACGCAAGCGGTTCCTCCGAACCAAGTATTGCTGTCGTTGGCGCTGTTCCTGACGATGTTCATCATGGCTCCGGTGGGCCAGGCCGTCTACAACAATGCGCTGCAACCATTGATGGCCGAGCAGATCTCTTATGAAGACGCGTGGAAGAAGGGCATCGAGCCGGTGCGAGGCTTTATGCTGCGCCAAGTGAGGGAGAAAGACCTCGAACTCTTCATCACGTTGAGCCGCATGCCGAAACCGGACCGGGTTGAAGACGTGCCGACCCAGGCGATTATCCCGGCCTTTATTCTGAGCGAACTGCGCATCGCTTTCCAAATCGGATTCCTCATCTACATTCCTTTTCTGATCGTCGATATGGTTGTCGCCAGTATTCTCATGTCGATGGGCATGATGCTCCTTCCGCCTGTCGTGATCTCTCTGCCGTTCAAGTTGATCTTGTTCGTCTTGGCCGACGGCTGGTACCTGGTCGTGGGCTCGATGGTGCGGAGTTTTCAGTGAGAGCTTCGTAAAGCGTGACACGGGGAAGTGCGCGTCTCGGCGCGCACGGGGTGGGCGGGTGGAATAGAAACGTGAAGCGTATCTCACAATATTCCAACGAACGACGTTTCACGAGATACGAAATACGGGAGAGAGGGACGAATCCATGACGCCGGAAATCGTGACGGACCTGGGCAGGCAAGCGCTGGAAACGACGCTGTTGGTGTCGTCGCCGATTCTGGGACTGAGTCTGTTCATCGGTCTGGCGATCAGCGCGCTCCAGGCGATGACTCAACTGAACGAAGCGACGCTCACGTTTGTCCCGAAAATGGTGGCCCTCTTTGTGGCGTTGTTGCTGTTCCTTCCCTGGATGCTGAACGTCATGACCACCTATATGGCAAATCTTTTGACGAACATTCCCAACTACATCCACTAGTACGAGGCCATGGCGTTGACGCAGACTATCCAGATTCTCCTTCCAGAGTTCCAAGGGTTCTTGGTCCTCATTTCCCGTATCGGCGGGCTGTTGGCTGCGTTGCCGGTCTTGAGCGGCCGGGCGGTTCCGGTGAAAGTCAAAGTGGCCCTCGTCCTGGCGTTGGGAGTCCTGTTGGCGCCCTTGGTCCCGCTTCCCGTCGTGCCCTATGATCCCGCCGTCTTGGCAGCCGGGCTCGTCAGTGAAATGGCCATCGGGTTGGCGATTGGACTGGCCGTCCGATTATTTTTCAGCGCGCTGGAAGTTGCCGGAGAGATGATCGGCGTCCAAATGGGGTTCGGCGTAGTCCAATTGTTCGATCCGGCGACGGCCGATCACACGCCGATCATCGGCCAATACTTCACCCTCCTGGCGACCCTTCTCTTTCTTTCGCTGAACGGACATCTGCTTCTGGTGGCCACGATTCTCTCCAGCTATGAGTCTATCCCGGCGTTCGGCGCGTCTCTCCCCGGAGAGATAGCAGACGATATCCTTCGCCTCTTTCAGCATATGTTCATGGTGGGATTGAAATTGGCGACGCCCGCGCTCGTCGTCATTCTCCTGATCAACATTCTTCTTGCGCTACTTGGGCGCGCGGTCAGTCAGATCAATGTGTTTGTGCTGAGTTTTCCCGTCACCATCGCTGGCGGCTTGGCCGTGATGGGATTGTCCATGCCGTTTGTGGTGGAACTGCTGGTCCGCGAAATCGAGCGACTGCAATTCACGATCGACGGGATCATGAAAGCGTTGGGGCATGGCTGAGGACCGGAGTAATAAGACAGAACCCGCGACGCCGAAACGCAAGGAGGAGGCGCGCAAGAAAGGGCAGGTCGCCGTCAGTCGTGATCTATCTACCGCGGTTATCCTCTTGAGCGGCATCGGACTGCTGGCGGCCATGGTGCCGGTCGGCGTTCAGAAAATGACCGACATGACTCGCCAAGGGCTGGCGCTCTCGTTTCCCCTGGCCTTCCGGGAAGGGATGTCGATCGAGCAGGTCTACTCGGTCATCATTCATGCCGGCATCACAGTGGTGACGCTGAGTCTCCCGGTCGTGATGGGCATTCTGGTGTTGGGGAGCTCCGCGTCGTTGCTGCAGACGGGGTTGTTGTGGCGCGCCGATGCCGTTCAACCGGATGGCGCGCGCATCAACCCAATCAAAGGGCTCTCCCGATTGTTCTCGCTGCGGTCCGTGATGGAGCTCGTGAAGGGGCTGCTCAAGATCGCGATCGTGACGGGCATCGGTCTGTGGGTAGCACGGTATGACGTGCTCCAGATTCCGGGGTTGATCGGGTTCGATATCGGCACCATCCTCCAAGTGACTGGAGGTCTCTCCTTGAAAGTGAGTTTGGCCGTCGCCGGAGCGATCGCGGTTCTGGCCGGGCTCGACTACTTCTACCAACGGTATGAGTGGGAACGAAGCCTGCGGATGTCGAAGGACGAGATTAAGGAGGAACACAAGTCCACGGAAGGCGATCCGCTGATTAAAAGTCGCGTGCGGACCATTCAGCGGGAGCTGACCAAGAAACGCATGATGGCTGCCGTGAAGACGGCGGACGTCGTGATTACCAACCCGACACACCTGGCTGTCGCGCTGAAATATGACACGGCCATGATGGGAGCTCCTATTGTGGTCGCCAAAGGAGCCGGCTTGGTCGCCGAACGTATCCGCGAGCTGGCTCGACATCACGGAGTGCCGGTCGTCGAACATAAATTCGTGGCCAGAACCTTGTTCAAGCTCGTCGAGATCGGCAAAGAGATTCCAAACGAGCTGTACCGCGCGGTCGCGGAGATCTTGGCGTTCGTGTATCGCGCCAGAGGCGTGACTCCATGAACAGGATGCTGAAAAAGTCCGCCGCCGGCGTTCTCGCATCGCTCAGCGGCTCAACGTATGCAAGGCAAAGGCAAGGTACTTATCCGCTCGCATGTGATCGAAGCGAGCGGTTCAAGCGAAGCTTGGTATGTACCTCCTCGCCCGCTTCGCTCGCTGCGGCCTTGCTTGTGGAACGGCGCGTCTTGGCGCGCCTGGGGTGGGCGGGTGAGAACCACAGCCTTTTTGAGCATCCTGAAGTTATTCCGCAGCCTGCTAGGGGATTATGGCGACAGCAATAGAACCGATAGAACGAAACCAGTTGATCAAGCATCCGGACGTCGTCATGTCCGTCGGGGTGGTGGCCATTATCATGGTGATGCTGTTGCCATTGCCTCGATTTCTCCTCGACTTGTTGTTGAGCTTCGATATCACCTTGTCGGTCATTATCTTGCTCGTCGGACTCCAAGTACGACGCCCGATCGAGTTCTCCGTGTTCCCGTCAGTTCTATTGATGATCACCTTGTTCAGGCTGTCGCTCAACATTGCGTCCACGCGTCTCATTCTGCTGCACGGCAACGAAGGGGCAGGGGCGGCGGGCGAAGTCATTCGGGCCTTCGGGAACTTTATCGTCGGGGGCAATTATACGGTCGGCTTGGTGGTGTTCTCCATTCTCGTCATCATCAACTTCGTCGTGGTGACGAAGGGCGCCGGACGTGTGGCCGAGGTCGCCGCGCGGTTCACATTGGATGCCATGCCAGGAAAGCAGATGAGCATTGATGCGGATCTGAATGCCGGTCTGATCAACGAGGCGGACGCGCGCCGCCGAAGACGTGAAATCGCGGAAGAGGCGGACTTTTACGGCGCGATGGACGGCGCCAGCAAGTTCGTTCGAGGAGATGCCATTGCAGCCGTCATCATCATACTCGTCAACATCGTCGGTGGATTGGCGATCGGTATTCTGCAACAGGGCATGAGTCCGGCGCTCGCGGCTCAAACCTATACCGTGCTGACGGTCGGCGAGGGCTTGGTGGCGCAGATTCCAGCTCTGATCGTGTCGACTGCCGCCGGTATCGTGGTGACGCGCGCCGCCTCGGAAACGGATTTGGGAGACCAGATGGCTCGACAGCTGTTGATGTCCTCCAAACCGGTGGGCGTTGCGGCCGGTATTCTTCTCGCGCTTGGATTGGTGCCGGGACTTCCACATGTGGCGTTCATCGTGTTAGGGAGCGCCGTCGCATGGGTCGCCTATCACCTTCATCAGGAGGAACAGGTTCAAACAGCTCCGACACCCACTGTCAGCACGCCGAAGGCCGAGGAAGGGCTGACCCGAGTGACCCCGCTCGATCTCATGGAAGTGCAGGTGGGGTACGGGTTAATCGGACTCGTCGAAGGCACCCAAGGCACCGCATTGCTCGATCGGATTAAAGCGCTCCGGCGGCAATTTGCTGAATCGATGGGCTTTGTCGTGCCTCCCATCCATATACGGGACAATCTCCAGCTGCGCCCGAACGACTACGCCATCATGTTGAAGGGAGTGGAAGTGGCCAGGGCTGATGCCTTGCCCGGGCATCTGTTGGCGATCGATCCGGGAACCGGCCAACGGGGTTTAGTGCAGGGCATCGCGACCAAGGAGCCCGCCTTCGGGTTGCCGGCGCTCTGGGTCCCAGAAGATGCCAGGGAACAGGCTCAAATGGCTGGGTATACGGTGGTCGATGCAAGTTCGGCGATCGCCACGCATCTTTCTGAGTTGATCAAGCGCCATGGCCATGAATTGTTGGGACGGCAGGAAGTGCAAACACTGTTGGACGAAGTCGGAAAATCGCATCCGAAGCTGGTGGAAGAACTCATTCCTACGCTGTTGCCGCTCGGAACGGTCGTCAGGGTGCTTGGGAACTTGCTCAAGGAGGGCATTCCCATTCGAGACCTACGGTCGATCCTTGAGGCCGTTTCCGATCAGGCCACAACCACCAAGGATGCGGAAGTCCTCACGGAGTACGCCAGGCAGGCGTTGGCCCGGACCATCACCAAGCAGTATCAAGCGCCCGACGGCAGTTTACAGGTTATCACCTTGGATCCTCGACTGGATCGGTCGTTGGCGGAACAAGCGGCGGCATTGCCGCCTGGGGCCACGTTGAACCTTGACCCCACGCTTTCGCACAAGCTGTTGACCGGTCTCAAGCAAGCCGCCGAACGGGTTGCAGCGCGAGGACAGCAGCCGATCGTACTCTGTTCGCAGGTGGTTCGCCGCCATCTCCGTCGACACAGCGATCGTCTGTTGCACAGCGTCCCTGTCATGGGACTCAATGAAGTGGATTCCTTCGTCCGTCTGCAGTCGTTGGATACGGTGCGGATCGACTTCGAATTGGCTCAGTCATCCTAGGATCATCCATGAAGGTCAAGACATTTCACGCGCTCACCATGCAGGATGCCATGCGCGCCATCAAGGAAGAACTGGGGCCGGACGCCATCATCTTGTCGGCGAAAGAAGTGCGTGAGGGAGGACGAATCGTACACGCATACAATCGACCGGTCTTGGAAGTGATGGCCGCATCCGACCAAGACGTACAACGGTTCCCTCAGGGTGGAGAAAAAGCGCAACGATTGGCTCCGCCTGGGAGACCGTCTGAGGCAGGATCGGATTCCGCGTTGTCCGCGCTGACCTTTCAACAGACGCTGCAAGGGATGCTGAAACTAAAGAATGAGACGACGACACCGACCGTCGGTCAGCGGCCTGCCTCGCGATCTATAGTGGCTGTGAAGCCGGATCGTCCTCGGCCTCTGCACCGCCTGATGAATGAATTGGGCCGCGTATTGGAGGATCTGTCGCGAGAAGACAACCGGTCGATCGCAAGTCAGCCGTCGCCTATACCGGTGTGGCTGCGCCGCTCGCTCATCGCGCAGGGAATGAAGGCTTCCACCATGGACATACTCGTGAGCGAGGCATGCAAGACCGAACAAGTCGCCGGTCCATGCGACGACGACTCGATGCGGCGCGCGCTACAGCGTGAAATCGCGAAGCGCGTGCGGACGAGCGGGCCGCTCCTGAGAGGGGAGGGATATCCCTCTATCGGTCTTTTGATCGGGCCCAGTGGAGCCGGGAAGACTGCGGCTGTGGCCAAGTTGGCTTCACATTATCGTCTCGAACATCAGAGATCAGTCGCGCTCATTACTTTTAATACGTGTCGGGAAACCGCGGTCGAACAATTGCGTCGGTATGCCAAGGTTGTGGGGGTCCCGTTCGCCTGTGCGGTGTCGGCTCGCCAGGTTCATGAAGGGCTCCGTCGCCATACGCAGGTAGATCTTGTGCTGATCGACATGCCCGGGATCGGACCGGGCGACCTGGCCTTGGCCAAAGAACTGCGACGGCTTCTCCCAAAGGAGGCGGTCACGACCCATCTGGTCTTTCCGGCTTCCACCAGGGAGCAGGAGCTCTGTGGGATCACGAAACGCCTCAGTGACCTGCCGCAGCTGCGCCTTCTGTTCACCAAGCTCGACGAGACGGAATCGTTCGGCACCATCTTTGAAGTGGCGTATCAGACCGGTCTGCCTCTTTCCTATTGGACTATCGGACGGCGAGTCCCCGGAGATATCGAGGTCGCCTCACCGGAACGTTTGGCGGCTTTTCTGACTGCGGAACGCCCCGTCCATTCTCAGGCGCCTGTCAATCGGTCGATTCAATCATCAGAAGCAACTCCTGCATTAATGGGAGCTGGAACTCACCATGGATAATCGGGCTGGAGGTCGTGATATGCCGTTTAGAACAAGACGATCCGTCCTACTGTCGGAGGATCTGAGTCGTGGAGGTGGCCGGTCCACTCAGGTCATAGCGGTCTCCAGCGGCAAGGGAGGCGTGGGGAAGTCCAATGTCGTCGCGAATCTTGCCGTGGCGCTCACGAGGCTTGGAAAGCGGGTGCTGATTCTGGATGCCGACCTCGGCTTAGGCAATCTCGATATCCTACTGGGGCTGGTTCCACGGCACACGATCGAAGACGTCTTGACGGGCACCCATACGCTCGACGAGATCGTGCTCAAAGGTCCGGCGGGCATTCATGTGCTCCCGGCCAGTTCCGGGGTCCCGCGTCTGACGGCACTGACCGAAGCGCAACAGTTGATGATCCAGGAGCAGCTGGCACAGCTCACCTCAGAGATGGACGTGCTCTTGATCGATACCGGCGCCGGCATCTCGCTGAACGTCACCTTCTTTGCCTCGGCGGCAGATGAGACGATGATCATCGTCTCGCCGGAGCCGACCTCGCTCACGGATGCCTATGCCCTGATCAAAGTCTTGGCTCGCCAGTATCGGGAACGCCGCTTCAAAGTGCTGGTGAATCAGGCCAAGAGCCCCCGTGAAGCTGCCGAAGTGTTCGGTAAGTTGGATGTGGCGGTGGATCATTTCCTTCATGTGGCCGTCGAATTGGTCGGGGCGATTCCCTATGACGACTATGTGCATTTGGCAGTCATGCAGCAGAAGGCGCTCTGTGAGTTGTTCCCGAATGCGCCGGCAGCCCAAGCCTTCGCGCGGTTAGCGCATCACGTGATCCAGTGGCCGAGGCCCGGTCTCCCCAAAAGTTCCGTACAGCTCGTCTGGCAACGAGCGGCGACGCCGGCCGGCAACTGAACCACGATCGTACAGGGGAAGATCATGAGCAAGCCAGCCTTACCACACGAGCGGAAATCCTTTTCGGCCCAGGGAGCCAGACGCGAACAACTGATCAAGGAGTTTGCCCATGTCATTCGCGCGATGGCCCATCGGCTGGCCTTTCGTCTTCCGGCGTACTTGGACGCTGAGGATCTGATTTCGGTCGGCACGATCGGACTCATGGATGCCATGGACAAGTATGATCCCACCCGAGAAGCCAAGTTCAAGACCTATGCGGAGTTTAGAATTCGTGGAGCCATGCTCGATGAGATTCGTTCGATGGATTGGATCCCACGATCGGTTCATGAACGAATCGGCCTGCTCCAAAAGACTCACACGATGCTCATGAGCCGACTGGGTCGACCGCCACAGGATGAAGAGGTGGCGACGGAACTGAAGATGTCCCGGGAAGAGCTGGATGATTTCATGACACGGGCCAGAGGCGCGGTGATGATCAGTGTAGACGATTTGTGTCTTCAGGAACCGGACGGGCACAAAGTGGTCAAGATGTTGGCCGATACGCACACACCCGATCCTCTTTCGTCATTGGTCAACGAGCGTGAACGCGCATCGCTCGCCGGGGCCATTCAATCGTTGCCGGAAAAAGAACGGCTCGTCCTGACGTTGTACTACTACGAAGAGCTTACGATGAAGGAAATCGGAGAGCTGCTGAAAGTCACTGAGTCGCGGGTCTGTCAAATCCATACCAAGGCCATCATCCGACTGAAGGCACACTTGCAAAAACCGAATTGATCGAATCAGCCGACTGCCATAGCACTCCCCCCTATTGATCGAAGGCCAGGAGTTGCTGATGTCCTGTCGAATTGGGGGAATCGTGGGGCCGAAAAATGGGACTGATGCCGCGTCACTACTTGATGCCGCATCGCGAGCCCTCTCGAATAGTCAAACAGCCAATGTCTCCGTGGGTCTTGTGTCGGATCCTGCTACGCCCCTCTCCTCACCGTCGAGCCAAACCGATATAGGCCGAATGCGTCACTATGTAGGTGCGAGACATGGTGCTAGGTGCGAGCAAAGCCAATAGTCATGCCAACCGCATCAAGACAGGATCGGGTACATCGTAGTCCATTTTCCGCCGGAACGGAATTCCACAGCGCTTCGAATCATAGTGGTTCCCAGCCACGTGGGAAAAGAATAAAGGGGTATAGATGGATAAAAGGACATTCACATGCAGAGATGTCAGCCTGACGCATTCCCAAATGTTGGAGTTAAGAAATGCAGGACAGTTGAATCTTGGCATTAATAACGACCTTGCCACTCAGATATCCAGTCTCAGAGGGACTGGCCCACGGCAGACAACAGCCTCCACTGCCTTCCATTTTTGGAGTTGGATTGCAGTCGGAGTCTTCATCTACAGCATCTATCTAAGCTTCACGAGTGCGTGGTGGTGGTTTATCCCTGGCTTTGTTGTCATGAGAATCGAGTGGTCAGCCAACAAGAAAGGGACTAGTGAGAATCTTCTCGACGCAGCGATGATCGACCAAGACTTCTATGAGCGCGTGAGAACAATGGGCGGCTGGTTGTATCAGATGGAAAGCAGCCAGGCCGAAAAATTTACAACATCCAAACCATAAGTCTTTATAAAGTTGCGTGCAGATTCTATGGATCATGACTTCATTCATAAACCAACGGAGGTTCTGAGATGGCGATTGCGATCATCGTTCTCCTGGTTGTGGTTGCACTGTTTGCATATCTTATTCATGCTAACAAGCACGCCAAGAACCTCATGCATATTGGATTGGCGGCCGCGCAAGGATATCTCTACCATGGGATCCATGAGTGCAGGCTTGCTGCACTAACAGCTAAGTCGGTACTGGCACAACCACTGGGACAAAAGATGATGTGTTACGTCGATGCAATTGCTTGTCCGCAAGACGGAACCAACCGGGCCAATTTTGAGACGCGAAAGAAAGAGTTACTTCATGAACTCGCCATGCAAGGATCTAGCGTCGCAGCTTTCGATAAAGAGGAAGAACGAATTGGATATGGTCAGTTCAGATTGGCATCGGGCCATAGCAAGAGCAGACAGACCGTTGGCTGAAAGATTATTTGCTCAAGCAGCAGCACGTCAGACTGGGTAAGGAGTTAGAATAGCGGACTATCGGTGGCCAGGCGAATCCGCACGTCACCTAGCAGGCTCTCAACAACCTCGTCATCACGCATTAGTTTGTGAAGAAGCAATATGACCATGGACAACAAGAACCGATCAGTACCAGACAGAGAAAAGACAGGCGACCGTTATGATTGAGCGGCGTGAGTTCGCATGCGCCTCAGGCGGCTGGGGCGTCGGGTACGAGAAGCCGTTTCCATGGTGGATAGCTCTGAGGGCGCGACAGGCTCGCAGTCGGGAAATTCGGCGATCAGTAAGAGCTGACCACCCATGGCTTCAATGTAGCTCCGCAGAGTGGACAACAGCAAATCGCTGCGTTGTTCGAGACGCGACACACCATCCTGGCCAATGCCGAGAGTTTTGGACATACGCTGCTGCGTGAGGGGTAAGGCCTGTCGAAGATTCCGCAGAGACATTTCTTCGGCAATCAGCTCGGTGGCGCGCGCTTCAATCTTCTTTCGCCTGGCGGGACTCAAGCTCTTCATGATGTCGTGCATATGGGTTGTCACAGTTGTTTCCTTCCCTGTTTCAATCGTCCGAGATGAGCATCAAACCGCTTGTCTGCCTTCCGGATGGGTTCTTCGTAGAAACGTTTTTCGCTTCCCGCCTGATTTATCCCCGGCGACAAGCACAGAACGGCGTGCCGGCGGGGATCAAATGCGAAGGCTGTCCCGTCACTGTACCGACGCAGGCGCGCCATCATCCCACTAGGAATATTTTTCACTGAATCTGGTAGGAATGGCCTAGAGCTATCCTGCCAGGAAACCACGACGTCCCTCCTTTCTCTTATAGCGGTATCCAATTCCTTCCATCTGCCGAGAAAATCGATTCATTTTGAACCGCGCATGAGTGCTTGTTCCATCTGTGTCACGTTTGCGAACCTGGCACAAGGGTTGCTGTCCCTCCCTCGAAAGCCAAAGGAGTCGGCAGTATGAATCGAGGTATTTATCCCATCTTATCCGGAGCACTGGCCCATGAACGGCGGATGCAAGTGTTTGCCAATAACATGGCCAACGTGAATACCGCGGGTTTCAAGCAGGACGAGCAGGCCTTCAAAGCCATATTTCCGCAGTACCATGCGACGATTCCGACGAGTGGTCAGACTGCGGGATTGGCCCAACAGATCATGGCCAGACCCTTTGGCCCAAGCGAACGTGTATTTGTGGCGCCGCACCGGATCAAGACGACATTTGAGCCGGGTCGGATCCGACTGACCGGCAACCCGCTGGACATCGCTATTCAAGGATCCGGATTTTTCGAGGTGAGTACGCCGCAAGGCGCTCGCTACAGCCGTAACGGCATGCTGTCGCTCGATCGCCAACGCCGGTTGGTGAACGGGCTTGGCTATCCCGTGATGGGCACCAAGGGCGAGATTAAGGTTCCCCCCGGAAAAGTGGAGATCACGACACAAGGCGATATCAAGGTGGACGACAAGATCGTCGCGAGGATCAAAATCATGGAATTCCCGGAAGGGGAGATGCCGCAGAAATCTTCAGAGGGGTTCTTCTCCTCCGACAAAGGCACGGTCGCCAAGAATCCGCAGATCCAAGTGGGACACATCGAAGAGTCCAACGTCAATTCGATCGGCGAGATGGTGAAGATGATTCAGGGCATGCGCAACTATGAATCGACGCAAAAGCTGATTCAGACGCTCGATCGTATGGCCGAGATCGCGATTCAAGACGTGGGTCGGGTGATGTAATGCGTGAAACGTATCTCGTGAAGCGTGAAGCGTCCAAAGTCGGGACGAGATACGCTTCACGAACGACAAGATACGAGGAGGGCTTCAGATGATCAGAGCCATGTGGACAGCGGCGACCGGAATGACGGCGCAGCAGATCAATGTCGATACCATCGCGCACAACCTCGCGAACGTCAACACCAGCTCTTTCAAGCGCAGCCGCGCTGAGTTCGCGGATCTGCTGTATCAGATTCAACGACTCCCAGGCACGAACGCCTCCAACGTCGGAGTGTTTCCGGTCGGCATCCAGGTTGGAGCCGGAGTGCGTCCAACAACGGTGGCGAAAGAATGGCTTCAGGGAAACATGCGCCAAACGAACAACGAGACGGACCTGGCCATCGATGGCAACGGATTTTTCCAAGTGTCTCGCCCAGACGGAACGATCATGTACACCAGAAATGGTTCCTTCAAGCGCGACAACGTGGGTAACCTTGTGACCGGTGACGGCGATCTTTTAAATCCTGTCATTACGATTCCTTCGGGCGCGCTCAAGGTGGATATCGGTCAGGACGGCACTGTATCGGTCTTGCTTCCGGGCGTGACGCAAGCCTCGCAAGTCGGACAGATTCAGCTCACACGGTTCGACAATCCTTCCGGCTTGGTCGCTATGGGGAGCAACCTCTTTATTGACAGTTTTGCATCGGGGCCTCCGACGCAGGGGACAGGCGGATTCACCACCGGATTCGGCACGATCCAGCAGGGATTCTTGGAAAGTTCCAACGTCAATCTCGCTGAAGAGATGGTCAACATGATCATCGCCCAGCGCAGTTACGAGATTAACTCCAAGACGATTCAGGCTTCCGACGAGATGATGGCCATTGCGAACAATCTCAGACGATAAAGGTATCTGATGTCCGGACTTGTATTGATCCTGATCATGCTCCTTTCATCCGGCGGGTTCGACGTGACGGCGGCAATTGCAAAGCCTGCGGGCGAGCCTCGCGCGAGCTCGCCCGTGTCCCGAAGTCCGGTTCATCGTGCGTCCGATACTGTGGTGGATCGAACGGCTGTCAGCGAGGTCACCCCCGATCTGATGAGGAAGGCCATTCAGAAACATTTGGAGAGCGAGTGGGGACGCAAGGTCAAGATCGTGCATGTGGCGGTCCTGGAACCAACTGATTCGGTCATGATCCCCGGCGGGGCGGTTGAACTACATATTATCCCCAACCCTACTGAAGACGGTTTAGGACGGCGCGTGTTTCATGTGGAGGCGGTGACGAATGGGAAGCCGCGGAAGACGATCCAGGTTGTGGCCGATATTGCGGCGATGATCGATGCCGTCGTGGCAACCCGTTTCCTGAAGCCCGACGAGCTTATCGATACGGAAGATCTCAAGATGGTCGAAATAAGGGTTCATCAGGTGAACCATCCATTCATTACTGATGAACGTGAGGTCATAGGAAAAAGCGCCTCACGGCCTCTTCCGCCCGATACTGCGCTGCGTCCCGCATTCGTGAAGCTTCCGTTGGTGGTCAAAAAGGGCGATCGAGTCCTCATTGAAGCGCGACGCGGAGGTCTGTCGATCCGAGCGTATGGAATCACGAAAGCGAGCGGACAAGTCGGGCAGATGATCATGGTTGCCAATCTGGATTCCGGCAGAGAGTTGAGAGCCAAAGTTATGGCTCCCAATCTCGTTCAGGTGGAGTACTAGCAGAATCGTGACGACTATGGCTCTGTCCCACGACCTAAGCCAGTCTCGGCGATCCGCGAGTCTCGGTCTCATGGTCATGCTTCTCCTTCAGGCATGTTCGAGTCCGCCGAATGTCTCAAGCAAGGTCGTCGTCGCTCCATTGCCGCCGCCGAAAACGGTGGGTTCGCTGTGGCAAGAAGAGAACGGACGGGCCTATCTCTATGAGGACCTCCGCGCGATGCGTATCGGCGACATCCTTACCGTCAAGATCGTCGAAAAGCACAAAGGATCGAAGTCGGCGGATACAGAAGCCCAACGCGACTCAACGATTAAAAATAGTCTCGTCGGCAGCGCGATGGGCTATATCGGACTACCGGGCATACGATTCAGCGATGAAACGAGACGGGGGATGGGGATTGACGCGAGCGCCAGCAGCAAATTCGGCGGAAAAGGCGCGACGAGTCGTGAAGGAACCCTGACCGGGACCATCTCCACCATCGTGACCGAAGTGCTCCCGAACGGGGACCTCCGTATCGAAGGCCGTCGCGAAGTGACGGTGAACAGTGAAAAGCAGTTGATGAGCATCGGCGGCATCGTGCGTCGAGTCGATGTCGATACCAAGAATACGGTGCTGTCCTCCGCCATCGCGGACGCCAGAATCGAATATTCCGGTCTCGGTGTTCTGGATGACGTGCAGCGACCCGGGTGGTTCGTTCGCATTCTCGATTGGGTCTATCCGTTCTGAAGAGGGATTGTGCGATGAAGGCTCCACAGAGACGCGCGACAACGAGGAGGAGCATTGCCCAGCGACGCCCATTGAATCTCAACACCCTGCGCATGATGGTGCAGAGTGGGGTGGTACGACGGGCTGATTTTGATCCTCCCTCGTTCGGCAGCAGGATGCGATTCCATGCGCTTGATGATATCGATCATGACTCCGTGAAAGACATGGTCTCTGAGCAGGGATGGCTGGCGCGCATCATACTCGGTCGTAGGTCACAGGTCTCCGTGTCAAAACGTTCGTGGAGAGGATAGGTGCCCCGCGCATGTTCACACGACTTGTCCCAATAGTCAGCGGGCTGGTCCTGACTGGTTGCCTTGTGGCTCCCCTGAGCGCCGATGCGGTGAGGATCAAGGATATCGGCGCGATTGAAGGGGTGCGCGAAAACCAGCTGCTCGGCTACGGGTTGGTGGTCGGTCTTGACAGTACCGGCGACCGGGTGATCGGTGGCCAGTTTACGATACAGGCGATGATGTCCATGTTGAACAAAATGGGCGTGAATCTGGTGATCGATCCCATCCAGCTACTGACCAGAAATATCGCCTCGGTAATGGTCACAGCCAAGCTTCCTCCATTCTCGAAACCGGGGATGACGCTGGATGCAGTCGTGTCATCGATGGCAAATGCCAAGAGCTTGCAAGGCGGCACGCTTCTGCTGACGCCCTTAAAGGCTGCAAACCAACAAGTGTTTGCTGTGGCGCAGGGACCGGTGTCAATTGGTGGGTTTCTCGGCGGGACGGGCGGCCCAGGAGGCGCCACGGTGGCCAAGAATCATCAAGCGGCCGGCATGGTTCCCGGGGGAGCCATCATCGAGAAAGAGCTGCCGGTCCACATCGACTCGTGGGAAACGGTCTCCGTACTTCTACGGCAACCTGATTTCACGACTGCCATCAGGACTGCCGAAGCCATCGAAAGCGCCTTCGGGAAAGGCAGCGCATCAGCCGTGAATGCCGGATCTGTGAAGGCCACGATTCCTCAAATTTACCAGGGCCGCGTCGTCGAATATATCGCCTCGATCGAGGGACTCGATGTGACCGTCGATTCTATAGCCAAAGTCGTGGTGAACGAACGGACTGGAACGGTCGTTCTGGGTGAGCATGTCCGGATTTCAACGTGCGCTGTCTCTCACGGTAATCTCACGATCTCCGTAAAAAACACGTTGAACGTATCGCAGCCGCCGGCGCCGCTCATCGGCTCGTCCGCGGGACAGACGACCGTCACACCGGATGTGCAGACGGAGATAAAAGAACAGGAATCACGGCTCATGGTGGTAGATGAAACAGTGACTTTGGGGGAGGTCGTGCGGGCTCTCAATGCAGTGGGAGTGACGCCACGTGACCTTGTCGCGATACTCTCGGCTCTCAGATCGGCAGGAGCCCTTCAGGCTAACCTTGAAATAATTTAGATAGAGTATTGATATATATGTCAAATATAGAAAAATACGGAGTCCATTCAGGGCTATCGGCATCAACATACGTGGATCCTGGATTGACCGGACGCGCCAGTCATCTTGCTCCTCAGGTGAATATCTCAAAATCGCAGGACGTTGCTGAGGCACGTCAGCAAATGGCCCAAGCTGGGCGGCAGTTCGAGGCTTATTTTGTCTCGTATTTGCTGAAGGTGATGAGAGAAACGGTTCCTGAAGGTGCCCTCGCCAATAAGCAAGGGACGTATTTCTACTCATTTTATGATGAGGAAATCGGGAAGCGGGCGGCGGAATCTGGGGGAATCGGCATTGCCAAGATGGTCCAGGATTATGCGCAACAACATTTTTCATCGCCTCCCCTGGAACGCTCAAGTTCTTCTGAGTAGAAACCGATAAGAAGCTCGAACGGGGTAAAGTCCATAATTCTCTCGAAGTGGTCGCTGGGAGAAAAGAGCCGGGGAAGGAGCGGCAACATGCAGATTTCAGGTCATGGGAAGGCAGATCATCTCGCAAAGCTGTTGCTTGGGGTTCAGGAAACCGAAGGCTCAGGCGGTCGACAAGCGGCTGCCCGTACCCAGGTGGGTAAGGATGAGGTTCAAATTTCCGCCCAAGCGAAGGAATTTCAACGGATTCGGGAGCTGGCTAATCAGCCTGATCCTGGGCGGACTGAACATGTGGAGCGCATCAGGCGCGCTCTTGACAGCGGCACGTATGATGTCAGTGGCCGTGCGGTTGGAGATGCCCTCATTAAGCAGGTTCTGACCGACACCCTACTCTGAGCATCTTCGATCCGGTGTAGGCAGGAAAGCGACGAACGGGTCTCCGAAATGGGCCCATGGATGGGCAGGTAGTCTATCGTGAATGCGTCAAGCGCTTTCGATGAGTTGAGCCAGATCCTCACCCGCGAATCCGTTCAGTGCGATCTCCTCGCGCAAAGCATCGTTCAAGAGCGAGAAGCCATCACATGCATGGGGCTTCAGAAGTTCGTCTCGATCAATCAATCCAGGATTGCGATTCTCGAGTGCCTTCACAGTCTGAAGGAAGATCTGGATGTCGTCCTGGATCGCCTGGCAGTCGCCTATCACGTGCCGGAAGCCGGGCGAACGCTGACAGAAATTCTACCTTTGACCGGAAGTCCACAAGTAGGGTTAATTCTGGAACAGTATGAGCGGCTTGCGGATAAGGTCCGGGCGGTGAAGCACGACATCGCCGCCAATCAGCTACTGATCAAGAATGTTCAATCGTTTCTCATTCGGGCAATGGAGGTTCACCGCCAACCACCTCCAGAGGATGATCTCTATACAGTGTCTGGATCTCGAAGCAAGGGCGACATGCCGGCTGCGTTGATTAAGCGGCAGGGGTGACGATTGATGGGACTGAACGGCTTACTCGATGTTGCGAAGTCAGCGCTCTTCACCGCTCAACAGGCGTTGACGGTTACCGGCCATAACATCAGCAACGTCAACACTCCTGGCTTTTCGCGACAAGAGGTCATTCTCACCGAAGAACGGCCTGTTGACGGCAGCCCCGGGCAAGTCGGTACCGGTGTAAAGATTGAGCAAATCCGTCGGGCCGTGGACGTATTTCTGAACCGTGAGCTGACGAACTCTCAGGAAGGTTTGGGCCAATTCACCGTTACGAGAGATGAACTACGGAGATTGGAGAGTCTTTTCGGGGATACGCGCGGGCAGGGGTTAGCGGGGCAGCTGAATGAGTTTTTTAAGGCTCTGCAAGACGCCACCACGACGCCTTCTCAAATTACTCCGCGCTCGGTGGTTTTGGCGAAGGCCTCGACACTGGCCGGCACCTTCCATCAAATCAATGCAAATATAACCGATACTCGTCGTGCCATCGACGCGCAAATCGACGTCAACATTCGTGAGATCAATGGCCTGACGAGAAAGATCGCCGAGTTTAATACCCAGATTAAATCCGCCGAGGTCAGCGGTCAGAACGCGAATGATCTTCGAGATCAGCGTGACGTGGCCATCAATGAATTAGCCACGAGGATCGACGTGTCGACTCTTGATCGGTCTGACGGCACGGTTTCGATCTTCACGGCCCGCGGGCTGGTTTTGGTCGATCAAGAAACGACGCGGAATCTGGTCGGGGTGGAATCCTCAGACAACCAGGGTCTTTTGGATATCGGATACGACGTCGGAGGAACTCGGCCGAGCATCATGAATGACTCGATCGTCGGCGGGAGGCTTCGCGGACTTTTAGACGTGCGAGACGGGACGATTCCTTCGGTTCAGCAGGGAATCGATGCGTTGGCCGGATCACTCTTGAATGAGGTCAACCAGATTCACCGCGTGGGATATGGCCTCGACGGTTCCACCGGGCAGGACTTCTTCTCCGGATTATCAGTCACAACCAAAGCGCCCTCCACGAATGTTGGAACCGGTTCAATCGGCAATGGAGCCGTGACTGCGCCCAGTCTGTTGAGCTTTCATGACTATGAGATCAGGTTCAGTGGGGCCACCAGTTACGCGATCGTCGATGCAACCACTGGGACTGGTATCAAGGGCAATTACACAGGAACTATAATCGTTCCTCCGACGGTGGATGTCCCCTTGAACATCGTCGCAGGAACGAATGATACCTTGGTGGTGACGGTAGACGGAACGACCTCGGGAAGCATTACACTGAACGGTGCTGCATCACCGGGACGGCCGTATGCCTCCGGCGCATCGCTGGCGGCGGAACTCGAGAGCACAATCAACGCTGATTCGACGCTTGCGGCTGCCGGCCGACGGGTGACGGTGATGTTCGACAGCACGACGAATCGATTGGTGCTGCAGTCGAATTCAGTCGGGGGTACAAGTTCCGTAGACGTGATCGGTGGAACGGCGAGAGCGAGCCTGGGTCTGTCGACCGGGACCAGCACGTCCGCGTCTGGAACCTATAGTGGTCCTCAAACGTTCCACATCGATGGGATTGCGGTGACCGTGAGCGGAGCACCTGCCGCCAACGACGTCCTGGGCGTGAACTCGCGGGAGAATGCCGCCCGTGACGCGACCGTTGCGCTATCGGACCCATCCAAGCTCGCATTATCATCGACGCGCGCGGGTATTCCTGGGAACAATCAGAACGGATTGGCGCTGGTTGCGCTCCAGTCCAAAACTCTCACCGGCCTCAACAATACCACGCTCTTCGACGGCTATCGTAAAACCGCAACCGACCTTGGAGTGGCCTCGCAGGTGGCGAGTCAGCGCCTTGATGCCGAGGAAATTCGTCATGAGCAATTACAGAACTTCCGCGCGCAAGTGTCGGGAGTCTCGCTTGATGAGGAACTGGTCAATCTTCTCAAGTATCAACGGGCGTTTGAAGCCGCGTCGCGCATGATCGTCGCTGCCGATGAAATGATGTCGACCTTGATCTCGCTCAAGCGGTAAGGAGGAACGCCGCCATGCGTGTGACCGAGCAACAAGTTTTCGGATTTCTGGTCAACAGCTATCAACAAGCTCGATCCAGAGCGTTGCGGCTACAGGAACATCTTGCGACCGGTAAACAGGTCTTACAACCTTCCGACGATCCCGGCCGCTTCCATCGGATCGTCGGAGAAAAAACGACTTTGGCGAAGCTTGAACAGCATCTTCGCAATGTTGCAACCGCCACCACACGAGTCGAACTGGCTGATACGTCTCTCCAAGGTACGACCGCGACGCTCTCTCGTATCAGACAGCTGGCGGTTCAGTATGCGTCCGATACCAATGGCGCGGCGGAGCGAGCCATCGGCGGACGTGAAATCAAAGAATTGCTCCAACATTTACTCCAACTAGGAAACACCGAGTTTGATGAGAACCAACCGGTGTTCGGAGGGACGAGCCGTCATGGGTTCGCTGCGGGATTGGCGCTGGGTACTCCTGTTACAGTGACGAACGCTGTCGCAGATACCTTGACGGTCAAGATCGACGGGGTGACGTCGGGCACGATAGACCTGACCGGTGGTACCGAGACTCTTGGCGGCTCTGAACTAGCCGCGCGAGTGCAAAGTCGCATCAATGCTGATGCAATCTTGATCGCAGCTGGGAAAAGCGTTTCTGTTGCCTATGCAGAGGGGCGCCTTGCCATCTCTTCCAATTCTGAAGGGCCGACTTCGAAAGTAGAAGTGGTGGACGGTTCGGCTCGTACCCTGCTCGGGTTCAACGGCGGGAGTGCCGGTGTCGGTACCGCGACGTTTGTGACGACAGTGACGACGGACGCGGCAGCCGCGAACAGTGGAGGGGCATTGGTCTCGCAAGGGGAAATCGTGAGCACGAGCGCGACCACTTTTGACGATTACGTCATAAGATTCACGGGGCCCGGATCGTTCGATATCGTGAATATTTCAGCGCCGGTTACGGTCACCGCCAATTCCGCCAATGCGGGTCGCGTGGGCAGAACCGATGCCGGCATCGTTGATCCTCAGCGAGCGACTCTCGACACGTATGAAATACAGTTTACATCCGCATCCCAGTATTCCGTCCTGAACACGACCACGGGTACGACCATTTCGACCGGGAACTCCTACATGTCTGGCGGTGCCATCGAATTCGATGGCCTCCGTGTGACACTGTCAAATGGGCAACAGGGAGGGCCCGCCACCGGAGATCGATTCGCTGTCGCAGTGGCTCCGAAAACGGTACTCGCCAATCAGCCATATACGTCAGGCGGCCCGATCGTCTTTGACGGAATTCAACTGCGCATCACCAACGGCGCTTCAGCGCCGGCTGCGGGAGATCTCTTTCATGTCGTAGCGCACACGAGGTATGCAGGCGATTCCGGCAGCCATCTGATTGAAGTGGCGGACGGGGATGTCGTTCCCACCAACGTGCCGGGCGATACAGCGTTCAGCGGCTCCGCCGTTAATCTCTTCGATACAGTGCAACGTCTCCTCGCGGCCTTACGAGGAAACTACCAAGCCGGAATCGTTGAGAGCTTGGGTGATCTTGACCGCGCGCTCGGCCAGGTTACTGCGGCGCAGGGTACCATAGGTGCTTTGGCAAACCGCTTGGATTCGACCTCCTCAGCATTGGCGGTGTCAAAAGACCTAACTACTAACCAGCTGTCGGCATTCGAAGATATCGATTTGGCGCGGACCATCTCGGATCTCGCTCTGCAAGAGTATGCCATTCAAGCAGCAGGCGAAACGCTCGGTCGGCTGTTCGATAACTCTCTCCTGAAACATCTGCGTTGAACCTGCCTTTCAAGTTTGCTCGAGTGCTAGCCGATAATTCTGTACGATCCCGTTGACCAAGAAAGGCTGACATGCTGGTACTGACCCGTCGACGTGGAGAAAGTGTCACGATCGGTCCGAACATCCGCGTGGTTGTGCTTGGGTTGAAAAGCGGTCAAGTCCGGCTCGGAATCGAAGCGCCGCCGGCGGTCGCGGTCCATCGGGAAGAAGTCTATGTGAGGATTCAAGAGGAGAACCGGTTGGCTGCGAAGACTCACGTGGTCCCCATAGACGCATTGCGTCGCTTGATCCCTTCGAAACCCCGGATCGCCTCGTGAGGACACCATCGTGAAGTGCACATCGACTCGTTTTGGATCATTCGACGTCCGCGACGAAAGTATCGTGACGTTTCCGTCGGGACTGCTCGGTTTCCCTGAGCAGCAGCGGTATGTCATTCTGGATCATGACACTGAGGCTCCCTTCAAGTGGCTTCAATCCGTTGAAGAGCCGGCGCTGGCGTTTGTGATCCTGGATCCAACCATGTTTCAGCCAGGCTATCATGTCGACGTTCCAGCCGATGCCTTGGCGGAAATCAGAGCTGGGGAGAAGGAAGATTTGGCGCTGGTTGCGATCTTGACCATTCCATCGGATGATCCCGGTCGGATTACCGCCAATCTGCGAGGACCGCTGGTCATCAGCCATAAAACTAAACTCGGGAAGCAGCTGGTCCTCTCCGAAAACTGTCCTACCAGACACCCGCTGTTTCCCGTCTCCGGACCTCAGATGTCAGAGACGCCGGAGTCCAGCTTTGCCGGCGAATGTCGAGTCTAGTCAATAGGGACGCGGATTGTTCTGATACTCTGCCCAGCAAAAGCCCCCTCCCATCCCTGATCATGATGGTTCTCTGATCTCCTGACACCGAACGTCTTACCTGATCTGGACGACCTGTCTTCGGAATGATTGCTTTCTCCGAGAAAAAGCGGTAAGCAGTTTCGCGAGGTTTAAGCCGCTCAGCCGGCCTTGGGAGAAGCGTCGGGCATGCGCATTCCTTTCCGTGACAAGTACTTCGTGAAAGATTTCACGTTGTTGCTGTTATTGTTGGTCCGTTGGTAGGTACGACAAGGGCGAAATCTGAATGAGTGAGCCGACCATCATTTGTCCAAGCTGTAAGACGGAGATCAAGCTGACTGAGTCGCTTGCTGCCCCGCTGATCGAATCCACACGCCGTGACTACGAGAAGCGCCTCGTTCAGAAAGATACCGATATAGCGAAACGCGATGTCGCGTTGCGCGAGAGAGAAGAAGCGCTTGCCAAGGCGCAGCAGACAATTGATGACCAGGTAGCAGAAAAGCTCACGCTCGAGCGTGGCAAGATCGCAGTTGAGGAAGCGAAGAAAGCGAAGTTGGTTCTCCAAACGGATATTGACCAGAAGACGCAAGCCCTTGCTGATTTGCAAGAAGTCATCAACCAGCAGAACGTCAAGTTGACTGAGGCGCAGAAGGTACAAGCCGATCTGCTCAGGAAGCAGCGGGAACTGGACGATGCCAAGCGCGAGCTGGATCTGACGGTTGAGAAGCGCGTCCAGGAGGGGTTGGCAGTGACCCGTGAGCGGGCCAGGAAAGATGCCGAAGAAGGTATGAAGCTCAAGGTTCTGGAGGCGGAGCAGACCATCGTGTCGATGCAGAAGCAGATCGAGGAATTGAAGCGGAGGGCTGAACAGGGATCGCAGCAGCTTCAGGGGGAAGTGCAGGAGTTAGAACTCGAAGCCTTGCTGCGCGCAAAGTTTCCACGGGACACGATCGAACCAGTTCCAAAAGGCGAACATGGCGGCGATGCTCTTCAACGCGTTGTTGGGCCGAGCGGGCAGCTCTGCGGGACCATCATTTGGGAATCGAAGCGAACCAAGAACTGGAGCGATGGCTGGCTTTCCAAGCTGCGGGAAGATCAGCGGGCGGCTAAAGCAGAGATCGCAGTCATCGTCAGTCAATCACTTCCCAAAGAGATAGAAACCTTCGGTGTGGTTGAGGGCGTTTGGGTCACTCACCCCAAGACCGTACTCCCCCTGGCCGTCACTCTTCGCCATACGCTCATCGAAGTCGGATGCGCCCGTCAAGCATCTGAGGGGCAGCAGACCAAGACGGAAATGATCTATCAATACCTGACCGGACCACGCTTCCGTCATCGAGTCGAGGCGATCGTCGAAGCCTTCTCCACGATGCAAGAGGATCTCGATAAGGAGAAGAAGGCGATCATCAAACAATGGGCGAAGAGGGAAGAACAGATTGATCGGGTGATGCAAGCGACAGCTGGGATGTATGGCGACTTGCAGGGAATCGCGGGGAAGACGATACAAGAAATCGAAGGGTTGGAATTACCCGCTCTCAACCCACCTACCTCTCATCCAACCGACGGAGATGATCGAATTGATAATAAGGGATAGTGCGCAATGCCACTACTGACGGATATTCTTGTGTGGTCTAGCGCAAACCTCCTGCCTTGGCAGCGCGATGCCCTTCGTCGATTATTTCAATATCAAGAGTGCAGCTCGCAAGACATTGAGGACCTCTATGCAATGCTCAAGTCCGCAAGAGGATTACCTGACACCCAAAATCGTCAGCCAATTCCACTCGCCGCAGAGCACCTTCCTATACAGTCTGCCGGTGCCGGCGTTGTGGTTCTTAATGCTCTTCGAGAGTTGAAGAACGTCAATAAAATTGCAGATGGCGAGAAACTCACCTTCGGGCCTAAAGGGATGACAATAGTCTACGGCGGCAACGGTTCAGGAAAGTCTGGGTACTCTCGTGTGCTAAAGCGAGCTTGTCGTGCGCGTGACGTCTCAGAGACTGTCCATGCCGATGCGAGCGATCCGCAGTCCAGTGGGAAAGTCCCGGAAGCAATTTTCGACGTTTCGGTGGGCGCAGTCCAGAAAACGCTTAACTGGAAACGCGATAGCCCAGCTCCGGAGGAGCTTTCAACGATAGCAGTGTTTGATGGACGATGTGCTCGTGAATATCTGGATGAGCAGGATGTTGCCTACCTTCCCTATGGTCTCGACATAGTAGAAAATCTCGGCCAAAAGGTTCTGCCCGAGCTATTGCGCCGATTGAACTGCGAAATCGAATCGACAAACACGGACGTTGCTCCTTTCGCTGATCTAATAGGAGACACATCGGTTGGGAAGGTAATCGTATCTCTGAGTGACACTACAAATAGCGAGCTGGTTAAGAAACTGGCAACTCTCACAAAATCAGAAACGGACCGACTAGACGAGCTAGAAAAGACCTTGGCGGAAAGTGATCCGAAGACCAAGGCAAAAGGATTACTGCTCTCAGCGCAGCGTATCGATGGTCTCATTTCTCGCATTGACTCAAGCTTTTCCTATGTCGATGAAGCGGCAGCCAAGAAGCTCAAAGCGTGCGATACTGAGACAGAAGCTGCGATTAAGGCCGAAGTTTTAGCTGCGGAAAATCTTCGAGCCGGTGAACCCTTATTGCCAGGGACAGGTGATCTGACGTGGAAGAATCTCTTCGAGGCGGCGCGTAGTTTCTCCCTGGACTCAGCCTATCCGAGTGAAGCCTTTCCACATGTGTGCTCTGGGGCGAAGTGTCTGTTGTGCCAGCAGCCGCTGGACGGAGATGCGGCGAAACGCATGCAACGTTTTGACGACTTCCTGAAGCAAGAGACTGCCAAAGTGGCTACGGAGAAACGCTACCAGCGCACGCTGGTTGACCGGAAACTTACCAAAGCCTCTCTTGCCTTCGGATTGGATGACCCGCTCATCGAAGAACTCAAGCAACTAGATCCGACCGTGCTTCAGAGGGCCCAGGCTTATGAGAACCACATTGAAGCACGAAGAACATGGCTTCGATGCTCTCTCAATACACATAATTGGGATAACCCTTCTCCATTGGGGTTGGACCCGCGGCCAAGGCTGAGAGAGATTTACAAGGCGCTGCGTGATCAAGGAAGGGATCTAGAGAATGCGAGTGATCAAGATCTCAGGAAGTCCCTTGAAGCTGAATGTGCCGAACTTCGCGCTCGAGTGAGTCTGTCCCTCCGATCCGAAGCCGTGCAAGACTCCATCCGTAGAATGAAGGTCAAGGCAACGTTGCGTAAGTGTAAAGATGATCTGAAAACCAAAGCGATTTCAGATAAGGCGAAAGAATTTGCGAGTGAAGCAGTCACAGCCGCACTGAAGACAGCACTCGATAAGGAATTTGATGTTTTGGGAGTCGGGCATATAAAGACCAAACTCATCGAGCGTGTTGAGAAGGGGAAGATGAAACACAAGTTAGTGTTAGCACTTCCCGTTACCACCAAACTGGATGAAATTCTGAGCGAGGGAGAACAGAGAGCGATTGCCATTGGGTCCTTCCTAGCTGAATTGCGTCTAGCTGCTCACAGTGGCGGGATCGTATTTGATGACCCGGTTTCCTCGCTTGATCATCACCGACGACTGCGAGTGGCACGTTGGCTTGTTGAGGAGGCAAAGCAGCGCCAAGTAATTGTGCTGACACACGAGACGGTATTTCTGTGTGAATTGCTTGATGCAATGGAGCGGCAGAACTTGGACTGCCAAATGCACCATTTGGAATGGGAAAACAACCATCCGGGCCATGTTATTGAAGGTCTTCCGTGGGAGCACATGGACTATAGGGATAGGTTGAAGAAGTTAGAAGAAGAACAGAAAGAATTAGAAGACGATTGGCCAGCCTATCCCAACGAGGAACAACGCTCGCAGATGCGAAGGCAGTACAGTCGCCTACGAGCGACGGTCGAACGTATCATTCAGGATGTTGTGTTCGGTGGGGTCCTGCAACGTTACCGAGACAGAATCAGCATTGATCGTCTTAAATATGTTGTTGGGTTCACAGAATCTGAATTTAGGGAGATTGATAGGCTTCATAGAGCGTGTTGCGAGGTCATAGATGCTCACGATGTCTCGTCGGTGAAGAACGAGCCGGTGCCTACTGCGAAGCAGCTAGGAAAAGCTATTGCAGATGTCAGGGCGTTAGTAACAGCAATCAAGGACAGGAAGATCAACCCGGCAGTGACCAATACTGGGGCAGCATCCTAAGCACCGGCCGCAACCGTACAAAACGCGAACTTATCTGGATTGGACAAGATAACCGGTCGAACAGAAGCCGCCACTGGTTATTGCCATGAGCAATGATGGGAAACCTTACTGATCAAGCAGCTGCCTGGGTGATGGGCTGATATCCCTGCCGGTAGGATTCAAGGACACGGACGAGTCGCGCGACTTCGAGTTCGAGCTGCGCGTAGACGGGCGGAGCATCGTGGAGCGCGTTGAGCTGGCCGACTGCTTCGAGACGACCGGCGGTGAGGGCGACCTCGGAGGCGCACAGATTTCCGGCGGTGCCTTTGAAGGTGTGTGCCATTCGTTCAACGGCGATCGAGTCGGCATCGACCAGCGCCGTTCTGATGTCGGTCAGCATAATCTGGTGACGATCAAGAAATAGACAGACGAGTTGAGCGAATAACTCACTGTCGCTGCCGATGTTCTGGTACATTTTTGCAGGATCGAAAATGCCTCGGGTTGGGTTGGCCGTGGTGGGAACTGGTTTCTGCCCTCCAGGGACCGCATGGTCTGGGGGCGCCGATGCCCAACGTGTCAGGGTGCTCCGCAGTTCGTCCAGTTTGATCGGTTTAGCGAGATAATCGTCCATGCCGGCTGCCAAGCAACGCTCACGATCGCCCTGCATCGCATTGGCGGTGACCGCAATGATCGAAATATGTCGGCGTGTTTCAAGTTTCGTGTGGCAGGTTTCATGTGAGTCGCTTGGATGGTCAGGTGTTGAATCTTGAACCTGAGACCCGGAACTCGAAACAGTTTCGGACGCTTCACGTTCTCGAATGCACCGGGTTGTCTCAAATCCATCCATGATGGGCATCTGACAATCCATCAGGATGACGGCATAGTCTCCCTTGGCGAGCGCAGTCAGCGCCTCTTGACCGTTTTCGACGACGTCCGGCTGGTATCCCAGTTTTTCGACCATCCGTACGGCGAGCTTCTGGTTGACGATATTATCTTCGACCACCAGAATACGCCGATGCTGCACATTCTCCGCCACCGTATGTCTGGTGACGAGTTGAGGGACGACGGAGTGTGTCTGGGTGTCCTTCGGCGCTTGGCCCTCAGGCAAGCCGAGTACGGTTCGTAGGCAGTCGCGTAATTCATCATGGCGGACGGGTTTCGGTAGGTAGCCCATCGCGCCCGCCTGGCGGGCTTGTTCCGCATGGCCCCGTTGCAGCATTGAGGTCATCACGACGAGGCGAATCCCGGATCCCGCCGGGTGACGTTGCAGCTCTCGCGCGAGCTGTAACCCGTCCTTTCCCGGCATGATGACGTCCAAGATCGCGAGATCGTACGGCATTCCCCGCTGCTTCGCTTCCGCGATGCGGTGTAAAGCCGATTCGGCATCCTCGGCGAGGTCGTCAACCATCCCCCAACCTGATACCAAATGGTGGAGGATCACACGATTCGATTCGTTGTCATCGACGATCAAGACACGCGTTCCGGAGAGATCTCCGGTCGGACGAATCGCGCGGGGAGAACCGGCCTGTTTCTGGAGGCGCGCGGTGCACCAGAAAATACTGCCCTGTCCCGCGGCGCTGCGCACCCCGATCTGTCCACCCATCAATTCCACGAGCTGCTTGCAAATTGAAAGGCCAAGGCCGGTGCCGCCGTATTTTCTCGTCGTGGAGCTGTCCGCCTGCACGAATGGACGGAACAGTTTGGCTTGAGTAGTCGGACTGATTCCGATGCCGCTGTCCGTGACTTCGAAGCGGATCACTGCAGTGTCGGGTAGGTCTTCTTCCAGATAGGCCTGCAGAGTGACCTCGCCCTTGTCGGTAAACTTCACCGCGTTGGCGACCAGATTGGTGAGGATCTGACGCAGGCGGCCAGGATCGCCTTTGAGTCCCATCGGAACCGCCGCATGTACAAGTCCGGTCAGTTCCAGCCCTTTCGTCTCCGCCCGCTCGGCGAATTGTGCCAACACCTGCTCCACCGTGGTTCTGAGATTGAAGTCGAGACACTCCAGTTCCAGCTTCCCTGCCTCGATCTTGCTGCATTCGAGCACGTCGTTGATCAGCTGCAGCAGGGCCTCGCCGCATTGCCGAATGGTCTCCGCGTAGGACTGTTGTTCAGTCGTCAAGGGCGTTTCCATCAACAAGCTCGTCATACCGATCACCCCGTTCATGGGGGTGCGTAGTTCATGACTGACCGTTGCGAGAAAGGCCGTTTTGACGCGTGCCGATTCCTTCGCCTCGTCCAGCGCTTGGTCCAGGTGGCGGTTGCTCTGGCGAAGTTGATCGGCGGATAGTTGGAGCGCCTGCTGCGTCTTATGGACGCTCGTCATGTCGGTGGCGTAACCTCGCACCACGCCATGAGTGAGGACCGGGCAGAAGGTCCATGAAAACGCGGCTTCTGGGAGTACCACTGCCTCATCATGCAGCACATGGCCTGTGGCGAGACAGCGTCGCACGATGTCCGAAAGACTGCGCGGGGCGACGTTGGGAAATCCTTCGAGGCTGTATCCAAATCGAGAGAGCAGGGAGTTCATCGAGGGATTGGCATACAACAGACTCATCTGCCGGTCCAATTCGATCATTGGTAAGGGACTTTCCTCGGCGATGGCAGCCAACCGATCGCGATCCTGCTCCAATTCCAGTTCATGGGACAAGTTGCGAATGCTGATCATCAGTACCGTCTTCCCCTTGAACGTACTGGGCGCGCACGTCCATTCGACTGGAACGGGCTGGGTTGCCTTCCGCAAGAGAAGATGGTGCGTCGCAGAAGTCGGACGGCGGCTTTTCAGCACTCCGTTCAGTTGCGCTGTCATGGTGGTGGCCTCGGACTGGGTGAGCGTCGACCACAAGGATGGAAAGGATCGGACAGTGGGAGAGGGAAACCGTGGTCCAAGCAATCGATGACCTTCCCGATTAACGGCCAATACGGTGAGATCAGTGTCGAGGATGACGGTGGCCAACGGAAGCTCTTCGAGAAGATAGAGGCCCATAGAAGCCGTAGGAAGCGAGGCTGCACGTCGACGTGAGTCGCGGTTGCGTTTCCGTCCGTACGGTTTCATCATGCGGCTCGCGAGAGGGCTTGGTCCAGGTGTATGCCCATGTTGACACGTTCTTGGGCCGGGTCGAGGACGCGCAGCACAGTTCGGACTGTGCGGTCGGCGGATGGTGTAGCCAGGTCCACATCGATCGGCGTCGTATACGAGCCTCCTTGTGGGTCGGTCGTGATTTTTACCAGCGGTTTGAGTCGTTGCTGAGGGTTGACTCCGACGACGACCGCCTGTTCGCCGGTATTGAGCCTGACGAGGCTTCCGACCGGGTAGACTCCGATGCTCCGAATCATGAGCTCCACGAGAGATTTTTCGAACTGTCCTTGTTCCCCGGCCAAGAAGAGTTGCCGAACGGCATCGTGTGGAATCATCGACGGACGCGCGCCGCGCCGACTGACCATGCCGTCATACAAATCGACGATGCCGACGATCTGCGCGAGACGTGAAATCTGATCGTTGCCGAGACCTGCTGGGAATCCGCTTCCATCGGCCCGCTCATGATGCTCCCTGACGATGCGCAAGACATCCTCGTGCATGCCGGGATGCTCGGACAGGAGCGCGACGCCGAGCTTGCAATGCTGTTCAAGGAGGGTTTTATCTTGTCCGCTGCATTCCTCCCGCTTGCGAACGAGATTGCGCGGGAGGCGGACATACCCCGTGTCATGGAGTAACGCGCCCATGCCGACCTGTTCTTGCGTCGGTTGATCCAATCCGCTTTCAATGGCCACCACGAGCGACAAGATGCAGGTGTCCAGCGCATGTGTCGTCAGGGAGCGGTCGAACTGCTTGATTTTATGAATGGCGACCTGAGCGGCCATCGCGGCGCGGTCGCTGAGCACTTGCTCCAACACGTTCGACACGATGGCTTTGGTCGCTTCGGGAGTCGGAGGAATGCCCCGCTCAAGATCCTCGAAGATGCGCTCAACTTCTTCTTGAGCTTGTGCATAGATCACGGTGACGGAATGATCGTCAGGTGTTGCCTCACGCGTGCGTTCGGCCTTTTGAACAGGGGGAGCGGGGATATCCGGGTTGGTAGCGTGCTGCGCATTCGTTGAGGGTTCCGACTGGAGGTCGAACCCTTTGCTGGTATCGATGGTCACCATCCGGATCCCATGCTGCTTCATGAGTTGGATGGTCTGCTGATTTTTGATCAGGCGCCTATGGGAGAGGAAAGGGGTTCGGTACCACGGGACATCCATCTCTATGATGAACATGCCGGGAATGAGCTGCTCGATCGCGATACGTTTGGTCGCCATACGTCTTTAAATTCCAGGTCAGAAGGGTCTTCGGTCGGACGTGCCCACAGAAGAGAAATCCCACGGGTGTTATCGGCGAAGCATGCGCCGAACTTGATCGTTGTCCATGCATCAGAACGCGTTGTGATCGGTTCTCAGCCACGGCTCTCCATCGGTTGTGCTGACTCTCAAGATCGGCCTATGACGTTCCGATAGAGGTCATCAGAGTCGGTTGCTGTCGGGTGATTGTTCTGGAGCGATGGGTATGAATGACATCGTGGTGTCCGTTCCCGCTGCGGCATCGTTTTTATTGGTCGGACTGCCGCTGAAAATGTCCTTCACGCTGGACCAACATCAGATCGTGTATGGCTCGACGCTTCTTGGATGGAAGGATCACTCGTGGCTTGTCTGCGAATGGCCGATTCAGCTCGGCCATGACCGGCAGATTGCCGCCGGGACCCCGTGCACCGTCAGTTATCTTCATGACGGTAAGTTGGTCGGGTATCGCAGTGAAATACGCGACCTGATCGCCTCGCCGGTGCCGCTGCTCTTTGTCGCGTATCCTAAATCGGTGGAAGAGATGCATTTGAGGAAACACCTTCGTGTATCTGCCAACGAACCGACCTTGCTGATGCGAGCCGCTCACGACAATGCATCCGGATCTGCGTTGCATACCAGCGACTATTTCGGCGGCCTGTTAAAGGACCTCAGCGAGACTGGATGCAGTGTGGTGCTGGTGCAAAGACCAGCCTGGCTGCGCCCAGGAGCTGCGGTCCGTCTTGAATTCGAACTCCCTGGTCTCGGACATATTACGAACCTCACCGGTGTCGTGAAGAATGCCGACATGCGGGATGGCAGTGAGATGATCGGCATCGAGTTTCGATTCAACGAACTGGAGTACATCGAATATCGCGGGTGGGGCGGATCGGTTCGGCATGCCATAGAACAATGGACGACGCAGAAGTCCGACACGCAGCTTCTATTCTGAGCGTGGATCTATCTCCCCTCTCCAGGGATTTTGTTCCGCGGCAATCGGCAAATTTTTCCCAATCCTTCGCATCAGAAAATCGCAATCCATGGCTCTATGCACGAAATCCAGACGATTGCATTGGCATGTATCTTGAACACAGTTGCTTCAGCCACTCGAAACCAAAAAAGTTGGAGTGAACGCCATGGATGGCCTCAGCTCAACGCAACCAATGCTCAATCCGCGATGGTGCCTTGCATACGACACGATCGACCATCACGATATCGACCGCTTGATCGGGTGGCTCCAGACATATCCGCGCCTGACGAAAGGGCCGATCACGCTCGACTTTGAGTCGCGTTGGTCGACCTGGCTGGCCCGATCGCATTCCATATACTGCAACTCAGGATCTTCGGCCAATCTCCTGATGTACTATGCTCTGCTCGCCTCCGGTCGCCTGCGCAATAAGAAGGTGATCGTTCCCAGCGTGGGATGGGTCACCTCGATTGCGCCGGCCATCCAATTTGGCTTCGAGCCCATCATGTGCGAGGCCGATCCCGAGACGTTCGGGCTGGACTTGAACCACCTTGAAACGCTTCTGAAGCAGCATCAGGCTCAGACGGTCATGCTCGTTCAGGTGCTGGGTGTTCCGCATAAGATGCGGGAGATGTTGGCGCTGAAGGATCGGTACGGGTTCATCTTGATGGAGGATGCTTGTGCCGCCATCGGAGCCAGCTACGAGGGGAGAAAGATCGGGTCATTCGGAGATCTGGCCAGTTTCTCCTTCTATTTCGGCCATCAGATGTCGACCAGTTGAAGGAGGCATGGTCTCCACGGACGATAAATCGCTCGCGGATCTTCTGCTGATGCTTCGTAGCCATGGGTGGAGTAAGGATCTGGACTCCACAACGCATCATGCGCTGATCACGCAACACCTGATCGACGATTTCCATTCCCCCTTCGTCTTCTATGAGCCTGGATTCAACCTCCGGTCAACCGATCTCAACGCCTTTATCGGAATTGGCCAACTCGAAAAGTTAGATTGGATGACGGAGCAGCGGCGACTCAACCATGCCCGGTATCTCGAACGGCTCGGGGCGAACTTTTACGTTCAGCGACCACCGGCCGGCAGCCAAGTGGCCAGTATTTCCGTGGGATTGGTCGCCGACTCCGGGGAACAACGTCGACGTATCGTGCAAAACCTTGCTCAGTATGGAATCGAAACCAGGATTTTTTCCGCCGGCAATCTGGGGCGCCATCCGTTTTGGACCAGTCGGTATGGGATGACCGGTTTTCCCGTTGCCGACAGGATTCATCACTGCGGGTTCTTTCTCCCTAACCATGCAGGATTGACCGAGGATGATGTCGCCACTATCTCACAGGTGGTGTTGGAGGTGGCATGAGGGGACCGCTGTTGGTGACCGGCGGGTCGGGTTTGTTGGGATCAGCCCTTCGCGAGTTGCATCCTCAGGCCGTGTTTCTGACGAGCGCGGACGGAGATCTGCGCCATGTCAATGTGGCGAAAAGGCTTTTAGAACAGATCCGTCCGAGCACCATCTTGCATTGCGCCGGTCTCGTCGGAGGCGTGAAGGCCAACGCTGCGCAGAACAGTCGGTTTTTTGAGGACAACACTCTCATCAACACGTCCGTGTTGTCTGCGGCGCGCAGGCTCCGAATCCCAAGACTGGTGAGCATCCTCTCAACCTGCGCCTTTCCGATGTTTTCTGATCGCGCCACAACCGAAGACGACCTCCAGGCGGCGCTTCCTTACGACGGCAATGCCGGGTATGGCTATGCCAAACGGATGCTGGACCTCCATACGCGACTAGCAGCGAAGGATGAAGGGTTGGCTTGGACGACACTGACACCGGTGACCATGTATGGGCCGCATGATTCCTTCGATGTCGAACAGGGGCATGTCGTCGGCTCGCTGATCCGCCGCTGCTGGGATGCAAAGATGACAGGGGCGCCGTATGTCGTGTGGGGGAGCGGCCGAGCAGTGCGGCAATTCGTTTTTGTCCGAGATGTCGCACGTGCCGCTCTGGATGTCGTTGGGCGCCGTCCTGAGCCGACCACCACGATCATTACGCCGGATTCAGGCATCACCATCAAAACGCTGGCAGAAACCATCGCCAAGGTCGTGGGGTACACAGGCCAGATCCTGTTCGATCAGAGTCAGCCGGAGGGAGTACCGATCAAGCGGCTGCACAGCGCGTACTTTGCATCGCGCTTCCCGACATTCCGATTTACCGATCTGAGGAAAGGCTTGGAAGAGACCGTGCACTGGTTTGTACAGCATGCGCCCACATCTGAAATCTCAGGATGTAACGCGGTCGCGCTCGGTCTTCGTCCATAAGAAACGATCAAGATATGACCGCCACAACCGCACATGTGCTCGTCACCGGAGGCGCAGGCTATATCGGATCAGTGCTCTGCCGGCAGCTCCTCGACCGAGGCTATCGCGTCACCGTACTCGACAATTTCATGTACCGACAGAACAGCCTGTTGGATTGCTGTTCCTCCGATGCGTTTCACGTCGTACGTGGTGATTGTCGCGATGAGCGCATCATGAGGGATCTGCTGCGCGATACCGACATCATTATTCCTCTCGCGGCGTTGGTCGGCGCTCCGCTCTGTGATCGAGACAGAATCGGTGCCTATACCGTCAATCTAGAAGCCGTGCAGATGGTGTGCAAGCTCTCGTCGCTGAACCAACGCATCGTGTTCCCCGTCACCAACAGCGGCTATGGGATCGGGCAACCGGGAGTTCCCTGTACCGAAGAATCTGCGTTGCGGCCGATCAGTCTCTATGGCGAGACAAAGGTGAAGGCCGAACAAGCCGTGCTGGATCGTGGGAATGCCGTGACGCTTCGGCTGGCAACTGTGTTCGGAGCCTCACCCCGCATGCGGATGGACCTGCTGGTCAACGACTTCGTGTGGCGTGCCGTCCACGACCGTGCCGTCGTTGTGTTTGAGGGGCACTGTAAGCGTAACTATATCCATATCCGCGACGTCGTGAAGGCCTTTCTCCATTCCATCGAACAGTTTGAAGCGATGAAAAACCGGCCATACAACGTCGGCTTGGATGACGCGAATCTGTCCAAGCTGGAACTGTGCGGGGAAATCCAGCGCGTAGTGCCGCAATTCGTGTTTTTTGAAGCTCCCATCGGGGAAGACCCCGACAAACGGGACTATATCGTATCGAATGAACGGATTCTTTCGACCGGTTTTCGTCCAGAGTGGTCGCTGGAGCGAGGCATTCAAGAGTTGGTGAAGTCTTACACCATTGTGCGGGGGATGGTCTACGGCAATGTCTAATCGGATGGGAGCGCCCAGATGATCATCAGTCGCACGCCGTTTCGTATTTCATTCTTTGGCGGGGGGACGGATTATCCTGTCTGGTTTCGGGAGCACGGTGGGGCGGTCTTAGCCACGACCATCGACAAGTACTGCTACATTAGCTGCCGATACCTGCCGCCATTTTTTGATCATAAAACGCGCATTGCCTACTCCAAGATCGAACATGCCAAGACCAACGCCGACATTGAACATCCCGCTGTTCGGGGCGTTCTGCAGTATCTCAACGTGTCGGAGGGGCTTGAAATACATCACGATGGGGATCTTCCGGCCCGGACAGGGCTGGGATCCAGCTCGTCGTTTACGGTCGGGTTGCTGCATGCGCTTTTTGCGCTCCAGCATCGCATGCCGACAAAATCCGAACTCGCCCACGAAGCCATTCATGTTGAGCAGCATATCTTGCGGGAAGCGGTGGGATCGCAGGATCAAGCGTTGGCAGCCTATGGAGGATTGTGCAGGTTGACTTTTTCCTCAACCGGGGAAATCGGCTACCAGCCGTTGATCATCAAACCTGATCGCCTGAAACAATTTCAAGAACACCTCCTTCTCTATTTCACGGGGTTCTCGCGCACCGCGTCCGAGATCGCTAAAGACCAAATCTTACAGACCAAGCAACACCGTGTCGAATTGTTCGCCATGCTGCAGATGGTGCAGGAAGGGGTGTCCATTCTTAGCAGTGACCGTGACCTTGCCGACTTCGGTGAATTGTTGCATGAAGCCTGGATGGTCAAGCGCAGTCTGACGTCAAAAATTACCACGCCCTTGATCGATCAAATCTACGAGGCTGCGCAGAAACGCAGGCGCACTCGGGGGAAAACTGCTCGGCGCAGGCGGCGGCGGGTTCATGCTCATCTTTGCGAAACCCGATCTGCACACCAAGATCAACGCTGCGTTACCGGGGCTTTTGCAGGTCCCGTTTCAATTGGAAGGATCAGGAAGCCAAATCGTCTTCTATCAGCATGAGTCCCCTTTGCGTCGGGACATGCCGTGGCTCGACGAACGACAAACACCGGCCCCTCCTCAAACAGTACCGATAGGCAAGGCCGCATGACTGTCGACGTGCCAGGTGCGCCGGATCTCCTTGTCCTCTGTGGAGGACAAGGAACTCGATTGCGGCCTGTTCTGAGCGATCGACCGAAGTCTCTGGTCATGATCGGGTCTCGGCCTTTTATCGATTTGGTTCTCGAACCGTTTCTTCGCCACGGGATCAGGCGAGTGGTGCTGTGCACCGGTCATTTGGGGCACCAGTTCGAGGAGTGGTATGCCGATCATCCGCGCCTGTTCGATGTGACCTTTTCGAAAGAAGCCGCGCCACAAGGAACGGCGGGAGCCATCGCCCATGCGGTCCAATCGATGACGAGCGATCCGATTGTGGTTGTCAATGGAGATTCCATTTGTGAGGTCGATGTGGCCGGCCTATTGGCCTTTCATTCCAAGCACCAGGGCTGCGCCACGGTCACGCTGGCTCCTCCCGATCAGCGCCTTGACGTCGGCGTTGTCACCATGAACGCGCAACATCGCATCAGCGCGCTCGACGAGAAAAGGCAAAGCCGATCGGACGGCCATCGCAACGCCGGTATGTACGTGTTCAACCGGTCCGCGCTCACTTTGATTCCTCAATTTCGGCCCTGTTCACTCGAGACGGATTGGCTTCCCCTCCTGATTCCGATGGGGGTCTATGGGTTCGCCGGTGGGGCGCCGTTGTACGACGTTGGGACGCCGGACAGACTTGGGCGGTTCCGAAGGGAAATCATGGAAGGCAAGGAGGCCGCAATGGGAGGGAGCGCATGTTGAGCAGGGCCGAGGGCTTAGGGCTCTACCGACAACTTATGCTGATCCGTCGCGCAGAGGAGGCGATACGGACCGTCTATCATGAAAACGACATGAAAACGCCCGTCCATCTTGGAATTGGGCAAGAAGCGATTCCGGTCGGCGTATGCCATTGTTTGCCGAATCCCCGTACCGCGTTCGGGACGTACCGCAACCATGCTCTCTATCTCGCTCTTACGGGAGAGACCGATCGCTTCTTTGCGGAACTCTACGGAAAAGAGGGCGGCCTTGGGCGCGGAAAAGCCGGTTCGATGCATCTGTGCGCGCCGGTCCAGGGGCTGCCGGCGACGTCCGCCGTGGTGGCCACTACCATTCCACTGGCTGTGGGAGCGGCCTTGGCTCATGCCTATCGCAATGAGCGGCAACCGGTGGCGGTCTTCTTTGGAGATGGTGCGATGGAAGAAGGAGCATTTTGGGAAAGTCTGAACTTTGCCTGCCATCGCAGTCTCAATATCCTATTTGTCTGCGAGGACAATGGACTTGCCATTCATGCTTCCGCCTCAGAACGGAGAGGCTTTTCATCGATCTCCGACGTCATTCGCGGATTTCGCTGTTGCGTCGGCTCCGCCGACGGCAGCGACCTGGTCGCCGTCATTGAGGCGACCAACAGACTGCGAGCGGAGATGGCATCGACCAGCCGGCCTGGATTTCTCCATGTCCGTTACTTCCGATTTTTGGAGCATGTCGGGATCAACGAAGACTTTTCAGCCGGATACCGTCAGGTTCCCGGTGAAGGAGAACGAAATGCTCTCGACCCCCTCATCCGATTTGCCTCACATCTCGACACGCTGGGGTGCACCACTTCAGAGCGGCGCATCATCGAAACCGAGGTCGATGCTCAAATACAGCGCAGTCTGAGTTTGGCCAAGAATGGGTTGTTCCCCGATGCGGCGGCGCTGTACGAGGATGTATGGGTATAAATGCGATCATGACGTACCGCGACGCCCTTGCGCTGGCGGCGGCGAAAGAAATGGATGCGGACCCCAGCGTCTTTGTATTCGGACTCGATGTGCCGGATCACAAGCGCATCTTCGGCAGCACCAAGGGGCTCGTCGAAAAATTCGGATCGTCCCGGTGTTTCGGCACTCCGCTGTCCGAGGACGCCATGACCGGTGTGGCGATCGGTGCGGCTCTCTCGGGACTGCGGCCTGTGCATGTGCACATCCGAGCGGATTTTCTGCTCCTGGGCATGAATCAGATCGCCAACGTCATGTCGTCGTTGCGGTACATGAGCGGCGGCGCGCTCCGCCTGCCGCTTGTGATTCGAGCCGTGATCGGCCGGGGTTGGGGGCAGGGTGCGCAGCACAGCAAATCCTTGCACGGCCTATTCGGCCACTTTCCCGGCATCAAGGTCGGCCTTCCGACCTCACCGCAAGACGCCTACAGCATGTTACGAGCGGCTATCCGTGACGACAATCCCGTGATCCTCCTGGAACACCGATGGCTGTATGACATTGAGGGTGGGGTCGACGAAGACCATGTGCCTCCCTTACCGGGTCCTGTCGTAGTTCGTGCAGGGAGAGATGCGACGGTCGCCTGCACCTCCTGGATGACCATTGAGGCGATGAAGGCCGCCGAAGTCTTGGGGCGGCACAATGTCGACATCGAGGTCATCGATATGCGCACCGTCGCTCCTTTGGATGAAGAAGTCGTTGCCTGCTCGATCGAGAAGACTGGACACTGTCTTATTGCCGATTACGATTGGCTCTATGCCGGGTTCTCAGCGGAACTGGCTGCTCGCATCGCCTATCGTTGTTTCGGCGCTTTGCGAAAGCCGATTGAACGGATTGGATTTGCGCCTGTACCGTGTCCCACGACGCGCCCATTGGAAAATCTGTTTTACCCATCTGCCGTGCAGATCATCCGGGCGGTGGAACGGTTGCTGGATCTGAAGTCGATCGACCTGAGCCAAGAATCATTTTACAGCTACGAAGAGCGGTTCAAGGGTCCCTTCTGAAGAGGCACGGCATGAAGTTAGACCTCGTCATCGTCAATCCTGGCCATCGGAGCGTTGCGTATCAGGGGCTCGGTGACGAGTTGGCGGCGATCGAACCGCCGGTGTGGGCGGGGCTGATTGCAACCTATGTTCGCAACAAAGGGCACTCCGTTGCGCTCATTGACGCCAATGCCGAGGATTTATCTCCGGAACACGTCGCCGTCCGTATCCAGGCCATGAAGCCTATCTTGGTGGCGATCGTTGTCTACGGGCACAATCCATCTGCTTCAACTCAAGTGATGCCGGCAGCCGGAGCCGTTTGTTCAGCCATCAAAAACTTGGATCCATCGACAACCATTCTTCTGGTGGGAGGGCATGTCGCCGCACTTCCAGAGCGGTCACTACGGGAAGAAGAAGCGGATTATGTCTGCGGTGGGGAAGGACCGATCACGGTGGTCGAGCTGATCGAGGCGCTGCGCGACAGTGCGGATCCAGATCTTCGACTGGTCCGTGACCTCTGGTACTGGGATGGAGGCAGGGTGAGACAGTCCGCGCCGGCCCCATTGATCGGATCCTTGGATACGGACCTTCCCGGTATTGCCTGGGATCTTCTTCCCATGCCTCGCTATCGAGCCCATAACTGGCATTGCTTTGAAAATATCGGTCTGCGACAGCCTTACGCCGCTCTGTACACGACACTCGGGTGCCCCTTTCACTGCTCCTTTTGCTGCATTCAGGCTCCGTTCAAGCGAGGAGAACAGGCACTCAACATGCGGGAAAGTCTCAATAGCTATCGATATTGGAGCCCGCAGGCGGTTCTGAGCGAGATCGACCGGTTAGTCACGACCTACGGAGTCCGCAATTTCAAGTTCGCGGACGAGATGTTTGTTCTCAATCGCAAACACGTGCATGCAATCTGCCGAGGATTGATTGACAGGCGGTACGATCTGAACATCTGGGCCTATGCGAGGGTTGATACGGTGCGCGACGAGACGGCGGAGATCATGAGACGGGCGGGAATCAAGTGGCTGGCGTTCGGCATAGAAGCGGCCAATGAGCGGGTTCGTGATGCGGTTGAGAAAGGATACGACCAAGACGACATCTTTACAACGGTCGAACAGGTTCGAAAGGGAGGAACCTATGTTGCAGCGAACTATATGTTCGGCCTTCCGGATGACGATCTGACCAGTATGCAGGCGACTCTGGCGCTGGCGCAGGACCTTAACACGGAGTATGCCAATTTTTATTGCACCATGGCCTATCCGGGATCCGCTCTCTATCGCCAGGCTTTGAGGGATGACTGGCCTCTGCCGGATTGCTGGTCCGGGTACTCGCAGCTTGCGGCGGACAGCTTCCCATTACCGACGAGACACCTCACCTCGGCCGACGTGTTGCGGTTCAGGGATGCCGCATTTCGAGCGTATTTTTCAAACTCCCGATATCAGCACATGATGCACGAACGATTTGGGGAGGGAACAGTTGCGCATATCAACAGGATGACCCAACTGCGGCTGCCCAGGGTCTTCACCAGACCGGAGCAAACATCGATGCGGTTGCCGCCGGCATCGTTGGAAGGTTCCGTGATTCCATTGCCCCTCATGCGAGGGACGACATGAATCGGAACGCTGTGATCAAGTCCTAGGATGACGATGAACGCGCTACTCCTTCAGCTCGAATTTTCGACCTGGAAAACGGCCAGACCCTGGACGTACGGGGCGAGTTTTGCCGTTGCTGAAGGACTAGCCGCTCATGGCGTGAGCTGTCTCACGGTCCCGATCGGCCCTGATACGCAGGCCTCGACACCGGCATCATGGCTGTCTCACGCGCGCCGGTTGTTGGCGGGCCGGCGATTCGATCAGGTGTGGATATGGCTGGTGCATGCATCGCTCGATCCCCGCATTCTTGAATGGATCGCCGAGTTAGCTCCGGTTCGTATCGGATTTGTCATGGAGTCTTTGAAATATGAAGAGGAGGATTACGCGTGGGCTCCGGAGCTGCGCCGGAGAGCGCAAGTCTTTGCCGAACACTCTGAGTATGTGACACATGTATTGGTGTGCGATGAGCGCGATGCCTCTGACCTCGCGGCGCAAGGGGGGAAACCTGTTTTGTGGTGGCCCGGATTCGTTCCTCATCGATTTATCCGACAAGGGCGACCGCCCATCGATAAACGGGCAGTCTTTCATGGGAGTCCGTATGGACATCGCGCTCGCTGGCTCGACCACCCACTCCTGCGTCGGTCGATGGTCTTCGCCGAATCGCCGAATCAGCTCACGTCGAACCAACAACGATTCGATGTGATCCAATCGACGGTCCACGCTCGCCTGCTTCAACAACCGCCTGTGATGGAGCAGGACTTACGTCAGTATGTAGAGGCACTTCAGAATGTTCGAGAAGCCGAGTTCCGCGACTGGCTCCATGGGCTGTCTGAGTGGATCGGGGTTGTCAATCTTCCAGGGCTCACGCGTTGTTTCGGCGGTCGGGTCTTTGAAGCCATGGCGGTCGGGCGTCCCGTGATTTCGTGGGAGATTCCAGGTCGTCCCAAAACGAATGCGCTGTTCGAGAACAACCGCGACATCGTCCTCTTCCCGGCTCATTCACTCCAAAGCCTCGCAGAACGAATCGAGTACGTTGTGTCGGACCCGACACGTGCCGATGCGATTGGGGCGAGCGGACAGCGCAAGCTACTTGCCTATCACACGGCAGAACGGCGCATGCAGCAGGTGCTTGAGTGGATTGAGTCCGGGAAGGAACCGGATTATGGCGTTCATCTTGTCTCAGGTGAGACACGAACCGGCTTGTGCTCTCCACCTGTTGTCGCGGGACAGGCTGTGCAAGGCTATGAGTCGCCCCCTAGGAAACCTATGTGTGAGGACTCGATGGACAGCGATAATTTCTACATCAACTTGTTCGTGAAGGCACCGTACTGGTCAATGCCTGAGCCGAATCCTGATGAAGCCGCCCGCTGGAGCAAGATTGCGGCTTTCTTGGAGTATATCTTGCGCCGCGCGCGGCAGCAGGAACCGAATAAGCAGCTCAGAATGTTGGATGTCGGGTGTGGTCGCGGGTGGCTCACCAATCTTGCCACGATGTACGGCGCCTGCGAAGGCATTGAGCCCGTTGCTGGAGTCGTCGAGCATGCGCGCAAGCTGTTTCCCCATCTTCGGTTGGAAGTCGGGACGGCGGAGGTCGTATCGAGTCGCGCCGATTTCGAACCCTACGATGTGATTCTGACATCGGAAGTCATCGAGCACGTGCCCCATGGACAGAAAGAAAACTTCCTCGCGCAACTAAGCACACTGTTAAAGCCGGAAGGCTATCTCATTCTCACGACACCACGGGGCGAAATGTGGGAACAGTGGAAGACCATCGCGCCCCCGAATCAACCGGTGGAAGACTGGGTAACCGAAGACCAGTTGCGCGCGCTCTTTAGCTCGCAGGGCTTTGTCGAAATGGGGCTGGAGCGTATTCAAGTGGAGGTTCCGCGACTGCGGTATCTGCCGGCGCCCACGCCGGCCGACCTCCGCTCCATGAACTTGCTTCCCATCTATCAAGTGTGGGTCTGCCGGCGGACCACCGATCCGGTCCCAATTCCTTTTACGCGCGCACCAAAAGTGTCCGTCATCGTTCCGACGTACAACCGCCCCGATCGTCTCCGGACGGCGCTCGAGAGTCTGGCCGCACAGACGTACCAAGACTTCGAAGTCATCGTCATCAACGATGCAGGTTGCGAGGTAGGGTTCGTCATCGCTGCTTGCGCCGATCGGCACCGCATCACAACCATCACGCACGATCGGAACCGTGGACTGGCCGCGGCCCGCAACAGCGGACTCCGTGCGGCGAAGGGCGCCTATATCGCCTATCTCGATGATGACGATCGCTATCTCCCCCATCATCTAGAGACCCTTGTCGCCTACCTGGATCGCCATGAGTGCCGCGTCGCCTATACCGACGCCTGGCGAGTGCAAGAACGGCTGAGCAATGGCAATTACGTCGAGACGGGGCGTGACGTGCCGTATTCGTATGAGTTCAGTCCGGTTGATCTCTTGGTCAACAACTATTTTCCAGTGTTGTGTGTCATGCATGCGCGGCAGTGTGTGGACGAGGTGGGATTCTTCGATGACTCGCTGTTTGCGCACGAGGACTGGGATCTCTGGATCAGGATGGCGACCAGATTTCCGTTCAAGCACCTGCCCGTGACGACGGCGGAGTTCACCTGGCGGGGCGACGGCACATCCATGACAAGCGGAACCAGGGAGACCTATCGGCGCACGACGGAGATCATCTATCGCAAGTACGCCCCTTACGCGGAACGCCATGCCGGTATACGTGAGGCCCAGCAGCGGCATCTCCAAAAGTTCCATGCCGAAGCGCCCGCGAAGTCCTACGTCTGCTCCATCATTATAGCGGTGTGGAATCGTCTGGAGTTGACGAGAGATTGCTTGACTGCCTTATCGCAGATCAAAGACAAACCGGAGTATGAAGTGATCGTCGTAGATAACGGCTCTACCGACGGCACTGCGGAGTTTCTGGCCCAGCTTGGCGGGGACGTGCGAATCGTCAGCAACGCCAACAATGAAGGTTTTGCCAAAGCCTGTAATCAAGGGGCGGCGGTTGCGAAGGGAGCGTATCTGGTGTTTCTCAACAACGATACGGTTCCACAGCAGGGGTGGCTCGGGGCACTCGTTGCCGAGGTGGAGGCGCATCCGGAGGTCGGCGTCGTCGGCAGCAAGCTCTTGTATCCCGACGGGACGATTCAGCATGCCGGCGTCGTCCGGGATTGCCGGCACCTCTTGCCCTACCATATCTATAAATCCTTTGCCGGCGACCATCCTGCCGTGAACCAACGGCGCGAGTTCCAAATTGTCACGGCTGCCTGTCTGTTGATCCGGCGCCCTTTGTTTGAGGAAGTGGGGGGATTCGATGAAGGATATGTCAATGGATTTGAGGATGCGGATCTTTGTCTGAAGATAAGAGAACGCGGCCACCAGGTCGTCTATCAACCGCGGAGCATCGTCGTTCATCTTGAAAGCCAAACTGCTGGAAGAAAGATCCACGACGAAGCGAACGCGGCCCGCTTCTTAAACCGATGGGGAGGGCAATGGTGGGCAGCCGATGAGGACAGGCATTTCTATGTAGATGGGTACAAATTGAAACGCATTTTCCGGAACGGACGGCTTGGCGCCGACATTCAGCTGGTCGAGGATATTAAGGATCGGGCGGCTTGGGCCCACGTCGCCGCCACCCAGGTCGCCGCTTTGAAGCAAGACTGGCAAGCTGTCCGGCGTGAATTAAGTCTTGCCCCGAACTGGCCGAACGATCCTGAGATATTGGCCTGGGCGTCATCCATCTGCGAACATCTACAGGAACCGAAACTGCGACAAATCCTCCTCTCGCGGTATCTTGCTCTCCAAGAAGCTCCGAAGGAACGATTGTCGCTCATCCGCTCTTTACTGGAGCAAAAAGAGTGGCAGGATGCGGACCGCCATCTGCAATCGCTGCTGTCGTCCTCGCCGAATCATGCGGAAGGGCTCTTGTTCAAAGGCATCCTCTCCATGCAACGGGAACAATATGAGCAAGCGGAGCTTGCTTTCGTTTCGGCGATGCGTGAGGAAGCGGATCGCAAGAAATGTCTCATGGGGATGGGAATGGCGGCCATGGGAAGAGCCTACACACAAGGGGCGTGGGAACGGTTCCTTGAGGTGCTGGCCGAACATCCCGATGATGCCGAAGCGATCCATTGGCTGCTCCGCGCCGGTACGGCGCAGAACCGCTGGCAAGAGTTGAGTGACCACATGCGCAAGTTTCTGTCACGCAATCCGGCCGACCTCGCGGTCCGCTTTGCGCTGGCCGGCGTGCTGGTCCGAGGGGAACAGATCGAGGCCGCGCGCCGGGAATATGAAGCTCTGCACGCGCTAGCGCCCACGTACGATGGGTTGATCGACCTCGGGCAAATTATCTCAGGAAAGGAAGCCGCGCTTGGGATGGAAACGACGCATTCCTGAAACAACGCATCACGCTGTTTGCGTCGAACGTGTCGAAGTCATGATCTGAAGAAGCCCTTGTACTGATCAAGTCGAACGGAAGGTCGAAAGAATGTCACGCGCACTGGTCATACAACTGGCCCGGTTGGGAGATCTTCTGCAATCTCTCCCGGCGATCACCGGGCTCCGCACGCGTCACCCCGAGACACAATTGGATTTGCTCTGCCCGGCGCAGCTTGCCGAGATAGGCCGTCTGCTGCCAGGCATCGAGAAAGTCCTTGAGTGGGATGGAGCCGCCTGGGAACGGCGTGCCGAGGCTGCTCGCCAGGATTTGCGAAGTGAGCATCTCATCGAGATCGAAACGGCGCTGAGGGCGCTGATGCTGGACCGGTACGACTGCGCCTATGTCCTTAATCAACATCATCGCGCGATTCTGGCCGCCTCCTTGTTCGCTCAAAAGGTAAAGGGACCGTTCCTAAATGGACCGCTCGACGAGGCATTGACGCCGTGGGCGGCCTATGTGCGCGATGTGGCGAAGCGACGGAGGGGGCAGCGCGTGCACCTGGCTGATGCTTTCTGCGGGCTCTGTGGAGTCTCTCCGCCAGGATGTGCCGTCACGCTCGATCCTCCGGAAGTCCGATTGGCCGACGATTTACAATCTATCGGCAAGCAGGGTGCTCCGTGGATTGCGCTCATCGTGGGAGCCGGGGAGATCGAGCGGCTTGTGCCTACAGAGGTTTGGCGCCGGTGGATTGTCACTTTTCTTACATCCTCGCCACAGGGCCGTGTCGTACTCCTGGGAACAGAGCAGGAGCGAGCGGCGGAGATCCAGACACAGTTACCTCCAATGGCCCTGGGTCGGATTTGGGATGCAACTGGTCGTACATCGCTGTCCCAGCTTGCCGCCATTCTGGCTCGCTGCCATCGAATCATCGGTTCAGATACAGGTCCGCTGCATCTCGCCGCGGCGCTCGGCAAACCGGTTATCGGCTGGTATTTCGCAAGAGCCCGCGTGCACGAAACGGGACCGTACGGATTCCATCATCTTGTCTGGCAGGCCGAGGATGTTCGACGTGAAGCAGGTCAACCGCAGCCGGCCTCATCACGTATCACTGATCACGCGACACCGTCCTACTGGCCGGTCGACGAAACCGTCGCGGCGGTGCTGGAGCAGGGGCACCATGCATCGGCCGGCTGGAGTGTATGGACGAGCCAATGCGACAGATGGGGCGCGTATTATTCGCCGGCCGGCCATTCAGCTGTTCCACCGAGCGAACGTGAAGCACTCTGGCACGAACTGGAGCCGGCCCTCTCATGAACTATCTGGCGCAGAATCTTGAAGGCCTTCGTAAGCTCTATCCGTCGCTTGTCCAAGCTACTCAGGATAACCCCGGCGGGTTGTTGACGATCGTGCCTTCGAGGGAGGGGAGCCCGTCGGCTAAGCATGAGGGACGGTGGGTTCACAGCGCATACGATCCGCGCAAGGAAGCCAACGCGTGGGCCGAAACCCAATTGCTCGAGTGGAAAACCGGCGAGCTCGGGGTTGTGCTCGGTGTGGGATTGCTCTATCACGTCGAAGCCTTGGTCGCTCTAAAGCCGCAAGGGGCAATGCTGACGGTCGTTGTGCCCAATGTAGTCGAGCTCAAAGACGCCGCGTCGACCAGGCCTATGGAGGCCTGGATCAACAGGGTCGAATGGGTGTGGGGAACGCCGGCGGCTATGGCGGAAGAGTTGGCCGGAAAATCGGCGCCGCTCCGCTTCATGACGTATGCGCCGGCTGCCTGTCTGCACGCCGACGCTCATTGTGAGTTGGAAACGAAACTCAGACGTATCGTTGCGGCCCGACAGAGTGGCAGGCTGCACGTCGCGGTTGTCGGGCCGATCTACGGAGGCTCGCTTCCGATTGCGCGCTATGTCGTTTCAGCCTTGAACGAGCTGGGACATCGAGTCAGCTGGCTCGACCACCATGTTCATCAGGCCAGCTATGAGGCCTTCGGATCATTCCGCGAGGAGCGACATCGACTGACGCTCCAGAGCCGATTTGCCGAGGTGCTGAGCCTGAGCACGATGGCGCATGTAGCGGAGGATCCACCGGATCTGGTTCTGGCCATTGCCCAAGCTCCGTTGACGCTGGCAGTCTTGCAGCATCTGCGGAAGAAGAAGTTTCTCACGGCCATGTGGTTCATGGAAAACTATCGACATCTGACCTACTGGCGGCAACTGGCGGCGGGGTACGATTATTGGTTCGTCATTCAGCAAGGGGAATGTCTCGACGCATTGAAACGGGCCGGAGCGGCTCACGTTCACTACCTTCCTATGGCGGCGGATCCCAACGTCCATCGTCGCGTGAGGCTGACACCGGGCGAACAACAGGAATATGGAGCCGACGTCTCGTTTGTGGGAGCTGGTTATGCCAACCGGAGGAATCTGTTGCCTCAGTGGTTGTCGAAGGAGTGGACGTTCAAGCTGTGGGGGAATGAATGGAACGGCGCAACGAACCTTTCGGGCGCGCTCCAACGCAACGGCGCCCGTATTGATACGGAGACCTGTATGAAAGTCTTCAATGCCACGTCCGTCAACCTGAATCTGCATTCCTGTGCCGGTGACGGGCTCGATCCGGAGGCTGACTTCGTCAATCCTCGGACGTTCGAATTGGCCGCATGCGGCGCGTTCCAGTTGGTCGACGAAAGGACGCTCCTCACCGATTTGTTTACGCCGGATGAAGTTGCTCGCTTTCGACGGACTGAAGATGTGCCGCAGTTGATTCGGATGTGGCTCACAGACACAGCAGGTCGGTGTGACCATGCCGAGGCGTCGCGCCGCCGTGTGTTGCGGGACCATACCTATCGCCACCGTCTGCAAGAGCTTCTGGCCACGGTGGGTCTGTATCAGCCGGATCGAATCGGCGCGATCTTGCGAGGGGACCGGTCAACGACGGGACTGACGGAACGGGCCGCAACGGTGCCGGAGCTTGTTCCATTACTGAGCCGATTTCCGCCAGGGCAACGAGTCGAACTAAAAGATGTCGCCGCTGATATCCGAGCGCGAGCCCCGGGTCGCCAGCTTGCCCGAGAGGAATTATTAGTGCTGATGCTCGACAGTTATCGAGCCGAAACTAAAGATGTAGTATGACGCGACAGGTCCTGATCATCAATATTACGCGGATGGGCGATCTCGTGCAGATGGGCGCACTGTTGAACCGTCTTCAAGAAGAGTGGCCAGGAGTCGCTGTGGATCTTGTCGTTGATCGACGGTTCGCTCCGGTCGCGTCGCTGCTGAACGGCTTGCGCGAGGTGATGGCATTCGATTTTCACGAGCTGATCGATGAGAGCCGGGCTGCGGTGAAGGATGTCGTCTCGCTGTATCGGGATGCGGCGGCATGGGTGAAGCCGCTGGTTACTCGACGGTACGATCGTATCATCAATCTGACATTCAACAAGCCGAGCGCTCTGTTGGCCGGATTTATCGGAGCTCAGGACATTCGCGGAGCGCGAAGCGCATGGGACGGCGGTATGGTCGTCGACAATCCCTGGATGGCGTATTTCTGCGATTTCCATCAGTTCCGACGGTTCAATCAATTTAATCTCGTCGACATCTATGCGCTGGGTGGAAGTGGTCCTGGGTCATTTTCTCCTCTCCAGCTTACGATTTCGAGCGAGTCCCGCGCTTGGGCGCAGCAAGTTCTGGCCGGGGCCCCCAGCTGGATTGCTGTTCAGGCAGGGGCCAGCGACAGTATGAAGGCGTGGCGTCCGCATCTCTTTGGCCTGGCGCTGGCTCGCCTCAGCACGCGATGGCAAGGAGGAATTCTGTTCATCGGCAGTAGCGAAGAGGAAGCCACCATCGCTGAAGTGACACAGGTCTATCGAGAGGCAGGAGGGCGGAACCCGGTCAAGACGATGGCCGGTCGCACGACGTTGAATGAGCTCGCCGGATTGCTGGCGGAATGCCGAATCCTGTTGACCAACGATACGGGACCCATGCATATCGGCGTGGCCGCCGGCACCTCGGTTATTGATCTTTCAGTCGGGCATGTCGATTTCCAAGAAACTGGACCCTATGGCCGAGGCCACTGGGTTGTCCAGCCTGAGCTGGATTGTGCCCCCTGCGGATTCGACCAGGTCTGTGCCCACCATGCCTGCAAAGACCGTATCTCACCGGGCCTTGTGGCTGATTTGCTGCTCCATGTCCTAACAAAGACCCCTTGCCCATCGCACGTGTTCGGGGCACGTCTCTATGAGTCCGGCGTGGATGAGGATGGCTTGGGCACGTTTCGGTTGAAGATGGGAACAGAGTCATCCGTGACTGCCTGGTACGCGACCTTCTGGCGTCGCTACTGGTATGAAGCGCACACCGGACTCCGGAGCAGCCTTCTTCCCTCTCCAGGTCCTCCTCCGGATGCACCTGAGGTGAAAGAACAGATCCTGCGCCTGATCCCTCTTCTGGATGCGGCCGGCCGAAGGGCCGACGAGATTGCCCGGCTGGCCAGCCGGGCATCAGTCAATGTTCAGGAATTGAAACGGCTGCAGCAAGAGCAAGGAGTTGATCAGGAGCGGGTGCTTCTAATCGGCATGAGCACAGGGGCAACCGCGCCAGTGACGGCAGCCTTCCTTCGGCAGCTTCAGAATGACAATGTCTTGGGTTTAGACCGGCTTGCAAGCCATCAGGCAAGTGCGTATCGAACCTGGTTGGCGCGCATCGCCGAGATCGATCGGAGGCTGTTTACTCCAAACGCGGATGAGGCGTGTCTCAACCCTGGTTTCAAACGAAATACGGTAAGTATCGGCCCGGAACAGCAAGTGGCACGAACTGGTTGATGCGAAGGGAGACAGCACATGAACGTCAAATTGGATAACGAGCAATGGCAAGCCGAGAGCACTGCGACGCTCGGGGACATCCTGGCCGACCTAAGCGAACGGGCGCATGCCAGGGCTCGAATTGTGACAACAATTGTGGTTGATCGCCGTCGGATTACCGATCGAGATATTGATCCAGATCTGCTTCAGGAGTCGTCCGTAAAGTATCACGAGCTGGTCGCCACCTCGGCTACGCAACAGGACATTATCGATTCCGCACAAGGGGCCATTGACCGGTACCGTGGCCTCGTCGTTGCGGAAGGCACTGCGTTGGCCGGCCGGCTTCGTATGGGCGTACAGGACCTGTCTCCGCTCGATCTCTGGTTGGGCAAGGTGGCGGATGTTGTCGAGATCATTGGGAAGGGTCCGAAACAACTTGGAACGGACTCTCCCGTGCGAGTCATCGCAGAATGGATAGAAAAGCTACTTGAAGCGAGGCACGCCCGTGATACCGTTCGCATGGCCGATCTGCTCGAATACGAAATCTTGCCGAGGCTATCGGCCTGAAAGAGTGCTCATTCTTTCCCGTTTTGGCTGGGTAGCTCTGATCCCTGCGAATTCGTGTGGAGACTCAAGTCCCACCGGGATTGGCCGATAAGACAGGCACGCCGCCAACAGGCGTTAAGAAATACAGCTTCTGCACGGATGTCGGAAGCGCAGCAACGGATGGTGTTCTAGTTTCAAGGAGGAAGGGCAATGGCTCTTATCGTCAACAACAATCCTGCATCCATCGCGGCCCAGCGCAACCTTTCAATCAATACTCTGAGCCTGACCCGTTCGGTGGAACGGTTGTCATCCGGGCTTCGAGTGACGCGGGCCGCAGATGATGCCGCCGGTCTTGGACTGTCCGAGTCCTTGCGGGCACAGATTCGCAGCATTAACCAGGCGACTCGAAACGCATCGGACGGCATCAGTTTGACACAGATTGCCGACGGTGCCGCCGCGACGATCGGGTCGTTGCTGTCCCGACTCCGTGAACTGTCTTCGCAGTCCGCCAGCGGCACGGTGGGCAATACAGAACGTTCTTACATCGATCAAGAGTTCGTCGCGCTTCGTTCGGAAATCGACCGCATTGCGCAGGTGACTGAATTCAACGGCCAGGCGCTGACGAGCGGTTCGACGATCAGCTTCTCGATCGCGATCGGGTTCCGCAGCGGCTCCGGCAACACACTAAGCCTAAGCCTCAATGACATCTCCACGACCTCGTTGGGGCTGAGCAGCGTGAACGTCTCGACTTCCGCCAATGCCTCCAGCGCGTTGGCCAATATCGATAATGCGATCAGCGCCGTTGCGAGCGCCAGAGCCGAATACGGGTCGGTTCAAAACCGGTTTGAGGCAACGATTGCCAACTTGCAGATCACGAGTGAAAACCTCACGGCCGCAGAGTCTCGGATCCGCGATGCGGACGTCGCCTATGAGACCTCACAATTCACCAAGAACCAAATCTTGGTGCAGGCAGGTATCGCGACATTGGCGCAAGCCAACGCTCTGCCGCAACAGGCGCTGGCCTTACTCAGAGGATAACGGCAACACATCGTTCACCAACCCTCTCCTGAATAGGAGAGGGTTCCGGTGAACGGAGTGAGAATGGGGGGTATTATGATCACCAATGTAACATCCAAGGTGGATCTCCCGACCACTGCCGACCGTAGAAATCAAACCGAGACTCTTCCAACGAACGCACGTGTGGTTGAGCATACTCGGGGTTCCGACTTTGCTCCCGCATCTCCGACGCACCGGGTTGCGCTGGAGCAAGCAGTGGGCAAGGTGAGGGAAGTCTTGCAGCAATCAAGCTCGCATTTGCAAATAGAGGTTGATCCTGACCTGAAGCGGGTCGTCGTCAAGATCCTGGACGGGAACTCAGGAGAAATGATTCGGCAGATTCCTCCTCAGGAAGTAATCGACCTCGCTAAGAATCTGTCCGTCCCAAAGGGGCTACTGTTCGAGGAACATGTCTAACCTGGCGCACAAGGACGTGGCATGCCGACCATAAGTTTCGGTGGGCTCGGCAACGGGCTGGATTTTGGACAAGTTGTCGATCAACTGGTGAAGGTGGCACAGCTTCCGGTTGATCGACTGACCAAGAAGAAGACTGATCTCAATACCAAGTTCACTGATCTGACGACTGTGAGCACTAAGGTGGCGGCATTGCAGAGCGCCGCCCAGGCCCTCAGGTTGCCGACATCGCTCGATAAAACGACGGCCTCAGTGTCGGACCCAACTGTCCTGTCAGTCTCGGCATCTTCTTCAGCGACAATGGGAACGCATACCATTCGGGTCGTTCAGCTCGCGCAATCTCATCAAGTCGTCAATAAGGCTGCGAAAGCGGTTTCGTCCGCGATCGCGGACATCGTCAGCGGAGGCTCGGCTACCTTCACGTTCAGGGTCGGGTCCGGAGCGAACCAGACCGTGACCTTGAGTTCAGCCGGCACCTTGACCGACTTGCGCGACCAGATCAATACGTTAGGAGCCGGTGTCACGGCATCGCTCATCAATACCGGCACGGAAGCCGCGCCCTCCTATCGTCTGGCTCTCTCATCCAATAACACGGGGAGTGCCAATGCCATTACCATTGTGGCCGACGGCACGGATTTGGACCTCCTGAATGGCAGTGGTGCAGGAGGAATTGATACATTAGCAGCCGCTCAGAATGCGCAAATCCAGGTCGGGGATCAGGCGCTCAATCCGCTGACGATCGAGCGGAGTTCGAACACTATCTCGGATGCTATCCCAGGATTGGCGCTGACACTTACCAAGACCACGGGGACGGGAACGGTCCAGGTGAGCCTGTCTCAGGATGTGAATGCGGTCAAGACGAACATCCAGGCATTGGCAACGGCGTACAATGAGGTGGTGAAATTCATCAATGAACGGGCCACCTACGACGTGACGACAAAACAAGGTGGGGTCTTTTTCAACGAGTCGTCGGCTAGAACGGTGTTCTCTCAGCTCAGAACCGCGCTATCATCCTCGGTTAGCGGCGCCACCGTGTATTCAGCGTGTCGGGCAAATAGGGTTCAAGACCGGGCGGGATGGAACGCTTACGGTCGATGACGCGCAGCTGACCACCGCCTTGAGCACAAACTACAACGGGGTGAAGGCACTCTTCAGCAATCAAGGAGCGGCAGAGGGTCTTGCTCAGTCCCTCGTGTCAGCGGTAGACGCATTAAACGATATCGCGGGTGGAGCCCTCACGCTTCGTAAGAACAGTGTAACCCGCGAGATCTCGCGGCTCGCAGACGACATCGCCCGAAAGGAGGATGCCGTGAGCCAGTACGAGGAGCGACTGAGGCGTCAGTTTGCCGCGTTGGATGGTCTGTTGCGACAGCTTCAGGGGCAGAGCGGATTTCTGCAATCACAATCTTCGACGAACCAATAACCAGACAGGGATATCGGCCATGCTCGCTCAATATGCCCGTCAGTATGAACAGACCCAGGTCGTCACGTCGTCCGGTGTTCAGCTGGTCGTTCTGTTATACGATGGCGCTATTCAATCGATTGAAATGGCTCGACGGGAAATTCAGGTCCACAATGTACGGGAAAAAGCGAGACATCTTGGGCGGGCTATTGCGATCGTCGGGGAGCTCAATAGCGTCCTCGATTGTGAGCAAGGAGGAGATATCGCCCGCTCCCTTCGTCGATTGTATGACTACATATTGATGGAGCTGGTAGAAACCAACATTCGAAACAATGAACAGAGACTTGATGGCCCCCTCCGTTGTCTGGCTACGTTACGCGAAGCCTGGCGTGAAGTTGCGGCTCAGCAGCAGATTCAACCGGCAGGAGTGCGATGAGTCACCCCACAGAAGATGCGAGGCAAGCTGATATTGTACGGCTCACCAAAGCTGCGGTTGAGGCGGCCGAGCTGGGGAGATGGGACATCGTTATCCAATGCTATGAGGAGCGAGGTGCCATGTTGGAAGCTGCGCAGGAACCGGTCTGCGGAGCCGAGGCGCTTCTGGATCTCGATGAACAGATCCGCGTTCGTGTGGGGGACGTGCAAGCCGTGTTGATATCGCTATTAGGCGAGGCCACGGCGACCAGGCAGCGATTGCAAGGACTACGTCAGAGGCTAGGCGTGCTGTCTTCGGCTCCCCAGACAGTTTCAATGGAAGCGTAGCCTGTCCTCCGGACCTGGTCGTCCTGTATGAGCGAGATCTGGCGCGTGCCGCCACGATGAGATCGACCCATAACATCGAAAGCGACATGACCATGGCGTCTCCAGTCACGACACCTTCCGCACCATCCAAGGATTCCGCCGATGAACGGCGAGAATGGATCAGAATCGAGGACCGGGTGCTGATGGAATATCGTGTGTTGACTGAGACGGGAACCGTCGTTCCTGTCGAAGCGGGCGGCGCCACTCCGGAGATGATTTCCGCAGCAGTCACAAAACCGACCGCGGATCTGCTTGCGCGCACAGGAGAATCATTGATCGGCTCGCCGGTGCTGCCATGGATCATGAAAGTCGACTATGTGCTTGAAGTCATCCTCAATTCTTTGGCCATCAATCAACCGTCGAGCGTCACCATGGCACGACCGACAGATGTCAGTCTGAGCGGGGGAGGAGTGGGGTTCGTCTCCCCTCGGGAACTCGCCGCCGGCGATCAGCTTGCACTCAAATTGATTCTTCCGCCTTTCATTCTCATCCAAGCCCTAGCGAAAGTGATTCGTTCTGCCCCCCAGGCAGACAGACAAGGGTTTGTGATCGCCACGGAATTCATCGACCTCAAGGCCGACGATCAGGAACACCTGATCCGCCACATTCTTCAGACGCAAGCCGAACGATTGAGAGCCCGCCGGACTTCCGCTCTGTAAAAAATCTGTCGTTCACGATGGCAGCTATGCCGCTTGGGCAGGAGGGGCTGTGAGGAGCTGTAGCAGCATCTCCCCCATCTTTACCAGCGCTGCGGCGGCAGGGGAAGAAGGAGCGTGCTGAACCACCGGGACATACGCGCGCACCGCTTGTTCCATCGCTGGGTCTTCTGGAATTTCGCCCAACAAGGTTAAGTTACCTCCGACATACTCTTTGAGCAACTTTTTGAGCTGAAGCACGTTCACGCGTGCACGGCCCGACACGCGATTGAGGATGAGGATCGGCTGAAAAGCTCGTAGAGTGGTTTCTGCGATCGTGCGACCGGACTCATCCGTCTTGCCCGCGGCCTCCAATACTTCTTCCACACTACTGTAGTCCCGATTCGCAAGCCCTTCCGCCATGACATCCCGCATCACGAACATCGATAAGACACGACGAATCGCCGCCAACTTGATGAACCGATAGAGGTCCAGGACGGAGGTCGGGTCAGGGGTTGCGACCGCGACGTGATGGTCGGCCATCAGGAAAAAATCGAGTGCATGGTAGCTCGCTCCTGCTCCGATATCGACGACGATCACGTCCGCGCGGATATCCTGAAAATTCCTGATCAGGCGCTTCTTCTGTGAATAGGCCATGTTGGCCGTCGTCAATGTGTCGCCGGTTCCGGGAATAATCCGCAAGTTGGGGTGAATGGGGAGAGATTGAGCCAGATCATCCAGTCGCTCGATGCGATGGTTGAGGAAGTCCGTCAGGGTGAGCGGCGGGTTGAGGAGGCCGACCAGCACATGCGCGTCGGCGCCGCCGACGTCGAGGTCCACGAGCACCACCTGCTTCCCCTTCCGCGCCAAGACAAGAGCCAGGTTGGCCGCAACCACACTTTTCCCAACCCCGCCCTTTCCCGATGCGACCGAGATCACACGCGTCATTGGAGTTCAGTTCCTATTGGTTTGCGCCCAGTAGCACATCCTTTGTCGGTCGGTCGCGGAGAAACATGAATGGACATCATCAATCCAAGTGGAATGGATAAGAACATAAGCTCGCCGGCCGACATCCGCTCCTATCGAGTCCTCAAGTTTTGGAATCGCCACGCCGATACCTCAGTCGTCATGAATAATGAAGTATCTACAGCAACAGCGATCCAGCCCGAGGAGACCACCGCATGGGAGGGGGAAATTCTCACCGTGCTGGAGGTGGCTCGGTTCCTCCGGGTACCGAAGTCCACCGTCTATAAGCTCGCAAGAGTCGGTGAACTGCCGGCGTCAAAAATAGGAAAGCACTGGCGCTTCCTTCGTCGCGATATCCATGAATGGATGCATGGTCGGTCTCGGCAAGGCTAGGCAGGATGTTGAAAAAGTCCTTCAGCTTCGTTCTCGCGTCGCTTAGAGGCTCAACATGCGAGACAGAGTACGATTCGCCTCTTCGCTCGCTGCGGCCTTGCCTGCGGAACGGCGAGTCTTGGCGCGCCGGGGTGGGCGGGTGAGAACAAAGACCTTTTTGAACATCCTGCGAACTAGAGACTGAGAAACTCCCCGGATTTCGTCGGCAGCATGATCAGATCTTTCTTTTCTCAGCCGGGAAGGCGCCGAGGTCACGAGTGGTGAGCATGATCCTACCGGCGACGGCCTTCCAGGGACAAGCCTTTCTCCACCCACGTTGACCATTTCCCACCCATGCGACGAAGTCGGCAATGGATCAAGTCATTCCGGCTCAGGTCGTTCGGCGAATGTGCCGATATCTGACGAAGCGCCGAGAGGCCGTGGAAAGGTCCGACCATCCATCATGGGCGGAGCATCGGTCATCGTGGCTGTGGCGGTAGGCTAAGAAAAAGGAGTTGTTATGCCGGCCGATCCAACCATGAAAATCCTCGTGGTCGATGACATGGTGATGATGAGGAGAATCGTCAAGAACATCCTGAAGCAGTTGGGGTTCGTCGATGTCGACGAATCGGAAAACGGACAGGAGGCGCTGCAGAAGCTGCGGGCAGACACATATGGCTTCGTCGTGTCCGACTGGAACATGCCGGTCATGACGGGCATCGAGATGCTGCGTGCGATCCGAGCGGACGAGAAGCTCAAAACTACACCTGTCTTGATGGTGACGGCCGAGGCGCAACAAAGCAACCTCGGTGAAGCCGTTCAGGCCGGGGTGAGCGATTGCATCGTGAAACCTTTTACGGCTGAGACGATGCAAGAAAAGATCGGGAAAATCTTTAAATAACCGATCGTCCGAATCGTACATAAGGGGGGAGCGTGAGTCGTCGATACGTTGCAGGAAGTTGATCGTGTAAAGTCGGCCCAGCGCCTCGGCCTTCAACAGAATGGCGAGCGCCCAGCTGACGTGGGGATAGCCGGTGACTTGCTCAAGCAACTCGAGGAGTCGAACACGACTGTCATGAAACAGAAGGTTGCCGACGATGTCTTGGCGCAATTCGGGTTCAAATAAGGCCATTGCATAAATGGATATTGCGACCATTCTCGGGATCGTAATCGCCTTGGGCTCCATTATCGGAGGCCAAGTACTAGAGGGTGGGCACGTAGGCTCGATCATGCAGCTTACGGCCTTCATCATCGTGATCGGCGGCACCTTCGGCGCCATTTGTATACAGAATCCTTTGTCAGTGGTCATCAAGGCGTTTGGCGCTCTGTCCCTTGCGCTGGCGGCTCCTCACATCGACAATAAGGGAACGGTCAAACTGATTCTGGATCTCGCGAACGTGTCGCGGAAACAAGGGTTGTTGGCACTGGAGAGCAAACTCAAAGACATTAAGGATCCCTTTATGAAAAAAGGGATCCAGCTCATCGTCGATGGAACTGAACCGAAAGCCGTGCACGAGATTCTCGAGATCGAGGTGGAACATCATGAGGAGCAAGGAGTGATAGCGGCCAAGGTGTGGGAAGCCGCTGGTGGGTATAGTCCGACCGTCGGCATTATCGGCGCGGTACTCGGGCTGATTCACGTGATGGAGAATCTGGCTGACCCCTCAAAGCTGGGCAGTGGTATCGCAGTGGCCTTTGTCGCCACCGTCTACGGGGTAGGAGCGGCCAATCTCTTCTTTCTTCCCCTGGCCAATAAGATCAAGCTGAAGCTGAAGGAGGAAGCGGGTTCCCGTAATGTCATTATCATGGGGCTTGTAGGCCTCGCCCAGGGTGAAAACCCCCGATTGCTCCAGGAAAAGTTGGAAAGCTTTCTTCCCCACCACGAACGGACCAAGGAGACAAAGAAGTGAAACGTCATGCTTCAAGTCGGGGCAACACGTCTCACCGTTCACGTCTAACGGCTTACGCGCACTATGGCCAAGCATAAACACGAAGAGCATGAAAACCATGAGCGGTGGTTGGTCTCATATGCCGACTTCATTACCTTGCTGTTCGCGTTTTTTGTCGTGATGTACTCGATCTCGTCCGTCAATGTCGGAAAGTACCGAACCGTCAGTGAATCGATCAAGGCTGCGCTGAATCCAATCGTGAGTCCTCCATCCTCGCCAACCCCGTTGACGCTGAGCGCCAACAAGGCTGCGCTGACGGCGCCCGATGCCCCTGGGAGCAAAGAAGTCGCCATCCGAAAACTGAGGAATCTGGTGAAAGGCATCAAGGCGGCCCCCCAATTGGCGATGGTGCGGATTACAGAAAAAGTGAACGGGGATATCGTGATTACCATACCGGACCAGGTCCTCTTCCACAGCGGAGAGGCCGCTGTGCGTCCCGAGGCGTTACGGTTTCTTGAAGGTCTCGGCGCGGCAATTCTCGAACTGGATCGGCATACGCGCGTCGAAGGGCATACGGATAACGTTCCCATCCGGACGGCACAATTTCCTTCCAATTGGGAGTTGTCGGCCGCGCGGGCGGTGATGGTCGTGCGAGTCCTGTCTGAACTCTATGGTGTGCCGGCAGGGCATCTTGCGGCCATGGGGCTTGCCGATACCAGGCCTGTGACGGCTAATCTGGATGCAGAACAGAGGGCCAAGAATCGTCGAGTGGAGGTCGTCATTCTGGAGCAGCCGCCGCCCGCTCCTATTCTCCAGACGGAGAGCGCTTCGGACGTGCTTGGACGCTCGACGGAAGATGGGCCACCGAGCGCGTCGCCATTAGTTCCGGAGTTATCCGGCGAGGGGCAAGGCAACACACCTTAGAAGTCACTGGATGTCCGCCGGACGACTCTCAAGTCTCGATCAATAGCAGCCGACAATATGATTCAGCGATCTCGGTGAGGAGGGGGCTTCTGCCGCTGGACGATATTGTCGGGTCGATACTGACCCATGCCGGTCGCTGAGGAGTCAGGAGTCTTTATGCCGATCACCCAACGGATGTGGCGCGACGCAACCGTGATCCATGTCGACGATGTCTTCACCCATCGCAACCGCAAAGATTTCTCTTCTGTAGTGACGGCGTTTCGAGCGTCCAGCGGCCGGCATCTCATCGTCGATTTGCACGAGGCGACGTATATGGACAGCGCCGCGCTGGGCCTCCTGGCCTTGACGTCTCAACAGTTCTCGGTGGAGGAGCGGAGGATCAGCCTGGTGGGCCCGCAGGGCACCGTGAAGCAGGTCTTGGAGATGGCCAATATCGATAAGATGATCGCAGTGTTTCCGACGGAGGAAGCGGCGGCTGAAGCTCGGGCCGCGTGAGGGTGGAAGCGAGCCGATCTCGACCGGTCTGAATGAAGGAGGTATTCATGGCGATGCAGACGAAAGAACGCCCCGTCCCGAACGGTGTGGTGCTTGAGATGACGGGAGATCTCACCTACGCGAATCGTGATCAATTCAAAACGGCCGTGGAGACGATTCGACAGAAGGGCTGTCGGCATCTGATCTTGAACATGGCCGACGTCCGATTTGTGGACAGTTCGGGGCTCGGCTTGCTGGCCCTGGTCTCCCAGAACTTCAAGTTAAGTCAAGGAAAGGTGAGCATGTTGAAGCCGCAAAGTTACGTGCGGGAAATCATGAGCCTGGCCAATATTCAGAAACTGATTCCGGTCTATGACAATGAGCAGGATGCATTGGCCGGACACCAGCGCGCCGCCTAGCCGGATGTTGAAAAAGACCGCCAGCGTCGTTCTCGCATCGCTCAGGGGCTCAACGTACCGAAGCGTACGCCTCGCCGCTTCGCTCGCTGCGGCCTTGCCCGTGGAGAGGCGCGTCTCGGCGCGCCGGGGTCGAGCGGGTGAGATCAGCGCCTTTTTGAACATCATGCGGACGTTCTGATTAAGTCGGTAATAATGTTCAAGGTTCGAGTTTCTTGTTTCAGGTTTCATGCTGTCTGAACAGAGCCTCCGAAAACTTGAACTAGAAACCCGCAACTTGAAACACGAACCTCACAGCGGATGCTCAATGCCGTCAACCTCATCAACAACGCCGTCTCACGCTGCTGCCGGCGCGAGTCCTCCCACTGTGCTCGTCGTGGACGATGAGCCCACCGCACGGATGGCGTTGGCGGCTCGACTCAAACGACTCGGCTATCGTGTGATCGAAGCCGGAGATGGAAAGGCCGGGTTGGAAGCGCTCCGACGGGAGCGGCCCGATCTGACTATCTTGGATTGGATGATGCCGGAAATGGACGGCACCGTCCTTCTGCGAGCAGGTTCGTCGTGATCCTGAGCTGCTGTCGAGTCAGGTCCTCATGATGACGAGTCATGATCGCCCTGAGCAGATCGCCGAAGGCCTGGCCCGCGGCGCCGATGACTTTCTCAGCAAGGCCGCCAGCAAGTACGAAATCACGGCCCGTGTTCAGGCCGGCATGCGCACGGCGACCTTGATCCGAAGACTCGAGGATATGACGGAGGAAATCCGAAGGAAACAGGAGGTCCTCGAACGGGAGCTTCAGTCCGCGGCGCGGTATGTGGAGTCGCTGCTCCCGGCGCCGGGGACGCTCATGCCGGGTGTGCAGATGGTCCATGCCTATCGACCGTCGCTCGGTTTGGGCGGCGATCTATTCAATGTCGTGCCGTGGAGTGAGGACGTGCTGGGGTTGTATTTGCTGGATGCGTCCGGTCACGGGGTATCGTCGGCGTTGCGGTCGGCCTCGTTTTCGACCTTCCTGCGCAGGGACAACCTGCTGCACCATGTCGGGTCCAGCGATCCTGGCGCGATTTTGACGGAAGCGAATAAGCAGTTTCCGCTGACAGAAGATGGAAATTATTTTACGATCGTCTTTGCCAGACTCGATGTCCGCGCTCGTACGCTGTCCTACGCCACGGCCGGACACAATGGGGCGTTTCTGCATCGCCGGTCCGGTGAGGTCTGTTGGATGGCTAGACCCAATTTGCCGCTGGGCTTCGATCAGTCGACGACCTACTTTACGGAGGAGCTCCCGGTCGGAACGGGTGATCGGTTATACCTGCTGAGCGACGGTCTCTACGAAGTGCCGGCCTCGAACGGCGAGCTCTGGGGACAAGATCGTTTGGAACAGACGGTTCGTACGTTCGACCATCGCCCCCTGACGGAAATCGTATTCGGCGCCATTGCGGAGGCGGTTCGATGGCAGGGGCACGAGCAATTTCCCGATGATGTGGCGCTGATGGGGGTCGAATTGGCCGAGAAGGTTTCCCATGAGTAATCGTCTGAACCATGACCTCGTCTTTCGCCTCGATGAGGCTCTCGCCCGTGTCGATGATGACCGAGAGACGTTCCAGATGATGATCGAATTGTTTATGGAACATGGTCCGAAGGACTTGGCGGACGCTCAGGCGGCCTTGGATGCCGGGAATGTAACAGGTGTGGCGCGAGCGAGCCACCGGTTGAAGGGCGCGATATTACAGTTTTGTGCCCCGGCCGCCCTTCAAGCCTGCAAAGAATTGGAAGAGTCGGCGAAAGCGGGAAACTTGGCGCATGGCGGGCAGCTGTATGTCGCGTTGGAGCAGGAATTCCAACGTCTACTGGCCGCACTCCGTCAGGCGCGCGACAAAGGAGTGGCCGCATGAATGCGCTTGCGACGTCTGATCATCTCTTGGTCATCGATCCCTGTCCGGACACACAGGCGCGCATTGCCGAACAGTTGCAAGGCCGAGGGTATTCGGTCGTTGCGGCGTCCGACCCGACCACCGCGTTGACCACGATCGACCTGGCGGCGCCGGACATTGTGATCACCGACTTGTTTCTGCCTGAGGCAACGGGCCTGACCTTGCTCAAGGAGCTTAAGGCCAGGCATGAACTATGCCCTGTGATCGTCATGGCAAAGGATGCGCCGGAACCGCTGATCGTCCAGGCGCTTCGGATCGGCGCCGCCGACTATCTGCACAAGCCCGTGACTGAAGAAGACCTGGCGCGTGCGTTGCAGCGCGCTCGGGCTATCCTGCCCGGAGACCTCGCGGATATCCCTGGACTCTGTCGATCGGAATATCGATTGACCGTCGATTCCGACCCGACCCATATCCCAGGGATGATCTCCTGGCTCGTCAAAACGACGGCTCCGACCCTGCCTCCTATCCGACGGTTGCACCTTCGCGGAGCGCTGCAAGAATTGCTCTTTAACGCCGTTGAACATGGGAATCTCGAGATCGTCTATCAGGAAAAGCAGGAGGCGCTCGCGGAAGGCCGGTATGAGCAGCTGCTCGCTCGTCGACTCGCTCAAGCTCGGCTGAGGGATCGTCGGGTGATCATGCATGTGCTTCATGACAAGTATGCCGACAGTCTGGTGTACCGGATTACCGATGAGGGCAAGGGCTTCAAGTGGCGAAGCTTGCTCATGCGATCCCAAGAGGTCTGTGAATCGGAAGACGCGAACGGGCGAGGGATTTTTTTGGCTCGATCGTTCTTCCCCGGCTTGACGTACAACGAGCGGGGCAATGAGGTGACGATCACGGTGTTGCTTGATTAGTTGCAAGTTTCAGGTTACGAGTTTCAAGTTTTCAGAGGCCTCCGCTCAACATGAAACTCGTAGTGAACACCTTAGCAGGTTGCGGAAAAACTCATTCTGACTTCTATAGCCGTTACGGATATCGAGGTGTGAGACGATTCTGAACCGCCATGCAGGATGCGCAAAAAGGCCGTCCAGCAAGGCCGCAGCGAGCGAAGAGGTGAATCGTACTCTGTGCCGTACGTTGAGCCTCTGAGCGATGCGAGAACGCCGCTGGCGGTCTTTTTCCGCATCCTGTTAGAAGATGAGAGAGGACGAAGCATCATGACCAACAAGGGAATTGCAGCGCTGACCATCGCGATTATTACTCGTCAGCATATCGTATGGATCGGATTGCGGAAAATTTTCGAACATGGAGAAAGCCACCGGTTCGTCGTGCTTCCGCACCGCCTGATCGTGTCTGACGCGCTCCTCCCAGAGAACCGCCCCGACGTGTTCATTCTGGATATGGAGACCGAACGAGACACCATCGGTGTCATCAGTCAGATTCGGAAGGCAACCCCAAAAAGCAAGATCATGCTCTTGAGCGGGTTCGAGGATAAGGAACGCACGCGCGAAGCTTTCGAATACGGAGTCGAGGGAGTGATCCTGAAGATTCAACCGCCTGAGGTCGTACTCGCTGCGATCGATGCGCTGTACTGCCCCGCTCGTCACCTCGGCCATGTCGAACGGGATGGAGCGGGAGTCGTGAAGAGGAGTGAGTCCCTCGTGACGAAGGCCGATACCGACACACACCCTTCGGTGTGGCCCGATGCATTGACCCAGCGCGAACGAGAGGTGATCCGATTGGTAGGCCAGGGACTCTCGAATAAAGACATCGCGTACCAGTTATCTATTTCTGACAGTACAGTCCGTCATCATCTGACCAACATTTTCGACAAGGTCGGCGTGCCGAATCGACAGAAGCTCCTGCTCCACGCGCATCAGGTCCGCTCCACCCCGGACTAGTCCAACTCCACCCGTCCTGTCTATATAAACATCCTGCTAGAGAATTCGCAGGTATTCGACGGTACTCTCGCCCTTGCCGGCGTCCCGCTTCAAGATGGCAAAAGAAGTCTTGGTGGTTTCATTAATCGTAATGGCGAGGCGCGCGGAGAAATAATCCGATTTGATATCGTAGTCGTTTCTCAGTGTCTTGCCGATCTCTTGAAAGCTCCCGACTCGATCGAGTTCCACCTTCGTCTTGTAGGGGCGCCCTTGGACGATCTCCATCGCAACGGATTGGGTGACGCTCTGATCCAGCGTCTGAAGGACGATGGGGTCAGCGGTGTTGATGTTCATCGGCACTCCTCCCTCTTGCGGGAACACCGTCACGTAGGGGGAGATCCGCTCGATAATTTCCGGCGTGAACCCCTTGATGAGCCGCAGATCTCCCAGTCCGGGTAACGGGCTATTCGCGGACCGATAGGGCGGCCTCAGCGATTGATAGTAGAGGCTCTCGGCGCCAGCCGGCTGGGGTATTTCGTCCTGATCCATCCAATCGATGAGGACATCGATCAAGTTTGGGTTGACCCTGAGTAGTTCGAACAATCGCTTGGCTCGGAGAATCTTCTTCTTCTGTGCAATATCGCCTCCCGACGTCGACGCGAGGTCGTTCAGGTTGAATTTCCCCGTCTCATCCTGGATCTGCGCGGTCAGGAACCCGTCCCCAATCGCGTAATTCTTGATCGGCATGGCCCAGATATCGGTGGGGCCATCGTATTTCTGCCCCGTCATCTTTTCACGCAAGAGATCTTGCTGCAGTACAGCTCGCGCGGCCTGCACGGCGGCTCGGGTCAGCATGGCTGCTTTGTAGTCGTCCCGAAAGGCGGCAGCGGCTCGGTACTCGCGGCGCGCTTCCACATCGAACTCAAGAATAAGAGCGGTGAGGAGAGTCAGCACCAGGAGCGCTAAGAGCAGGGCGATGCCTCGCTCGTCAGCTTTTGGCATAGCTCAAGACCCGCACGGTTGCGTCGATATTAACCGGATTATCGAATTTCGGACGGATCTGCAGGTGGCGAACGTGAAGATTGTACGGGGCTTGATCGATGGCCACGAGGAATGCCAACAAGTCCGGCAATTGGATGCCGTCCAATCGGAGATCCACCGCCGTTTCCTCATAACCTTGCGCCAGCGACTGTACTTGCGGTTGCATGCCGGTGATGCGCTCGCGCACATGGGCGGTGGTGGCCGCTTCCTCCATGAACGTCAGCATGGAAAAATGGCTGTCGGTTCCCGGCATCCGGCTTTCGGTCAAAGCCAAGCGGTCCCGTTTGGCGAGATAGGCTCGGCCGAGCGCCGCCAGTTCGGCCAGGTCTTTCTGCTTCCGAACCTCCTGGCGCTCAAGGCGATCAAGGGTGTCCAGCAGGGGGTCAACGATCAGGACAAAGAGGAGGCTGAGTCCAAGCAGGATCCCGCCTGCCAGCACGAAGGTGCGTTCACGCTGCGACATCTGGCGCCATCGTTCCCGGAAACTCTGCGTCATGATTTCTCCACCGTGACGGTGATTCGAAAGACGACTTGATTGGGACCTGCGCCCACTCGGGTTTCCGTCACCGCGACATCTTTCAACTGGGGGCTCGATACGAAGGTTTGCTTGAGTCGTTCCACGGCGTCAAAGGAGGTGGTCTCTCCCTCCATGAGAATGGTCGCTCCGTCGACGGTCAGCTCGCGCACCTTGACCATCGTTCCAGGCGGGAGTTCTTTTACGAACGTTGAGAGGGTGTGCAGCACTTTGCCCTCAGCGGTATCGACGACACCGAGCGCTTTGTCCAGGACTCCGATGCGGTACTGGGCTTGATCGAGCTCTTCACCGGGCGCGGCACCCGCTCCGAAGAATTGCTCATACTGACTGTGCAGTGCGGCTTTGAGCCGAGCGACCCGCTGATCGTGCAGCATGAAGTGAATCGAGAAATCCACGATCGCCAGGACGGCGATGACCAGACCGGCCGCGATCGCCAGGCGACGGTCCTGTCTGGTCGTGCCGCTGTCCGGCGAAGCCGCGTCGGAGGCGCCTTTGAGATCGAGCGCAAGCTCCATCGGAGTCGACTTGAATCGCCATCGCGGCCGGATGATCTTCGGGTGAATCGCCAAGCCGAACGCGATGGAAAATGCCCGCGGGGTTTCGGCACCGAACCCTTGTCGCGGTCCGACCGGATAGAGCCCCAATTGTCGGGACATATAGCCGGCGATCTCTTGTAGCTTGGCCCCCCCTCCGCATACCCAACAGTGAGTCAACCGGCTGCGCTCGTTTCCTAGATGGGCCTGCAAGGTGATGCGGAGCTCTTTCAGGATCGGCTCCAACAAACCGTCCACCTGATCTACGGCCATCGTCCGCTTCCGACGTTCTGCGTCGGCGAAACTACAGGCGTGCCGGACGGCCAAGGCATGCGTCAAATGGTTGCCGCCCCACAGAATCGTTCGAAGGAGTAGGGGGCGTCCTCCCTGCACGAGGCAGAGCGTCGTCTTCGACGCCCCAACGTCGATAATGGCCAGGTCTTGCGGGACGGCCGCTCCTTCTTCTTGAAGATATTGAGTGACGGAGAAGAGCGCCATCGCGTCGACATTGATCGCCGATGGTTCTACATCGGCTTGGGCCAGAAACCGGAGATGCTCTGCAACCTTGTCTCTCGGCGCAGCTGTGACCAGGACATCCGAGCCATTGCTCTCGCGCAGCGCGCCTTCCGCCGTGTGTCCGGGCGGCAACACCAGGCTTCCGACCGCAAGGTCTTCGAGCGGCATCGGGACGAGATTTTCGACTTCAAAAGGAACGACTTGGGCGAGTTTGGTCGAATCCTTGAAGGGGAAAGACAGGGTTCTGACGAAAAGATCCTGGCAAGGAATCGCAGTCACCAACCGGTCCGTGGCATAGAGTCCGTTCCGCCAGAGGAATCCGCGCAGCGACTGCACCCGTCGAGCCGGTTCAAGATCCTCGGGACGAGAAAACGGCAGCGGATGTTGGAAATAATCGATCGTTTCGCGCCCGCTCAGGCGGCGGCGGAAACGCACGGCCTTCAAGCCCGTTTGTCCGATATCCAGCCCGACACATTCGTTCACAATGGCCATGAATTCAGCTTCCGGCGCAGTTGAAAAGTTGGAAAGTGAGAAGGTTCAAAAGTTCGAAAGAGTCTGTTCTGCCAAGCTTTCCGCTTTTCATGCTTTTCAACTTTCATACTTTCCAACTTTATAACAGCAGTCGCTCCACGAATGCGCGGCCCGTACTTTACAATGCAATCCTAGCCTGTGCCAAGGTTCCTACGATCTTGAGAGTCAGGGGCGTTCCAGGAGGCGGCGAGGGGATGCCCAATGTGCCGGCTTTCGAAGCAAATCCAGGGCCTGGGATGACCGTCACCGTGAGATGCACTTGGCTCTGTTGCATCGGCTGCTGGATGGTGAGGTATCCTTCGCCCGTAAAGGAGCCGTCGATGCCGTCGCCCTTCAGTTGCGTCACGTCGCAGCGGAGGTCTCGGCATGCCAGTCCTGCCGACACCTTACTGAATGTGAGCGACAAGGTTCGCCCGTTTCCAAGCGGAATTTGATCGATCACCAGGTCCGTCGCCTCGGCCGTCCATGTTCCTTCCCCCTTCATCGTGGTGGAGGTCGCCTGGCCGGAGTCGACTCGATGGGAGAAATCTCCGTTGAGTGTGCCGTGCGTGACGTAGCGGTGGAGGAGTTTAGAAAGGTCCACGTGTTGAACCTGCCCCTTGATCGTGACGGGGCCTGCCAAGGAAAGAGACGAGGCGGTGACGGTGCCTTTAGCGAGGCCTGTCTGGGAAGAGGTCTCATTCAGTTTGGCGACGACATCGAGTCCAAGCATGCCCCCCAACGCTTTCGTGACTGCGAGGTTGCCCTGCAACACAGGCAATTGGATCGGGGTCCAGTTCGGTTTCGACAAGGTGACGTTCCGCCATTCAAGGCTTAGGGGGAGTCCGACGTTCCAATCGGCCACGCGGACCTCCATCCCGGTGGCCCGCGTGAGTTCCGCCACGACCCGCGCCTGGAGCATTCCGTATGGGAAGGTCGCGATCAGGCACAGTGCCAGGATGGAGACTCCTCCTCCTGTCCAAGCCAGGATCTCTCGCCATGCTTCAGGCACTTTGATGGTCACGATGCGCCGATCATCAGCCATCCCCGCATCTTCCTTGGAACGGCATCGGGGTATTGAAACGTCACTTCAATTCAAGCCAGGATCTCTCGCCATGCTTAGGCACTTTGATGGTCATGATGCACCGATCGCCACCCATTCCCGCACCGTCCATGGGGCGGCATCGGGGTATAGAAACGTCACTTCGATCAACAAGGCTTTGGGGATTTTGGGGACTGCCGGCCATTCGTCGATCCAGATCCGGTTCTCGCTGTCGTAATATCTGATATTGAAGGCATGGACATGATCGGCCAGTTCCATCTGATCCAACGACTCATTGGTATCCGTCAACGTATAGAGATTCCTTCGAACGAACCGAATCAGTCGATCACGTTCACGCGTGTAGACCACGCGAACGGTCTCGCTTTCCTTGCGAACGGGCTCGCTTTCCTTAACGTCCCGCGTGCTCACTTCTTGACTCATCGCGAGAATGCCCAGGATGTCGGCCGGTTGTCCATCTTGTGTGCCGTTCTTTCCCACCCAGGGATACATGGTATTGCGTTTACTGAGAGAGATTTCCTCGGCCATGAGACGCAAAATTCTTCTGATCGCTTGTTCCTTCGCCGCATGGTCTCGTCCGGCCTCCACGGCGTTCATGGTCATGACGAGCGATCCGAGGACCATGGCGCCGATTATGCCCAGCAAAGCCACGGCCACCAAGACCTCGACGAGCGTAAAACCCGCTTGAGGTTTAGCACCTTTCTGGAAACCTCGATTACTATCAACTACATGGCTGGAACTTCCCCATGGTGTTAACGCTGGAATAACTGCAGGATGCTCAAAAAGGCTGCTCATCTCACCCGCCCAACCCCGGCGCGCCCAGACGCGCCTCTCCTCGGGCAAGGCCACAGCGAGCGAAGAGGCGAGGAGGTACATATCAAGCTTCGCTTGAACCGCTCGCTTCGATCACATGCGAGCGGATAAGTACCTTGCCTTCGCCTTGCATACCATGAGCCTCTGAGCGATGCGAGAACGCCGCTGGCAGACTTTTTCAGCATCCTGCTAGAACGTGGCACGGCCGGCGAAGACATACGTGCTCACCTCTACCGCTTCTTCCAGTCCGCCCCGCAGCCACGAGACCTTGATCCGAATCTCCCGAATCAACTCCAGCGGGGTGGGCGCGATCGTACGCTTCCATTTGTACCCGACCGCTCTCGGGACCGCCTGCATGGTGGGTTGTGCTCCAAGAGGGATGCTGAGAAATTCTCCCGTGGTTTCCCCGATGGCGTATTGTCCTACGAGTTCGGTTTCCAGTAGTTTCTCTTGGGCCAACAGCGTGGCGTCGGTCAGTTCGGACGCTCTCTCTAGGAGCTCCAGGTCGAAATTTCTGAGGCCAAGGAGAATGGGGAGCGCGATGGCCAGCAAGGCGATGGCCAGCAGCACTTCGAGTAGCGTGAATCCCCTCTCGTCGGACTCGGTTCCTTGTACATTGCGAGCCATTGCGATCTACTGTTGAGTTTGAGTGGGAAACAATCCTCTCGGCAGCCCTTCCGTTCCTGTTTGCTTGTTCGCCTTCAACAGGAGCCGGACTCGGTCCGGGATGATCCGGTTCAGAGGAGGCTCAAGCCGTTCGTCGCTGACCCGAATCCCTCCCGTCAATGAATCGACCGCCAGCCCCAAGAGATTGTTCTTCGCATCCATCAGATATATCGTGACCGGCTCAATCCGGCCATTGGCGAAGAAGGACACGTCGACTCGTCCGGCAAAACGTTTGTCTTGTCCGACGGACACTTCCGTTAATCGGATCGATTCAGGCAGCGAACGAGGCAGCTTCCAGCCGGGATCGAGCGGAAGTCGTTCTTCCTTGCCCTCCACCTCCATCATCCAGTAGGTTCCCCGATCCAAATCGAGATAGAGCTTCAGCGTTTGTTGCCTGGTGGTCGCCAGGCCTTGAAAGGTTCGAAGGACACCGATGAGTTTCCGTCCGGTGGAGCTCAGATCCTCATCGAGACTGAACCGAGGGAGAACGACCACCACGACCACGGTCAGGAGAAACAGGACGATCAGCATTTCCAGGATGGTGAAGCCGTCCGAAGAGCGTAAGAAGTGAGTGGTGAAAGGTGAGGGGTAAGGGATGAGGCGCAGGGCGCGGAATGAGTTTCCATGCCTCGGTGTCCTCTCCAATGGCCTATGACCATTGACCATTAACCATTGACCATTACCCATTGACGTTCTACTCCTGGTCGAGGTTCCAATTGGTGATATCGGCGTTCACGCCCTCGCCGCCGACCTCGCCGTCCGTCCCGAGGGAGGCGATCTCATACTCCACTTTGTAAGTTCCTTTTTGGACCGGGCTGAGATACTTGTACGGATTACCCCAGGGATCTTCCGGAAGTTTCGGGAGGTACCCTCCGAGTTTCCATTTCTTCGGGACCACCCCGACGGAGGGCTTTTCAACCAGCGCCTTGAGGGTCTGTTCAGTCGTGGGATAGACCCCGTTATCCAGTTTGTAGAGTTGCAGCGCTCCCTCGATATTTCGAATCTGTACTTTGGCCGCCGTGCGCTTGGCATCATCCGTCCTGCCCATGATGCGCGGAACGACCAGGGCCGCGAGAATGGCCAAGATGGCCACGACGACCATGATCTCGATGAAGGTAAAGCCGCGATCATCGTAGAGATGGCGGCGTGATGGGAAATGGGTGATGGGTGATGGGTGAAGAAATGAAGTCCTCTGCTCCCGTCTCCACGGTATTGTTTGCCGATTTGCGGTCTGCTCTTGTTCGCTCATCGAGTGCCTCCCTGTTCCTTTCCGCTAGTCACTCATCACCGTCTTTACCGGACCATCTGACCCATTTCAAAGATGGGCAAGAGAATCGCGACGACGATGAAGAGGACGATGACGCCCATGGCAAGGATCATGATCGGCTCCATGAGCGAGGTCAAGCGGGCGATGACCCGTTCCACTTCTCCGTCGTAGATTTGACTCACCCGGCGCAACATCTCCTCCATTTCACCGCTTTTTTCACCGACGGCGATCATGTGGGTGACCAGGGCCGGAAATTCGCCGCTCCGTTTTAACGGATCGGCGATCGTTTCGCCCTCGCGGATGTTCTGCCGTGCCCCTTCGACCGTTTCTTCGAGCACCCGATTGTTCATGACGCGCTTGGAGACATCCATCGCGTCGAGCAATTGAACTCCGCTGGCCAACATTGTCGAGAGGGTGCTGGTGAGCCTGGAAATCGACACCATCCGCGCGACGTCTCCGATCAATGGAGACTTGAGTATGAACCGATCCGCCATCATGCGCCCGGCCGCGGTCCGGATGAAGCGCCGCGTCACATAGAGGATGCCGAGCAGAAGCCCGACCAACACCATCCAGTAGTCGGCAAAGAACTGGCTGATCGACATCAAGGCGACCGTCGGCCATGGCAATGCTTGTTTCTGCTGCGCGAACACGAGCGTAATCTTGGGGACGACGAACGTAATGAGAAAAAAGAGGATGACCGACCCGATCACGAGCATGATGATGGGGTACAGCATCGCATTGGTGACCTTGTTTTTCAGGGCGAGTTGTTTCTCCAAGAACTCTGTGAGTCGGAACAAGATCTGATCCAGCGCTCCACTGGCCTCGCCGGCGCGCACCATGTGCACATAGATCGGAGAAAAGTCCTTCTCGTAGGTCTCCAAGACGGCGCTCAACGCTTTCCCCCCTCGGATTTGTTCCCGAATATCGGCCAGGAGAGCCTTGATGGGTTTCTTCTCAGCTTGGTCCACCAAGACGCCGAGGGCTTCGACCAACGGGAGCCCGGCTACGAGTAGTGTCGCAAACTGCCTGGTCATCAGGGCCAGATCGGTTGCGGCGAGGGTGGTCGATCGGCCGATGGATCGCTCGGCGCGGCTGGGAATTTTATCTCGCGATCGACTTGGAGCGTGGCCTTGCTCGACGACATCGGTCGGATAGACGCCCTCTTTCCTTAATTTGAGGCGGGCGACTTTGACGTTCTCCGCATCGATGATCCCGGTCGCGGTTCCGCCGTCGTTTCGGTAGCCCTGGTATTGATAGACCGGCATGATCAGCAGGCTCCTGACGCAGCCGACCGTCGCCGGATCGTCCAAGATCGGACTGACTGGTAAAAGCGGTCAGCGGGTCGGCGCCGCATCATTCGACGTCGATTTCCTGTTGCGTGATCCGCATGACTTCTTCCAGCGTGGTATGGCCTTGGAGGACTCGTTCGGCGCCCTCCTGTTTCAACGTCACCATGCCGTTGGCGATCGCAACGTGCCTGATGGCCGTCGAGTCGGCCTTGCTTCCGATGAGCCGCCGGATTTCGTCATTGAGCACCATGAGCTCAAAAATACCCGTGCGTCCGCGATAACCGGTCTGGGAACAGGCGGCGCACCCGACTCCTCGAAAGAGGCTCACGTTGGAACCGGGTGCGACGTCCAAGCGACTGAGTTCTTCCTCGCTCGGGCGATAGGACCGCTTGCAGTCCGGACAGATCCTTCTCAGCAGCCGTTGGGCGAGGACGGCGACGACGGAGGAGGCGACGAGAAACGGCTCGATCCCCATATCGATCAGACGGGTTGCGGCGCTGGCCGCGTCGTTCGTATGCAGGGTGGAAAACACGAGGTGTCCGGTGAGGGAGGCGTGAATGGCGATCTCCGCCGTTTCGCGGTCGCGAATCTCGCCGATCATGATGACGTCGGGGTCTTGCCGGAGGATCGAGCGCAGTCCGGCGGCAAACGACAAATTAATTTTCGGGTTCACTTGCATCTGTCCGATGCCGAGCAGCTGGTATTCCACCGGATCCTCGACCGTGATGATGTTCTTGTCCGGCGCATTGATGTGGCTCAATGCGGCATACAGGGTGGTGGTTTTGCCGCTGCCTGTCGGACCGGTGACGAGAATAATCCCGTGAGCGAGCTGGATCAGCTGATGGATCACGGCAAGTCGCTCTTTCGAGAAGCCCATTTCAGAGAGGATCAGAAGGCGATTTTCCTTTTCCAGCAGCCGCAACACGACCCGCTCGCCGTGTGAGGTGGGGAGCACGGAGACCCGAAGGTCGACGTCTTTTCCGGAGGTCCGAATGCCGAACCGGCCGTCTTGCGGCAAGCGCTTCTCGGCAATGTTGAGGCCGGACATGATCTTCAAGCGCGCGATAATACTGGCTTGCAAATGTTTTGGCGGCGTCAGAACGGGGTACAGGACGCCGTCGATACGATAGCGGACCACCAACCCTCGCTCGAACGATTCGAAATGGATGTCGCTCGCCCGTTGCCGAACCGCCTGAAACAGCACCGAGTTGACCAATCGAATGATCGGCGCCTCATCGGTGGCATCCAGCAAGTCTTGCGGCTCATCGAGTTCATGCGCAAGCTGATCGAGACTTTGGTTCGCGGCGATGTCTTCCATCACCTGTTCCGCGCCGGCCGGGTTGGCGATTTCGTCGTAGGCTCGGTTCAAGCAGCCAAGGAGAGCGACACTGGTGGTCAAGATCGGTTTGACCGGTGTGCCTAACAGTAATCGAAGATCGTCCAGCGCGACGGTTTCCAGAGGATCGGTCGATGCGGTCAGAATGGCCCCTTCCTCATATCGAAGCGGCAAGACACGGTATCGTCGACAAAACGAGATGGGGACCTTCTTGATCAGCTCGTGGTCCACATGGGTGGTGTCCAGATGGGGCATCCACGACATCTCAAACTGTTGGGCCAGAGCCTCCAGCAATTGCTCTTCCCTCAGCAATCGCAAATGCAGCAGGACCTCTCCCAACAGGCCGCCTTTCTCCTGCTGGTAGGCTAAGGCCTCCTCGAGTTTTGCGTCCAAGAGGTTGAACTTTTCCCCGAGAATTTGTCCCAACAGAGGGCGACGAACGCGAAGATTGGACTGATCGTTGTCGAGTTGTTCGGACAATTTACCCTGACCCCTCATGAATGGAGACGCCGCCATCATAGTCGTTTTTCCGATACGCCGCCATCCCGGTCGTAAAGATACTCTCCCGTCCGACGGCCTGGCAAGGACAGCTCGCATTCCTTGCGTGAAATTAAGGCGATTGAGGAGTACGAGTTGACAGGGATACTAAGGGGAAGTGCGCTGACCTAGTTTCAGCGAAGCTCGTACGTGATCGTTGACCGCTGATTGTTCCGGAGCACGTCGAGCTTGACGATCTGCTCATTCTTCAATTGTTGCAGTAAATTCAACATGGTACTGGGATCGCGAATGTCGACTCCATTGACACGCTGCAACACATCTCCCGCCTGAACCCCGATTTTTTCGTAGAAACTGGTCGGGGCGACGTAGTCCAGTCGAAACCCGTTGATGGTTCCGTTCACCATATGAGGCCCGGCTCTGGCCTGAGATAAGAGTTTCGGCAGATCGCTCATGGCCTGCTCCACCTCGCGGCGGTCGAGGACTTTTCGCAGAGGAACGCCGGCGGTCTGCGTCTGAGCGGCAGCCGGCGCAGTCCCGGTGGAACCGCCTTGAACCGCCGGGTTATCCAACAGCGCCAGCTCCAATAGTTCTTCCAGGTCGCCTTGGCGCACGAGAATCCCGTTCCGCCGAATCTCACTCACTTCTCCCAGATCGAGTACCTGGTCATGGACGCGATACAACATCTGTTGTTTGGACGCGAGCTCTTCGATGATCGCAAAACGCTGATCGCCGAACACGATACCGAGCACACGAATCCTGGCCGCCAAGCCGAGCGACGCTCGAACCGGGGCGCCGGAGGCTCCTCCTCGCCTATCAGAGTTTGTAAGCCCACCCTGAGGCGCAGCAGGCAGGAGAAAGAGGCCGCTGGAACGCACATCCTCCACTGCCTGGGTCGGTGAATAAGAGGCGAGCAACGTGGAGCCTGTCGCTCGATCGTCGACGGATCCAACCGGATGCGTAGGGATCACATACAGCGCCTCGGCAACAAAGGCATTGATGGAGTGGGCGATCAGGAGCCCGCCCCCGACTAGACAGAGAAATAAGCCGATGCGGCGCGCTCGTTGTGGAGGAATTGCTGCCACGATAATGTCTCTGGTTTTTCTCGTCGGCCATAGTACCTGGTCGGCATCGCGGCTCGCAAGAAACTTCCGTCATCCACTATTTTTGCGTGATGGGTAGACAAAATGACTGGCGCAAGCAATAATCCGCTCCTCTAAGGAGGGCTCCCACGTGAAGAAAGCACTGATTACCGGGATTACAGGCCAAGATGGGTCGTACTTGTCGGAGCTTCTACTGGGGAAGGGATACGAAGTCTACGGTATCATCCGCCGTTCCAGCTCGTTCAACACGGGCCGTATCGATCCGATCTATGAAGATCCGCATGTGCCGCATCGTCGTCTCCACTTGGTTTACGGCGATCTCAACGACGCGAGTTCCTTAAATCGTATCTTACGGACCGTCCAGCCCGATGAAATCTATAATCTTGGCGCTCAGAGCCATGTGCGGGTCAGCTTCGATATTCCTGAATACACTGGAGAAATCACTGGATTGGGGACGATTCGTCTGCTTGAGGCCATCCGAGAATCGGGACTGAGGCCCAAGTTTTATCAAGCGTCGTCCAGCGAAATGTTCGGGAAGGTGTTGGAGGTCCCGCAGAAGGAGACGACCCCTTTCTATCCAAGAAGTCCGTATGGGGCCGCCAAGGTATATTCGTACTGGATTACAGTGAACTATCGGGAAGCCTACGGTCTCTTTGCCTGCAACGGCATCTTGTTCAATCATGAATCGCCTCGGCGGGGTGAAACCTTCGTCACGCGGAAAATCACGAAGGCGGCGGCACGGATCAAGCTCGGCATCCAACAAGATTTGTTTCTTGGCAACCTCGATGCCAAGCGCGACTGGGGCTATGCCGGCGACTATGTCGAGGCCATGTGGATGATGTTGCAAACTGCGACGCCTGGAGATTATGTCATCGCGACGGGCGAGACCCATACGGTCCAGGAGATGCTCGAACTCGCTTTCGACCGCCTTCAATTGGATTGGAAGAAACACGTGAAGATCGATGCCAAGTACTACCGTCCGACCGAAGTCGACCTACTCATCGGTGATGCCGGTAAAGCTAAGAAACAACTCGGCTGGCAACCCAAAGTACGGTTCGAAGAACTGGTCGCCATGATGGTGGACGCTGATCTCGCGGCGGAACGAGAGAGATTGGAAGGGGTAGGGAAGAAACGTTGATGGCTGGAGGTTGGAGGGGAGGCGGTAGGCGACAATGTCATTTTGGGAAAATCAACGCGTCGTCGTGACGGGCGGTGCCGGGTTTCTAGGTTCGTTCGTCGTGGACCAGTTGCGCGCGAAAGGATGCCGGCAGATCGTGGTGCCACGAAGCCAAGACTATGATCTGGTGCAGATGGACGCGGTGAAGCAATTGTATAGTGATGCGAAGCCGGACCTGGTGATTCATCTCGCGGCGCGTGTCGGCGGGATCGGGGCCAACCAGGCCAACCCCGGCCGGTTTTTCTACGATAATCTGATGATGGGGACGCAACTGATCGAGGTCGGCCGCCAGCGGAATCTGAAGAAGTTTGTTGCAACTGGAACCATTTGCGCCTATCCCAAATTCGCGCCCATTCCATTCAAGGAAGATGACATCTGGAACGGGTACCCCGAGGAAACGAATGCGCCGTACGGTCTGGCGAAGAAAATGATGCTGGTGCAGTCACAATCCTATCGCCAGCAGTATGGCTTTAACTCGGTCGTCCTCTTTCCCGTGAACCTCTACGGACCTCGCGATAACTTTGATCTCGAAACTTCTCACGTCATTCCGGCGCTCATACGCAAGTGCGTGGCGGCAAAGGACACGGGACAAGCCTCGATTACTCTATGGGGAGACGGCTCGCCGACGCGGGAATTCTTGTATGTCGAGGATGCCGCCGAGGGCATTCTGCTTGCGGCTGAACAATATGATGGAAATCTACCCATCAATCTAGGGACAGGTGAAGAGGTCGCGATTCGTGATCTTGCCGGAAGGATCGCGGCTGAGGTTGGGTTTGCCGGGAAGATTCAGTGGGATACCACCAAGCCAAATGGCCAGCCACGTCGATGTCTTGATGTGAGTCGAGCGAAGCAGCTCTTCGGCTTTCAAGCTCGACATGGCTTGCGCGACGGATTGAAGAAGACGGTCCAGTGGTTTCAAGACAACCGTCAGGCGATACGGGAAGTGCACTTCTAGATAACTCGCCAGGTCTGCTCATTCCAGCGGGAATTCGTGTGGATGGGTCGATGTTCGCCTCGTTGCCCATGATGCTCGCCAGGAGCTTGAATCATTGAACGAGACTCCAAGTAAGCTACAATAGGCGGACTGCGAAGTTGTATCGACCTGCAACGTGAGGTGGTAAGTGAAGCGCATCGATATCATCGCCGGAGCACGGCCCAATTTCATGAAAATCGCGCCGATCATTGAGGCGCTAAAAATGAGGGAGAAGCGTGGTGGGCAGCTTCGGTACCGACTGATTCATACCGGCCAGCATTATGATCGTGCCATGTCTGGGAGTTTCTTCGAAGAACTAGGTATTCCTGATCCGGACATCAATCTCGAAGTGGGGTCGGGCACTCAAGCCGAACAAACCGCCGGTATTATGGTCGGCTACGAAAGAGTTGTGCTGAAGGAAAAGAGCGACCTCTGTCTTGTCGTCGGTGACGTCACGTCCACCATGGCTTGTTCCATCGCGGCGCGAAAACTGGGCGTGCGGGTGGCTCATGTCGAGGGCGGCATTCGATCCGGCGATTGGACCATGCCGGAGGAAATCAACCGAGTGGTGACCGACTCCATCACCAATTGGTTTTTTACGACGAGCGAAACGGCCAATGACAATCTGCGCCGCGCCGGTGTGACCGACGACCGAATCTTTTTTGTCGGCAACACGATGATCGACACGTTGCTCAAGAACGTGCCGCGCTTGCGACCTCCGGCTTGTTGGGACTCCCTCAAGCTCGAACCGGGGCAGTTTTTTGTCGTGACGCTCCATCGGCCGGCAAACGTCGATGGAGAGCAACAGCTCTTATCGTTGCTCCGCGCCATTGCCGAAGGCACCAAAGGGTTGCCCGTGATATTTCCCGTGCATCCACGGACCGCGAAGAATCTCAGAGAACTCGATAGTGCGATACCGCAGCTTCATTATGTCGATCCGCTTGGCTATCTGGAATTTAACTATCTCGTCAAACATGCCAAAGGAGTGATTACCGATTCGGGCGGGATCACCGAAGAGACGACGGTTCTCGGGGTGCCGTGCCTGACTCTTCGTGATAACACTGAACGACCTGAAACCATCACGATTGGGACAAATGAACTGATCGGGACTGATCCGAGCAAGCTTCCACCCGCGCTCGCGCGATTGATGGAAGGGCAGTGGAAGAAAGGGGCTATTCCTCCACTGTGGGACGGGAAGGCGGCGGAGCGGATTGTCGAGCATCTGGAACGAGTGCTGGTCACGAGCTGAAGCGGGCGACTTGCCTCACCTGGTCTGACACCGAGAGTTGCCATAGCGTAAGATCTTTCGGATCGCGCAAGGAAGACCGATGCCCACGGGAAAGAATATTGGAGACCCTCGCGTCATCACCATTGAAGTCACCGACGATGAGATCATTGCGCATTTGGTGGATGGACGGACGATCAGTGTGCCCTTGGTCTGGTCATGGCGCTTAGCGGATGCCACTCGGGAGCAGCGACAACATTGGGAGATTCTTGGCGACGGGGAGGGTGTGCGCTGGCCAGACATTGACGAGGATATCAGCGTGGAAGGAATGTTGCGCGGGATGCCGGCACACCGTCCCAGAGGACCCGCTGGACGGGTAGCCTGAGACGATGCTTTCTGCTCTTCTCCGTGACGGGAAGCCTTGTGGACTGCCCTCACATGCTCGGGTTCACGAATGACAAGCATAATGCAGATTGTATGATTTGCACGATAAGTGCATATTATCCGCATGCGGATTGCACGCGAATATCCCCTAATCTCATCTAGATTAGCCAGGCTAGCTGAGGGAATCGATGCAGGAGTCTCTTCAACAGAACCAACCCGATACAAACACGCTGCTGTCACGTGTGAAGGCCATCCTCCTGGCAGTGTACGGGGCTAGACTCCGAGGTGTGCTTCTTTACGGATCGCTCGCACGGGGTGAGGCGGTCCCGAGCAGCGACGTGGACGTGCTCGTGCTCCTGCCCGGCCCCATTTCCTTAGCGCAGGATCTCCGCACAATTATCCACGCACTGTATCCATTGCAATTGGAAATTGGACGTCCGATACATGCCATGCCTGTGGACATTGCCCACTTTGAAGCCGGCGCGTTCGCGTGGTTCCGCAATGCCAAGCGAGAAGGGATCCGGGTATGAACCCAGAAGCCGCAGACTTCTGGGCGAGGGCTCTCCAGGCGCTTCGGACAGCAGCCAGAACTGCCTCGGCCGACCCCGACGCAGCGGCTTCTCGCGCGTACTACGCTGCGTTTTACGCAGTCTCCGCTCTTTTCGCCCTGGAAGAGAAGACGTTCTCGCGTCACTCTGCGCTGGAAACGGCCGTTCATCGCGATCTCGTCAAGGCAAACCGATAGCCGACAGACCTGGGCGAGGACTACGCATTCCTGCTGCGGTTGAGGACCACCGGCGATTACGGCGGCGATCTGCATGTCGCGGAGGAGGAGGCGCAGGCCGCGATCCAGGCAACACATCGTATTCTATGCGCCGTCCAGACCGCGAGGCCGGAATTGTCTCCGAAGGTGGATGATCCAACAACAAGCTGATTCATAACGGTCCCAGACGGTCGACCCATTGGAGCAGAAAGGAAACGGGTCCCGGTTGACCGGAGAAAAGACTCTACTTTTTCATTTTTTCCGATGTTTGTATGATGTTGAAGCTATGGTAGAGCAATTTTGTCTCCTCGCAAGGAGGTAGAAATGACGACCGCAGAGCAGGTCTATGAGGCGGTCAAACCGCTTCCCGAATCGCTGATACGTGAGGTGCTCGATTTCGTTCACTTCCTTCGCGTGCGAAGAGGCGTCACGCCGGAACGGGCGGAGGAGTTGAATCTGATCTATGCCCAGGAAACGAGTCTGAAGAAGGTGTGGGATAACGTGGAAGACGAGGTCTGGAATGATGTTCCAACCTTGTGAAGTTGTCTTGCTCCCGTTTCCTTTCAGTGATCTGAGCTCGACGAAGCGTCGTCCGGCGTTGATTCTGCGAAGCCTGGAGGCATATGGCGATATCGTCGCACTGGCAATCACGTCCCGCTCAGGTCACCCGGCGGGCATGGCGCTTGAACCGGGCGATTTTGAGCTCGGCTCGCTTCCCAAGTTGAGCTGGGTGCGATGCGATCAGTTGCATACGTTTGATCAGTCCTTGATTCTCGGCCGCATTGGTAAGCTGACTCCCGTGGCATATAAACGCGTGCTGAAAGCTGTGTGCTTGGGGCTTGGCTGCGTCGGAGGCTCTTGACGAGCACACCTTCTCAACAACCTCAACTCCGGTGAGACCGCCCTGGAACAGATTCGCTGCCTGCGGGGCAGGCAGGGCAATGTTGACCCGCACGGTGACATCGCTGGTTTCCGCCTTGGTCGCAGGATGGCAAGCGGCGGAAGGGATCGTCGAGGCTCTGGAACGATTTCGGCAAGACAATGAAACGCCTTTCACCGCTGAAGCGTGCACGTTTCACGGAGGAGAGTTCACCCTGGTGAGTTCCTGATTTATCCATGGCTTTCTTGACCAATCTGAGTGGGCCTCGCTATGATGGATAACGATCCGCATAGGGAAAGGCCGATCACATGGCGAAGACAAAAGCCAAGCGACAGACACGGGGAAAGAAGGCGGCAATTGGGATCTCCCGGGAAGTGTGGGAGTGGGCCAGAGCCAACCCGAGGTATGAGTACCTGATGGATGAGCTCGAGGACCTCGAAGATCTGCGGCGCGAAAAAGCCAAAGGGGAAAAAGGCGTCCACTTCGCTGAAGTGCTGAGGGAGTACGAACTCCTACACCGCGTTCATCTTCCGCGCTAATGGCCTACGAGCTTCTGCTTCAACCTCGCGCTCGCAAGGAGTTTCTGGCCCTTCCTCCCAACATCGCAAAGAAGATTGCGTAGGCGTTTCACACGATTGAACAGGAACCGCGATCACCTCAATCCATCAAGTTATCCGGAGGCGGAGGCCATCGCATGCGAGTTGGGGTGTATCGCATCCTTATGAGATAGACGATGCCACGAAAATGGTCATCGTCTATCGTGGCAAACATCGCCGAGAAGCCTATCGATAGTCCGGTTGACACCTCTCCCTTGTCCTTCCCTCGAAGGTGCGACGGTGAATACCGGCTTCCATCTCGAACGACTCAACATCGTCGACGACGGGATCGCACAGACGCAACTGGACGGAGCATCCGGGAAGCACTGACGCCCAGTGGATTGAAGGCTCTTACGGCTGCCGAGTCCGGAAAAGTGAAGCAGAAAATGATCGTTTGCTGGCCTAGCGCAACCTATCGGCTACCCGATGGAACGTGGGTCGTGAACGCGTCCGATGCGCTGAAGAGGCTGGCTTCAACATGACGTCGGTGCGGCCCACGCGTGAGTCTTGACCGACCAAAGAAAAACAAACAAGACCAACCAGCCGACCTTCTCAATTCCTCCCCAATGACCGCTCATTCACGGAACCAGTGGCGGGCGGTCTGCAAAAACTCTAACTCTATTTGGAGAAGAGAAAAAAGTGAGTTAGGGTTTCCCTAACAGCTGCATATTTCTGCAAAGAGAACTGTTTCCACATCGTAGATCAATTTCGACGTCCTAGAAGCTCATCCTGACATGCGAAAAGTTTCAGTCATTCAACGAGAGATTCCGCACTATCGCGTAAGATTTTTCGAGGAATTGTATGCCCAGGGAAGGTTGCAAAACCTGGACATCCACGTGTATTGCGCCACGCCCCCGACACAGAGATCCTCATCAGCCTTTCCATATTGTGTTCTTCCGGTTCGTTACTTTGGCCAGATGAAATCGAGCACACCTTATTGGCTCCATGGGTTAGAAAAAGCTATCGCGGGATCAAACATTGTCGTGGCACCACAAGAATTACAGTGTCTCACCGTGCCTTATTTGTGGGCTCGACGAAGGCGGATTTGCAAAACCTGGATCTGGTGGGGTCATGGCTATAACTTTCAAGCGGCAGTTCGACCGTCACTTGAGACCAAGGTAAAAGAGAGCATGAAGGGATTCATCACGAGACGGGCAGATGGACTGATCACTTATACGGAGAGGGGCGCGGACTATTGGCGAAAGCATGGTTTTCCCGCAGATCGAGTCATTCCTTATTACAACACGATCGACGTGGAAGAACTGCGAAAAGCGCGGGCGGAGATCAGCGAAACGCAACTCATGGAACTCAGAAGCAAGCTAATGTTGGAAGGAAAGCATGTCTTGCTATTCTCAGGATCGTCTGTATGCTGAAAAACAAGTAGACTTTCTCTTAAGAGCGTTTGCGCTTCTGAAGAAATCGTACCCGGACGTCGCCATTTTGATCATTGGTGATGGGGAGGAGCGTGACAAGCTGCAGAAGTCGGCCAAGGAGCTTGACCTTAAAGACGTGCATTTCATTGGTGAGGTTGTGAATCCAAAAGAGACAGCCGCGTACTTCTCACTCGCCGATCTCATGGTGATTCCTGGCCTAGTGGGGCTCGCCATCGTTCATGGGTTTGCGTTCGGATTGCCACTGATCACCACAGACTTTCCCGGTCACTCACCCGAGCTCGATTATCTCACTGAGAGCAATGGAATCGTGACCAGTGTCGATGCATCGCATTATGCAGGAGCAATCCGATCGCTTCTGTCGGCTTCTCACCAGCTTGAGATGATGAAACGCTCAGCACTGGCTCAAGGCGATAATCTGAAGCTCGAAGATTCCATTCGACGATTTATGAACGGAATTGTCGAACTTTCGAAATAGTTCCTGAACGTGAAGGAGGCGTGACTTGCATGATTGGTGGGACGAGATGAGAGTAACAAGGAACTTCTTAAGAGGCTTGTTTGCCATCATTACGATCGGGTGCCTCCCTTGCAGCATGGCGCGAGGGGAGAGCGTTCCAGTACACGCACCATCACCATTCGAGGGCAAACGAGCCATCCTGGACGGCGACATTCCTTCATGGACGAAGAAGGAACATGTAGATGAAGTACTGTCCCGGATCAAAAATGCAGGTTTTAACGTCTATATGCCGACTGTCTGGCAGGGGCGCGGCACGGCGTGGCCTTCTAAGCATGCTCCATGGGATACCAAACTGGCTGATCGTCCCAAGACAGACTTTGATCCATTGCGGTACGTCATTGAGAAAGCACATGCGATGGGTATCGAAGTGCATCCCTGGTTCACCCTAATGCTAAGACAAAGCGATATTTTTCCAGAGTTTGCCCTGCCAAACATGCCTCAGAAGGCTTTTGATGTTCACAACCCTGCGTTTAGAGAACTCCTGGGTAAGCTGATCGAGGAGGTGGTCGTCAACTATGATGTCGACGGGATCAACTTGGATTACGTACGTGCTGTGGAGTTATGTTCAAGTGCAAGTTGCGAAGAAGAGTACGGAAAAACGTACAAAAGGACTTTGAAAGCGGACGAATTACTATTCAAAGTATTACCTAGCGCGGTGCCATCCCTCATCGACTATCAAGAGGCTGCCGTTACTGCTCTCGTACGCGCTATCTCAGAATCAGTAAGAGCAAAAAAGCCCCATCTTTTACTCAGCGCCGATGTGTTTGTCGGTCACGCTCCGTTGAGCCAAGGACAAAATAGCGTCTCCTGGATTAACAACGGACTCATTGACGTGATTCTTCGGATGGATTACGGGCGGCAGATCAATATTGCCGCCATGGACGGCACAAGACGAGAGTTGAGCCATCCAGATAAACAGAGTCTCTTAATTTCGAATATGTCGAATCCTGATGAAATGGTTTCCGGGCAAAAGTTCTTCCCTCGTGATGGGAAGTGGTTAGCCGATACTAGTTCCAAGATTCGTAAGCTTTGGCCGAAGACCGGGATAGCTGTCTACTTCTATAAGTATCTCACGGATGAACAGATTGCGGCATTGCAAAATATGCCGTAGTGACAACAAGGAACCAGTTCATCTTACAAGCAATACATTTGCTGACCGGCCGCAAGTAGTTGTCTTGAGCGCGCCGCTTCAATCTAGCAGTGCCCAGCAAAGTGAAGTCATGCTCGATCGAGCAACCTGGAAAACAACGATTCTGTATTGCGTCGTGTTTCTTCCCCTCTTGGGACGGTCTTTTTTTCCTATGGTCAGAAACACAAATTCGATTACATTTCAGTCTTCTCTCACAGATCCTCAAATTCTTGGTGTTTACCTGCTCTGGGCATACTGCTGTTGGTTCCTGGTAAAACATCCAGGCGATCTGAAGTTTGCATTTGCTCCGCCGTTCTGGCCACTGACGCTATTCGTGTTTGTTGCTGCTTCCTCGATTATTACAGTTTCACGCTCTCCGATGTACTCACTTTGGAGGAGCGTAGAAACGTGTGGTGTCCTTCTATGGGGCATTCTTGTATTCGCGCAGATGAGGGAGCACCGGAATCCTAGCAAGCTGTTTGTGTCCTTTTATGCCATGAGCGCGCTGATGCTTCTGGGCGTCGTGCTGGCCGTGATTATTGATCCTCAACATGCGTGGATGCAGGAGGGAAGTAAAGTCGAGCGGTTGGATGTGACGTTGACGTTCTTGATGGGAGCGAATACGATCGGAGTTATTGCCGCGCTTTTGAGTTTAGTGACTCTTTCCAGATTTATGGTGTTGATCAGAATGCGCTATCTCATCATATGTGGCGTATTTCTGGCACTGTGTTATGGGGCAAGGTCTCGCACAGGATTTATTGTATTTGTCTTCGGGGTCTGTGTGTTGACGGGTGTTCTCATTCGAATGCCGAGTAGGCGTGCGATCTCCGCTATTGTCGCGATACTTTCGAGCCTCCTCGTTGTCGGCCTTCTCTTCGTGAGCCCAGAATTTACAGATGCGGTGGCGACTATCTTTACGCGTGGTCACAGCGAGGCGAACATTAGGTCGCTTGATGGACGGATGAGCATTTGGACAGAGGCGTTGGAAGTCTTTGAACGCTCCCCTCTGCTTGGATCGGGCTACGCTACATATCCGACTCAAATAACGGCGGGAAGCCATTTTCACAACATGTTTATTGAATTGGCGATAACAACGGGGCTTCTGGGACTCATCCCCTTCCTTATCTTGTTCGCATTGCTGGGTATTCGACTTGTCAGATTGTTTCTGAACACTCCCGTTAGTGCAGGGGCCTATCCTATCGAGTCGCTGGATGCACTCCTGATAGGCACCGTTGTAATCGTGTCGCAACTCACGACGGCCGGAGCAGCCTACTACTCGTGGCCGATGATTGGGATTGTTGTATTGGCCGTGGGCCTTTATACAACACTGGACGCGAGTAAGACGGATAATGAGGTTGACCCCTATCATCGAGAAAACGGACCGTTGCATACGATGGTGCGACTTCAAAGCGGCTTGCTGGTGTCTGAGCCGTGCAAGAGGCCAATTGTGTTTTGACGGCCAGGACACACTCTGAAGTTAAATGTCGTTCCAAAGTTGTTCAAGTCATGTGATGGCTCAAGCAATGCCAGGGTCTTCAGGATTTCCGGAAGCGCTAAGGCTCTAATGAAAGCGTTGCCCTCTTCATCGATCTTGCAAACTGCTCCTATGAGTGCAGCTGGTGGTTCTTCCTTGACGCGAGTGGCTGGTGGGAGTGTCTTGATACTCATGAGCATGTCCTTTGGGGTTGGACTCAACTATGTCTACAGTATTTGTCTTGCTCACATGTTCAATGCAGAGACTTTCGGTCTGTATACGCTTGGTTTAGCTGCGTTCAATGTGCTTTCGGTTGTATCGGTGGCTGGCCTAGACCGGGCGATTTTGCGGTCCATACCGGCGGCGGATGAGGGCAATCAGACCATCTTGGTTGGCCCTATGGCTAAGCATATTGCTGGGATGTCACTTATCATCGGATGCTTCGTGGGTTTAACGCTGTTAGGACTGTCGTCAAGCCTCTCCATGAAGATCTTCAATAAGCCAGAACTTACATCGGTCTTGGTTCTCTTCTCTTTTGCGATTCCATTATTTGCTCTTTCCACAGTGCTGCTATCAACCCTGCAAGCGCTTCAAGACAATCGATGGAGATCGTTTGTGAAGTATGGTTGCGAGCCCTTGGTGAAGTTTGGCCTCACAGTGGTTTTCGTCTGGTTGGGATGGGGCATATCCGGTGCGCTTGCTGCTTTCGGAATTGCGCTCTGTCTCACGGTTGTGTTGGCGTACATTCCGCTTAGACACTATGTTTCCACAGATTGCACCTCCTTTCAGTCCAAAGAGTTCAATAAAGAAGTTTTACGATTCGCTGCCCCGCTACTAGGGGCCTTGATTGTCGCCAGCCTCGCAACGCGCTCAGATATTTTTGTGATTGGATACTGGCTGCAGCCAGATCAGATAGGATTTTATGGTGCTGCGTTTCAGACTGCATCCATCATTGCATTGATCCTCAGCAGTCTGGACTCCGTTGCGACTCCACTTATTTCCAGAGCCATTGCCGGCGGCCATAAGGAAGACCTTCAGTCGCTATTGCAATTCGTTCTTCGATGGTCCGTCACTATTTCACTGCCGGTTTTCCTTATCTTCGTACTATTTCCGACCGAGGTTCTATCGATATTTGGAGATCGGTTCCAGCAAGCTTCATCATGCCTGGTCTTGTTGGCAATGAGCCAGATAATCAATGCGGCGAGTGGCTCATCCAACACGGCATTAGTATTAGCTGGGTACTCAGGAATGGTGATGTGGAATAGTATTGGGCTTGGGTTGATTCAGATTGTGCTCAATGTGCTGCTTGTCCCCCTCTATGGAATTATCGGTGCAGCGGTGGGTACAGCCATGGCGCTTATCCTTATGAGTGTCGTCCGTCTTTGTGAATGTTCTCTGCTACTGAAAGTAAAGGTTATTGAGAGGGAGATCTGGAAGCCAATCGTTGCAGCAGCAATCACGATGGGTCTTATCTTTTTCTTCAAATTGTCTGGCCTGTCGGTTAGCTGGTGGGTATTAGCTGCGACATCGGTCGGTCTTTATTTGTTTATGACCACGGTATTGGGATTGCAGAAGGAAGATCGAAACATTTTGATCCATTTGAAAAAGACGGCGTGTCGTTACGGAGGTTCATGACTATGCTTATGGCTGGCGAAACAGAGGTTCTGAGGGCTACGTACATTAGTGACTGTTTGTCAGGTCGGAGTCTGTATGGAGACGATTTCTCTGAGGATGCAATCCAAGCATGGTTCGCAGATGAAAGGGAAGGGTTTGCTGACCTTGGGGCCAAGAATCAAATGTCCTATTGCTATGAGTATCACGGCTTAAATCTACTTCATGGATTTCGTTACCTCCCGTTGAAAACATATGGGCACACCCTGTCCGTAGGGGGAGCGTATGGTGAAGAACTGAGACCATTCCTACGGAATATTAGGGCCATTACAAACTTGGAGCCGTCCGGAGCATTCGCAACGGAAAGCTTGGATGGCGTACCAGTCGGTTATGCAATGCCTCATCCGTCTGGCATCATGCCCTTCAATGATGAAAGCTTCGACTTAGCTACGTGTTTCGGATGCCTTCATCATATTCCAAATGTTGGTGTTGTATTGCGAGAACTGTATCGGTGCATCAAAGCAGGCGGATTTGCCTTAATTCGAGAGCCAATTATTTCCATGGGAGACTGGCGACGGCCTCGACGGGGGTTAACCAAACGTGAGCGAGGGATTCCGTTGCCGGTTTTCCGTACGTTGATCACTGACGCCGGTTTCGGCATCGAGAAAGAAACGCTCTGTGGGTTTCCGTTGACCTCACGCGTAGGGAGAATGCTAGGAGCGTGTTGCTACAATTCGTATATAGCGGTTCGAATCGATCAGTTTCTGTCGCGAATATTCGTTTGGAATTATCGATACCATCCAGTTAATTTTATCCAGAAGTTCACGCCGACGGTTGCCGCATACGTGCTGAAGAAGACCAACAAGAATACCTAAAATGAATGGCCCACGATGAGATCAGGGTGGGTATGAAGTCTTTTGCAGCAGGGGCCTCCAGTATCGTTGGTGAAATCGAACTCCTCATAATCGGGCCAACGCCACCTCCTTTCCACGGAGTTGCTGTAGCGATACAAACGTTACTTCAATCGGACGTTGTGAGGCGGTTTCGTACTCGTCACCTGGACCTCGCTGATCGACGTGGTATTCAGCACGTCAATAAGCCCGACTTGCATGATGTTCTCCTCTTTGGCCGGCAATGGCTCAAGCTGGTCGGCATGCTCATCAGTGCCCGTCCAAGGGTGAGCTATCTGGTTCTCTCCCAGTCAACGATTGGGTTTCTGCGGGACAGTTTGTTGATCTGGCCGGCTTATCTGAGAGGGAGCCACATCGTCCTTCACCTGCATGGAGGTAATTTTCGAGAGTGGTTTCTCGGACGCTCTTGGTTCATGCAGACATATGTGAAAGTTGTCCTTTGGCGTGTCACGCGGGCCATTGTTCTCGGCGAATCCTTGAAGCACCAATTTGATGGTCTTATCGATCGGCATCGAATTGCGGTCGTGCCAAACGGCATCGATTGGTCGAGTGCCGATGTGGGTCGGAGTGTTCCTCGGTCCGGATCTCGGTTCCGCGTTCTTCATCTGAGTACATTAAGCCATTTGAAGGGTGCTCTGGTGCTTCTCCAAGCTGTCCCATTCGTCGTTCACCAGCGAAAGGATGTGGAGTTCGTCTTTGCGGGACCATGGTCGCATGCGGAAGACAAACAATGGGCCGACAGCTTCATTCGTCAACACAAACTGGAAACGTATGTGTCCTTCAGCGGGCAGGTGGATGGTGCAGAGAAAAGGACTTTGTTTGACTCCGCGGACATTTTCGTCTTTCCTGGAGTCCAGCAAGAGGGACAACCCTTGGTTGTTCTCGAGGCGATGGCGGCAGGCATACCGGTGCTCTTTACCGATCGAGGTTGCCTGCGAGACACGGTGCCGGACGGAGAAGCGGGACTAGAGGTGCCGATCGGCGACCCACATCAGTTAGCCGATCGCCTACTTTGGTTACTGGACCATCCGGAGAAAATGACAGTGATGGGAGCATGCGCCCGTGAACGATACGAAACCTTGTACACGAAAGAACGGCACATCGAGCGAATGATTGGTATGTTCGCCGCGACCTGTAAGAAAGGTTCTGCATGAACGCTATGGCATGTTCGGGAGAGAACTCAGAGACAGGTAGCCGGGACACCGGAGTACTTCTAGGGATTCCAATCGATCGAAAAATCCTGTCTGACATGATTCAGGAGTCCATGCAGGCCGTAGACCACAGGATTTCTCAACGAGTGTTCGCCTGCGCCAATCCTCATTCGTTAGTGGTTGCCCAGCACGACGCTGATTTTCGATTAGCCTTAACTCAGGCTGAGATTGTGGTGGTGGATGGGGTCGGCGCGTCATTGATGGCGCGTTTCGTCGGTATCCGGATCGGGCCTCGAATCACAGGAATCGACTACTTCTATGGAGTTCTGAACGCACTCCAACAACGTGGCCAGGGGCGCGTCTTCTTTTTTGGATCGTCGCAGCTAGTTCTGGATCGCATTGCTAAACGCTTCGCCGTGGATTTTCCATCCTTGACGCTCTGCGGCACCTTGTCTCCACCGTTTGGAGATTGGAGCGAAATGGAGAATCATCGGATGGTGAAAGCGATCAACGATGCCCAGCCGGATGTTCTCTGGGTTGGAATGACGGCGCCGAAGCAGGAAAAATGGGTGGAGGGAAACCGTCGGCAGCTCAATGTGTCGGTCATCGGTTCGATCGGAGCGGTCTTCGACTTTTATGCTGAAACGTACTCGCGGGCTCCGAAATGGACCTGCGAGATCGGCCTTGAGTGGGTCTATCGATTTATCCGCGAGCCTCGACGAATGTGGCGGAGAAATTTTGTCTCTGCTCCCAAGTTTGCCTGGCTGGTGCTATGGCGACATCTGCTCAGCGTTCGCCCCACTTCTATAGCCTCTGAGCCGTCTGACCCGGACAAAAGTGCCTATCAAGATAAAAAAGCTGCCTAGGCTGTGGGATGGTCTCCATGGCAAGAGTGGATGATCTCGCGGTAGCTGAACTGTTTCTGCGCGGCGATGTGTGCTGTGAGGATGTCGTCGGCGGTATTTTGATCCGGCTTTTCATACAAAATTGAACATAGTCGAAGGAATCTGCACACAGTTGCTCAAAAGAATGTCCTTTGCCTCGCTGATTTTTCAGGCACATAGAAACTGCGAGTAATGGTCTGGGATTTGCTGAACATTCCCCATTCCTACGTGTTCCTAATGTACCAACCTCTAGAAGGAGCGGTGATATGCGGATGATGAAGCACTTGTTTTGGAAAGGATTCATCCTGCCGGCTGCAGCGATGTGTATCCTCTCAATTCCCATCAGTGCGCAAGCAGCTCTGGTGAATTATTCGTTCACTGGGAACCTGAATCCCGACCTCGATCCCCTTGGCATGATCCCGGTTTCAGGTTCATTTCAATTTGACAATGCAACGGGCGGGAGCGGTGGCGTCTATAACGGAGCAGTAACGGGCTTTACGCTGAATTTTGGAGGGCTCTACACGTCGTCCTTCGCCCCAGGCGCTAATGCCGTGACGATTTCTCAGAACATGCCGCTGGGCAGTGGCATGGTCGACCGTTGGGGCTTGGTGTCTGCCGCTGCCGGTTCTGATCTGGGTGGCTTCACGCCATTCAGCTTTGATCTTCGGTTCGACCGTTTAGGGGGAGGATTGTTTTCTGATACGAGCCTTCAGAATCCGCCGAGCTTGGGCGGGATAAACAATACGACTACAGGGAGATGGCGGCTCTTTTTCGAAGATATGGACGGCAATCCAGCCGCATATCTAGGATCGATAAGTAGTCTGACAGCCGTGCCATTGCCTGCTGCGGTGCTTCTGTTTGGCGCAGGCCTCATCTCGTTAGTCGGTTTAGGTGCCGGAGGTTTGAGGAACTTCCGCGGATCCAAGGCGTAGTCAAGAACCTCGTTTCTGACGACTAGGGCTTGATACCCAGAGATGGGTATCAAGCCCGTTCGTTCTTCGAAATCGATCGACAGGTCCCAGGTTGCCATAGATAATCAGTTTCGCCCCGCTCTTCCGGACCGACTTAGCTCGTTTGACTCATTCCTAACATCGTGTGAGTGACTCTGACTTATGACAAGCAATCGCTATCTTCTCTTCACCTCAGTTCTGGTCGTGGCGCTCTTGGGCTATATGTACGCAGAGAGTCTTGCCTACCTGTTCAACCGGTGGGTGGGCACTGAGGACTATAGCCACGGAATCTTTGTGCCGTTCATCAGTGCGTATTTGATCTGGCAATACCGGCATCGTCTCAGCCAGGGGTCGAAGGAGAAGTCGTGGTGGGGTCTTGCTGTCATTGCGTTGGGGCTTGTGCTCTATGTGGTCGGGGAATTGTCCACACTGTTTATCATCCTTCACGTCTCATTGTGGGTGGTACTTGTCGGGTTGACCATCGCGCTGCTCGGGGTTCGTGGAGCCAAGGCCATTGTTTTTCCACTTGGGTACCTACTCACCGCTATCCCTCTCCCGATGTTCTTCTACGCGAATCTTTCAAGCCAGCTTCAGCTGTGGTCTTCGTCTCTCGGAGTCGGTTGTTTGCAGCTCGTCGGTGTGATGGCCTTTCGCGAAGGCAATGTCATCGATCTGGGGCCGGTACAACTCCAAGTGGTCGAGGCCTGTAGCGGGATTCGATACTTGCTTCCTCTGACCTCTCTCGCACTGCTCTGCGCGTACTTGTTCAAAGACAGGATGTGGAAACGAGTGGTACTCGTGCTTTCCTCGATTCCGATCTCGATCATGCTGAATGGTTTCCGCATCGGCATGATCGGAGTGCTGGTCGATCTCTATGGTAAGGGTGCTGCGGAAGGGTTTTATCATCTCTTCGAAGGGTGGGTCATTTTCATGGTGAGTTTTGCATTGCTGGTCGCAGAAATGATGCTGTTAGCAAGAATAGGGGACGTGAAGTCGCAAGGGTCGGTTTTTGACCGCTTGATCTGGAGAGATCAATCGGAAGGTAGCGCCCGTCAAGCCGTGCGCATGGTTCCATGCCGAATCCAATCGTCTTCAGGTCGGGCCTATCTGTGCAGCGTCGCTCTGCTTGCGCCGTTTACTCTTTTCTCGACAGTGGTTGTGGATCGTGAAGAAAGTCCTCCTCCGAGAGCGACGTTCGTCGACTTTCCGATGCAGATTGACGGTCGGCAAGGAGCGCCCTTTCCTCTTGAGCAACAATACATCGATGCCCTTCGGTTCGACGATTACGTCTTGGCGGACTACCGATCGGATAATAAGCAGCCGGTGAATTTCTACGCTGCCTACTACCGATCCCAGAAGAAGGGGCAGTCGGCTCATTCGCCTCAAAGTTGTTTGCCGGGTGGAGGATGGGAGATCGCGTCCCTGACGCAAAGGGAGCTACCGATGTCGCAGGGGACGAGGCAGTCGCTCAGGGTCAATCGCGCAGTCATTCAGAAGGGGGATCAGAAGCAAATCGTCTTGTACTGGTTTAAGCAACGCGATCGAAATCTCACGAATGAATACCTGGTCAAGGTGTACCTGTTATGGGATGCCTTTTCCAGACAACGGACTGACGGAGCCCTCGTGAGACTGGCTTCGGTGGTTGGTCCGGGTGAATCCGAGTCCGCGGTTGACCAACGTCTTCAGGAGTTCGCGGTTGCAGCCGGGCAAGAACTGACGAGGTTCGTGCCGGACTGAACCGTCGTGATTGAGGCTGTGAGAGTTCCTCTATGGTAAACGAGCTGTTCTTTAGTTCCATGACCGCCTTGCTCGTATGCATGGCCCTGATCCCACTTTTGCGGCTTATGGCAGAGCGGCTGCAGATCATGGATCAGCCTGGAGGTCGGAAAGTTCATGAACATCCGATTCCACGGATCGGTGGTATTGCCTTTTCCGTCGGCGCCTGCGCCTCGATCGCCTGGTGGGGGGCTAGAGATGCGACAACCTTTTCGGTGATGTTGGGATGCGTGATTATCGCGGCGTTCGGAGTATGGGACGACCGTGTCGATCTTGGCTATCGAAGCAAACTCGTCGGACAGCTGCTGGCCGCGCTTGCCGTTGTTATGGGCGGGGATATCTGGTTTACCACGCTTCCTTTTCTCCCTGATGTGGAGGTGCCGGCATGGGCTGGGATGTGTGTGACCGTCGTGTTTCTTGTCGGCGTGTCCAACGCGGTCAATCTTACGGACGGGTTGGATGGATTAGCCGGGGGTCTGTCGTTCCTTACTCTATCGGGGATCGCCTATTTGGCGTATCTCTCCAATGACTCGACGGTCTTGTTGTTGACGGTTCCGTTTCTGGGAGGACTCTTGGGTTTCTTGCGCTACAACACATACCCGGCTCGGATTTTCATGGGAGATGGTGGCAGCCAAGTGTTGGGATTTATCATGGGCGCGCTTGCCGTTCTGTTGACGGATTCGTCACGTGGTCCGTTCAGTCCGAGTCTCGCCTTCTTCTTGTTAGGGTTGCCGTTTTTGGACACGCTCGGCGTGACGGGACAACGGCTGGCAGAAGGCCGTTCTCCGTTCATCGGCGACCGCGCGCACATTCACCATAAACTGCTTCGCTTTGGGTTCACGCATTATGAGGCCGTGACCGTCATCTACGTGATCCAGGCAGGCATGTTGGGCTTGGCCTATGTGCTGCGATGGCAGTCCGACACATTGATCCTGCCGCTCTATCTCCTGATTGCTGGATCGGTCTTGATGCTGTTCATCGCAGCGGGGCGCGGACTGCTTCCCAATCTTACTGCGCGAGGTGGTCATTTTCTATCTAATGGGACCGTGGCGCGATTGATGAATGGTCCGTGGCTGACGGATCTGCCGATGCAGTTTCTGGCCGTGACGGTTCCATGTTTCCTCATTGCGCTGGTGTTTGTCCCATCGAATGTGCCGACCGATGTCGGATACTTTTCGATCATCATATTCGGGATTGTGTTACTCGGTCTCTCGTTCTCTCCTCAAGTCGCGCCGTACTTTGTTCGTGGTGGGCTCTACGTCGGGACGACATTCCTCCTCTATGTCTGTGAGGGGTCACGATATCGGTCCATGTCAGCCGTCGTGATGGCCCACAACGTATTTTTTATCGTGGTGGCCGTCATGGTCTTATTGAGTCTCCGGTTCAACGAGGAGAACCGCTTTCAAACCACGCCGCTCGACTATCTGATGGTGTTCTTGGCGGTGACCTTTCCGCTGCTTCCGGAAGTGAGCGCCGATATCGCGCATCTGGGTGTCTTTGCAGCCAAACTGATGGTGCTCTTCTTTTCTTTTGAGTTGCTTCTCCATGCCTTTGCCGCCCGCGTCAGGCAGCTCGGCCTTGTGTCGCTCTGGATTCTGTTCGGACTCGGAATTCGGATTTTGTTGTAGCGAAACAGGTTACGTAATAACCTCGGTCCATGACTGCACCATTCCTGCACAACAGATGTGGGGGGCTTCCAGCATGCGTGTGATGATCGGCATGGTTCTTCTGGCCGCAGTCGCCGTGACGTCGTGCGGTGGTCCTGAGGAAAGGAAGGCGAAGTACTTCGCCCGGGCGAATGAGTATATGGAGGCGGCCAACTATCCCAAGGCACGGGTCGCCCTCAGGAATGTGCTGAAGATCGATCCCAAAGACGCGGAGGCCTACTACCTCTTCGCTCAAGTTGAGGAAAAAGAGAAAAACTGGCGCAATGCCGTTCAGCTGTATCAGGAGGCAGTCCGGCTGGTTCCCGATCACACGTCCGCCCTCATGACTCTGGCCAAGTACTATCTTGAAGCGAGACTGACTGAGCATGTGGTTGAAGCAGCGGACACGGTGCTGAAAAAAAATCCTCGTCATCCTAAGGCCAATGCGCTGAAGATTGCGGCACAGGCCGTGACCGAAGAGGCGATCCCTGCTGCTGTTCCCAAAGCCGAGGCGCTCGCGGCGAAGTTTCCAACGGAGCCGGATGTCGCCATCCTACTCGCGACATTGTACAGCCGACAACGGCGCTATCGAGACGCGGAGACTACGTTAAGACGTGCGTTAGAGGCTCATCCGAGGGACTTGGATCTGCTGAACAACCTGAACAGGATCTTGACGCAGGCAAACAACATGGCTGGTGCCGAGGCTATCATGCGCCGGATGGTCGAGGCTGAACCGACATCCTTTGATCATCGGGTGAGACTTGCCCGGTTCTATGTTGGGCAGGGAGCCCAGAATAAGGCGGAAGCCGTGTTACGAGAGGCGGTCGTGTTGGATCCAAACAGCGAACAGCGCCGTCTGATGCTCGCAGAGGTTTTTGTGAACCAAAAAGATGTGGCCTCTGCTGAACAGGTGCTGCTTGATGCGGCGGCGCACATCCCGCACTCGGCCCAAATCCAGCTTGGACTCAGTGCGCTCTACAGAAAGAGTGGACAGGACATCAAAGCCCGTCAGCGCTATGCCCTATTAGTTGAGGAGTACAAAGACAAACCCGTCGGCCTGGAAGCCAAGGTCAAGTTGGCGGAGATGGATTTTGTGGAGGGAAAGCAGGCTGATGCCGAACGTCAAGTGCAAGAGGTGTTGAAGGACAATCCTCGCTCCTCGGACGGCTTGATCCTTACAGGACGAATGGCTTTGGCCAGAAGAAATGGAAAGGATGCGGTGCAGGCCTTTCGCACCGTCCTGCACGATCAGCCGGAGTCGGCCACCGTCCACTATCTCCTCGGTCAGGGGTATCAGCTGACCAGCGATACCAATCTTGCGAAAGAAAGTTTTGAGCGAGCCGTTGCTTTGTATCCCGACCAAGTGGAGGCTAAACGATCACTCGCGGTGTTGGACAGCAAGAGTGGCCGGTATGAGCAGGCGCGCGCACGACTTGATGATTTGCTGAAACAGCGCCCCGATGATGTCCAAGCCCTCGACATGCTGATGATGTTGGATCTGATGACGAAGAACTGGTCGAAGGCGGAACGCACTCTGCAGCGACTGCAGGCAGTCGCAAAAGAAAGTCTGTTGGCCCATATGGCGGAAGGTCGGCTCCATCAGGCGCAAGGTCGATTTGCGCGAGCCGTTGCCGCCTACGAGCGGGCCGCAATCGTGGCGCCGACCGATCCTGATCCCCTCCTATCTTGGGTGAAGTTGGAAGTCGCTCAAGGACACCTTAAGCAAGTGACGCTCCGGATGGACGCCATTATCGTCAAGCAACCGGATCACGCGTATGCCCATGGATTATTGGGTGAAGTGTCGATGATAGCCGGTGACTATTCGAGCGCCGATGCCCACTTTGAACGGGCCACGACACTAAATCCTAAGTGGCTGACGCCATGGCTGAATTGGGGAAGCCTGTGGCTTGGCCAAAAACGGTTCGATCAAGCGGTGCTGGTTGTGAAAAACGGGCTAAGGGTCAACGCCGAGAGTGAAGAGTTACATATGCTCCTGGCGTCTGTCCATTCGTCTCAAGGGAAGGTCGACGAGGCGATGAGCGCGTACGACGCGGCATTGCGACTGAACCCGAAAAACGTGCTTGCCGCCAATAACTTTGCGGTCTTGCTGGTCGATCATAAAGGGGATCCGCAAAGCCTTCAAAAGGCATTTGCGTTGAGTCGAGACTTCGAGAAAGAGACTCCGCATCCTCTGTTCCTCGATACTCTTGGGTGGGTCCGATTCAAAATGGGACAACAAGAAGAGGCTATCCGCTTATTGAAGCATGCGGTTGCCAAATTTCCAGATGCTTCGATCCTCAATTATCATCTTGGGATGGCATTCTTTCATTCAGGCAACCGTGCGGAAGCCCGTTCGTATCTTTCCAAAGCCTTGAAGGACGCTGAACAGTTTGAAGGACGACAGCAGGCGGAGCAGGTCCTAGCCGAGATCAGAGGATAAGGAACATTTATGCCTTGTTGTGCGCGATTGGTGATGGGTGCCTTGTTTGTGACGATGGTCGTCACAGTACCTGATTTGTCTGTTTATGCTGGGGATGGCGTGACCGTGGCGGAGTCCAAGGTTGATCCGGGATACCGCCTTGGCCCTGAGGATGTCATGCTGATCTCTGTCTGGAAAGACGAGCAGTTGACCAGAGAGGTCGTCGTGCGACCGGATGGGATGTTTTCTTTTCCTCTCGTCGGCGATATCGAAGCCGAAGATCGAACAGTCGAGGACATTCGCGGCGATCTCGTGAAGCGGCTGACCAAGTATATTCCGAATCCCAACGTGTCCGTGGCGGTCACAAAAGTCATCAGTTACAAGGTCTACGTCGTCGGGCGAGTGAATAAGCCGGGTGAGTACTTGATCGGTCATTACACCGACGTGCTGCAGGCGCTTAGCCTTGCCGGTGGATTGACTCCGTTTGCGGCAGAGAACGATATCAAGATCATGCGACGAGTAAAGAGAGAACAACATGCCATTCCCTTTCGCTATGGAGATCTTCGGAAAGGCAGAGATCTCGGGCAGAATATCATTCTCCAGCGTGGCGATACTGTCATGGTACCGTAGCCGATGCACTGGAGGAGTGAGGTTGAAGGCTGCGACCAATTGCGGTACGGACGCGTGGTCGGGCAGCTTATCTTGTGCGCCTGTCTCGCAGAATTCAGCATGGCAGTCCCCATCTGGGCGGCTGAATGGTCGCTGTTTCCGTCGCTCGGAGCCAAAGCGATTTATAACAGCAACTTGCTTCTGACGCCGTTGCCTCATGATGGTACCTATGGATATTGGATCACGCCGGCTACGGAGATCGCCGGCAAAACCGAACGTCTGGAGGTGAGCAGCCGGATCGCCGCCGATTTCGTGGGATACTTCGGTGGAGAGAACAGGCAGCTTACAAATGCGTATGCGCCTTTGTCGGTGCGGTATCAGACCGAGAAGGATATTATAGGCTTCACCGGTGGCTTCATCCGCGACAATACGCTGCTCAGTGAGTTACAGGAGACCGGGGTTGTTTTGCAGTTTACGCAGCGTAATCAGTGGACCGCAAATCCCACGTGGACAAGGAAGTTGACCGAAAAACTGTCATTTCAATCAGGCGTACAATTTTCAGACACCACCTATGAGAGTAGTAGATTGGTTGACTACCGATTAGTGGGCGGGTCTGGTGGGCTGCTGTATCAACTGAGTGAACGGGATCAAATTCAATTGTTAGGGTCGTATACTCACTTTCGCACGATCGATTCACCATTTGGGTTTCAAGCCGATTTTCCTGGAGTCAATATGAGCCTGACGCATGCCTTTGATGAATCGCTCACTGGAACTGTCTATGGCGGCCCCCGGTTCTTGTCGTCCCAATCGTCTTCGCCGGTCGGGGACATCACGGCTCGCGAAACCGTGTGGTTGGCAGGAGCCAGCATGACAAAAAAGTTTGAGAGGGCAGTAGTGCGCGTCTCTTTCGCTCGGGACCTTACCCCAAGTGGATTTGGGCTGCTGCTTCAGACCAATCGAGGAGAAGTCATGGGGTCATATGATCTATCTGAAACTCTTGCCTGCTCTCTTAACGTGACTGGAATTCTTACGACGGGTAAAGCCAATACGACTATTGGTGGAATCTTTCCGGATAACAACTATGTCAGCGTCTTGCCGAAACTATCTTGGAAGTTTCTCGAATGGTGGGAGGCAGAGGTATCCTACATGTATCGATGGCGCGACACCGACACCGCCATAGATTCAGCTCAGTCCCATGCGACGACGTTCATGGTGACCTATTATCCACCAAAACTTTCATGGTCCTACTGAAAGCTGTGACACAGACACACACTTCGATACAATCCACTGAGCGAGCCATGAGTTTGAAGGACTACATCGAGGCCTTTCGTCGCCGTCGAAGACTCATCCTCCTAACCGGCATGGGAGTCTTGATGGTGGCTTTTCCGCTGGCGTTCCTTTGGCCGCCGACCTATAAGTCGACCGCCACCATCTTGATTGAGCAACAGGAAATCCCTTCCGATCTCGTGCATTCGACCATCACGAGTTATGCCGATCAGCGGATCGAAACCATCAAGCAACAGGTCATGAGCCGCACGACTCTCTGGAAGCTGGTCGAGCAGTTCGATCTGTACCATGATGCGCGGAAGAACAGCCCGGCCGAGGAAATCGTCAAACGCTTCGTCAACGACGTTGAGGTAGAAGTGATCAGCGCCGACGTCATCGATAAACGCACACAACATGCGACCAAAGCGACCATTGCCTTTACGGTGACGTATCAAAACCGCTCTCCGGAGTCCGCTCAGAAAGTGGCGAATGAGCTTACCAGCTTATTTCTGGGAGAAAACCTGAAGAGCCGCGAGCGGCAAGCGCTGGAGGCCACGTCATTTCTTCAGCAAGAAGTGGAGAATCTGGCGCGGCATATCAGCGAGATCGACGAGAAGATCGCCAAGTTCAAACACCGGGCCAATGGAGCGCTCCCGGAACTGACGCCGCTGAATCAACAGCTCATGAACCAAGCAGAGCGGGAGTTGATGGACATCGACCAGCAGATCCGAGGCCTTGAAGAGCGCAAACCCTATCTCGAAGGAGAATTGGCGACGATCAAACCGAACACGCCGATTTTGTCCGTCACAGGCGAGCGTATTTTGGATTCCGTTGAGCGCTTACGGGCGCTTCGAGCGCAATACGTGGGGGCCGCGGCCAATCTCTCTGCTGATCATCCCGACATCAGCAAAATGAAGCAGGAGATCGAGGCCTTGGAAAAAGAGACGGGTCAGCTTCCTGATGCGGAGGAAGTCTCGAAGCGACTCATCGATGCACGCGCGGCTCTGGCAGCTGATTTGGAACGGCTGGGGAGTGAGCATCCGGACGTCCTGCAGAGCCGGAGAAAAATTACCGCGCTCGAACAGGAAGTCGTTCGGCTCCAATCCGTGCCTGAGAGGAAGACCTTTCCGCGCCCCGAAAATCCCGCCTATATCAATCTCCAAGCTCAGTTGAATTCCTCAACGTCTTCGTTGGAGGCATTGCGGCAAGCTCGTTTGGACATTAAGCGTCGACTGCAACAGTATGCGACCAGGCTTGAACGGGTTTCTGAAATGGAGCCCGGGTATCTGGTGTTGATGCGGGATCGGGATACGTCAGGACAAAAGTATCAAGAGATTCGGTCGCGGCTGTTGGAGGCGAAGGTGTCGGAAGGATTGGAAGTGCAGCGGAAAGGCGAGCGGTTTTCGTTGATCGATCCGCCAAGCCTCCCTGAAAAACCTTTCAAGCCCAATCGGCTGGCCATCATCCTTCTCGGTTTCATTCTTGCCGTCGGTGGCGGAGTCGGCTCAGGAGCCGTGGCGGAATCACTCGATCATTCAATCAGGACGCCCGACCAGCTGGCCGCCCTGACGCAGCAATTTCCCTTGGCAGTGGTTCCTTTTATGCCGAATGAAAAAGATCTCTTTCTGGCGATAATGCGATGGCGCCTCATCAAGACCGCGGGAGTGAGCGCGTTGGCGGTGACGCTTGTTCTCTTGCACGTCTTTGTCATTCCTTTGGATGTGTTGTGGTTTGCCGCATTGAGACGTTTTGGCGGAGGGTAGGCTAAGGAGTACCATGGATCGAATACGGACCGCACTGGAGATGTATAAAGAGTCGGAGAGCGCGTCTTCCGATAGAATCAGCTCGAAACGGGCTGCGGAGCATTTGATCCCGCCTTCCATTACCTACACACGAACGAGGTCGCTCGCCGTCCCGCCTCCCATTCTGCGTGAGCATCGGGTCATGGCCGCGAATAAGTACGGTCCATTCATCGACGCCTATAAAATTCTACGGACACAGGTCACACAGCGACTGCGAGAAAATGGGTGGAATGTGGTTGGGGTGACGAGCCCGGGCTACGGAGAGGGCAAGACGTTGACAGCCGTCAATTTAGCGGTGAGTCTCGCAATGGAAACAACGCAAACGGTACTGCTGGTCGATTCCGATCTTTCGGATCCCACGGTGCATCAGGTATTCGGTTTAAAGAATTGTCTTGGGCTTGCGGACTACTTGCTGGACGACCAGCCCGTCGAGGACCTCCTTGTTCATCCAGGGATAGGACGGTTCGTTCTGTTGCCCGGAGGGCGAGCTCTATCGAACTCCACAGAGATCTTGACGTTGCCGAAAATGGTCGCCTTGGTTGAAGAGCTGAAACATCGGTACCCCTCTCGCATTGTCGTGTTCGATCTACCGCCATTGCTTCACACGGCGGATGTGTTGGCGTTCTCTCCCTACACCGATGCCCTTCTCATGGTGGTAGAGGAGGGAAAGACGACGGGTGAGGAGGTACGGCGGGCGTTGACGTTAGTCAAAGGTTCCCGTCCTGTTCTTGGAACAGTGCTGAACAAAGCCGGGAGATCCGCTCTGACTGTTGCGGAGATGAAGAAGAGGTTAGCCACATAGGCGATAGAGACACAAAGCCGAGCATCCATGTACGAAGCATTCTATCACCTGAAAGCCAAGCCGTTCGCACTTTTGCCGGATAGCAGTTTTCTGTACTCCGGTTCAGAACATCAGGCTGCCTACAGTTTGCTCGAATATGGCATTCTGAGCCAGGCGCCGTTTATTGTTTTGACCGGCGAGCCTGGTGTAGGAAAGACATCTCTTCTCCAGAAGCTGATCGCAGGACATGGCAATAGACACACGATTGGTCTGGTGACACATGCGCACTACGATATCGAACATCTCTTGCCTTGGATTTTGTTGTCCCTTGGATTGAGCGCCAAACGGCTTGATCCCATCGAGGCCTATCACATGTTCTCGGAATTCCTGGTTCAGGAGTCGAAGAGCCTTCGTCGAGTCATTCTGGTCATTGACGAAGCCCAAAATCTGGGGGCTGAACGGCTGGAAGAGCTCCGGCTCCTCTCCAACATGAATGACGGCAAGATCTTAAAATTGCAGATCATCCTTTCCGGGCAGCCGGATCTGTATACGTTGTTGCAGCGGATTGACATGACTCAGTTCGCTCAGCGGATTGTCGTCGATTATCATCTCAAGCCGCTGACGGAGGTCGATACCGCGCGGTATATTCGCCATCGACTACGAATTGCTGGTGGACATCCGGCCCTCTTTACCAATAAGGCTTGTTTGCTGATGCATCGTCTAAGCCAGGGGAATCCCCGCCTGATCAATCAAGTGTCCGACAGAGCATTGATCTATGGGTATGCCGAGCAAGCAAAAGTCGTCACCTCCAAGTTAGTGGCCCAAGCGGCTCTCGATCGAACGAAGGGAGGAATTCTTCCTCTGGCCGCCAAAGAGGAGTTGGTTGCGTTGACGATGGCTACTGAAGATAGGGCCGAGATCGATGATCCTCTTCCGAGTGTTGAGGCGGAACATGATGAATCGGCTGGCTCATGTTCTCCAGCTTCTCCGGAGGAAGCCTACGCTTATGGAATGGCCCTCAAGAATGAGGGGCGGTTTAAGGAAGCTGTGGACATGTTCCATCTTGCAGCGCGGGGCGAGTCGATGTGGCTCAAGTGCAACACTCAGGTCGGTCTTTGCTATAGAAGGCTAAGGGAATATCAAGCGGCTATCCAAGCCTTTCGCACGGCGCTGAATGATCGATCTACCTCACCGAACGACACAATTGATGTCTTGTATTTTCTTGGGCAAAGTCTGGAATTTACCGGGCAGACCGGGGAAGCGCTGGAAATCTATAATCGCCTCAATCAGTTGACATCCAGGGTTCAGAAACGTCGCCGATCGAGTAAAGGAATTGCGGCAGAACGCGGAACAGAGAGAGCCGAGTATGTCGAACAATTTTGGGCTCAGAGAGATGATCGGGAAACTCTGGCGTTTTCTCACCGGCAGTTAGAAGTAGGCAGTCCTGTATGCCCCCTGTATTCCATTCCCACTGGCTTTCTAGGTCACCGGGAGTTGTGAGGTGTACAAGCGAATCATGTCGGATCCGATCAAGGACATGTCCGACCCAGAAGTGAACCCTGCGGAGCGCTATGAGCGGGGGCTCGCGCTCAAACAAGCCGGGCTGCACAAGGCCGCAATCGACCAGTTTGAAATGGCTGCGGTGGATCTACCATTGGTCGTCAAGGCCTATGCTCAGATGGGACTCTGCTATAAACTGTCCGGTCGCTACGAGGAGGCTGTCACGGCATTTCAGAAAGCCCTCCAGGCCACCCCAGCGTCGTCGAAGGAAACCGTTCAGATCCTGTATGTCCTAGGCCGCACGTTAGAATCATTGGGCCGGGTGGCGGAGACGCTGGAAGCCTATCGTTGGATCAGGCGGGAGGACCCCACGTATCGAGATGTTGCTGGACGGATAGAACAGCTCAGCTCTCGCCGCCCGACGGTGGCCGCGAAAAAGAACTAGGGCGAGACAGCGGCTAAGCGGGCAAGGAAGAGGCCCGCAATTCGTATTCGAACCCTCGCCGCCGCAGATAAATGCGCTCCTGCCGACTGAGTTGATCCACCAGAGAGAACACTTGATTCCAGGTGAACTCGGGAAGATATGACAGAAGTTCCTCCAGCCGGATCTGTCGCCGCTCTTGAACGATGGCCAGTAATTTATCCGAAGCCTGTTGAGTCATCGTACTCCTCCTTGGTCGCACAGGTGATGGTGAATGACATCGTTTGCCCCTGTCCTCAAGGCCGGACTCCACCGAACGGCCATAACACGAACGATTCCTAACACCAGCAAAATTCCGCAGAGTACCGTCAACGCTTGCCAGTCCCCTCCTTTGAACCATTGAGAAATCACTTCCGTCAGCATGACGACCAGGATCGTATCGACAATGAACGTCACCTTGACGCGACCCTCTCGGAAATACGTCACCGTCGTTTTGAATACTTCGACAATGGCCAGCAAGATGAGCGTATTGACGATGATCTGCCGCAACACGACTTCGGCTGAATGATCGACCAGCAAGCGGATATCCCAAAACGTCTTCAGCGCGCCACCGGTCAGAGCGGTCAGGAGCGTCACGATCACCAGGCTAAGGACTCCTTTGATGCTCCAGGACCATAGTTCCATGAGGTCGAGCTTGGACAGCCGTTGCCATACGACGTCGCCATCAAACTGACGGACCGATTCGAGAATTTGCCAAGACATGCTACAGCGTATCCATCAATATCCGAAACAATCTTTGCTTCCCTGCCTCTACTATCCGGGTGTGAAGATAGCGAACCGCGGTTTCAAGATTGTCTCCTCCATGTAAAACTTCTGTTAATTAGGCTGTGATCCTGTGGTAGGTTCATCCCTCAACATGTGGAGGGATGGTTATGGACTGCATTCTGTTTCGCCATGGGATTGCCGTAGAGCCTGATGAATGGGACGGGAAGGAGGAGAATCGCCCTCTCACGGAGAAGGGGAAAAGACGTGCTCGGCAGGCTGCCGAAGGGTTGGCCGCGCTTGACCATAAGCCGACCCATCTATTCACGAGCCCCTTCGTGCGGGCCTACGACACAGCGAGGCTCCTGCGTATGGTCGTCTGTCCGACTCTGAAGGTCGAGACGCGGGAAGAGTTGGCTGTCGGAGCGAAGCCGGAACAACTTGTTGCGCTTCTCAACACGCTCCCGTTGGACTCCGTGGTGGTCTGTGTGGGACATGAGCCTCAGCTTGGTGAAGCGGTGAGCCTGTTACTCTGTGGAAAAGTCTTTTCCAACTTTCCGCTCAAGAAGGCCGGGGCCGCCTGTCTTGAGCTGACGGACGGTTTCAAACCGGGTCAGGGTCGGCTGCGCTGGTGGCTTCAGCCGATGCAGCTACGGGCCTTCGGAAAGCGAACGCATGGCAAGAAACGAGTTGGGAGTCTTAGATAGCGGCCGTCTGGCTGTTGATCGTAGGCTTATGGTTTTGCAGCACTGGGAGAATATGTCCTCGGAGTTCGTCCTGGATTTCTTCGGGAGACTTTCTCGCATCGACGACATTGAAGCGAAATTCAATTGCCATCTTGTCGAATTCTTCGATCAATAGCGATTGGTATTTTTTGAAGCTATCGTAGAGGTCGGCTCCGAGCCTGAGATCCATGCCGGACTCCCAGTAGTTCATTCCGGTGGTCTCGATGACTCGAAGCGCCAGGGTTTCAACATCAATGCGGAGGTAACATACGAGGTCGGGGATCAAGGCAAATCCGAACACGTCACGGATCCATTTGCGGTCGGCGCTCCGCACGAAGTCGCGCGCGAATGCCGTGTAGATATAGCGATCCGCCAAGACGACGAAACCGGATCGGAGAGCCGGGATGATCTGATGTTCGAGACGATCGGCGAAATCCGTCGCATAAAGCAGACTGAGCGACCAACGATCAAGAATATTACCCGCCTTGGCCATCTCTATCGCTTTGGACATGAGATTGGAGCGGGTCCAGCCGGTGATCATGACCCCGTAACCCTGTACCTCCAGCCACTCCTGCAACATCTCGATGTGAGTCGTTCGCCCGACTCCGTCGGTTCCCTCAATGGCGATCAACTTGCCCTTGAGCTCACTCGGATTTAGGTACTTCAAACCGTCGCCAAAAAAGCGTGCGTCGGCCATAGGTGCCTCGCCTTGGTTTATAGCCACGGAGCGCTTCTTCCACCAGCGCCCGCATGTGTTCCTGTTGCGTCTCGATATCTTGAGTCGCGTCCATCGTCAACAGACCATATTCGTCCACGATCTTGTCGTACTCTGCGAGAATCTGCGATTGAAAGAGTCGGAAGCTTTCGGTGATGTCGGGGCTCAGATTCATGTCCATGCCGGCTTCATAGTACTTGAAGTGGCCGCGAGTCCCACGCGAGAGTCGGGAGATGGCGACTTCAATCGGGACGTTGAAATAAAACGCCATATCGGGTTTGATCGCAAACGCGTAGAGTTTCCGAACCCACTCGTTCGCGACGCCGCGTACCACATCGCGCGCAAACGCCGTGTACATATATCGATCGGCTAAGACGATCATGCCGGCCTTCAGGGGAGGGAGAATCTGATGATAGAGCCGGCTGGCAAAGTCCGTGGCATGCAGCAAGCTGAACGTCGTCGGGGTGAGGCTCTTCGATTTTTTTCCTCGTTTCGTGGTCTCCTTCACCAGCTCAGAAGAATTCCACTCGGTAAAGAACACCTTGTGGCCTTTGGACTCAAGCCACTTATGCAGCAGTTGCAGTTGGGTGCTCTTGCCTGACCCATCGATGCCCTCGACGATGATCAGCTTTCCAGGATGAGGGTGAGGCGCGGTCTTGCCGATGTGCGAGTCGGTCATGATTTCTCGGCTTCCATCGGCACTCCGGAGAACTGAACTCGTCCGTGGAAGACCTGTTCGAACAGGTCGGCTCGGCTCTTCGCGGCCCACAACTCCATCTCTGCGTCCCCGGTCAGATGAACTTCGATCGTAATCTGTTTGCCGAATTTGACGTGCAGGGCCTGAACAAGCGAGAAATGGGTTCGATCGAGCCCGTCGGCGATCCGTAACAACGAGGCCAGGATCTTGACCACCCGTTGCAAGCGTGGCGTCAGGCGGTCAAATTCTTCGTGCTTCAGGGCCGGCAAGGCCCGTCGGTGGTAGCGGGCGACAGTCGCGACGACATCGATGTCCTCGGCCGTTAATCCCCCCAAGTCGCTATGCTTGATCAGGTAGTATGCATGCTTGTGATGCTGTCTCGGATTGATGTGGTACCCCACATCATGCAAGATGGCTGCGTATTCCAGCCAGGTGCGCTCTTGATGTCCTAAATGATGTTCCCGTTTGGTTTGATCAAAGAGGCGCAGCGCTAAACTCGCGACGTGCAGCGCATGAACCTCGGGTGATTGGCAGCGTCGGGCAAGGCCGATCACGTTGCGACGAGGCACGTCGGGAATCTCAGTTTCGGCTTTCAGACCCTCGCGGTGCCGTACGATAAAATCGTAGATCACACCCTCGCGAATAGCCTTGTCGCACAGCGTGATTTCGTGAAGACCGGACAGTTCGAGAAGGCGCCGGAGCACGACAGTCGTCGGCAGCAGGGTATCGACGCGCTTGGGGTCCAGGCCGGGAATGGCCAAACGAGCCTTTACCGATGACCGAGCCAGCTCCGCTTCGAGACTTCGAATATCCTTCAACAAGACCGTCGCAAGATTGTGCTGTGGCAACGGGCGTCCGGTTTGACGGAGATGAACGATCTCACCGACATTCCCCGCCATGCCGGATGTGGCGACCAGCGAATGGAACTTTTTTATCTTGAACGACCCGAGTGCGTCACGCAGGTGAGTGAGCACGGCATTGTCCATGGCCTGCATCATTGACTCAGACGGTGGGGTTTTGGGAAGGAATTGATCGGCTAAGCGGATCGCTCCAAGCTTGAGACTCTTGCCGTGGATCAGGCCTTCTCGATTCCCCACGATCAACTCTACGGAACCGCCACCGATGTCGATGACGAGCGTCGGTCCATCCGGGAGGGCGATACTGTTCTTGACCCCCAAGAAAATCAGCCGGGCTTCTTCCGTTCCACTGATCACCCGCACTCTCAGTCCCGTCTGCTCCATGATCAACGCGACGAAATCCCCGCCGTTTTGCGCTTCGCGCACGGCACTGGTCGCGACGGTGACGATACGTTCGAATCCTTTGTGGCGGGCGAGCGTGACCAACGTTTTAAGGACTCCCAGCGCACGGGTCATGGCCTCGTCCGAGAGCCGTCTGGTGGCAAACACGCCGTTGCCCAGCCGCGTCATGTCCTTAAAACGATCAAGTATCTTGAAACTGGCGTCGGGGAGAATCTCAGCCAGCACCATGTGAATAGAGTTGGTTCCGATGTCGATGACGGCGAGCTTAGACACAGAAGTTCCTTACCGATTGGAGAATCGATGGACCTTAAAGAAAGAGCAGGCGGCCTGTCAACAATCAGAGCGTAAGCTCACTGTATGCTACATGCCTCCGACGGTGTAAGAGCGTAGCGAGATAGGATTCGGATATTATTTGATGATGAAATGGACGCTCCGGTTTCGTTGCCTGCAGTCGTCGGTATGCTCATAGCACAGCGGGCGGTCTTTGCCATAGCTTGTTGTCATAACATCGATAGAGAGTCCCAGTTCCAAAAGGTAGGATCTTACATTTCTTGCTCGGCGCTCGCCCAACACGAGATTGTACGCCGATGTGCCTGATTCATCACCACGCCCTTCCAGGAGGAGGTATGCCACCCGGTCCTGTGGCAGCAGTTTGGCATCGGCCTCCAAGGCACGCATCGCATCCATCCGGACGGTGTCCTGGTCAATATTGAACAGAACGTCGCTCAACGTTGCATAGGTGAGGCCTGTGGCATTTCGAGAGACGAGCTCTGCCTGCGTGGCTGAGCTCGTTCGCCAGCCGGTCAGTAACCCGTCATCAGGAGGGATGTCCTTGATCGCTGGTTCCTTGATCAGTTCTACTTGTGCCGGCCCATCTTGGCCCGATTCCGATCCCCACCATTTTATCGCACAACCCTGTAGGAGGAGAATGGCGATGACGAACGTGCTCGACGCCATGGCACCGCGTCCCCGTCTCATGATCCTCCTCCGACTGAAGGTCAGCCCCAGTTACCGAGGAAGTGTCGTGGCCTCCTCATAAATCGGCCGCGTATCTGTGATCGGTTCCCATTTCAAGATGGCCAACGAATCCTCGACGTACTTAGGCGCTCGCATGCCGTTCAATACGCAGGTGACTCCAGGCGTACTCGTGAGAAGCCACAACATTTTTTGAGAGAGCGAAGCGGTGCGGTGCGACGTCGGCAAGAGAGGATCGATCATTCGCGCGACCCGTTCTGTCTGGGCTTGGCTCCGCTGAGTTGCTTCGCGCCGGAACCCGCGCAGCAGAGTCAGCAGCTCCGGAATGTAGCGTTGACGCCAGCGTTCCCATTGTTCGGCCACGTCTCCGGAAAGCTGATGTGAGAGCAGCTGGAAAACCTGGTTGATGTGTGGAGCGATCATACGGTGCTCAATTTGTTCCCAATGTTCGAGCCCCTGCATCTGCGGATGAATGCGGCGCAGTTCCGCTGACCAATTGAAGTATTCGTCCGGTGCCGTCCCTGTTCCGGACGGTGGGATATTCGGGGCGAGGGAAGTCCGGTATTCCTGTTCGAGCGCGTCCACCGTGCTCAGCTGTCGATCGATATCGAGGGGCGGGTCTTCGAGCGGGAGATCTGCCAGCCGCAACATCCTGTTCGGAGCCACCATGGCATTCAAAGGCCGGTTCACCAACACCGCGATAGTGTTTTGATGCGCATACTCGAGAACGGTCTGACACTGAGATGGGCCTGTGTTGGCGGTCCTGGCGGCTCCCGCTTCGAAGAGATTCATGGGACATTGAAGCACCCGAAAATGATGGGGAGACGTCCCGACGGATTGGGCCGCGGCTTCAGCGGCTTCCACCATGCGCGCGAGCGATGTCGCTTCCGGATCGTCGGCAACGGACGCGACGGTGTTGGACGATACGCCATAGAACCGGAGTCGTCCGGCCGAAACCTGTGTTTCCAAATAGGTAAAGGCTCGTTCAACTCGAGCATAGAACTCCCCGCGAAGTGCGGCGAGATCATTTGTGCCACGCTGCTTCGATTCTGAGAAAAAATATTCAGGATTATGCAGCAGGCAGATATCGAGCGTCGCAAGTCCCAGACGATCTAAGGACAGCGTCAACTGGTCCGACAAGAATTCCGGATGAATGCACTGCCAAGTACCGTCCCCGTACTTCACCAGTTCAGGGTAGGGGCGTTCGGATTGTTCTTTGGCTTCGGCAAGTTTGAGATTCTGCCCCTGGATATAGCCGATTTTTGAGACCACGATGATTTCGTCGCGGTGAACTTCACCCGAGGCAACCAGCTCGGCCAGCACGGATCCCACCAACCGTTCGCTGTCGCCGTCTGTGTAATTCGTCGAGGTGTCGACGAGATTGCAAGACTCGCGCAACGCCTTTTTCAACGCTTCGCGGTACTCAGGATTCTGCATATCGACGCGGTACGTTCCGAACCCCAACCTGGTCGTGGTCAAGCCGGTCGTACCGAGCACGGTAAAGCCGTTTGCCAAGCCTGCCTCACCGGCCCGTGCCATCGTTCGAGAGGCATAGGCTGCCGTCCCCTGGATCGTCGCGTATCCTGAGAGGCTGGTGCCTCGCAGCAGCTTTGGTTCCGCTCCACGATCTGTCGACGAAATCTGGTCAGTCTGCAACGCCTCTTCGACGGAACCAGGATCGTTGATCGGTTGCCGGCAGGTGTAGTTTCGACAGATGTACAGTGTCGGTTTACCGGAAACGACCGACCTGTCTTTTAAGAGGGGAAGAGAAGATGGGTGCCCCGGAGAACCCGTCGCCACGATGCGGTTGGGTAGGTAACAGCGCGCTACCGCGTCACGCAGGGCGCGAAGGTCATCTCGCGACTCATCGCCCATGATGACCAGTTCCACTGGTCCTTCGGTCAGAAAATCGACCACGGCGAGACTCTTGGCGAACGCGCGAGGGTAACGGGTGATTTGCCGACCGTAGGCGCGTATGGCTGCGACCGCGGCGCGGCGCCAATCTTCGCGATCAAAATGGAACGATAGTCGGGCCAGTGCAGAAGCGGCGACGGCGTTGGCGCTGGGCACGGCTCCATCCGTACCGTCTCGGTGTCGCAGAATAAGCGATTCATGGTGTGTCGCCGTCGTGAAAAACCCGCCCTGTTCTTGGTCCATAAAGTCGTTGATCAAGTGCTTCGCCAGTCGCGCGGCTGCCAGGAGGTACGATTCAGCGGCGCCGGCCTCATAGAGGTCCAGCAATCCCTCTGTGAGGTACGCATAGTCTTCAAGATAGGCGTCGAGATGGGCGCGATCGCCGCGTGATGTGCGCAGCAATCGGCCATCCGGTCTGGAATGACTGCGTAGCAGAAAATCGGCCGTTCGTTGAGCGCTCTTGAGATACTCGGTGTTGCCGAAGACTCGCGCGGCTTCGGCCATGGACGACAGCATCATGCCGTTCCACGCGGTGATCACCTTGTCATCCAGTCCGGGGGGGACGCGATGTCGGCGCGCTTCGTACAACAGGGGCTTGGCACGGGATGCGATCTCCGTTAACTCGTCCGTCGTCAGATTCAGCTGCCTGGCGACTTCTTCCAGAGGGCGGAGACGATTGGGAATGTTCGTGTGTTCCCAATTGCCTGATTCCGTGATGTCGTAGATCGCGCAGAATCGCCGTGCGTCTTCGTCGTTCTTGAGCGCGTTTCGCACTTCAGTCGGAGTCCACACAAAGAACTTTCCTTCGACACCTTCGGAGTCGGCATCCGTCGATGAGTAGAAGCCGCCTTCCGGTCCGGTCATTTCCCGACGCACATAATCGAGCACCTCGGTGGCCACCTGTCGATAGAGCGGCTGCTTCGTGACTTGATAGGCCTCGATATACACGCGCGCCAGCAGCGCGTTGTCATAGAGCATTTTTTCAAAATGTGGCGCCAGCCATCGCGCGTCGGTCGAATAGCGCGCAAAGCCGCCGCCGATGTGGTCGTAGATTCCGCCGGCAGCCATCATGTCGAGAGTCTTGGTGACCATCGTGAGCGTGTGGGGATTGCCTGAGCGTCGGTGACTCCGGAGTAAGAACGACAATCCCGTAGCCGGGGGAAACTTGGGCGCTGTTCCGAACCCGCCGTGGGTTTCGTCGAAGTCGTCCTTGAATTGGGCAACCGCTTCTTCAAGCACCGATTCGCCGATGGAGATGGGGGACGGGAGCTGTTTCGAACCTTGTAACTGGGCCGTCAGCTCTTTGGCCTGAGTCCCGAACTTCCGATGGGCGTGTCTCCCAATAGTCGGCGATCTTCTTTAGGATATTGCCGAAGCCAGGCCGCCCCCATCGGTCTTCAGGAGGAAAATACGTGCCTGCGAAAAACGGCTCTTGAGTCGGCGTCAGAAACACCGTCATCGGCCAACCGCCTTGACCATGATTCATCGTCACCGTGGCGGCCATGTAGATCTCATCGAGATCGGGTCGTTCTTCCCGATCTACTTTAATGCAGACAAACCACCGATTCATGAGCTCCGCAATGGCCTCGTTCTCAAAAGACTCCCGTTCCATGACATGGCACCAGTGGCAGGCGGAATAGCCGATCGAGAGCAAGATGGGACGATTCTTGTCTTTGGCAAGCTGCAGGGCTTCCGGTCCCCAGGGGTACCACTCTACTGGATTGTAAGCATGTTGCAGCAGGTAGGGACTCGTTTCATGAATGAGTCGATTGGGGGTGCGTGTCTCGGGAGCGGACGACATTCCATCAACCTAGCATCGGGGCTAGAACAGCGTCAACGGAGCGGCAGGGGTTAGGTGTGGCCAGTATCGGGATTCCTCTGCTTGCCGTGATTGCAAGTTGTGATAGTCTAAACAATACAGGCAAGGAATGAGAGACATCGGCCCATACTCCAATTACCGTTTGACTGTCCGACTGGAACTCGCGAATAAGCCCGGCATCTTTGCCCACGTGGCTGCGCTCTTGGCCGAGGAACAAGCCAATTTGGGCGCAGTTGATATTGTGTCGGCGACGAAGACGCGCATGATTCGCGACATCACCTTTGATGTGCAGAACGAGGAGCATGGCGAAAAAGTCGTCGCGCGACTGGGCGAATTGCCCGATGTGACCGTGCTCTCGGCGTCCGATCGTATATTTCTCCTACACCTCGGTGGAAAGATTCGGGTGGGCAGCAAGTTCCCGATCAGCACCAGAAATGTGCTCTCAATGGTCTATACCCCGGGTGTCGGGCGTGTCTCTCAGGCGATCGCGAAAGACAAGTCCAAGGTCTATACCTTTACGAGTAAGAGCAATAGTGTGGCGGTCGTCTCGGACGGCTCCGCGGTGCTGGGATTAGGCAACCTTGGTCCGGAGGCGGCTCTCCCTGTCATGGAAGGCAAGGTGATGCTCTTTAGAGAGCTGGCCGGCATCGATGCCTGGCCCATTTGTGTGAATACGCAAGAGCCGGATGAGATCGTGCGGATCGTTCAAGGGATCGCACCTGGATTCGGTGGCATCAATTTGGAGGATATCAGCGCGCCTCGCTGCTTTGAGATCGAGCAAAAACTAAAACAAGCGCTCGATATTCCTGTGATGCATGACGACCAACATGGCACGGCCGTGGTCCTCCTGGCAGCGTTGACGAATGCGCTGAGGGTCACAGGCAAACAGCTGGAGCAGGTTCGGATTGTCGTCAATGGCCTTGGCGCCGCGGGAACGGCGTGCTGTCGAATCTTGTTGGCCGCCGGCGCGGCACATGTGCTGGGATGCGACAAGGAGGGCATTATCCTGTACGGAGAAGCCGAGCAACTACGAGCTTGCCGAACCGATCTTCGTGCCTGTTTCACCCGAGACAGTCCGAAAGGAACCTTGCGTGACGCGCTGAAAGGCGCCGATGTATTTATCGGCCTGTCCATCGGCAATCTGGTGACTGCCGACGATCTGGATCTGATGGCTCCGGAGCGAATCGTCTTTGCGTTGGCTAACCCGGATCCGGAGGTTCTGCCGGAGCTGGGGACCGCTCACTCCGCGATCTTTGCGACCGGACGCTCGGATTACCCGAATCAGATCAACAATGCTCTTGCGTTTCCCGGGATTTTCCGCGGCGCCCTTGATGCACAGGCCAGCGAGATCAATGAAGCGATGAAATTAGCAGCAGCGCAGGCCATCGCGAACGTGATTCCGGAGAATACGTTGAGCGAGGACTATATCATCCCCAGTGTGTTTGATAAGCAAGTTGTCCCGCTGGTCGCCCGGGCGGTCGCTGCCGCGGCGCGCGCCAGCGGAGTGGCCAGAAGGCGGGCCAAGACGGACGATCCCTCCATCCTTGAGTAACCTCCCGCGCTCGTTCCAGTGGGAAATAAACAGTCTGTTGCAGCCTTCAGGCGGTCGCTATGGCTGTGGTACAATGCGCTTTCTTGGAAGTCCGAGGGGGCCATGCCGTTCTCGACCGCGAAATTTCTAAAATTCCGAAGCGGGATGCAGAAACGCATCGGCTCACTGCGTTCAAAGACGGAAGACAGCCTGGACGTTGCCGTCGATACGATGATGGAAGAACGGGTGGATGGGTTTTTCCAGGTTGAACATGGGCTTGAGGAAATCATCAAGTCGCTCGTCGAAATCGAGGAAGAATTGGAAGTCGTTCGAGACTTGAGCGGCGCCATGCGTCTGGAGTCCAGGCTGGAGTTCGTCGAAGAGCGGTGGGATGAATTCGACAGCGAAATTCGTGAACGGCCGCGACGGCGTCGCAAGCGGGTCAGTCTTGCCGATATGCTCAAAGCCGCCGGTGGCACAGGACCGCTGTCGGAGAATCCCCATGCCGTGAATAACGCGGTGGATGCCTATGCCATTATGGGTGTAGAGTTCGGTAGTTCCCTCGCCGACGTCACCGCAGCCTTCCGAACGAAGGCGAAGCAGCTTCATCCTGACGCGAACAACGGCGATCGCGGATCTGAACCGGAACTCCGTCGTATGTTGGAAGCGTATCAATTTCTGAAGGAATACCTTAGTCTCAGCAATACGGAACCGATGCAGCCACCGGGTCGGCCCTACAGCCCGGCTGAGTGACAAGCCTGTGACGACTTCTCTCCCACATCACTACATTACGCATGCGAGTGAGCTCAGTGAGTTGTGCGAGCACCTACGAGATTGCCCGCGTCTGGCACTCGATACGGAGTTCGTGGGCGAAGAGACGTTTGTGCCGAAGCTCGAACTCATTCAAGTCGCCACCGAACACACCGCCGCCATTATCGATTTTCCAGCCGTTCTATCAAGGGGCGCCCTCGATGAGTTCTGGGCGATTGTCTGCGATTCGAGGATTCAGAAAATCGTGCATGCAGGACGGCAAGACCTGGATCTCTTCGCCGTCCACGCCGGACAAATCCCAAAACCGTTCTTCGATACTCAGATTGCCGCGGCGATGGTCGGCTTCGGCCCTCAGGTCGCCTATGCCAATCTGGTCCAACGGGTGCATGGAAAGAGGCTGGACAAAGCGCACACCTTTACGAATTGGAGCGCTCGCCCGCTGTCCCCGGATCAGTTGGCCTATGCGCTTGAAGACGTGACGTTTCTCTTAGCGATTCATGATCATCTGCATGCCAAGTTGTCCAAACTCGACCGGTTGCAATGGGCGGACGAAGAGTTTTCTCGATTAGAAGGCGCTGTGGGCGAGGCTCGTCGCGAGCCGCAAGAACGTTACCAACGCATACGAGGGTGGGATCAGCTCAAGCCGAAATCGGCCGCAGCCCTTCGAGAACTGACTGCCTGGCGCGAGGGAGAAGCGAAACGGAGAAATGTGCCTCGGGGCCGGGTCGTCCGGGATGAAGTGCTGCTTCAGCTGGCGCGACATCCTCCACGCAACCAGGATGAGTTGCGCAACGTGAGAGGTCTCCATGCTTCAGAAATTGACCGCAATGGAGAGTCGATTCTTGCCGTGATTCAAGCGGCGCTAGCGCTTCCATCCTCGGCTTGGCCGGTGCTCACCAAGGAGCGAAAGCCTGAGCCGGAATCGAACGGGTTTGTCGAGCTGCTTCAGGCGATCGTCAAGGCGCGCGCCCTGGAGGAAGAGATTGCACCGACCTTGTTGGCGACCACTGCCGATCTCCAGGAGTTAGTTGATCCCAAAACGAATCGATCGGCTCTCGATCTCCCACTCCTGAAAGGATGGAGACGAATCTTGGTGGGCGAGCTGTTGCTGGACGCGCTGGACGGGAAGATCGCCGTCACCGTTGATCAGCGCACCAGGACGATTCGATGGTCGCGCTCCGAGGAGACCACCGACCGCTGATCTGCTGAGACTTAATCGGTGTGGCAGTAGGATGTTCAAAAAGGCTGCCTGTTCGCACCCGCCCACCCCGGCGCGCCAAGACGCGCCTTTCACCGAATAAGGCCGCAGCGAGCGAAAGGCCGAAGCGTACGCGGTTGGTACGTTGAGGCCTTGAGCGATGCGAGAACGAAGCTGGATGACTTTTTCAACATCCTATAAGAGTTTCTTGATCGAGTCCGCCGGTCTCGCCAGCATGGCCTGGTCGCCTTTCTCCACGATCGGCCGTTGAATCAGATCTGGGTGTTTCACCATCAGGTCGAGGAGCTCATCGTCGGAGAGCTGTTTCTTCGCCAGGCCGAGCTCGTGGTATAGATCTTCCTTGGTTCGAAGCACGTCTTTGGGGGACAGGCCGGCCTTTTTCAGGAGAGATTTTAACTGTGCGTTGGTAAAGGAGCGCTCGTAATAGTTGATGGCTGTGAAGGGTGTACCGCTGTCTTTGAGCAGCTGGACGGCTTGACGGCATGTCGTACAGGTCGGTTTGTGATAGATCGTGATATCTGCCATAGTGACTCCTTGGTGAGAAAACGCGTCTTGACGATTGTTTTCGGTCTCTGTTAGATCCCTAATCAGTGGGATTTTTGCAGTGGGATTCCTGCAACAAGGTCGCATATGCCATGGGTCGGAACCAGCTCTGCCGGTCAGTTTGCCTGCGCCACTGCCTCCCAACGAACGCTTAAAGATCTTCGCATCAAGCGTAAGGGCCAGCCGGTCTTTGTCATTGGGCATGTGCTCGCTCGCAAAGGGCAAGAAGCCACCTTTGAAGCCTTCAACGATCGGCTCGCCGTTGTGAAGTTCAGTGATGAGAGTCTCGTGGGCTATGACCCTCGCGAGCTCCTTCTTCCCGCCGAAATCGATGAGCACGGCGTTCCGTATTTTGAGATTCGGTCATGCCGATCCTGTGAGATACTCTTTCCCCTTACCATGGAGGAACGCGATTCCGACCAGGAACCGGAGCAGTGCCTTGACTGCACAGCATGATCAACAGGCTTCCAATGTTAATCAATAAAGGGAGCTACGTCCAAGGCCTTTTTCAGGAGACAATCTCCTGCAATGCCTTGTAACACCATCGGTAACATGGCCCCGTCGATGGCCCGCACCGAGAGTATACGGAATCCCTCTGAAGACTTGTGCCCTTCGAGCTTGAGCGCGTGACAGATCTCCAATTGTTTCCAGATCAAATTGGACAGGATGTGATCGGAGGCCAAAAGCGCCATATCGGTGACCGACCCATCGATCGCGACTTTCGCAGAAACCCGTGTCTTATCGTTGGGAAGCTCGCTGACGACGGCAAACGCGATCACCTCCTCCTCTGCTAGGGCGAAGAAGGTTTTCACGACGCCTGACGATGCGATGAGAACGACGCACAGGAGAATGGCTGCTTGTCTCATTCACGCCCTAGTCCATCACCTCGTCAGGCCCTCTTTATCGATGCACTCTGAATCCAGTATGCCAAGCGCGATTTTCCATTGCAAGAATGACGCACAGCCATGGTAGGGTAGGGAGAGGCGCAATAAGATTTCCTTTCACGTGATGGTGCATCATGCCTCATGATTTCATGCCGGGATTAGCCGGTGTCCCGGCCGCCACCTCGTCGATCAGCGATGTCGACGGGCAACGCGGCGTTCTGGAATATCGCGGGATTCGAGTCGAGACGCTCTGTGCGAATTCATCGTTCCTGGAAACGGCCTATCTTCTTCTTTTCGGGCGGCTTCCGTCAGCGACTGAATTCCAACAGTGGGTCACGGACGTCACCCACCATCGGCGCGTTAAGTTCCGCATCATCGATTTGCTGAAGTGCCTACCCGAGTCGGGTCATCCCATGGATGCGCTCCAAGCTGCGGTGGCGGCGCTGGGTATGTTTTATCCGGGCCGCAACGTGAAGGACGCCGAGAATAACTATTGGAGCGCGGCACGATTGATCGCGAAGTTGCCGACGATTGTAGCGGCCTGGGCGAGGCTTCGCCACGGTGATGCTCCGATCGCGCCGCGCGACGACCTCGGGTTCAGCGAGAACTTTTTCTACATGCTGACGGAATCCGTGGCTCCGCCGGTGTGGGCTGAAATCTTCGATGATTGCCTGATTCTCCATGCCGAACACACCATGAATGCCTCCACGTTTACAGGACTGGTCACGGCGTCAACCCTGGCCGATCCTTATACGGTTGTGGCCTCGTCGATCGGCGCCCTGAAAGGTCCCTTGCACGGCGGGGCGAATGAAGAAGTAGTGGTGATGCTCCGAGAGATCGACACTCCGGATAAAGCACGGCCCTATGTTGAGCGCGCCTTGCAGAGCAAGAAAAAACTGATGGGGTTCGGCCACCGTGTCTATAAGGTCAAAGATCCTCGCGCCACGGTGCTTCAAGAACTCTGTCGGCGTTTGTTCAAGGAATGCGGAAGCTCGCCTTTGTATGAAATTGCATTAGAAGTGGAAGCGGCGGCCGGAACAATGCTGAACGGCAAGGGCATCTATCCCAACGTCGACTTTTACTCAGGCATTATCTACGACAAGATGGCTATCGACATCGATCTCTTTACCCCGCTCTTTGCCATGGCGCGGGTGTCAGGCTGGTTGGCCCATTGGCTGGAACAGTTGCATGAAAACAAACTGTTCAGGCCCGATCAAATCTACTCCGGAGAACATAACCGCCCCTACGTGTCCATCGAACAACGATAATCCATGTATTTACCAAGACTCCCAATCCCTTGACTTTCCCATCGGTCGATTTATCTAACAACCATGCAGTTGAATCGGCGCCGCGCCGGCTTAGATAACTCGGAATTCACATAAGACCTGCAAAGAGGAGGTTACGTATGACACTCGTACGATGGGATCCGTTTCGGGATTTGGAAGAAGTTTCAGATCGGTTGAATCGCATGTTCGCTCGTCCTGCGCACCGGACCAATGGCAAGGAAACCATGATCGTGGCGGACTGGGCGCCGTCGGTCGATATCAGTGAGACCGAAGGGGAGTATCAGATCAAGGCCGAGATTCCGGATGTAAAGAAGGAAGATGTAAAAGTTACGCTCGAGGATGGTGTGCTCACCCTTCAAGGCGAACGCAAGCACGAGAAGGAAGAGAAAGGAAAGAAGTTCCATCGGATCGAGCGATCCTATGGTAGCTTTGTCCGAACCTTCTCGCTGCCTGATGTGATTGACGAGGAGAAGGTAAAGGCCGAGTTCAAAGATGGGGTACTCAACCTCCATCTGCCGAAGTCGGAGAAGGCAAAGCCGAAGGCCATCGAAGTCAAGGTGGCGTAAGCTGGCCTGAAAGGTTTCTTAGCACAAAGGCCCGCCTCACCAGGCGGGCCTTTCTATGACGAATAAGGAATGGCGACGCGGAGTCCGACTGCGGAGACGAAGGCCTTGAAGTCGCGATCGCGTGTGACAAGTGTCGCATGGTGATCGAGGCAGCTTTGAGCGATGAGGGTGTCGGCCGAATTTGCGCGGCGACCGGCTCTGATCACTTTTGCTCGGAGTAGGCCGGCACGCTCCCAGAAGCCTTCGGTCATCGAGAGGGTGGGGAGTTCCAGAATCGTCCGTCTCAATGTCGGTGAGAGGTCTGGATCGCTAAGAAGTTCTGCCACGGTGACCGGTGAAAGAACCCCGACTTGATCAATGAGAGCCTGATCGATCACATCCACATCGGCCCCTTCTTCGCCTTGCAAATAGGCGATAAGAGAACTTGTATCGAGGCAGAGCATCAGTCCAGCCGTAGCTCCGAAAGCTTTACGCCAAACTTCACCTTGCCGCGAAATCGCCGCAGGCGGCCATAGGCGCCTCCGGCAGCAACCAATTCAAGTCCTCTTCGTACGGTCGGCGTGACACCTTCGCCGCTTGCCGTGGTCGCACGCTCCAGAAGGTCGGCTGGAACCTCTACCGTGAGTTTTTTAAGCTGTTTCGCCATGATGCCTGTCCCTTTGCGCCCGAGGTGTGTTTGTCGCACTCTGTCTACCATACGAGTTACCATGTGTACATACGGTACTTGCTGGCCAGTCGCCGGTTGCAGGCTGGCAGCGGCTTCTATGTCGCTCACCCGCACGCCAAGTATGTTGCCGCCGACCACCACAGGGGCATAAATCTTCGCACTGTCGAGCGCTGCGACCTGTCTGCGCGAAGCGCTTCGGCGAGGCAGGGAACGCCGCTGGAGGACTTTTTCAGCATCCTGTTAGAAGTTGAGCCGAAAGGTTGCTCCACCGGCGTGGTTCGTCGTGCGGTAGGTGCCGTTCAAGGTGGGGTTGGGGCTGCCAGTCACTATGCGGGTATCGAAGACCAAAGCTTGATAGAAGAGATCCAGGCCGATCGCGAACTTGGCTAAGAAACTCTTTTCAGCATCGGCGCAAGAAATGAGTCCGAGGAATTTTCCGCCGGCGTGGCAGAGGAAGCCCATTCCCACTGATGCGACATGCACATCATTATCAGAGAACGCAGGATCGAAACTGAGATCGGTGACGGGACTGTGCGAACGACTATAGCAACAAGAAGGACCGTGCTGTCCAAGGAACCCAGCTCTACGACTCCTTTGGCCCATAGGACAGCATCGAGACGGAAGTCTTCACGTATGGCTCCCGCTTCGAGCAAGGGAAGATAAAGGTAGATCTGCCGCGTGAATCGGATTGGATTCACTGGATCAATTCCGATTCAGCCGATCCGCACAATGGGTCGAAGACAGCCGGGCTTGATTCACGCGAATTCACATGAAACAGCTGATTTTCGACATAATTTTACCGTTGGATGAATCGGAACTTAGGATATAGGCGAAGCACGGGATTTGCTTAGCCAGAACAATAACCCCAGGCCGGGGCCTGACTGGATCGCCCCGTCCAGCATCCCACCTCCTTGTGGGGCTCCGACCTGGCTCGGCGAATCCGGCGGTGATTTCCCAGTATCACTGCCGGGTATCGTCTCATACGTGGCAAGGAAACAACATGGCGGAAAGAGGATAGAGCTGGGCTTATCGTAAGGAAGGGGATGAGGTCGCATGAATGTGAAAGGGTTCATCATGGAAGACGATCATGGAAAGGAGTTTGTAGTGGTATGCGGGAAGCCGTATCGGCAGCCGGGGAAAGTCTTCGCGCTCAGGGGCTGGCAACGACGGCGGATGGTTCCGCTGCACTGTACAGGGCAAGAGCTTCGCCAAATCACCGGGGGGGTGCTGATGACACTCGATGACTTGTTTCAAAGCCTCAAGACCGCCGGCCGCCGATAGAATACTGCTGCAAGACTCGTCATCGAATCCGCTTCTGCGAAGTGCGATACACCGCCAGTTCTTCGCGTTTGCCGATCGCCACGATTTCCACAAGTACTTCTTGCTGGATGATACGGTAGACGATTCTGATGCCCTTCTTAGCCGCATAGAGCTTGTAATAGCCTGTGAGGTCGAGACCGGTTTTGTTGCCGAGATGTTCCCCGAGGAGGGGAGAGGTTTCGAGCTTCGTGAGCTGCTTGGCAACCGGTTGTTTCAGGGAGCCATCGAGCCGGCGAAAGTCTTTAGCTGCGTCCGCCGTGAGCGTGACGCTATAGCGCAAGGCGTTGTTCCCTCACCAAGGCGTCAAGGCTGATGGATTTACGGGATTTGCGACCTTTTCGTTTTTGCACAAGGCTGTAGATCTCAAGATGTTCCAGCAGACTGAGGGCCTCTGCCATGGTTTCGTACTCTTCGACGGGAAGGAGAATAGCCTCCAGATGGTTATTTTTGACGACGGCCACCCGACGACGACGCTTCTCGCTCAGATCGGCCAGTACTTGCCCAAAGCACCGCGCGACTTTCGATGCGCTGAGCAGTTCATCTTTCTTGTAAGCGACAGCCATGGTGATCCTCCTAGCAATAAATTACACGTGTAATATAGCGCGTAATTATCATAATCTCAACTCATCATCAGAAAGTACGCAAGATCGCGAAAGCGGCCTGCTTCGTAATCGGATTCCTTCGTCGAGGTGATACCTCAAGACATACCGCCTCCTGTCGCTCCTGCGGACCCTAACGTCACTCTGGGGTTCCAGATATCAGCGATCGAAAACCTTTGGCCATCTGAAGAGAAGTCATCGTGTCCTGCTCTTGTGAAAGTCGGCGGGGTGAGTTTATCATGACGCCCGCGAGGAGTTGGACCCTCATACACATGGAGCGCTGCGAATGAAAACGAACCAGAGTAAGTCATCAGTGCCGACACGAATTGAGCGAGATACCATGGGAGAACTGGCTGTCCCTGTTGAGGCCTATTATGGAGTGCAGACAGCTCGGGCGATCGAGAATTTTCCGATCAGCTCGCTGCGTATGCCGCGGGCCATTATTCGAGCCATGGGGATGATCAAACGGGCGGCAGCTACTGTGAATCATTCCCTTGGTTTATTGGATAAGAAGCCGGCGGAGGTCATCAAGCAGGCGGCGACTGAAGTGGTCGACGGCAAACTCGATACCGAATTTCCCGTCGACATTTTTCAGACTGGGTCAGGGACGTCCACCAATATGAACACGAACGAGGTCATCTCCAACCGTGCGACTGAGCTGCTCGGTGGCGCGCGCGGCAGCAAGCTCGTCCATCCGAACGACCATGTAAATCTTGGCCAATCGAGCAACGATGTGATTCCGACTGCCATTCACATCGCCGCGTCGGAGCTGATGCAGCAGCAACTTCTGCCGGCGCTGACTCGGCTGCACAAGGCGTTGAAAGGCAAGGCCAGGGAGTTTGACAAGATCGTGAAGATCGGGCGCACGCACCTTCAAGATGCAACGCCGGTTCGACTTGGCCAAGAATTCGGTGGCTATGCAAGGCAAATCGAACTCGGCATCCAGCGTGTCAAGCAGGCGCAGGAGGCTTTGAGCGAAGTCGCATTGGGCGGAACGGCCGTCGGCACGGGCTTGAACTGCCATCCGAAATTTTCCTCCAAAGTGATGGCGATCATTTCCAAGGAAACCGGCTGCTCGTTCAAAGAAGCCAAGAATCACTTTGAAGCGCAGTCGGCACAGGACTCACTGGTTGAAGCCAGTGGGCACCTACGGACCCTTGCAGTCAGTCTTATGAAGATTGCCAACGATATTCGCTGGCTTGGGTCCGGGCCGCGTTGTGGACTCGGCGAAATCAATTTACCCGAGACGCAGCCTGGTTCCTCGATCATGCCGGGGAAAGTCAATCCCGTGATTGCTGAATCTGTTACGATGGTCTGTGCGCAGGTGATTGGAAACGATGTCACGGTGACGGTCGGCGGCCAGGCGGCGAATTTTGAGCTCATCGTCATGATGCCGGTCATGGCCTACAACCTGCTCCAGTCCGTGGAGCTGTTGGCCACTGCTTCCAACAACCTTGCGGTCAAGTGTATCGAAGGGATCAAGGCGAACGAAGAGCGATGTAAGAGTCTCATCGAAGAAAGTCTGGCGATGTGTACAGCTCTTGCTCCGGAGATCGGCTATGAAGCGGCTGCAAAACTGGCCAAGGAAGCCTACAAGTCCGGCAAAACCGTCCGGCAGCTGGCGAAAGAGCAGAAAGTCCTACCCGACAAGCGGCTGGCCGAGTTGCTCGACCCTTGGCGTATGACCGAACCAGGTGGGCCGGTGGGGAGTGCGGGAGGATAACTGAACGGTACGCAGGTGTTGTCTTGCGGTCGTTGGTCTGTATACTGAAGCACAATGAGTTCAGCCGGCCACAGTCACTCGTTCACGATCGGCCTTCTGGTCTTGCTGGCTTTAAGCGCACTCTCTGGCTGTGCCACGACGGGACGTCAGTCGGTGCAAGATGAGAGGAGCGTGATTCCCACCAGAGGCACGCGCGGAGCACATTGTTGCGCCATGGCCAAAGCAGTTCCACGACAGACGGCTCTGGCGAAGACGGCGGTGCGATTTGTCGGACAGTCGCGCATTCAGGTTGGTGGCCGGAACTATACGCCGGATTGCTCCGGCTTTGTCAGAGGCGTCTACGCCTCGCAGCTGGTGGACTTGTACGGTGGACTGGGCGAGCTCGATGGCGGCAACGGCGTCGGGCGCATCTTTACCCATGTGGTGGAACACGGACGGATTCACTATGGACCGACCGTCTATCCGGGCGATCTGGTATTCTTTCACAATACCTGGGATTTCAACCGAGACGGATTGCCGAACGACCCGCTTACGCATGTCGGTATCGTCGAGAAGGTGGATCTCGACGGGACTGTGGTATTCGTCAGTTCAGTTTCGGCGGGGATTAAACGGTATCGGATGAACCTCACGCACCCAGACACACACAAAGCCGGGGATGGGCGAGTCCTCAACGACTTCCTGCGACGCAAGCACTTGGGAGATACTCAAGGCACCTATTACTTGGCGGGGCGACTGTTTGCCGCTTTTGGAACCCTTGCTCACTAATTCCTGTCCTCCTGAATGCGAACGGTCCCCTTCGTCAACATAGATTCATGTTCGCCACACTCTCAGAGAGCGCGGAGTTCTGCCGCGTTCGGAAAATAGGGCTATCGATGGACGTGACGACTACTACGGGTCAGATTTCATCGGACGCGGCGCAGCTCAAGATTATTCCTTTCATCGCCAAAGAACTCGGCGTCGGGGTTACTCAGGTGAGTGCTGCGGTGGCATTGCTCGATGGAGGAGCCACAGTCCCGTTCATTGCGCGGTATCGTAAAGAGGTGACCGGAAATTTAGACGATACGCACCTGCGTACGCTGGAAGAGCGGTTACGCTATCTGCGCGAATTGGAGGAGCGGCGTGCCGCTGTATTGGTCTCGATTGAGGAACAGGGGAAGCTCACGGATGCATTGCGGGAGCGCATTGAGGCCACGACCACCAAGCAGGCCGTCGAAGATCTGTACCTCCCCTTCAAACCTAAGCGACGCACACGCGCGCAGATCGCCCGCGAAGCCGGGTTGGAGCCCTTGGCCGATAGCCTCCTGACCGGTCCGATACTGCATCCCGAGCAGGAGGCGCTCAAATATATTCGCGTCGTGCCGGCCGCGGAAGGGGTGGAGGCGATCAATGTGCCCGATGCCAAAACTGCGTTGGAAGGGGCGCGGGACATTCTGATGGAGCGGTTTGCAGAAACAGCCGACTTGTTGGCCGCGCTACGGTCGCGGCTCTGGGATCAAGGCGTCTTGACCTCGACGGTGATGAAAGACAAGGAAACGGCAGAAGAGGAGAAGTTTCGCGATTACTATGCCTATGCGGAATCGATTAAGACTATCCCGTCGCATCGGGCCCTCGCGCTGTTCCGAGGCCGTACGCTCGGGGTGTTGAAGCTGGAGTTAGGTTTGGGAGAGGCGCTTGAGGCGGTTGTCCCACATCCCTGCGTCTCGATAATTGCGGCTCATGCGGGAATCGAAGATCGTGGTCGTCCCGCAGACAAATGGCTGGCCGGCGTATGCGAATGGACTTGGCGTGTGAAGATTCATCTGCAGATCAGCACCGAACTGTTCGTGCAGTTGCGCGACGCAGCCGAGGCCGAGGCGATCAAGATTTTTGCGCGCAATCTCCATGAGTTATTGTTGGCGGCGCCGGCCGGACCCAAAGTCATTCTCGGTCTCGATCCTGGTATCCGCACCGGCTGTAAAGTAGCCGTGGTCGATGCGACGGGAAAATTATTGGCAACCGAGACGATCTACCCGCACCAGCCCCGCAACGACTGGCGAGGGGCAGAGGAAACACTGATACGTCTCGTCATTCAACATGGCGTGGAATTGATTGCAATCGGCAACGGCACGGCGAGCCGGGAAACGGACAAGTTAGCGGGTGAGGTGATCAAAGCGGCCGCCACGCAACGACCTGAACAGAAAATGGAGAAACTCGTGGTGAGTGAAGCTGGGGCGTCGGTCTATTCGGCGTCGGCCTTTGCCGCGGCCGAGTTCCCCGAGTTGGATGTTAGTGTACGAGGTGCGGTGTCCATTGCTCGACGTGTGCAGGATCCGTTGGCCGAGCTGGTCAAAATCGAGCCGAAGGCGATCGGAGTCGGCCAATATCAGCATGATGTCGATCAGCGAGCCTTGGCGCGGTCGCTGGATGCCACGGTTGAAGATTGCGTGAACGGCGTCGGCGTGAACGTCAATACGGCGTCGGTGCCTTTGTTGGAACGGGTGTCTGGGCTCAACAAGGCACTGGCCAAAAATATTGTAGGCTATCGGGATGCGAACGGGCCGTTTCCAAATCGGACCGCAATCCGAAAGGTACCGCGTCTTGGCGAGAAAACCTTCGAGCAGGCGGCAGGCTTTCTGCGCATTCCTGATGGTGACAATCCTCTGGATCGTTCCGCCGTTCACCCGGAGGCGTATCCGGTAGTCGAACGCATTCTGACGCGGTTAGGAACTGGGATTACCGAGGTGATGCGCCAGCCGGCTGTCTTGAAAGGGTTGGCGCCGACCGACTTTACCGATGAGAAGTTCGGGGTGCCGACGGTGCGGGATATTCTCACCGAGCTGGAAAAGCCTGGCCGCGACCCACGCCCTGAATTCAAGACGGCGACCTTCCGGGAAGGGGTTGAATCCTTGAGTGATCTGCAGCCCGGCATGGTGTTGGAGGGAGTGGTCACGAATGTGGCGGCGTTTGGTGCTTTCGTCGATATAGGAGTGCATCAGGACGGGCTCGTGCACGTATCCGCGCTGGCCAACAAATTCATCAAAGATCCACATGAGGTGGTCAAACCGGGGCAGGTGGTCAAAGTAAAGGTGATCGACGTCGATCTGAAGCGTCAGCGTATTTCACTGACCATGCGGCTGGAGGATGCGGCGAGCCGTCCATCTGGTTCGACACAGCCTGGGAGCCAAGTAGCAAGTGACTCGCGAGGTCGTGGGCCGTCGGCATCCAGCCAAATGCCGCCACGAGCCCCTCAACCGATCGGTGCAATGGCCCTGGCATTGGCGAAGGCCAGGCAAAAGTCATAGCGAACATCTGGCAGGATGCTGAAAAATCCCGCCAGCGGCGTTCTCGCATCGCTCAGAGGCTCAACGTACCGAAGCGTACGCCTCGCCGCTTCACTCGCTGTGGCCTTGCTGGACGGCTTTTTTGAGCATCCTGCATGGCTCCTCAGTGGCTTCTCAAATCTCGATACCTGCGACTGCCACAGGAGCCAAAATGAGCTTGTCGCAATCTGTTAGAATGCTGATTTTGCGGAGGTGATTAGCTATGGCGACTGATACGGTTAAACGGTCGTCGAAGGGCTACCTGACACAGCGACGTTTGAGGACGCGATCGAACGGCTTTGTTTCCTGGCAAAGGTCGAAGAAGGCATCCGCCAGTCAGACGCTGGGGAAACTGTATCCCATACCGAAGCTGTTCGTCAGCTTCTTAAATGATTCCGGTCTTACAGCTACACCGGCCATTTCTCCTCATTCCACGCCATGTCCCAAAACATCCATTCATAACGTGAGCTGATGATGAAGGAGTCTTCCATCCGCTGCTTTTCTTCTTTGCCGGCTGTCTTGGCCCACTGATCGACCTTTTTTCTCATCCACAGCTGCACCTCAGCAAATTCCGGCGAGGCGTAGAGCATGAGCCAATCGCGGTAGGGATGATTCTTGGCCGGCGGGCCTTTCCGTAACAAGTGTTGCCCTACGACACAGTAGACCCAGGCGCAGGGGAGAGCGACGACCGTGATCTCTGCCGCAGTTCCAGAAGCGGCCACGGCCAGCATGTGTCTGGTGTAGGCATAGTTTGTTGGAGCCATGGGGACGGACGTCATCTGCTTCGCCGTCAGCGCCCATTTCTTTCCGTAGCTCTCATGCAGGCTCCGCTCTACGACGATGGTCTCCTCCGCCAGCTTGTTGAACCGCAAGGCCGTGTCCGAATCAGGGGCCTTCAGTGCGGCGGCAGAAAACACGCGCGCCAGATCGCCGAGAAACCGCGCGTCCTGCAGAATGTAGTATTTGAATTTATGTTCAGGCAGCGTTCCATTGCCGAGTGCGACGACGAAGGGGTGACTCAACTGAGCATCCCAGATTGAAGTCGCAAGCTTTCGTAGATGGCTTGAATATGACATATAGTGCTCCGTGAGACTCCGGGGAATGTTAGTTTTGATTGTAAGTGTTAAGTTCCAACTAAAAATTCAACATTCATAATTCAAAATGTGTCTGGACAAGTCCCGACGTTATAGGTGCGGAAGCCATGGTCGCGGTAAACGATTGATGCCGTCCAGCGCAGCGACTTTATAACATTCCGCCAATGTCGGGTAGTTGAAGACCGTATCGATAAAGTAATCGATCTTGCCGTGAAAGGCCATGACGGCTTGGCCGATGTGAATCAGCTCCGTGGCTCCTTCGCCGATCGCATGAACCCCGAGCAGCTGTCTGGTGTGTCGGTGAAACAGCAGTTTGAGCATGCCGGTTTCGTCGCCGATCAGCTGTCCACGGGCGATTTCCTTGTAGCGGGCGATGCCGACTCCATAGGAGACATCCGCCTGAGTCAGTTCTTCCTCGTTGCGTCCGACCATGGAAATCTCAGGAATCGCGTAGATGCCGTACGGGAGAAGCGATGTGTCGGTGCGATCGGGATGACCGAAGGCATGGCAGGAGGCGTGGCGGCCCTGTTGCATCGATGTGGAGGCAAGCGCCGGAAATCCGATGACGTTGCCGGCCGCGTAAATGTGGGGAATCGCCGTTTGGAAATGCTCATTGACGGTGAGGCGCCCGCGGCTATCGGGTTGTAAACCGATGGCTTCGAGATTCAGCGCTTTCGTCGCTCCGATGCGTCCGATCGCGTACATCAGCGTGGAAGCTTGAACCCGGCGGTTGTGGCGCAAGGACATCTGGATGGAATTGTCCCGTTCCCGCGTCACTGTGAGGACTTCCTCATCGTGATACAGCGTCACTCCCAGTTCTTTCATCTGCCGCTGGAGCGCTTGAATGATCTCGGCGTCCACGAACTCCAACAGCCGGGGGCGTTTATCGATGAGAGTCACGGGGATACCCAAGGCGGCGAGAATGGACGCGTACTCCGTGCCGATTACCCCGCCTCCAACGATGACCATGGACTCGGGAATGTGTTTCAGGGTCAGCAGGCCGTCCGTATCGATGATGGTTTTGTCGTCGAACGGGACGTCCGGAGGCCGGGCCGGCTCTGTCCCCACCGCGATGACAATGAAATCCGCCGTCAGTTCGAGCTCGCCTCGGTCCTGTTGAATGTGGAGACGATGAGAATCGAGAAAACCGGCCGAGCCGAAAAACATGTCGACTCGATTGCGAGCCATCTGGTTCTGTACGGTCTGGATCTCGTTTTTGATGACATGGCCGGCGCGGAAGGCAAGATCTTCGATCGTGATCGCCTTCTTCACACGATACTGAGCGCCGTAGAGGCTGCGTTGGCGAAACCCGGAGAGATAGAGCACCGCTTCGCGGAGGGATTTGCTTGGAATGGTCCCGGTATTGATACAGACCCCACCGACGACCGTCTTTCTTTCGATGATCCCGACCTTCTTGCTGAGTTTGGCCGCCTGGACCGCGGCCTTTTGGCCGGCGGGTCCCGTGCCGATGACTAGTAGATCATAATGAGCCATTGGTATGGGGAGAGGGTCAGGCTGAGGCTAAGGTTGAGGCTGGATCATCCGCGCCGCTCAACCCTTATCCTCAACCTTAACCTTAACCTGGGCACCGCGCAAGCTCAGCTCTCCGTCACCAATCGACGAGCAAATTGCAAGGCTTCTTCCATATCCGGGAGTTGAGTGAGCTCCGGGGTGATTTGCAGATAGCGAATCGTGTTCGTCTTATCGACGACCATGACCGCCCTCGTCAAAATGTGCGGACCTTCCAAGAAGAGGCCATGGGTTTTCCCGAACTCAGCTCCCCGATAGTCGGACAGGAAGGTGATATTGGCGATGTTGGCTTCCGCGGCAAACCGTTTCTGGGCGAAGGGTGTATCGAGGCTCACGGTGATGAGTTCCACCATCTTATCGAGGCCTTTATTGCGCTCACTCAGGATATGCGTCTGTTGTTCGCACACAGGGGTATCCAGCGAGGGAACCACACTGATGATGCGGACTTTTCCTGCGCCTTTGGTCTGCGCGATGTTCACGAGAGACAAGTCGTTCTGCGCCACCTTCACGTCGCGGAGCGCGTCGCCGACTTTTACTCCATTCCCGGCGAGCGTCAACGGATTGCCCTTGAAGAGGACCTTGTTGCCTTCGCCTGCGACTGCGCTCCCGTCTGCCACCGGCATATTCTTGTAGGAAAAGCCGGCGCCGGTTGATCCTCCCATCGTCTGACATCCGACCAGGCCAAGCGAAAGGCATAGGGTGCCGATGAAACCAGAATATCTCGTCCGCATCGTAAGCTCCTTTCTGAAGATGATGAGAGAGGGATCCCGCTCGAGCTATCCATTCAGGGTCACGGTTGAATATACGCGATCAACGATCGGTTGACTAGATCAGGGCGTTCCCATTGGGGCATATGACCGGCATTGGGAATTCGTACGAACTGTGATCCACGGATTCTATGGTGCAGTTCTTCCCCCACGGCGATCGGGAACACCCGGTCGTGTTGACCCCAGATGATCATGGTGGGGTGCGTGATGCTACTGAGGCGCGGGGCGAAATCGGTTTCCCAGGAGGGGAGGGCGTTTCTCACGGCCATGATGGGTTTGATGATGCCGGGGCGTCGGCGGTTCTGGTTGGACCGTTCAATGACGGCCGGCGTGAGGAGGCTGTGATTGTGGATGATTTCTTTGAGGACGGAATCGGTGACCAGCCCGCCGAACAGCCAGTTGCCGAAGGAGACCAGCCAGGAAGGGGCTCGAGATTCAAGGGCTTGCCTGAACGATCGACTGGTGAGTTTGGCTATGACATCAGACGGTAACCCGTCGATGAGCACGAGTTTGTCGACACGGGTCGGATGAGTCAATGTCATGCCGATAGCTAAGCCGGCGCCCATGGAATTGCCGACCACGGTGGCGTGAGGAATCTGCAGAGCGTCCATGAATCCGAGACAGAAATCCAACATCTGATCCGGCAGATACTCAATGTCCGGTTTGTCGGACAATCCGGAACCGGGTAGGTCGAGCGTCAGGGTACGGAAGTGTTGAGACAAGGCATATTGCTGATGTTCCCATTGCCACATGGATCCGCCAAAACCATGAATCAAGATGACCGGCGGGCCGTTGCCGACATCGAGATACGCGACCCGTTGATCATGGACGAGAACGGTTTTGATCGGGATGCGCTCGATCGGGATCCGTTCTAACGTTTCAAAATAGGGCGGGATCTGTGAGGGCGGAGCACAGGCGCTCATGAGGTACGATACAAGACACAAGATGAGCGGCGCCGAATGCCGGGGACTGCATGGGCGAAAGCGAGAGGCGGCGCTGGAATTACTCCAGTTGAATGACCGTTTCATCCGTCTTCACATTGTCACCCTCGGCAGCCAGGATCGTGGCGACCCTCCCATCGATCGGCGCCGGCACCCGGCTTTCCATCTTCATCGCTTCGATGATCAACAGAGGATCGCCGGCCTTGACGCGATCGTCGATCGCAACCAGGATTTTCACCACTCGGCCAGGCATGGGCGGAGCGACATCACCTGGTTTCGAGGGTCTGGGACGTTTAGGTTTTCCTCCCGATTGAGTCCCCTGAGACTCCGGGACACCGGCGAGCACTTCCTGGATGGATTCGAGCGACACTTCTTCGAGCTTATCGTTGACGCGGATGTAGTAGGGCTTCCGTCCGTCGATTTTTCGACCGGATCCCGAGACTTTCACATGATAGGTCTCGCCATGGACCGTCACATTGAATTCCACGGGGGCCAGGTGGAGTTCGTGCGCGGTGGCGGGGCCTTTTGCCGACCCAACGTCCAGCGGTTCCGGTATCAGCTCCCCTTTTTCACGGGCTTCAAAAAAGTCGCGCGCGATGGCGGGAAACAGCACGAATGACAGTTGGTCCTCGACGGTCTGAGCCGACTCCGGAAGCTCTTTCTTCGCGTCATCCAATTCCGGCTCCAGTCGATCAGCCGGTCTGGTCTTGATCGGTGTTTCATCGCCGGTCGCACGCGCCATCACGTCGAGATCGACCTGTCCAGGAGCACGGCCGTACAATCCCAAGAAATAATTCTTCGTCTCGGTCGTGATGACTTTATACCGCTCGCCGGTCAGCACATTGAGTGTCGCCTGCGTGCCGACGATTTGGCTGGTCGGAGTGACGAGGGGAGGATAGCCCATCTCTTTTCGCACGCGTGGGACTTCGTCGAGCACCTCCTTCATCCGGTCCAGAGCGTTTTGTTCGGTTAACTGGGCCGCGAGGTTCGACAGCATGCCGCCGGGAATCTGCGACATGAGGATTTCTGCATCCACGCCGGTAAAGTCGCTCTCGAACTGACGATATTTTCGGCGAACCGTTCGGAAGTGCTCGGTGATCGGCTGAAAGGAGGCGAGTTCCAGTCCCGTGTCGTAGGGAGTATTCTGGAGTGCCGCGACCAGCGTTTCCGTCGCCGGGTGGGAGGTTCCCCCTGCCAACGGCGAGATGGAGGTATCGAGCATGTCGAGCCCTCCGAGGATTGCCATCAGCGAGGTCATCGAGGCCATCCCGGATGTGTAATGCGAATGAAGATGAAGCGGGACCTTGACGGCGGATTTCAGCCGACGCACCAGATGATAGGCATCGAGCGGGGCCAAGAGTCCGGCCATATCTTTGATACAAATCGTATCGGCCCCCAGATCTTCCAACTTCCTGGCCAAATCCACAAAACGGTCGATGCTATGGACCGGGCTGACGGTGTAGGAAAGGGCGGCTTCAGCGTGTTTCCCACAGGCCTTCACTTCGCTCACGGCCCGATCGAGATTCCGCACGTCGTTGAGCGCGTCGAAGATGCGGAAGACATCGATGCCATTCGTCGCCGAACGTTCGATGAACCGCTCCACCACGTCGTCGGCGTAATGGCGATAGCCGACGAGGTTTTGCCCGCGCAACAGCATTTGGAGCTTGGTGTTCGGCATGGCGGCCCGGAGCGCCCGGAGTCGTTCCCAGGGATCTTCTTTTAGGAAGCGCAAACAGGTGTCGAAGGTGGCGCCGCCCCATACTTCAAGCGACCAATAGCCGACAGCATCGAGCTTTTGCGCGATGGGCAGCATGTCTTCCGTGCGCATGCGCGTCGCCAATAACGACTGATGGCCGTCTCGCAGCGCGACATCCGTGATCAGGATCGGTTTGCCGGCGGCCGGTTGGATCGTAAACTCAGTGGGGCGTGGCTGGACCCTTTTTGAGGTCTTGACCGTCGGAGCAGATGATCTGGTTGTTTTCTGCGGTTTCTTAGTTGGTGGTCGTCTTTTCGCCATGATGGTTAGGGCATCTCTTTGGGAAACTGAGGGTTTGTTCGAATTAGAGACCTTCGTAGGCGGCGATCGCCGCCGACAGCGCCAAAACTAGATCCTCCGGTTGCTCAAACTCGTGGTACGAGTACAAGTCAGGATGGGTGTCCAGATACGACGTGTCGAAGCGCCCCGCCATAAAGTCCGGCTCCTGCATGATCGCTTCCATGAAGGGAATGGTGGTTTTCACTCCACGGAGCACGTACTCTTCGAGAGAGCGCCGCATACGGCTGACGGCTTCTTCCCAGGTGCGACCCCGGACCGTCAACTTGGCCAGCAGCGCATCATAGTACGGTGGGATTGTGTAATCCTTGTAGACCGCGCCGTCGATGCGGACACCGATTCCACCAGGAGAGAGATACGCCGTGACAGTGCCCGTGCAGGGCAGGAAATTATTTTTGGGATCTTCCGCATTGATTCGGCATTGAATGGCGTGACCTTGGAGGATGACGTCCTTTTGCTGGATGCTGAGCGGCAGGCCGGCCGCGATCTTAATCTGATTCCGCACGATATCGATGGCCGTGATCTGCTCCGTCACCGTATGTTCGACTTGGAGGCGCGGATTCATCTCGATGAAATAGAACTTGCCTTCTTGATCGAGCAGAAACTCCACGGTTCCGGCGTTGTCGTAGTTTACCGCGCGCGCGATGGCGATCGCGGCGTTGCCCATCTCCTCCCGTAACGTCGGTGTGAGAATCAACGACGGTGCGATTTCGATCAATTTCTGGTGACGTCTCTGGATTGAACAATCGCGTTCATTTAAGTGAATGATATTCCCGTGCCGATCTCCCAGTAGTTGGAACTCAATATGGTGCGGCCGCTCGATATATTTTTCGATGAAGACGCTGCCGTCTCCGAAAGAGGCTTGGGCCTCGCGCGCGGCGACTTCCATATTCTCTCGCAGCTCATCGTCGGATCGGACGACGCGCAGCCCGCGGCCGCCGCCGCCGGCGCTCGCCTTGATCATGACCGGGTAGCCCGCTTTTTTCGCGAAGGCCATGGCTTCTTTCACAGTCGTGATGGCCCCGTCCGTGCCGGGCACGATCGGAACGCCGGCTGATTCGGCGAGCTCGCGCGCTTTGACCTTGCTGCCCATCAGGGTAATGGCGTGGGTGGAAGGGCCGATGAACGTAATGCCAGAAGCCTGGCAGAGCTCCGCGAACTCCGCGTTTTCAGACAGAAACCCGTATCCCGGATGGATGGCATCGGCGCCGATCCGTTTGGCTAAATCCACGATCTGTTTGCTGTCCAAGAAACCCTTCACCGGCCCGGGTCCGACCATGTAGGATTCGTCCGCTTTCTTCACGTAGATCCCGGTCGAATCCGCTTCGGAATAGATCGCGGCGGTGGCGATGTTCAATTCGCGGCAGGCGCGGATGATCCGCATGGCAATCTCACCGCGGTTGGCGATTAGAATCTTCTTGAACATGTCTGAGCCTGTGAACGTTGCTCGAATGAAGTGAACACGGAAAAACGAAGGCGTAAGCTAGCATAGGATCAGAATGTCTGTCGAGGGAGGACCGCCACAAAGAATCAACAGTACCCACCAAAACGAAGGTCGTTCTTGGCAGTCATCAAAACAACGTCTCGCCACATACATCTGTGTCGTGTAGAATACCTTCGTTTTCCATCGCGGCACCCTATAGATTTCCTGTGACAGGGAGACCGCGTCTCCTTAATAAAAAGAAGTTTTCCCGAGATAATTGCCACGCTGGTATGGAGTTGGTTCAGAAGTATGGTTGACGGAAAACCGGTAGACGGAGCACATCCATGGTCAAGGCCATTTCAGTGGGTGACCGGAGAATTGACGCTGGTCTTCAGCGTCCTTCTGTTCTTAGGACTGTCTTCACCGGCATGGAGTGAAACTCCCGCGCCATCCGTCCACTGGGGAAGCATGGCGTTCCCCGATCAATATTCCTTATTGACTGGGGGGCTGACGATCAATCGGTTTACACCGATAGACGGTTTGGGGAACCGATACGATTCCACAGTCGACAATACGCTCGGCTTCAACTTCGCCGCACTCAGTTGGACTCAACATTGGGGAGGGAATTGGAAAAACTGGAGTACCAATCTCACGCTTGGGATCGGCCCCACGGGCGACGAAATCACGAATTTCCTTCAGAATGAATTCGTGCATCAACTTCGCGGACTTCCCCCTGTTCCGACCGTGAACCCTCGTAAGGCGATCGACGCAATGATCGATGGCTCTGTCACGCGATGGTTCCCCTTGTTCCGTCCTAAAGTGATGTTTGTCGGCGGCGGTTTTTCCGTCGGGACGATCTATCAACAGGGGTTTCTTCGAGCCGGCATCCGGCGTTTGCAAGTTACGCCTGCGCTCTATTCTGGAAGCTGGGGGGACGTCAGCGTACGGGCATCCGCTCTTGGACGTGTCAGCTATCAGGAAGACGGAGCCGTTCTCCAATCGATCAGGAGTACGGCTGCATTGGCACAGCCCTCCATCGCCTTCGGCCAGTATCGTACGAACGACAATGGCGAAACCATTCCTTCCTGGGAAATTGAGTTTGCTCTCATGTGGGGCACAGGTATCTTTGTCAATGAGGTAGGGAAAAGCCAGAACCATTTCGCGTGGGCGATAGCGGCTTCTGCCGGGCCAGTGCGGTTCGAGACGTGGAACGATAGTTTGGGAAACATCGTGGAGCAAGACTACGGCCCGACATACGGCGCGACATTGACCCTCGATGTTCTGCGAGTTTGGAACTACATCCAGGGCTGACGGTTGAAATCTTCCACGGACCCGCCGGCATCATGAACCTCATCCGTTGTGTATGTGGTCGGCGGGAGCCTTCCTCTGGTGGTCCGGTCGCGGCTCTTCTTTCCTCTTGTTCAGGTAGAGGCGCCGGATGTGCCAGGCATAGAACAGCGACAGGAGCACGAAGTTGGGAATGAGGACACCCGGCGTCATCCATTGCCGGCCATCGAATTTCCAGTCAGAGAAAGGCCACAGCACTGGAGTTGGAAAAAAGGCGTAAGAATGCAAAGGTATGTCGGTCAGGACATGGAGTCCCCACGCTCCGAGTTCCCAGATCGGCCGTTTCAGGAGGAGCCATACGAGAAAAAAGACGGCAAGAAATACGACGAAGCTATGCGTGTAATTGTAGAGGTGATGGACGTATGGTGGGATCGTCGATTCCGGGGGAGTGCCGCGACTGAAATCGGGCTGCGGCGACAAGCCGAGGGTAGCCGCGACGTACAAGACTCCGAATGAAAGCAGATCGGGCGCCATGCCGATGACGAATGCCAGCCCGAAACTCGATCGGCTTTTGCGACCGAACGCAATCGAACCCCAGAGGCCGTGTGAGACGAAGTCCATCAGATCCCTTCCAGATCCCTTCACGAACGCGTTACGACGATATTCTACTGGGTCGGGTTCCTTCTGCTCCATTTGTCCTGACGGCCAGGCAGAGTCAAGTTTGCGCAAACTCGAACGACGTCGACATAGTATTTCCGGGACACAGGGTCAGCGTGTTCGCCTCTGCCTGGTCTGTTTCGCAAGCGGGACCCATGGGAACCTCGCGGTGGCTTGCTCAACGGCATCGATCGCGAGTTGACAGGCAAGACCATCATGAAAGGATGCATCGACATCGCCATCGAGGGTGCCTCTCAGACAGGCATCCACGAAACTATGCATCATGATGCTCAGCGCGCTGGGCGACGTATTCCGTGCCTCACTTGGCAACGGCAAGGCTTTCCACTCTGGCCTTAAAGAGTGTGCTGATCGTAAGACATCAACGCCGCCTCTGCTCAGCGAGGCTCGTAACGTCCCGTCCTGTCCGATCACCTCGATATGGGCCTTCTCTCCGTACCACGGCATGAGACGGCTGGCAAACCATTGACCACGGATGCCGCTCTCGTGTGTAAACCACGCGGTCGCAAGATCGTCCGTTTCTACGGCCTGGGATTCCCCGCGACTGCTCTTTGTCGAGCGAGGAACATGTTCGAGCAGTCCAGTGACTGACTTGATAGGGCCAAACAGAAAGCGCGCCACATCGAACAGATGTGACCCTACGTCGTAGAGGACCCCTCCTCCGCCTAGCGCGCGTGTGGCCCGATACCCGAGAGCAGAGGCCGGCTGGAGGCCATCCCAACTGTTATGCTGCGCACGCAGATGATACGGTTCACCGATATCCCCGCGTTGTACCCGCCGTCGCAGCTCTTGCACTCCGTAGAGATAGCGATAGATGAATCCAACTTGGTGGACCTTCCCACTCCTCTCCGCGGCGTGAACCATCTGACGGGCATGCGCCACATTCGTGGCCATCGGTTTCTCGCAGAAGACGTGCTTCCCCGCAGCGAATGCTGCTTGCGCTTGCGCGGCATGTTCACTGTTTCGGGTGACGATCGTGACCGCATCAAGATCCGATCGGGCACAGAGCTCGCGATAGTCGGCGTGAACCGTGGGAATATTGAATCGGGCTGCGAGAAAGCGCAGCCGTTCCGGTCGACGACCACAAATTGCCACAACCCTCGCATGAGGATGGGACTGCAGCCCCGGCAGATGGCACTGCTCTGCAAAGGCTCCGGTTCCAATCACGCCGACGCGGAGCGTTCTTTTTCGCTTTGTCATTGGTAGATCTTTCCAAGCTGGTTCGGCTTATGATGGAGCACTGATGTTGATACAAACGTTGACCGGCTGTCTGTGTCGATATGGTTATCCCCTCACCATCCTCACCATAGGCAGGCCATCTCCACTAAACTGAAACATATAAGATCATTGGTCTAGGTGAAGTGAACCGGGAGCATAATAGCAATCAACTGATATCAAATAAAACGACAATCTGCGCGGCATTCCTTACAAGACCGTGCCCATTCCCGCTTTGTGCTGTGCGTCCTTTTGTTAATCGTTTGAAGAAGACAGATGCTTGCAGAAAAGCTCGACCGTTTTTTGAAAGAGAAAGAGCGCGGTGTCTTGCGGCGAGGCGGCGAGAGCGTCCTGGGCGCTGCCCTGAATCGTCTCGGTCGAGAGGTGGTGCTGTCGAGCCACCAGGAATGCATCGTCAAGATCAAGCTCTGTTCCGCGACGAAGCTTGGCAATCACGAAATCGAGGGGCGAGAGAACACGGACACGAAGGCGAGGTTGGTTGACGAGATCGACGGCACGGTCCCGGTATCCCGGCGGCATGGCAACCACGGACCAACCGGAAAAATTCTGGGTCAGATCGGCCGGAATGTTCTGGGCTGTGAGGTAGTCTCGCAGCGGCATCAGTGGGCCGTGCACTTCGGCGTCGACATCGAACGTCGCGCGAACGGGAACTCCGTAGGCGCGCAGGGCCAGCGCGCCGACGACGAGGAGGTCGACCGGAGTGTCAGTGTCGGCCACATACTGGGTGAGGAGCTCGATAAGATATTCAGCGGTGAGCGTAGGCAAAGTAAACCGCCTCGGCGAACGTTCGATACTCGCGGAAATCAATCGGACCGGAGTCGACCGGGAGCGGGGCACGGTTGAAGAGATAGGTCAATAGGCGGCGGTAGTGTGTATACCAGCGACAGGCTGTCGTGTACGCGTCTTGTACCGCCGGATCGGACTGCCAGGGCGTCAGATCCAATTGGTCGTTCACGACAATTTCCAGCCAAAGCACCCGGCGACCTCGCGCCGTGTTGATGACGTCCTCAAGTGACGTCGTGCCAAGATACGCGGGCAACAGTTTGAACGAAGGTGTGGACTGGTGGATAGAGAGGTCTGACATGGGGCGAGTGTAGCACAGGCGGATCCGGATCCACATCTGAACCGTACGACTGGGCCCTGTTCCTCCTCGGAGAGCTCTTAACACCGTCACATTCCTAAATTCCATAAACACTGCATCTGATTAATATGGTCAAGCATGACTATTGACTTATTCAGTACGCAAGGCGATTAGCTGATTTAGGCCATGGCCATGGTCAAGACGCATGAGGCGAATCAGCAGGTCGTGAACGAATTACTTGGAACTGTCAGGCAGCGGCAACGTGGAGGGCTGGCTACAGGGTTGGATACCGCACGGCTGGAAGCCCAACTGGCTGCGGAGCGGCAACAGGATCATCGTCCCGCTATAATCTTGAACATGGAGCTCAATGCCGCGCGTGACAATCTCGCTCGCTCGACCGGCAGTCTACAGACACTGAACTAAACAATCTATTCGAGCTAAACAAGTTCATAAGGCCTATCATCCAGATATTGACCAGTCTTAGATCCCCGTCCACAATGTCCGCCAATGAGTTCTTCATTCCAGAGCAACCGCGCTATACGTGTGTTTGTTTCTTCCACTTTTCGTGACATGAAAGAGGAGCGCGAGGCGCTGATGAGCCACACATGGCCTGCGCTGCGGCAATTCTGCCGCGAGCGGCAGGTGGAGTTCATCGAAGTGGATCTGCGATGGGGCATTTCAGAGGAACAGAGTACCAGGAAAGGGACGCTGAAAACCTGCCTCAGTGAGATTCACGCCTGCCGACCCTATTTCATCGGTCTTCTTGGCGAACGCTATGGCTGGGTGCCTGGGACTGTAGCTATGACGGCCGACCTACTCGAAGAAGAACCCTGGCTTCACGAATGCAGTAACAAAAGTGTGACCGAGTTGGAAATCATCCATGGAGCCCTCAATAAATCAGAGAAGGCTGGGCATGCATTAATCTACATTCGGGATCCCGCCTATGCCTTGGCGCGCGGAGCAGAATATCTCTCTGAGGATGCTGACACTGTTAGCAAGCAGGTTGCGCTGAAAACCACCGTGCGTGCCGCTGCAGCAGCTAAAACCATTATTCTTCATGAGGACTATGCCAATCCTCATCAACTCGCTACAGTGGTCTTAGAACACCTCAAGGCGGTCATCGATGAGGACTATCCCCAAGAGACAATCCCAGACCGACTCAGCAGAGAGGCGCGTGATCATGAGGCGTTTGCAGAAGTTCGACGACGCACTTATATCGCACGGCCGGACGATTTTGAACAACTAGATCAGCATGTCATAGACGATCATGGACCTCTAGTCATTTACGGGGAGTCCGGCGGCGGGAAGTCCGCCTTGTTAGCCAATTGGATAGTAAGATGGCAGGAGACGCATCCAGCGGATGTGATCATTCAGCATTATATAGGGAGTACACCAGACAGTGCCGACCACTGGCAGATCATGCGGCGGTTCGTCGCCGAGATCAAACGGTGGAGCGAGGATCCTGACGACATACCTCACACACATGACGAGCTGCTCACAGTGTTTCCTCTCTGGTTAGCCAAGGCCCGCAGCAAGGCAGAGCAGACGAAGGTGCGCTGTATTCTGATCCTTGACGCTCTCAACCAACTCGAGGATAAAGATCGAGCACGAGTGCTTGGTTGGTTACCGATCCACTCCTTCACTGGTCCTTTACGTCTGGTTAGTTCGACCCTACCGGGCGAGACGCTGCAGGCAGTGGAGCAACGAGGCTGGAGCACTATCCCGGTCATGCCGCTCGCGGAGGGCGAGCGCCACCGGATGATCGCCGCCTATCTCGCTCGTTTCAGCAAAGAACTGGACCAGCCGCGGATTGCCCGTCTGGCTGCCGCCCCTCATGCCACCAATCCGTTGTATCTGAAGATCCTATTGGATGAACTGCGGGTGACTGGTACACATGAACGGCTCGACGAAAGATTATCCGAGTATCTGTCGGCCTCGGATATTCCGGAACTTCTGAAAATTGTCTTCTCCCGCTACCAGCGAGATTATGAGCGTGACCGGCCTGGGTTGGTAGGAGAGACACTGAGTTTCATCTGGGCAGCCAGAAGGGGGTTGTCAGAATTCGAACTCTTGGAACTGCTGAAGCCGTCGAATCAGCCGCAGCTCCCCACGGCCACCTGGGCACCACTCCGGGCCGCTTTGGAAGATCTTGTAATCAATCGCAGCGGGCTCTTGAATTTCGTCCATGACTATGTACGAGCCGCTGTCGAGTCGGCGTTTGTTTTGAATGAGTCTCAGCAAGATGAATATCGGCTACGCCTGGCGGACTACTTCGAGCAACAACCAGTCACTCCACGAAACTGCGATGAGCTTCCAAGACTTTTGAAACAGACCAAATCGTTTGCAAGGCTGCACGTCTGTCTGGTTGATGTCGAACGTTTTCTGATCCTGCGTGAGCAAGACCAAGATGAGCTCATGCGTTATTGGGTAGGAACCCCTGAGAAACAGACAATGGGAGCCTCGTATGTCGATTCATTTCGGCAATGGGAAGAAGTGGGTGTTCGAGAGCAAATCAGGATTTCTATAGTGGCCTATAAATTATCGCTCTTTCTATATGCGGCAGCGCTGTACGCCGAAGCCGAGCCGCTAATGCGCCGATCGCTCACCATAGCTGAGGAGCACTATGGGCCAGAACATCCCAATGTGGCCAGTAATCTCAATAACCTAGCTCAATTGCTTAAGTCCACAAACCGACTGAAAGCAGCTGAGCCGTTACTGCGTCGTGCCTTGGCGATCACGGAGCATAGCTATGGCCGGAACCATCCCGATGTCGCCCGTGATCTCAATAGTCTGGCGGAGCTGCTTCGGGTCGCGAACCGGCTGGCGGAGGCGGAGCCGCTGTATCGCCGGGCGCTGGCAATCATGGAGCAGAGTTATGGCCCTGACCGTTCTGAAGTAACCGTCCACCTCAACAACCTGGCGTTGTTACTTCAGGCCGCAAGCCGACTGGCGGAGGCGGAGCCGCTGTATCGCCGGGCACTGACGATCATGGAGCAGAGCTTTGGTTCCAACCATCCTAGGGTTGCTATCCATCTCAACAACTTGGCGGGATTGCTACAGGTTACGAACAGACTGGTGGAGGCCGAACCGCTCATGCGTCGCGCGTTGGCGATCACGGCGCAGAGCTATGGCCCCGACCATCCCGACGTTGCCCGTGATCTCAACAACTTGGCGGAGCTGCTTCGATCCACCAACCGGCTGGCGGAGGCTGAACCATTGCTACGCCGCGCTCTAGTGATCATGGCGCAGAGCTATGGCCTAGATCATCCCAAAGTGGCTATTCGTCTCAGCAACCTGGCATTGCTTCTCCAGGCCACGAACAGGTTGGCAGAGGCAGAGTCGTTAATGCGTCGCGCTCTCACAATTGACGAACAGAGCTATGGTCCCAGCCATCCCGACGTTGCCCGTAATCTCAACAACTTGGCATTGCTGCTTCAGGCCACAAACCGGCTGGAGGAGGCCGAACCGCTCATGCGTCGTGCGTTGGCGATCACAGAGCAGAGTTATGGCTTCGACCATCCCAGCGTAGCCACTAATCTTAATAACCTGGCACATCTGCTTCAGGCCACGAACCGATTAGCGGAGGCGGAGCCGCTGTATCGCCGGGCGCTGGCAATCATGGAGCAGACCTATGGTCTCGATCATCCTGAGGTGGCTACCCTAATCAATAACCTGGCTGAGCTGCTTAGAAGCACTAATCGACTAGCGGAGGCAGAGCCATTTCTACATCGCTCTTTGAAGATCATGGAGAATAGCTACGGTCCTGATCATCCTGAGGTAGCCGTCCGTCTCAGCAATCTGGCATTGCTACTCCAGGCTACAAATCGGCTCACCGAGGCGGAGTCATTACTACGTCGGGCGCTGGCAATCGATGAGCAAAGCTATGGCCCCGACCATCCTATGGTGGCTATCCGTCTCAACAATCTGGCCGCACTGCTCAAGGCCACAAACCGGCTGACGGAGGCAGAACCACTGTATCGCCTGGCCTTGGCGATCGACGAGCAAAGCTATGGTCCCCACCATCCGGAAGTGGCCATCCGCCTTAACAACTTGGCATTGCTGCTCCAGGCGATGAATAGGCTGGCGGAGGTCGAACCGTTGCTCCGTCAGGGGTTGGCGATCGCAGAGGAGAGCTATGGTCAAAATCATTCAAACACGGCACATATTCTAAATAACTTGGCGGAGCTGCTGCGGGCCACAAACCGGCTGGCAGAGGCGGAGCCATTCCTACGCCGTGCGTTGATGATCTATGAGCAGAACTACGGCACAGACCATTCGTATGTCGCCATGGGTCTTAATAACCTGGCACTGCTGCTCCACGCGACAAATCGGCTAGAGGAGGCAGAGCCATTAATGTGTCGTGCTGTAACAATCTTTCTGAAACTCGGCAAGGCTAGCGGCCATGCACATTTCTTTCTGCTAAGTGCTATAAACAATTATGCGCAAATCCTTCTTGCCATGAAACGTAGCTATATGGATGTAGTCTCGCAGCTCAATGCGCTCGGTCGACCCTATGAAGTGTCGTTTGGCAATCCAACATAGTACTGGAAGATCGGATTGTGTGAGTAAAGTATCGTAAATCATTTTTCGTGAGAACACTGGACCGCTTACAGGTTAATGAATAACTACAGCAGGTAATATAGTTCGTCTGGTTCGCCAGATTGGGAATCGACCGACCGTTCAGCAGCTGATTCTATTGGCCGAGATTTACCTTGACTGCATTTGCCTTCTGTAGCTCGGTCCATGTGGTCTCCAAAGTTTAGCTACCTGCTCGTTAATTTCTCAGCCGATCGTGTCAATGGGACTAGAGTCTGCATTACCTTGACTTGATCTAGCCCTTCACTCAGACTCCCGGTATGTACGATCACTCTGAAAGCGACCTCTTGCATATGTTGGCCGATCGGACGGGGATTGCCGCTGACTACTACGACATTGCCGGAACGCACCATGTGACGACGGACGAGACGCGACGGGCCATTTTGGCTGCCATGAATCTGCGGGTTGCGAATCGCGAGGAACTCATCGCGGAACTCGAGGCGTGGGATCATCGTTGGTGGCTGCGAGGCTGTGAACCAGTCCATGTGCTTCGGTTGGGACGTGACGCAGGAACCTGGTCGTGGTACGGACCCTGTGAGAGCTCGGACGATTCGGTCCTTTACGTGAAGTGGTCGCTCTCTGCGGAGAACGGAGCAATGCAATGTGAGCGAGCGGAGGGGCCGGGTCTCAACGTCGAAGAGACCCGCACGATTCAGGGACGCCGGTTTGTGCGTGTCGCGTTGGCGTTTCCACAAGACCTGCCGCTTGGCTATTACTCAGTCACAGCCCACGCAAAGGGAGGCGGTACGAATACGAAGGCCACGTTCCGTCTCATCGTTGCGCCGGAGCGCTGTTACATTCCTGATGAACTTCAGCAGGGTGTTCGATGGTGGGGTGTGGCCTTGCAGCTCTATTCATTGCGGAGCCATCACAATTGGGGGGTCGGCGATTTTCGAGATCTGGGCGCCGTCATCGAATGGGCGGGAAAGCGCCTGGGCGCAGCGGTGATCGGGCTGAATCCGCTCCACGCGCTGAAGAATGCCAAGCCCTATCACATTAGTCCCTATTCCCCCTCCAGCCGCCTGTTTTTGAACGATCTGTATATCGACGTCACCCAGGTTCCAGAGTCCTGGACGGGCCAGGATGTGCAAAGCCGGCTTGCCGACCCCGCATTTCGCTCGCAGATCGAAGCGGCTCGGCGATGCGAGTTCGTGGATTACGACGCGGTGCGGACGACGAAACGCGAGGTGCTCGATCTCTGCTATCGGGCATTTCTGCGGGACAACTTCGAAGGCGTCGAACCGGAGTTGAAACCAATGACGGATCGCGGGAGAAGCTTCCATCGCTTCACGGAGCAGGAAGGCGAATCGCTGGCGCACTATGCGTTGTTTCAAGCTCTGGAAGAAGATACGCAGGCCGCCCAACAGGCTTCGGGTGTCTGGGAGAACTGGCCGGAATCCTATCGAACTCCGACCTCGGAGGCTGTGGAGGAGTTTCGATGTCGGCAGAAGTCGCGGGTACGTTTCTTTCAGTATCTGCAGTGGCTGGCCGCGGACCAGCTGCTTGCGGCGGTGAAGAAGACTCACGAGGCCGGTATGCCGATCGGCTTGTACCATGACTTTGCTCTGGGAAGCGAACGCTATGGCGCCGATGGATGGCTGAATCAAGAGGTCTTGGCATTCAAGGCCGACTGCGGTGCGCCCCCCGATGCGTTTGCTCCGGAGGGACAGAATTGGGGGCTTTCTCCCCTCGACCCATTGCGCCTGCGCGCGAGCGGCTACCGGTACTTCATCCAATTGCTCCGCAATAATCTTCGCTATGGGGGAGCGATACGGATCGATCATGTCATGGCGCTCTTTCGATTGTTTTGGATTCCCCGTGGTCTCCCACCCGCGATGGGGACGTATGTGCATTACCGGGATGACGAACTGCTGGCGATCGTGGCGTTGGAAAGTGTGCGGGCAAAGGCGTTGGTGATCGGCGAAGATCTGGGAACCGTTCCCGATTGGGTGCGTGACCGACTCGGAACAGCCGGCGTCTTATCGTACCGAGTCTTCTATTTTGAGCGAGAGCACTGGGGAGGGTGGAAGCCACCGGCTCATTATCCCGCTCAATCCCTCGCCGTCGTCACAACGCACGATCTTCCGACATTGGGCGGGTATTGGGAAGGCGTGGATATCGACACTCGATCCTCACTGGGCCTCTTCCCTTCGGAGGACGCACGGAATGCGATGTGGGTGGAGCGCCATCGAGAAAAGGCAGGAATTCTCGCGGCATTGAAGTCGCAAGGCCTCCTGCCCGCCGGTGTATCGGAGGATCCGGCCCAGGTGCCGATGATGACGACTGAGCTGATGGAAGGGATTTATCAGTATCTGGCCCATACCCCCTCCTGGATTGTCTTGGCCAATATCGAGGATGTCATCGGCACGCGCGTCCAGACCAATCTGCCGGGGACAGTGGACCAGCATCCGAATTGGTGCAGGAAGTTGAGTCTGACGCTGGAGGAGTTGGCTCAAGATTCCCGATGTGAACGGCTTGCGGCGCTGTTGCGTTTGACCCGCCCTCTTGTGTAAGTACTTCCGTGAAGGAATCCGTACGTTCTCGAAGTTCTCGATTCAAGGGCTGTGATCCTCGGCCAGGCGGAACGAGTCCATGACTGTCATGACGCATCGGGACCGTCTCGTGCTTGCCATCGCGGCTGCCTGCTTTCTCATCATCTTGGTCATTGAAGAATTCGCCCCGGTCAATGTCGTCGGCGCGTATGGGTATGTGTTGCCGATCCTGTTGGTCACCACCCTTCGGAATCGAACGATCATGTTGGTGACGGTGCTGGCCTGTGTCGTGGCCACCTATTCAGGTCTCCTCCAACCGACAAAGCCGGGCCGATTTCAAGCCGCGATCATCAATCGGAGCGTCGTCGTCGGCGTCTTGCTGTCGGTGGCGTACCTGGGCGTGAGCTGGGAAGAGCGGAAGGCGCGAGAGGAGGCGGCGAGGGCGGCGCTGGCCCGAGAAACCGAGAATCTGCTTAAAGCCAACATGCAACTGGTCCAGGCGAAAGATCAGCTGAACCGGTCGGAACGGTTGGCGGCGGTGGGACAGCTCGTGGCCTCCGTGGCGCACGAGGTGGGTACGCCGCTTCACTCGATCGCGTGGCATGTCCAGGCCCTGGCCGAGGAGCCTGGCGCCACGCCGGAGATGAGGAAGCGGGTGGGCGTCATCGATGACCAGCTCACGCGAGTGGTTCGAATCATTCAGGACTTGCTGTCTTCTACCAGGCCGCGCCAGCCGGAGCCGCAATGGCTTCCTGTGGAGGAAGTGGTCGGTCCCTCGGCGGTCCTGATGGAACCGGCCTTCCATGAGAAAGGGATCGCTCTGACGGTCGACATTCCAAAGGACCTTCCGCTGGTGTGGGCGGACAAGGAAAAAATCCATCAAGTATTGGTGAATGTTCTGGCCAATGCCCTCGCCGCAACCCCTACGCAGGGGAAAGTCACCATCATGGCAGGAAGTCGCGAGGCGTCCTCGGCCGAACTGGACCGCGGTCGTCCGGTCGCAGACGGCATGTCGCCGTTGGTGATTGCGATCGAGGTGCAGGACACAGGATGCGGTATGCCGGAGGTGGACGTACAGAAAGCCTTCGAACCGTTTTTTACGACCAAGGCGATTGGCAAAGGGACCGGCTTGGGACTATTCTTGAGCCGCGAATCGGTCGTGGCTCATGGCGGCAGTCTGGCGCTGACGAGTGAGATCGGGCGTGGCACGACCGCGACGATGACGTTACCGGCGATGCGAAGTGAACCCATTCATGCGAGGGAGGAAGCGTGATGCAACCAGCAAAGATTCTGGTGGCCGACGACGATGCGGTCGCGCGTGAGTTATTGGCGGAGGCCCTCAGGAAGGAAGGATATCATGTCGAGGCCTTTGGCGGCGGAGAAGAAGTGATCGCGCGTGGACGCCAGGGACGGGTCGATTTGGTGCTGACGGACATCCGCATGGGTGCGGTGGATGGGCTGACGGTCTTGCGGGAGTTCAAACGCGTGAGTCCAAATACGGCCGTGGTGGTGCTCACCGCGTTCGGCTCTCTGGAAGGCGCGATCGAAGCGATTAAGCAGGGCGCCTACGATTACCTGGCGAAGCCGTTCAAGAAAGAGGACATCAAGCTGGTGGTCAAACGGGGTCTGGATCACTGCCGATTGCTCCAAGAGAATGCGCGGTTTCGAGAAGAGTTGAAGAGTAAGGACGAGTGGTCTCCGTTGGTCGGAAGCAGCACGGCGATGTTGGAGGTGTACAAGCTGGTCGCGCGTGTGGCGGAGAGCAAAAGCACGGTGCTGCTCCAGGGGGAAAGCGGAACCGGCAAAGAGCTCATTGCTCGGGCCATTCATACGAATGGCCCCCGCCGGGACAGGCCGTTCATCCCGGTCAATTGCGGTGCGTTGCCCGATACCTTGTTGGAATCGGAAATGTTCGGATATGAGAAAGGGGCCTTCACGGGCGCAGTGGGGACCAAGGTCGGACTTTTTGAATCAGCCAATGGAGGGACGTTGTTTCTCGACGAGATCGGTGAGCTCGGACAGTCGTTACAAGTGAAGTTGTTGCGGGTCATGCAGGATCAGGAAGTCCGCCGAGTCGGGGGCACGACATCCACCAGAGTCGATGTCCGGATCATTGCCGCGACCAACCGAGATCTTGAGCAGCTGGTGAAGGAAGGAAAGTTTCGGGACGATCTTTTCTATCGGTTGAAAGTCGTTCCGATCACGTTGCCGTCATTGGTCGAGCGACGGGAAGATATTTCGATGCTGGTGCATCACTTCTTGCAAAAGTGCGCAGCAGGCACAGACCATGCGGTACGGGGAGTCCTGCCGGAAACGATGGCGCTCTTGAGCCAATATCGATGGCCAGGCAATGTGCGAGAGCTTGAAAATGCGATTGAGCGCGCCGTGTCATTAAGCCACGGGCCGCTCCTGACGCCTGAGGATTTACCCGAAGTGATTCGCCAGAGCGCAACGACTGAAGCCGATGCACGACTTTCGCAAGTCGATCAGCTCAATGAGGTGTGTCTGACCTTGGAAGAAGTGGAAAAACGCCATTTGACTCGAGTACTCAAGGAAACGAAGGGAAATAAGGTGAAGGCCGCAAAAATTCTTGGCATCGACAGACGAACGCTCTACCGTATGGCAGAGCGTTTCGGTCTGGACCTTGGAGAGGAAGCTGAGGGAGCGGAAAAAGAGCCCGTCTAATAAGGTTTGGATCCGTAAAAGGTCTGTGTTGTGTAGGTGTCCTGTACGATTTTCAATTCTTTCTTGATCAAGCGCAGTTTGTTTTGCGCACTTTGTGGAACTTGGGGTTCGGTAGGGCCCCACCCTTGAAACATCGTTTGCTTACCTTCCGACGAGACTTGCAGACGGAGACGGGAGCTCTGGTCAGTTTCGGGCGTCACAGAAGCTTCAGCCCTGCTCCTGACGACACCAAGCCGTCCTTTCACGAGCCAATCCCAGATACTGGGTTGCTCATCTCTGTAGCCTGTGTTGAGCTGAGATCCGTCTTTCCAGTCCACGTCGTAGTCATCATCATCCAGGACTTTCGTCACCGCCGCTTTCACCCGGTCTGCCGGGGCCGGCAATGTTACCTCGACGACATCAGGCTCGACAGAACGCTGAACGTTGGCACACCCAAAGGCGAAGACGGTGAGGGCGACGACGGCAAGATAGTCCTTTCGGATCATTTTGTTCTGGCCTCCTTCAGACGGTATACGAGGTGAGTATCGGTCTGTGTCACTCCTTCAATACGATGTATGCGACTCAAGACCAGTTGGGTCAAGGCGTCTTGGTCCGGTATGTCAGCTATGGCGATAATATCCGGCTTGCCCCAACAGGGATCGATCGTTTTTATCTCTTTAATGTCACCCAGCGCTTTGACGACAGCACCTGTTTGTCCAGGTAGAACATTGATCAGCACGTATGCCCGGTCCGACATGCCTTGATCTCCCGGAGCAGGACCATGAATCGTATAGGGGATTGCCCCGGAAGTGGGCTGCTTTATAGCAAAGTCATTGTGCCCTGTCAACTCAGGCTTGGTCTTCATAGTCTTTGACGGCGAGGTAACAGAAGGAATCCTTTTTAAATTTGGTTTTGCCATGGTCTCACTTTGGCGCAACAAGCACTTCGACCCGGCAGTGCTCGCTGACGCTTGTTAAGGTTGTTTCCAGCCGCTTCGGGCTTCCGATGCGGCCTTCCGGATCGTACATGAAGCAAAACAAGGTCGAGCATCGCCCTTGAGCTCTATAATAAGCGGAGTCGGCCGCGACCTGATCGGCAAGTTCCTTCGTGGTCAAGCCAGGTCTGGTCTTCTTCGCCACCACGGCGATCTGATCCCGATTCACAAGGAGCGTCGTTCGGGGCGCGCCTTCTGTGTAGGGTGGCGTCCATTCATCGGTCGCGACCTCGTCGAACTCCACCTTCAACAACGCGCACAAGAGGTCTTGTAGGTCGTAATCGTCGTCGACCTCAAGTGTCGGACGATAGTCTCTCCGAAGTCGGAGCTGCCGGGCTACGGAGTGGAGGCGAAGGCAGACTTTTCTGATGAGATTGAGCGGGTCCTGGTCGAGCGAGGACTCAACCACCCGAGCGATACTCAGGCCGATCGCCTGCTTGTCGGATGGTGGGTCTTGTGGAGCGCGGACAACACTCGGAGACATTTCTGAGGACATCAACTGGTGGTTCACCACAGGGGTTGGGGAATTGACGTGAGGTTGCGCCGCTATAGAGGAAGGGATCGGTGCTGCCACGGGTGATGCAGGTGCTTGCGCGACTTCCAATGGTCTCTCACTCGCTGATGGCGTCGGCTGATCTGCGGGTGCGGGAGGAGGGAAAAGGATTGAAGGGACGACGGAGGGAGAAGGCGGCTGGGGTGCTACAGGTATGGATGTCAGAGTCGGTGTAGGAGCTGGTGTAGGAGTAGGACTCAGTGTCGATGCTGGAACTGGGGTCGATGCAAGCACAATGGTTGAAGGCTCAGGTATGGGTGTCAGAGTCGATGTAGGAGCTGGTGCAGGAGTCGAAGTCAGTGTCGGTGCTGGACTCGAGGTCGGTGCAAGCGCAATGGTTGAAGGCTCAGGTATGGGCGGATCTGATTGAGGCGTGGGTGTCAGAGGAGAAATCGACTGTCCCACATTTGTCGTCATGGCCACGGCGACGGTCATGGGCGAGTTCGTCTGCCCTGTCAGGGTGGTCGGGATTGCAGACGAGACCAGCACCATGCGCGCTGTATTGCTGAGGTTCGCCTCGGGCGATGGCTCGGGTTTTGGTGGAGGCTTGAGTCCCTGAAGTTCCAGCTTCCGGTCCTCCAGGGTCTGTATGAGGCCTTTAATGACAGTGCGGCTCCGGGCTACCTCGGCCTTGTCCGCCGTACGAAGTTTGAAGTTTCGATAGGTCTGGAATTCCTGAGATCGTTCGCCGAACGCGTGACGCAAGCACTCGCGAAACTGCAGCTCGGCTTTGCTTTGCGCGGCATCCCGATACGGAAAACCTTCTTGACTGAGGTCATTGATCGCGGCCAACACTTCCTGAAGCTTCGCGATTCCGCGTGTGGTCTCTTCAATCAGAGCGGTTTTAGATCGGGGCCGCTGATGTTCTGCTGCGCGTGCTCGTGCCATGGTTGTGTGAAAAAAGTCTAACTGAGCGTCAGAAACCTGGCAAGAAATAACGAGTTTTGACGAGCTGTGCCGTGATGTCCTGGGGCTGCGGACCGCGGGCAGGAAAGCCATGTCGAACCACTGCTCGTCGTTGGACGGCGCAGCACCGGAATGGTCTCAGAGGGCCGGACTGGTACTGTCTTTTTTGGAGGTCGATATAATTCGGGCTGTGGAAACAAACAGATCGGTCGCAAAGAAGCAGAGGTTCGTGTATCACGGAGCGCCACTCCGCGGCCTCGCGCCCGGGGGCAAGGGAGTGCTACAAGAATTTGGAATGGATTCGGACAACGGCGGCTGCCGGATCGGACTTTCTCAAAAGATTCTTCTTCGGAACTGGTTTCGATTCGGTGAGTGTCTGGTTCGAGCTCGTGTGTTGAATGGGAGAAGTATAACTAACTTCGAACAAATCAACTCTTTTGAACCGAAGTGTAAAAAATCGTAGGCTTGTCGTAGCGCTTTCACTTTCAGAAACGGAGATCCGATGGCCTTTGCGTAGCGGTAGGTGTGATAGCGGAGCCAATGTTCCCTTGGAAATCTATCTGCAGCCCCTCCTCGATCGTGTATCTGCATGGATTGCACCAACCGCATAGTATTCTGTTTGTCGATTGGTGGCAAAACCACGATGCTTCTAAGATCCCAATAAACCCATGCTTTCTTGCGATGTCTTTCATGTGAAGTTTTGAGTATTCAAGGATGGGAAATCTAAATATCTCGCGAATATGTTTTCGTCGCCCAGCACATTTCGTTTCAACCTGTACCCCCCAACGGAGTCTCTTCCATATTCCCTTTTAAGAAGACATATGCCTTGTCATCGATGTGTATACTGAGTTCTAAGTCGGTCAAGTTCTTGAATTTGGCATAGCGTGCTAACCAGGCATATTGTTGCCCTAAATGAGCTCGTTGTTTGAGTTGATTCCAGGAGTTCTTTATTCCAATGTCGTCGGGTATCTCTTTTATAGAAGTGATTTGTAAGCTGGACACTCTTTCATAAGCCTCCTCATTAGTGGATCTTAGCAAGGATATTTTATGTGAGATATCGTGTCTAGCTCGTCGCAGACTTGATGGTCGGGCGGAATCGATGATGTAGTGCGGTTCGACTCTCTTGCCGTCCACCATGGATGCGTACAAAACTCTGAATGTCGAGTCCCAACCGCCGGTCCAAAGCAAACGGATGCGTTTGTCCCGCGAGTCTTCTAGTGACTGTTCATGCAAGCTTGAAACTTCTCTCATGTCAATTGCATCCTAGCCCAGTTTTCTCCCAAGCCCTTGCGTCAGAAATGGCGACACGACGACTCGCGTTGCGTCCGTGGATATATCGCTTGCAGATTCGTGCGGTCCGCATGTTTCTAAATGGGGCCTCCCGACGTGACTTCGGTCAAAACAGGGAACCCATGCCCATATACCGCCGCTTGGCGTGCTCCAGTGCCCACAGGAAGAGATTGAAGAAATACGGGGGATTCCTGGACAAGCGCCACCCACCTGGCACGCGCGACATAAGGCTGTACGCGTTGATCTTCCAATTCAGCGGGATCATCAACCATCCCGGCGCATGGGATCGTAACCATCGCGCGTAGTCTTGCATAGACTCATCGGGAAGGAATCCCTCCTTGGGGTTCCAGAGCACGACCGCCGTTGCTTTCTTCTGTTGGCCGAAGAGTTCGCACTCCACGCCTGCCTCCTCCACAATCCGCCGACAGATCGGACGGTCATAGTCGCCGCCCACGCTCCAGGGTTTCATTTCGTCACCGATTGACACGCGATGGATCTGCTCGATATTCCTCACACTTAAGAACGGCATTGTGCAATGGAGGAACCCCACGCATAAACGCCACTCGGCCAGAGCAAGACCGGACGGTGCTCCATGCCGAACGATGTCCGGCGTCGGATCGTAGTCGCCGGTGCCCCATACTGTGTCCCCGTGATGCCCGGTCAGCAAGACTCGTCCCTGCAAATAGGACTGCGCCGCCACGAAGTGCATTTCTTCCTCATAGGCGTTGGCGGCAAGAACGGGACCTCCGAGAACGGCTCCTGCCGCCAGGCTCTCCGATCGAGCACGATGGCACGAAGGCCGAGGCACGTCGCGATCATCTCGCCGTTATCGGAACGGTCTTCTCGTTCCCTGTTGAACGTCAGTACTTGCGTATTGCCCATTACCCGGGCCAGTGCGGCAACGGTGGGCGAATCATACCCCGTGGAAAGAGTACCCAGCGGAAGATAGGGCGCACTGGCGCAGTGGGTCCCTCATGTTCAGGCCGATGGCGCTGAGCGAAGCTTCCAGAAAGCGTCTGTACTACCTCGAAAGTGCCGAACGCTCTATTCCCATGCGGCTTCTCCGTCACATCGAGTGAGTGGCCGTCCCATCGAAGATTATGAAAATATGTCAGACGTAGAGGGCCCTGGGTCGTCTGAAGAAGATGTTTGTATTTTTGAAGGCCGTATTGAATCGATTGGATCAGGGACCGCGTCGTGCGTCGCGGCATCCACCTCTCGCAGCATCATCAATGAAGCGCCGGTCGCAAGCAACGAAGCGCCGGTCGTCACAAATGTTCTTCTGCTGATGTCCGGCATAAGTCCCCTTTTCGTAGTCCATGGTCCGCACCGATCATGCGGATCTGGATAATAGGAACGTTGTGGAACGACTACTGCTTTAGAGAAAAGAGCAACACAGGGAGGGCATCAAATCCTTAAGACCGTTGTGTGGATCGAAAGATGGATGGGGGTATCGGTGCTCCGGTGACTCGAACAGGCGGAACAACCGTACCGGGAAGAAGATGGACGGACAACGAGTATGGAAGATGGAACGTGTTCGAGGCGTCGTGAGATGAAGACTGTGAATGTGGGCCTATTTCGAGAAACGCATCGCAGGCTCCGCGTATAGGCTCCCCCATTCCTGACGTGCCGTCCATCTCACTTGTTTGTTGCAACGGCAGGACACAAACATAGGCATTGAAGGTGAGGACGACGAGCAGAACTGTCAAAAAGACAGAAATTCTCGCCGTGCGCTAAATGCTACACCTTGCTTGTAGAGCTGTTAATTCGGTTCTTAATTTTCACTATGAGGGGGCACGATGAGCACGATTACGAACCACAGTACAAGGAGGAGTCTGAAGTGGCAAGGTAGTAGATTAGCGTGTCGGAACAATGGCGGTGTTTATCCGTGCGCGAGAATTACGATAATCTGATGAATGGCACGTGGGTCAACCGAAGGGAATACTGAAAACTGGAGGTGTTCATCCGCCGGCATCAATTACTTAAAAGCTCAGAAGAGCCGGCGGTACAATACGATAGTGCGGTTTGGTGCCCCCGATACGAATTGAACGTACGACCCGCGGTTTAGGAAACCGCTGCTCTATCCAACTGAGCTACGGGGGCGAGGCAAAATTTCAATGACTTACAGTTCTACAGACTATCGGTCATCGGGTCAAGTGTTCCCGGCGTGTTCTCTTGGAGGTATTTTTGGACTTTCAGCGCTGCCTGAACCAAGTCGCGTTCCTCGATTGCATTGTAACGCTTCCACATCTTTTCAGACTTATGACCAACGATCTTCATCGCGGTCGCTGTGTCCACTCCAGCCCGTCGCAAGTTAGTAGACGCACAATGTCGAAGATCATGGAATCTAAAGTCTGTAATTCCAGCATCTCTTAAGGTTGTGCGAAAAGACCGGCTGATGCGCTGTATAGGTTTGCCTCTGAACGTGAAGACATGACGTGTTGAGAGTGAACGGATTTTCGACAGGCGTTGAAGAGTCACTCGTATATCTGGAGTCATTGGGACTTCGCGAGGCTTCTTAGTCTTCGTATCCTGACTACGAAGTTTAATAAAGCCTCTCTTGAGATCAACACGGTCCCATGTCAATCCGACAATCTCACCCAATCTTTGGCCCAGCTGATAGGCGAGTAGCAGGACAGGTTTTAAATGGCCCTTTGCGACATGGTAGAGTTTGCTCCATTCCTCTTCAGTCAACACTCTATCTCTGGCGTCCTGTGGATCAGGAAGCGGAACTCTGGTAGCAGGGTTGATCTGTAACAGCCCCCGTCGGATTGCTACGTTCAGACAATGTTTGAGTACAACATGGTCATTGTTCACAGTCTGGATACTGGGCTTTGTTCCATTCTTTTTCTTACGTTGTGCTCGGAAGGCTTCGACATCATGAGGCCTAATTTCCGTTAAGACCTTTCCGCCGAAGAAGGGGATCAGCTGTCGCTCCATGATTTCAAGTCGGTCTTGGTAGCTGCGGAGCGTCTTGATTGATTCGAGATCCAGGTAGGCCGTTGCCCATTCCTTGAAGAGAATCGGCTTGGCCTGTTCGGTTTTCTCGTGGCCTAGGAGCAAGCGAGTTTTGATCGCGGCTTCCATCTCGCGAGCGATCGTCTTGTTCAGGCACCCCACTTTCCCTCGCTTCTTTTTTGCACCGGGAACGCCACTCGCCAGGCTCCACGATTTACCATCCTCACTTTCAATCACACGGAACTCTACATAGTAGCTATCGCGCCGCTTGGTTAGTCCCATGGCTGTCTCTCCGTGGTGTGATCGTGTGCTGATCGATCCATGCGTCCAGCTGAGTCTGCTTAAACTTCACAAGTCGCCCGATTTTAACGTACCCCAGTTTCCTCGCTGAGACCCATCCATACAGGGTCAATTTTGAGAGCAAGTCGGAATAAAGCATGTGATACCCGCAAGTGAGCCAACCAAGCCAGGAGTTTTGATCCTCATCAATTTGATCTGAACTACATAGAAACACTAGGTGTTCCCGGCGTGTTTCCCCACACGGCAAAATCAGCCGAAATCCATCTGAATTGCCCTGAACAAAACCGGCTGTCCTCCGATTTCATCATGTTCCTCCTTTTGGAGGTATCTGTGAAATCGGGGGGAGGGTCAAGCAGTATGCACAAGCACCGGATACTAAGCATCGTAATCCTAACCCACTAGTGCTCCCCCTAGCCGATGGGTTAAAAACGGACTTGCTTTTATCAGTACTCTAAATGTTAAAACTGGATCGGGCACATCTATGGCTATAGACATAAACCTACAGACATTCTTTTTGAACCGTTGCGGCACTATTCGATTTTCTCGTGATCGAATCCGGAAACCGTTCATGAGCACATTGAATGCATCACGAGCCAAGAGGCCTTCAGAGTTGGTGATCGTAGTCCCAACTTATCGCGAGGCCGATAACCTCCCCGAACTGACAAGGCGAATATACGACGCTGTGAACGGGGCAGGCATCAGCGCAGAAATTGTCGTCGTGGATGATGATTCCCGAGACGGCACGGATAACGTCTGCAAGGAGCTATCAGCCCCCTATCCGGTGAGGCTTCTCACCAGATTTTCCGAACGAGGGTTGGCGAGCGCGGTCATCCACGGGATCAGGGAATCACGCAGCGAGCATGTGCTCGTCATGGACGCAGATCTCTCCCATCCTCCCGAAGATATTCCTCACTTCGTTCAGCACCTTCGAGAGGGGGCAGATTTTGTGGTCGGCTCGCGATACGTGGAAGGAGGGAGTACCGATGCTAAATGGAGTGTGTTTCGCTGGTTGAATTCACGGATCGCAACCCTTCTTGCGCGAGGACTGACCGACATTAAAGATCCAATGGCCGGGTTTTTTGCCTTCCCACGGCGAATCCTGGAAACGGCTCCACCGCTCTTGCCGTTGGGATATAAGATTGGGCTTGAGATCCTCGTGAAGGGGAATTGCAGAAGGGTGATCGAAATCCCCATCGCGTTTTCGGATCGAACAAAAGGCGAAAGCAAGCTGACACTTCAACAGCAGCTCTATTATCTGCGGCATCTCAGGAGGCTGTATCAGTTTCGGTTTCCCTGGATAGGCGACCACGTTGTTAAGTACTTTTTGATTGGCATCACCGCATCCTCGATCGACGTTGCATTGTTTATGGTGTTGTTCAACATTGCCCACGCAACGCCGCTGATGGCGCACTCCATATCAGTGCCTACTTCGGTCTTGTTCAGCTTCACCGTCAACTCTCGTCACAACTTTTACACTGCAGATCATATCCTGCTTCGTTTGACCTCGTTCGCCATTGTCGCGACAATCGGATACGCGGCTGGTTACGGCATCATCGAACTTTGCAGATCGGTAGGGCTGGGCGCCAATTTAGGGAAAATCCTCTCGTTGCCGGTAGTGTTTGCACTGCAATATCTGCTCAATTCACGCATCACGTTCTATAAGAAAAAGTCGGCGCTCGATTCAGATTCAGTCGGAGATATCAAATGACCCGACCTCGAATCGGCATCATCGGCGGAGGGCTGACAGGCCTGACTACAGCCTACCGCTTGGTTCAGTCGGGCTGTGACGTGACAATTTACGAGGCATCTGCGGATGTCGGCGGCCTCGCCTCCGGATTTGCTTTGGCTGGTTTCTCGGTGGAGAAAGCCTACCATTTTTTGTACAAAACGGATGAGCACATCCTCGACCTGATCGATGAACTAGGGATTGGCCAGAAGCTCAACTATTTTCCCTCCTCTGTTTCAACCTATTACGGCGGCGTCCTCTACCCGATGATGACACCGATCGATTTGATGAGATTTACGCCGCTCGGCTTCGTTGATCGGATCAGAGCTGGGGTAACGGTACTATGGCTCCAGCGCGTACCAAACTGGCGGCGACTCAGTGGCGTTACCGCTCTCGATTGGCTACGCGGGTGGGCCGGCAGGCGGGTCACAGATGTAATTTGGGAGCCGCTCCTGCGTGGCAAGTTTGACCGCTACTACGACAAGGTCACGATGTCCTGGTTGTGGGGACGCATCAAACAGCGCGTCGACAGCCGGGATGATAAGGTTGGCGGCGAAGTGCTCGGCTACTCGGATGGTGGCTTCAAAGTAATCATCGATGCGTTGATGCAGCGGCTGCGGGGTGTCGATTTACGGCTGAATACGAGAGTTTCCAGCCTGAAGAATGAAAACGGTCAGGTGGTGGTTGCAACCGCGTCGGGCGAGGAGCGCTTCAACCGTGTTTTGTCAACGGTTCCGAGCAGTGTATTCGCGAAACTGATTACCAGTTACGAACGAGATGATCCTGCATACTTCAATCGCTTGCGGAGCATCGATTACCTGGATGCATGCGTACAGGTATTCGCAACACCACAGAAATTCACGCCGTATTATTGGCACAACATCAATACGCCTAACGCGCCGTTCGTGGTCTTTCTCAGCCTGACAAATCTCGTCGGGAGCGAGAAGTTCGGCGGACTCAACGTCTATTACATCGGCGACTATGTGCCCTCGGAGCACAAGTACATGTCGATGGATACGGGGGAACTGAAGCGGCTCTGGTATCAGGAGCTGAAGAAGATCTTCCCCGAGTTCGATCCGACGTTAGTTGTGGACGATGCGCTGTTCCGATTGCGTCACGCACAACATATCGTCGACATTGGCTTCGAGGAGACAAAGCTCCTCCCACACAACACTCCTTGTCCCGGCGTTTACTTGTGTAATTTCTCGCAAATCTTCCCGATGGATCGCGGCACGAACTATGCCGTGCGTGACGGCAACCGAATGGCCGACCTATTATTGACCAGTCTGCAGGGCCGGGAGGAAGGTAATGCGGCACCTCTCTTGACGGAAGGACGCGTGTCCAGCCACAGAAGAAAGAAAGGGTGTTGAGCCCCCCACTTAAATTGTAGACAGGTCTCATAAGCGAGAGGGCTTAATGGACACTGTGATGAAACCGGTCCAAACTGGGCGTGGGCGGCGGCGGTGGAGTAGTGAGCAGAAGCTGGCGGTGTTGCAGGAGTGGCAGACGGGGATCCCGCTCGAGGAGATCTGTCGGAAGTATGCGGTGAATGCCGCGTGGATGTACAGCTGGAAGCGCAGCCTGGCTCAGGGGCTCAAGGAATCGGGCGACATGGTTCCCAAGAGTCAGGTGCTGGGCTTGCAGAAGTGTGTCGAGGAGTTGGAGCGGGCGCTAGGACCGAAAGCGCTGGAAGCGGACGTGTTAAAACAAGTCTTCGAGCTCAAAGGGCTGAAATTACCCGAAGGGACATAAGTAAGATGGGTGGCGCGGACCGTGGGCGTATACCCCCCTCCACCAGCCCTCATGGCAGTACCTCTGCTTGCAGTGGTGATTAATCTTCAGTCCGGCACTCTTTTATGAGCAGAAAGCATGCCATGGCAGAAGGAATTGCGTAGGCGGCCTCGCTGTCCATCCCTGTTGATATGTCTATTCGTTGTCATGATGTGTATTCAAGTAAGGTTGAGGGTGGGGATCTTTGGGGACAGTGCGAAAAGTGGCCTGTCGCGTTCTTGGACTTAGGAAATCAAGAAAAGTTTGTGAGGAAAAGTCAACGAAGACATGCCTTCGGGTTGTCGTGAACCATTGCAACTGTCAGTAACTTCCGCTCCTACCAACTCCCACGGCGGCACCGGCTGCGGATCAGCCCACAAACCCTTCTTTGCGTCTCGTGCCTCCTTCCCCAGCCTCTCAAGCTCAGTATCTCCCGGCGCATACTTCCGATACCACCAGCACCAGCCGCCAAGCTTCTTTTCTACATAGATTTTTCCGAATTCTTTATCGGTAATGAATGTTCGTAAAGGGCTCCCAAGTTCAGAGCTGGATCCTAGCTGGAACAGAAAGTCGTTAAATAATGTATTTGGTCTAATTGGAAGTCTCCTGTGGTTCGCCAAGAACTTAAAAAGATGCCCTAAATACAGTACGGTTTCAAACATTAGAGAGGGAGCCCTCATGTGGTACAGCTTGAACGCCACTCGGTTAAAACATTCGCGTACAATGCTTATGATCTTTCCGGTGGAGCGACGATAAAATTGAATCAAAAAGTGCATGGGAGCCTCGCAGGGAGGCGTATTGTAGGAGGGATGCGAATTAGGGCGCAAGCGCCAAAGGCGGGCAAATGGTTGTATTTCGAAGGTATGATGATGAGTCGGCGATTTCCTTTCCTATAGACCCACGGCGGCATCGGCTGCGGATATCAATTCTTTTGTACTGCCAGAACCGAGTCGGCGCGCACTGATGTCGTCAGTGCGTTCGATGAAACAGCTTCGTGCCGCCCCCAGTAGGATCGTGCTCGTAATGATCCCGAATGTACGCCGCCAACGCCCCTCTGGTTTGCCAGCCAGAGAGCGTGTGGACAAACAGGATCTCCTCAGGCCTGTATCGTGCGATGCATTCGTACACTGTTGACTCCGTAACACTGCCCGACCAGATACGCTTGTACGGAATCCCTGCCATTTCGGGTGGCACCAGCAGCCCTGCCCAGAAGGGATAGAGCGGACGATCGGTGAATACCCAGCTTGTGTTCGAGGCCCGCTTTCGCAACGCGACAACCAGTTCATTCTCACTCGCGAGAGGAGCGGTCTGTAACCCCCGCAGGTGTTTCCATACGAGCCAAGGAGTGGCTGCCAGCGTCAGGGAGATCACAAGCACGTAGACGAGCCAAGCCAACCGGTTCAGAGACCTGCGCTCCCCCCAAGCCGCGGCTCGATCTCGGAGCAACCCGAACCAGCCGACAATACCTGACGCTCCCAACCAGGCCATCGGAATGGCGAAATGCAGGTTGTAGTAATACCAGTACGGCCGGTGTGCCCAATGGATCGCCAGCACGGTGGCAAACAACGTGGCCGGACACAACACGTCCCGTCGGCGTTTCGAGGCGAGCAACGCAATACCCAATGCGGTCGCAGCCGATAGCGACGGTGCACGCAAGAAAAATGCAGCGGGCTTGAATGTGTACTTGTCGGGCACAGGGGCGTTCGTCGATCCGGAGAAGTGAGACGCCCAGAACTCCCACACGGTATCCGTTCCGTAGAACCTCAGGACGATGAGGCCCGACGTCACGAGGACCGCTCCGAACCAAACCGCAATGTCGCGGAGAAGGTCGGTGCGAAGATTCCGGCTATTCCTGTTCAGGTATGCCACACCCATCGCCGGCAGAAAGATCGCACTGGTAAGTTTCACTTGCAATGCGCAACCGAATAGCACACCCGAAAGCGCCAGCCACCGCATTCTGCGCGTGGAGTCGTAGTGTGAGGCTGATAGTAATGACGCGAGAGCCAGCGTCATTGCCGGCAGCTCGATTAAGGGCGCGACGCTCTGTTGAAGAAATGATGAGGACGACACCAGCAATGCTGTCGCGATCAGACCGGCTGCTAATCCGAAGCTGTTGCTCACGAGCTTCCATAAGATCCACACGAGGGTCATGGCAAAGCAGAGGGTCAACAGCCGACCGACGAAAGCGGATGCTCCGAAAATGTGGAAAAACAGGGCCAGGAGCTCAGTGAAGACCGGAGGTTGATCGCTCCATACGGAGAGGTAAAGAGCGTAGCCGCGGCTCACAAGTAGTGCCTTCATCAGCTCGTATCCCTCATCCGGACTCAATTGCAGAGCCGTTTGCAAAGGCACCGCAACGAACAAAATCGTCCCGAATCCAAGCGGTACGACCCAGTCCAGCATACGCAGTCTAGCGTCCACCTTCGTCATATCCGTACCGTTTTACTTGAGGCTGAGACAGAAATCCAACCAGAGATACGCAGCGGAGCGGAGGATAGCAGACGCCTGTGATAAGACGCAAACCATATGGCCTGACGCGGAAAAATCTACGTCAATGGTGTCACGAAAAAATGCTTTGACCACAATGCCGGTGTCGGCTAATTATCGCCACCTTTCTGAGCGATCAGTTATGGCATGTCCACGGCTTCGATCCGCCACATCACAAGCGCCGCTCTTGGTGGCTGCGAGCCTGATTTTCTGGGCGATCGTGCGGTTGCTCCAGGTCTACTACGCCGGATGGGGTTCTGGCTTCGACGTAGGCATATACCGAACCTACGCCCAGCTCTGGGGAGCTGGAGGCGCTCCTTACGTGGACTTTCAGCCGGAATATCCGCCGGGCGCTCTACCGGTGTTCCTGTTTCCCTACCTGGTGGGTGGTGTGGAGCACTACCCGGACTACTTTGCTCTGAGCATGGCGGTGTTTGGCGTCATTGCCATGCTGCTCGTTCTGTTTCAGGTGCGGGGCGGATGCACAACCCGCACGACCGGCAACCGCAAAGGCTGGCGGCTGCCCTCGGTGCACGAACTGGCGAGCCTTATAGATTCGAACAATCTTAGTGGCAATCCCGATCTCCCGCCTGGCCATCCCTTTACCAACGTCCAGGGAGAGCCGGAGATCTATTGGTCGGCGACGACGGCCGCCGAGCCGTTACGTCTCTTTCGCTGTGCACGATAGACTTCTACATGCTCTGGGGTGATGGCCGTAAGAGGCTTCTTCCCGAAGAAAGGAATCAATTGTAAGCGGACAATGTTCACTCGGTCCTTACGCGACTTTAACCGCTGAACTTCTTCCAAGCCAAGGTAGGTTTCTCCCCATTCCTGGACGGTAATGGGCCTTTCACTGGAACTTGCCATGAGACCTTTCACCAAGTCAGTCTTGATCAGGGCTTCATGTTGTTTCGCCACAGTCTTATTGATACTCCCCACCTTCCACCGTTTGAGCTTTCCGCCCTGTTCTGCTGACGACAGAGACAACGTCTTAACGTCAACGACATGAAACTCCACATAATAACTGTCCTTCCGTTTGGTGAGTCCCATAGACTCATCCTCTTTTTCTTAATTGGTCGCTCACCTAATTAACTCAGCCAATGTGACACCTAAGGCCTTTGCTAAGCGCCTTAAGGTACTCAGGCGAGGGTCATACCCCCCGCCTCTATCCTAGCTAAAGTAGCGACACCTCTACCACTCCATGGGATGGAGCCGGGAACTGTGGATGGAGTCACTCGGACTCCCGGCGGTGCTTCCACCGCCAGAGGAAGAGCAAGATGTCAAAACCGCCGAGGAAGCCGCTCATGCCAAAGAGTCGAGGAAGCAAATGGTGCAATCTTAAGCGGACCGAAGTCTATCAGAACGAGAGCTCTACATCTTAACCTTGACAGTACTGCCAAATCTTTACCGCTGAAGAGGGATAGGGCATCGTCTGGATCGCCCACCAGCCTGTTGGGTACTTCCGGAAAATCCATCATTGGCTCTTGGTGATGTGTGTCCGTTGACCCTGTTGCTCCACAAGAATAAACAGATGTATATCTAGGTCGAGATTTTGCGATGGTCAGGGATCAAGAGTGTGACATCTCAGAACGAATGACAGCCGTCTAAGAATCAACCAGCCCAGGCGCAAAACGGGCCTACGAGCCAGGCTAAAAGACCAAAAAATCTACGGAAAGGCAAGACGAGCGCGTACCATCGCCTTGGGGCGAGAAGCGAGGAGGTGCGGCGTACCGTCTGCCACGGTGCATCTCTTCGGGTCTTCATTCATTAAGTGGCGCGGTACGACTGTTCAGTATATTTCATGAAAATCCGAAGCGTCTAGATACTAACCCTACGTGTTCCCGGCGTGTTCTTTACAGCACAATTCTCCCAAACTCCCCTGAATTGGAGTGAGTCCAACTGAGCCCACAAAACGGCGAAACGCTTCTATAGGAGCGATGTTCGACTGTACTGACATGGAGATGAGCGGGAATATCTGAGAGGCTTAGGAAACCGCTGCTCTATCCAACTGAGCTACGGGGGCAAGGCCTGTAATCATATACTTAGCAGATCCTCGGGACAAGCGCTTTCTCGGCGTAGTGAATAACGTAGTGACCCGCCGATTATCCCAAGTCTACTAACACACTAGGCAGACTTCAGCAGACCTATCTTGTTTGATCTGTTTTCATTTGTCAGTTCCGCTGCCAGTAATATTGGCTCATTTGAGTGGGGACGAACCAATCAAACCAAAGATCACCTGTTTAAATTTTGATACATTACACATAAAATGCCAACCGGAATATGAATCGAGAAGAACTCAAGAAGTGTATTGGTCGGACCTTTGAGTTTGTACCGTGTCCAAGACGCGACACTTCAACGGGCTCGTGGGAATCTGATATGAATTTATGGATTCTCCTTCGGGAGACGCCTGATAAAAAAGCATTTGAGTTCCAAAACACTGTCCGAGATCACCACCCCTTCATTCTCGATTTGCATCAGATTCGAAACTTTGACGCACCAGACAAGCTCATCCTGAGAGGACAGGTCATACTGAAAGACGACTCTATTAATTACGAACCATTTCATCCAAAGCCGTCATCCGAAACTCGGCCGACAGTTCTAACGATGTTTCTTGAAGATTTAGAAGATGAGGAAATACCTCTCTTGCTAAGCATAGTACCTCAATCCTTGAAATTCTGTATCAGGAACACAGGTCACCTGACAGTTAGAGACTTCCGTACCACACTTGTTATTCCCTCAGCATTCAAAATTTCGGCACCCCTCTCTACCAAATTGAGTATGAAAGGCGAACAGACGATTAATGAAACCCACTACATTATCTATGACCACTTTTCCGAATCTCCTATTTATAAGAACGAGCAAATCCGTATAGTTGAATTGAGTCTCCGAGCTGGTCCGAGTGATTACATAATCCTTTGGAAGATTCGTTGCGATGATGGAACTTTTCCCAAAGATGATGAATACGGCCAGATCAAAGTCCGCTTCAAAGCACTGGATGAATTGTTGGATGAAGCTGTCCAGAACGTTCACAGGAAACGTTAGTTTGCTACTGCCCTGATGCTAGAACCAAATCAGTACCAATTTCCATTCTGCAGCCATTAGGTAATGCTATCCGCTCGACCGCCTGCGCCTTATGGGCAGGGGTGAGGTGGGCGTAGCGTTCGACCATCGCGAGCGTCTGCCACCCGACGAGTTCTTGGACGGTTCGAAAATCCACGCCGGCCATCACTAATCGAGAGGCAAACGTATGACGAACCGTATGCGGCGTGACGCCGGTTAGGTTCGCCCGGCGACAGGCACGTTTGAAGATCGACCCGACGGAGTTGTAGGGGTTTCCCTCCTCGCTCACAAAGACATAGTCGCTCGTTGCGTCGCATTAGGCGCTTTCAGTGCTCAAAGTACAGTTGAACGTCTGCTGGTTCAGTTCCTGTTTCAATCACGATTGACTCAGCATCAATCGGGAATTGGTGAAAGAGGGCTGCCGCTGATGGTACCGTAAGTAAGCGCGGGAAATACGAGCTTAAAGCACTAGAGAAACATGCGCGCGGAGCCAAAAAGGTATCACCGTCTGGAGGTCCTATGCGGTATGTGTTGCAGTTGATAGTCGTAGTTTTGCTCTGGGGAAACATGGAGGTGGTCCATGCGCTTGATGCGGGGAGCCGGGAATCCCTAAAGGGGATCTCTGAAGTGGCTGTGGTCGTAGAGGACATCGGACCCGATGCCTCAGCTGACGGTCTCTCGCAAGATGCGATTCGAGCGGCGGCCGAGCTGATCCTCCGCTCAAAGGGCATTAAGGTACTCACGAACGTAGAAAGGACGCGTTTGGGATCAGCGCCGTATCTCTATATCAATGTTAATACACTGAAGGAAGAGTTAGGGCTGTACGCCTATGCGGTAAACGTGGATCTCAAGCAAGTAGTTGGATTGTTATCGATCAAGAACGCAGCGAGCTTGGGGGGCCACCTGGTCAGCGAGTGTTGTTGGGATGGTGACAGAGGAGAATCTTGGCCAATCGATAGCCGATGGTGTTGAGCCTCTTGTCAAAGACTTTGCGAACGACTTTTTGTTGGTCAATCCCCGATGAAGGTTACTAGTTCGCTGAGGATGCGCACTGGCTGTTGGATTGGAAGGGGAGGGATGAGCCTGAGCCGATGCCCTCAAAAGAGTCTGCATAAGGAGGCATGGCGTCAGGCGAGAGTTCCTCTGTCATGATTTTTCCCTGCACGTCATACACATGAATGCAGCGGTCGCTCATCGAACGCAGCATCGCGAACAGCCGATGGGCTGGAGCCATCGGCATCGGAACGGAGGGACAGGGGCAGAGCAACGAAAATCCTTGCTGAGTCAAGTGGTGCATCGATTCGATCATCCGGTCCGTCAGCCAGGTAATCTCTTTATCGGTCAGACAGTCGGCAGACAGGCTTTCGAGAAGGCCGGAAATCACCGCCGTGTCGGCTTGATAGCGATCCAAGGCGCCAGCCAAACACTGGGACATCAGCCGTTCCAGTTGCCGCGCGCTGAAGGCTCGCGCCACATGGATCATCGCCAGCGCTTTCCGAGGCTGTTGCCGACGGCTGCGAGCCAATCTTCCGATAAGGAGCGCATCGAATGTATGCGCTCCGTCCAGATATATGACCGGATGCCCGGACAGGGCGCGATCGACGAGAGTCTGTAAGACGAATCTCGAGGCAACTGGATGACCATACAGTACTGTCAGCCGATCGGATGGATTCAGGGAAGCCACGTGGTGAGGAGTTCCCGCTCCTTCTTTCACAGGTTTGGAGCGCGGTGAGAGCTTCTGTAGACTCACCGAGCCTGTGACCGTCAATGGCGCTGCTTCTCTCGCTTCTGTGCCCCGCATGCCTTGGCTTTCTCTTATCCGCAGCATCCACGGGCAAATATCTGCCGCTGTTGGTGTGCATTCCAGCAAATAGGGCAGAGCTGGACCGTGGAATGGGTAAAGCCGTCGATCGCGTCCATCCGTCGTTCCGCGACTATGCCGCAATCAGAACAGGGGCCTACTGTCACTGGCCGTGTTTTATGTTCTTGGGCTATCATGATTTGCCACCTTCATATTTGGACGTACACGTCGATTGCAGACCGCCGACATAAACGCGCATTTCTGCTTGGAACTCATCAAATTCAACAAACGATCCGTCAGTGAGCTGGACTTGAATTGCCATAATCCCGACTGGATGTTCCGTAACCGGTCATCCAACGCAGCCACAGTTTTCTCCAAATCCATTAACCGATTCGTTGTTCCGGCGGTTGCTTCTATCATGATCGTCACTCCTTCCTTCGAACTGGTTAGACGGCGCAGTGTCGAATCACGCCGATGACAATGCCTTCGATATGGAACTCGTCAGACGGCAAGACGATAATCGGCTGCATCTGATCGTTGGCCGGATGAAGTTCAATGTGTCCACTCTTCTTGAAATACGCCTTGATCGTGGCCTCGCGATTGACTAATGCGACGACCGTTTGGCCGTTCTTGGCCGTTTCCTGTTTGCGTACTACCACCAAATCACCAGGCAGGATGCCGTCATCTTTCATCGATTCACCCTTGACCTTTAAGGCGAAGGTGCGTTCGTCTCGCAACATACTCGGCGGTATATCGACGAGTTCCGATTGCGACACCGGTTCGATTGGAGAACCGGCTGCAACCAGACCGGCCATTGGAATGGCCGTCTTCTGTCGTAATTGATTCAGCACGACTGATACGATCCCGGGAATCCTCCGCATGCCGGTCTCATACCGCGCGACGGATACCCGGGTGGTGTGCAGCGCATCAGCAAGCTGCTGCTGGGTGAGTCCTAATCCTTCTCGAACACGTTTAAGGTCCTGCGGCTTCATAATGTAACCATTGGTAACATACGTGCTCCTTTTCTGTCAATAGGGCTCGGACGATCACACGGCTTTTTCATAGAACGTTTCGAAGGAGTTGGAAATGTTGATGAAACGACAAGCGCCCAAGATGTGGTGCCTGAATCGCGCTCCGTCTCAATGACTAAAAACTAGGCAAGAAGCTCGTTGTAAGCGTATGTCGCCTATTCAGACGATGGGAAGAACCTTGTTCACAGATTTATCCACAGAAACTGGGGAGAGTAGAGTGAGGTTCGGGAAGCCGGCGCCAGCCCTCGCCCACTTGTCAGGAGTGGGCGAGGGCCCTGTGCCTACGATTGGCCCGGAGTCGGTTGCATTACTTTCCGACCATCACGTCAGTAGACTTGATGGCGACTGTCACGGAGTCGTTGACTTTCAAACCCATGTTCTTCACCGAGCCTTCGGTAATGGCGGCGACAAACTCGAGCGATCCAACCTTCACCGTCACCTCGGCCATCGCCTGGCCTTCTGTGATTCGTGTGACGGTTCCTTGAAATTGATTGCGTGCGCTGAGCTTCATTGGCTGTCCTCCTTGATATAGTAAAGTAAGATCCCCATGATTTCTAATCTTAGCGTAGCATTGTCCGATGAGAAAATGCTGTACGTTCGGTAAGAATTTCTCGCTAGTCTGTACGGGATCACTTGGCTTCAGTTGAAGGCAGAGATTCGTTCGGCGCGAGGTCAATCGAAGTGAGCGATCACTGAATCATAGGTATTCTCTTTTCTCCGCAGAACGATAGAAGCAAGACCGAACTCATGAATGCGGTTCCTCTTCCCCTGCCGCCGGCCAGTAATGGGCATCAGGCGTAGACCGTGCACCATAGATCGCCTGTCCCACGCGCACGATCGTAGCGCCTTCCTCGATGGCGATCTCGTAGTCACCGGACATGCCCATGGACAGTTCGTCCAGTCCGATCCCATCCGGCGCTTCCTGGCGCAGCCGGTCGCGTAGTTCGCGCAGCCGCACAAAGCACTGGCGCACACGAACCGCATCGGCGGACAGCAGCGCCAGCGTCATGAAACCACGTACACGCAGCGCCGAGAAGGTCGGCAGGGCCTGAATAAAGTCGGCCACCTCGTCCGGCGAAAGGCCATATTTGCTGGACTCGCCTGAGGAATTGACCTGCACGAACACATCCAGCGCGCGGCCTTCGGCCTGCAAGCGCCGCTCTAGTGCCTCGGCCACACGCAGGCTGTCCAGCGCCTGAAACTCGGCAGCAAAACGTGCCACCAACTTGGCCTTGTTGGTCTGCAAATGACCGATCACCGACCAGCGCAAATCAGCGAGGTCAGTCATCGCGTTCCATTTGCGATGCGCCTCCTGCACCTTATTTTCGCCGAGCAGGCGGCAACCTGCGGCGTAGGACAGGCGGATGCGCCCCTCATCCACGGTCTTGCTCACGGGCAGCAATCGCACACCGGAGGGATCGCGTCCGACCCGCCGGCAGGCCGCTGCCATGCGCGCATGGACCACTGCAAGGTTGCGGCGCAGATCTTCTTCGGATTCAGCTCTCGGCCAGCGGCCGTGCTGGTCATGCAAGGTTGTAGTAGAGAGGGATTGTGGGTTGGGTTTGCTCATACACTTCTGTGGAATTGTCAACGTTGTGATGCAGCGTGTCCAGTCGCTTTAGAAATGTCTGGTTCATCGGTCGTCTCTTCAGGCTTGATGCGGGCGAACGCGCCGAACCGAATCCAGGGGTGGCCTGCTGAATACAATTGACGCATGATAGCCTGCATCCGTTCAGCGGTGTCACGACAAGCTGATCAATTTGTTCCTTCCCGAGATCTCTATCGTTCACTTCGGTGGACTTGATGGCGACCGTCACAGAGTCGTTCGCCTTAGTCTTTCACGATCATGACGTCGGTCGCTTTGACTAAGGCAATCGCGGTATCCCCGATACGGACCCCCAGTTCGTCCAGCGCATCACGAGTGATCACGGCGGTAATCTTGTGGGAACCAATGTCGACATCGATCTGCGCCATGATCGCGTCCCGCTTGATCGCCGTCACTCGACCGACGAGCTTATTTCGCCCACTGACATCGTCGGCACCTGAGGTTTTTTTGCCGAGCCACCGATCGAGCAACGATTTTGTAAACCGATATCGTCCGCCGATCTTCGGCGCCTCAATTTTACCGTCCCAAATATATCGGTAGAAGGTCGGCAATGACAGCCGAACATAGCGTGCCGCTTCCCTAGCCGTCAGCACGTCGCCCGTCATCCGTTTCGCCATCGCTGACTCCTATCATCGAATTGACCATTCTGGAGGGTCTCTTACGAATTGCTCTCGACATGCCCGGCCGGTGAACAGCGGCGATGCGGACGCCATCAAGCTGTCCACTGTCCGAGAACACGGCTGAAACCGCGATTCCATACGATAGGCAGTTGCGCGGTCAATGCCGTATGCATTCCCAAGCTTCAAGCTCAAACAGAGCCTCACACTGACTGGAAACCAGTTCGATCGCGTGAGGATCGACGACGATATTGACTGGATCCCATGTCCGGGGTGGTTGACTTGATCCGACGATAGGACTTGTGCACTTGAGAGACCAACTCTCGCCATGAATTTTTGCGGTGATGACGTGCCCTAGCGCAGACGGTTCGACCAGCACGATTCGACCGTACCAGCGGTTCAGATGTTGTGTACTTCGACGGAACAGCCCTGCTTCCAGGCGAACGGCCTCGCCGGGAATCATGGCGTTGACTTGTTGTCCGCAAAGAAGCGGCGTTCATCGTCTATGGGCAGCTTCACGCGGAGATCGAATCGCCGTCCGACACGAATTCGCACAGCTGCTTCGAGTCAAACCGACATGCTGAGATCGAATCAGTCCTTCAACACAGTTGACGACCCAACTATCCGACTGAGGCTTTTGTCTGGAAGTCGGACTATTTCCCCAGACGTTTCTGGTAACGAAATAGGGGTGTGCCATAGGGAAACTCCATCTATTCCACCAACTCTTTATTTAGCGCCACGGCTTTGATATGCGCGAAGACTCGCTGTCCCGGTTTCAGACCAAGCTTCACGAGCGATTTCCTGGTGATGGTGGCGACGAGCGGAGCCCCGACGTCCAACAGCACGTCCACCGAGGACTCATTTATTTCCTGGATCTCAGCAATCGTCGCTTCAAGAATGTTCAGCACACTCGTCGGGCAATCTGGCCGGCCGACGACCAGGCTGACATCGCTCGCAAGGATATGGACGCGTACGGATTCCCCCACGGGGACCTGCTGAAGTGAGACAAACAGGAATTGGTTCTTGAATTCCAATCGTGTGAGTCCATACTCCGGCTCGTGATTTGCCACGCGAGTGTCCAACACCGCGCCGACTCGGAGTGATCCAAAACTCCGGCGAAGCTGCTGGGAGGTCATCATCTCATTGAGCGCGCCGATCCCGACGACCTGTCCTTCCTTGATGTGGACGACACGGTCTGCAAGTTGGAGGATTTCATTGATCGCATGGCTGACATACATCACCGGGATGCGGAGTTCTTTGTGCAGCCGGTTAATGAATGGAACGAGTTCTTGCTTTCGTTGGATATCGAGAGAAGCGAGAGGCTCATCTAACAGCAACAGTCTTGGGACTTGTCAGGAGCGCTCTGCCGATCGCCACCCGCTGTTGCTCGCCGCCGGATAACTTATGAATGTGCCGATCGAGAAGATGGCCGATTCCCAGAATATCGACCACCTGTTCGATGGCGAGGCGGCGTTCTTCTAAGGGGATGCGTTTGTACCCGTACAGAAGATTCGAACGTACGTTGTAGTGGGGAAACAAGCGAGGTTCTTGGAAGACATATCCGATTGGACGTTTATAGAGCGGCAGGCAGAGACCGATCTTTTCGTTCTGCCAGACATCGTTGCCGAACTGCATGAATCCGTCGGATGAGCGCTCCAGTCCAGCCAAGCATCGCAACAGCGTGGTCTTTCCGGAGCCTGAAGGGCCGAAGAGCACGGTGATTCCCGAGGCCGGCACGTCCATATCGATGCTCAGCTGAAAAGTCGGATAGCGCAGATGAAAGCGTGCAACCAGTCGGCTCATGACACATGGATGGGAAATCGGCGGTTCGCGATATACACCGCCAACAACACCGAGAAACGAAAAGATCAGCATGAAGGCGGAGATCGGCATGCGCCTGATCGTATTCCATGACTTCCACATGCTCAAAGATGGTCGTGGAGAGCACACGCGTTTGTCCCGGGATCGATCCTCCGACCATGAGTACCACCCCAAACTCGCCCATCGTATGCGCAAACCCAAGCACGATCGCACTGATATAGCCTCGCAGGGCGATTGGGGAGATGACCGTGAGAAACGCGTCCCACTTTGAAGCGCGGAGTGACCAGGCCGCTTCCAGCGGAGCCTTGCCGACGGCTTCAAAGGCGCCTTGCAGAGGCTGTATCACGAACGGCATGGAATAGAAGACCGACGCGATCACCAGGCCGGTGAAGGTGAATGCTAGGGAGAGATTTGCAAAACGACCGAGCGGTCCGTACGGACCTAACGTGATGAGGATGTAGAATCCCAGTACGGTAGGAGGAAGCACGATCGGGAGCGCGACCGCGGCTTCCACGATGGGTCTCAATCGGGATCTGGTATGCGCCAGCCACCAGGCGATGGGCGTGCCCACAATCAGCAGCACGATTACGGTCACCGTTGCGAGGCGCACGCTGACCCACAGCGCGCTCAGATGCATGTCGGTCAATGCTCTCATGCGTCCTCGCTACTTCAGCTCATACCCATAGCGTTCGATGATGGCCTTGGCTTGCGGACCACTCATGAACTCCATGAGGGCTTTTGCCGCGGGGTTGTCCTTTCCCTTCGTTAGTAAGATCACATCCTGTTGAATGGGTTCGTGCAGATTGGTGGGGACATCCCAGCGGCTTCCCTGTCCCTTAATCTTCGGATCAAGGACCTGTGATAAAGCCACGAAACCCAACTGAGCATTGCCAGACTCAATGAATCCCATCGTCTGGCCGAGACTCTCCCCCATGACAATCGTGGGCTGTAAGCTCTCCCAGATCTCAAGCTTTTGCATCGCTTGCATCGCTGCGACGCCGTATGGCGCGGTCTTGGGGCTCGCCATGGCCAGGCGCTTAAATTTCTTGGAACGCAACGTCTCTTCTCCCTTCACCAGGTCGGCATTTGGACTCCACAGCACGAGACGGCCGATGGCATAGGTAAATCGAGAATCCTTGACGCCAAACCCCTCGTCTTCCAACAGTTTGGGGCGTTCCATATCGGCAGAAAAGAACACATCGAATGGCGCGCCGTTCTTGATTTGCGAATAGAAATTGCCGGAGGACCCTCCAGAGACCTGAAGCTGATGGCTGGTCGATTTTTCAAACTCCGATCGCGATTTCACGGAACGGCGGAACAAAATTGGCGGCTACGGCCACTAACGCTTGCTCGGCAAAAGCCGGTGTGACCGCCAGCGTGACTATGACAAACAAACACCATGTAAAAAATCTCTGTTTCATGGTCAATCCTTTCTAGATCCGGACTCGAATCGAAGCATAGAAATAATCGCTATCTTTGTTTCCACCGGGAGGCATTTGGGCGATGATGGCGGGGCTATCAAAATAGGAACCTTTGAACCAATGGACATACCCAAAATCAAAGTCCAAGTTTTGTCGCATACCCCATATTGGAGCCCATTGCGCACGGAGTTCCACATCCTGCCCCAGAAAGTTTCCTGACGCACCTGTGGTATCTTGGAGGAGGCCGCCCGAATATGCTGCGGTGGCTTCCGCCAGATACCAGAACCGGTGCTTGAGGGTGAAAATCAAATTTTCGTCAGGTGTGAGGATCAGCCTCCAACCGGGAGAGTTGATATTGGACCGAAAAAAAGGTCCCCAAATCCCCGTGGGATTCAAATCAAATCGCCGGGCACCGAACAGAGGATCAAACGTGCCGCTCTCGCCTCCACCCGGGGTTTGCGTGCCGCTGGCGTAGGTATACTGCGCCAGAAACCGAGGCGTCCACGGCAAATTAAACGTGTACCCAACTTCAACGTTTGGGTTATAGGCAAAATGATCGACCGTGCCTAACATTCCCGTTTGAACGGCCCCCTCGATTTCATAATCGAATTCGTTGACCCCGGGATTCTTGAAGAGGCGAGCGCCGAACGTATTAAATGTACGGTGAAGACTCTTATTTGTAGGCTGCTGATCGTTGAGTCCAAAATAAAACGCATTCACGTTGAGCCAGGGAAAGTGCGCGCTCTCCGCGTAGGTCCCCCAGAACACACTCCTTATACTCGGCTCGTCAAACCTCACATCATCCCGAAAGACCGATTCCGTCAAGAAGGCTCTAACCCGCCAGGTTTTGTCTTGGCCAATTTGCCAATGGACTCCATCGAACGCATTCGTGGTATTTCGGAAGTCATTTCTGGCGACGTACCGGCGCTTCCCAAAATCCAGTGTCATGCGACCGAAATGCAGGTCTGTTCGCAATCCGGTCCCCAAGACATTCTTTATGGTCACTGACCCGACTAGCTGAATGACGTCAAATTCGTCGACCGTCGTGGTATTCCTGAAATCCCCAGGATCATTGTTCAAAAAGGCCCGTGAATCCTGCCCTTCAAAGAGCAACCGGAAGGGACCATTGCCCCCCAATCCTACGCGCACCCTGGATCGGAGGGCTACCTGGGCATCGGTTCCTCCGTTTCCTGCAACTTGGTTAGATCGCCAGGGATGGTCGTATGATTCAAATCTGGTCCGGTTTTCGAGGCCGAGATCCAGCCAGTCCGGCAGGCGGAGCAGGGATTTTTCATAATGAAGCCACTCGATATCACGCCGTTGATTGAGCACCGCATCGGCTGGTTCAATCCAATTTTTCCCGGTTTGATCCATGGCTTTGTGATAACCCTCATCGGTAATCACGTGCTTGTCGTGCATGAGCTTGAGCACCGGATCTTCCGTCTCCTTGAATTCCCATTTCCCGTTTTTCTGTACCAGTTCCCCGTACTCGACGGCCTTCGCCGTGCTCGTTCCCAACAGAAGGAGCGGCACAGTGAGCAAGACCCACCATAACGATCTCTTCGACATAGATTCTCCTCTTGTTCCGGCGGTTGTTGTGAAAGCGTGTTGTTAACCTGGCGAGAAAGTAATCAGGCGACCCGCAGCACATGGACTTTCCCTGTTTCGCTGGTGTCGTATCCTCCCAAGGCTTCGATCTCGTGTCGAAATGGTCGGCTCACGATGGTCTCAAACAAGTGGGCCAACGTCGGATGGGACTGCAAGTAGGGCTTGGGGATCACAAGATCGTAACGCGCGGTTTGTAGTGGGACGAAGTCGAGTCCAAAGAATTGCGCGGCGGATCGAATTCCGATTCCGACATCAGCCTGGCGTTCCGCGATGGCTCGAGCCACTTCAAGATGAGAGGACACGATACGGTCGTACCCTTGAACGTGCGTCGGTTCTATTTCAGATGCTCGTAATCGTTGATCGAGCAACAGTCTTGCCCCAGAGCCTTCTTCTCGATTGATCAACGTGACCGTGGGTTCAGCTAGGTCAGCGGCAGTCCGAATAGACAACGGATTGCCGCGGCGAACCATGAATCCTTCTTCCCAAGTCGCAAAAGTCACAACCTCGTAACCGGATCCCTTCAGTGATCGCCTGAGAAACGGCATATTCGATTCGCCGGTGGTCGGATCAAATAGATGCAATCCGGCGACATGCACTTCGCCGCGCTGCAACGCCTGTAGCGCCGCCATGCTTCCCATCGGCCAACCAACGACCGTCGTCTGATCTTTTTGTCGTCGCAAATGTTCACCGGCCAGAAAAATCGCCGGGTCGCATCCGGCCACGGAGATTTCTTGCAGGATCGCTTCCCGATCGCGCGAGAGCTTTACGCGAACTGTCGCGCGTGATGGCTTGCCGTACGTGTCGGAGATATATCCGTCGGCAGGCACTGCGAAGGAAAGTTGTTCTCCTAAGTCGGTGACAGGCCGCACGATCGTCCGCTTTCCAATCGTTGAAACTTTGACGCGGATTGATTGAGTCTGCGTTCTCAGCTTGAGGGAGCCGGCCGATGAGGGTGCCTTCAATGATGTCTTCCGTCTGAGCAAGGCTGAACAGATCCTCGACGCGGCAAGCCAGCACAGAGGCTAACCGCAGGGCGACGGCTGTCGTCGGCAAGTATAGATTTGATTCAATGGAAGACACGGCTTGCCGCGTAATGCCTGCTCGGCCGGCGAGTTCACCCTGAGAGAAGCCTTTTTGAGTGCGAAGGGACTTGAGATGATTGGAAAACTGAGCAATGTTTTCATGCTGCTTGGTCCGCATGGCGCCGGTGTATAGCAAGTATAGTTGTCACATGTCAATAATAATTTACTAGCATGTACCTGTTTTGGCTAAAAACATTGAAGTTAGATTTGATACGAAAGCATAGCAGCATAAGAACATATATTTGATAATTTTCTTTGTTGACAAAGAAACTATAGTTTAAGTATAAAGTTCATACGATTATTCAGATCGGTAATGTAAAGATTGTTCTGACGTAAGAGGCGTACCGCCTTAACAGGGCGTAAGAAGAGTTGAAGGGAATGTCGAAATTGGATCAACCCACAGCGAGCCCGTACTCCGATCAAACGGTCGAGCAGGCAATCCGGCTCGCGTTGAAAGGGATTCGTTTCGGGTCTGTCGAAATCATCATTCACGACTCACGAGTGGTGCAGATCGAGCGAAAAGAAAAGACGCGCTTTGATCGTCCCTAGTCTGATGATCCAACAATGACTAATCGACGCTGTTTATAGAAAGAGAGATCGCACGGCTGATCGGCCATCCACACAACTGGAAGCCGACGCTCGAGCATTGAATGTTTTAATCGGTGGATTGACCGGACACCCGGAGGTTCCCCACATGAGGAGATTCTCAGATGAGAAAGTCATGGTTGTTCGGGGGGGTCATGGTATTCACGAGTATCACCCTCGGATTGGGAGCGCAGGCGAACGCACAAGAGGAAGCGGGACCGAGCCAAAAGTCCATCGAACAGCGATTTGAGGAATTGGATCAGGAAATCAACATTCTAAAGCGGAAACGCGAATTGGAGCTAGAAGCAGCAGATACTGCAAAGAAAGCGACACCGGTCGTGAAGTTTGGTAATTCGGGATTTTCGTTGGAATCTGCCGATGGGAGCAACAGCATTAGGTTCCGCGGCATCATACAACTCGACCATCGGCTTATGTTTGAAGGGGCGAACGATATCCGCAACCGCACCGATCAACGCGCCGGTGACCTCGATGCCAACGGATTTCATGACGCCAGTGATTCTTGGTATTTGCGCCGTGTTCGTCCGACCATTGAAGGCACCTTGTTCGGAAAGTATGATTTCCGCTTCACCCCTGATTTCGCCCAAGGCACCGCAACAGTGGTCGATGCCTATATCGATGCCCGGTTCGATCCGGCATTTAAGGTTCGTATCGGTAAATTCAAACCCTTTGTCGGATTGGAGCGATTGCAAAGCGCGTCCGACATCAAACTCATCGAAAGAAGTTATGTGACGAATGCCATTCTGCCGAATCGTGATTTGGGCATCGCGGTGCATGGCGATCTGCTTCAAGACAGATTGAATTATGCCTTTGGCGTGGTGAACGGGGTCAGCGATGGAGGCAATATCAGTACTGGCCCAGAGTTCGATGGGCGCAAAGAATTCACCGGGCGGCTGTTCGCGACACCATTCGTGAATGACGATTCGGTGTTGAACGGTCTCGGTATCGGGGCGGCGGCCACATACACCGATGTGCGCGGCGAGAGAAACCTGAACTTTACCGATACGTCGGCGGCTGATGCCACAAGAAATGGCCTGCCTAGCTATCTTTCAGACAGCCAAAATACATTCTTCCGGTATAGCGGAGCGGCGGTTGCTGATGGAAACCGCATTCGCGTGTCACCTCAAGCCTACTACTACATCGGATCGTTGGGAGTCATCAGTGAATATGCACAAGTCATTCAAGACGTGAGTTTGACAACGGGTGGTTCGCCTCCTGCGGGGGGGGCCGGATCCAATACGACCTTCATTCCGAACACCGGCAAGACACTGCATCATCAGGCATGGCACGTCACAGTGTCGTATCTCCTAACGGGTGAGAGGGCATCATTTAAAGGAGTCAAGCCCAGGCAGAATTTTGATTTTGGAAAAGGTTGGGGGGCCTGGGAGGTCGTTGGGCGGTACAACGAAATGACTTTGGATGAAGACACGTTCAAGAACCCTGCAGGCACCGCATTTACCGGTGGTTATGCGAATCTTTCGGAAAGCGCGAAACGCGCCCGGTCCTGGGCGGTCGGTGTGAACTGGTACCTGAATCAAAATACGAGAGTGGCTCTCAACTATACAGAGACGAAATTTACCGGTGGTGCAGGTGACGGTATTCTTCCGATCAATGCAGCCGGAACCAATGTCCAAGATCGTCCGGACGAACGAGCGTTGTTTACACGTTTACAGCTTGCATTTTGATGGCCAGAATAATCACCAAATCAGATATGAAAGAAAGGATGAGAAGATGAAGACTCTTCGAAAAATATTTATTGCATCTGGGTGCAGTTGCTCATCGCGGCAAACCCGCTTGCCGCTGCATGCTGAGGACATTACGTTGTTGAATGTGTCGTATGATCCGACGCGGGAACTGTATCAGGAATATAATGCGGCCTTTGCAAAGTATTGGCAGAAAGAAAAAGGCCAAACCGTTGTCGTCAAACAATCGCATGGAGGTTCGGGCAAGCAGGCGCGCGCGGTAATCGATGGCCTCGATGCGGACGTCGTCACGCTGGCCTTGGCGTATGATATCGATGCCATCTCCGAAAAAGCCAAGTCGATTCCCCGCAACTGGCAGACTCGCCTTCCACACAACAGCGCTCCCTATACCTCGACGATCGTATTTCTGGTCCGCAAGGGAAATCCTAAAGGCATTAAGGATTGGGACGACCTCGTGAAGCCAGGAGTGGCGATTATTCCCGCGAATCCCAAGACCTCGGGAGCAGCCCGATGGGCGTATCTCTCGGCCTGGGGCTATGCATTGAAGAAATACGGCAACGATGAATCGAAAGCCAAGGATTTTATTGCGAAGTTCTACGCCAATGTGCCGGTGTTCGATACCGGTGCGCGAGGCGCCACTACGACCTTTGTTGAGCGAGGAATCGGGGACGTGCTAGTGGGATGGGAAAATGAGGCGTATCTCGCGCTCAAGGAAATTGGCGCGGGAAAGTTCGAGATCGTGACCCCATCGATCAGTATTCTAGCAGAACCTACTGTATCGCTCGTTGACTCGGTGGCCAAGAGAAGAAGCACCGAAGCTGTCGCGCAGGCTTACTTGCAATACCTCTATTCAGATGAGGCCCAGGAGATTGCAGCTAAGCACTTTTATCGTCCTCGTTCGGAAGCGGTCTTGGCTAAGTATGCCAATCAGTTCTCCAAAGTAAGTTTATTTTCGATCAATGATGTTTTTGGAGGATGGCAAAAAGCACAGCAAACGCATTTTGCGGATGGCGGAGTGTTCGATGAAATTTACAAGCCGAAATAGCTCGTCTCATCGAAGCTTGCGCAGCGCGGAGCCGAGGAGTGACGGTCAGGAGATGCCATGAACATTCTCATAGTCGGTGGTGACTCTATCGAGGTTTTTCGGCAATGGTCCATGGGAACGAGCCGCGTGGATCATTGGACTGGGCGCAAGCATCGTGATCTGGTGCGGTCGATCCCCAAAGCCACCGATGCGGTCGTCGTGGTGCTGGACCGGGTAAGTCATACGTTGGCAAGGAGAGTACGCAGTGAAGCGTCGCGCCGCGGGCTTCCTGTGTACTTTTTGAAACGAAGCCGACAGATGGATGTCGATTCTTATTCTAACTCTGCTTGTTTTGATTCTCGCCGATATCGGGAGCTTGCCGTCAATGGATAACCTTGCCCATAGAGTTCCGCACGTCGGGATCGTCGCCGGAACGGCTGAGGGGGCGGCCCTCTGTTACCGGACCCTATGTTTGGAAGCGGAGCGGGTGACGGGGCGACGATATGCGCATCCCGAAGTCACGCTTCATTCGTTCCCACTTCATTGGTATCTCGATCTGATTGATCGGAGTGATTGGGAACGAGTAGCTGCTCTCATGTCTCAATCGGCAGCCAAGCTGGAACAAGCCGGTGCTGATTTTATTATTTGTCCGAACAATACTTTGCACAGGGCGTTCAGCCTAGTTGAATGTTCCATTCCGTGGCTTCATATCGCGAAACCCGTAGTGGAGGAAGTGGTTGAGCATCAATGGCATCGGGTGGGGATTCTCGGCACTCAGACAGTCATGGAAGGAGCGGTCTATACCGAGAAACTGAAACAATCAAGCATCGAAGCAGTGGTTCCGGAGAAAGATGACCGAATTCGAATCCAGCATATTATTCGGAACGAGCTGGTCGCAGGGCTGTTTACAAGCCAATCTCGAGTGTTTATGCAGAAGATTGTTGCGGACATGGCTCTGAAGGGGACGGAGGCGGTGATTCTCGCATGTACAGAACTGCCTCTGCTCATGTCTGGGCATCAAACAGCTCTTCCGCTGCTTGACTCGACGCGTTTACTGGCTCACGCCGCATTGCGCTACGGTATACAGTCCAGGAAGCATTCGGAGAAAAAACGCCAAATAGGTCGTCGAATCGTGAAAAAATCTTCGGAAAGATTTTTGTTCGCCGATCGAACTGCTCTTACGGTGATAGCGCGGATGGCGAGGAATAACAGCGCAGCGCGTACAGAAGCATTTCACAGTGTGACAGGGTAAAGATCGAATGAACCTCATATTGAAACAGCCCAGTGTGCTTCCCGGATTCGGCCTGACTCTGGGGTTTACCGTTTTTTATTTCAGTCTCATCGTGTTGATTCCACTCAGCGGACTCTTTGTGAAGACCAGTAGCTTGTCGTGGGAACAGTTTTGGAACATTGTCACTAACCCACGGGCGGTTGCCTCCTACCGACTGACTTTTGGCGCTTCACTGGTAGGGGCGCTCATCAACGGGATTTTTGGATCGATCATCGCGTGGGTGTTGGTTCGGTACCGCTTTCCTGGCCGTTCGCTCGTTGATGCGCTCGTCGACCTTCCCTTTGCTCTACCGACTGCGGTCGCCGGCATTACATTGACTGCAATCTATGCGTCGAATGGATGGATCGGGCGTTATCTGGAACCGTTAGGTATCAAAGTCGCGTTTACCCCGTTAGGTGTGCTTGTTGCGTTGACTTTCATCGGACTGCCGTTCGTCGTCCGTACCGTGCAGCCGGTGCTACAGGACTTGGATAAAGAAGTCGAAGAGGCTGCCACCACGCTGGGAGCTAATCGATGGCAAACCTTTCGGGCAGTCATCGTGCCAGAACTGTGGCCGGCCCTCCTGACTGGAATCGCAATGGCATTAGCGCGCGCAGTCGGAGAATATGGCTCAGTTATTTTCATCGCCGGCAATATGCCGCTCAAGTCGGAGATCACTCCGTTACTGATCATGACCAAGTTGGAGCAGTACGATTACGCGGGAGCCACTGCACTGGGCGTTGTGATGCTGGTGGTCTCGTTCGTCTTGGCCTTGGCGATCAACCTTCTTCAGTGGTGGAGCAGTACTCGCCACATGAATCAATAGGAATCTATGACTACCGTCACTGTTGCCGCCGATAGAGATGCAGAGTGGAAAGATTCGCTCACGACGGAAAGCCCATTTGTACGCCGGCTGCTTATTTTCTCCGCATTCTCGTACTTAACACTCTTTCTGTTTGTTCCGCTCGCCGCCATCTTTACCGAGGCGTTTAAGCACGGACTCTCAAGCTACATCGATTCCTTTCTTAATGAAGATGCGCTTGCAGCTATTCGCCTGACTCTCCTGGTTGCGGCTATCGCTGTACCGCTGAACGCCCTGTTCGGCGTGGCCGCAGCCTGGGCGATTGCCAAATTCGAGTTTGTCGGCAAACAGGCTCTCATTACCCTGATTGATATGCCGTTGGCCGTCTCTCCGGTGATCTCCGGGTTGATCTATGTCCTGCTTTTCGGAGCTCAAGGCTGGTTAGGTCCATGGCTGGCAGAACATGACATCAAGATGATCTTTGCGTTGCCCGGCATCGTGCTCGCGACAATCTTCGTCACTGTCCCATTTGTAGCACGCGAGCTCATTCCTCTGATGCAATCGCAAGGGCGAGAGGAAGAAGAGGCAGCGATCACGCTGGGAGCCTCGGGCTGGCAAATGTTTACGCGTGTGACCTTGCCGAATATCAAATGGAGTCTCCTCTACGGAGTGATCCTCTGCAATGCACGTGCGATGGGGGAGTTTGGCGCGGTTTCCGTGGTCTCCGGACATATCCGAGGATTGACGAATACGATGCCGCTGCATGTCGAGATTTTGTACAACGAATATAACGCCTCGTCAGCATTTGGTGTTGCCTCGCTCCTAACCTTGCTGGCGATCGTGACGCTCTCGGCGAAGGCGCTGATCGAACGAAAAACCGTCTCGGCCAAGAGCCAGCGGTAAGTGAAAAAAGGCTTTATTTGCCAGGAGTCATCATGAGCATCCACGTCGAACATGTCACCAAACGGTTCGGAACGTTCACCGTATTGAACGATGTCAACTTGCAGGTTGGGGCGGGGGAACTCGTCGCACTCCTTGGCCCGTCGGGTTGCGGCAAGACGACATTGCTGAGAATTCTCGCTGGATTGGAACGACCGGATCAGGGGCGCATCTTTCTGCACGGTGCAGAAGTGACCGATCAGCGGATTACCGAACGCCGGGTGGGGTTCGTCTTCCAACATTATGCGCTGTTCCGGCATATGACCGTAGCGGAGAATGTTGCGTTTGGGCTGAACGTGCTTCCCCGGGCACAACGCCCTTCTGCAGCTCGCATACAGGAGAAGGTCCGTGAATTGCTGACACTCGTACAGTTGCAGGCGATGGCCGATCGTTATCCCAGCCAACTGTCGGGCGGGCAGCGACAACGCGTCGCGTTGGCCAGAGCGCTGGCCGTGGAACCGAAACTGCTTCTCTTGGATGAACCGTTTGGAGCCTTGGATGCCAAGGTTCGCAAAGAGCTTCGCCGGTGGCTCCGGCGGCTTCATGACGAGTTGCATATTACGAGCATCTTGGTCACCCACGACCAAGAGGAAGCTCTCGAAGCGGCTCATCGTGTCGTCGTGATGCATCAGGGGAATATCGAGCAGGTCGGGACGCCGGATGAAGTCTATGAAAATCCGGCGACTCCGTTCGTGTATCAATTCCTCGGCGATGTCAATGTGTTTCACGGGCGCATTTCACATGACCGACACGAGGACAAAGAAGCCGATGAACGAGCGTATGCCGATGCAGATGATTCCGACCATCGTGAAGTGACGTTCGTGCGGCCTCACGATTTGGAGCTGAGCTTGAGTCGGACGACAGCGACACAACTCGAAGCAACGGTAAAGTTTATCATTACAGCCGGGGCGCGAGTTCAGGTGGAGCTTGCGTCGAAAGAGTCGTCTGAAATCATCGCCGTTGAACTGACGAAGGAACGCTATCGTGAGTTAAAGCTACAGCAAGGTGATGTGGTCTTCGTGCACCCAAGGCAATTGCAGGTATTCAAAGTGCCGGGTCCAACTTAGTGAAGCGGTGCTGATCACCCCGCAGGCAGACATTCAGGCAGGACCGTACTGCCAAAGTACTTCCGACATTACTCTGCCTGCGTATGTCGACCAAGATCATGAATGGCTCCATGCCACTACGAAAGTTCAGAGGTCACAGTTGTTACATGCGATACCGGTCGAAGGATAACACAGGGAGCGACGCTTCCTCTCATTGCACATACATGGAGGTTATTATGAGTCCGATGCATCGGGTCATTGCAGTTCTCGTTTTCGCGGTCGTCGGCCTAGGAGGCTGTGCACACGAAGAGCGCTCGGGGGCAGGCGTAAGTCCTCTCGGTGTGGCAGACACGAAGGCCGTCATGCATGACCTGTGGTCAGGACACAACTTTTGGATTCGGAATGTCGTCTTGGACCATACGACGAACAATCGCAAAGCGCTGGATTTTGCCGAGAAGGCAGTACTGGCCAACGCAAAACAGATTGCGAAAGTGTTTACGCCGTTCTACGGCGAAGCGGCGACTGAGCAGCTCTATAACTTACTGGTCAAGCAGTATGGCGCGATCAAAGCTTATTCCGAGGCCACCGTTGCCGGAAATAAAAGCCGGCAGGATGCCGCCCTGGCTGACTATGCCTCGAATACCGACGAGATCGCCGCATTCTTCAATGGGGTCAATCGCTATCTTTCGAAGAACACTGTCCGAGATCTGTTCGCTGCTCATGGGGCTGACCATGTTGAACTCATCAACGAGTTGCACGAGGAAGATTATGGTCACGAGGCAGAAACGTGGCAGGTGATGCAGCAACATGTCTATGTTATTGCCGATACGCTGACGACAGCGCTGGAGAAGCAGTTTCCAGGCAAGTTTCCAAGTGTACACATTCAATGACGTAATAAGTGAGGCCGTCCCATGAGTCGATCCCCAAAGAAGAACACATCAAGAAGCGCTAACGTGAATTCAAACTTCAACTAGGCGATATGGTCTTTCTCTATCCGAAGCACTTGCAGGTGTCCCCGTTCCCGCATCCTGTTCCTGGAACGACAACTACAAACACCGGGAAAGGGTAGAACAATGGTGTCGAGTTAAGCAAGAAGAGTTGTCGTGCTCCGGGGATCATCGAGTCCTACGTGAAGGATCACCAATGACACAGAAACCTCGTTTCGTTCTCTTCGCCCATAATGCCACCTATGACAAGCTCCATCAGGTCGCGACGCTCGGCATGACGGCTGCCGCAATGGGAAAAGACGTCATCGTCGTGCTGCTCTTCTGGACAATCAAGAAGCTTGCAGAGCGAAGGATCGACGAGGTGGATTTTCCGCCGGAATATGCTTCCGCCGCAGGCGATGTTGCACGTCTGTTGAAGGAAAAAAGGGTTCCCAAGATTTCGGAGATGTTCGAGGAAGCCAAGCTCGTAGGTCAGTTCCGGTTGATCGCTTGCAGTGCGGGTCTGGAGTATATGGGCGTGGAAGAGCAAGCGGTCACGACACGGGTGGATGCGGTCATGGGATTGCCGGCCATTCTGACATTGACCGCCGGCGCAGAAACCACGTTGTTTATCTAGCACTGTGGAAACAGGAAAGAACGCTCGTTATGACAATAACGGTCAATGGAAAACCAGAAGACATTCAGTCGGCAGTTCTCTTGGATCTTCTAAGCGCCAAGCGGATTGAACCTCAGATGGTTGCCGTGGAATTAAACGATATGCAGATCGAACGGGATCGGTTGGCCGGCACGCCGCTCAAGGAGGGAGATCGTGTCGAGTTCCTATTTTACATGGGAGGCGGTCGATGACCGTTCGCCGATATAGTGATGTTACGGAATTGATCGGGAATACCCCGCTGATTAGGCTGAACCGGCTCTCGCCGAAAGGTGGGGCGACGATCTATGCGAAGGTGGAATACGCCAACCCCGGCGGAAGTGTCAAAGACAGAATTTGCCTCAACATGATCAATGAGGCTGAGCGGAGCGGTCGGCTGAAACCAGGCGCTACGATCGTCGAGCCCACCAGCGGGAACACCGGCATCGGCCTGGCGCTCATCGCAGCCGTGCGCGGATACAAATTGATCCTTGTCATGCCCGAAACCATGAGTTTGGAACGAGTCAGTCTCTTGTCTTCTTATGGAGCGGAGCTAGTACTCACTGCCGGTTGGGAGGGTATGCCGGGTTCGATTAGGGAAGCGGACCGTATCGTGAGCGGAAACCCGTCGTACTTCAACCCGGATCAGTTCTCGAACCCGGCAAATCCTGCAATGCATCGGAGAACGACGGCTTCGGAAATTTGGAATGCGCTGGACGGTCGGATTGACGCGTTCGTCGCCGGTGTCGGCACCGGGGGTACGATCACGGGTTGCGGCGAACTGTTCAAGGAGCATAACCCGGCGGTTCGCATCATTGCTGTAGAACCGAGCGCCTCGCCGGTTCTTTCCGGCGGCACTCCCGGCCCTCACAAGATTCAGGGCATTGGAGCGGGATTCGTGCCGGCCGTCCTGAATCAGAAGATCCTTGACCAGGTGATTGCGATCACGGACGACGAGGCCTATCGCACCGCCAAACTCTTGGCGAGACAGGAGGGCTTGCTCGGAGGAATTTCTTCCGGCGCGAATGTAGCGGCGGCTCAACGGGTGGCTGCCGAATTAGGTCCTGGGAAGACGGTCGTCACGGTGATCTGTGATACCGGCGAGCGATATATCAGCATGGAAAAGTATTTCACTGCGAGTTGATGGCGGACGACCACCATGGAATTGCCGGCGAACAGATCAATAAACTTACACACCCGCGGGTATCATACCCGCTCACTGCAGAAAGGATAAAACGATGAGTCCAAACGACGCGAGAGCTAGCTTGAGCGCCCAGGCGGCGCGTAATCTTGCAACGGCCACGGTTACTGCCCCGCGGATGGTCCAAATCACTCCACGTTGGCTTCATAAACTGTTGCCTTGGGTCGACGTCGACGGCGGAGTTTATTGACTGAACCGCGTGGCAAAAGCTCCGAAAGGGCAACCAGCCAACGAGTTTGGTGAATTAAAGGTGGACCTATTAACGGTCGACAAAGACGAGCCCAAGCTGCCCACGACATATGTGGATTATGAGGTTCATCCTCGAGAATACCATTTGAGCACCATCCAAACCGTTGTTCATACGCATACGCGCGTCACCGACCTCTACAGCAACCGTATTGATCAACTGCGGGAACAAGTGCGCTTGACGGTTGAAGCCGTGAAAGAGCAAGAAGAATGGGAAATCCTCAACCATCCTGGATTCGGGCTACTCAAAGAGGTGGTGCCGGAGCAGCGCATTGCGACAAGAAAAGGCACCCCCACGCCGGATGATCTAGACGAGTTGTTGACCCTGGTCTGGAAGAAACCAGCGTTCTTTCTGGCCCATCCCAAAGCTATCGCCGCCTTCGGGCGCGAAGCGACCAGGCGCGGCGTGCCGCCTCCCACGGTGCATCTCTTCGGGTCACCTTTCATTACGTGGCGCGGCATTCTGCTGATCCCGAGCAATAAACTCGAAGTCGATAAGGCGGGCAAGACCAGCATCTTGCTACTACGCGTGGGAGAGACACATCAGGGCGTGGTCGGCCTTCAGAAAATGGGCGTAGCGGGTGAGTTGGAACCGGGTCTGTCTGTTCGCTACATGGGAACGAATGAGCACAGCATCGCCTCGCATCTCGTGACACGGTATTTTTCGGTGGCTATATCGACTGAAGACGCCATCGCGCGCCTCGACAATGTATCTGTCAACTTCTATCACAACTATGTCTATACGAAAGGCTGAGGTTATGGACAAACAGTTACAGGATCAGATTCCTCCAATCGACGATCCGTTCGATACGGCGTTGATTACCAAGTTGGCGAATGAGTACTACTTCGAATCCGGGCGCGGGGGGCAATCGCCTACGTCCATTCCAGACACTTCCGTTGTGGAAAGATTGTCCCACACTCCCATTGTTCCAGGTTCTCTCGTCGGCGTTCCAAACAGCGTGCAGAACATCCCTGGCAATCTCCATGGTCTTCCAACTACACACTCGACTTTTCCCACAGATAAGCCAAATAATCCAGGGTTGTCCGGCGGGTACCCATTGGCTACGACGGACCTTCACCCCCCAGTCCATCCGGGACAAACTGTTGCCCCAACTCCGTCGGCTGCAAAGCACGGTTTTCCATCGGGGGAACATGCGCTAGATTCCAGCGAGGTTTATCCCTTTGGGGAGCCGCGCTGTAACAGCAGTTTCCGCACGCGCGAGGTGTATGCCGATACGGTCGACGCCTCTCCAGCGTTCTACTTCCTACGTGAAGGTGGGTCAGGTACCGGCTGCAAAGGCCAGGAGCTCTCGGCCGGTCCAACGTTGTCGATACTCGATGTGGACGCGATCCGGCGGGACTTTCCCGTGCTTCACCAACGAGTGCACGGCCACCCGCTCATCTGGTTCGACAACGCCGCCACTACGCAGAAACCGCGGAGCGTCATCGACGCCACGTCGCGATTCTACAGCCATGACAATTCCAACATTCATCGCGCCGCCCACACCTTGGCTGCCCGCGCAACGGAACTCTACGAGAGTGGGCGTGAAAAAGTGCGGCAGTTCATCGGCGCAGCCGACACCAAGGAAATCGTCTTTGTCCGCGGCACGACAGAAGCCGTCAACCTGGTGGCTCAGACTTATGGGCGTACTTACATCGGCGCGGGAGATGAAATTCTTCTGACCGCGATGGAACACCATGCGAACATTGTGCCCTGGCAGATTCTGGCCGAGCAGACCGGAGCCCTGCTTAGGGTCGCGCCGATCAATGACGCCGGCGAATTGATCCTCGAGCAGTTTGCTCCGCTGCTGGGCCCTCGCACAAAACTGGTGGCGGTGACGCAGGTCTCGAACGCTTTGGGGACGATCAATCCGGTCGAGGCGATCATTGGGATGGCCCACGCGCAAGGGATACCGGTCCTGGTTGACGGCGCGCAGTCCGCGCCGCATCTCCCTATCAACGTGCAAGTCATGGACTGCGACTTTTTCGTATTTTCAGGACATAAAAGTTTCGGGCCTACCGGCATCGGCGTGCTGTACGGCAAAGCTGCGCTGCTGGAAAAGATGCCGCCCTATCAAGGGGGCGGCAACATGATCAAAGACGTCACCTTTGAAAAGACGACGTATCAAGGGATTCCGCACAAGTTCGAAGCGGGCACTCCGGATATTGCCGGAGTTGTCGGCCTTGGCGCCGCAATCGATTACCTCTCCATCCATAGGTATGCCGGCCATCGCCGCGTATGAACACGAGCTGGTGGAGTATGGGACGCAAGCGCTTGCATCGATTCGCGGGCTCCGTCCCATCGGGACGGCGGCTGTCAAAGCCAGTGTGCTTTCGTTCGTCATGGACGGCATACCCGAACGAGCAGGTCGGCTAAGCATTTGGATCGGCACGGCATTGCGGTGAGGTCCGGGCACCACTGCGCCCAACCCACTGTACGCCGATTCGGATTGGAAGGGACTGTCCGCCCGTCGCTGGCGTTCTATAACACGCGCGACGAAATCGATGTGTTCGTGCGGGCGCTGCATGACCTGCGGCATCACTGAGTTTCATGGAGAATGAGTATGATGCGACAGGGAGAAACCACGGCGTCCACTTGGAGTCTCGATCAGATCGTAACGGAGCTGCGCACCTCGCGCGAGCTGACGCACAACATCAGACATCACGGACGCATTCACGAATTGCCTTCCCGAAACAGGTTGCTCCGCATCGTGGAAGGGCTGTGCGCCGCCTTATTTCCGGCGCACTACGGCCGAGCGGATTTGAACGAGACCAATATCGACTATTTCGTCCGCCATACTCTTAACCAAACCCTGCCTCTCGTCCAGGATCAAGTCCGAAAAGGATTAGTGTTCGCTTCCCGTTCGGACGAATCAGGTCAACTCCCCCTTGATCGCAGGTCCGAAGAAATCACAGGCGCCTTCGCGGGACAGCTCCCAGCCATTCGGGCCTTGCTCTTCACGGATTTACAGGCTGCCTATCAAGGCGATCCGGCGGCCACCAGCGCCTCGGAAATCCTGCTCTGCTATCCGGGCATGACTGCCGTCATCTACTATCGCATCGCCCACGCCTTGCATGGCCTGGGCGCGCCGTTGATCGCTCGCTTGATCTCGGATATCGCTCATTCCTCGACCGGCATTGATATTCATCCGGCCGCCGAGATCGGCAGTCATTTTTTCATCGATCACGGGACCGGAGTGGTCATCGGCGAAACCACCGTCATCGGCCGGCGCGTCCGTCTTTATCAGGCCGTGACCCTCGGCGCCAAGCGCTTCACTGAACGCGAGGATGGCGTGCTCGTCAAAGGAGAACCCCGACACCCGATCGTTGAGGACGACGTCGTCATCTATGCCGGGGCCACGAGCCTCGGACGCATCACGATCGGCCGAGGCTCGGTCATCGGCGGCAACGTCTGGCTGATGCAAAGCGTCCCGGCGGGCAGCGAAGTTGTTCAGGCGCAAATGCGAACGTCGCCCACCATCCAACCCAAGTCGATTGATGAAAGAGTCGGTCAGTGGAGCATTTAGCCCCATAGTGCCGTATGCAAAAGTCTTCTTCCTGGAATCCTCTGAGCCAGATTGTCATGGCTTCCGATCCCCATGCGCTCGCCCTTTCCGTGCGTGCCAGTTGCTTGGTCTTTGAAGATCCGTCGTCCAAAGCCATCCTTGCGGAGGTGGAACGCATCGCTCCCAGCGATGCAACCGTGCTGATCATCGGCGAAACCGGTACCGGCAAGGAGTTGGTCGCCCGCCATCTTCATGAATTGAGCGAACGTCGATCTGGCCCGTTCGTGGCGTTCAATTGCGCCGCCATCAGCGAATCACTCATGGAAAGCGAATTGTTCGGCCATGAGCGTGGGTCGTTTACCGGGGCTGTCAGCGACAAAGCAGGATGGTTTGAGGCTGCCCGCGGAGGATCCTTATTTCTGGATGAGATCGGAGATCTTCCTCTTCCCTTGCAGGCCAAATTACTTCGCGTAATCCAGGAGCGGGAAGTTGTCCGTGTCGGTTCACGACGTCCTATTAAGATCAATACGCGATTGATCGCCGCGATAAATGTGAAGCTTGATGAGGCGGTAGCTGCCGGTCGATTTCGAAGCGACCTCTACTACAGACTCAAAGTGGCATCGGTCGATTTACCGCCGTTACGAGAACGTCCAGGAGATATCATGCCCCTGGTTCGCCATTTTTTGAATCTTTACGGGGCGCGACTCGGCTATGCCAAAGTAGAGCTTACTCCGGAAGCCGTGCAGGCCCTTCTGTCATATCCGTGGCCGGGCAACATTCGTGAGCTTGAAAATTCCATTCACCATGCGCTCCTTGTTTGCTCGGGAACGAGCATACGTTCTGAAGACCTGCGTCTGCCGGTTTCTCGTCTGCAAGAATCAGGGAGGTCGCCGGCAACGCTTGTCTCACCGCTCGAAGCGGTGCTGGACCAGATGTTTGATAACGGTACGAGTACCGCGAATCTGTATCGATTGACCGACGAAGCGGTTATTCGTAGTGCATACGCGTATTGTGAACAGAATCAAGTTCGCACTGCTCGGCTGCTAGGCATCAGCCGAAATATCGTGCGCGATCGCTTGATCCGGTACGGGATGCTTGGACATGAAAAAGTGGAATCGAGATTGCCACAGCCCCACTCCTCTGATGGCATATGAACTTCGTGGAGAAGGGGAACGAGTCAAGTCACTTGCGGTGAACCGATCAGTCTGGTTGGAGCTCGCAGGGTCCCGGATGAATCCAAGACCCCGCGAGATTGGCGGGTGGAGGGCAGGGAGCCCGCGCAAGCCTATGTCTGCTGTTCTTCGCAAAACTAGGGGTATCTTAGGTACGATCCAAGACATAGGGTTCAAGCGCAGTTCTCTGTACAGATTCAATAAGCACATCATAGGCGGCAACATCCTGAATGATCCATCTCGATTTCATCAAAAGGTTTTCGTGGATCATGCCCGAATCTGGAGACGTTGCACCGGGATCCCGCGTCCATGTCGTGATAAGCCAGGAGGACTTCGGTGAGGATTTTCATGCCTTGATCGGTCAGGCTATGGATCAGATGAAATCGGAGAGATCCCGATGGGTCAACTAGGAATGTCCGACTCCGTCCCGCTGACTGTGTCAGCGATCCACCATAGAGACGCTGTAATCGACTGAGTGGATCTTCCACGACTGAAAAGTACATGTGTCCGGAAGCTGCGGATGGCCTCCGGTTACCTATTTGAGTTTCAGATGGGACTATGAGTAGTGCTGCTCCCAGTTTTGCTAGTTCTTTGCCTTGTCGATTCCAGAGCAAAACTGTCAGATTTTTCGAAAGTCTGCACGAAGCTAAGAAAGAGCCATTGTCCTAAGAACTCTTCTGGCCCAACGTAGGACACTTCCCCATCGATAACGGCTGGAAACCGGAACGTCAGGGCTTTTTGGCCGATTCGACGCACGACCCGTTTGTCATTCAACATTTTTAGACCTAGATACTCCTCAGAGCAGGTTAAATTGTCTCGTATTAGCTGGTAACTCCGGTACCAGCCAGACAAGATACTCTCCTTTATTGGGTGGACCTATTGCGATCTTGCCTGAACGACTGAGGCGATCAATCGCGAATAATAGTTGTGCGCTTTCAATGTGAATCAGTTCACTTTCAAGCTGGTCCAGCGTCTTTGCGCCTTGTCGTTCCAAAACGTGTAGAACGTTCGATTCGATTGCAATACTTTCCTGTCTTGTGGAGTTTCGTTCAATAGCCGAAGAAACCATGTTCTACCTCCATGGAGATGTGGGTTCAGCAGTTCAATGTTTAGGTTGCGCCTTGTGCTGCTGTGCTTACTCTGCAGATTGTATGCCGTTACCTTTTGGAAGGAATTACCGCTCCGCTGATCCTCAACTGTTGCTCGGACAGCAACTATTGCTGGAAGAGAGTTGCACTAGAAACAGCGCGCGTGACTGAGTCTGGATCATGTGTTATAGTTCCCAGTATGAATTTGATTGACTCAAAGATGTCCCGCTTATCATGGGGTGCAAGTAGCGGAGTATGCTTGGCAGCTGTGCTTTGTCTCTGCGTAGTCGCGCAGATGCTTGGGACGCCCTTCACTCTCGTAGATCTGTTGAATTCGGATATGCTCACAGAATCGGAACTTCTTTCCGAGGACTTCTCCTCTCTTTCATCGTCGCCTGAACCGGAGAGGCCTCGTCTTCTTCACACCTTCACCGAGTTTGGCTCGGTGCTTCATCTACCCCTATTGTCCACATCTGTTTTTCGGCCTCCTTCTCAGTAATTCACGCTTTCTCTACACCATAGCATCCAGGCGGTATGTGGCTCGATGCCGACCTCTATGGGCCGGTTAGCAAGCATAGGCTGATTGGTGCCACAAACGGTACGCGTTTAAATGAAATTCTGAGCGATCATTGTTTCATGATTAGTCACTCACTATGTTACAGAAGGAGAACGGTATGTACTATCCAGTGCTGCAACGTACGATCACTCTCGTGGCCATTCTTCTTTGTGCCAGTTTTTCCCTTGGTTGTATGACCGTTGTAAGACCTGTCTCTTCTTCAGAGGCCATGACAACCGATGACAAGCATGGAATTCTATTTGGAGGTATACATCTGACACAGAATAAAAAAGATCTTTCTGTCAGTCTCGAGGGACCGATGTACATGAAATGGTGGATCCAAGAAGAAACAGACGGAACACATATTCTGCTGAGCCGCCTTCCTCTCGACGGTCCCTTCGTGGTGAAGCTTCCAACTGGGTTTTATCGCGTTACAGACGTCAGCCTTCATGGTAGTCGGGGAGTATGGCACACCGAACTTCCTAAAACGTTCAGAATTCTGTCAGGAGAATGTACTTCCCTTGGGTTGTGGAAGCTTGAGCTGCAAAACGAATTGCGGTCAGGATGGCTCACACAGCAGACATCCGATGAGAAGGTGCTTGCTCAGAGTGATATAGGAAGAATGGTCGAAACAAGGGGTTGTTCAATGGTGACCACTCATCATTCTGGTGTGCAAGAAGCAATTAGACTTAGCCTTTATCGATCGGATCAGCTAGTTCGGCCATGAACTTCCCGATAAAACAGAGGACCTGTTAGGTTTCCCCGGCCACCTGGCGTTGGTGACAAACTCGACGTCAGGTGGCTGCCGAGTTGTGTGGGGAGTGTGTAGTGCTCCCCATTTGTCAATCGGTCTTACCAGATTGCTTCCCGCAGCAGCAGACTGTTTACCGCTTGTGGCCCAGGCGGCTCGTATGCTGGAAAATGCGTTTCGGGCAAGTGTAGTGAACGTAATGCTCGCTCCCGATCAGCCGTTTTCTCATGGGAACTTTGCACCAGGTGCAGAGGCGATCGGGTAGTGCCGTCAGCTTTGGGAGTATTCCATCAGGCATCGCGTTTCTATAGACCTGCGGCAGAGGGTTGGAATGAATCGACGATCTGTTGCGCCTGTGTCAGCGCGGCGGCTTCCGCCTCTTCGGGCGTGGTGAAGGTACCGTCAGTACACCCTTTCTTGCATCTCCATGCTCTGGTTCCAAACTCAAAAATGACATAGTGACAGCTCCAGGTGCCATCCGCTTCCTGTTCCCGGCGTCTCAACTCGATCCAGCGTTTTGTATAGTCCGGCATTGTCTTTTCTCCACGCACTGTTACCCTGAAGTGCAGACAGTATGCCAGGCCAAAGCTAGAAGTATGAATGCGGAAATTTTTGAAAACGCACACTTGCCTTAGAAAGCAGAGGGTTCGCTGTTGGTTTTCCACCAGAAATTGCGTATGTGCTGTTGTTGGATCAGCAGGCACCGACCCATCCGTTATGCCAATGGCTGATCCGAGTCATCGCGAGCGAACGGCCTTGCTTAGTACTATGTCACCCTCGGCTCTTTGAACGTAGAGCAAGGGGCTGCGCCAAGCTTGTCAGAACTTGAGGCATCCCATTTCCAGAATCGTCCTGATCGAATCATCTCTCATATTTTGAAAAGTCACCCCGGAACGCCTTCAAAGTATATTTTTCCCGATCGATTTCCTTTCGGCTACGCACTCCCAGACGGCGCAGCAGGGGGAGCGGTGGACACCAACCCTGTACCGCATGCTGAAAGAGAAACGGCAGCACCAGGCCGGGGAGGAGAAGCCACTTCCTATTCCGTGTGACGCTCAAACAGAGACCTGAAAAGGCGAGGGCTGAGGCGTTCAGTTCGAGCACCCGTTCGATGTCCCATTCCCGGTCGAGCTCTTCAATTCGGCGAGTCAGCTCCCTCGCGCTGAGGTTGGTATACTCCTCAACCCGTCTCTTTGCCGCGTTATCCAATCGTTGATTGATTTCCGGTGCAGTGTTTTCTCGTACGCGATCATGGGTCTGTGTGGTCATCGTCGCCTCCATTATGTTGGTTCAGTAGCTGAAAATCAGGATGGAAAGTTCAAAATCTTTCCGTCCTAGGCAACTCTAGGCTGGGCGAGAAAACTTGTAACCTGGGAGAATTCCTAAGCGGACACGTAGGTCTGACGGTGTTCGGCGTAGAGTAGGTCGGCAGTCCAGCCGGGATAAGGGGGCATGATCATTAAGGAGAAACACACTCTAAAGCTACAGCTCAATTGCACAGGGGACATCGCTACTCGCTATGGTGCGGGGCTGCCGATGCGGATGGCATGTCGGCGGTGATGCAGGACTGCATGAGCTCAACCTTGCATTGCCACGATGTGGCCGCATTGTTGACACGGTGGATCACATCCGCCGACTTCACGGTGCTGGGGGTAATGTCCACGAGCACATGGTCAGGGACGCGGTTGAAGTAGACGCCGACCACCCCAGGAATGGCCTGCAAGACGTTGTTCATCTCGGCTTCCTTGCTGCCGCAGCCGGATCCGCTGAGCATCAGGGGAAGTCGTTCCTTGGTGGGTGGGTTTGCCGAAACCGGCAGGGACACGGAAAGACTTGCGATCAGGACTACGGCGGCGACAGTTCCTAGACAGGGGAATGTTTGCATGAAATCAACTCCAGGCTAGAGGGTGTAATGCGTTCGAAACGTACACGATGCGGGATACTATTGTCGAGTTGCTACTTGGCCTGCACCAAAAAAGCTTTTGAGCGGGCATTGCCGCCGGCGGCGACGACATCAATGAATGACATGCCGGGCTGTACATCGGGAACTGTCACTTCGACGGTCGTGTCGCTCACGAACTTGTAGTCGATCTTGGTGGGGCCGGCTGCGCTGAATGCCACGCCGCGGAAACAATCTTTCGTTCCGAAGTTCTCACCCTTGATGGTGATCGTGTGCCCCGGCTGGGCTTCGTCCGGCTCCACGCGCACGATCTTTGGTTTTTTGCTGCTATCGCAGACGGGGTCTTTCGCAACTTTCTGTTCGTCGTGGCCCTTGATCGATTCTGTATCGTGCAGCGTGTAACCCGCTCCGTCGACGATCACTCCCTCCTCGGCAACCGAGTAGAGAGAAGCAGGCGGGTCCAAACAACAAGACCATTAAAAAAGGCAACAGGAATCGGGGAGACATCGTGACCTCCTTCGAATGGAGAACTACCAGGCTCGGAAAAACTCATTCTGGCCTCTGTAGCCATCACGGGTCTTGAGGTTTAGACGACCCTGAACAGCCATGCAGGATGCGCAAAAAGTTGTCCAGCAAGGCCGCAGCGAGCAAGAGGCGAATCGTACTCCGTGCCGTACGTTGAGCCTCTGAGTGATGCGAGAACGCCGCTGGCGGCCTTTTTCAGCATCCTGCTACTTGTTCGGCATCGGAACATAGATTTCTCCAATAATCGTTTGTCCGGGAGGGGAGAGCGCAAATTTTGAAAAGGCCTCAACCAGAGCGTTCGTTTCCTTTTTCGAAAGCAGCATCAGAGGACGGCGGAAGCTATAGCGGCCGTCCTTCACGGTCGGCACTTCCGGCTCGACCTTATCTACCGGCAGCAAGCGGACGGCCACGCCGTTCGAGACGACTGAGAGACCGGTACTCAACGAAATATAGGCAGCCGCAGAGAGGGGTGGCAGGGTGCCGACGACGGTCTTCACGACGACCTCGTCTTCGCCGATCACTTTGGCGGAATCAGGAATGTTGCCCGCTATCCCGAGTTGAGTTTCGAAGGCTTCCCGAACGCTCTGGTTGCGGGGCCTGTCGATCAGGAGAATCGTGGTCTCCGGTCCACCCAGTTCGGACCACTCCTTGATCTTTCCCGAAAAAATGTCGGCGACTTGCTGCTTGGTCACCTCTTTGGTGAAGTTTGATAAATGGATCAAAATGCCGATTCCATCCCAACCTATCTGAGTCTCCGCGAAAGCCGGATGCTGAGCTCCTGTGACGGCAATCTGGGCCTGGCCTGTCTTGACCAATTGCAACGGGTTGGAATCCACGTCCCACAGGATGTCGACATAGGCGCGCGGATTGGCCTTTTCAAAAGCTCGAGCCAAGGCCTCGATGGTCGTTTGTTCCGGCCCGTTGCCGGCAATAATTAGGCTTCCGGCAGTTTGCGCCAGGGTGACGGCATGGGACATACAGAGGGCCAGTCCGATGAGCAGCCCGGTGATGAACCGTCCCACGGTCATTGAATTGCCTGTTCCCACAGGAGGTCCCGGCCGAGCTGGTACTGGTCTTGGATGCTCAAGAGCTCGATCCTTCTGTCGGCACAGGATCTGATTCTGAGGCGACGGTCGGCGGCGGCATGTTGGGTCTGATGTTCAGCGGCGGCAACTTGGCGAACCGCTGTATCCGCTCCTCGTTCATGGCCTTGGCTTTCAGCTCAGTAAAGCCGGGCTTGCGATCGCCGACGATATTGGACGAAAACGAAGACATGAGTCGGGTTGCCTGGCGGGCCTGACAAAATGGGCATTCCGTGTCTTCAATTCTGGCATGCACGGACTGACCGGCCTCGAATTGTTTCTCGCACTGTCCACAACGGTACTCGTAGAGGGGCACGGAGTTGGATCCCTTTCTGATGTCTCTATTGTTGAGATATCATGCGGAGCTCGGTCAGGGACTTGACAAGGCTACCTCTCTCAAGCGATCTTGACCGGCTCACGACGATACGTTTATTCTAGCAATATACGCAACTCAACTGCCAGCTTCATAGGAGGGGTTCAATGCCAGTGCTGATTCGACGGTACAAAGGGAATAACGGCATGATGCAGGAAGAAAGGATCGACGACGACACTCGAATCGAGCGCTACATGAAGCTCTTCGAAAAAGACGACGTTAAAAAGTTGCAGACCGGCGTGAAGTGCTTCATAGAAAAGGATGAGTGGCAGCTCCTCCCCTAAATCGGTAAGGGGTCAGGGGTAAGTGGTGATCAGTTTGTGAACTCCTTACCCCTCACGCCTTACGCCTCACCGGTTAGCATGATGTACTGGATTCACATTGCCCGCGGGATTGATCGTGTGACGCTTCATCGAGACCGGTGTTCAGAGGTTCCGTCCACCGCGACCTCCAGCGATTTTTGGGAAGGGGGATGGTTCGACTATCCCGACAAGGAGCGGGCGCTCCGCGCCATGGAACAGGCCGGAGTCAATCGGCAACGGCTGTGCCCACTGTGCAAACCTTGACGGCTTGCAATGGTGAATGGTTAATGGTGAATGTTGATCTGTCCGGCTTGATTCAACATTCATAATTCATCATTCAACATTGAACCCATGCCACGACTCGCCCTTCTCCTGACCACCGTCATCTGGGGCGCCACATTTCCCGCTACCAAAGCCGCGCTTGAGCAGATCCCGCCGCTTTCTTTCTTGTTGCTCCGGTTCTTTCTCGGCACTCTGCTGGTGCTGCTGTGGTTCGTGGTCTGCCGCCGGCGACTGCACCGCGATCGTGCCGTCTTGGGAGCGAGCGCGCTCACGACCGTCTTCCTCTTTTTCGGGTATCTGTTGCAAACGGTCGGGCTCGCCCATACGACGGCCTCCAATTCTGCCTTTCTGACGGCGTTCTACGTGATCTTCGTGCCGCTGATTCTGATGCGGATCGACAGACGAGTGGTGTCGGCTACGGCAATTGCGGTGGTCGGGCTCTGGCTATTGGTCAAGCCCGATACCTCGATGAATCTGGGAGATCTCATGACGCTTGGGTGCGCCGTCGCGTTTGCCGGGCATATCATTTGTCTTGAGCGGTTCACCCGGCAAGTCGATGCTCCGTCGCTGCTTGTGTGGCAAATGGTGGCCATGACGGTGTTATTTCTTCCAGCTCCGTGGTGGGAACAGACGCCGGCGAACGCCTTTTCACCTAGCTTCGTCTTGCTGGTCGGCCTTGGCGTTACGGGCGTTCTCGCCACACTGGCGTTTGCCGTCCAGATATGGGCGCAGCGACTGGTGCCCGCTCAACAAGTGGCATTATTGTTTGCGTCCGAACCGGTCTATGCGGCCTGGTTGTCCTGGTATTTTCTTGGGGAGACGCTGGATGCTCGAGGATGGATCGGGAGCGCGCTGATCTTACTGGCGGTGGCGATCGGAGCGTTCGGCGGCTGATCGTTCCCATTGAGGAGAAATCGTATGGCGCAGAAGTTCGGTAATGGACGGTGGGTTCACGAAGGATTTTTGGATAACCGCGTCGATGGAACGGTTGTGGGCCAAGTGATCTTCGCCGTGATCGGGCCGGTGGATTTTTATTTACGCGGCAATTTTAAGCCGGATATCGCGGGTGAGGTGATTCGATTCCGGAACAGCCGGTTTGAAGATGACGATATGGCCGGACAAGTCATCGGCGACATGGCAAACCCTCAGACTGGAACGGTGAATCTCATTTCGCTGGATCCACACCCGAATCTGGAGCCGCATCCCTTACATTGAATGGTTTACGCTCAGAAAGGACCACTATCGCTTCGAGCTTGTTCCCGGTGATGCGTGGGTGCTGTCCGATGAAGAGCGGAAGGCGATCGATGGGGAAAGTCGACGAATTCGAGAGACCCTGGCCGATCGAGTGGCCGACCGGCCAAGGTCTGATGACGATACCGATTGGATCTAGCGAGACGTCAACTCGAGCTCAGGTTGAGTGGCCGGCAGTTCCGCAGCATCCTTGATCGCCACGTCAATCTTCTTTTTGAGCACGCTGCGGTCGGACTCGTGCTTGGTTTTTCCTTCACGCACATACTCCGGGACTTCACGGATATCCCAGACGAGTCCCATCCACTCAAGTCCTTTCAGACAGTAATAGCTCATATCGATTTCCCACCAATAGAAGCCTTGTCTTGTCGCGGCCGGATAATAGTGGTGGTTATTGTGCCAGCCTTCTCCCATGGTAATGAGGGCCAGGAAAAAGTTGTTTCGGCTGTCGTCGCCGGTCTCGTACCGTTGTGAGCCATAGACGTGAGACAAGGAATTGATCGTGCAGGTCCCGTGAAACAGCGCGACGGTCGAAATAAAAAATCCCCAGATCAACATTTGGGGGCCATTGGTGCCGAGCTCAGGGGCATAGGCCTCCAGCAGCTTGCCGAATCCGAACATGCCGAAACCGGCAATGAGGGGAACGAGGACATCAAATCGGTCGAGAAACCGCAGCTCCGGAAATTTCGCGAAGTCGGCAATCCCTTTGAGGCGCGGAGCATAATGAGTTTGCGACATAACCCAACCCATATGGGACCAGAGGAATCCCCCTTGGCGCGGGGAGTGCACATCGTCCGGTGTATCGGATGCGATGTGGTGATGACGATGATGGCCCGCCCACCACAAGGGGCCGCGTTGAGCGCAGGAGCCGCCTAACAATGCAAAGAGGAACTGGACAGTGCGGGAGGTCTTGAACGTGCGGTGTGAGAAATAGCGATGATACCAGCCGGTGATCGCAAACATACGGATGTAATAGAAGGCGACCGCGACCGCGACTGCGGTCCAACTCCATCCGACCCACACCACGCCCAAGCACATCAGATGCACGGCAATAAAAGGGATACTCCGGACCCAGTCTACTTTTGGTGGACCTTCTACTTTCGTGTGCTCAAGGCCTGCCCAGGAGTCAAACCAGCGCAGAAAGGAATACAGAAAATCCTCGGCTTTGGTCGAGTTAATCGATTGCGCGTCGGGCATACAATTCTCCTCTACGTCGGGGGATCGGCAAAGTCAGTGGTGGGAGACAAGAAGCCGGGGTCCCGATTAAACTGATTGCTCGTGCAGGACTAGGTTGAGTCATCATTATACAGAAGAACGTCAGGAAAGTGAAACCGGATTCTTGTGTGACCCGCCGGCTTGATTGTACCGGACTAGCGTCGGCTGTCTAGTCAATTAGACGAGTCTCCAGAGTACAGCGGACATTCACTCGTCTGTTTGACAGCGCTCCCGATGCGTCTCTAGAATGCCGCAACGATGAATGATCGATTCCTCAGAGCCTGTCACCGCGAGCCTGTCGATTGCACGCCCGTGTGGTTTATGCGCCAGGCCGGACGTTACATGTCCGAGTATCGGACGTTGCGCGCAAAACATTCCATCCTCGAGATGTGCAAGACGCCTGAGCTTGCCGCTCAAGTCACCCTCCAGCCGATTGACCGATTTCCTCTGGATGCCGCCATCATTTTTGCCGACATTCTGCTGCCGTTGGAGCCAATGGGCCTCAGTCTCGAATTTGCCGCGGGGGAGGGGCCCGTCATTCATAATCCGGTGCGCGATCGAGCGGCGGTGGATCAGCTCAAAGTGATCGACGGTGACGAACTGAACTACGTGGCTGAGGCCATCCGCCAAGCGCGACGCGCCCTCGATGGACGAGTTCCGTTGATCGGGTTTGCCGGGGCGCCGTTCACGCTTGCAAGCTACGCCATTGAGGGCGGAGGGTCCCGCAACTATCTGCACACCAAGCAGATGATGTATGGCGACCCCACCGCCTGGCATCGGCTCATGGACAAGTTTGCGCGTGTGCTCACCGGGTATCTCCGGCGGCAGATCAAGGCGGGGGCTCAGGCGATTCAGCTCTTCGACAGTTGGGTCGGCTGCCTCTCAGCCGGCGACTATGCTGAATATGTCATGCCGCATGTTCAGCGGATCTTCGCAGGCCTCAAGCGGGAAGGCGTGCCGATGATTCATTTCGGCACCGGCACGACGGCCATTCTTCGGCAGATGCGCGAGGCAGGCGGCGATGTCATCGGGCATCGACTGGCGGGTTCACCTAGACGAGGCCTGGACCATGGTCGGCCATGATCGCGCCGTGCAAGGCAACCTCGACCCGCTGGTGCTGTTTGCGCCGCTCCATGAAATCGAACGCCGTGTCGAGGATATCCTGCGACGCGCCGGCGGGCGTCCCGGGCACATCTTCAACCTCGGTCACGGCATCCTGCCGTACGACGCCGGTTGATCACGTGGCTGCGACGATCGACATGGTGCACAAGCTCAGCCAACGGTAGGAACGTTAATTTTAAGTTGTGAGTGTTGAATTTTGAGTGTAACTCAACACTAAAACTTTTTTGACGAATGATGGGTCAGTCGAAGCGTCACACGGCGGTTCTCTTGATGGCCATGGGTGGGCCCGATTGTCTAGAGAACGTCGAGCCGTTTTTACGCGATCTTCGAGGGGGCCGACCGACACCTCCCGAGCTTGTTGAGGAAATTCGTGAACGATACCGAGTCACCGGGGGCAAATCGCCCGCCGTCGCCATTACACAGGAAGTCGCGAAGAAGCTTGAGCGACAACTGAATGAATCGGGCGATCGCCGATACCGAGTGTACGTCGGTTTGCGTCATTGGCATCCCTTCATCAAAGACACGTATGCCGAGCTGCTAAAAGACTCGCCGGAACAGATCATCGGGGTTTGCATGGCCCCTCAACAGTCTTCACTCAGTACCGGAGCCTACCGGAAAAAAGTCGAAGATGTCCGTGCCGAGTTGGGGGATCGGACCGAAGTGACCTATGTCGGCAGCTGGAACCGGCATCCTCGACTGATCGCGGCGATCGTCGACAACATTCGGGAGAGGCTGCTCGCCTTTCCTGCCGATGTGCGGGAAACGGTGCCTGTGCTGTTTACAGCTCATAGTTTGCCGGAACGGATCGTGGCGATGAAGGATCCCTATCCTGACGAAGTAAAGGGTACGGTCGAAGCGGTGACACAGTTTCTGGGTAACCAACCGACCTATTTCGCCTATCAAAGTCAGGGACGATCAAGCGAACCGTGGCTGGGACCCACCGTGGAATCGATGTTGGAAACCATTCAGCCCGCGGGACACCGACATGTGTTGGTGGCCCCTATCGGGTTTATCTGTGACCATGTGGAGACTCTCTTCGATATCGACATCGAACTCAAGCAGTTGGCGGTGACCAAAGGCATCCACCTCGAGCGCATGGCTATGCTGAACGACTCCCTTCCACTCATCGAGACGTTGCGCGACGTCTTGGCTGTACACGAATCCACTCTCTGTATTCAGTCGTGACCAGACCACGCACAGTCGTGATTGTGGGCGGCGGCATTTCCGGTCTGGCCACCGCGTTTTCGCTGCACGAGAAGGCGACGAAGGCGGGCCTTTCCATCCGCTGTACGATTCTTGAATCCGGGTCGTCATGGGGAGGAAAGATCGTCACGCACCGGGTCGGTGAGCTTGTGACCGAAGCCGGGCCGGACTCCTTCCTGTCGCAAAAACAGGCCGCCCTTGATCTGTGCGCGAAGCTCGGACTTGCCGATCGGTTGATCAATACCAATGAGACGGGCAAGAAGGCCTGCGTGCTGTATGGAGGCCGGCTGCATGATCTTCCCGAGGGGCTCCTCTCATTTGTTCCGAAACAATTGGGGCCATTCTTTCGAAGTGGGTTGTTCACCTGGAAAGGCTTGGCTCGCATGGGTCTGGAGATCGCCGTTCGACCTGGCCCGTCCACAGGCGATGAGTCGATGGCTGCCTTCCTCCGTCGTCGCTTCGGCGCACAAGCGTTTGAGCGGGTGCTTGAACCGCTGATGGCGGGCATCTATGCCGGCGATGCCGAGCAGATGAGTTTGAGAGCCACCTTTCCGCGATTCTTCGAACTGGAGCAACAGTATGGCAGCGTGGTTCGGGGCATGATAGCGACCAAGAAAAACACCTCGCCGACGGTATCAGGCCATCCGAAGCGCACGATGTTCGTCAGTTTGAAGAATGGACTGGGCGAGCTTGTGACCGCTTTGACACAGCGATTGACGCAGCAGGGTGTGGACCTTCGATTAGGTTGCCGAGTTGACGCTCTCAGAGTGAGATCACATGAGTTAGGCCGCTGGACGTACGACCTCATCCTGCACGATGGGTCGGCGCTGTCTGCAGAAAGCCTGGTCCTGGCCACGCCTGCCTATGTGTCAGCTGAATTGTTGCGTCCGTTAACTCCGATCGCCGGTGGATTGCTGGACATGATTCCGTATGCATCGACTGCCACAATCGCCATGGCATTTCCTGCCCAGGCCATGAGCCATGCGATAGATGGATTCGGGTTTATTGTGCCTCGGACTGAAGGGAGAGATTTGATCGCAGCAACCTGGACGTCGCAGAAATGGCCATTTCGTGCGCCGGCGGACCAGCTCTTGGTGCGCTGCTACGTGGGCGGAGTAGGGAGGGAAAATATTCTGCAACTGGATGACGAGGCGTTGACGACGAAAGTCAGGACGGAACTTGCCGTTGTCTCCGGTATCAGAGGCGGAGCCGATGTATACCGAAGTGAATCGCTGGTGGAAGGCGATGCCGCAGTACACGCTAGGCCATCTGAATCGATTGGCTCAACTCGATGCGGCCGTGGGTCGGTATCCGGGATTGGTGCTTACCGGGGCCGGCTATCGTGGAATCGGCATTCCGGATTGCATCCGCGATGGGGCGGCGGCGGCCGGACGGGTCATGCAGGATATTTTCGGTGGAGATAGTTTGGTGCGGCGTTCTGACATGGGAACGAGTACAGCATCCTAGAGGTTAGCGATACATCCAGTCCCTGGTCAATGGGAGCTCGGTCGGACCGCCGGCCTCCTGACGGCTGGCAAGCACCTGATAAACGTTCAGCCAGCCCTGCGAAAACGCCGGCGACGAGCCTGCCAAATAGGTACGCCAGACTCGCAAGGTCCGTTCACCGACGAGTTTGCGCGCTGCGGTCAGTTGTCCTTCGAGCCTGCGTGACCAGTGCGCAAGCGTCCGCGCATAGTGCAGTCTGAGACTTTCGACGTCATAGACCTCAAAGTTCTGCCTCGCCATCTCCCGGATAACAGAGTGGAGGTGGGGTAGTTCGGTGTGAGGGAACACATACTTGTCCATAAATTCGCTTACTCCGGAGCCGACCGTGAGCCCGTCGGCATCGGGTGAGGTGATGCCGTGGTTCAGAAACAGCCCTCGATCGCGCAATAGGCGCCGCACAATGCCGAAGTAGAGATGGAAATTGTTCCGGCCGACATGTTCAAACATGCCGATGCTGGAAATTTTGTCGAAGGTGCTCTCCCCAATCTTGCCGGAGTGTCAGGATTTGAGACATGATGACCTCTTTTGGGCTGTAACCTTCGACTCTTGGTCGAATGCGGGTATACCAACCGACCAAAGCACTTACGGGAGGTAGAGTATTGGGATATCCACAAGGATAGGAACTAGGATATTCCCTCAGGGGAGAATAATGGCTTGTTGAGGATAGCCGAGTTCTTTGAGTGTGGCTTCCAGAACATCAACCATCGGTGGAGGGCCGCAGAGGAAAATACAGGTGGTGACATCGGGTGCGGGAAGGTGTTGTCGCAGAAGTTCAGGTGGTCATTCGGCCTGTGCTGCCCGACCATCCAACAGGTGGCTGTTCCGTGATGTGATGGCAGTGAAAGTTCGGATAGTCTCGGACAGCTCGTTCCCATTCTTGCCGGAAGATAACGTCGGCTTCGGTCTTGTTGGCAAAGATCAGAAACAACGCCGCATCAATCTTGCGAGTGAGAATCCACCGAATAATGGAGATCATCGGCATGATGCCGGTGTCTCCCGCCACGAATCCCACGCGCTGTGCCATTCCATCGACCCAATGGCCGCCGGTGTTCGGCCCCCTCATCAATGCCGTCTTTCCGATCTGCTGTCGTGATAGGTACTTCGAGACGGAACCAGCGTCATACCGTTTGACCGTGAGCTCGAAGAACCCAGTCGTGCCGGGCAAGGACGATGGGGTGTAAGGTCGTTTCACTGCTTTGCCGTTGATCGTGGCATGGACATAGAGAAAGTCGCCTGGCAGCATGTCCAGCGTTGCATCGGCTGGAAGTTCGAACCGAAAGGTCTTCGTGTCGTGGGTGTCCGTCTCGATGTGGGTCAGCTTGTACGGAGTGGGGGTTTTGGTCTTGATGCGGGTGACAGCGTCCATGGCGAGGCGCATCATACGAGGTCAACTGGAGAGGTGCAACAGAACTCTTCCCGATACTCCCCTTTGGGCCTCTTGCATCTGTCTCACATCTCGCCCCATACTTTCGCCTCATGACCGCTTCTCCATCGGATCACTCCAGACCTCTCCAGAACCTTGAAACCGACACCGCCTTGCGCGCGATTCTCGAGGGCACCGCAACGGAGACCGGGCAACAGTTTTTTACAGCGCTGGTCCAGAACCTTGTCAAGGCTCTAGGCACACACGGCGCATGGGTGACGGAATATTTCCCAGAGACACGTCGACTGCTGGCATTCGCCTTCTGGATGGACGGCCAGTGGGTCAAGGACTATGAAATGGACATTGCCGGAACGCCCTGTGAGCGGGTGATCGATACGGCCAAGCTGGTGCATTTCCCCGACCGCGTGCTGGAGCTCTTTCCTCACTCGGAAGATATGAAGGCCGCCGGCGCCGTCAGCTACCTGGGTGTGCCGTTACAAGATACGGACGGTCACATTCTTGGTCATATGGCGGTGATCGACCGGCGAGCGATCCCGGAGGACCCGCGGGTCTATACGATCTTTCAGATCTTTGCGGCGCGGGCCGCAGCGGAACTCCAGCGGTTGCGGGCGGAAGCCCAGGTGCGTGAGCGGGAGGAAAAAGTCGGGCAGCTCCTCAACAGTGCGATGGACGCGATCATCGAGTTGGATGATCGCCTTCACATCAGCCGCGTGAATCCCGCCACAGTGAAAACATTCCGCTGCCGCGGGGACAAAATGCTGGGCCAGGATTTCCGGCGCTTCGTCAGTCATCAAGATTCAGAGCGACTCCTCACCCTGATCGCCGAGTTAGACGAGCGTCCGGAAGGCGAGCGTTCGCGGTGGATTGCCGGTGGACTCACTGCCCGCTGTCTCGACGGCAGCTGCTTTCCGGCCGAGGCAACGCATCAGCCGGTTTGAGTTGCATCACCGGAAATACACGACGCTGATCCTCCGAAACGTCCACGACCGGGTGGAATCGGAGCAGAAAATCCAGTCGCTCACAGTGGAAACCGAACTCTTGCGGGAGGAGCTCCAGGCACTACACCATAACGGCTCGCTGATCGGTGAGAGTCAGGCCCTTAAGCAGGTGCTCCGCGACATCGCCCAAGTCGCAGGGACTGACACCACTGTCTTGATCATGGGCGAAACCGGAACCGGCAAAGAACTTGTAGCCCGAGCCGTCCATGCGGCCAGCGCTCGCCGGGAACGGCCGTTGGTCACTGTTAATTGCGCTGCGATCCCAGCCACATTGATCGAGAGCGAGCTGTTCGGTCACGAAGCGGGCGCCTTCACCGGGGCAACCAAGAAGCGAGAAGGTCGGTTTTCGTTGGCTGACAAAGGCACCATGTTTCTGGACGAAATCGGCGAATTGCCACTCGATCTGCAGGCGAAATTGCTCCGTGTGCTGCAAGAGGGTGAGTTCGACCCGGTCGGTAGTTCGAGGACTAGGAAAGTCGACGTTCGTGTGCTTGCTGCTACCAATCGGGATCTTGTTGCAGCAGTAAAACAGGGCACGTTCCGGGAGGATCTCTACTACCGGCTGAATGTTTTTCCGATCCGGCTGCCGCCTCTACGCGAGCGCGGCGACGATGTCGTGCGTCTTGCCTCCCTTTTTACCAAACGGTTTGCCTCGAAGATGGGACGGATACTTGAGCCACTGACAGCCGACGGTGCTCGCCGACTTCTAACATATAATTGGCCGGGGAATGTGCGGGAACTCCAGAACGTGATCGAGCGAGCCGTCATTACGGCAGAGGCCGGCAAGCTCAACCTCGATCGAGCCTTGCCGGAAGCACCCTCAATTAACCAGTCTGGAACTGACAAGACCGCTTCTCTGCCCAGCGCCATCCTCTCTGCACAGGAACTCGAGGAATTGGAACGAACCAATATCCTGCGTGCTCTCGACGCGGCCAAGGGGAAGGTTTCTGGTGAAAAGGGTGCGGCGTCATTACTCGGACTCAACGCCTCCACGCTTTCGTCGCGCATGAAAGCGCTGAAGATTCAGAAAGCCCGCTGAACCTACATTTTCCCTCGAATCGTCACCTCTCTTTCGTCCCGCTCTGTCGCAGCTGTCTTCACGATGACTTGCGAAATTTCACAAATCCTCTCATGAGATTTCACGAATTGTGAAACCTCACAGTCCCCATCGTCGCCCGTTCAGCCTCCAACTTGTGGAAACTCCATAACATCATCGATTCATTGCCCTGGCATCGATGCTGCTCTAGGAGTTCAGTACCGCGTCAATCATTCACAGCAAGGAGCGGGACTATGATGACGATTTGGGATCTTGGCAACGACAGAAATAGCAGGACAGGGAGCAGCCTGAGATTCAGGTCGGGGCTGCGCCTATAGACAATTCAACCCAAACATCAGACTCAGATTTCTTTGAGCTGAAGCAGGATCAGACATGATAGCAACACGCTGCTTAATTGCAACGACGTTTCTACTGGCCGGTTGCGGATCCAAGGAGGAACCCGGTACGGCGGTGGTTTCGGCTGCTTCACAGGAGGCTATTCAGGCTGAGGTTGTCGAGATCAAACACACTTCGGTGCCGATTCGCATTGAAGTGACCGGTCAGGTGGTGGCGATTTTCCAGGCTGCGCTTTCCAGCCGTATCCAAGGAACTATCGACACACTGTTCGTTCGAGAAGGCACGCCGGTCGTCAAGGGACAGACGCTTATTCAGCTGGATAACCGCGACGTACGGGCCGATTTGGCGCGCGCCTCGGCGGAGGTAGAAAACACGAAGGCCCAGCTCGACCGCATGAACCAGTTGTACGCTCAAGATGCAGTTTCAAAACAAGAGATGGAGAATGCGACTCGTGCCTACAAGGTAGCGGAAGCCAACCGTACGACAGTGCTCGCCCAGCTGAGTTATACGATTGTCAAGGCGCCGTTCGACGGCGTGATTACCGAGAAAATGGTGGAAGCAGGTGAATTGGCTTCGCCGGGGCAGCTCTTGTTGAAGATGGAAAATCCCCGGCAACTACGGCTTAAAGCAACTGTGGCGGAGGGAGATTTGAGATCGGTATCTCTCGGAGACAAGATTTCTGTGGTGATTGACGCCTTAGGTGAAGAAGCGCTGGACGGCGTCGTCGGTCAAATTCTGCCGGCCGGCGATTCGCAAACCCACACGTTCACCGTGAAAGTGGACTTGCCAGCTGAACTGGGGCTGAAAACCGGCATGTTCGGACGATTCCAGTTGGATAAAGGAACCAGCAAGACGATTCTCGTGCCAGGGACCGCCGTCGTCGAACGCGGTGAACTCACAAGCGTCTTTGCCGTTGGCTCGAATCAGATCGCCCGCCTTCGCTGGGTCAAAGTCGGTCGGCGGCTCGACCAACAGGTCGAAATCCTGTCCGGTGTGAATGTCGGCGAGTCGGTGCTGCTCGATGCGACCCGCGGTATCGATGGCATCGCAGTCAAGATCGTCGATACGACGGCATCACCAGCCGTGCCGACACCGTGTACCGTGTCTTGTCAGTCACCTTGGTCAAAAGGTGCGAGTTCCGTCGCTCAGGTTTCTGAGAGTGGGCTCTCTTCCGTGAAACCTTCAACTCAATAACGGTGAACGAATGACGAACTATCGTCCCGGCCTTTCGGGCCGCATCGCCGCCCTCTTCATCGGGAGCAAGCTGACGCCGCTCACTATAGCGGGGGCATTGTTGCTGGGCCTGTTTGCGGTCGTTGCCACGCCGCGTGAGGAGGAACCACAGATCGTCGTTCCCATGGCCGACGTCTTGCTGCCCTTTCCCGGCGCCTCCGCCAAAATTGTCGAAGAACAGCTGACCAAGCCCTTCGAGCGCAAGATCTCCGAGATTAAGGGCGTGGAGTACGTGTATTCGATCTCGCGGCCAGGGGCCGCGCTGATCATCGTCCGTTTCTACGTCGGCCAGCAGATGGAGCAGAGCCTGGTCGATCTCTACGATAAGCTGATGTCGAATCAGGACTTGTTGCCACCGGGGGCCGAACCCTTTGTGGTCAAGCCGAAGGACGTGAACGATATCCCGATTGTGACGATCACCCTGTCGAGCGAACAGTATGGTGAATTCGAATTGCATCAATTGGCCGAGCAGGTGTTGGAGGAAGCCAAGAAGGTTGACGGCACATCCGGGGGCTTCATCGTCGGCGGTCGGGCGCGAGAGCTGCGGGTGCAGATAGACCCCGCAAGGGTGAAGGCCTATGGGCTGACCCCCTTGCAAATCGCGGCGGTCATTCGCGGGGAGAATCGAGCCTTGCCGACGGGCCGGTTCGACAACCGCAATCAGAACTTCCTTGTGGAGACCGGTCGGTTCATTCGGTCGCGCGAAGACCTGGAAGGCCTGGTCGTCGGCGTGAGCGATCAACGACCGGTCTATCTGCGACAAGTGGCGGAGGTCATCGACGGACCGGTCGAAGCGACGAACTATGTCTGGTTCGGTCTCGGCGCCGGTGATGCCTCATCTGACGCCTCTCGCCGGACGCCTCACGAGTCCCCGGCTGTGACCGTGGCCATTGCCAAGCAGGGCGGCGTCAACGCAGTAACCGTGGCCGAGCAGGTCATCCGCAAGGTCGAAGACATGAAAGGAGTGACGGTTCCGTCGGATGTCCGCGTTACCATCACACGCGATTACGGAGAGACCGCGCAAGAGAAGGCCAACGATCTGCTGTGGCACCTGCTCATCGCCGTCGTCGCCGTGGTCCTCTTCCTCGGCGTTGCGTTGGGGCCACGTCCGGCCCTCGTCGTGTCCGTCACGATTCCGCTCACCCTGGCCTTGACGCTGTTTACGTCCATGCTCATTGGATACACGATCAACCGAGCAACGCTTTTCGCCCTGATCTTCTCCACCGGCATTCTGGTGGACGACTCCATCGTCGTCGTCGAGAACACGTACCGACACTTGCGGCTGGGCCTTCGTTCCCATGATGAAGCGGCTATCTATGCCGTCGATGAAGTTGGAAATCCGACGATTCTTGCGACCTTCACCGTCATCGCCTCGCTCCTTCCAATAGCTTTCATATCCGGTTTGATAGGCCCCTACATGAGGCCGATTCCCATCAATGCTTCCATCGCCATGTTCTTTTCCCTGCTCGTCGCCTTCGTGGTGATTCCGTGGTTCTGCCGAACCTGTTACCATCCCGGGGTCGCCGTCAAAGGCGTTGACCACGAAGAGAATGAAACCGGCTGGGCGGTGCGCCTCTATGGTCGACTGCTCTCTCCGCTGCTGGTCCGGCCGTTGTTGGCCCATGTGTTCTTAGGCGTGATCACTCTCTTGCTGATCGGATCATGCCTCTTGTTTTACACACGCCATGTGGTCATGAAGATGTTGCCGTTTGACAATAAGAGCGAGATCCAGTTGGTGATCGATATGCCGGAAGGGACGACGCTGGAGGAAACCGCCCGGGCTGCTAAGGCCCTGACTCAATATGTCCGCACCCTTCCTGAGGTGAGGGACTACGAGGCCTACGTCGGCACGGCCTCCCCCTTCAACTTCAATGGCCTGATGCGCCACTACTTTCTGCGGTCACTACCGCACGAGGCGGATATTCAGATCAACTTGGTACCCAAGGCAGAACGGTGGACTCAGAGCCATGACATCGCGCAGCGAATTCATCCTGCTATTCAAGAGATCGCGCATCAGTATGGCGCGAATGTCAAAGTCGTTGAAGTGCCGCCAGGTCCGCCTGTCCAATCAGTACTGGTGGCGGAGATTTACGGACCTGACTATGGCCGACAGCTTGACGTAGCGAGCGAGGTTCGAGCGTTGTTCGAGTCCACGCAGGGGGTTATCGATGTAGACGACTCTGTCGAGGCGGATCAATTGAAGTACGTCTTCACGGTTGATCAGGCAAAAGCGGCCCTCGCCGGAATTTCTTCCGAGGAAATTGTCCACACGTTACGCATGGCACTCGAGGGGGCGAAAGTCGGACTTGTCCACATTCCGCAAGAGAAGAGTCCGGTGCAAATCATGCTGCGCCTCCGGCTGGCGGAAAGAACGGGGCTCGAGCATCTCGGGGAACTCGGATTAAGGACGAAGAGCGGCGGGCTCGTCCAGCTCTCCGAATTGCTCTCGGTCGAACAGACGGTGCAGGACAAAGCGATTTACCATAAGAACCAGAAACCCGTGGTGTATGTGACGGCCGACGTGGGAGGGCCGGGCGCGGAGAAGGCGGAGAGTCCCGTGTACGGCGTGCTCGAAGTTGGGAAGAAACTGAAAGACTATCGGCCGATCGAAGGATATCGGATCGAACAGCACTACGTCTCCCAACCCTGGTCGGAAGATAAGATCGCGATGAAATGGGACGGGGAATGGCAGATCACCTATGAGACGTTCCGCGACATGGGCATCGCCTTTGCCGTGGCGATGTTGCTGATTTATCTCCTGATCGTCGGGCAGTTCCAATCCTTTCTCACTCCGCTGATCATCATGGCTCCGATTCCACTCACGCTGATCGGCATTCTACCGGGCCATTGGTTGACAGGATCGTATTTCACGGCCCCGTCGATAATCGGCTTCATCGCGCTTGGCGGCATCATCGTTCGGAACTCGATATTGCTCGTGGATTTCATCCAGCTTCAAGAGGGTACGGGTGTTCCATTGCTGGAGGCGGTCATTAAGGCCGGCGCGATCCGTACCAGACCGATCCTCTTGACGGCAGCCGCGCTCATGGTGGGCGCCTTCGTGATCATTTTCGATCCGATCTTCCAGGGGCTGGCTGTATCTCTCCTCTTTGGCGTAGGAGCTTCGACGTTGCTCACACTGTTCGTGATTCCCTTGCTCTACTACCGCCTTGTTGGACAAACTCCCCAATCTGGCCGCTATTCCGCGGAAATTGCGATGGGAAACGGAGAAGCGGTCATTCATCGCGTGCGGGCAGAAGAAGTTTCGGTTTGAGTGAGCGGATATGGCTTTCTGCAAGAGATGGGTTTTCCCCTGTAGGACATGGAGCGCTGTAAGAGGCAGGCATTGCCATGGGGTTGGATGAGAAGAAGTACAACTGGAGCACAACAAGCAACGACAGCTCGTTTCGCAAAATGAACAGGAAAGTGCACGGCTCAACCTAATCCGCGCGCTGGGAATCGCATTCGAAGTGGGACTGAGGTTGACCGATGAGCTGAAGTTCCTGCCGGTGGAGCCTGAGCGTACGGAGGCAGCTCTCACGACTGCGCGGGAACAACGATTGGAACTGAGAAGGCAAGAGAATCCCCGGGGAACCAATATCGAAGTTATGAACGCTCAGACGTCCGTGGCGCGGGCGCGGGACAACCAAATCGAGGTCCTATTTCGCTTCAATGCTTCGCAGATCAATCTCGCACGGGCCAAGGGCAAGATCGAGAAGCTGTTCTAACGGAGAGTCGAAGCTGGAATGCTGTCATGCGTTGGTCGCCAACTGTCAATCGTATGAAGAGAGACTGAATCATCACTTCTTCAAATGTGACGACTAGCGATTGACGAATAACGGTGGCGCGGACTCCGTAAATCTCGGACGAAGACAGCTCGGCATGACCACGTTTGGGGTTGCGCTAGCATCCAGGATCTATCTTGCGCTTGACTGGTGGATTTTGAACAACGGCTTGCTGGCAAAATCCTGTCGGCAATTGAACTCAACTGGAATAAACCAATATCCTGTGTGCATTCGACGCCGCCAACTGGAAGATTTCCGGAGAGAAGGGTGCGACATCATTACGCGGACTTAACGCCTCCACACGTTCGTCACACATGAAAGCATTGAAGTTTTAGAAATCTCGCTGAATCCACATTCTCTTTTGAGCCGTTTCTTTTCTTCCGTCCCACTTTGTCACAACTGTCTTCGCGTGGACTTACCAAATTTCACAAATCCTCTTGTGAGATTTCACGAGTCGTGAGCTTTCGTGACCCGCCCGTTTCGTCTTTTCCGGTTCCAATCCCCATGATATTCCGTCGGTTTCACCGAAGTTGCCGTCCTGGCATCAATGCTGCTGTAAACACCTGCATCGGTGTGAGCAGCAGAAAGGGGTAAGCGATGGCGACAACACGCGATCTCGGCTGGTGGTACTGGTTTGTAGCTGTAAGGCTGTTGGGATGAGGACTCTCCGGGTGGCAACTGGGAATCTACCTAGCGATGGCGCTCTGTGTCGTTCAGATCATTCATGTGAGGAGCCTGACGCATGACCGCACCGCCTTGCCTGTACAGGTGCGGCTCGCCTATCCAGTGGATTCATTGGGTGCAACTGGTCGGAACAAGTGCCCGTGTCCTGATCGGCTACTGTTTTCTGGCGCGGCCCCTGTCTCTGGCGCCGTGGAAACGCTGGCAGCCGCTCACATGGACGCTGCTCCGACGGACCTACTTCTCCCTTCAGACGAATGTACGGGCCTGTTGTGAAGTGTTTCGCCGGATGTCCCTTGAGCGGGTGCACGGATGAACTGGGAGTCGTTATGCCGGAATGCCGACCGGCTATTGTTTCGGCAACATATCAACATCCAATGTCAGAGAGAAGGAGACGCACACATGTCACAGACAACTATCAATGGAACCATCAACGGGGTCGATGTGGATCGGATGGGCGCAACTGTGGAAGCGGTTCGGCGCACACCCAGTCTTGCCACATTCCGATTTCGCGCCGCTAACCATTGGATTGACGGCAGTCACAATCGCTCGACGATCAAAAGTTTCTACGGAGCTGGGCAGGAGGACACGCTCCGCACAACGCCCTTTGTACTCGATACGGATAAGCCGCCGGTACTACTGGGAAAGGACCAAGGGCCAACCCCTGTCGAATTTTTGCTCCATGCTTTGGCAGCCTGCCTGACAACGTCCCTTGTCTATCACGCTGCTGCGCGGGGTATCCACATCGAGTCGGTTGAGTCGACGCTGGAAGGAGATCTCGATCTCCATGGTTTCCTCGGCCTATCCGAAAACATCAGAAAAGGTTATCGGCAGATTCGTGTTGCGTTTACTGTAAAGTCAGATGCTTCCGCCGAGCAGTTGGAGGCTTTAACGAAATTTTCACCGGTTTATGACATTGTGTCGAACCCTGTCCCGGTCTCAATCGTCATCACCGCGCAATTAACCAACTGACCAATCTGTGCCGTGCTTGACAATCGTCCGGCGCGGCACATAAAGAAAAAAGAGGTTGCCATGAATCGTATGGCCGCATTTGTCTATGGAACGCTGTGCTATCTGTTGTTTCTCGCTACCGTTCTGTACAGCGTGGCCTTTCTCGGAAACTTTGGCGCCTCGATCGAAGCATCGATGGAGCTGCGAGCGTCCCCTTCGGGCAAGCGCTGCTAGTCAATACTTTGCTGCTGGGGTTGTTCGCGGTGCAACATAGCGTGATGGCCCGCCCCAGTTTCAAACAGTGGTGGACACGGTTTATTCCCAAGCCGGTTGTACGGAGCACCTACGTGCTCTTCTCAAGCCTGGCTCTCCTGTTGCTCTTTTACGTCTGGCAGCCGATGGGTGGGACAGTCTGGGAGGTGCGAGATCCGATTGCGTGTGGAACGATCTACAGCCTCTTTGCCGGTGGCTGGCTATTGATTCTTGTGGCGACGTTTCTGATCAATCATTTTGATCTCTTTGGGATGAGGCAGGTCTGGCTCTACCTTAAGGGCCATCCCTATACTCCGCTGAAGTTTGCTGTGCCCAGCCTCTACCGATATGTGCGTCATCCGCTCTATGTCGGCTGGTTGCTGGTCTTCTGGGCCACTCCGATGATGACAGCGGCCCATTTGGTCTTTTCAATCGCAACGACGGCCTATATCTTGGTTGCCATTCAGTTTGAAGAGCGGGATCTAGTCAAGGTCTACGGGTCCGCCTATGACGAGTATTGGAAACAGGTACCCATGCTCGTGCCAAACCTTCGTCCATCAGTAAAGAGAGACGCTCGCATGAGAACAGCTTGAATGAAGTGAAATGCAGAACTGAGAGGAACGGCCGACGTCCATCGTTTATCCTGCCGCGGTGTGGGACATTAAGGTCGAGTCGGTCGAAGCTGGAAGGGGACATTGATCTTCGCGGATGTCTAGGAATCTCTGACCAGGGCCAGAGAGGCTACCAAGCGGTGCGGGTGAATTTTGTCATCAAGTCTGATGCCTCACCAGAACAATTGGCGAAGCTGGCGAAGTTCTCTCCGATTTACGATCCCTTGGCTAATCCCGTGCCGGTATCGATCCACATCGAATCCCGATAGCATAACGGGTCTGGATGTATTCCACACATCCAGGCCCATCACTCCAAATATGACGTCAATGGTGTTGACTCAGGTTCTTGCCTTGGTTGCTTACCGCAATTTGGGATCAGAACTGCGATTCGTTTCTAGCTTCGCGAGAACCGGCTGAGCCGCCGTGATCTTCTGTTCCACAGCTTGCGTCAGCCAGCGCCGCGCTTGTTCCGTATCCCTCGCAACTCCGCGTCCATAGGTATACATGACCCCGAGGACGTACATGGCTTGTCCATTGCCGGTCTCAGCCAGGCGATGCAGACCGGGAGAAGCTTTCTTGTACCAGCTTACCGACTCCGGGGTCTGTCGCCCATCACGCTGCGCGTAATAGCGTCCGAGGCGATACTGGGCAAATGCATCGCCATGTTCGGCTAGACGAGCGTCGATATCCGGATTTTGAGTAGGTTTTGAAGCCGGCGGACTTGAGGTTGGTTTTTCGTTAGCTGGTGGTGCCACGTTGCGACCAGAGAGGCGGTCGGTGGGACCGGAGGATTTGGGCTGTGAGTCGTGGTCGCGATTGTGTTGGGTTGCGAGATGATCGGGATCAGGGGTGGGTGAAGGCTGGGGGTTCTGGGACTCGCCCAGGCCTTCAGCCTGTGAGACTGGTGTAAGGCTGAACTCACTCTGATTGGTTGACAGTTCCGTGATCGGTTGCGGTTGGCCGCAGTTTTCGGTGGAACTGTTCGAGCCTTCCCGTCCAATGCCGGGCTGACAGTTTGCTCTGTCGTCGGAAGCGGGTGGCCACAGGGGCAGTGTCGATGCACCCCAGATCAGCGCGATCGCGAACAAACCCCAACGAAGCAGCCGGCGTTTCAAAATCGTGCGATCGCTGGGCGGCACCAAGACGAGTCCAGGATAGTCTTTCTTGGCCATACCTTCTCCGAAGGAACCCTTGATCGGAGTATATCAGTGTGTCAAAAGGCCGCCTGGTACTCTGGACATCCACTGCCGTGGCGGTCGCGAAGTCCTCGATGGTGAGCCAAACAGCCCTCAGTTGTACTGCCACCATATAAATAGCCTCTTGTCCTTCCCAACTTCAAGCTCTTATAGTAAGGCGATATAGGGTTTCATTGTCACTCGGAAAGCGATCACACCATGCCGTCCATTGAAAACACCTTTGCCATCGTGGACATCAACGGTCCATTTCGCGAGCCGCGAGAGCAAGTCTTTTCCTTCGACTATTCGATTCAGCGGTCCACGTGGGCGACGCCACAGGGCGTGCGCGTGAAGGTCTCCATACCGGATGAGCTGGAGGTGCTGAAGCATCGCCTCCTCGGGATGGTTATCGGCTCGCCGGGGCAGCAATTGATGATGAGTAACATGCTTTCCAGAGCGATTGCCGCCTGGAAGATGCGGGTGGCTGATGGGGAGGGTATGCTTTCGGAACGGCGCGATATGATGCTGGAGCCATTTATCGGGCCGCTGGCTCATTTGTTCCCGAAGCTAGAGGCGTTCTTCGAAGCGGATCAAACGGCGACCCGGGAAGAAGTGCGGAGACGCATAGGCATCTGACTCTCCGCGGGAAAGCCGTGAGCCGGACCCCTCAAAAGATTCTTCGGTAGTGTTTCGAATGGACACCTGATTCGTCCCCGAAACCCAGCGATCCCTTGTCCGGGCTGCCGGTATCATTCAAGTCGATGCGGTAATGGCCACGGACTTGCTCCATGGCCACCTCGAATGGAACGGCATTCGGGTAGAGCGTTCCAGGCGCATGGGCTCCTCGCGCCAACGTACGGATCGTATCCGCTTCCGCCTGTTGCTTGTCTGAAAAGATGAAGATATCGGCGATGGCGTGATCACCGAGTTTGTGGCCGGGTGTGGTCGAGGGAAGCTGTTCACCAAGAGTGTCGTCCAGGCGGGCTTGTTTGAGGCGTTTCAAGAGAGCGACGATCTGACTATCCGTCGCTTGAGGGGGAACGACCAGCCCCAGGGTATTCATATCCAGGATGGTCGTCTGGACCTTGAACATGACAGGGGCGGCTTCCGGATCCTCGATGACTGAGACATTGGGGCCTTCAGTGCCGGTCGCCTGTTTGTTCTTCGAACTGGGGACGATCAGTGCGACGAACAACCATATTCCGATGAGGATGCCGAATACCACGAGCAGTGGATGAGCACCGGCACGTTTTCCCTCTTCGTAGGGCTCTTGGTTCTTCGTCATGGAATGCGATCCTCGACGTATGGTGTGGGGTTAGGTTGGGGGCTCCGCAACCGCCGCTTGGCCTCGACCCACAGCTCGTCCATTTCGGTCAGCGTCATGTCTGTCAACGACAGGCCCTTCTCTGTGGCTTGGGCTTCCACTAGATGAAAACGATCGATGAACCGGTTCGTGGATCGGCGCAGCGCCTCTTCAGGATTTGCCTTGAGAAAGCGGGCGAGGTTGACGAGAGAGAACAGAAGATCTCCCAGCTCGGCCTCGATCTCCTCACTGGTATTGGACAGGTGGGACTCCGATTCCGTCCGTGCCGGATTTGACGCCAGCGCCTCGCGCAGTTCACCGATTTCTTCAGCCACCTTCGCGAGGATCTGTTCGAAGCCGGCCTCGCTCTGTGGCCAATCGAAGCCGACTCGGGCTGCTCGTGCCTGGATCTGATAGGCCCGCAACAATGCCGGCAAGGTCTTCGGCACTCCGTCAAGGGCCGATTGTGTGTTGCCGGCGGCTTCTCGTTCCGCGCGTTTGATGTCCTCCCATTGGGCCAAGACCTGCTCGCTATTCGACACCTGTCCTATCGAGTCACCCGTACCGAACACATGAGGGTGTCTGCGGATCAGTTTGGTGGCGAGCGTCTCGATCACATCCTCGACCGTAAAGGAGCCGGCCTCAGCGGCGATCTGGCTATGAAATAGGACTTGTAGAAACACATCCCCGAGTTCTTCCCGAAGCTTCTGTGTGTCACGCTGATCGATGGTCTCGATGACTTCGTACGCCTCTTCGAGAAGATAGGGCTTCAGTGACTCGTGCGTCTGCTTCCGGTCCCATGGACAGCCGTCTTGAGCGCGAAGCGCCGCCATGATCTCAACCACTTTGGTAAATTGCGTCGACATCGGCTGTGGACCTATTCAAACGTCTGGAAAAAGATGAAGGTTCTTGCCACTCTATACTGAGAACGGCTGCCGCTTCAATGGCGGCGGCTTGCTATAAGGTTTGAGCCTTTCGCAGCTAACGAAACCATGATAGTTTGTATAGCACGTCGTCGCGGCGCTGCGAGTAGCGTTGACAATTGATTGGAACAAAGTGAGAATCGCGCCCCAGTGCATAGTCAGTTGGTGCGTACTATGCCGGGCAGCATACTCAATAGTTCGGCGGCATCCAGCAGGACGAAGGAAACTGAGCTTGCGTACAATCGTGGCGTGACTTATAGTCAACAGGCCGACCCATAAGAAGAGGTGAGCGGGGGTGGCTAAACAATGAGTATGCAACGAAAAAAATGTGAACGTGCGAAACGGTCAGGCTGGGCTATATGACTACTCCGAACCGCACAACAGCGGAAAGCGGATAGCTGGGGGCGAACCGACCACGAACTTAGTGTTCTCCGCACACGTCGGGAACAACTCTGAACTCTTCGCCCAAACTCTCGACCTGCACGTTCAGAAGGGGGCGACGATCGCTGACGTGACCTACGGGCAGGGGGCGTTCTGGCGAGAGATCGAGCCGGATGTCTACACGCTGCTTGCTTCGGACATCGTACAAAGTCAGGAATTGACCCATAAGCGCTATGCGGTTTGAAATCTGCGCCCGTACGCCGACTGAGGGCCCCCCCCTCCTCATGTGTGAAGCACGCTGCCATCCTCACAACGATGGTTGCGTTCGTAGCACAGACTTCCGACCTTTTACTTCTCACCAGAGATGTTGAAACGGTTCGACTCAGAATGCCAATACGCTATGGCCGCTCACCGCATCACTCCTGGGATCTGTCCGTACATCGTGTAGCAGACACATGCAGCTCCATTGGTCCCAGGTTGCATGAGTGGGCACTGACCATATTGAGTTGCGCACGAGGCAGCGCCTGCCCTGTTATAGTCTTGCTGAGACGAATTCTGTGTAGTAGGGGCGGCTGACTGATATCCATCCTGCATGTTCTTGGCAAGGCCACTTTGAATGACCTGCGCCGCTGTTTTCACGAATTCATCGGATATCTTGTAACTGGCGCAGTGACTCTTGATTTCGTCGGCGCTAAATCCACCTTGTTTCATTCCGATCATATCCGTACTACTGCATGTATTGTGGGGCACACAGGATGACAGGCAAACGATCCCGAATAATCCAATGATGCTTGCCAGGTGTTTCATGACGCATCCTCCTCTTGCTATAGGCCAATCGTGGTGCCGTCCCAGTCAATTCGAAATCAGCGAGCCGGCTCACTGTGATCTCATAACTGAAATCTAAGCAAGACGAGTGCCTTATGCTGAAACTGAAAATTATTGAATTATCAGGTGTCCTTACATGAAGGCGACGAAATAGCAAGCAGCTGAATCTATTTGTATACTGAGCTGAATCCAAATGGGTTCACCACGGGGCGAGCAAGCGCTAACGCCGATCAGAGTTTCTCGGCGCCCTCACTGTTCCTCCTCGCCGCTTTTATCTAGCGGGTGCTACGCGAATTCTCGATAATCTATATTTCCGCGGTGATTGCGTCTAGGAAGAAGCCTGTGGGGCTCAGCCCCTCGCTCCCCATTACAGACCAGGCCGCAATTGAAGTCTGTGCCGCAGCGCGCGTAACCGCGTAAAAAAATCAACGGATTTATCGCGAGGGACCGCACCCCGTACCCGGAGGCGCGTGCGTGGGGCAACAGATCTGCGCCTACGGATCGGCAGCGGCTTGCGACCGAATAGGCCCTATGGTAGGGTACCGCCAATATTCGAGTATGTGAGGGAAAGGCTCAGCATGGCAGAGGAAGAACAAGGATTTGTCATTCGCGATCGGCGGGCAAGCGGAGGGGCCGAGGCCGCTCCGACAGCATCGTCAACCTCAAAACAGTCAATGTCTTCCACTTCGTCGACCGAACCATCTCAATCGCCTCCGGCGCTTCCGGTCACGTTCTCATCCTTTGTGATCTCGCTGGGTTCGTCGTCGCTCATGCTCATGGGCGAGCAACTGGACCCTCACCAGGCACCGATACCCGTCAACCTTCCCCAAGCCAAGGAAATTATCGATCTATTGTCCGTCTTGGAAGACAAGACGAAAGGCAATCTGACCCCTGATGAGCAGACGGTCCTGCGCGACATGCTGTATGCGCTTCGCATGAAGTATGTCACGCTGGCCCCGCCAAAGTAGAATCCTATCGTTTGATTCTCTGTCCCGCGAGCTCTCTGACGGCTGCAAATTGTACAGCAGGCTTTGAGACTGCCTCGCAAGTCGGTTATAGTGCTAAAAACATCTGTTTTCTTGTGTCGATGGTACCCAAAGGACGAGTGAATGCCTGAGCTGAACCATCCCATCCCTATGGTAGGACCTGCTTCCGAAGGGAGTGCCGACGCTCACCTGATTGCAATCGGTAGTCAACGGCGTCGTGCTTCGGACGGTCAACTTAAGCAGCCTGACCGGAAACCACCCCATCTTCGCCCGGTCTGGATCGTGTTGATCCTCCTCGTTCCCTGCGTGGCTCTCACGTTCTATTACTCACTCGTCGTTGCTCCTGGCTCCGAAGATGGCGGCTCCTTCCTGCCCACAACCAGCTATGCACTGGTGCTTCTCCTGGTCAATTTGGACCTGATCGGTTTCGTGGTGTTGGTGCTCCTATTGTCCAGGAATCTGATCAAGGCCTATTTCGAACGCCGACACCGTCTCGTTGGGTCAGGATTTCGTACCAAGCTCATCGCAGCGTTTATCGGGTTCTCATTGATCCCGACGCTGCTCCTCGCGTTCGTCGCGAGCGGGCTGGTCAATAAGGCCGTCGATGTGTGGTTCAGCGAGCACATCGAGAAAGTCATGAAGGACTCGTACGAAGTGGCTCGCATGCAGCATGCGGGGCATGTCGCCCTCGCGGTCAACAGCGCGCGGGCCATTTCTCAGGAACTGTTCCGCGAAGACATGCTGACCCCGGTCCAGCGCGATCTTTTGATCGCCGCGATGGCTCGGAAACGCATGGAATACGGCGTCGCTGGGATCGAGGTGTTTTCGAGCAAGATGGAGACCCTTACCAAGGCACTTGACAATGAAATTCCGTCCGGGGTGTTGGATCTACCGATCAGTCAGCTGGTGTTACAAGTCATTAACGGCAAGCAAGAGTTTACCTCTGTCCAGGAGGCTCAGACGGGAAGGTTGGTGCGCGCCGCCATCCCGGTGGCCTCCGGAAGCCGGCGAGGCGAGTTAGAGGGGGTCGTGGTCGTGGAAACCTACGTCCCTGAATCCCTGCTGACCAAGATGGAAGGGATCAATCGTCAATACACGGCATACAAGCAGATCAAGGCGATGAAAAACCCCATTAAGGCCGGGGCGTACCTTTTTGTGGCCGTAGTGGCGGTGTTGATTCTCTTCAGCGCGACGTGGTTCGGCTTCTATGTGGCCCGCGGTATCACCGTTCCGATTCAAAGGTTGGCGGAAGCGACCGAAGCGGTCGCCCAGGGCGACCTGTCGGTGCAGATCGATGCCAAGGCGACCGATGAAATCGGGACGTTGATCGAGTCGTTCAATCGGATGACGCAGGATCTACAGGGGAGCAAATCGAAGCTTGAGGAGGCGAACCTGACGCTGCGGAACACCAATGTCGAGCTGGATCGCCGCCGTGCTTATATCGAAACGGTCGTCGATACGATCGCCGCCGGCCTGTTGTCGATCGATCGGAGTGGAACGATCACCACCTTCAACCCATCGGCCGAGCGCATCCTTGGGTTGGATGCCGACCGGTTCAGAGGACGGTCGGCCAATGAGGTGTTCAAGGAGTTCGGTCTCGACTCGTTCCAGACCGCCTATGATCGTATGCTGGCCGATGAGCGCGACGATTTGGACCTGGAAGGACAGTTGGATATTCACGGGAAACTGATCACGATCGGTTTGAAAGGCTCTCGCATGCGGGATGAGGCGAACAAAGACTTGGGGTTTGTGTTGGTCTTTGAAGATCTGACGGAGTTGATCAAGGCCCAGAAAGTGGCGGCTTGGCAGGAGGTCGCCAAGCGCGTCGCCCATGAAATCAAGAATCCCCTGACGCCGATTCAACTCTCGGCTCAGCGATTGCGCAAGAAGTTCTTCGAGAAATCTCCTGACCTGGAGCGGGTGTTCGACGACGCCACCAATGTCATCATCAACGAAGTCGGGAGCCTGAAACAGATGCTGGACGAATTCTCAAAATTCGCCCGCCTGCCGGCTCCGCAAATGACGCGGCAATCCCTGCACGACGTGGTACGGGACGTGTCCACCCTCTATCGAGAGGCGCAGAAGGATATCGAGCTTCTCGTCGAACTGGACGAGGATCTGCCGTCCATCAATTTCGACCGGGAACAATTGCGGCGTGTGTTCGTCAATCTCTTCGACAACGCGGTTCAAGCGATGAATCAGAAAGGGCGGCTGTGGGTCGGTACGAAGTATGATACGAAACGCCGTCGCGCGGTGGTCACCGTGGCGGATGAGGGACCCGGCATTGCTCCTGAGGATCAGGAACGGTTGTTTGTGCCCTATTTTACCCGTAAGAAGACCGGAACGGGGTTAGGCCTAGCAATCGTCCGCCGGATTATCACGGACCATGAGGGACAGATCCATGTCGGGAACAATCATCCGAAGGGATCCGTGTTTACGTTCGATTTGCCGGTGTAGCGGAACGGTGAGGGGTAAGGAGTAAAAAGAGAGGGGTTATGTCGGCATCGATTCTAGTAGTGGACGATGAAGAAGCGATTCGCACGTCCCTACGAAGTATCCTGGAAGATGAAGGGTATGACGTGTCAGTCGCCGCCAATGGGGTGGAGGCGCTGAAAACCTATGGAACCGACTCGCCGGATCTCATGATTCTGGATATCTGGATGCCGGAGATGGACGGACTGGAGACCTTACGGCGGGTGAAAGAATTTGCGCCCATGACCCAGGTCATGATGATCTCGGGGCATGGGTCCATCGAAACGGCTGTGAAGGCCATCAAACTGGGCGCGTACGACTACATCGAGAAGCCGTTGTCGCTGGAAAATGTCACGCTCCGTGTCAAGCACGCATTGGAGCAGTTCCGATTGACGCAAGAGAACCGGTCGCTGCGGACCAAGGTCCAGCAAAAGTTCGAGTTGGTCGGGCAGTCTCCGTCCATGCAGCGGCTACGGGAACTCATCGAAACGGCGGGCCCCACGAACAGTCGGGTATTGATCGGGGGCGAGAATGGAACGGGGAAAGAGTTGGTCGCTCGAGCCATCCATATGCACAGCGCCAGATCGGACCATCCGTTCGTGGCCGTCAATTGTGCCGCCATCCCTGAGACATTGATTGAGAGCGAATTGTTCGGTCACGAAAAAGGCTCCTTCACCGGAGCCACATCCATGAAGCGCGGCCAGTTCGAGCAGGCCGATGGGGGGACGCTCTTTCTGGACGAAATCGGCGACATGAGCCTCAGCACGCAGGCAAAAGTGTTGCGGGCGTTACAGGAACAGCAGTTCACGCGAGTCGGCGGGACCAAATTGATGAAGGTCGATGTGCGGGTGCTGGCGGCTTCCAACAAAGACTTGGAAAAAGAAATCGGGAAGGGTCAATTTCGGGAGGATTTGTACTACCGCCTCAATGTGGTCCCGATTGTGGTGCCTCCACTGCGGGAGAGGCGAGAAGATATCCCGGCCCTGGTGCAACATTTCATGAAGACGCATGTTGAGGAGCAGGGGTTGCGGATGAAGGACGTCTCGCCGGGGGCGATGGTCGTGTTTCAGCAATACGAATGGCCCGGGAACATTCGGGAGTTGAGGAATTTGATCGAGCGGCTGATGATCATGGTGCCGGGGTTTGTAGTCGATGCCTCCCAGGCCACCCTGTCGTTACAGGGACGAGCCGCCGGCGTGGCGCCGTCTGGCAATCATGCGGCCAACCCACTGCTCACAAGATCCTACGACTCGCTTCGAGATGCCCGGAATGCGTTCGAGAAAGAATACATCAGCCGCAAACTTCGGGAACACCACTGGAACATTTCACGGACCGCAGAAGATCTCAAGATCGAGCGAAGTCATCTTCACCGGAAGATCAAGTTGCTCGATGTGGAAATGCGGCCGGAGAGCTAAGTAAGACGACGACAGGATTCGCGTCCTGCGCATGTGGAGCAGAGGAGATCCTGGAACTTCGTCTCGGGGTGGGCCTGCACGTACTCGTTCAGGGCGGCCTCGGATATGCGCGCGGGATGAGATGTTCTACACGATGGGCATACGGGAATCAGTTGTTGCAATGTGGCGATGTCGCGCAGCGCGCGGTCGAGGTCAGTGATGGTTTTCGTGACCTCTTGTTCCCAACTCCTTCTCGCTTCTGTTTCTTGCTTGAGCTTGAATGCAGATTTCACCCGTGCCAGGAGCTCCACCTGTTCGACCGGTTTTCTGATGTAGTCCGTCGCTCCGGCGTCGAATGCCGCCTGGAGCCAGTCCTTTTGGTTCTTCGCCGTCACGATGATGATCGGAATCCCTGCAAACGCATCGATGGCTTTGATGCGTCGACAGGCTTCGACCCCGTCCATGTCCGGCATCTTGATATCCAGCAAAATGACATCGGCCTTGACCCCATTGGCGCCGGCGTGATCCAGGTCCAATTGCGTGAAGGCGTCACCGGCGGAAGAGGCCGTGATCAGGTCTCGATACCCGCCATTCTTGAGGATATGATGAAGCAGCAGCCGCTCATCGGGAGAGTCGTCGACTATTAAAATCGCCACCAGCCACTCCTTGGGTGGTTCGTCGGCCCGAAGACCGTCCAAAGATATAACAAGGCCAGTATAGGGCGTATTCCTCGAGCGGCAAGGAAAAAACAGAAGGCTGGAAGAACCGAAGTGCCTTCGAGACGATTCTGCGAGATGATTCTGATGGGTGCGTTGACCTCCGTCGGACCCTCCGTTAAGATGCGCTCCCGAGGGTATGCAATTTCGGACTCAAAGCCGACCTCAGCCGTAGCCTTTCCGGACATCTATTCATGACGACCTATCGTGACGCCGGTGTGGATATCGATGCAGGCGATGAGTTTGTCGATCGCATCAAGCCGCTTGTTCGATCGACCTTTCGTCCTGAGGTTCTGACCGATCTCGGCGGCTTTGGAGGCCTCTTCAGCTTTCAATCCGGCAAATATAAGGAACCGGTGCTCGTCTCGGGAACGGATGGGGTCGGGACTAAACTGAAGATCGCCTTCCTGATGGATAAGCACGACACCGTCGGTATCGACCTGGTGGCGATGTGTGTGAATGATATTGCGGTGAGCGGCGCGGAGCCGCTGTTCTTTTTAGACTATTTTGCGACCGGGAAGTTATCCGTCTCGAAGGCTCAGGAAGTGGTGGCCGGCATCGCCGAAGGCTGTCGGCAAGCCGGATGCGCGCTGATCGGGGGTGAAACCGCCGAGATGCCGTCATTCTATCCTGATGGGGAGTACGACCTGGCCGGTTTTGCCGTCGGCGCCGTCGATCGGTCGAAGATCATCGATGGTCGGCACATTGCGTCCGGGGATGCGGTCATAGGCCTAGCCTCATCCGGCCTCCATAGCAACGGCTACTCCCTGGCTCGGCGAGTGCTGTTTGAGCAAGCCAAACTGACGGTATCCAGCCGTCTTTCTGAACTTGACGGGCCCATCGGTGAGGTACTCCTGACACCCACCAGAATTTATGCGAAGCAGATCGTGGCGCTCGTCGAGCAATTTCCGATCAAAGGCATCGCGCATATTACCGGAGGGGGCATCACAGAGAATTTGCCACGCGTGTTGCCGAAGGGTGTGCGGGCGAGGATCACCCGCAGAGCCTGGTCAGTGCCGCCGATCTTTGACGTGATGAGCCGCTTAGGACACATCGATCGTGAAGAGATGCACCGAGTGTTCAACATGGGCATTGGGTTGATTCTCGTGGTGCCGCTTAATTCAGCATCCGGCGTGCTGGCTCGCGCCGCGGCGCTGGGAGATCGAGGCTGGCACATCGGCGAAATCGTTTCCTCCACGGGGGAGGAGTCGGTGGTCGAGTATGTCGATTAGCCGTACGACTCCATTGCGGGTGGCGGTGCTGGCATCCGGTCGAGGCTCAAATCTACAGTCCGTCATCAATGCGATCGAAGCCGGGCAGGTGCAGGCCCAGATTGTCGCCGTCATCAGCAATAAGAAGGACGCGGTCGCATTGGAGCGGGCGAGAAAGCACGGGCTAACCGATATTTTCGTCGATCCGAAGCCCTTTGCCGGACGGACGGACAGTCGTGAAGCGTACGACGGGTCACTATTGGAAATATTGCAGCAGCATGAAGTCGAACTCGTCTTGCTCGCCGGCTACATGAAAATCGTCACGGCGGTGCTGGTCAACCCCTATGCCAATCGTATGATGAACATTCATCCCTCACTGCTGCCGTCATTTCCTGGATTGGACGTGCAGAAGAAGGCCATCGATTGGGGCTGCAAGTTGGCGGGATGTACTGTGCATTTCGTGACGGAAGGCGTGGACGAAGGGCCGATCATCATCCAAGCCGCAGTTCCGGTTCTCGACGATGACACACCCGAAACACTTGCCGCCAGAATCCTCGTGCAAGAACACAAGATCTATCCCCGCGCCGTGCAGCTATTCGCCGAGGGCCGCCTCCGAGTCGACGGCCGCCGGGTCCTCATCGAGGACGCCAAGCTGGACGGGGAGGCGATCATCAGCGCAACGTAGAGACGTAGTATTCCAGACCACGCATCTGGTGCTTGATCACTCTGCTTTAAGGTAGAGGAAATGGAGTTTTGATCTTAAAGCGGAGGTGGGATCCCAGCCACCTATAACCGTAACGCCTGTTTTGTTATCCTCTGCAAGAGGTACCTGCGCAATGGGAGCAACCCCAATACGCAAAGGGGCCTGCAATGTTGGTCTAGTCAATGAAACGACCAATTGGCACTTTGGTCCAAGTGCTGCACCTTGCCCATCAACAAATAGCGCTACTCGCCCGCTGCGCTCTCCATTTCGACTTTGAATTACCGCAAAGGCCTCCGAGGCAGTGTTACAAGGAACTCGATCGTAACTCGGCAACCCCTCAATTTTATCTGCCACAATGGTTGCAATATGGTGCCCATTCAACGAATCCAGTCTAGGAATGACCAATGGGCCAGCCTTTTTGGTTTTTGGCATGGATGTGCACATGGCCAGATTGGTGGATTGACAGCTTGGGGCGATCAATACTCGCAAACTGATCTTTCAGTTCAAAAGTATCAGAATGGCTCATCTCGTTAAAGGAGTGTAAACCATAAGAAGTATTTACCTGATGCGGCACAAGGAATTATATAAATGCTCGCGTCGCGTTTAGTGAAGGCGATCGTTGCAAATTGCAGCAAGCCGCTACCATGTTGAAGAATGAGAATTAGTTTTCTTAGGTTTGAGAGGAGAGCGCTCTTTATTGCCATAGCGCTGTTTTTCGTTGGTCCTGACTGATTCTATTCGCAATAATTGGAGTGCCAGAAGGGCTATCCGAGTCCTTCCCTAATGGCCTTTACAGTCGATGGTGCATTCCCTTCCGAGCGATTGTTCACCAACACGTAGGCTCGGCGATTCTCCCCAATGGCCTGCTTGATGAGGGTCACGGTCTCTTTCCGCATTTGGGGCAGCTCTCCTACGATCTTGATATAAGGCGTGGCTCGCTTTTTTGCGACTTCGTACGGCATGTTGAGGGGCGTGAGTAGACGGATTACGGTGAACGGCGCTGTGAAGCGCTTCTCAAGTCGTCGGTGTTGTTCGAGCAACGGTGGCATGTAGGACCAGTGATTGTAGACGTGTGCTACACCATGGCTCTCTAAAACTTTCTGATAGTCCGACCCGAGCAAGGCTGCATTGCGGACCTCGACCGCATACCGAAAATCCTTTGGTAGTTGGCCGAAGAACCGATCGAGCCCTGAGCAAAACTCGCCCGTGGACATCCCGTGTTGTTGGAACTCGAAGAGGAGGGGGCCCATGTGCGGTTCAAACTTAGCCTCGCGGTATGGCGTCAGGACTAATTCGTTGAACAGCTTGGCATCGAGAAATCTCGTATTCGTCTGTCCAGCCTTGAGGCCATAGCGGGCTTGTCTGGAGAAGCTGGGAATGGTGATTTCCTCCCAGACTTTGAAACACATCTGGAAGTCGTCTGGAATCTGGTTCAGGTAATGCCGAAGCTGATTTGCAGTCGGTGGGCGATAGAAGGTTGAATCATTCCCGACCGTGCGAAAAAGCGGTTCGCCGTTGTTGAGGTATTGACAATACTCCCCCAGACATTCCCTAGCAAAAGTCGTCTTGGCATACTGTCGCCGATAAACCTGGCCTTGCCAGCCTTCGTAGGTCCACGTTGAAGTGCCGAATCGAATCAAGGAAGAGAGAGGCATGAGGGCGCGATTGTACTGAAGAAGAGTGGAAGAAACCAGATTAACCTTGGGTCCTGAAATGCAAGCGGTTCTTTGATGAGAGACCCATCGTGATTCCCATGGTCTCACGACTCCGTAGACAGAAACGGGCGGGGTTTATGCTCCCCCGCCCGTCGTACAACCCCTTAGCCTTAGGTGGTCGATACCTTATTTGACTTCAGTCAGATGCGTGAGAGCCGTTTCGGCATGCTGCGTGGCGACGTCGGCGTGGCCCGCCTTCCCATGCTCAATGGCTTCGTTCAGATGGGTAATCGCTTCATTCAAGTGAGGGTTTTTGCCTCCCCTCTCGGCATAGTTCCGCGACTTTTCCGCATGTGTCACGAGCGCATCAGCATGGCCCTGTTTACCATGGTCCACCGCTTCCTTTGCGTGCGTGACGGCGTCCTTGACGTTACCGGCTGGGGATGGCTGAGCGTTCAGCGTAGGCGCACTCGCGAACGCTCCAAGCACAACACCAATGAGAGCAACACGGTAGAATCTGCTGGTCATCTTTCCCTCCTTGTTTGGTTAGAATTCACTGCCTGACAGTACCTCACTTGAATTCAACAACTTCGATCACGTGACCTTGATAGGGGACAAGCCTCCTCTTTTTGGCACCTCGTCACGGTTCACCGCGTCGGAATCACTGGAGTTAAACAGTACGTGCGGTAGGTGTTTGGTGGAGGGCAGGGGAGTTGAACCCCCGACCCCTACGTTGCGAACGTAGTGCTCTCCCAACTGAGCTAGCCCCCCACCCATGGAATATTGGGACCGCGATCCCTGAATTCCGCACGGTTTGCTGCATATGCGCATGCAGTCTGTTGCTGCGTTCGAAGAACGGGGAGGAATATAGGGTCACGTTTCCCGATCTGCATTATACACATCCTGTTACCGAGACTCTACCAGTACCTTGCTTGTGCGAGAACTCGCGCCGGCTCTTTTCTTAAGGCCGATGTCAGACCAAGCGGTTGATGCTTTCGATTGATTATGTGTTGCAGCGATCACCTCCTCCGGAACCTCCGGTTTTGGCCTGATGATGCTGTCGGAAGCCGATGCAGATGGTAAGTCGGTCGAAGCAGGCCGCTTGCTCTATCCTCTAGCGGTAGACAACGGTCACACGTTTGAGGAAGTCTTCCAGCTGCATGATGTGTTGTTCGATTGTTGAGCAATCTTGCAGTTTGGCTGCGCGTTCCATCGCCGCTCCGATTTCGGTAATCCGGTCGAACCCAAATCCGCCTCCATCGCCTTTCATACGATGGCCCAGAGTCTGAACGGTCCTGAAGTCTTGCTGGGCCAGCGCTTCTCGAAGTGTCTGGACATCCGTCTTTCGGTTACCTAAGAAGACCGGCACAATCCCTTCAAGATCGCGACTGATTTCCACGGCGAGTCGGTCTGTTGGTTCGGGATGTGAGGCGTGCATTGTTAGACGACGTGCTCCTTGTACGCCCGAAGAACTTCCAATAACGTGGATTTCTTGACCGGCTTCGTGAGATGGGTGTTGCAGCCTGCTTCAAAGATGCGGGCTCCGTCTTCCTTGAGGGCCAATGCGGTGAGGGCGATGATCGGTGTGGGTGGGAGATCATGATCCCGTTCCCATGAGCGGATTGCCTTGGTCGCGGCATAGCCGTCCATCACAGGCATTTGCACGTCCATCAAGATGACGTCGTAATGGGTGGACTTGAATTTGTCCAATGCGATAGCGCCATGGTCAGCCACGTCGAGGAAGTAGTCGGGCTGCTTCAGGTATGCCCGTACCAGCAGTTGGTTATCGGGGGAATCTTCAACCAACAGGACGCGCAAGGCCCGCGTCGAGGCAGTCGACGGTGGCGCCGCAACTTCCATACCCGTCTGCGGCGTGCCTTTTGTCCGGCCGAGGGCGATTCCGATTGTTTGCAAGAGGTCGGACCGTCGGATGGGTTTAATCAGATAGCCACCGAGACCGAGGTCATAAGTCCGTGCGATATCATCGGCCCAGTGATCTGAGGTCAGCATGATGACCGTCGGGCCTCTCCCGTCGGCCGGCGTTTTCAACTGTTCTGCGACCTGAAAACCGTTCATCCCCGGCATACGGCAGTCGAGGAACAGGAGCTCGCATGCCTGTCCCCGTTCGAATGCATGGCGGAGTTCGTCCAGAGCGGTCATCCCATCGCTCGCTTCCGTAACCTGAGCCCCCCAGGCACTCAGCAGTTCACGGAGGATGAGGCGGTTGGTGGGATGGTCGTCCACGACCAGGACTCTGACTCCCGTAAGGTTGATCGGTGTTGCGGATTTCTGATGGGGCGATTCAGGTTGGATTTGAAAGAGGACGGAACAGTGGAAGGTGCTCCCCGTTCCCACCGTACTCTCCGCCCAAATCCGCCCGTTCATACCTTCGACAAGGCGTTTGGTGATCGCAAGGCCGAGTCCCGTCCCTCCGTATTGCCTGGTCGTCGAGGCATGGGCTTGCGTAAAACTGTCGAAGATCGAGACGAGTCGGTCGGAGGGAATACCGATTCCCGTGTCACTGACGGAAAACCGAATAGCACCGGCGATACACGGGTCGGGATCGGTCGTGACGCGGACGATAATGGAACCATTGTCGGTAAATTTGAGAGCATTGCCGATCAGATTGATCAATATTTGGGTCAGCCGCGTCGGGTCACCGACCAAATAGCACGGCACATTCCGATCCACATGGCAGGCAAGCTCTAACCCCTTTTCGTTGGCTCGCATCGCCAGTATATCGATGGCCTTGTCGATGACTTCGTTCAGGTCGAATCCGATGGATTCCAACTCCAAGCGCCCGGCTTCGACTTTCGAGAGATCCAAAATGTCGTTGATAAGATTCAAGAGTGTGCCACCCGCGCGTCGGAAGATCCGCAGGTATTTCCTTTGGTCCGGCGTGAGCGGAGTATCCCAAAGGAGATCGGCCATGCCGATGATGGCATTCATAGGGGTGCGGATCTCGTGACTCATGCTGGCGAGGAATTCACTCTTGGCGCGGTTGGCCACTTCAGCGGCGTCTTTGGCGACACGGAGTGCCTGTTCCACTTCACGCCGTTCGGCTGCTTCTAAAGCAAGGGACGCCATAGTTGCGAGTAGGCTGGCGAGGTGCTTTTCATGCCGACTCCACCGTCGAGGTGCGCCGACTGACTCGGCACAGAGCACGCCCATAAGCCTTCTATTCTGTCTGATCGTGGCACTCAGCATGGCCTCAACATGGAATCGGGATACGTACGACGGGGCCAGTTCCTTGAATCCTGAATGTTTGGAAACATGGCGAACTGAGATGGCGCGATGGTTACGGGTCAGCGATCGAAGATACGCAGGCCAGCGCGAGGACTGGAACACGAAGGTAGGGCTGGAATGTTGCCGGCCGGATACGCACACGTCGACCAGTTCAATGGCAGCGCGCTCCTTCGTCACCAGCCAGATGCTGGCGCGTTTGACCTGCAATAGGTTGCAGCAGGCCTCTGAAATCGCGCGAAAGACACAGACAATATCGCCGCTGGTCAAGGCCTCGCTGTGCGCCAGTTTGCGGAGTGCGCCTTGATACTGTTTGAGTAGGGCGGTCGCACTCTGCTCGACTGAGGGGAGTGTTCGATCGGAAGGCCACTGTTTACGGGAGGTGGTGGTTCGCCTTGTTGCAGAGCGGGAACGCCGAGAGGAGCTCATGGGTACCGCGACTCGGTTTCGAGGTCCTCCACGTGGATGGCGTGACATGAGGGTGTGAATACTCGGCGAATAATTTGGACAGACTCTAGTCGTCGTGTGAGTCTTGGACCAGCGACAGAATACTGGCCGATTTGGTGCGATTGCGCCCCTCTTGTTTCGCTTGATAGAGAGCCTGATCAGCGGCTTTGATGAGATCGGTAGGAGAAGTGTTTCTGTTGGGAACAATGCAGGCATACCCGACGCTGATCGTCACGAGTTCCCCATCTACGTGCTTCATGCTCAGAGATTCGACTCGGCGACGCAGGCTCTCCGCGACTTGTGCTGTGCCGTCGATGGCTGTGCCGGGCAGTACCGTGACAAACTCATCTCCGCCATAGCGGGCAACCAAATCGCCGGGACGATTCACGGAGCTGGAGATGGCCGCAGCAACTTGTCTGAGGCATTCATCGCCGGCTGTGTGGCCCTTGGCATCGTTATAGTTCTTGAATCGGTCGATATCGAACATGATCAGAGATAAAGGAGTCGACTCGCGCGCCGCTCTCCTCCATTCCTGGTCCAGAAAGTCATCGAACTGGCGTCGATTGGTGATACCCGTCAATCCGTCCAAGCAGGAGAGACGGAGCAACATCTGATTGGCTTCTTGGAGTTGGCGCATGACCTCGAGGAGTTCCTGCTCCCGCGCGCGGCGGCGGTCGATTTCGTGGACAAGCCGGAGCACCGACCGCACTCTGGTCAGGAGCTCGACCTTGTTGACCGGTTTGGCGACATAATCCATCGCTCCGGCGGCAAACGCGAGTTGAAGATCGACTGGATCCGTCTTGACGGTGACCATAATAACCGGAGTATCTCGGAAGCGGTCGGCGGCTTTGATCTGACGGCACGCTTCGATGCCGTTCATCTGCGGCATCAGAATATCCATGAGGATCAGGTCGACTCGCGCCACGCCTTGCTTGCCTCCGTCAAGGCCGAGGTGCCTAAACGCGGCGGCGGCCGAATCCGCTGTCAGAATGTTTTCATAGCCGGCAGCCGATAGAATGGCTTGCAACAGGAGCCGATCGTCTGCGGAGTCGTCGACGATGAGAATGCTCATAAATTCACACGTTCTTGAGGAGCGAAGCTTGCGGAATCGTAGCAGCTAGTCTTGATAAACGCCAGGATAAAGCTTTTTGAGGCAGGGTTGGCAGAGTCCGTGGCTAAACTCTGCTTCGGAATGCTCGCCGATATATTCTTCGAGTTGTTGCCAGAACCCACCGTCATTACGGATTTTCTTGCAAGAGGCGCAGATCGGAATCAGCCCGCGAAGCACTTTGACTTCGCGGAGGGCGCGTTGGAGTTCCTCATTGGTGCGGCGAAGCTCCGCTTCCCGTTCCTTTCGGCAATCCATTTCGTTCTTCAATGTGAGCGCCGAGGACACGCGGGCGAGTAACTCCACTCCGTTCACGGGTTTGTTGATGTAATCCATTGCGCCGGCAGAGAACGCTTCCCTCAGATTGTTGAGATCATTCTTGGCGGTCACCATGATGATCGGAATGTCTCGAAGATGGGCCTGTTGCTTGATTCGTCGGCAGGCCGTCACGCCATCGATGTCAGGCATGAGTACATCCACCAGAATCAGGTCGACAGTGACTGATACGTGCGTGCCGTCAAGGTTTAAGGCCGTAAAAGCTGCCTGGGCCGAATCGACCGCGACAATCTCATCGTGGCCCGCCTTGGTTAGGATAGACCGAAGCAAGAGATGCTGGTCGGGAGAGTCATCGACTATGAGGATCGCCATAACTCTACTTAACGGCTAAGAGCAGACGAAACTGAAGCCACCGTTGAATAGGATTCAGTATAGCAAGCGACCGTGGAGACGGATCAGGTGAGCTTGCTTTTCACCATGTCGCTGACTTGCTTGCCGTCGATGGACTGTCCGGCGAGGCGGGCCATCACAGCCTTCATGACGATCCCCATATCTTTTAGGTTCCGTGATCCGGTCTCCTCGATAGCCGATGCCACAATAGCCTCGAGCTCTTGAGGGGAAAGTGGTTTGGGGAAGTAGGCTTCGATGATGGTGATTTCCTTGCGCTCTTTCTCAGCCAGTTCCGTCCGTTGAGCTTTTTCAAATTGCTCGACGGATTCCCGGCGCTGTTTTACGAGAGTCGTCATCACGCGGCTCATTTCGGCATCATCAAGGTCCCGCTTCAGCTCGACTTCTTTATTCAGGACAGCGGCTTTGATCATGCGGATGACATCCATGCGAAGTTGATCGCGTGATTTCATCGCGAGCTTGAGGTCTTCGGTCAAGCGGTCGGACAGCGACATGGGAAGCCTCACGAATGCGAGTTAGGAACTGGGCCGGATTAGGAGCATACCCTCTTAGTTTCAGCGAGTCAACGAGACGAGTTCGAGATGAGTTCGGAAGTGTTCAGACGAAGAGTGCTATGATATGTCGAATCGCATGACGATCATGGCGAAGGGAGGATAGATATGTCGGAGAAGGCGACATGGCGAACGAAGCAGGAACATGGGTTGATCGCGACTGGAATAGGAGTGTTGCTGCTGACGATAGGCGGGTGTGCCGGCGAAGCGCCTAAACCTGCACCGACGGTGACGCAGGACCAGGTTCGAGGCAATGCCGATAAAACGTTCGAAAAACTCAAACAAGAGGAGAAGAATCGTCCTGTAGGCTCCGGAGTCGTTCCTTACTGATTCGTGTTGTGGCGCGGCGTGAGAGTTGTTCGCAAGGGTTCCAACCGCGGCAGTTCCTATATTAATCGGCGGTGGGTCGCCTTCTCCTCAAGGCAAGTAGGGATTGCCAAGGATCTGCTCACTCATAAAGAGCAGGTGACGACGAAGATCGGATCATTTCGCCATAGAAGCAATCGCGGTTTCATGCTGTGAATCAGGTCGGCGCGATGCGCTTTACGATCAAGGATGTGGCCCTTGCCTTTGTCTCAGGATGAGAAATCGGTTAGGGAAGCTCAGACAGAGAGGGATTCATGGGAGAGCGCGTGAGGATTACCGACTCTGAAAAATTGAGCTTACTGTACGAACGATTTCGGGATGTCTGCTTGGTTGAAAAAGAGGTTTGGAAGGAAATCTTCCTACCGCGCGATATAACACAGGGTCCGGTTCGGACGAATATCCAGGATCGGTATGAGGTTGAGATTGACGATCCTGCAGCTGAACAGACGATTGAGAACGCGATCCCTCGAGGGAGCGCTGCATTGGGCGCGGCGATTCAAGAGTGCCGCGCCCACATGTTGTTCTTTAAAAGATCGTGATCAGAGCGCTTCCAATGCCGCGATCCGGGTGTCAATTGGCGGGTGAGTCGAGAACAAGCTCATGAACCCACCGGTTTTTCCGGAAATCTTCATGGTTGCCAGCGCGTCCTGCGTCGAGTATTCGAGCTGAGCGCGATTGACCCAGCGGTCAATTGCCCTTAGCGCGCCGATCATGGAGTCTTTTCCGTAGACCTTAGCCGCAAACGCGTCGGCTCCGAACTCGCGATGGCGTGAGAACCAACTGATGACGATAGAGGCCAAAATACTGACGACGATCTGAAGGACCAGTGACAAGCCGAATCCCAACGCCGCTTGATCGCGTTCCGCGAAGAAACGCCGCACCCACATGGCGATATAAAACACGAAGGTATTCATGAGTCCTGCCAGAACGGTTGTGGCGAACATGTCGCCGTTATACACGTGACCCATTTCGTGAGCCAGAACCGCCTTGACCTCGTTTTCTTTCAGGTTCTCCAGCAACCCGGTTGATACGGCCACCATGGAATTATTTTTGCTGGGTCCGGTCGCGAACGCATTGGGGTCCGGTGAATCATAGACCCACACTTCAGGCATCGTGATGTGCAGGCGTTGGGCGATTTCCTGCACGCTGCCGTAGACGACCTGTTCAGCGCGTGAGCCGGGTTGAATGATTTGCCGGCAATTGAGCATCGCCCGCGCCATTTGTTTGGAGAATGCCAAACTGATGAATGCCCCTCCGAACCCAAACATTGCCGCCCATACCAACGACGAGAGATCAACAGAGCCACGGACATCGATTCCGAACATCGGCAGGATGACATTGATCAGAATCGGCACGGTGAGCGAGAGCGTCACCATGATGAGAATGTTAGCGATCAGCAGTAGACCTATGCCTTTCATCCACTTCATCGAGAGCCTCCTTGAGGACAAGCACTCGCCTCAAACGACATGAGCAGCGAGTGGCCAGACTGGATTATACACAACTTCTTCTCCTGCAATACACTCGTAGGCTCGGCATTCATTGAACTGAACTCTGAATAAGACTTGGCAATCAAAAGTCAAGATCTCCGAAGTCTCTGAAAGTACGTGGATAATGTTGACCCTCTCCCGTGGTTCCTGTTAGAAAGTTCTCATGGGAGTCACCCGAAAATTTCGTTGTGCGCTTGGCATGGTGGGATGGTCCATCGCAGCGCTCGTGGCAGTCGGCCAGGCCGCCGATGGCTTCGAGCCGAGCCCGCCGATCGTTGTCCCAATTTCTTCGGATGGGGTTCAGCGCGCCAAGATCATTCTTGACAGCTATTCCTATTCGCCGAACCATCTGGTTGTGGAAAATGGGAAGCCGGTTGAGCTGACTCTGACGAGCGTCACAACGATCATACCGCATAATTTTATCATCGAAAATTCGGCTGGTAACTTGTCGGTCGAACAGGATGTCGGTGCGGGAAAAACCGTGATTGCCAGCTTCGTCCCGACTCAGCCCGGCCTCTTTCCGTTCTTTTGCGACAAACGACTGTGGCCTATGCCTAGCCATAGAGATAAGGGAATGGAAGGCATACTGGAAGTCAAATAATGCATGCCGTCAGTACCGCGCCTTCGAAAGAGGAATTACTTCGTGATCTGCTCAAGCGGGTGTCTCGCCTCTTCTATACGACGCTGGTCGTCGTGCCGGCGAACGTGCGCGACCAGGTGAGTTTGGCTTATCTCTTTGCCAGGACTGCCGATACGATCGCCGATACGGAACTAATCGACCGATCGCGTCGCTTAGGTTTTCTGAACCGCCTCAGAGAGCAGTTTGTCGGTGATCAAATCGATTGGGCACAGATCGGTGCCATCCAACAGGCCATGGGTCCGCTCCAACAAGATTCGGCTGAGCGAACCCTGCTTGAACGGCTGGACGAATGCTTCCGGCTGTTTCTCGACTTTTCGCCCGACGACCGACGTCGGATTCAACGAGTGATGACGACCCTGACTCACGGAATGGAAACAGATCTGAGCACCTTCCCTGGAGCTTCTACGGCGGATCTCACCGCGTTCAAGACGCTCGAGGACTTAGATCGCTATACCTATCATGTGGCTGGATGCGTGGGCGAGTTCTGGACTTCCTTGATGTGTGCCCATCGGAAAGCATTGGCGAATTGGGACGTTCAACGGATGTCGGAAGTCGGGGTGCGATTTGGGAAAGGGCTGCAATTGACGAACATCGTCAAGGACATTGCGCATGATTTGCAAAAGGGACGTTGTTACATTCCCGAAACGATGCTTACTGAAGCTGGGTTGAAGCCGCGAGACCTCCTGGATCAGAACAACCTTCCTCGCGTCAGGCCTGTATTGAGTAAACTCGTTCGCATGGCAGTCGAGCACCTTGATCAGGGCTGGCTCTACACGATGGCGATTCCGCGGTATGAAACCCGGTTACGACTGGCTTGCATGTGGCCGATCCTGTCCGCCGGGGAATCGCTCAAGCTCGTCATGAATTCTCCTGATCTGTTGAATCCCGCCGTAAAAGTCAAAATCCCTCGCAGCAAGGTGTATCGGATCATGGCCATATCGACGGGCTCCGTAGCGTGTGGATATGCCGGGGCTGCGTACTGGGGGCATGTGCGCAAGCAGATCGTGTGATCGTCCTCTTCTCCCCTTAAATTGAGGCTGGAATGCGTGCACAGCGAGGTAGTCTGCTCGCTCTCTACTTCTTTTGCGGCTCCAGCAGCTTATCGCCCTTCTTGAAGACAGCGTAAATTGCCTGTGATGGACAGGCGTCCAGACAAAGCCGGCAGCTTTCAAGGCAGCGCGATGGATCAAATTTGTAGGGTGGCGTCGAGAGCCAGGCACTGGTCGGGCAAATCGGGACGCAGACCGCCTGGTGGGTGCAGCGGTCGGGATGGCGAACGAGGTGATCACGAATGACCAACATGGGTGTGACTCCTTCAAAGAGACCCTGCGAGAAGATCTCGAACATGTTCTTATTCGGTAGACTGCTCATTTCCATTCCTTCACGAGTTCTTTGAGCCGATCTTTGAGTTCAGGAATCTGTTCCAAATTATTCTGAATCGCGCCGATGAATTTTTTCCAGCCGGGCCGAGCGAAGCGCTTCCTTATCCTTCTTCGCCAATCGGTCATAATCCTCATAGGCTGCTCGGTGTTTGGGTTCCAGGTGTTTCCTGAGCATCCAGCAGGGCCTGGCCCAACTCCCACGGCTCCGGCACCAGTAGGGGAGCGACCGTAAACGAACCGTCAGTAAACACGATCACCGAGGCACCAGGCTTACCGGTCAAGGGGACGCACGGACTTCAATCGTTTTGTTTTCGCAGACTTTCCAGTCCAGTGTGAGCCCTGGAAATTGTTTGGTGAAGGCCACTTTTTCCATGTTGGCCTTCCATTTGTCTTCTGTCGGCATCGAAGTATAGTCGGGAAGTGCTACGGCTTCTTGATCGGGACCAGTCGTTCCGGAACCGGATGGTCGGGCATGAGCAATCGGGTGACGATCTCGCCCTTCAGAACATGCCGTTCCATGATCTCTGTGACGTCGGCTTCTGTACCGACCCAGTACCACACTCCCTCAGGATAAATCACCACGCTGGGACCTAGCTCGCAATGGTCAAGGCAGCCGGCTTTATTGGCGCGGACAAGACCTTTGAGATTCAACCGTTTTGTCTCGCTCTTGAAATGCGCGTGAAGTGTTTCCGAGCCTAAGTTTGCGCAACACCCTCGTGGGTCGTCGTTGGGACGCTGGTTCGTACAGACGAAAATGTGCCGTTGAAATGGTGGCATATGGTCGGGCAGCTATACCGGCATGGTGAGGGTCTTGAGCCGGTCCATCAAGAGCGTCACATCGTGGCCGCTTAAGAACGGAGATTGTTGTTGCGTTGCACCCAAAATAGTCATGATTTCCTGCAACCGCAATGACGCGCGTCGGAACTCGTCACCCTTCGAAAGTTCCGATCCCTGACCGGCGCTCAGTTTGTCGAACTCAGTCCGGATATCGCGAAAATCTCGCTGCAAGTTCTTGTGCATCGAACAAGGGGCACAATACCATTTCGGGTTCTGATCCGAAGACGGCGACAGACGATCGTAGGGGCGGCCGAAAAAATCTTTCCCCAGGGAAAGCTTTGTGAGCGAACCTCCAGCGGCTCCGCAAGCCTGACACGATCCGTTCCCCGAGTCCATATCCACCTCCGTACACGATACTGGACTCTCATCTTACAACAGGCCTTTCCGGGCTGTCCACGGCAGATGGTGTGGTGTCAACCCGATCACTCTGGATATCGAGGTATAATGGCATCATTAGACTTGCAGCACTCATAGACGGAAGGGAAGTCTCTATGATCATCGGTGTCCCGAAGGAAATCAAAGATCACGAGTATCGCGTCAGTCTTACGCCGGACGGTGCAGTGACCCTCCGTCAGAGCGGGCATGAGGTCTGGCTCGAACCGTCTGCCGGACAGGGCAGTGGATTTAGCGATGACGAATACCGTAAGGCCGGAGCCTCGATTGCCGTTTCGAAGGACGAGGTATTCAAGAAAGCTGATTTGATTCTGAAGGTCAAAGAACCGTTGCTCTCCGAGTGTCATCTGTTTCGCCCAGGTCAGATCTTGTTCGCCTATTTGCATCTCGCCTCACTGCCGGATGTGACGAAGGCGCTCCTGAGGAGCAACGTCACGGCAATCGCGTATGAAACGACCGAGGCGAAAGACGGCAGTCTTCCGATGCTCAAGCCGATGAGTGAAATCGCGGGGCGGATGTCGGTACAGATCGGTGCCCAATATCTCGAAAAAATCCACGGGGGACGGGGTGTACTGTTGGGAGGGGTTCCGGGAACGGAGCCTGGTAGGGTCGTCGTGCTTGGCGCCGGAATAGTGGGAAGCTCGGCGACTCGCATCGCGGTTGGTATGGGAGCACAGGTTACTGTGATTAATTTGGATATTGAACGACTGCGATATCTCGATGACCAGTACCAGGGCCGGATTGTCACGCGCGCTGTGAGCCCCGCTACCATTGAGGAGGCTGTGTGCTCAGCCGATCTTATCATCGGCGCGGTGCTGGTCCCAGGCGCCAAGGCGCCTAAGCTGGTATCCCGTTCGCTGGTCTCACGGATGAAGTCTGGGTCGGTGATCGTGGATGTTTCTGTCGATCAGGGCGGGTGCGTGGAGACGACGAGACCGACGATACACTCGGACCCTGTCTATACCGTCGATGGCGTCGTGCACTATTGTGTCGCCAATATGCCCGGAATCGTTCCTCGCACATCCACCTATGCCCTCACCACTGCGACTTTGCCGTTCCTGCTTCGGATCGCGTCTGACGGCGTGGACCGAGTGATTCACGCTGATCCAGGGTTGGCCAAGGGGGTTAACCTCACAGACGGAAAAGTGGTCCATCGAGGTGTGGCGGAAGCTCATGGGTTGCCTTTTACCCCTCTCTTGTAAGACAATCACCCCGTTCAGTTTTTCCGCTCGGTCTTGTCGGGGCGTAGCGCAGCCCGGTAGCGCACTGCGTTCGGGACGCAGGGGTCGGAGGTTCAAATCCTCTCGCCCCGACCAAACCGCACTTCGTGTGAACCGGCGCCTATGTATCGTAGTATCGAATTGAGGCGCCGGATAGACACCTCCAGTGATGCCTGTCCCTTTCCCAACCAAGCTTGCTCGTACCGCCGGCTATTTATCGTCTTATCGTATTGACGGAGGCGGATAAACTCCTCCAGTCGCCCCTGACCTTTCTTTACCAAACCATATTTCGTGTGAATTGCCTGCCCAGTCGGGTATGTCGTACATTGCTCGCGTCGATTGTTCACAAAATCCATGTCACGGGCACAGTTCCGGCTCAGAATTGTAAAACGCGTGACGCATCTGAACAGGTGTGCGAATATCCGCTGAGCAGACCCGCAAGTGGCTGTTTGCACGCAAGGATCTTGGTAGGGCCACGTGACCCAATCGGTTGATGAACCGCCGGTTCGAGCACACATTCTCGTGGTCGGTCGTGTGCAGGGAGTAGGGTTTCGCGCATTCGCGGCACGAACCGCCACCAGGCTTGATCTGTCGGGCGGCGTCCGCAATCTCGACGATGGTCGGGTCGAGCTGGACGTGGAGGGGAGAAGGCCGGTGATCGAAGCACTCGTGCGCGAATTGAAAATCGGTCCTCCTGCTGCCCGCGTCGCCAAGATTGAGACGGAGTGGAGTGCCGCGACCGGGCGGCATTCAGATTTCAGTATTTGGCATTAGAGAACGAGGAATCATGAGTCGACCGCATGGCGAGGAATCCGAGTTGAGTGAAGCTCGAAGACAACCCGCCGACGATATGGACGCCTCAGAACCTGCAAGCGCAGCCGATCAGGGCGAACGGGAAAGCGGTCGATCGGAAGGACTTGATACTCTGAAGAGCTACTTGCGGGAGGTCCGCCGATCGACCTTGCTGACCTTCAAACAGGAGCAGCAGCTCGGTAAACGGGTCATGGCCGGCGATGAGCAAGCTCGGCAACAGATGATCGAATCGAATCTGCGGCTTGTCATCAGTATCGGGAAGCGTTACATGCACCGGGGGTTTCCGTTTTCCGACATCGTGGAAGAAGGCAATTTAGGCCTGATCAAAGCGGTCGAAAAATTCAATTACAAGCGGGGATTCCGGTTCAGCACCTATGCGTCTTGGTGGATCCGACAGTACATCGAGCGGGCGATCATTAATCAAGGCAAGCTGGTGCGTTTGCCGGTGCACGTAGTAGAGCGCCTCAACCGTTATCTGAATCGTGTCGAGCAGTTGGGGCAGGAGCTTGGGCGGGAACCGAGGGCGGCCGAAGTGGCCGCCAAGATGAAGACATCGGAAGAAGAAGTATTAGACCTCAAGCAGTTGGTGCGCACGACCTGTTCGCTCGATAGCCCGCTCAACGACAGCACCGATACCTTTTTACGTGATGTGATCGAAGATCCGGTCGGGCTCTCACCCGATGAGACCGCCGACGGGGTTCGGCGGAGGACGGAACTGATGGCCTGGGTGAGGGAGTTGCCTGAGAAAGAGCAAACTGTTATTGTGTCGCGGTTCGGGCTCGACGGAGACGAAGCGAAGACGCTCGAGGAAATCGGCCGCACCATGGGGCTGACTCGCGAGCGCGTCCGGCAGATCGAGATGGCCGCGTTGGTTCGGCTTCGCAACACCATCGAGCGCAAAACCATGACACAGGCAGACTTGCTCTAATCTCGTGACCGCCGTCAACTATCAAGCACTCATTCGAGAAGTGCCGGACTTTCCGAAGCCCGGCATTCTATTTTATGACATCACCACACTCTTAAAAAGTCCTGCCGCGGTTCGGAGTCTTGCCGATCAATTAACGACTCGGTATCAGGATCGGGGAATCACTAAGGTGGTAGGGATCGAGTCCAGGGGGTTTATTTTCGGTGGGATTCTTGCGGCGCGTCTCGGGGCCGGATTTGTCCCGGTTCGCAAGCCTGGAAAACTTCCGGCTGATTGTTATGAAGTGAAGTATAGCCTCGAGTACGGACAGAACAGCCTTGCCGTGCACCGTGACGCGATCGAAATCGGAGAGCATGTGTTGATTGTCGACGACCTGTTGGCGACCGGAGGAACGGCAGAAGCGACGATCCACCTCGTTCGTCAGCTTGGTGGCACGATTGTCGGGCTCGATTTTCTGGTTGAGCTGAAGAGTTTGAGGGGACGCGACAAACTCGCCGGCTACGAGGTCCATTCGGCCATCATCTATCCCTAGGGTTTCAACGCATTTTCACCACCTCTTGTTCAAGGGGCACAGAGCGTGATATAGAAGCCGGAATTTTTTGACCCTCCAACCACTTACTCTTTTTCTGGAGCGGACTCTCTATGGCAACGAAAGCGCAGGCGAAGAAAAAGGACGAGGCAAAGACGAAATCTGCGGCCTCTGCCATCAAGAAACCTCAGCCGGTGATTGCGGGAGCAGCTGCGGCGCTCAAAGCGACGTCCGAGGTCGACATAGAAGTATCTGTGCGGCCGAAGGAGACGGCAAAAGAGCGGGAATCACGCGAACGGCGGCAGGAAGTGCTTCACAAAATGCTCATCGAGAAACGACAAGAGATTATTAAGGAGATCGAAGAGAGTCTGGGGCAGTCATTAACCGAAGACCAGCAGCGACGCCTGGAATCAGCGCGTGATGTCGGCGACCAAGCCTTAATGGATCTTGAGCGCGAACTCGGTATTTCCTTGATGGAGATGCGTAACCGCCGACGGCAGTCGATCGACGAAGCCCTTACTCGGCTGCGCGACGGGACTTACGGGATGTGCGCCGAATGTGGAGTCGAGATCAGCGAGAAGCGCCTCCAGGCGGTTCCCTTCGCCAAGCTGTGCGTGGAATGTCAATCCCGCGCGGAGTTGCTGGAGAAAATCGAACGCGAAGAGGATCGAGACTAGCTCAAAAGAATTTCTCCCCCGTTACCCTACATCGTTCCCTCCCCATCATGAATGGGCAGACCTCAGAGCGAGTGGTCGTTCTTGCCAGTGGCGGGTTGGACTCCACTGTGACGGCCGCCCTTGCGCGGCGTAACGGGTACGTTCTGCATCTCCTCACCATTGCATACCGACAACGTCATGCTGTGGAGGTTGAGCGGTCAAGACAGGTGGCGACGTCTCTGGGAGCTCACCAGCATGTGGTGATCGACGTCGATTTGAGGGCGATCGGTGGATCGGCCCTGACCGGCGATATCTCGGTGCCGAAGCATCGGACTGCATCCGAACGGAACCGGGACGTGCCCGTGACCTACGTGCCGAGCCGAAACCTGATTTTTCTGTCTCTGGCTGCGGCCCACGCGGAAGTGCTGGGGGCCTCGATCATCTATTTCGGCGCGAACGCGATCGACTACTCCGGCTATCCCGACTGCCGCCCGGAATTCATCAAAGCCATGGAAGCAGCACTTCACGCCGGAACAAAGGCAGGCATGCAGGGGAAGGGCATTGAGATTCGAGCGCCGCTGCTCCGGATGACGAAGGCAGAGATCATAAGGCTTGGTCTGACGTTGAACGTTCCCTTTCATCTCACGCATAGTTGTTATGACCCGGTTGGGCCGATAGCCTGTGGGCAGTGCGACAGCTGTCTGATTCGGAAACGGGGGTTTGCGGAAGCGGGAGTTGTAGATCCGATTCAGTATGCGGTATGTTGAGCAGCGATTGATTCGGCCAAGTCGTCAAAGCCAATGAAGTCATCATCAATAGTATGGATGGGTATGGTTGTGCTGATCGTTGCGGCCGCGCCAGCGTGCAGCCAAAACGGGGTGGAACCAAAGGGGACGGGAACCGTGGCCTCGGCTCCGTCGGAATTACGAGAAGGAGAACAGAAATTCAATGCCAACTGTTCAACCTGCCATGGGATCGGCGGAGTCGGAACCACTCAAGGTCCACCGCTCGTCCACAAAGTCTATGAGCCGAATCATCACGGCGACGCGGCGTTTCAGCGAGCGGCGGCCAATGGAGTCAAAGCTCATCATTGGCAGTTCGGCGACATGCCGAAGATCGATGCGGTGAAACCGGAGGAGGTCGATCAAATCGTGAAATATGTCCGCTGGCTCCAGAAACAAGCCGGCATTTTTTGACCCTGATTTCATCGCGGGCATTCCTTCCCTGCACCAGTTAGCGCTGCGTTAGTTGGAAACGAAAAGAGGAGAGTACGCAGTTCTATCGAAAGCTGTGTAAGGAGCGGGCTATACAACACAAGGAGGGCGCAATGACTAACACACGTCCCATGTCCATGTTCGCGATTCCTGCATTCCTGCTCGGATTCGTCCTGGGAGGCGTGTCGTTGCATGTGGCATCTGCCGAGGGGCTCTTTGGGATCAAGGACTCAGTGACCCAGATGGGGAGTTCGCTGGTTGAAATGCAGAAGAACGTGGATGACCTTCAAAAGAATATGAACAAGATCAAACAGGTGAAAGACCAATTGTCTTCAGTGTCTTCCTCGGGCGGCGGAGTAGGTGGGGCAATGGACTCCCTCATGAAGAAGGGCGGCCAATAAAAAGATTGTGGCAGGACTACAACCTGATCTTCAGAACCTTTCAATGGCCTCACTCTGAACGATAATCCGAATCCGGTTGGTCCGGTGAAGCATCCGGGCCAACCGGATTTTTCTATCTCCTACAAGGTACACCCTCTCTCCACAACGTTGGTGGCCCTCCGGCAAGAGGTTCAAGGATGGGATTCTGCTGAAGAGAGGAACATCGTGAACGATCAGCCGGAGAGGATCGCGGCCTGATTCCATTCATACACGTATTGACAAGACTTCCGCTGCCCGTCCTCTCAGTGACTCATTGCTTGGTCCGTCAAGAACGAGAATGCATGATTGTTCTGTTCGTTGTATTTCGCGACCACATTGTCCCCCAAATCTGGGCTCATCATAATGTCCTTCCTGGTCGTGCTCTTGTCGATATGGAGAACCACCGTTTCGCCTGTTTCTCGGTCTTTTACAGACACATTCCAGGACTGCGCGGTCTTTTCGTCGACTTTCATGACCTTACCCTTGATGATCTTGCCTGTCCGCACATCGGGTTTGTCATAGGGTTTGTCATAGACCTCTCTATCCACGGACAGGGCCAGTGTGGACAGACCCATGCTGAATATAACGGTCTGAGTTCTAACTCCAAGTGCAACACTTCCAGCCCAGATGGGCTACGGTGTTGCCATGCGAACGAGATCCTACACGACACCTGAGTGCCGAAGAACGTGAGACCTTGAGCCTGGGCCTGGCCCAGGGCCATTCGTTGCGGACGATGGCGCGGATGTTGGGGCGGGCCCCCAGCACCGTGAGCCGCGAGTTGGCCCGCAACGCGACGGAGGCCATCCGTATCGGGCCTGCACGGCGCAGAGCCAGGCGGCCGCCCGGGCCCGTCACCCCCGGCGACCGCGCAAACTCCTCGACCCGTGGCTGTGGCAGTATGTGCGGACACATCTGGCGAGGGCTGCTCGCCCGAGCAGATTGCCGGGCGCCTCCGACGCGCGTATCCTGACGACATGGAGAAACACCTCTCGGCCGAGACCATCTATGCGGGGCTGTATGTGTTGCCCCGCGGAGCCCTGCGGAGCGAACTGCTGGCGGCGCTGCGTCAGGCGCGCAAGGCGCGTCGGCCTCGGGCGCGGGGGACAGATCGACGCGGCCAGATCCCCCATATGACGCCGATTGCCGAGCGCCCCGCCGAGGTGGCCACCCGCACGGTGCCCGGCCACTGGGAAGGCGACCTCATCAAGGGGGCCCGCAATGGGTCGGCCGTCGGCACGCTGGTGGAGCGGACGACACGCCTGGTCATCCTGGCCAGGATGGAGGGGACGGATGCGAGGAGTGCCCGCGAGGGCTTCACCAAGAAACTCCGGCATGTGCCCGCCCTGCTGCGCAAAACGCTGACCTATGATCGGGGCAAAGAGATGGCCGAGCACGAGCGCTTGGCCCAGCGGCTCGCGATCCAGGTCTTCTTTGCCGATCCGTACAGCCCGTGGCAACGCGGCACCAATGAGAACACCAATGGGCTGCTGCGCCAGTACTTGCCCAAGGGCACGGACTTGTCGGGCTACACCCAGCGTGAGCTGAACGCCATTGCCCATCGGCTGAACACGCGCCCGCGCAAATGTCTCGACTTTGCCACGCCCCTGGAAGTCTATACGCAACTGCGCCATCATTCACCCGTTGCACTTGGAACTTGAAACCGCCCGGTCAAAAACGTCAGTCCTATGGTTTTTGAAAGACGCATAATCGACCCTCCCTCTAGTGAAAGTTATTACCTCTTTTCATAATGTATGCCCGATGCAGTCCGACTTCGAACCTGGAAGGATCACTAGTTTTTGAGTCGGAAAGCTGAAAGCTGGGTGTGCGCCGGGTGACTAGGGAAGTAGCGAGTCGCTTCTATCAGCCAACCGCTTCATGTTGACTTAAAACGTAGGCCGTTAGTCTCCGACGGAAAAAGTACGCTGATCAACCGATGGCATTAGTTAAACCGCAAACCGTCGTAAGTACGTAGTTCTCAGATAAATTCACGTCCGCTCTTCAGCAGCTTTCTTATGCTATCAAACAAGATTGAGTGAGCTCCATCCACAAAGAGGAACAAACCAATAGACTGAATGTGGGGGCATTGTCATTGTCGCTTAGGCGTCCATTTCTTCGCCCGGTCTTCCGCTTCGGCAATCTGCCCTCGCGTCATCTGTGCGGCAACCGCGTCGCGAGATTCGGCGGCGCGTTTCTCACCGTAGGCGACCGAGAGGTTGTACCACATGTGCGCTTCAATAACGTTCTGTGGCACGGCGCGCCCTCGTTCATACATCATCCCCAGCTTCGCGAAAGCCAACGCATTTCGTTGGTCTGCGGCCTTCTGAAACCAGAATAACGCCATGTAGTCACTATACGGTGCGCCTCGTCCAAGAGAATAAAGGGTTCCAAGGTTGACCTGCGCGCCTGCATGTCCCTGGTCGGCGGCCTTCTTAAACCACGCTTTTGCCTCAAGGTAGTTTTGTGGAAGACCTCGTCCTTCACTGTAGAGTAAGCCCAATTCATTTTGCGCATTGGGATCGCCGGCCTGAGCGCGCTTGAGGGTTTCGCCGACCGCTGGTCCACTAATGAGTGGCTGAGGAGGATGAAGTGGTGGCGAGGTACAGCTCAATGTGAGCCAGGACATCACGAGCAGTCCTGCGAGAGCAACATGCGGGTACGGTAGCCGGTGAGCCATTCTGAACGATGGGTAACGTGATGGATATCTGGTGGCCGGTTAGCGAGCCATAGCAAAATATCCTACGCAGCGAGAGGACGCGACTTCAAGCACGAATTGTGGGTAGCGGGCAGATTGCTACTCCTCTTGAGCTGAATGTTGGACCTTGGGCTTCCAATTCCGTGCGAGAAATTGTGCCTGTACGATTTGAGTCGGCGTCATGTTCGTGGCCAGACGATCTCGCCATTTCGCTCCGTCTTCATGGCCGTGAGCCGCCGCCAAGTTGTACCACTGGTAGGCTTGGACGACATCCTTAGGAACTCCCTGTGCCTTTTCATAATATGTGGCGATCACGAACATCGCCGGCCCATGTCCCTGGTTCGCGGCAAGGCGACACCACCGAAGCGCTTCCTGATAATCTTTGGGCATCCCTCGACCGATGTCCGATAGTACGCAGAGCCGATAAAAGGCACCGATATGTCGCTGGGTGGCCGCCATGCGGTACCATCGAACGGCTTCCCTATGGTCTTTCGGCAAGGCGGACTCATATCGCAAGCCAAGATTGTACTGATCCTCGGCGCTTCCTTGTTCTGCGGCTGGTTGTAACTCATCGATCCGAGACACCGTGTCCCGCACATCGACGTAAGGAGATTGTGGCGGGTCGATGCATCCCGGCAAGGTGCCGAGGACGGTGATCATGAGGAGATATCGCAAGACCTTCATAATCCCTGCTCTCCCGTCTGCTGCCTTGGTGATTCACATCGGACAAGCAGCGAAATCAGAGGCTACTCTAGCACATCTCGTTCTCTAGAAAACTACTAAACCTAGCGGACGAACACGTTCAATTCTTCCACGCCCTGTTGCTTTCGCCGAGAAGAAACGATATTTGTTAGCCTTGGCATCAAGGTGAAGTCTTGGCTCTTGCTGCTGCGCGGAGCATCATGAGAAATGCTTTCTTTGTGGGGACGTTGTTCCTCCTGTCCGTGGCATCGGCTCCGGCGCAGCAAGAGTTTTCGCCTACGTCGGTCTCGAAGGGGGTGCTCCTGGTGGCCAGTCCCTCGCTGAGTGATCCTAACTTCCATCAAACCGTCCTGCTCATTATCGAACACGGACGACGCGGGACCGTCGGCCTCATTCTGAACCGCCCCACGAACGTGCTCTTGTCCGAAGCTTTGCCGGATTACACTGTATTGAAGCGAACCAGCCACCGATTGTTCGCCGGTGGGCCGGTCGAGCGAACGCAGCTGGTCCTATTGTTCCGGCTCACGCAGCTCTTGCCTGATACACGCCAGATCGTCGATGGAATCTATGTGGGCACACCGCTCGTCCTGGAGCGCATCATGACTCAGCCTAAACCGACCGAGACGTTTCGCGCGTTTGCCGGATTTGCCGGATGGGCGCCGGGACAGCTCGAACATGAAATGCTCGAAGGCGCATGGGGCGTCTTGCCGTTAGATGCGATCAATATCTTCGATAAAGACCCGGCCATGCTCTGGCGGGACAGCATCAGCCGTCTTCAGGCACCCAAAACCATTTCCCATTGAGTGATTGATAGAAACTTTCTTCGAGCGGTCTATGCCGGACTTAGCAAATAGCCGAGCCCGATCAACGTATCCCTTAGTACTCCTCAACCCCTTTTCATTATACGAAATATCCTCAAACATGGAATCTGCAATGCCTGATCCTCGACCGCATTCTGAATCATGCATTCATCTTCATCCACCTTCGACCACACATATCTTCTAGGGATAGTCCCAGTTGACACGACGTATAGATGAAGAAGAGGGTGAAGCCTTATGGCATTGTTCACGGGTATTTACTTTGGGGGCAATTCGCGTCAGCCACAACCGAACCAAACGTCATAAATCGAGTATAGGCCTTACAGATTCTAATGACTTTCCATCCGGGACTCTTCTAGAATCATAGGACTCGCTGACAGGGAATGAGAATTTTATGCGAGTCTGTGAGGGAGGTAGAGATGGAACAAGCCGTTCACACATCAGGAACTGCAGCGCTTCGCGCCAAGTTACGAGACACCTGGGTGCATGAACTCGTCAAGCAGTACCGCGTCATTAAGCGTCGGGTGATGCGGCGGTCCGAAGGCGAGGCCTTCCTGTTGCGCAGATATGCTCGCATCCACGGCAAACCCCTCAACCTGACGAATCCGCAGACCTTTACAGAGAAGCTGTTCTGGCGGATGATTACCTGGAATCGGGGAGAGATGCCCCGCGGTTTCGGCAGCTGGCCGATAAGTATGCGGTGCGCGCCCATGTGGCGAGCACGGTGGGTGAGGAGCATCTGATCAAGCTCTTATGGCAGGGAAACGACCCGCACACGATCCCGTTTGACCGGCTGCCGGCAGAGTACGTGATCAAGCCGAACCACTCAAGCGGGCAAGTGATCATCGTCAGAGGCGAGGCGGATCGAGACGAGATCATCCGGACAGTCGCGGACTGGTTGGCCGGCGATTATTATTGGCAGGCGCGTGAATATCAATATTATGGCATTAAACCCAGGATTGTGATTGAGGAGTATCTGAAAAGCCAGGGTGACAGCGGGCCTCTTGACTACAGATTTTAGTGTTTCGGAGGAGTTCCGGAAGTTATCCAGTTGACAATCATGCCCATGATATCAACCCATTTTTTGATGCTCAATGGAACCAATTGGATCTCTACTATAGAAGAATGCAACTCGGCCTCTCATCTCAAAGCCAAGGCACTTTGAACAAATGTTTGAACTGGCCAGCCGGCTGTCACAGGACATCGGTTTCGTCCGCGTCGATTTGTACAACACCAATGGGCGGACATATTGTGGCGAATTAACCTTGAGCCCTGTGGGAGGGATTTTCCAGTTTACTCCAGACGAATTGGGATTTGAAACTCGGGGAGAAATGGGATCTGGCATTGGACCGCTGAGAATCCGCACCGTTCTCTTGGTGGCTCACTCGCTGGTCCAAGGATGAAATCGCTCCCCTCATCTTATCTAGCCAGGGCGGACAGCTCGCTGATCTAACCGGATGTAACGGCTATCTTCTTCCGTAGCGGCTTGATCAAACCGGTTCGCCTGCGCGACGCGCATGAGCGCTTTTCCGTCCTGAAAACCCAACACGTACCGTTCGAATAGGATGGAAGATCGATCCCGATGCTTGTTGACATGGTCTCGACGAAGGAGGGCGTCCCTCAGTCCCGCTTCCTCGGCACGCCAGGCGTCCACCTCGAGATGGGTTCCAGCCTTTGCTCTCTGCCGCCAGTACCAGACAATGCGGAGTGTCACGAGATTGGTCGCGTAGTCCATGGCGTCCTCCTGTGTTGATAAGACCGGACTGGCCGCTTTGCACGTCAGTTGAGCAAAGAGAGTGCCTGTGGGGCAAACCTATCGCGCTCACCTATCCTATCCCCTCACACCAATTTGGATTTTCAACAGGTTCTGATCAATTTGAGCTGGTAGAGGGCTGATCTCAATCCTGCGAGCGGACCTTCATCGGAACATATTGGGGCAACATCTGTAGGATTCCGAGTGCAGTCCGAGCGAGTTGTCCTCGGAGCCTGCGGCCTATGGTCGGATAGTGTTGACTGGCGCTGTACCCGCGGCGGAAGTGTGGTATTAGGTGGGAAGGGGGGAATGCTGACAAAACGCAGCATTGAAACACTCATAATGACGGGTGTCACCACGGAGGGATGCGTCAGTTCGACGCTGCGTGCTGCAATCGACCTCGGGTACCGCTGTATCACCGTGCGTGATGCCTGCGCTTCGAGCAATCCCGCCTTGCACAAGGCTGAGTTGGCCATGATCGGTGTGGAAGGCGGTATCTTCGGCGAAATCGCCACAACCGCTGAGATCGTTGCACGGTTTACACGATGATTCAGATCAATTGAAAAAGAAATAGGGGCAGCTCAGGCTGCATATAATCCGAAGAACTCTCTGAGCCGGAAGTGCGCGGCAGCTTGGCAGTCGTTGAAGGCACAGGGTATAAGGGGATAGATGTCAATGGGTGGCTCTCCATTCATAACCCATTTGTCACGCAGGCTTAAGATTCCAACCCATTGGATTTCACAGAGGTTGGCATTATCCCTGGTTGTTGTTGTCTGCTCCACCACTCCCGTGCACGCGTCTCATGAAGGCCATGACGGGCAGCATGAGATGGAGACGGAACGCTATGAGCCATTTGGATCAGGCCACGAGATTCCCGGACTCTCGTTCCAAGTGGTTGTCGATCGTGGGACGGAAGGGGCGGTCGGCGGGACTCTCGATGAAGCCGAGACCAACGCCGCTCTCCGGACGGTGATCGATACTTTCTCCTACTTGAACCAGCATCGACAGAACTACCCACGGTTCGACGACGCGGTGAGCAAGGGAATACTCGAACGCGCCATCATTCAACCGAACGTACGCAATCTCGAGGGAAAGTCCTTCCCATTCCTGGTTGTGCGGACGGTGAATCCTGGTCGGGTCAGGTTGCTGATCAGTGCATCGTCGATGAAAGATGGTGGCTACATCGGGGAGGCTGAACGGTTCGCGCCGGTGCTGGCGCGAGAGTTCCAATGGGTGGTCGGTAAAGCAGAGACCGGTCAGAAGCCGAAGAGGGTTTCCATCGAACGGGACCTCAGGCATGCGCCGATCCGGAGTGACAAGGACATTCGCGCCCTCTCCGGTGAGGAGCGGCTACGGTTGCTCCAACAGCTTTTTGAGACGTATCTAAGAACAGTTGATGACCAACGGAGTTTAGAGGGCCAGTCCTACTACGAGGTCGGGAGTACTGTCTTGATTACGCCGAGTCGGCCGGATTCCACGACCAAGTTTTATGATATTCGAATTCGAGAAGCTTTGCAGAAAATCGCGCGGGAGCCGTCATTTCTTGATCGCATGCCGCTGGCCGTGACAAGTCTCATGAACGGAAACATCTGGAACGTGGCATTCGTCAAGATCGATCAGCGCGATTGGGCGACGAGGACCAGGGTACTGCCGGCAGTCAAGGCTGTGATGGTCGGGGAGCTCGGGCAAGCTGATTCAACCGGCGGCCATTCTAATCAATCTCCATCGAACAGCAGCTCCCGATGATCCCTTTTATGCAGACACGAAACAGTTGCCGATGGGTTCGCTGTCCACGGGCCAGTTGGCACTCGTCATTGCCAAGGAAATTCAGCAGAACATCGTGGAAAAATCACAGACCGGTCACGTCCTACAAGATACCCTCTCGGCCCCGAAGTGCCGCGCATGGACAGCTTCGTGTGCGATCACGGACGGGACCCGAATGTCCCGCAGGCTGTTCAGAAAGGTCATCCAGCAAGGCCGCAAAGTCCGCGAGGCGACTAATAAGGGGCCTCACGTTAGCGGACGGGCGCGAGAGGGTAAGCGCCCCGTGTCTTGAGGCGAATCGTAGACTGTTTTCGCCCGTCCACCCATCGCCTGTATGAACGGCGTTTGCCCAGACTGTAAGTTGAGCCTCTGAGCGCCGCGAGAACGCCGGCGGCGGACTTTGTCAGCAGCTGTTAGTGACACGAATCGAAGAACGTTGTGATGTCATCAAGGACGGGGATCTTTTGTAGGTTCCACCATGATAAGGCTCAGACGAGGCCTGTGTGATCGACATCGGGATAGATGCGCGATTGCACGCAGCCGCCTCGTTGCATGATGCGTTGCTCCAGTTTCCAGAGATTGGCATATTTCACCGCGCGGTCCTCATCGCCATAGAGCAGCAGCATCGGTGGTTGCGCCCCGTCAATGAACGTGGTGACCTGCATGCGTGGATAATTCTGCGGCGGGCCGAACATGTCTTCCAGATCCGGCTCGTCAGGAGTAAAGGCGTAGGGACCGGCGAGACCGGCAAAATCATAAATGACACGTGAGCGATCTTTTCCCTCATCGGCAAGGTAGTGAGGATCAGCCGCGAGCAATGCGCCGATATGAGCGCCGGCGGAATGTCCCACCACATGGATCCGCGCAGGATTGCCGTGCGACTCTGCGATGTGATCAGCGACCCAGGCGAGAGCTTTGGCGCAGTCTTGCACAAACTCCGGAAATCGCGCCGAGGGATATTTTCTGTAGTCGGGAATGACGACGAGAAACCCCCTCTCCGCGAATGTCGAGCCAACGAATCGATAATTGTCTTTTGTCCCATAGGTCCAGCGTCCGCCATAAAAAAAGACGATGACCTCCATCTGCTTGTCCTTGGGATCGGCAGGAACATACAGGTCGAGTGTCTGCGAAGGTTCGGGTCCATATGCCCGATCATGCACAACGGTCACGCGATCGAAATGGGTGGGTAGGTTCGCGGCCATGAATGCCGCTGTGGTGCAGGCGGACGTCGCCAAGAGCAGGCTAAGGAGCGTGATCTGGTAGCGCCTCTTTTTCAAAACGCGGTCATCCGGTCTTCATGAGGGTACGTACCTCCTTGTAGGATAGATCACGGGAAGGCGCAAGACATCTCCCAATACTTTCGAACACTGGACCGGCTACATGTGACGTCATGAATTCAGACTTGAGCATGGGGTACTCGGCCCTATACGTTCGTATAGAGCCGCATAGCCTTAGACGGACGATGGATTGCTCCCTTAATCCAAAGTGCTTATGTTCGCGGCAAATCATGGAAAAGCTTACAATGGCTCCTCGTGTTGCGAGCCTGCCCTTCATCATCCCGTTCCATTGCGAGTAGATTTTTACGCAATGTTAACAATACGGTGATGAATCCCTGATATGCCCATGCGAAATGTCGTGCGATATTGGCGTGAGTTTCAGTACATCAAATGTAGACGAGTCCTATGAGAGTTACCATGAATCTATTGTGATTCACCCTGTATCTATCTTGATACCATGAGTTCCTCTGATCTGCCGACGAAGGGGGAAAAACACTCAGAAAAGATACTAAGGCAGAACGGATCGCTTATTGCACAACCATCGCCAACACGAACTTCAATGTCCAGACAGTACCGTGAGGTGAACCATGGAAGACTTTGAGGAAATGATCGGCACCAGTCCCTCCATTCGCGCGGTCTTCGACTCGGTCCGGAAAGTGGCGCAGACGGACATGCCGGTCTTGATCACCGGCGAAACGGGGACGGGCAAGGAGCTGACGGCGCACGCGATTCATGAGCGCAGCCTGCGAAAGCAGGGCCCCTGTGTGCCGATCAATTGCGGCGCCATCCCGGAAACCTTATTAGAATCCGAACTCTTCGGGCATGAACGCGGCGCCTTCACCGGGGCCGTGCAACAAAAAAAGGGCAAGATCGAAGCGGCGGCCGGCGGCACCCTGTTTCTGGACGAAGTCGGCGATCTGCTGCCCCCGCTCCAGGTCAAGCTGCTCCGGTTTTTGCAGGAGGGTACGTTTGAGCGCATCGGCGGGCAGCAGACGCTGCACGTCCAGGCGCGTGTGATCACCGCGACCAACGTCGATCTCAAGGCCGCCATCGGCAAGAATCTGTTCCGTGAGGATCTCTATTATCGGTTGGGGGTGATGCACATTCATCTCCCTCCGCTGCGAGAGCGAGGCGAGGATACCTCGCTCATGGCCATGATCTTTCTCCGGCGCGCGGCGGCGTTTTATGAGAAGCCGATCCGGGGCTATACGCGGGAGGCGATCACCGCGATTCAGGCCTATGCCTGGCCCGGCAACGTGCGAGAACTCAGCAATAAAGTGCGGCGAGCCGTCGTCATGGCGGAAGGCGAGGAAGTGACGCCGCGCGACTTAGATTTGGCCGGTGAGACCGTCCCGTCTGGAGACTCCCTGGCGTCCTTGCGGGCGGCGCACCGCCGGATTGAAGTGGAGATGATCGTCAAGGCGATCAGTCTACATCAAGGGAATTTGACTCGGGTGGCGCGCGACCTCGAAGTGAGTCGAACGACGTTATACAGAAAACTCCGCGCCTACCACCTGGAAAAGCTCGTGCCCTCCGATGCCGTCTGTTCCATGACCATGGAGCCTGCTGTGCTGAGGGTGTCTCCAGGGATATGAACGAACGGTGCGTCGTTCTAGACCAGCATACCTTCCCTAGTTACCCTTCTACCCAGAAATCCACGGTGGTGAAGTCGTTGCAGCGGGTGTCCTCCGGGAACCTTGGCATAGGAGGACACTTCGGCGAGGTTATCGCCGAAGAATCAGCAGCGACCACGGCGATCGAGCCGTGGCGCTGCGCCGCGTTTGGTGTGCCGGAGATCGAGAACTGTGCAACGATTCAAGTTTAAGTCAAGGAGCCATTCGGATCTGTCTACTTTCTGGACACAAGGAAATTGCCCACTGCATTTGCCCCTAGGCTACGGAACATCCAGCTTAATCCAAAAAAACATCGAAATATCATGGAGATCGCAGAAGCACTCACAAGAGTGTGGCGGCTGACCATTCTTTTGAACGCGACCATGATCCCTCAGCGGACTGTAACTCAACTGAACAATCGGGCCGCGACCCTCTGCAATCGGCTCTATCCAGTTCACTAGGCCTTAGGAAAATCAAGTACTTCCATCTAGGCACTTAAATTGCTGACACCTCATCATCCGACGACGTGATGAAAGGTATGGAGCATCAGTGCGCATTGGCGGATGTCATTCAAAAGCTCATGCAGTAATGCATCTTAGGCTGTTATTGGTAAGAATAATATGTTCGCCTTGAGAGAAGCGGGTTTACGTTCAAGACCCGTGGGGTTCGTCGATGAAACTGTCGCGCTGGATCGTGTCTCGGAGGGCATTCACTCGCCGATTCCTTTTTTCTTCCATCGCTTCCGAAATGGAACGACTTGCGGTTCAGCAGCGACGCATGGCTCCGGTGGGTCATATGGCATCTCAAGCCAAAGATCAAAGCGCGCTCATTCATCGGCAGGCCCATGTGGTGCTGTGGGATGAATCATTGGATGACGACACAGTGAACGACGGCGAGAAGCGGCTTACGTCAGCGTCATCCGTAGTAAGCGCGGGATTGGCCGATGAGTCTCTCAAGTCCGGCGACGAGGGGGCTGAATAGAACCCAGACAACGTACTCTGTCAATGTCAGTCGCGCCGCTCTTGCCGGGAACAACAATCTGTCTGCGTTGACCGTGACATCCCGCACCTTGACCCCCGCGTTCAGCGCGAATACCACGACCTACTCAGTAGACGTCGGCAGCGGCGTCACCAGCGTGACGGTGACCGCGACACTGCAGAATACGAATGCAACCATGACGATCGAGGGACAAGGAACGCCCTCGGGGCAGGGGCGATCAATCAGTCTTGGCGATGCCGGCACGACCAAGGCCATCGACATTCTCGTCACCGCTCCGAACGGCAGATCAAAGCCGTATACCATCAACGTAAGAAAAGCGGCCTCGAGCGACAGCAAGCTGTCGGCGCTGACGGCAACAGTAGGCACCACGTCTCTAACCTTGTCGCCACCTTTCGATCCAGGCATGACGACCTACACTGTGGACGCCAGTGCCACTGATAGTGTCAACGTTTCCGCGACGAAGGCTGATCCGAATGCCCTGATGTCTGCACAGGGTTCGGTGATCGCCCAGGCAGGGACCCCAACAGGGCAAGTGACCATCGCACCACCGGGAACAGAGGTAGTGATTGCCGTGAGTGCACAGGATCAGGCAAGCACAACGCAATACACCGTCGCCGTCAACCGAGCGGCGGCATCGCCCCCTCCTCCACCCTAGATCGGATTATTCAGCGCGCCGTGACAAGGCGTTGTGTGTCTGGTGCAAGTCCTGTCTAAGAAATTGTTGGTGCATCTCAGTAGCTACCAAGACGGCATGAAGGGTAAACGCCATGTCGAAGGCCTCAGTCACATTGACGAACGGTACATAGCGATTATTTCATAACGGCTCTTAAACGCTTGACAGGGAAAGGGTGGTTCAGTAAGATCCAGCAACCTTTAACGCTCATCCAGTGAGGTGAGCAAGGAGCCGATTATGGATCGTAGTCCGGCCTTGGCCGGTTTTAGTTCAACCTTCTCACTCCATCACGGTGAGGAGGTTTTTTTATGCCCGGATTCGACAAGGACCTGATCGCATGATCGCCTGACTATGACGACTCCCATGGACAAACCGGTCGAGCGGAAGGATGAAAAGCTGATCATGGATGTCGGCGACATCGCCCGTGCCATGATGCGCATCGCGCACGAGATTGTGGAGCGGAATAAAGGAGTGACGCATCTGGCGCTGGTCGGCGTACGGACGGGTGGTGTGCATCTCGCTCATCGGCTCGTCAAACGCATCCATAGTATCGAGGGCGTACAGGTTCCGATCGGTGAATTGGATATTACGTTGTATCGCGATGATCTGGCGTTGCGTAAAAATCAACCGATCCTGAGAAAAACTTCCGTGCCGTTCGACATGACAAATAAGGCCGTGGTGCTCGTGGACGATGTCTTGTTCACCGGAAGGACGATTCGAGCGGCGATGGATGGGCTCATGGATCTCGGACGACCTGAGGAAATTCAGTTGGCGGTGCTGGTCGATCGTGGCCATCGGCAGCTGCCTATTAAAGCGAATTACATCGGTAAGAATCTGCCGACCTCCCGGGATGAACAGGTCCAGGTGTTGTTGGAAGAGGATGGAGAGAATGACCGAGTGGTCATCTTAAAGCCAGGATGCTGAAAATGCCCGAGCATCTTGCCGCAATACAGATAGTCATGGAATGGAGGATTCCATGAGCCTCAAGCGCAAGGATCTGCTGAGTCTCGCCCCGTTATCGGTGGATGAAATCACGCTCGTCCTAGAAACGGCGGATTCCTTCAAGGAAGTAACCGGGCGCGAAATCAAAAAAGTGCCGGCTCTCCGAGGCAAGACCGTCGTGAATCTCTTCTTTGAGCCGAGCACGAGAACCCGCACGTCCTTTGAGCTGGCGGCCAAGCGTCTGAGCGCCGACGTGATCAACTTTGCTCCTTCCTCCAGCAGCGTGGTGAAGGGAGAAACGCTCCTAGACACAGCTCGGAATATTGAAGCGATGCAGGCAGACATCATCGTCCTGCGTCACTCTTCGGCGGGAGCCGCTGAAACCCTGGCCAACGGCGTCAAGTCATCCGTCATCAACGCCGGCGATGGATGGCATGAGCATCCCGACGCAAGCGTTACTCGACCTGTACACGATTCGGCAACGGGGGATGAATTTCCGTGGATTGCGCGTGGCGATTGTCGGCGACGTGTCGCACAGTCGCGTGGCGCGTTCGAATATCTATGCGCTTCTCAAGCTCGGCGCCGAGGTACGTCTGGTGGGACCGCCTACGATGATGCCCTGTGGAGTGGAGAAGCTGGGAGCAAAGGTCTACTACAACATGGATGAAGGACTGCGCGACGTGAACGTCATGATGATGCTTCGGCTGCAGTTGGAGCGGCAAGGGCGCGCGCAGTTTCCCACGATTCGGGAGTACTCGCGGCTCTATGGCTTGACTGCCGAGCGAGTGCGGCTGGCGGCCGCCGGCGCCATCGTCATGCATCCTGGGCCGATCAATCGGGGAGTGGAAATCGCCCCGGATGTGGCCGATAGTTTGTCCTCGGTGATTCTCGATCAAGTGGCGAACGGTGTGGCGGTGCGCATGGGAATTCTGTACCTCATGTCGGGGGCGAACTAGCCGAATCTGATGATCTGATGATCTGTTGATGTAATGACTAGCTGCGCTCAAATCACAACTGATCTGTTCACTCAATTGACAAATCATCAGATCAACGGATTCTGCAATTTTTGGAGAGGTGCTTACTGTGTCAATTCTGATTAAGGGTGGTCGTGTCGTTGACCCGGGTCGGTTCGTCGGCATAGCCGATGTGTTGATCGACGACGACAAAATTGCTGCGGTGGGTCCGAATCTTTCAACACCGGTCGGCGGCCGGACCATTCAAGCCGATGGGAAGCTTGTGATGCCGGGGCTCGTCGATCTGCACGTCCATTTTCGTGAACCGGGATTCGAATATAAGGAAACGATTCAGAGCGGCAGCGCTGCGGCGGTCGCGGGTGGATTTACGACGGTCTGTTGCATGCCCAACACGAACCCGGTGAACGACAATCAAGCCGTCACAGAATTCATATTGGAACGAGCGCGGTTGGCTGGTCTTGCGAACGTGCTGCCGGTCGGCGCCATCACGAAAGGATCGGAAGGGAAGGAACTGGCGGAGATCGGTGACCTGCGGCAGTCCGGCTGCGTGGCGATCTCGGACGACGGAAAGCCCGTGATGAACAGCCTGGTGATGCGGCGCGCGATGGAATATGCCTTGGCATTCGACCTGACGGTTGTCGATCATTGCGAAGACCTGCATCTGGCGGAAGGCGGCTGTATGAATGAAGGGTTGGTCTCGACCGAGCTTGGGCTGCCGGGGATTCCATCAGCAGCTGAAGATGTGATGGTGGCGCGCAATCTTTCGCTCTCGGAGCTGACCGGTGCTCGTCTTCATCTTGCGCACATCAGCACGGCTGGGTCGGTTCGAATGGTGCGGGAGGCGAAAGCCCGTGGAATCCACGTGACGGCGGAAGCCTGCCCCCATCACTTCATGCTCACGGACGAATTGGTGCGTGGCTACAACACCCACGCCAAGATGAATCCACCGTTGCGCGCATGGGCGGATGTTCAGGCCATCAAGGACGGCTTGCGGGACGGCACGATTGATGTGATTGCAACCGACCATGCTCCCCATGCCACGCAAGAAAAACAGCAGGACTTTACCGAGGCCCCATTCGGAATCGTCGGTCTCGAGACGGCGCTGCCGTTGACGTTGGGGCTGGTGGACGAAGGGGTTCTGTCGCTGGAACAAGCGGTTCAGAAGTTGACCTCGGCCCCGGCCGCGGCATTCGGACTCAAGAAAGGGACGCTGGCGGTCGGCGCAGATGCCGATGTCGTCATTGTCGATCAGCAAGAACAGTGGGAAGTCGATCCGTCCAAGTTCCGATCCAAGAGCCGCAACACGCCGTTTGTGGGGTGGAAGGTGAAAGGGCGAGTGAAGACAACCATTGTAGGCGGCAGGGTGGTGTTCGAGACCGGTCCGGTGGAGCGGTAGTGCTGTGCGACGGCTGCCCCGTTGGGGGATGGTTGGGTGCCTTGCGCTTGAGTGGCTTGCGCTCGCCGTCTGGGTTGGAGGTATGGTCGTGCTGAGCGGAGCGGTGATCCCGGCCGTGTTCAATACATTCGGAGGACAGGATTCCGGAGGCATGTTGTTGACCAGGGCGTTCGAAGGCTATCATCGGTTCGTCATCGGGGCCGGTGCCATCCTCTGCGCGACAGCCTGGTATCGTCGGTGGAGCGGGGATCCGATCGTGGGAGTCGGTCTGAGCGAGATGATCGTCCTGGCAGTCATGGTCGCGATCGCCGGGTTCATCATCGTGGTGCTTCATCCAAACGCCGCGGCCCTTCAAGCGCAGGCGTTCGCAACGAAGGATGAGACGGCCAAGAAAACGGCGTTGGAAGCATTGTTTCGCGTGCTCATGCCGATTCGATCGCTCTACATGCTCAATCTCCTATTGGGTATTGTGCTCATCGGAATCAAGACAAAACGATCGCTCGACCAGGGTGGAAGATGACTGTGAAAAAAGCGTTGTTGGCACTGGCGGATGGAACGGTGTTCGAAGGGCGCGCGCTCGGCTATGAAGGTGAGGCGGTTGGGGAGGTCGTCTTTAATACGGCCATGACCGGGTATCAGGAGATACTGACCGATCCATCGTATAAAGGTCAGATCGTCACGATGACCTGTCCCCATATCGGTAACTATGGGATCACGCCTGAAGATGCGGAATCCCGTTGTGCCTGGGCGGAAGGGTTCGTGGTGATGGAAGCCAGCCGCGTTGTCAGTAACTGGCGGAGCAAGCAGACTCTTCAGGAATCATTAAACGAATTCAAGGTCGTCGCGATCGAAGGCATCGATACGAGAGCCTTGACGAGGCATTTGCGCGAGCATGGGTCACAGCAGGGAATCATCACGCATCTCGATCTCGATCATGAGCGGGCTGTCGAGCGCGCCAGGCAAACTCTCGGCATCATCGGTAGAGATTTGGCTGCCGCGGTCTCCTGCGCGCGTCCTTATGACTGGACGACGGGAACCGGGGATTGGGCGCCGTCGGCAAACGGCAGAGAACGTGGAAGGTCCAAGCCCTGGCGAGTCGTGGCCTATGATTTCGGTATTAAACACAACATTCTGAGACGATTGGTGGATGTCGGTTGTCAGGTCACGGTGGTGCCTGCTGCGACGTCAGCCGTTGAAGTCGAGGCGCTCAAGCCTGACGGCATTTTCCTCTCCAACGGTCCAGGCGATCCGGAGGGCCTTCCCTATGCCGCGAAGGCAATGGAAGAACTGATCGGGCGTTATCCGATCTTCGGCATTTGTATGGGTCATCAGATTCTTGGCCTGGCATTCGGCCTCAAGACCTATAAGCTGAAATTCGGTCACCATGGGGCCAATCATCCCGTGATGGATCTTCGGACGAGAAAGGTCGAAATTACTTCGCAGAACCATAATTTCGCCGTGCAGGGGCCTTCGGCACTTCAAGAAGTCCCGAAGGCCCCGCCCGTGATCGACACGCGCTTGGGAAAACTGTCGCTCACCCATGTCAGCTTGAACGATCACTCGATTGAAGGGATGATCTCTCTGGATCATCCCGTCTTCTCGGTCCAGTACCACCCGGAAGCGGCGCCCGGTCCTCATGATGCCGCGTACTTGTTCGATGAATTCGTGCGTCTTATGGAGACCCATCATGCATAATCGTTTTGTCATTGTGGTGATCGGTGCGATCGGATGGTTGCTGTCCGGATGCACCTTTAATTTCCCGCTGTTCCCCGGCCCCGGGCCTCTCCAAGAAACTCAGGTTGATGGGACCGGCAAAGCCAAAATACTGTTGATCGAAATTTCAGGAGTCATCAGTTCGCAAGATAAAGACGGATTCCGGACGACTCCCAGCATGATTGCGAGCGTGAAGGAACAACTGACCCGGGCGGCTAAGGATGAGCATGTCAAAGCCATTGTGCTTCGCATCAATTCACCCGGTGGAACGGTGACGGCGTCGGACATTATTTATCACGAGCTGAAAACGTTCAAAGCCCGTCACAATGTCCCCATTGTTGCCTCCATTATGGATCTGGGCACCTCAGGGGGCTACTATATCGCCGCCGCGGCGGACAAGATTCTGGCGCATCCATCGTCGGTGACCGGTAGTATCGGCGTGATTATGCTGACGATCAACGCGCGAGGGCTGTTGGAGAAAGTGGGGGTGGAGACCACGGCGGTGACATCGGGCCCTCGAAAGGATATGGGTTCGCCGTTTCGTACCATGACGACCGAAGAGCGGGCCATCTTCCAAGGATTGATCGATTCATTTTATCAGCGCTTCTTGAACATCGTGCAGGAGGGCCGCGCCAATTTGCAGATGGAGGAGATCAAACGATTGGCTGATGGACGAATCTATGCCGGTGAGCAAGCGAAGGCGGCTGGTTTGGTCGATGAGATCGGCTATCTCGAAGATGCGATCGCATCGGCAAAGAAAAAAGCCGGTCTGACGGAGGCCCGAGTCGTGAGGTACCAACGTCCAGGCGAATACTCCAACAACGTGTATTCAAAGCTGTTGGCGCCGAGCGGGCTCGCCGGCCTTGCCGATCTCGACCTCATGTCGTTTGTCCACGGGGGAGCTCCCCAGTTCATGTACTTGTGGATGCCGTAGTGAGGGAGGCGCCGATCACATGACTGGTAGTATAATGATGATCGGCTTCGACCTAGGGATGCAGGATGACACAGCCGGCAGATCAGGAAAACAACAACCTTTTCTCAAAACCCGTCGATCGTCGCGGATTTCTTCTGCATGGCGCTCGAGGAACGCTTGGGTTGGCTTGCCTGTTGGGTCTGGGAGCGGGCGGCGTGGTTTCGACGCTCGGGGGATGCGTCCGCGCGCCGGGAACGGCGCGAGATCAATTCATCTATATCTCTGAGGAGAAAGAAATTGCGATGGGCATCAGCGCCTATCATGAGTTGCTGCGCAAAGCTCCGCTGAGCAATGACCTCGAGCTGAACGGGATGGTCCACCGTGTCGGCCAGCGTATTGCGGCGGCTGCCAATAAACCTGAGTACCAGTGGGAGTTTGCGATCATAAGGGACGACAACATGATTAACGCCTTTGCGCTGCCCGGCGGCAAGGTGGCGGTATTCACAGGAATCCTGAAGGTCACGAAAAACGAGGGCGGGTTAGCGACCGTGATCGGTCATGAGGTCGCGCATGCGCTGCAACGTCATGGGGCGGAGCGGTATAGTCGAAGCATCCTTGAAACGATCGGCCAGATCGGCGCGCTTGCAGCGGGTGCCGCTGCAGGACGCCCGGATGCGGCGATGGCCGCGATGAGCGCTTACGGAGTCGGAGTTTCCTTGCCGTTCGGGCGGAAGCAAGAGTCCGAAGCGGATTACATCGGACTCAGATTGATGGCACAGGCAGGCTATGACCCTCGGGAAGCCGTGCCATTTTGGGAGCGGATGAGCGGGTGCCCTAGGCAGATGATCGACAAGGTCTGTTTTCGATCGAAGCATAATATCCCGGAGTTTCTCTCCACGCATCCCTCCGATCTATCGCGGATCAATCAAATTGAAGCCTGGATACCTGAGGCCATGAAGTACTACCACGAAGCGCAGGGCGGTGAGCTGCCTGAGCCGGCTCCGTATCATCCGCTGATTGGGCCGCCCGATCTCACACCCAGCTGATCCGACTATTAAGACACCATGCCCAAACGGACGGACATTCAGTCAATCCTCATGATCGGGTCCGGTCCGATCGTCATCGGCCAAGCCTGTGAGTTCGATTATTCCGGCACGCAGGCCTGCAAAGCGCTGAAAGAGGAGGGTTATAAAGTCATCCTCATCAACAGCAATCCAGCGACGATCATGACGGACCCGGAGATGGCTGATCGGACATATGTCGAACCGATTACCTTGGATGTGGTTGAGAAGGTGATCGATCGGGAGCGCCCGGATGCCTTGCTTCCGACCATGGGTGGACAAACGGCCCTCAACACCACTATGGGGTTGGTGAAGCGGGGAGTCCTCGAGAAGTACCGTGTCGCGCTTATCGGCGCTTCAGCCGAGGCCATTCATAAAGCGGAGGATCGGGACGCGTTCAAGCAGGCGATGCATCGAATCGGACTGCGGGTGCCGAAGAGCGGCACGGCGCATACACGACAGGACGCGCTGACCATTCTCGATACCGTCGGCTTTCCCGCGATCATTCGTCCGTCCTTTACAATGGGGGGAACCGGCGGAAACATCGCCTATAATCGGGAGGAATTCGAGAGGCTGGTCGATTGGGCGCTGGCTATGAGTCCGGTCAGTCAGGTGCTGATCGAAGAATCGGTCATTGGATGGAAAGAGTACGAGTTGGAAGTCATGCGCGATCTCAAGGACAACGTCGTCATCGTATGTCCGATTGAAAACTTCGATCCGATGGGCGTGCACACGGGAGACAGTATCACGGTCGCGCCTGCCATGACGTTGACCGACAAAGAATATCAACGGATGCGGGACGCGGCGCTTCGTATCATCCGAGAGATCGGGGTCGATACGGGAGGGTCGAATATTCAGTTCGGCATCAACCCGTCCGACGGGGAGATGGTCGTCATTGAAATGAATCCTCGGGTCTCTCGAAGCTCGGCGTTGGCCTCGAAGGCGACCGGGTTTCCGATCGCGAAGATCGCCGCCAAACTGGCCGTCGGATACACGTTGGATGAGATCACGAATGACATCACCGGTGTCACGAAGGCATCGTTTGAACCGGCGATCGACTATGTCGTGGTCAAGATCCCGAGATTTGCTTTTCAGAAGTTCAAGGGCGCCGATCCGACCTTGACCACGCAGATGAAGTCGGTCGGGGAAGTGATGGCGATTGGACGCACCTTCAAGGAGTCTCTGCAGAAGGCCATTCGCTCTCTGGAGTTGGACCTGAATGGGTTGGCGTCCCGGTTCGGACTTGATCGAGGTGTTCCAGCCGGGTTTGACCGTCCGAAAGCGATCGAGAAACTCAGCCGGGTGCTGCGCACACCATTACCGGAACGACTGTGGTACGTGGCCGATGCCATGCGCCTGGGGTTCACGGACGAGGAACTGTGTGAAACGACAAGGATAGATCCCTGGTTTTTAGAACAAGTCCGACAGCTGGTGGACTTTGAACGACTGCTTGCCGGTCATGCCGCCGATCCAGCGGCCGTCTTTGGCGGTGAGTTGCTCTGGGATGCGAAAGAGCTTGGATTTTCTGACGATCGCATCGCGCAATTACTCGGATGCGAGGCGGCCGAAGTCCAGATTGCGCGAACACAACAAGGGGCACGAGGGGTCACCTATAAGCGGGTCGATACCTGTGCTGCGGAGTTCGAGGCGCGGACGCCGTATCTCTATTCCACGTATGGCACGGAGTGCGAAGCTAGGCCGTCGGATCGACAAAAGGTCGTCATTCTCGGCGGCGGTCCCAATCGGATCGGACAAGGGATCGAATTCGACTACTGCTGTGTTCATGCGGCGATGGCGCTTCGAGAAGAACAGATCGACTCGATCATGGTGAACTGCAACCCGGAGACGGTGAGCACGGATTACGATACGTCGGATCGGCTGTATTTCGAGCCGCTGACGCATGAAGACGTCCTCAACATCGTCCATCGGGAGCGGCCGATCGGAGTGGTCTTGCAGTTCGGCGGGCAGACGCCGTTGAAACTTGCGCTTCCGCTCTCGAAAGCCGGCGTGAGGATTCTTGGCACCAGTCCCGATGCCATCGATTTGGCGGAAGACCGGGAACGGTTTCGTGATCTCCTCAATAGGTTGGGCTTAAAGCAGGCGGAAAGTGGAACCGCCCGATCCATCGAGGACGCGGTGCAGATCGCCGGACGGATCGGCTATCCGGTCATGGTCCGTCCGTCCTACGTGTTGGGCGGACGTTCCATGCAGATCGTGTATGACGAAGCCGGCTTGCTGGAGTACATGCGCTCCGCGGTTAAGGCGTCGCCCAATCATCCGGTGTTGATCGATAAGTACCTTGCCGATGCCATCGAAGTCGATGCCGATGCGATTTCGGACGGCGAAACCGTGGTGGTGGCGGGAATCATGGAGCATATCGAAGAAGCCGGGGTCCATTCCGGCGATTCAGCTTGTTCGCTGCCTCCGTATACGTTGGATAAGCTCATTGTGCGCGATATCGAGCGGCAAATGCGTGTGTTGGCGATGGAGCTGGGCGTCATCGGGCTTATGAATGCGCAGTTTGCCGTCAAAGACCGGACCATCTATGTGCTGGAAGTCAACCCTCGCGGATCTCGAACCGTGCCGTTCGTGAGCAAAGCGATCGGGGTCCCACTCGCCAAGTTGGCGATGAAGGTGATGATGGGAAGAACCCTTAAGCAACTTGGCTTTACGGACGCTCCTTTTCCGGCGCACTTCTCGGTCAAAGAAGCGGTCTTTCCGTTCAACAAATTTCCCGGTGTCGATGTGCTGTTGGGGCCGGAAATGAAATCGACCGGAGAAGTGATGGGCATCGACGGAGATTTCGGATGGGCATTCGCAAAATCCCAAGCGGGAGCCGGGGCAGTGCTGCCGACGTCGGGAACAGCCTTTATCAGCGTGAAACAATCTGATCGACCTGCCGCTCTTGAAGTGGGGCGCCTGCTGAACAAGCTGGGCATACGCATTCAGGGGACAAGCGGGACAGCGGGATACTTGCGTGATCACGGTCTTTCCATAGAGGTCGTCAATAAGGTGGCCGAAGGCAGACCGCACATTGTCGACCATATTAAGAACGGTTCTATCGCCCTCGTGGTGAATACAGTACGGACCGCCTCTGCTCACGTGGATTCGCTTTCCATTAGGCGGGAGGCCCTGCACCGAGGCGTTCCGTATTTCACGACCATCAGAGGCGCCCATGCGGCGGTGATGGGCATCGAAGCGATCTTGAAAAAGGACTTAGCGATTCGCACGCTGCAAGAGTATCATCGGCCATAAATTCAGGAGCATTTGGAGCATGCCGACACCGATTACCAAGAAAGGCTATGACGCGTTAAAGGCGGAATTGGATCGTTTGCGCAAGATCGAGCGGCCGAAAGTGATCGAAGCGATCGCGGAGGCTAGGGCCCATGGCGATCTCAGCGAGAACGCCGAGTACGATGCCGCCAAAGAGCGCCAGGGGTTTATCGAGTCGCGCCTCTCCGAGCTCGAGACGAAACTTGCGGAGGCCCGCGTGGTGGAAATTGCGGGACGGACCACTGAGACGGTCGTCTTCGGCGCGACCGTGGCGGTCGTCGAACAGGAGTCCCAAGCGAGGAAGCAATATACGTTGGTCGGACAGGACGAAGCCGACATGAAGTTCAACAAGATCTCCGTCCAGTCCCCTGTCGGTCGCGCCCTCATCGGGAAGCGTGTCGGAGATTTCGTGGAAGTGACGACTCCGATCAAGATGGTCGAATACGAGGTCGTGGAGATCAAATTCGAGGACTTCTGACGTGCCGGACGCACGCTCCCCCCTCATCACGCTACTGACGGATTTCGGCGAGCGGGATTGTTTTGTGGCCAGCATGAAGGGGGTGATTCTGTCGATCAATTCCTCCGCCGCCATCATCGATCTCTCACACCAAATCGCCTCGCACCAGATCCAAGAAGCCGGGTTCTTCCTGAAATCCTGCTATCGCTATTTCCCCGTAGGGACCATCCATGTGGCCGTTGTCGATCCCGGAGTCGGGACAGAACGACGTGCGTTGCTCGTTTCTGCGGCAGGCTCGTTCTTTGTCGGTCCGGACAATGGGTTGTTCACCGAAGTCCTGGAGCAGGAGGCTGAGGCCAAGGTGTGGCAGATCAACAGCCCGCAGTATCGTTTGGAAACGGTGGGGTCGACCTTTGACGGTCGGGATGTATTTGCGCCGGCTGCCGCGTGGTTGAGCAAAGGCGTCCCCCCGGGGTTTTTTGGACCGGTGGTCCACGATCCGATCCGCCGTTCCGTGGCGATCCCGGTGTGGCATGAGGACGTGCTGATTGGGAAGATCGTCTCGGTCGATCGCTTCGGGAATCTCATCTCCAACGTCACGGAGAGGCAGATCCGGGAATTTCGAGGAGCGATGGAACAATCCGTGGAGATCCATATCGCGATGCATGTCCTCAACGATTTGGTCGGAAGCTACAGCCAAGGGAGTCGTCAGACTCCATCCGCATTGATCAACAGCAGCGGGAACTTGGAAATCTTTCTTCAGGAAGAAAGCGCAGCCCAAAGCCTGCAAGTGGGCGTCGGCGAAGAGGTGCGTCTGTGTTGACGGGCGATAGCCTGAGGCTGGTGCAAACCTATCGGTGTCAATGCCTCACGAATGAACCGCACGCACGTGAAGAAAAGCCGGAGCGTCCTCAACCTACTGCTTTGTCGATCTGATCGCAGACATGGCTTGCGAAGGGGAGCGAACAGGTAAAGGCGGGAGACACGGCGTTGAGCACGTGCATGGAGCGGTTGTCGCCTTCCAAGACGAAATCCATTTCAAGCTTTTTCTTTGTGATGTCGAGCAACTGAGCTCTAATGCCGGGACGACCCCATTGTTGGTAGTTCCGCTCGGCCACGCCGTCGGCGAGTACCGAGGCAAGCGACACCATCTTGCTCCGTGAGTATTTTGCGATCTCCTCCATCGCCAAGCGTCGGAAATCGAACCCAGCCCCGGTCAGGAGCCCGAGTCCTCGGCTCGCCACTTCGACAAATTCACGGAAGTTGACGTTACCGAGCCCCCCATAATTCTCGCGCCACAAAGCGGGAATGGCTGTCGGACCGATCTTGGCCTTTCCGTCGGCCGTGATCGTGAAGTGGACACCCAAAAATGGATTCCTCAGATCCGGAACCGGGTAAATATTGGTACGGATCGCGCCCGGGGGTTCATCGGAATAGAGGTAGAGGCCTTTAAACGGCAGGATGCGATATTTTTCCGAGAATCCATAGTCCATGGCGATTTTGTCCGCATACAGACCAGCGGCGTTGACAACGTACCCGGCTTCGATGCCGGCCTGGTTCGTCCGAACGTTCCCGTTGGCTCGTCCCCGATAAACCGTACCGCACTGAATCTGAATACCCTCATGGAGGGCGTCTTGCTGCATTGCGTTGACGACCTGGAGCGGACTGACCGTCGAGGTGCGCGGCGAAAAGAGAGCCCGTTGGTAGGTTTTGACCCTGGGTTCTATGGACTTGGCTTCCGTTTCCGTCAGAGCTTGGAGCTCGATGCCGTTGATTTGGCCGCGACGGAATAACTCATCGAGCGCCGGCAAATCCGCCGCATTCTTCGCGACGACGAGCTTGCCGCATTTATTGAGGGGAATTCGCTTCTCCTCGCAATAGGCGGTGAGTTGCTCATTTCCCAGGCGGGTAAACTTGGCTTTGAGACTGTCCGGCGAGTAATAGAAGCCTGCATGGAGCACGCCGCTGTTGCGCCCGCTGGCATGAGCTCCACACGAGGGTTCCTTTTCGATCAACAATACGCGAGCGTCCGTTCGTCGCCGGCGGAGTTCACGGGCGATGCTGAGGCCGATCACCCCGCCCCCGATGACGAGAAAATCACAAGTCTGCATGTGGTTTAGTGTTTCTCTTGATGGATGCGCGAAGCATGAAGCGACACTCAGACGATGTGCAGAGTCTCCACGGATTCTTTGAGGATTTCCACCATTTTTTTTAGTTCCTCGATGGAGGTCGATAACGGCGGTATAAGGACGAGCACATTGCCGATCGGTCGCAAGATCAACCCTTTCGTCCGCGCGATCGTTGCCACGCGATGGCCGGCCTTGGTGCGGAGCAGGTAAGGCTCTTTGGTCTTTCTATCTTTGACCAATTCGATTCCGACCATGAATCCGCTCTGGCGAATGTCTCCGACATGAGGTAGCTGCAGCCAACGGCTTCAACAATTGTGTCAGTATTGTGATCTTGGGTTGACAATTTCTGAAGGGTCTTTTCCTGGCGAAAGACCTTGAGATTCGCCAGCGCCACGGCGCATCCCAATGGATTGCCGGTAAAGCTGTGTCCATGGAAAAAAGTCTTGAACTCGTCGTAGGCTCCGAGAAAGCCTCTGATAGATTTCATCGGTAGTCAATGTCGCCGCCAGCGGCATATAGCCGCCGGTGAGCCCTTTACTGATCGCCATCAGATCCGGCGTCACGTCTTCGTGCTCGCAGGCGAACATGCTGCCCGGTTCGGCCAAATCCCGTCGCCACTTCATCGGCGATCAGTAAGACATCGTACTTCGTACAGAGCTCACGAATTCGTTTTAGATAGCCGGCCGGCTGGGGAATCATACCGGCGGCAGCCTGCATCAGCGGTTCGATGATGAATCCGGCCAATTCGCGATGATGGCTTTTCATAATCTGTTCGATCGGATCGATGCATGCCATGCGGCACGAGGGGTAGGTCAGGTGAAGTGGACATCGGTAACAATAGGGCGGTTCTGCTTCCTGGGTTGGAAAGAGCAGCGGCTTGAATCGAGAGTGAAACCGCTCGATGTTGCCGACGCTCACCGCGCCGATCGTATCCCCGTGATAGGCCAGCTTCAGATGGAGGAAGGTGTGTTTGGGCCCGGCCTCCGGATGCCGCTGTTGCCAGTATTGGACAGCCATCTTCAGCGCGATCTCCACCGCCGTTGAGCCGTTGTCCGAATAGAAGACACGCGTGAGCCCCTTCGGTGCGATCCGGATCAACTCACGCGCCAGCTCAATCGCCGGTGGATTGGAAAGGCCTAGGAACGTCGAGTGGGCAATTTTGTCGAGTTGTTTCTTGAGCGCACGGTCAAGAACTGGATGCCGATGTCCGTGGAGATTGACCCAGATGGACGAGGTGCCATCCAGATATTTCTTCCCTTCCGTATCGATGAGGTAAGAGCCTTTGCCGCGCTCGATAATGAGCGGTTCCTCCTGCTCCCATTCCTGCATCTGGGTAAACGGATGCCAGAGATAGCGACGGTCCCAGTCCTTCAACTGCTGAGCAGTTGGTTTACGAGCCACGGCGGTAACGGAATGCGGAGCTACTGGCTTATAGCTTATGGCAGACGCGAGGAGCGCAAAGCCTTTGTCTTACATGTTTGTGCCATACACCATACGCTACCTGCCCTTCGCATTGTTGGGTGCGGCGCATGATTATAGGCGGGAGCGATCTCTTTGACAACCCAGGGAGCAGTTACTATAATGAACCGATTTTTACTAATGAGCTAGGATTTGCAAAGCCTTATACGCAATTTTTCCATAATCGCCCATATCGATCACGGCAAATCAACCCTCGCTGACCGGTTCCTAGAAGCTACTGGCGCAGTCACTGCTCGAGAGGCAAAAGACCAGATCCTCGATGCCATGGACCTCGAGCGGGAACGCGGCATTACGATCAAAGCCCATGCAGTGGCCATCCGGTATAAGGCCAGGGACGGGAAGACGTACGCGTTGCATTTGATCGATACGCCGGGGCATGTCGATTTTACTTATGAAGTCTCCCGGAGCTTAGCGGCTTGCGAAGGGGCGCTCTTGCTGGTCGATGCTACTCAAGGCGTGCAGGCCCAGACGATTGCCAATGTGAACTTGGCGATGGCCAACAACCTCACCATTATTCCAGTCATTAACAAGATTGATCTGGCCAGTTCGGATGTCGAGGGAACGAAACATTCGATTTCGGAGGTGCTCCAGCTCGATGCCGCCGATGCGCTTCCCATCAGTGCCAAGGAGGGAAGAGGCGTGCCGGAGGTATTGGAGGCCATCATTGCGCGGATTCCTCCTCCGTCCGGTAATCCGCAGCAGCCCTTCAAGGCGCTGATCTTCGATTCCTGGTTCGACAATTATCAGGGGGTGATCGTTCTTGCGCGACTGGTGGATGGATCGATTCGGCCGGGCATGAAGATCAAAGTCATGTCGAACAACCGGACATTTGAAGTCATGGAAGTGGGACAATTCACCCCCAAACGGACGAAGAAGACCGAGCTGCTGACAGGCGAGGTCGGGTACCTCTGTGCCAACATGAGGGAGGTCGCCGACGTCAAGATCGGCGACACCCTGACCGATGCCGTCACACCCACGTCCGCGCCATTCCCCGGATATAAAGACGTCAAGCCGCTGGTATTCTGCGGGCTCTATCCCACCGACACCGGCCGATACGAAGATTTACGCGACGCGTTGATCAAACTGCGACTGAACGACTCCTCGTTCGTCTATGAGCCTGAGACATCGCTCGCGTTGGGATTCGGCTTCCGCTGCGGATTTTTGGGCCTGCTGCACATGGAAATCATTCAGGAGCGGCTCGAGCGTGAATACAATCTCACCCTCCTCACGACCGCTCCGACCGTCGTCTATCGCGTGCTGACCACGAAGGGCGAAGTGCTGGAGGTCAATAACCCGTCGCAGCTCCCGCCTCCCAGTAGTATCGATTCATTCGAGGAGCCGTTTATTTTGGCCTCGATCATCACGCCCGAGCGGTACATGGGGGCCATCCTCCAGCTCTGTCAGGAACGCCGAGGAATCCAAAAGGGCATGCATTTTCTCGATCCGACCAGGGTCGTGATCAGTTATGAACTGCCCCTCAACGAAGTCATTCTCGATTTTTACGATAAGCTCAAGTCGCGCACACAGGGCTATGCATCGCTCGACTATGAAGTGCTCGGCTACCGCGAGTCCGATCTTGTCAGGCTCGATATTCTCTTGAACGGCGAGGCGGTCGATGCCTTGTCGTTTATCACGCATAAAGATCGATCCGTCCAGCGCGGGCGTCAGCTTGCCGAGAAAATGAAGGAGCTGATTCCGCGGCAGATGTACGAGATTGCCATTCAGGCGGCGATCGGAAGCAAGATCGTTGCGCGGGAGACCATCGGCGCGATGAAGAAAAACGTGCTGGCGAAATGTTACGGCGGCGATATCACACGCAAACGGAAGTTGCTGGAAAAGCAAAAGGAAGGGAAGAAGCGCATGAAAGCGGTCGGCAGTGTCGAAGTGCCGCAGGAAGCCTTCCTGGCAATTTTGAAAGTTGGAGAAGAATGAGTCCTGATTCGAACCAAAGAAATTTGGATAATAAGATGCCCGGTGCTTCGCAGACGGGGGACCAGGCCTCGCTCTCCGGAGCCAAACTCGCGGACAACTCGGACCGAATAGGGCGCAAGTCGCTCGTCCGGGAATATGCGGAGGCGATCATCGTGGCGATGCTGCTGGCGTTCGCCATCCGCGTGTTCGTCGTGCAAGCATTTAAGATTCCATCGGGATCGATGATTCCGACCTTGCAGATCGGCGATCATATTTTGGTCAGCAAGCTCTCTTATGGCCTACAGTGGCCGACGGACTGCAAGCTGCAATGGAGTTTTCCACCGGTCAATTGCTACACGTCCGAAACGGTCGTGACGTTCGGCAAACCCCAGCGGGGCGACATCATCGTATTTCGGTTTCCCGAGGATGAAGAGAAAGATTTCATCAAGCGCATTGTCGGGCTGCCGGGGGATACCATCCAGCTTCGGAACAAGGTGGTGCTCGTGAACGGCCGACCGCTCGACGACAAAGCCTTTACGCAACGAATCGACCCCGGCGTCATCGACGGCACGACTAACCCCCGCGATAATTTCGGACCGGTGACCGTGCCGGACGGATCGTACTTCGTGATGGGCGACAATCGCGACCAAAGTCTGGACAGTCGGTTCTGGGGATATGTGCGCGAAGAAAAGATCCGCGGCAAGGCGTTTCGTATCTATTGGTCCTGGAATGGGCAGGGAAATTGGACGGAGTGGGTCAGGTGGGAACGATTCGCAAAGGCGATCCAGTAAAGAAAAGCAGCGGCGCTGCTCTTCCGAAGGGGGACTCCCATGGGAAGGGTGACGCTCCGTCGGCCAAGGCGCTTCGACAGTATCTTCAGCGATTTCCACAGGCTTCGATCCTCGTGGTCGGCGACCTGATCCTCGATCACTATGTGATGGGGCGGGTCAGCCGGATCTCTCCAGAAGCGCCGGTTCCGGTAGTCCATGTCGAGTCAGAATCGCTCCGGCTCGGTGGAGCGGCGAACGTGTTCCACAACATCTTGGCGCTGGGGGGAAAGGCCGACCTCTGCGGTGTGATTGGATCGGATGAAAGCGGGCGCCTGCTGATGAAGGAGCTCGGCAACAAACGATCAAGCCGTGGGGGTGTCGTGATCGATCATGATCGTCCGACGACCAGAAAAAGTCGGGTGATCGCGCATAACCAGCAGATTGTGCGGTACGACATCGAGGGACGGAGCGAGCTGAAAGTCGCGCTGCGGAAAAAGATTCTCCGGTATGTGGAATCACGGATTCGGGAGTTGTCCTGCGTGGTGGTGTCGGACTATGCCAAGGGAGTCGTGTCGCCGGCGCTCATGTCCGAAATCACACGACTGGCTGCCTTGCGGAAGGTTCCGGTCATCGTCGATCCGAAGGTCGAACATTTCGGCTACTATAAAGGGGTCACCGTGCTCACACCGAATCATCTTGAAGCGGCTCAAGCCGCCGGATTGCACGGCGACAGCGACCAGACGATCGACGAAGCCGGAGCGATGATTCGGCAGCGTCTTGGGTGCCGGTCCGTCTTGATTACGCGCGGTGAAAAAGGAATGAGTCTCTACGAGGGCGACGGCGCGTCCTGGCATTTGCCCACGAAGGCTCGGCAGGTCTACGACGTTACCGGTGCGGGAGATACGGTCATCGGAACCCTGGCGCTGGCCCTCTCGGCCGGCGCCAGCATCAAGACGGGCGCGGTCATGGCAAACTACGCAGCCGGGATCGTGGTGGGAATGGTCGGCACCGCGACGGTCTCGCCCAAACAGTTGTCCGAGGCCTTTGGAGATGAATAAGGGATCACGGTCGGTCACCGTTGTGATTCCAGCCAGATATGGCTCGTCACGGTTCCCGGGCAAGCCGCTCGTGGAGCTGAACGGGAAGCCGATGGTTCAACATGTCTATGAGCGGGCGATGGCCTGCCGTGCCGTTTCCGATGTATTAGTCGCAACCGACGACAAGCGTATCAAACAAGCGGTCGAGCGGTTTGGTGGGCGCGCGGTCATGGTCACCGGCGAGTATCGGACGGGGACGGATCGAGTCGCCGCCGTGGCCCGAATGTTTGCGGGGGAATACTTCTTAGACTTGCAGGGCGACGAAATTCCCTTGAACTCCGAGTTATTGACCGACCTGATCGAGCCGTTTTTCGAAAGCGGGGTCGGGATGGGGACGCTGAAGCGGGTCATGGACCCTATAGAGGATCTTCACAATCCCTCTGTGGTCAAGGTCGTGACGGACACCCAAGGCAATGCCCTGTACTTTTCACGAGCTCCGATCCCGTTTGTCCGTGATGATCCAGGAATGCAGGTGATCGACGGGCTCCATTATATTCATCTGGGATTGTATATCTACACGAAGGAGACATTGCTTCGATTCGCCGGTTTGCCGACGAGTCGCTTGGAAGAGGCCGAAAAGCTTGAACAGCTGCGCGCATTGGACTACGGCATTCGCATCCGCGTGTGGGAAACCAAACATGCTTCTCTGAGGGTCGATCGACCGGAAGATGTGCCCGGCGTTGCGGATCGACTGCGGCAGTTTGAGACGATCAAGCGAGAGCTGGAGCACAGTGGGGTGTTTTTCAAGCCATGAGATTCATATCCGGACGAAGCAGGTTGCGGAAAAACCAGATGGATGCTGGCAATAGTGTTGGAATTTTCCGTGCAGCTTAACACCGGAATGACTTCAGGATGCTCAAAAAGGCTGTCCAGCAAGGCCGCAGCGAGCGAAGAGGCGAGGCGTACGCTTCGGTACGTTGAGCCTCTGAGCGACGCGAGAACGCCGCTGGCAGACTTTTTGAGCATCCTGCTAGAGCGGTCTGACGTCCACGAGAGAGGGCAGCCATGAGCAAGTTTATCTTTGTGACAGGTGGAGTAGTCTCATCGCTTGGTAAAGGACTGGCCTCAGCCTCCATTGGGAATCTGCTCGAAAGCCGGGGGTTGAAAATCACCTTTTTAAAGTTGGATCCGTACATCAACGTAGACCCCGGCACGATGAACCCCTATCAACACGGAGAGGTCTTTGTCACGGACGATGGAGCCGAGACCGATCTTGACCTCGGGCACTACGAGCGATTCACGACCCTGTCGCTGACCAAGGAGAGCAATTACACGACCGGTCGAATCTATCACTCGGTCATCACCAAAGAACGTCGCGGAGATTATCTTGGTGGAACGGTCCAGGTCGTGCCTCATGTGACGGATGAGATCAAACAGGCGATCATGCGGATCTCCAAAGGAATCGATGTCACGATCGTCGAGATCGGCGGAACGGTCGGCGACATTGAGAGCTTACCGTTTCTCGAGGCCATTCGACAGATGCCATACGACGTCGGGAGGGACAATGTGTTGTACGTCCACCTGACTCTCGTGCCGTACATTGGGACGGCCGGTGAACTGAAGACCAAACCGACGCAACATTCGGTGAACAAGCTTCGAGAAATCGGTATCCAGCCCCACATTTTGCTGTGCCGAACCGACCGCTATATTCCCCCGGAGCTCAAGGGCAAGATCGCGATGTTCTGTAATGTGGATAAAGATGCCGTGATCACGGCCAAAGATGTCGAGACGATCTACGAAGTGCCGATCGTATTCAGAAAAGAAGGGCTGGATGAATTGATCGTTCGTCAGCTCCATCTGGAGACCGGCCAACCCAATCTTCGCGAGTGGGATGCGATGGTGCAGAAGATCAAGCGTCCGAAGCATGAGATTGCTATCGCGTTGGTGGGCAAATATGTGGGGCTGAAGGAATGCTACAAGAGCTTGGGAGAGGCGCTGGTTCACGGTGGGATCGATCATGAAACCAAGGTCAACATCAATTGGATCGAGTCCGAAGATATCGAACGGCAAGGGACGGAGCGAATTCTTCGGGAGGCTGACGGCATCTTGATCCCCGGTGGGTTTGGGACAAGAGGGATTGAGGGAAAAGTGACGACCATCAAGTATGCGCGGGAACGTCAGGTCCCATTCCTCGGTCTGTGTTTAGGGATGCAATGTGCCGCGATCGAGTTTGCGCGGAATGTGGCAGGATTGGCAGGTGCAAACAGCGCCGAGTTTGACGAGCGGTCTTCCCATCCCGTGATCCATCTCATGCCCGATCAGCATGACGTGAGTGATAAAGGCGGGACCATGCGACTCGGATCGTACCTCTGCAAGTTGGGGGAGGGGACGCTTGCGCAGAAGATGTACGGCGTGAGCGAGGTCCGTGAACGTCATCGCCATCGGTATGAATTCAACAATGCCTATCGTGAAGAACTGACTGCGAAGGGCCTGGTCCTGAGCGGAGTCTCTCCTGACGGTCGACTGGTCGAGATCATCGAGTTGAAGGATCATCCCTGGTTCTTGGGGACTCAATTCCACCCTGAATACAGTTCTCGTCCGCACCGCCCGCATCCTCTATTCAGCGGATTTGTAGGAGCGGCGTTGCGCAAGAAGCTGGGACACTAATTCTTAAGCCATGGCCCATCTTGTCGATATTGGAACGTTCAAAGTTGGTCAAGGGCAGCGCCCGTTTCTGATTGCCGGACCCTGTGTGATCGAGAGCGAGCAACTGGTGATGGACACGGCGGGGCGAGTTGCCGAGATCACGAAATCGCTTGGAATTCCATATGTCTTCAAATCATCATTCGACAAGGCTAACCGTACCTCCATCAAGTCGTTTCGTGGTCCTGGGATCAAAGCAGGTCTGGCAATACTCAAGAAGGTGAAGGACCACTTTGCGCTGCCGGTCTTGACCGATGTGCATACGGAAGAGCAGGCGACGGAAGCTGGGAAAGTCGTGGATGTCCTTCAGATTCCGGCCTTTCTCTGCCGGCAGACGGATTTGCTGATGGCCGCCGCACAAACTGGAAAAGTCGTGAATGTGAAGAAGGGCCAATTTCTCTCGCCGGTTGAAATGGGCAATGCAGTGAAAAAGATCGAAGAATGCGGGAGTCAGCGGATTCTGCTCACCGAGCGAGGGTCGTCGTTCGGCTACAATAATCTCGTCGTGGACATGCGGTCCTTCCCTATCATGCGGAACTTCGGGTATCCTGTCGTTTTCGATGCGACGCACAGCGTTCAGTTGCCGGGCGGTGGTGGGACGAAATCCAGCGGCCAGCGGGAATTCGTCGAACCGTTGGCTTGCGCGGCGGCCGGAGCCGGTGTCGACGGATTCTTTATGGAAGTCCATCCAAATCCAGACGAGGCGCTGTCCGATGGGCCGAATATGGTCCCGCTGCATCACTTGAAATCCTTGCTTGAACGGGTCATGCGGATATGCGACGCGGCAAAACCAAGAAGCTGAAACCATCCGCGCGGCGCAACAACAGGGCGAAGGCGAAGGCAGCCAGTCCGGTATCGAAGGCTGCGAAGAGGCGCAGTAACACCATGACTGTGAAGCCATCTGGTCGAGAATCGAAAGCCGCGAAAATGGAGGAAAGTCTTGCCGATGGCCGACGTGTGCTGGAAATAGAAGCGCGGGCCGTCCAAGCATTGATCGATCGACTGGATGAACGATTCGTCAAGGCCGTGGACATACTGGTTCGCTGCAAAGGCAAGGTAGTCGTGTCGGGAATGGGCAAGTCGGGTCAGATCGGGCAAAAAATTGCCGCGACCCTCGCCAGCACCGGCACCTCTTCGTTCTTCCTACATCCAGCCGAAGGCGTGCACGGAGATCTCGGCATGTTGGCTCGTCGGGATGTGTTGGTGGCGATCTCCAACAGTGGCGAGACACAGGAGTTGCTTCAATTACTCCCGTATGTCAAACGTCTTGGCGTTCAGGTGATCGCGTTCACAGGGCGAATGAATTCTACCTTGGCGAAGAATTCCGATGTCGCGCTCGATGTCTCGGTAAAGGAAGAGGCCTGCCCGATGGGATTGGCCCCCACCGCCAGTACGACCGCCACACTGGCGTTGGGCGATGCGCTGGCCGTTGCCCTGCTGAAAAAGCGGGAGTTCAAGGAAGAGGACTTTGCGAGGTTCCATCCCGGCGGAACGCTAGGACGCCGGTTGCTGGTGAAAGTGAAAGACCTCATGCATGCCGAGTCGGAGACCCCGATGGTCCAAGCCACCGTCGGGGGTATGGCGGCCATGCTGGAAATGACGGCGAAAAAGCTCGGCATGACGACCGTGGTCGATCGAGATGATGCGTTGGTCGGCGTGATTACCGACGGCGATTTGCGGCGATTTATCCAGCGAGGGACAGATTTGGTCAAACTGACGGCAGGTGAGCTGGCCACGTCGAATCCCAAAACCATTGGGCCGAACGAATTGGCCGCCAAAGCGGTGGAGATGATGGAGCGCTATTCGATCACGACCCTGGTTGTGACCGAAGACGGCCGGACGATTCGTGGCGTGATTCATTTACATGATTTGCTCAAGAACGGAATCGTGTAGGAGACGAAAGGACTATGAACCGCGTTCTGGAAGTGTGGCGAGAAATTGGGGCGGAATCGCTCAACCTACCCAATCTCCTCACGCTCGCCCGCATTCTCTTGATTCCCGTCTTTATCATGCTCTTCGTCAACCCAACGCCCGATCAGTCGTTGGCGGCGGCCATTATCTTTACCGTCGCAGCGGTGACGGATATGTTGGACGGCTACATCGCTCGCCGAACCGGCCAGGTCACGATGCTCGGCAAACTGCTCGATCCGATCGCGGACAAACTCCTGGTGCTGTCGGCGCTGATTCTTCTCATGAACGTGGACCGAGTCAGCGCGTTGGTCGCGCTGCTGATCATCGGGCGGGAAGTGGCGGTTACGGGAATCCGCGCCATTGCGGCAGGTGAAGGGATGATTATCCCGGCTGAGATGACCGGCAAGTATAAGATGACGCTCCAAGTCGTGGCCATTATCCTGCTGATCCTGGAAGGAACGGGGCTCGCGGAACTCGGCAATATGCACCTGGCCGGCACCGTCACCTTGTATCTGTCGCTGGTGCTAGGCTATGTCTCCGGTGGTCAGTATGTATGGAGCTTTTGGAAGCAGGTCGTGGCTAAAGGGCTGTGACTGAATAGTCTGACTGCGATGTGACTCGGGAACCTTGCCATGCTCTATCTTGAATCGACGGTGGGCTAAGTCGTTCGACACGGCGACGTGGTGGGCAAACCCAAGACTCCTTCACGACCGCCTGTGCTCTCCCCTGTATTCTTCTCTCATTCACTTCGTGCAGCGAAAGCGGAACAACGCCACAACTTGAACCCTTCACCTATACGAGTGCAAACGCGACTGGGCATTGCCCCGCTGGTTCACGCATAGGCCGCGCTGGCGCAACGGATGGGAAAGTCTCCCCTGATGGCATTCGATATATGGTTCGTACGCCATCCAATTACGACGCCACATTCGCGCATTCCCTCTTGATGGTCTATGCCCCGGCTGGACAAAGCCGCTGGGTGTCTGAAAGACTCACGGGTCTCACGACTGCGGCGACCGACGCTGGATTTGTCGTGGTCTATGCCGACCATCGACCATTGAATATTTCGGCGATTGAACAAGTTGGAACCATTCCTGGGCTGGTTGCAAAGGAGTGGTGTATCGACGAGAAAAGATGTCTTGTGACCGGCCACTCAGATGGTGGCACTGCTTCATTGGCTCTCGCCGTGCTCGATAAGACCAAGAAAATTCCGGCGGCCATCGCTCCAAGTGCAGCCGGATGGACCGGAAAGGACCTCGAAGAGTTTCAATGTCGAGACCCCATCCCGGTCATGATTCTGCACAGCAAAAATGACAGTCTCTTTCCCGGCTGGGGAGGCCAAACGTCCGTCTGGTGGGCCGGATGTAATCATTGTGATGTCACCAAGACAAAAATCGTTGAGGGCGGATGTCGTTCGTATCAACAATGTGCTTCAGGCGGCGCAACGCTCTACTGTGAAGGAACCGGCAGTCATCGGGAATGGCCCAATCTGAATCGTGTCATGCTGGAGTTTTTTGCGCATCCGGAGAAGTTTCGGTGATGTTTGAGCATCAGGCTGGCCACGATCAGAAAGTTGTTGGAAATGAACAATGAGTGATCTAGGACTCGTCGCTGCACTTTCTTTGTGCGGCTATTTCTTGGGAGCTGTCCCGTTTGGTGTCGTCATCTCAAAAGCGATGGGCCTGCCTGATCCGCGCACAGTCGGGAGCAAGAATGTCGGATTTACGAACGTGCTCCGTGTGTCGGGCAAGACAGCCGGCATCCTGACTTTGATCGGCGATATGGGCAAGGGATGGGTGATGGGATTTATAGCGACGCAACTGCTACAAGACGAATGGGCCATTCTGTTCGTCGCGCTTGCGCCGTTTCTCGGACACCTCTTTTCCCCGTTTCTTGGGATTCAAAGGAGGCAAGGGTGTCGCGACCGCACTCGGCTCAGTCCTCGGAGTTGCGCCGTTGATTGGATCGTTGCTTCTACTAGCGTGGATCGGAGCTGTGGCCCTATGGCGCTACTCCTCCGGCGGCGCGCTGACTGCGTTCGGACTCTTTCCCATCCTTGCTGCATCTCTTCGGCCTACGGCTCCCTTTGCTTTGTTCTCTGTGCTGATGACTGCGCTTATTGTGATCAAGCACAAGGGGAACATCGAACGGTTGTGGAAGGGGACGGAGAGTAAGATGGGGAGAAGTCGGAGTAGGGAGCAGTCAGAATGGTCTTGTGCTCGCCGAGGCCCCACGATGAAGCAGTGGTCCCTCGATGCGCGCAGTAAAGCCCAATCTGACTACTCCCTATCCTTATGGAAAGGTAGAAGAGAGAAATTGTGGGCCTGTCACGGCAAACATCTCCCTCCGTGCTACCCGGAGCAATCATGCTCGCGGAACCCCCACGTCTGCTGATTGTATTCCACTGGTGGAGAACGACGTGGTCGTTCCATGCGCGCAGTTTTGGATTCAACCAGGCCGCCCTTGTGAGAGGGGGAAGGCTGACAGGATTAGAAAGACTGTTGGTGAAGCATTGTTTGGTGAACACGCGCTCTCAGAAGGGCCTCGTTCAATGCGCGCAGTGAACGACAACCGGGCCGCTCCCCTTCTTGCTTTTGAGTGGAGGGAAGAACAGAGCACGCAGTTTTGGATTCAACCGGGGCCGCCCTTGTGAATAGAAGGTTTGCGAAGAATTTGAAGGAAAAGTATTGGTTATCTGCGAGTTTTCATGTGGGGGAGAAGCTAACCGCGAGAAACGTAGATCCAGCTATTGAATGAAGAGTGACTCGTTCCCAGCCTTCGGCATGAATGATGTTCCTCCGTGCTAGATCGAGCAAAGGATAAGCGTTATCGATTATCTCTCCGTTATCACCTATGTCCATAACAATGCCCATCAGTGGCCAAAGCGACATTCCATATGAAAGATGGTCGTCGAAGGTCCCTTCAAGCTGATTCATCCCATAGCAAACAATCCCGCAGAGCCTACCTGAGTCATTGAGTATGGGGCCTCCGCTCATACCACCTGGCATCTTGCAGTTAACTCGGAAGCACGGATACCTGAGATTAAGAGTGTCACGACTGTGCTCGTGGACTTCGATAACTTCCCCTACTGAGGCGGACGGTTGGCCCTCCAACTCAATGTGTCTGGTCCCATCCGAGTCCACAATCACCTTGGGCTTTCTGCGTTCGTAGCCGAATGCTACAACACGCTCGCCGATGTGTGGAGGTGCGATAGACATTCCAACGCAGGCGGGATGGGTATTGTTGGCTGCGATGTCATTGTATGCGCGAGTATGAAATACGGCTAAGTCTGCACATGGCGAAAGCCAACAACGGTCTACTTCCCAGATTGAGTACTCTGGCCCTGGCTCGACGTGGACAGCCCAAAACGCGAAGTTAGTTGTTCCGTTCATGCACCCGAATTCTTGGAGGTAATCTTCAATAACGTGCTTTGCTGTAACGTAGAGGTTCTTGGAAATTCTGATGGAAGTACCAAGTTCGTGGATTGCATTCGGTTCGTAGGGGTTTGCTACAAGTCTTGCTGAGACACTTGCTGCAGCAGTGTCTCCTTCTAGGTAGCGAAACTCCGGCGTGATAGGCATTGTGGAAAGACTCGTATTCTGAAAATAGAATGGTGGCATTCTACTTTTTCCGCACGGCAATTTGAAGCTTGTGTAAAACTTGACGGTATAGGGCTGTTTATAGACAGCTGGCGAACGGCAAGCTACCGGGCGACGATGCTGACTTGTGCGGAATAGCCGAGCTGGGATAGGAGTTGTTCGCAGTCTTCCCAGGTGAGGCCGAATGCGCGTACGTCGGAGACGCCGATCCTCGCCACAACGTCACGAATGGTCGGAGAGATGAGCTGGATCGAATTCGCCGTCCATCAAAGCCGATTCAGCCCAGGCTACTAGGCTGTCCAATGACAAGTCATGTTGCAGATGGGCGGCAAGCTTTTCAGCAACGGTCTTGCGAGTGATAAGTTCCATGGTCCTTAGACCTTTCGATGCCCCAAGTCTACCGAATACTTGTCATGCACCTCAACTAATTGGCCATTCTCGTCGTAGATTTCTTGGTAAAAACGGACCGTAACCTCTCTAGCATCGACTTCTTTGACATACCGTGCTCTCCAGCCCGATCGACCGAGTACATCAAGCCAATAGCGTCGCCCACCTTCCGGCAAATCCTGCCAACTAGGAAACTTCCGCTCATTTTGTTCCTTTGTACTCACCGCGCGCATAGTCCCGAATTTCTCAGCGGCTGTCAAGAAAACCAATCAGCTATTCATCGTTGAATTGACTCTCTTCCACCCCCTTCATATAATGCGATCCGCTTAAGGTTTGCCTTGTCCAACCTACACTTATGCGATCGCTCTTCAAGGGAACTGCAGTGGAAAAGCTGGCTCAAGTTCGAGTAGGACTGCGCCATGCGTTTGCCGTTCAGCCTGAGAATAAGCCCCTATCGATAGAAGATGTGCAGTTGATGGACCGGATTGCCGAGACGATCGTCAAGCGTAGGATGGCGGCTCCGGCGACGATGTTTTTGGAATCCATGGGGCCCATGAACTTTCTGGGAAGTCAGGCGCTGCACTTCATCACGCCGATCATCGATTGCGCGTTCAACGTCAAAGAAGTTGAGCAGGTTGCCCGATTGCTCGAGCGTCGTGACACAGTGACTCGTCTTATTTCCATCATTGAAGCCAAGTCTGCTCCAAAGGGAGCAACGGCTCGATGACGGTTTCCGCTTCCACCCCTTCCAAGATAGACCGCCCTCTCAATGTGATCGTGGCCACCGATTGCGGCAGCACGACGACCAAAGCCATTCTCATCGAGAAGGTCGGCGACGAGTATCGACAGACCTATCGCGGCGAAGCTCCAACGACCGTTGAAGCACCGTTCGAAGATGTGACGCGCGGTGTGTTGAATGCCATTGCCGAAATCGAGGAACTCTCCGGTCGCAAGATTCTGGACGGCGACAAGATCATCACGCCCTGCCGAGATGACAAGATGGGAGTCGATATTTATATCTCGACCAGCAGCGCCGGCGGAGGTCTGCAGATGATGGTGACCGGTGTCGTGCAGAACATGACGGGAGAGAGCGCGCAGCGGGCGGCGCTGGGGGCTGGGGCTATCGTCATCGATGTGTTGGCAGCCAACGACGGACGGTTGCCACATGAGAAGATCGAGCGTATCCGCACCATGAGACCCGACATGATTTTGATGTCAGGTGGGACTGATGGAGGGGCCGTGACGCACGTGGTGGAGATGGCGGAATATGTGGCGGCAGCAGAACCACGGCCACGGTTCGGCGTGACGTTCAAATTGCCGCTGATCTACGCCGGTAACAGAGAAGCGCAACCGCAAGTGAGAAAGATCCTGGAAGACAAATCGGCGTTGGTCGTTACTGAGAACATCCGACCGGTGCTGGAACGAGAGAACTTGGCGCCTGCGCGAAACAAGATTCATGACTTGTTTCTGGAGCATGTCATGCAGCAAGCACCCGGTTACAAGAAGTTGATCGATATGGCTGGGGCACCCATCATGCCGACTCCCGCAGCAGTCGGCCTGATCATGGAGACGATTGCCAAGCGGGAACATCTGAACTTAATCGGTGTCGATATCGGAGGAGCCACGACGGACGTGTTCTCCGTGTTTGACGGCGTCTTCAACCGGACGGTCAGCGCCAATCTCGGGATGTCATACAGTGTGTCCAATGTACTGGCTGAGGCTGGACTGGCCAATATCATGCGTTGGGTGCCGTTTACGATTGATGAGCAGACGTTGCGCAACCGGATCAAGAACAAGATGATTCGTCCGACGACCATTCCGCAAACACTTGACGAACTGCAGATCGAGCAGGCGATCGCGCGGGAAGCCTTGCGACTAGCCCTGATTCATCATAAATCGCTGGCCACTGGGTTAAAGGGCGTGCAGCAGGAGCGGACGATCTCGGATGTTTTCGAACAGCAGACCTCCGGCAAGACGTTGATCGATATGTTAAAGCTGGATTTGATCGTTGGAAGCGGCGGCATCCTGTCTCATGCTCCGCGCCGAATCCAATCGATGTTAATGATGGTCGATGCCTATGAGCCGACGGGCTGTACGATGTTGTCAGTCGACAGCATCTTCATGATGCCGCATCTCGGGGTTCTTTCCACGATCAATGAGAAGGCGGCGACCGATGTGTTTGTCCGTGATTGCATGATCTATCTTGGGACCTGCGTGGCGCCGATCGGACAGGGGAAAGACGGCGATGTGTGTGCCGACTATGAAATGACCTGGCCCGATGGAAAGACCACGAAAGAGCAATTGAAGTTTGGCGAGTTGAGGCTGTTTCCATTGGAGTCAGGCAAACAGGCAACGATCAAGATTCAGCCTGCCAAACAGGTCAACATGGGGGCTGGGGTGGGCGTGGCTATCACGAAGCAAGTCCATGGCGGTGTGGTTGGACTCTTGCTCGATGGTCGTGGCCGACCGCTCCGACTTCCAGCCGAGCAACAAGCTCGTGTCGCGGCGCTGACAAAATGGTTCAGCGCAGTCGGGTTATACCCGACTGCGAATGTTTAATTTTGAATGTTGAATGTTTAGTTATAAGTCAGACAATTCAACATTCATCATTTAACACTCAACATTGATCAATGGCTCATTCATATACCCCAGGCCTCACCGTCACTGATCGTACGGTCATCCACCGTCGGCGGATGCTGCCCTTGCCGGGGAAAGTCCTGGTCAATGTCGGTAACCTGGTCCGCTCCGATCAGCCGGTGGCTCGGGCAGAGCTGCCGGGAAAAGTCTATCCAGTCAACCTTGCCAATCAGCTCAGTGTTGCGCCTGGCGAAATCAAGGATTATCTGATCAAGAAGGAAGGCGACGTTGTTGAGAAGGACCAGATTCTTGCAGAGAACAAGCCGTTGATCACATGGTTCAAGACGGAGATCCGATCGCCGGTTACGGGCACGATCGAATCGATATCGACTGTGACAGGACAGGTTCTCTTGCGCGAACCTCCACGGGTGCTTCAGCTGCTTGCTTATGTGGACGGGACGATCGTCGAAACGATTCCGCAGCAGGGTGTCGTCGTCGAAACGACGTGTAGTTTGGTGCAAGGCATCTTCGGCATCGGCGGGGAGACCTCCGGCGAAATTGTGATGGCCGTGAAGGCTCCGGACGAACCCCTCACTCCGGGTCATTTCAATTCGACCATGAAGGGAACAGTCGTGGTAGGTGGATCGTTCCTTTCAGCCGATGCGATGAAGCAGGCCAAGTCGGTCGGCGTCGCCGGTGTGGTTGTCGGCGGAATTCATGACGAGGATCTGCGGGCTTTGTTGGGGTATGACCTCGGCGTGGCCATTACGGGAACGGAGCACGTCGGGTTTACACTGATTTTGACCGAAGGGTTTGGGACGATTCCGATGGCCGCCAAGACGTTCACGTTACTCTCCGCTTATGTCGGTCGGAAAGCGTCGATCTCCGGCGCCACACAGATCAGAGCCGGCGTCATTCGTCCTGAGATCATCATTCCACAAGTCGAAACGGACAGCGAGGTGACGGCTCAGGTACAACGCGCAGGGATTCGCATCGGAGACCCGGTCCGCATCATCCGTGATCCATTGTTTGGGCGCATCGGCGAAGTGTCCGCGCTTCCGTCCGAGCTCACCAAGATTCCCACAGAGAGCGAGGTGCGGGTCTTGGAAGTGAAATTTTCCGATGGAAAGAAAGTGGTCGTCCCGCGGACGAACATCGAGGTAATCGAAGGAGCGTGAAGAGGGTGAGTGGTGAGGGGGGAGGGGTGAGGAGAAAGTTGAAGAAAAGATATACGATCTCGGCCTGGTTCTCGTTACCGATGATCTTGTGTGCGTTCGGCTTGTTGCCATCCTACACGTTGGCTGAAGCTCCGATCAGCGCTCCGCAAGATGTGCGGGTTTTCGATACGCCGAGTGATGGAGGAGGAAACCTGACGGTGCAATGGCCCCCCGCGTCATGGGATGGTCCCGACATCCGTTATCAGGTCTTGGTCGGGGAAGCTTCCGCGACGGACCCTACCACATTCGCGGTTCTCGCAGAGTTTCCAGCAAACACCAAATACGTCAAAGACTCAAAAACTGCCTGGTGGACAAGGAACGCAGACAAGACGTGGCATCAGGTCGTGATCAGGAGCGCAAAGGGTGTCGAGGTGAAGGATGACACGCCCTATGCCGTCGCCGTCGCGACAGTGCAAGCCGATCGGCGTGAATTCAGCTCCGTGCAAGTAGCCACATCGGCAGCCGACTGGTTTAACTGGAATCAACTCAACAATCTCATCATCGCGGTCTCATTCGGAGGGCTTGTTTTTTACACGATCAGTCATGCCAAGCGAAACGAAATCTTTCTCCGTCGTATCCCAGGTCTTGATGCGGTGGATGAAGCGATCGGACGCGCGACAGAGCTGGGCAAGCCGATCCTTTATCTCACCGGCGCGCATGACCTGCATGACCCCTCGACCATCGCTGCCGCGGTCATTTTGGGAAAGGTTGCCAAACGCGCTGCGCTGTATGAGACGGAACTGATCGTGCCTCACCGGGAGCCGATTACGATGGCGGTCTGCCAGGAGATTACCAAGCAAGCCTATTTGGAAGCGGGGAAGCCTGACCTGTTCAAGGAAGACGCCAACTTTTTTATTACGTCCGACCAGTTCAGTTACACGGCGGCGGTGGACGGCATCATGCTGCGGAAGAAGCCGGCCGCTAACTTCTTCATGGGGGCCTACTTCGCCGAGTCCTTGCTGCTGACGGAAACCGGCGCGAGTACCGGCGCTATTCAGATTGCGGGGACGGACTCGGATCACCAGTTACCGTTTTTTGTGACGACGTGCGACTACACGTTGATCGGTGAAGAACTGTATGCGGCCAGCGCCTACCTCTCTAAAGAGCCGGTCCAGATCGGCACGCTTCGTGGTCAGGACATTGGAAAGGCCGTGATCTTATTCGTGATTGCCGTCGGAACGGTCTTGGCGACGGTCGGAGTCATCACCGGTGCACCATGGCCCCAGATCTTTCTCGATCTCTTTAAGGATTTGAAATGATCTTTCTGCGGCGGCAACTTCCCCTCTTGATCACTTTGATTACCGGTTTGCTGTTCGTGGGTCAATACTACGTGCCGCATCCGGCCTCGGAACAGATGCTCACGTCCGCCACGAAGTGGCTGCAGATCATCGGGGGCTTCGCATTGATCCTCGGGGTGACCAGTCTCTTTCATCAACATGCGGTCAAGATCGCTCGGCAAGAAGCGGGATGGGGCTATAGTCTTGTGCTCTATGCCGGCATGCTTGGCACCATCGCGGTCGGGCTCTGGGCCAATGGAAAGGAAAGTATCGAAGGAACGATGACGGCATTCGGCTGGGTGTACAACTACATGATGGTCCCGCTACAAGGCACCATGTTTGCCATCTTGGCTTTCTTCATCGCCTCTGCCGCCTATCGTTCGTTCAGGGCCAAAAGTCGTGAAGCGGCGGTGCTGCTGATAGCAGCCGTGATCGTGATGATGGGACGAGTGCCGTTGGGCGAGTATTTGATTCCCCTGAGCGGCGATGTGTCTTCCTGGATCTTGAACGTCCTCAACGCCTCCGTACGCCGGGCCATTTTGATCGGGGTCAGCCTCGGCGCCGTCGCGTTGTCGTTGAAGATCATTTTCGGTGTGGAGCGCTCATACTTGGGAGGCGGTAAGGAGTGAGGGGTAAGGGGTTAGGGGTAGGATGGTGTTGTGGGTTATGAGTTTTTCGGAGCGCATGCTCAAGATCGATCGGCGGATCATCTTCTTGGTGATCGGGCTTTGCACGCTCTTGCCGTTGCTCTATCCAGTCGGCTTGCCGATCAAGATTTCTTCGGAAGTGCGCGGTGTGTACGATCATATCGAGTCGTTACCGGACGGATCGGTGTTTCTCTTGTCCATCGATTTTGATCCGGCCTCCAAACCCGAACTGTACCCGCAAGCCATCGCCCTGCTGCGCCACGCATTCCGAAAAAATCTTCGCGTGATTACGATGACCTTGTGGGTGTCCGGCACCGGCATGGCGGATCAGCTCGTGACACTCGTCGCCAAAGAAATGGGGAAGGAATACGGGAAAGACTACGCCTTTCTCGGATGGAGTCCCGGTGGCCAAGCCGTGATCATCAACATGGGGCAGGACCTCTATTCTGCGTTTCCCAGTGATTATGGCGGCAGGGCCACGAAGGATTTGCCGATTTTGGACGGAGTGCGCAGCTTGAAGGATGTCGGGTACATGGTGAGCTTGGGGGCCGGACGACCCGGAGTGGAAGAGTGGTATGTGTTCGGCAAGGACAAGTATAAATTTGAACTCGGTGGCGGGTGCACCGGGGTCATGGCTCCGGGGTTGTATCCGTTACTCCGAAGCGGGCAGATCAACGGTCTCATCGGCGGCCTCCGAGGCGCAGCAGAATATGAAAGTCTGATCGGGCAGAAAGGCAAAGCAGTGGCTGGGATGGACGCGCAATCGGCGACGCATGTTGCGATCATTGTGCTGGTGATCATGTGCAACTTATTCTACTTTTCGCTGCGACAACAGAGAGGATAGCGAATCAGTGACGACCATGCCGTTTGAGTTGATCGTGGGAGCTTGGGTTGCGACCGGATTGACTCTCCTCATCTTTACGTTTCTGTATAAGGACAACCCGCTTTTTAAACTGGCGGAACACCTCTACGTCGGAGTCTCTGTCGGGTACATCATCGTCAAGACGTACGATACCGTCATTGTCCACTTGGTCGTCAAGCCGATCGTGGAAAATGGCGAACTCGCTCTTCTGATTCCGGTCGCCATCGGGATGCTCATGTTGACCCGGTATGTGCCGAAGGCGGCCTGGATGTCGCGATATGCGTTTGCGTTCATTGTCGGAATGGGCGCCGGATTGGCGATTCCACGGACGATCTCCTCCTTCATCCTCAAGCAAATCGAGGATACCGTTCGGCCGTTGTTGACGCTCGCAGGACCAGATGGCGTATCGTTCTCGATGAATCTGCTCAATCCGGCCAGCAATCTCAATGCGATCATCATCTTGCTCGGGGTCGGCTCGGTGCTGTTCTATTTCTTCTTTTCCATCGAGCATAGCGGAGTCGGAAAAGCCGTCGCTCGAACCGGCGTCATCTTCCTGATGATTTCTTTCGGCGCAGGATTCGGCTATACGGTCATGGCTCGTATGTCGCTGTTGATCGGCCGGTTGACCGATCTGATCGAATTCTCCGATGCGTCATATGGTCGGCCTACGATCTGGTTGGCCCTTCTGACTATTGGGGCGCTTGTTGTCCTCAGTCGGCGTGTGAGGCCACAACCCCCTGAAGGCTAAGAAGTTTGTTTCGTTTATTTGGTTTGTCTGGTTAAACCGGGCTCAACCAAATGAACAAAATAGACAAAACGAACCAGATCAACCAGTCATGGTTGCAGCCGCTCTGGTCTGTCTCTTACAATATCCTCCGCCATGACGTCCGGTGTTGCGAAAGACTCCTCTCAATATCCAATCTTGCGGAACTTACAGTTTTCTCCCATTAAGCAAGGAGACGATCAGCTGATCGTGCTGTGGGACCCCAGCGGTCTGAGCAAAGAGAAGCTGGTCTTGCCGTTGAACTTTTTTTTCATCGTGCAACATTTCGACGGAGAGCATTCGCTACAGGACATCGGCGCGCTGTATCTGAAACGGTTCGGCGAGTTTCTCTTGCCGAGCAAAGTGGAGCAACTGGTAAGGGATTTGGAGCAGAAGCTGTTTCTGGAAGGGGAGCGAAGCGAGGCCGCACGGCAACAGGCTCGGATCGACTATCGGCAACAACCGACCAGACAGGCATGTTTTGCTGGGCGTAGCTATGAGGCCGATGGCGTCAAATTGAAAAAGCAGATCGACGGTTTCTTCACATCGGGTGATGGACCGGACTTCAAACCCTCTGAGAACCAAGGCAAGCTGATTAAGGGACTCGTCGCGCCCACCTACGATCTGAAGCAAGCAGGAGCAGTTTATGCGTGGGCATATAAGGAACTACAGGAAGCGCAGCAACCGGATGTCTATATAGTCATCGGCACTGCCCATGCTGGACTGGAAAACCTCTTTGCCGTCACGGACAAGGATTTTGAGACGCCGCTTGGTGTAGTACCGGTAGACCTGTCGATTGTGAATCGCCTCAAGGCGGTTGCGCCTGAGTTTTTCGAGGAGGATATCGCCCACCAATCGGAACACGCGATCGAATTCCAGCTTCCGTTTCTTCAAACCATTGTCGGCAAGCCCTTCTCGATTGTCCCGATTCTGTCGTCGTTTTCCGCGTTGAGCCTGACTGATCCAACCGTTCGGAATTCAGTGGATCGATTTCTCATTGCCCTAAGAGGACACAATCGATGCCTCCGGCAAAGCCGTGTGTGTCATCGCGGCAGGGGAGTTGGCCCACCTCGGCCTGCGCTACGGCGACAGCGCTCCACCGACCGATTTTTCATTTCATCGCTCCATGCAGCATGACTTAGAAATGTTGAAACAGGTCGAAGAACTCAAGCCGCAAGAATTCGCGGGATACATTCAGAAGGAGAATGATCAGCGCCGCATCTCAGGTTTCTCGCCCATCTATAGTCTGCTCCGCTTAATCCAAGCGGACAAAGGCCAAGTCCTCCGCTACGATCGCGGCATCACCGACCAATACAACTCCACGGTTACCTACGCCAGCATGTCGTTCTTCTAGCCGATCATTTTGGAGATGCAACGAAGATCTGTTCTCAGCGCATGACGCGCTGCGCCTCTTTTCCAGTTTGCTTTCTTGCTTGGTTGCATCCTGCAGAATCTTTCCGCCATTGGTGAACAACATCACCTTCTCACCCGTATCGTTTGACGCATGAGCCGTCTCCTTCTTGTTCCACTTCCTCTTGCCGTGCCTGTGCTCGGTGTGGCGTTGTTGTATGTCCTCGCGAAACCTCTCCTTGCTGCGCCCGGAGGAATGACGGAGATCTTCCCGCTCAGAAAGCCGCGCCAACAGCGGTCGTGATTGAAACGGCCGGGAGTGAAGCCGAACTGCGGCAACAGCATGCGTGTCAGGAATCATGTCGCCGAACTCTCCACCGGAACCGTCCGGTTTTCGGAAGCGCCGGTAGGGAGCTTCGGCTTCATTGCGCCACAGGCCCTCGGAATGGCCTTAGTCACGCAAAGTCCCGATCTTCAATTGGAGCGGGTGGCCTCAGCTTCTCATGCCTATGAAATCCATAAACTGGCCGACGGCAGTGGATTGCTGGTTGGGTTCATGGACAGGGAGACGGCATCTCAGATTTCTCCCGGCGAACGGCCCAAGAATCTGCGCATTGCGCTCTACTCGAACTCCGTGGAGAAGGCGCCTATCATCGTCGCGGTTCCCTTAACGAAGGTGATGGTCGACCGGCTGCCGATAAGGCTCGACCCTAAACAATCAGATAGTCCCGTGCTGCTGAACATGGATTTGCTCACGACGGCCAACCGGAAGTCGCCGGTTGGACACTAGATACAAAAAGAGGCAGTCGGCCGTGAACGTATTGACAGTCGGTGCAAACTTGAGTATCTTGCGGTCCTCACAATCTACGAATAGCGAAAGTGACCATCACATCTTTCGGTAAGGTCGGTTGGTTGTTACCGAAACTATTTTGTCTTCCCATGTTGGACATTATTGATAGAGCTGGCTGAGTAGCCCTTGCTGCTCACTTACACTTATGTATGTTGTATGAAGGAGGGTCGGTTCATGTCTCACCGTCATTCTACATCCACCCGCGTCTTGAGTGGACTCGCCGGGCTTGCGCTGTTCGTTGCGCCTTCGGCCGTATTTGCTGAGGATCCATCGCATGTGGCGATGAACCATCAGCTGCCTGGTTGGGCCGAACAACTCAAGGGGCAGACAATCATCGAAGATACGATGGAAGGCCAACCGGAGCGTACCGGCATGGTCGAGCGGCAGCACCAGCGCATCATGCAACAAATGGAGCATGACGCGGCCGCGCAACATACCGATGGGTACTACAACAATATCAACATGATGCACCAGTACGGCGCTGGAAATCAGGATGTGCTGCTCATGTCGAATCCCGGCTCGGAACCGGTGTCGATGTCGGGCGGGCGCTGTCCGACATCCGCGCCGGTCCGGAAGTACGACATCTCGGCGATCAACGTCGAGATTTCGCTCAATATGTGGCTCGACTTCTATCCCGGTTACATGTACGTCCTGACCGAGAATCTCGAAAAAGTGCGGGAAGAGGAAGGCGCCAATCGGGCGGCCCGCGAGAAGGAAGGCTATGATCCCGGAGCCGTCAAGAACGGATTGCAGAGCCAGTGGATTCAGCCGCTGGTCATCCGAGGCAATCAGGGCGATTGCGTCAAGATGACGCTGCGCAATCAACTGGAGGGCGGCGAGGAGGTCAGTCTCAACATCCACGGCTCCAGCGCGATCGTCGCTTCCACGGGCAAGCCCGCGACGACGACGAATCCGGACAGCATCGCAGCTAAGGAGAAGTCCGTGGAGCTGGAGTGGTACATTCCACCGACGCAGCAAGAGGGCGGCCGGCAGTTCCACTCGTACAGCAACGATCGCGAGCTGACGGTCATGGGCCTGTTCGGCACGTTTGTCGTCGAGCCCAAAGGGTCCGAATATCTCGACCCGCTGGGAACCGGCGAGCCGACGCCGATGGCCAGCGGATGGCAGGCCATCATCAAGAACGGCGCCGGGCCTGACTTCCGGGAATTCGTGTTGATCTACCATGAAGTCGGGGACGAGGCGTTTCGGCCGTTGAACAAGAAAGGCGACTTCATTCCTCAGCGCGATCCCTTGACCGACGTCTACCGACCGGTAGCTCGCGCGCTGAATTACCGGAGCGAGCCCTTCGGCGTCGACAACATGCAGACGCAGCACGAGTACTTCGGGTTCGAAGACGAATCCATGGCGTACAGCGCCTATACGTTCGGCGATCCGGCCACGACCGTGCCGCGCAGCTATTTGGGCGATCCGGCAAAGTTTCGCCTCGTGCACGGAGGGTCGGAGGTGTTTCACTCGCACCATCCGCACGGGGGATCGATTCGTTGGCCGCGGAGTCCGCGCGCCATCGACGAAATGCCTCTGTGGCATGCGGCCAAGAACGGGCCGGTCAAATATCCCGTGATTCGGATGAAGTCCGACCGCGTGGACGTGGAAGTCATCGGACCGTCCGAGACGATGGACCTGGAAACCGAATGTGGCTCCGGCCTCTGCCAGCAGTTGGCCGGGGATTTCCTGTTCCATTGCCACGTCGCCCACCATTACATCGCGGGGATGTGGGGCTATTGGCGGGTGTACAACACGCTGCAGCAGGGAGAGCATCACAACGATGTGATGCCGGATATGCGCGAACTGCCGGATCGGGCGGGCCGCATTCAAACCGGTATGACCTCGGATCAGCTCATCGGCCGCACCGTGGACTGGTTCGGAAAGATGTTCACCATCGTCAAGGATGGGAAGACGAATTGGAAGGCGTCACCGGCCGTTGTCAACGTGAAGGATTGGGTCAATATGATGCTGCCTCCGCAGGGCCAGCCTGGGCATCAGAAAGATGAGCGCGCCCAGACCCGTTCCTACGACGCGAGTGTGCTGGATTGGGCTTGGCAGGGTGATCGCGCGATGACCGAACCCGAAAACAGTGTGGACAATCCCCGGTACCAATCGCCGACTCCGGGCAAGCGAGTACCGATTCTTTTTGAAAGCGCCACCGGCAAGGTCGCCTGGCCGCATTTGAAACCGCATTTCGGCCGGCGTGTGCCCTTTTCCCTGAATCATAATCCTGCTCCATGGCTGGATATGATCCACCTCGACGACGACGGTCTGCCCAGTTCCTATCCGGCGAAGCCGGGAGAAAATGGGCGCTGGAGCATATGCCCCGAGAACGCCGGCTCCAAGAAATACAACGTGCATTTCATTCAGACGCCGATGACGTTGGCCGACAAGCAAGGCGATACGCCGGCCATCGTCGACAAGGACGGGCTGATCTATGTGTTGCACGAGGAAGAAGCGCAGGTCCGCAAAAGCGACATCAAGTATCCGCTGGTGGTGCGCGCCAATATTTACGATTGTATCGACTGGATGTTGACCAGCGAGTGGCTGGACGACGACCATATCAATTTCCAGGCATCGAAGATCAATACGCACTGGCACTTCCTACAGTTCGACAATCAATCGTCCGACGGCGTCATCACCGGGTTCTCATATGAACAATCGGTGCGTCCGTTCACGATGCTGGAGAAGAAGGTGAAAAAGGGCCTGCCTGTGCCGATGAATACTACTTTCACCAAACCGGCAAAGAAAGGCGACCGGGCCATTACGGTCAAGAACGCCGCCCAATACCATCCGAACGTGGAACTCCTGATCGGAGCGGACAACGTCGAAGGCAACGAGATCGGTCGGGTCAAATCGATCCAAGGCAATCAGATCACGCTGTATCGTCCGCTGAAAAATGCGCATCCGGCCAACGATATCGTGACGGTGGAGTTCGTCCGGCAGCGATTCTGGGCTGATTCCGACGTGGGGACGGTCTTTTGGCACGACCATGCGCTGGGCCGAGTCACGTGGCCTCACGGGGGTTTCGGCACCCTCATCACCGAGCCGGTCGGTTCGACCTACCACAATCCTAAGACCGGGAAGGAGATCCGGAGCGGTCCGATTGCCGATATCCGAACGGCAGAGCCGGTTGGGTACGGAGTGAATGGCAGCTTCAGGGAGTTGATGGTGCAGCTCAATGACACCGTGCCGCATACGGTGAACATCGTCACGGCGGGTAATCCGCCAGGGCAGCCGATCGAAGTGGCGCTGGAAGCCGGAAAAACGGTGTCTTTCCCCATGCCGGAAAAAATTCCCATGACGCCGATGCCCTTCCTCAACGGCGGAACGCATACGACGGGTGGCGGATTGAATTTCAAGGCCGAGCCCATCTCGAGCCGCTTGGCCCTGAATCCTGATTCGTCCAAGTTGTTCAGCAGCGCAGCGCATGGCGACCCCTATACGCCGATGTTACGGGCGTATCTGGGCGATACCGTGGTGTTCCGGCTGCTTCAGACCATGGCGAACGAGACGATGGTGTGGACGGTCTCAGGCCATACCTATCTGACTGAGCGCTATGCGGGCGATGCGAACCGGAAGAACTCGATCCATATCGGCATTGCTGAACGGTACGATTTGGTGGTGCCGCAAGCGGGTGGGCCTCGGCTCCAGTCCGGAGACTACATCCACTTCAACGGTCGAGGTTCGAAGTTCTCGGAAGGCGCGTGGGGCATCATGCGGGTGTTGGACAAGGAGGTCTCGGATCTTCAAAAGCTGCCGGCCGGATACAGCCGCCGGAATGAGATTCCGAAGCCGCTGGCGGTCTGTCCAGCTGACGCTCCGGTGAAAAACTTCAATGCCGTGGCATTGGATTATCCTGGGATGAAGTTGAACCCCAAGGCGCCTGATACCATCGAGGTCGACTTTGAACGGACGATCCAGATGGTCAATCCGAACGCGAAGATTTATGCATTGGAAGAAGACGCCACGAAGGTTGCGGGAGGCGTTCAGCCGATGCCGTTGACCTTGCGGGCCAATATCGGGGATTGCCTTAAAGTGAAGCTGACCAACCGGATGAAGGAGAGCAGAGCGTCGTTCTCCGCCATCGGTTTGGCATTCGATCCCAAGGATTCGCTCGGGGCGAATGTCGGGAACAATCCCGGCGATCAAACCATCGCGCCGGGAGAGAGCCGTACCTACACCTACTACGCGGACCCGTTCCTGGGAGAGACCGCCTCGTTGGTGTGGGACTGGGGCAATGTGATGACCAATCCGCGGAGCGGACTCTACGGAGCCGTGGTGATCGGCCCGAAGGGCGCCCAGTACCGTGACCCGAAAACCGGCGCGGACATTTCGACGAAGAACAGCTGGGTGGCCGATGTCATCGTCGATCGGACGATTCAAGGTTATGAGCATCGCGTGAACTACCGCGACGTAGCCCTGTTCTTCCAGGACGAGGACAATATCATCGGGACGAGTTTCATGCCCTATGTGCAGAACACCGCGGGCTTGACGGCCGTCAACTATCGAGCGGAGCCGTATAAGTTCCGCGAGGAGAAGGGCTGCACTCTCGGTAAGGTGTTTCAACCCTGTGTCGTGGACAAGCCGGAAGATCCGGCGACGCCGATCATCGAGGCGCATGCCGGAGATCCCGTTCGCATCCACGTGTTCGGCGCGAGCAACGAACAGAACGGCATGTTCAGTGTCGAACGTCATGAGTGGCCGATTGAGCCGTTCATGCCCGGAGCCGACATGATCAGCGTGGTGGAGTTCTCCGGATCGGAAACGCTGGACGCGTTCCTCCCGACTGCCGGGGGGCCGTTCCGCATGCCGGGCGATTATGTCTGGAGTAATCAGCGGTTACCCTACTCGCAATCTGGACAGTGGGGTTATCTGCGGGTCTTGCCGGCTGGAGATCAACGGCTACTGCCGCTCTCCGGCGCCAAGACAGGAGCGAAGAGCGCTTCTGTTGATGAACCGGCGCATGTCGTTCCGGTAGCAACGCGGTAACTTGATCGCCTCTCAACGAGGCAATCAATGCAGAGAAGAGGGGGAGGCCTGCGCTCCCCCTTTTTCTTTCTAGCAGGCATCTGGTACGATCAGGAAAGAAACTGCTCTGATGAAGGTGACTACAATGAAAACAACGTTAGTTCCGGCCTTGCTCGTCTTGGCTTGCGCGTCGACGGCTTGGTCCTATCAAGAAATTGAAGTGAAAGACGGTGGCACCGTTACGGGAAAAGTAAGGATGACGGAAGGGAAGCCGATCCCCAAAGGGTTTAATCTCATCACCTTTCCAGATCCAGTCTACTGCGGAAGAATTTCCACTGGGACCGGGTGGAGAATTTTAGACGAATTTAGTGTTTCGGCAGATCGAGGTCTCAAAGACACGGTTGTGTTGCTGATCGATGTGGAGAAGGGCAAGCCGTTCAACTTTGTGCCGCCCACCATCGAGGCGCGCGACTGCCGGTTCCTGCCGTTTGTCAGTGTGGTGAAAGATCGAGCCGAGGTTCGGGTCGTTAACATGGATCCGGTGTTTCATGACATTCAGGCGTATGAAACGTCGGAGCTGGGCCCACGCGTGTTATTCAACACACCCCTTCCGATGAATCCCATGCACGTGCGTGACGCCGGGTCTGAGAGTCACGAGCATCTGGCCGGACAACCGATGATCGAAGTCGTCAAGCTGACGAAGAACCGTCGGTTCTTCGTCATGCAGTGTGGATTTCATGCCTACATGGAAAGCTGGGGGCTCGCAGTGGACAATCCCTATTACATGGTGACCGATAAGGACGGACAATTTTCGTTGTCCGATGTGCCTGCCGGCGAGTATACCTTGATGGCGTGGCATCCCGGGGTAGGGGCGATGCTCCAAAAGAAAATATCGGTTTCAGCGAAGCAGACGCATCAAGTAGATTTTACGTTCGAGTCTCCCAAAGGGCGTCGAAGCGTCCACCAAATCGCGGAGAATACGCATTACGGGTTGGAGGCGCTGGGAAAACCCATCGAGATTCGTCCGACTCTTGAACTGCAAACGCCATAAGGCTGTTCATGTGAATAGGAACATTGCGCGATGAAGAGAGTCGTTTGCATGTTCAGCTTCAGCGCAGCTCTTGTCTCGACGGTAGCCCTCTCATTACCAACGTCGGTAAGCGCCTATGAGGTAATCGACGTACGACATGGTGGAACCATCGAAGGGACGGTGACTCTCGATGGACCGGTGCCGGAGCCGAAGGGGTTCAATCTGATCACCTTTCCGGATCCGGCCTATTGCGGCCGGATCTCCAATGGCCGCGGGTGGCGCTTACTGCATGACTTTGTCGTGAGTCGTCAGGGGGGATTGAAGAACGCCATCGTGCTCCTGGAAGGGGTCGAAGCGGGAAAACCGTTCGAGGTTTCTGTTCCCTTGATCGAAGCCCGCGACTGCATGTTTCAGCCGTTCGTGACCATTGTCCGTAACGGGCATGCAGTCGAGGTCATCAATATGGATCCTGTTATGCACGACATTCAGGGCTATGAGACGTCGCCGGAAGCGGGCGCGCGAGTCTTGTTCAATACCCCGCTGGTCATGAATCACCAGCATCGGCGAGGGGATATTCATGCGACGCATGACCATGCGCCGGGAGCCTCGTTGGTCGGGCCGATTTATTTGAACAAGGGGCGACGCACCTTCTATATGCAATGTGGTTTCCATGCCTACATGGAAAGCTGGGCTATGGCCGTGAACAATCCCTATTATACCCTGACCGATGCGGAGGGGAAGTTCTCGATCGCCGGCATTCCCCCCGGCACCTATCGCTTGGTGGTATGGCACCCGCAGACAGGACCTGGAACGACCAGGACGGTTGTGGTGCAACCGGACGGAAGGCTTCGTGAGCAACTGTCGCTGCCCGCTCCCAAGGGGAATCGAACCGCGTATAGGGTCATGGACAATCCTCGATTCGGCCCCGAGTCTTTAGGGTACGCTGTTGATATCCAGCCGCTGGTCGAACATCAACATTGATAGTCATACCTCTGTGTGCTGCGGCGAGGTCTTGCCGATCGATATCCCTTGTCTTCCAGCGATAACACGCCCTCCCATAAGCCGGAATTCTCCGGCACGCTCGTCAAACGGATGACTGACAAAAACCATCACACACGTATGAGTGCAACCGGCGGCGGCGCGAAGGATCGAGGATGAATCCGCTCAACATACGACAACGTGCGATTGTCTGGTTCGTCCTTGTCTGCTGTTTTCCTATGGCTGGATCTGCTTTTGGAGAGGCGGCATCGCAGATTCAGCAGAGTCAGGCCCTCTATGACAAGAAGGAATATCAGAAGGCTCTTGAAGAGCTGGACAAGCTTGATCCTCAGACATTGGGTGCACCGGATATTCGTCGACTCAAGATTCGAACCGTTCTGAGACTGGGCAACCCGAAGGATGCTCTTAAAAACTATGACGAGCTCGTGCAGGTGTTGAAGCATGACGATCAGTCGATCCTTCGTGAGCTCTCACTTGGATTTGTCCTCGTCCTGACGAAAGATATGCGGGAGCAAATGCGTGGTGCGGCCTATACTGCCCTCAAGGAATGGCACAGTCCTGAGTCGATTCCATTCTTGGAAGATGGGCTCAGCGACGGATCCGGGCTTGTCCGAGCCTTAGCGGCTGAAGGACTTGCGAAGCTGGAGGAGGGACGCCGCTCAGCTCGATTCCGGAAAGCCTTGGACGATCAAGCGGTGCTGGTGAAGGAAGCAGTGCTCAAGGGGTTTGCAAAATCCGACGATACGTCGGTCGTCCCGCTCGCCGAGCCGCTACTAAAAGATTCTGAGGCACGGGTGCGAGTCGCAGCCGCCCAGGTGCTTTGTCATCTGAAACGAGCCAATGGATGCGAACTCCTCTTGCAGTATGCGAAGGCGCCGAATCCGGACGAGCGGACCTCGGCGATTCGTGCCTTGGTCGATTCGAAGCCGACAGAGGCGTTGTCGGTTCTCCTCGAGTCGAGCGAACATAAGCAGCCGTCGGTACGCGGTGCAGCCGCCTCAGGGTTGGCCCATGTACCCGCTGCGGAAGCAGTCACTGCGCTGACCAGGCTGTTGAGAGACCCGCTCCCTCCCGTGCGGACCGCCGCGGCTGTCAGTTTGGGACAACTGCGCGGATTCGATACCCGCGCGCCCTTGAATAGGGCTCTCGATGATCGTGACCCCGCCGTCAGAGCGTTCGTCATCGGTGCATTGCTGGAACAGGGTGAACGGTATGAAATCGTGGCCGACCCAGTGCAGGCTCTGAGCAATGCGAAAGAGCCCGCTGTTCGCGCTGCCGTGGCACGGGCCTTGGGGCATGCCGAAGAATCGAATCGCGAACCGGCACGATCGGCCTTGATGCTGCTGGTTCAGGATACGGTGCCTCGAGTGAGGATTGCGGCGGTCAAGTCAATGGCGAAGATTGAAGAGGTGGATGCGATCCCACTCCTCAAACAGAGCCTGCATGATGAGGATGATGCTGTTCGAGCAACGGCCGGAGGAGCGCTGTTGAAAGTTGTTTCACCGAAAGCATAGGGTGGCTATGGTGCGGCGAACCGGATAGAGATCCTATTGGAGGAGTTGTGTCCCAGGTTGTTCAAGTTTTCCTTGTGTTGGTGCTGTTGGGCTTCGGGCTCAATGCGTCCTTTCTATTCGCAAATGCGCAACCGGCTCGCGATCCGATCGAGTCGCCGACGAGCCAAGACGGCGCGCCAATGATCGTGGTCCCGGCCGGCTCGTTCCCGATGGGGGTGCCGGATGGAGCTCGTGACGGAGGACGGGATGAATATCCACGTCATGATGTATTCGTCGACACATTTGTGATCGATACATTTGAAGTGACGAACGGCCGTTATCTGGAATTCGTGAAGTCCACAGGACATCGCGTTCCACAAAACCCAAGAAATCCGACAAGAAATCTATGGCAAGGAGAGAACATCTCCGATTCGTTGACCGATCGACCCGTCATCAATGTCGATTGGTTTGATGCAGAGGCCTATTGCAGATGGGCGGGCAAACGACTTCCTACTGAAGCGGAATGGGAAAAGGCGGCCAAGGGGACGTCCGATAGACGATTCCCTTGGGGGAATGTCGAACCGACGTCCAAACATCTCAATTACAATCAACAGTGGATTGGGGAGAAGACGCTCATGCCCGTCGGAAGTTATGAGGCGGGCAAGAGCCCCTATGGCCTGTATGACATGGCCGGCAATGTTTGGGAATGGGTCAATGATTGGTACGATGCCCGATATTATGAGAAGAGCCCGGGCAAGAATCCGAAAGGTCCTGACACAGGCACGAAGAAAGTGATCAGGGGCGCGGGCTGGCAAAACGAGACGCCGACGGTCCGCATCTTTACGCGTGTCGAGAGCGATCCAACGGTTCGCAACGAGTCCACGGGATTTCGTTGCGCGTCCGATGCGCCGATGAAACGGTCAACAAAGAATCCAGCAACTCCCTAATTTGCATTCTTCAATGATCGCGCGCACCGGAAGCCGATCGTCGCGGCACGTTGGTCTGGGAGAGGCGCCGCCTCGGGTTGCCGTTCGAAGCATGACGCGGTTGCTTTTCCAGGAACCACCGCGAACGCTTTTGTAGCGTCCGGCGGTTGGGCCCGGCGGATTGCGTTCAGGCATATACGCGTAGTAGTCGAATCCGAACCAGTCCTGCACCCATTCGGCAATGTTGCCCGCCATATGATGCAGGCCATAGGGACTTTTGCCTTCCTCATGGGAATCGACTGCCGCGAGAATGGGGATCTCATGGACATGGTGCTGCCCAAACATCGCGAGGGTGGAGTTGGGAGTCGCTTCACCCCAGGGGTAGGGAATGCCGTCAGACCCTCGCGCCGCTTTCTCCCATTCAGCCTCGGTCGGTAGTCTGGCGCGCTTTGCCGCGCATAGATCATTCGCCTCTGCCCACGTGACATAGAGCGCAGGCCAGCGGGTTAGAGTCTGGTCGGAGATAGAATGGACGGTGATGACGTGCCAGAGGAGTTTCTGCAGCTCGTCCGAGGGATGAAGTTTCTCTTTCTGTAGGAAGGCCAAATATTCTCCAAGGCTCACTTCATCTCGATCCATCTCATAGGCATCCAGCCAGACTCGATGTTGAGGCAGTTCCGTATCGTCAAACTGCGTTCGGTTTCCATAGGGGTCATTATCGACGCGATGGCTTCCGAGCAAAAACGTACCGGCCTGGATGGTGATCATCGGTGATGGTCTGGCCGGCCTCGCGATCTCCGTTAAATGTCGGGCCAGTTCCGGTGAGGGCTTTGAGCCCGCCTCTACGATGGAGGGGGGGGCAATGATGACCAGGAGAAATAACGTGATCACAGGCCATGCGCAACAAGGCGGCATAAAGTCTTGTCCGGAAGTTTCCCGGTTGGATCCAGATTACGTTGCACTGTAAGCCGGACCTCTGTGTCTTACAATAGTTTCGGACCGACGATCAGGCCATTCGTAGTCATTCGGCACTCTTTAAGAAACGATGCGATCCGCATATAGTATGCAGCCTTGACGTGTATACCGCTTTGAAATGGAGTATTGCATGAGCACCCGCCACCTATTTGCAGCTCACTCCCTGCGTCTTCACGCGTTTGCTGTGTGGGTTATCACGACAATGCTCAGCTTCCCGCTCAATGCCGAAACGACACCGCTTAGCCAGGACGTGTTTCTTCGAGCGAGACAGGCGACCGTGGGAATCTTGACAGACACACAAGATCAGCGCATGCCGGAGAAACCCGGGAAGGTCGTCGTCCGAGGAACCGGATTCCATTTACGAGACGGCTATGTGATTACCGCGAGACATGCCGCAGAGAAACATGAACTTGCGACAGGCGCCGCCGTTCAGAAACAGATCCGCGTGCTCACGAACGATCTTCATGAACTTCCCGCCGATCTCGTGGGCGACAGCGCGTTCATGGATGTCGTCTTGTACCGGGTTGTCGAACAGCACCGCCCCAAATTGCAGGTGGGGACGTCATTTTCCACGGGCGAGGTGTCACCTGGGATGGATGTCTTTACAGTCGGCTATCCGCTTGGTTGGGGGCCGACCATGGCCTTTGGGAAAATCGGAAATACCAATACGTTCCTACAAACCATCGATACCCGCCTCATCCAGACCGACCTTTCGACCTGCAGTGGAAATTCAGGAGGTGGGCTGTTCAACGCGAAAGGAGACATTGTCGGCATCGTGCATGCCGTGATCCAAACCGATAAGGAGGAGACCCAGGCTCATTGCAGTCGCATGACCTTTGTCATTCCAGGAACCCTCTCGGAGCGCATCGTCAATGCAGCTCTTTCAGGAAGACCTCTTGCCTTCTCCAGACTCGGGGTCCATATGACTTCGGTAAAAGACGGCACGAAGTTGCGCGTCGCGGTAAAAGAAGTCGCGGAGCCCGCAAAGTCAGCAGGCATTCAGAAGCACGATATCTTGCTGGCCATCGAGGGCACGGAGATTCTTGATGGCGCCCAGCTGAAGAATTTTCTCATCGAGCGCACAAGCCCGGGTCAAGAGGTGTCGGTCAAAGTACGCCGAGCTGATGTTGATTTGACGTTCCACGTCGTCCTGGGCGGCGGGTGAGGGGAGCAAGACCCGCATACCACGTGAACTGATTTCAAGTAGCTGCATCCTCACAAGCACCATGAATTTTAACGCTATGGTGCAGAATCATGGTCTTGGCGCTGCGCAGCGGCGGAGGCGATCCATGATCGCGACCCCCAGCCCTTCTTCTTTGCAAGGCTCCGCATAGATCCTATCCAGACCGAGGGAGTCCAGCCTCCGCAGCGCTGCAAACAGGTGGCGCGCGGCTTCCCTCAGATCGCCGGAAGTAGAGAGAACTTCAATAGCTGCGAAGCGATCGTCGGTATTCTTGCTTGCGAGTGGATCAGCAGGCCTACGCGCTCGTCATCTTTCAGGACAGGCCTTGCTCCGGCTGAGGGTAGGATCGTCAATTGCGTCTGCGTGGCGTAGTGGCGTGACAATTGACCGGGTGCGATCGGCTGTTGATTCATGGACAACGCCAGGCGAATAGAGCCGATGACCGCGCTGAGTTCCTCGATGGTGATGCTGCCTGGCCGCAACAATTCTGGTTGAAGACCCACCAGCGAGACGATCGTCGATTCAACCCCAACCGGGCATGGTCCCCCGTCGAGTATGAGATCCACATTGTGCCCAAGCCCATCAGCAACGTGCTGAGCGGTCGTCGGACTGACATACCCAAAGGGGTTGGCGCTGGGGGCGGCGATCGGAGTACCTGCTTCTCGAATTAACGCCTGCGCCACCGGATGGTTCGGCATTCTGACCGCGACCGTGGATAGTCCGGCTGTGATGAGATCCGGGATTGCCGGCTGTTTTGGCAACACCAACGTCAGCGGACCGGGCCAGAAGGCGTCCATGAGCCGCTGACCCAAAGGGGGCAGGGATCCAATCACCCTATCCAACTGCTTTGAATCAGCGATGTGGACGATGAGTGGATCGAACTGAGGACGGCGCTTGGCTTCGAAGACCTTCGCTGCTGCGGCAGCATTCATCGCATCGCAGCCGAGGCCATAAACCGTTTCGGTTGGAAATGCGACGAGCCCACCTGTTGTGATGATCCTACCTGCTAGTTGGATGGATTCTAAATCTGCTGCCCCGAGGATGGCACCTTTTAAAGGATCGATCTCGCCACTCATAAGGAATGCCACACTAACGCCTGCTCACCTATTCCTTCACGGTCATCGTGATCCTGATCGGATCGAGCGGGTTGTCTCGTTCGTCGCGAGGGACGACGACAATCTTGTCGACTACTTCGATCCCGCGAAAGACTTCTCCAAACACGGTGTAGCGTCGATCTAAACCGCTGTTGTCGTCTGCGCAGATAAAAAACTGTGAGCCGTTGTCGTTGAAGTCGCGCGTGCTATTGCTTTCACGGGGCATTTTCGCCATGGATACTGCCCCGCGCTTGTGGGGGTGGTCGTTCGGCTCGGGGGAAAGAAAGTACCCTGGTCCGCCTGTGCCGTGGACGGTGCGGTCGGGAGATTTGCTCAATGGATCGCCGCCTTGAATGATGAACCCGGGCACCACACGATGGAAGGTGGTGCCGTCATAGAACCCCATCTTGACAAGATTGATGAGGTTCTCCACATGGCGCGGCGCTGCGTCTGAGTAGAAGCGGATCTTGATCTCACCGAATCTCGTGGCGATCGTGACGCGGGGATCTTTCTTTCGAAACTCAAGTGCCATCGTTATGACTGTAGCAAGGCGGTCTTTCCATGGGCAAGGTCGTACCAACGAGTGCTGAGTGTTGAGTTTTTAGTGTGTAGTTTCGGACGTACAATTCAAAACTAACAGTTCACAGCTCATCATTGTTTGAGCCCATCTCCCGGCCTGATGCGCAACCACATGATTCCACCGATTAGAGAAATGAAGGCAGCGAGGCCGAGAGAAGCGTCCCAACCCCACTGTTGGGCGAGCCATGGTGTGAGCGTCGGTGAAATCGCCCCGCCGAGATTGGCGCCCATATTCATGAGACCTGAAAGGCTGCCGGCATGGGTCGGTGACAGATCGCTCGTGGAGGACCAATAGGCGCCGATCGTGAAATACAGCCATCCGGCGCCCAGTGACAGGCTGGCTAGGGCGAGGTAGGGAGATTCTGCGGCCGCACCGAGTGCGATAGAGCCGGCGGCCAGCCCCATCCCGGTCATCCCCACGATCTGGCGTCCCTTAGTCACGCCACGCCGCATGGCTAATCGATCGGTAACCCACCCGCCAAGAGGGCACGATACAAGGATGGCGAGGAAAGGGGCGGCAGCAAACACTCCACCTCGTAACACACTGAAGCCACGCTCATTGACCAGGTAGAGATAGAACCAGGACATGTAGACATAGGCGACATAGCCCAAGCATCCGTAACTCAGCATCAGCCACCACACGCTCGGTGTGTTTCGTAGGAGAGCCCAGGGAATCGAAGGGCGCGTCGGAACAGTTGGAATCGTGGATGGTGTTGCTTCGTCATGAGAGTGCCATGGGTGACGCGATGGATGATCGGCGGCCAAGAACCACCAGGTCACTGCGAGGCCGAACCCTAGCCCGCTTGAAAGATAAAAGGCGGATTGCCAGCCATAGTTGACCATGATCCAAGCCGTGACCGGCGGGGTGATCGCAGCGCCGATCCCGATTCCACCGATAGCGATGCCGATGCCGAGACCGCGCTCATGAGCGGGAAGCCAGTCGGTGACCGCGCGGTTAAAGGTGGGTAATGCCGCGGCTTCTCCGACACCGAGAAGAAATCTGATAAGGGCCAATGCGCCGACGATTCCGAGCGGCGCGGCCAGGAAAGAAGTCGCGGCAGTGGCCGTCCAGGCGGTAAAGCAGGACCACCAGATCAGTGCGATCATGAGGACGACGCGGATGCCCCAGCGATCACCGAGCCACCCACCAGGAATCTGGAACAAGGCGTAACCGACGACGAATGCGGAGAAGACGAATCCCATCTCCTGGTCGGTCAGTCCCAACGCCGGCATCATCTGGCGTGCGGTGACCGAAATGTTGACGCGATCGATGTAGGTCACGACGCTGATGGCAAAGAGGAGCCCAAGAATCAGCCAACGTAGGGGTGAAGGAGGTCCAGCGTTTCTGCCGTTCGTGGAGATCGTCTCGCTCACAATGGTTCCACTATCAGATTCAAGGGGAGGGTGGCCACTCTGGGGTTCGGCAGGCGTCGAGGGATTGGATGGCTTGCCGCCTCCGCACGAGAGGCGGCAACGCGAAGTGGTCAGTTGGTGACGATTTCGAGTAGCTCAACCTCGAAAACCAAGGTCGATCCCGGCTTAATGATCGGCGGTGACCCGCCGTCGCCATAGGCTAGATTGGATGGGCACACCAGCCGGTTCTTCCCCCCGACCTTCATCTGTTGGACGCCCTCTGTCCAACATTTAATGACCTTGTTCAGCGGAAATGTCGCCGGTTCCCCTCGCTTGATGGAACTATCGAATACCGTCCCATCGGTCAAGGTGCCATGGTAATGAACCTTGACGGTATCCGTTGCCTTTGGTGTGGCCCCGGTTCCAGGCTTGATGGTGGTGATGATGATGCCGGACTCCGTCTTCGTCGCCCCTTTTTCAGAAGCCGCTTTTGTCATAAACGCGGCACCTGTCTTCTTCTCACTTTCGGCAGCGACAGCCAACCGAGACTGTTGAAGTTGTTGAATCTTCGGCCCAAATGTTTGGAGATCGACTTTTTGAGGGCGCTTCAGTACGCCGTCGGTGATGCCATTCTTGACCATATCGAGTTCGGTCTCGCCTAAGGAAAAAGTTCCCAGCGATTGACTGATGGCCAACCCAAGAGCATACAAGGTTTTCTGATCGTCATTTGCCGGATCTTGTGAAGCAGCCAATAGCGGGGTCGTGAGAAAGAGAAGCCCTATGGCAAAACATAATGTACGAATTCTCATGGAGTAGAGGTCCTTTCTTATGATGGGCGATGAGCCAATGTGCTACGTAAGGATACGATAGGCGTTCCGACTCTCACAACAGAAATCTCACTGAATAAGCACCGCCAGTGAGGCGAGGTTCTTATGCTTCACGCAAGTGTCGAATACGATGGCGTATCCCGCGTCTTCCCCATACGCTCGCCACTGGCTTAGCAGCCCATTTTTGGAAATCCACTCATCAGTCGTTGTGCAAAAAGAGGTCACAAAGTAATTTTGAGCTTTTATGAGAGGATCGGTTTTCAATCCATTTTTTTCACTCTGCAGTCGATCAAGTCTATTCCTAACTGACTCGCGGCATTGACTGTCTCGCCAAAATGCTCGAAGTCCACAGCTAATAGTTCATACTCCTAATCTTAGAATCATCGGAAGTACACGTCTGTAGAATCCCACAGTTTATTCGGTATCATTCATTAATGAGGTATGGCTAGCCCAAAGTGTTTTGCTCGAAATTATTCCATAAAGCCCACTCGCGTTTGTACAGTGCATCAGCTCTTTGTGTTCTTCCGGCGGTTCATTCATAAAATTTTCCTAAGTTAGAAGGACTCTGCGCAAATAATTGAACTATGAGGTTAGTACCTGCACAGATTCAATTGTTATTCTGACCTCCGACGTGGAGATGTTACCTTATTCGAATGAGACAATCGGACCACTGGGTACGGTGCACAATACAGCTAACAGGCAATGATAGCCTGTCTGTAGAGTCCCTGCTAGGCGCGATTGCGGCCGGGATGTCCGGTTCCCCGATTCTCTCTGACAACGGGCGAGTGGTAGGGAGTGCTTCGACCGCCGCCAACTGCTCGCAGGCTCACCTGCTAAGCGTCTTGCCCCAGTAGCTGGCGCAGCAACTCACGATGGGAAACCGACTGCGTTCGAAAGAAAGGTAGCAGGCTTTTTATTCTTGTCGGCTTCCGCTGAGATAATTAACCGTATCTGATACGCATGAGTGACGCACAGTCATCGCCGCGTGAAGACGTTACGATTAACGTCGAAAGAATGCTTTTGCCGGATTGTTATTCAAATGCAGCGATAATACGACGGTCTTACCACTGCATCCTACTTGATGTGGAACCCTTCTCTTGAGACAACAAGCCTTGTATCTCACTCTTCGATGAAAGTTTCGACGTCCATCTCTCTAGACTATTAGGAAACAACATGATATGAAGGCGAACCAATTACCTAATATAATGATATTTTCGTTCCTCTTAGCACTTCTGAAAGGAGTTGGCCGTGGGCAAAAATATGAATGCGTTTATTACCCTCAGCATCTTGACAATGCTTACTCGGGGCTGTGGACTCCTACTGGGCAAAGCTCCAGAATCGGCTCAAGTGTCCGCTGACACTCCCGTGCATCATCCTAATACCCCACGCCCGCTGTACAGGATAAGGTCAGAGCAGCCTTAAACCCATCTAATCCTCAGGGGCGAGCTCAGATCATCATGGCCAGTCAAAAACCGATCCAAATGGGCGAGGTAATCCCAAAAGATTTTGAGAGAGCGTTACTTGAGGGTGACTGGACGAATCATACTTGCGAAGACAAAGTAAGAATTGAGCTCACTATTGAGAGGGTGGATATAAAAAAAAGATGGGACGTAGTCTATGGCTACGTTCGGGTATTTGACAAATCGCAGGAATCGGACTACCCAATCCTTAATGCTAACTTAAAAGGAGTCTTTGACCCATCCCGAGGTTTTCTGACAATGGCATCCAGTCCACGGTTCGAGGGCGATGTTTCTTCAGTAATAGATGACATAGAGGTACGCAAGCAAGCACCGGAAATAGCTATGATGGAAAAGAAGTATTGGGAGGAGAGACGGGCTCTAGAGTATGGAAAACCTCTCCCGTGGTACTATTTGCTCGGCTTCCGAACACCATTCCAGAAATGGGAAAATGGTCGAGGAAAGCAGCTAAAGGCGGAAATCGAGAAACTTTATAATGCCAAAGTAAACAAGGTGAGGGCTAAGAGGGTGCGCACTGATCATGTTCCACTTGCATTCGATATCGCTAGAGACAAAGAAGGCCAAGGGCTTGCCGGAGCGATCGAAAGTGAACTGCTTAGTGGCTGTCATGAAATTAAATTTATTAGTCAACAGGGATTCACCACGGCGAAATTGCCCCCCATTACTGGCTCGGTGGCA
>CAVQFZ010000022.1:0-367043 GCA_963711905.1 uncultured Nitrospiraceae bacterium | reverse complement strand
GACACCGGTCTGTGGATGGTTAAGCAAGGAGTATGGCGATGCGAACAGTCAGTCGGCGGATGACGGATCTTGCCCAATCGGAAATTCGGGCGATGACACAGGCTTGCGCGAGTCTGAAGGGCCTCAATATGGCCCAAGGTGTCTGTGATACGCCGGTGCCGCCGATCGTTCTCGAAGGGGCAGAGAAGGCCATCAGGGATGGGCACAATGTCTACACCCGTTTCGATGGCATTGCCGGAATTGCGCCAGGCCATCGCCGACAAACTGGCCCACTATAACGGCATTTGCGCCGATCCTGAAACGGAAGTAACCGTCAGCGCCGGGGCGACCGGCGCCTTTCATTGTGCCTGCGCAGCGCTACTCAATCCCGGCGACGAAGTCATTCTCTTTGAGCCGTATTACCAATACCATATCAGTGCGCTTGCGGCTGTCGAGGCTGTTCCTGTCGCAGTACAGATGCAGCCGCCGGCCTGGACGTATTCTCTGACCCAGCTTGAGCAGGTCGTGACCTCGAACACGAAGGCCATCATCGTCAATTCGCCCGGCAACCCATCGGGCAAGGTATTCAGTCGAACGGAACTTGAGGCGCTGGCAGATTTTGCGTGCCGACACGATCTGTTCGTCATGACGGATGAAATCTACGAATACTTTCTCTATGACGGGCGGCAGCATGTGAGCATGGCCTCCTTGCCGAATATGGCTGAACGGACGGTGACCATCGGCGGGTACTCCAAGACATTCAGTGTGACAGGTTGGCGTATCGGCTACAGTGTGGCTGCTCAGCAGTGGACAAGAGCCATCGGCGCGATGAACGATCTCCTCTACGTCTGCGCTCCGGCCCCGCTTCAAATGGGCGTGGCTCGCGGTATTAGAGAGTTGCCCGACGATTTCTATGAAGGCCTGGCTCGAGACTATCAGCAGAAGCGCGACAAATTTTGCAGCGCTCTGGCCAAGGCGAGACTCACTCCGTCGATTCCAGTAGGAGCCTACTACGTGTTGGCAAACGTGTCCCGGCTTCCAGGCGACACAGGGAAAGCTCGCGCCATGTATCTGTTAGAAAAAACCGGTGTGGCTGGTGTGCCGGGAGAGGCTTTTTTTACCGGCCAGAAAGGAGCGGACTTCATCCGATTCAGTTACGCGAAGACGGATGCTGATCTGGATGAAGCCTGTCTGCGGTTGACCCAAGTAGGTTTCCAGCATCCCGGATAAGGCGGTCATTCAGCGCCGTCATCAACCGTGCGAGTCAGGAGCTTGAGCTGTCGCGTGAGAGCATCGGGACAGTGTGGGCTGGTGGCGAGGATTCCGCTATAGCGAGGCTCACGTCGGTTAAAGGTCAGGGCATGCCCACGGCCGTCAGAGATGGTTCCACCTGCTTCCGCGATGAGGAGAGCTCCCGCTGCAACATCCCATTCATTTTCAGGTTCCAATGTCGCCACCGCCTCGATGCGGTCGGTTGCGGCGAGTGCGAGTACCCACGCAATTGAGCGGATAGGACGGGTGTCAGCCGACGGCTCTAGGGACGTGAAGCGGCCGATCTGTCGCTCCCATGGATTCAGGGCGATGACCGGATGCCGACCGTCCCACGCTGCTGGTGGAGCAACCGGCTCGTCATTGAGACGAAGACCTCCACTCCGGGTCGCGGTGAATAATTCATCCGTGGAAGGGTTGAAGATGCTTGCCACGACAGGCCGACCCTCTTCAATGAGGGCGACAGAAATGCAAAACTCCGGTTCGCCATTGATGAACGCCTTCGTCCCATCTATCGGATCAACCACCCAGACGCGTCTTTTCTGCAGTCGGTCAAGGCTATCAGGCGATTCCTCTGAGAGCCATCCGTCCTGAGGAAACGTCGACGTCAGGCGAGAGTGGAGCACCTGATTCACGGCCAGGTCCGCCGAGGTCACCGGTGAACGGTCCGGCTTCTGAATCGTCTCAAATCCGTCAACGGCAAACCGTAAGGCTTCCGCCCCGGCCTTCCGGATCACATCGATGAGCACATCACGTTCATAGTCCCATGCCATGACAGCAGAGTAGCAGGCCTGGAGACGTATGAAAAGAAACGAACATGTGCCGGCTTGACCTAGCCCCGGAATCTGCGTACAAGCACACTACGATGAAACTGGTCCAGAAACGGTCGAAGAAGACGGGACTGTCGCCTGGGACACTCGTCCATATCGGTGAACAGCGAACCGAGACCGTGACGATCACGCGGTTCAACTATGCAGGTCCCCGGTGTGATAAGCATATCGTCACGAACGTCGATGAGCTTCGTCCACCTACAGATGAAACCGTGACCTGGATCAATGTCGGTGGCGTTCATAAGGTCGATGTTCTGGAAGCCTTCGAGAAGCATTTCGGCCTTCACCCTCTTTTGCTGGAAGACATCGCCAATACGGATCAGCGCCCCAAGCTCGATGACTATGAAACATATTTCTTTCTCGTCATGAAGATGCTCATGGTCTCCGACCGGGGGGACATTGTGGTCGAACAGGTCAGTTTCGTCTTTGGGCGCAATTACGTCCTCTCGTTCCAAGAAAATGGGACCGATGTGTTTCACTCAGTGCGGGATCGTCTCAGCGGGGGCAAGGGGCGTCTTCGGCAAAACGGATCGGATTATCTGCTGTACGCGCTCGTGGACGCCGTGGTTGACCAACATTTCGCTGTTCTGGAAATGTTGGGGGAACGGATCGAATCGCTGCAAGAGCGGGTGATCGCCGATCCCACACCGGAGACACTCAAAGATATTCACGCGCTCAAACGGCAGCTGTTGTTCGTGCGGCGCGCGGTCTGGCCGCTGCGGGAAGCGATCAACAATCTGTCCCGTTCCGAATGTCCCTTTCTGCGTGAACCGACCAAGGTATTTTTTCGAGACGTCTACGATCATGTGGTGCAGATCGTCGATACCATCGAGACATTGCGTGAAATGGTCTCGGCGAGTCTCGACATCTATCTTTCAAGCGTGAGCTATCGGTTGAACGCCGTCATGCGAGTGCTGACGGTGATCACGACGATTTTCATGCCGCTCACCTTTATCGCGGGCATCTACGGCATGAATTTCGAATATATGCCGGAGTTGAAATGGCCCTGGGGCTACCCGATGGCGTTGGGCATCATGGGAGTCGTGGCGGCCGTTATGTTGATTGGGTTCCGCCGAAAAAAATGGCTATAGCAGGATGTTGAAAAAGCCCTCCAGCTTCGTTCTCGCGTCGCTCAGAGACTCAACGTACAGCAAAGAGTACGGTTACGCCTCATCGCTAGCTGCGGCTTTGCTGGAAGGTCTTTTTGAACATCCTGCGAGCAAACACGACTATTCTTGAACGTCCACCTTATCCACGAAATAGGTGGTCTCACCGAAACAGGTGGTTGGAATATAGCGATACTCTTTGTAATGCAAGATCACGCGTTTCCCCATCACCTCTGATAATTGCGCGGCGACCGTATCGTCCCAGATCGAAAAATCCCAGAGAACAGGCGCCGTTCCCGGCACGGTTGTCATTGCCAGCTCTCCTTCATGCGTCTTACACAGCCAGCCCTTCGTAGAAAATTTTTGGATGTACCCAGCTCGGTTTCCATCGGAATAGGACAAGTTGAACACGACAATGAGGCAGGCCGCGCCGACAAAGAGGAGAAGCGTCACAAACAGTTTCACTGATATCTCCTCAGTTATGCACGGACGTCACTGAACAGCCAAGGGGCCTCAGCCTTTCGCCGAGATTCATAGGCCGTGATCGCGTGCTCATGCTGGAGTGTGAGGCCGATCGCATCAAGCCCTCGAAAGAGACAATCTTTGCGGAAAGGATCGATTTCGAACCGATATACGATCTCCTTCGGGGTCGTCACCGTTTGGCGATCTAGGTCCACGGTGAGTTGGTAGCCCTCAATATCGAGTACGTCGTTCATCAGGGCCAGCACTTCTTCCGATTTCAACACGACAGGGAGGATCCCATTCTGAAGACAATTGTTGTAGAAGATGTCGGCAAAGCTCGGGGCGATGATGCATCGGAACCCCTGATCCAGCAGAGCCCAAGGGGCATGCTCACGGGATGAGCCGCAGCCGAAATTGTCTCGAGTTAAAAGGATCGTCGCGCCCTGATATCGTGGTTGGTTTAAAAAGAAGGATGGATCAGGTGAGCCGTCTTTTCGTTTCCGCCAATCGAAGAACAGCCCCTCTCGCAGTCCGGTGCGCTTGATCGTCTTCAGGAACTGCTTCGGAATCACCTGATCGGTGTCGACGTCCACGCGATCCAGGGGAGCAACGAGACCGGTGAGCTGTGTAAACGGGCGCATATTCACTCCCAATATCTGATATCAACAAAGTGTCCTTCAATGGCCGCGGCGACCGCCATGGCCGGCGACACCAGGTGGGTGCGACCCCCGGCTCCCTGGCGTCCTTCAAAATTTCGATTACTGGTGGAGGCACAGCGCTCACCGGGCTTCAGCACATCGGCATTCATCGCCAGGCACATGCTGCACCCCGCCTCCCGCCACTCGAACCCTGCCTCGCGGAACACCCGGTCCAGTCCTTCGGTTTCCGCCTGTTGCTTGATCAGGCCCGATCCCGGAACCACCATCGCATGCACGGTCTTCGCGACCTTCTTGCCCTTCGCAAAGCTGGCCGCCAGGCGAAGATCTTCCATCCGAGAGTTCGTGCAGGAACCGATGAAAACTTTGTCGATCTTGATGTCGGTAATCGGCATATTGGGTGAAAGCCCCATGTAGGCTAATGCCCGTTCGGCGGCACTCTTCGTCTTCTCATCCGACATCGTTCGGGGATCGGGAATCTTTTGATCCACACCGATCACCATACCGGGACTGGTGCCCCAGCTGACTTGCGGCGCGATCTGTTCCGCTTCCAATACGACAGTCCTATCATGCTTGGCGTCCGTATCAGTCTTGAGCTGTCGCCATGCCCGGACAGCCTGTTCGAAAAGATCTCCTTTTGGAGCAAGGGGCCGCCCCTTGATATAGGCAATCGCCTTCTCATCGGGAGCGACCATGCCTGCACGAGCCCCACCCTCAATCGACATGTTACAGAGAGTCATACGACCCTCCATGCTCAGAGCCTCGATTGCCGAACCGGTATATTCGATGACATAGCCGGTTCCCCCGGCAGTACCGATCTTCCCGATAATCGAAAGAATAATATCCTTGGCCGAGCAGCGGTCGGAGAGGATTCCATCGACGCGTATTTCCATCGTCTTGGGTCGTTTCTGCACCAAACATTGAGTGGCCAACACGTGCTCCACCTCGCTCGTCCCGATGCCGAACGCCAAGGCGCCAAATGCTCCATGGGTTGAGGTGTGGGAGTCGCCACAGACGATCGTTGTACCGGGGAGGGTGAAGCCCTGTTCCGGGCCGATGACATGGACGATACCCTGGCGGATGTCGCTCATGTTGAAAAGGGTGATGCCGAAATCCTTGCAGTTGTCTTCGAGCGTTTGAATCTGAAGCGCGCTCACGTGATCGGCGATCCCGAGCCGCCGGTCTGTGGTGGGAACATTATGATCCGGCACGGCGAGTGTTGCGGCAGGTCGTCGTGGGAGGCGTCCCGCAAGCTTTAACCCTTCGAAGGCCTGAGGGGAGGTCACCTCATGCACCAACTGTCGGTCTATGTACAGCAGTGTCGTTCCGTCCGGTTCTGCTCGTACGACATGCGAGTCCCAAATTTTGTCGAACAATGTCTTGCTCGCCATCTGCGCTCCTGCTTCGGTTAGCGAAGGCCCTATTATACAGAGAAGTCCCATGGTCTTGACAAGGTGTCCATGAAGCTTGCCCTGCCTGGCAAGACGTGTTACCACCACGCTCGTGAAAATCGAGCCGTGGAACGAACCACGTATTGTGGAGTGGAGTCAGCTGTTGCTGGACAGCTATCGTCATTGGATAGGAAACGATCTGATCGAGCGGATAGGCAGCTTGAAAGAGCAAGCTCGCACATTGTTCAAAGCGTCATTTGTCATCGTGTCGCACGGTGTGGAGCCCGACCCGATCTTGAACTATGGAAATCAGACCGCCTTAGACCTGTGGGAACTGTCCTGGGATCACTTCATCAAGACGCCATCGCGACTCACGGCCGAGTCGGATGACCGTCCCGAGCGGCGAAGGATGTTGGAACGAGCCAAGCTCCACGGCTACTTCGACGGATATCGAGGAGTGCGAATCTCTTCAACGGGGAGGCGCTTTCTTGTGGAACAAGCCTTGATCTGGAACGTGATCGATTCTGCCGGAAGCCCGATCGGTCAAGCAGCGACGTTTTCACAATGGTCGAACGTGTCTTGAACTTCTATCCTCGGTGCGTTTCGTCGGAAGAAGAGATGGGAAGTCAGGTCCAGAGTTCGAGCGGGCCGTGGTTCGCGATACCCCGCAGCAGATCTTGGGTCGCAAGAATGCCGACGAGACGACGAGTGTGATCCAAGATCGGAACCGCATGAATCCGTTCATCCAACATGACGTGGGCAATTTCCCGGATCTCCGTCACGGGTGTTGCAGTAATAACTCGGGAAGTCATGATGTCAGCCAATCGCAGCCTGGAGGCCTGTCGCGTATCGGCCGCCGTGATCAGTTCCGGAACATGGTGGAGGAGGTCACGATACGACACCATCCCGACGAGGGTGTCGTGCATCGACGTGACAGGAATATGATGGAATCCTTTGAGTGACATATTCGTCCAGGCGTCAAGCAAGGTGCTGTCGGATGGAAGAGAGAGCACCGGAGCACTCATGAGATCACGCGCCAGGATTGCAGGTTTCGGGTGTGGTCGTTCGGTACTCTGCCGTTGATAAGCCGTTTGTGCCGCCAAGGCTGAGCGATCCAATGACGATGAATGTTGGCCATGCTGTTCCCGCTCTCCCACGGATTCAGCGCCATTCCGTGTGCCAACCGGCTTGATCGGATACGTCTCCACGATTCCATTGACCGCCAGAATGATGGACATGTCGCAGCTCCTCAACTACCGTATCGGCACTTTCGGGAAATACTTAAGCTGAGGATGTCGCAAAAAGCCATGCAGCGGTTCTTTCGGTGCCGTGTTGAACAAGGCACCGTTGCTTCCGTTTTGAACCCTGTGCTATAAGAATCACCGTGTCACATAGTGAGTGTTGACAACCGGAGCATAGAGAATAGGCGAAAGGCGCACATCACCAAAGGCCTGCACGTCCTCCAAGTTTGACGTCATCTATTTCACAAGCCTCTATTTATCTCTTCTTTTCTCAAGGGGGGTAGTCATGAGCAAGACAATATTGGCGGTCTTCCTCGGCCTTGGAATGGTATTGGCTGGGGCTTCGAGTTCATATGCGCTTCAAGCAGGTGGCGTCGAGACCGGTGATCTGGAAACCGGTTCTGTCGTCGGACAGCCGTTTAAGGAGCTGAAGGTAGATGCTTCGTTCTTTGCGATCGAAATGGGCACCATAAAGACATGGTATCCTCCCACGACCGTCATCGATTTTAAGGGGCGTCCCGGTGAGCCAGTCCTGATAAAAGTGACGAATAATTCCACGGCCGAACATGGTTTTCATCTGAGCGCTGCGTCCAATCAATCGGGACCATTTGCCTTGGAAGCTAAGTTAGTGCTCAAGCCAGGGGAAACGCGCTACATCGGTATTCCAACCAGCGATTTGTTTTATGAGGCGGGAAGGGTCCTCGAATATCGTTGCCACTTACATCCAGCCCATGTCGGTGGCAAGTTGGTCATGCTGAAGTAACCTCAGTTCACTTCGGACAATGAAAAGGCCTCGGTGAAATCCACCGAGGCCTTTTTTATTTCTCTGCCGCAACAACCCAAAACAAAAGGCCCTGGTTCTATCGAGAACCAGGGCCCCTGACAATACATTCACTTCGAGAGGGTCAGTTTCTTACTCCGCTCCATACTTTGGCAGCATCAATCGCTTTATCCGGATTCAACGTCTTCGCCCTTTCCAGGAGCACATCCGTTGTTTCAGGGTAGAGAGGGTCTGAAATGCAACAATTATCGACGGGACACACTGCGGCACACTGGGGCTCGTCAAAATGGCCGACACACTCGGTGCAGCGATCATGCGCGATGACATAAATATTATCGCCGACGCCTTGCCCATCACCGACGTGATTGCCTTTGGTCTCAGCGTCGCTTCTGGTTTCAAAGATTGCTTCATTTGGACATTCCGGCAGGCATGCCCCGCAAGAGATGCATTCATCCGTAATCAATAAAGCCATGACCTAAGCCTCCTTCTCACTCCAAAGACTATCGAACATTGACAAGTTCACGCGGCTCACACCATAGTGCTTCCGTCGACTTATGGCGAACAGGCGCGCGGAAAGTCATTTTATTCCGTGATTCTTTTCTAAGTCAACTGAACGGGATACGGTCAGAAGACCCAGGGTCTTATTGCGCATGGGCCATTGGGTCCAGCAGAGAAAGACACCGTCGATCAGCATCATGGTATCTGACCAAGCCCAAACGAACAATCGAGAACAGCGGAAGAAGCGGATCATCATGATGATTCTGCTCGCTGTTCTTTTGATGAGCGCTTCGGTTTTCCTCGTCGAAAGAAAGGAATCGAGCATCATCGTCATCACGTTCCCGAGCGGTGTTGAGCTGGAAGCCGAAGTGGCGGACACGCCGGAGAAGTTGCTCTTTGGCCTTGCCTTTCGCGATGCATTGCCTCCAGGCAGCGGCATGCTTTATATCTTTGAGCAAAACGGGATGCATCGCGTGACGACCAGGGAATATCGATTCCCCATCGACATTTTGTGGGTGGACGAGAGTCATCATGTGGTGGATATGCTGGAACATGCAGAGCCGTGTGCTGACGATCCTTGTCCCCATTTCGGGCCGCCGCCCGAAGCCGTTCGGTATGTGATACAGGCAGAATCGGGGTTCATTAAGAAAGCCGGAGTTGCAAAAAGCGACGAGCTCAAGTATGCCCTTCGCATGTAGAGGTTAGGAGACAGGGAAGTACACACGATGGATGAGTTTCAAAAGGTTGCGCACCTCGATGAGCTGCCTCCGGGAAAGTCAAAGATCGTCAAGATCAATGACCGCCCGATCGCGCTGTTCAACGTCGAAGGAACGTTCTATGCCATTCACAATAGCTGTCCCCACGAGGGGGGGCCGCTTATTGAGGGGAGACTCAAAGGATATGTCATTGCCTGTCCCTGGCATGATCTGGCGTTTGATATCAGAAATGGGCAAGGCACCGACGGCGGCGGGTACTGTGTAGGAAGCTACGAAGTCCGTGTGGAGGGGAACGATATTCTGATCGGTCCTCGGCGGAAAACATAAAAATGGACATCCGGCTGATCGGTTATCGTTAGGACATGGATCCGGGTATCGACGTGAGTATTTCTAATACCGATCACAACCCCGCTTTGGACGGCAGCGACTGCCGCAAGGTCACGGTCGACCAGTCATTCGTCATCCATTTATGGGAAGATCGCACCAGAGGTGAACAGTGGGTACCGTCCTATGACACCAAAGGACTCGCCCTTCTTAATGACGAGTTTCTCCGTGTCGCGAGTAATAACGCCGTGGAAAACGGGCAGCGTATTTTCGAGTTTCAAGCCGTGCAGTCAGGGGTCCATCAGCTGATTTTCGAGAAGCGCATGGGGTGGAAATTTACTGCGGAAGATCGGCGCGTATTCAGAATAGAAGCCGAGTCACCCTCCAGGAATTGAGCCAATGCCCGACATCGCCTTCATCAACGGCCGCTTCCTTCCCTGGGAGGAGGCGACCGTTTCCATCGATGACAGAGGTTTCCAATTCGGAGATGCCGTCTATGAAGTGATTCGGACCTATCGAGGGGGCCCGTTCGAGCTGACTGCGCATCTTGCTCGGCTGAATCGAAGCGCAAGCGAGCTCTCGCTTCGCCAACCATATACCAAAGACCAATGGACAAGCTGGATTCAACAAGGACTCAGTCTGGCCGGATACCAAGATGCCAAGATCTATATCCAGGTCACCAGAGGGGTCGCTCCCCGTGAGCATAGTTTTCCCTCCGACCGTCTCCCAACGGTCGTGATGACCATCCGGGAGTTTCATCCCCTGGCGCCGGAAGTCCGCCGCGCCGGTGTCAGCGCATGTACTAGGGAAGACATACGCTGGGGGCGTTGTGATATCAAAAGCGTCAATCTCTTGGCCAACGTCCTGGCCCGTGAAGAAGCGAAGAAGGCCGGCGTCTTCGAAACACTCTTGGTCAGAGACGGGTTCATCATGGAAGGTGCGCTGAGCAATGTCATGGCGATTCAAGATGGAGTTATCATGACGGCCCCGGATAGTACGCGAATTCTATCCGGTGTCACACGGACCGTGGTGTTGGAGTTGGCGAAAAAGGACGACATCGTGATCGAAGAACGATTCATTCCGATCGACTTCCTGTACCGCGCGGACGAGGTATTTCTGACCGGAACCACGCTCGAAGTACTCGGGGTGGTCCAGATCGATGGCAAAACCATCGGTGCCGGCCAACCGGGTCCTATCACAAAAATGCTGGCCGCTCGCTGGGCGCTGTTGACCGGCTAGTGCTCTTGCTTTGCACTGAGGTGCATGCTATGGTGCTGCCTCTGTAAGTGGGCTCATGCCCACTTTTTTGTTTGGACACATGGCAAAGGGAAATGGGTTGAGCATACCGGGCAATGGTCCGCAGCCGGTTGCCGACCGGTTGCGCGAAATCATTTCGCCGATCCTCTGGACGCTCGGGCTTGAGTTGGTTGACGTGGTGTGTACAGGGCAAGGGCCTCGTTCGGTCGTTCGCGTTTTGATCGATAAATCAGGTGGAGTCAGCATCGCAGACTGTGAGCAGGCACATAAGGCCCTGGGACCGGCGCTCGACGTGGCCGATCCGTTTTCTCATGCCTATACTTTTGAAGTCTCTTCTCCGGGTCTTGATCGGCCTTTCAAGAGATCTCAAGACTATCAACGGGCGATTGGAAAAGAAGTGAGCCTCAAGCTTCGACAACCGCTCGAAGGCCAGTGGAGGATCACGGGGCAACTGATGCTCGTGGATGAACAGGCCGTAGTCCTGACGGTGTCCGCAATGCGGACACCCCAAACGGTGAGACTAAGTCGAGACATGATTGCTGAGGCCAAGCTGGTCGTAAAAATCTAGGGGGTCGGAGAGTGGAGATTGTCAGCGGTAACCGGATGCAGGAGCGTAACGTATGAACCGAGAACTGATTTCAGTGATCGACGAAATCGGGCGTCAGAAAGGAATCGACAAGGCCCGAGTCATTGGAGCCATTGAATCCGCTCTGCAGACAGCCGCGAAGAAACGCTTCGGCCAGGCTGAAAACATCCAAGTAGAGATCGACCCCAAAACGGGTGAAATTTCCGTCGTGTCCAAGAAGATCATCGTGGAAACGGTCGGCAATCCCAAGGCGGAGATCTCTCTCCAAGAAGCGCGCCAATACGATAGTGAGGCGGAGGTCGGAGACGAAATTGGCTCGCTGATCGAAATGAACGAATTGGGGAGGATTGCCGCACAGACGGCAAAACAAGTCATCTTTCAGAAGGTGCGTGAGGCGGAATGGGAAGCGGTTCAAAAAGAATATTCGACCCGTCAGGGAGATCTCATGACGGGAATCATTCTCGGGATGGAACGCCGGAATTATCTGGTGGACCTCGGAAAGACAGAGGCTATCCTGCCGATCCAAGAGCAGATTCCGCGTGAAACCTATCGGCGCGGCGATCGTGTGAAGGCCATGTTGCTGGAGGTGCGTCGTACGCCGAAGGATGTGCAAGTCATTCTGTCCCGTAGCCATCCGCAGTTCGTGGCGAAGCTCTTTGAGCTCGAAGTGCCGGAAGTCATGGAGAAGATCATCGAAATCCGATCGGTCGTTCGAGAGCCGGGAGACCGGACGAAGATCGCGGTCACGTCACGTGAAAAGGCCGTGGATCCGGTGGGGGCCTGCGTCGGTATTAAAGGCTCACGCGTACAGGCGGTCGTTCGCGAGTTGCGGGGCGAAAAGATCGATATCATTACCTGGACCCAGGACCCGCGAGTCTTTATTGCTGAAGCCTTGAACCCTGCGACGATCGAAAAGGTCGGGATCGACGAAGAAAAGAAATCCGCGCTCGTAGTCGCAGCCGACTCGCAATTGTCGTTGGCGATCGGCAAAAACGGTCAGAATGTCCGGCTTGCGGCGCGTTTGACTGGATGGAAGATCGATATCATCAGCGCAACTGAATACGAGAAAGAAAAAGTAGAACGCGATAAGGAGATTAAAGCGGCGCTCGCAGAGGAAGCCGAAGCTCAACGACTGCAAGAAGAAGCTCGGCAGGCTGCCAGAGCCGAGGAAGCAACAAGCGAATAGAATACGGAACCGTCCCATGCCCATGCGTGTATACGAACTTGCGAAGAAATTAGGAATGGAAAATCGAGTGCTCATCCCCGAGCTCAAGAAGATAGGGGTGTCGGTTTCATCTCATAGCAGCACGCTCGACGATGAGATCGTTCAGAAAGCGTTGGATAAACTGGCCTCAAAATCCAAAGGACAGGGGACAGGAATCGAAGGAGAGCTCGGCGCAAAGTCAGCGGAGCATACGAGGCACGGTAAAGCTATGGCGGCAAAGAGCCATGTCGTCGAAGAACCGCCCAAACCTGACAAACGCCGTATTCTGATCAAACGAAAGAAAGAGGATGAGCCGCTCGACGCCATTACTTCAGTTCCGATTGTCGAAGGTGAGCGTTCGGCGCAGCCGGCGTCCTCAATCACCGCGCCTACACTGCCCTTATCCGCCGACCATCCCGGTAGTGCCGGCCTGGTCGATCGCAGTCTTTCAACGGAAGAAGGTTCGGAAGAGATTTCCGCACCGGCGCCGTTCGTTGCGAAGCAGGAAGAGATGCCGCCAAAACCGACCGTTGCTCCGTCGACGATCGGGACGCCGACCCCGGAACCTGTGACGGGCAAGAAGAAAAGCATGGCGTTCGAGGCCATCGAGGCAGAGGCGCAAAAAGATAAGCTTAAGAAAGCGCGAAAAGTAGGTCGTCCCAAAGATGATCAGCAACAAGATGTGAAATTACGCGAGGATGCCGCCCGCTGGCAAGATCTTCGCGCGATTCCGGCGCAGCGACGGGACGACCGATCCAAGCATGTCCACCATAGCACCCCGGCTGAAATCACCAAGCCACGCCGGAAGAGCGTGAAAGTCACCCCACGGACGACGGTCAAAGAATTCGCCGAGTTGATCGGTCAACGGCCGGCGGACATCGTTCGGAAGCTGATGGACATGGGGCAAATGCTGACGTTCCATCAACCTATGAGCCTCGATGCCGCATCGATTTTTGCCGAGGAAAGCGGAGTCAAAGTGGAAATATCGGTCGAGAAAGTTGGGGATGAATTGCTGCAAGATGTCGTTGAAACGGGCGGTGATGAACGGCCGGAACCTCGACCGCCGGTGGTGACCATTATGGGGCACGTCGATCACGGAAAGACGTCTCTCCTCGACGCGATTCGCCAAACAAAAGTGGCGGAAGGGGAAGCCGGCGGCATTACCCAACATATCGGCGCCTATACCGTCTCGGTGCGTGGTAAACAAGTGACGTTTCTGGATACTCCTGGCCACGAAGCCTTTACAGCCATGCGATCTCGTGGTGCCAAGGTCACGGATATCGTCATCTTGGTCGTCGCAGCAGACGACGGAGTGATGCCGCAAACCATCGAAGCGATCCACCATGCCAAGGCAGCCGGAGTGTCGCTGATCGTGGCGATGAATAAGATCGACAAGCCGACCGCCAATCCTGATCGGGTAAAAAACGCTCTCTCTGAACACGGACTGATCTCAGAAGCCTGGGGGGGGGATACCATTATGGTCGAGGTATCCGCCAAACAAAACACAGGGTTGGATACCTTGCTCGAGATGATTTTGCTTCAGGCGGATGTGCTTGAACTCAAGTCGGATCCACACCGACAGGCCAAAGGCACCGTCATCGAAGCGAAGATTGAACGCGGGAGGGGGCCTGTTGCGACGGTGTTGGTCCAGAGCGGGACTCTACGAGCGGGAGATGCGTATGTTGTGGGAACGTTCAGCGGGCGTGTGCGGGCGCTCATCAATGATCGTGGCGAAAAAACACAGCAGGCAGGGCCATCCATTCCGGTGGAAGTCATCGGATTGCCGGGTGTTCCGTCCGCGGGCGATGTCTTCCATGTTGTCTCCAATGAGAGAGTTGCCCGTGAGATCGCGGAAGAACGAGCTCAAAAGCGTCGGGCGGCAGAACTGACCGGCCCGGCGAAAGTTTCCTTGGATGATCTCTTCGCGAAAATCCAAGAAGGGTCGATGAAGGAATTGGCCATTGTCATCAAGGCCGACGTGCAAGGATCGTCGGAAGCCTTAGCCGGCGCGGTCGAAAAGCTGTCGACAGACGCCGTCAAGCTCCGTGTGATTCACAACGGAGTCGGTGGAATTATGGAATCCGATGTGCTGCTTGCGTCCGCGTCGCGAGCCATTATCATCGGCTTCAACATCAGGCCGGAGCCCAAGGCAACCGCATTGGCCGAACAGCAGGGCGTCGATGTCAGGCTCTACACGATCATCTATGATGCCATCGCCGACATCAAGGCGGCGATGGAAGGCTTGCTCGAACCCACGCTGAAAGAGCGCGTGTTGGGACGAGCAGAAGTCCGGCAGGTGTTTACGATTCCAAAGGTTGGGCCTGTGGCCGGGTCGTATGTTATTGATGGGACGATCGCTCGGTCAAGCGCCGGGGTGCGAGTGATTCGCGACAATGTAGTGGTCTATCAGGGTAAACTTGGTTCGTTGCGGCGTTTCAAGGATGACGTGCGTGAAGTGCAGCAGGGGTATGAATGTGGCTTGAGCATCGAGAACTTCAACGATGTCAAAGCCGGTGATATCGTCGAGGCCTATGCCATCGATAAGATCGCGACGAAGCTCTAGCAGGATGCGGAAAAACTCGGTAGATGCCAACAATACGGCTGTAATTGTCCGTACGGTACTAACGTCTGAATAACTTCAGGATGCTCAAAAAGGCTGTCCAGCAAGGCCGCAGCGAGCGAAGAGGCGAGGCGTACGCTTCGGTACGTTGAGCCTCTGAGCGATGCGAGAACGCCGCTGGCGGACTTTTTCAGCATCCTGAGCCTCCTCTAACTGAACTCTGGCCATGGTCGTGGGTCTATGCACGGTAGAAGTATTCATCTCAGGGAGCCAATCGCTTAAGGACAAGCGGCAGGTCATTCATGGGCTCAAGGACAGGCTTCGGAGCAAGTTTAACCTCTCCGTCGCCGAAGTGGACGGTCAGGACCTCTGGCAGAAGGCCATCCTTGGAATGGCCTGTGTCTCGAATGAGCGTAGCCACGTGAATCAGGTGCTTGAACAAGCGTTGAATCTGATCAAAAGCATGCCGACGGTCGAAGTGGTCCGAACCCACATAGAATTGCTTTAGGTCCTCCGCAATGTTGGCGATCGACAACATCGGGATAGCAAGATGTCGAAGACGACCTATAAAAGAGCAGACCGAGTGGCCGACCAGATCCGAATGGAAGTGGCGGATATCCTCATGCGAAAAATCAAGGATCCCCGGGTTCGTGACGTGACGGTCACCGATGTCGAGCTGACAGGGGATTTGCGCATCGCTCATATTTTTGTCACCACCATGGCAACGGGCGAGGCTGAGCGGGAGATTTTTTTCGGCCTCTCAAAAGCCAGTGGGTTTGTGCGGTCGGAATTAGGACGACGGCTCTCGCTCCGCTACCTTCCAGAGGTGATTTTCAAGAAGGATGTCAGTGGACCTCGCGGTGACCGTATCATGCGGCTCTTGGAGGGATTGCACGGGGAGTCCGAACAACATGAGACGCAGAACGCTCCCGATAGTGGGCAGCGGATCGCGGACTCTTAATCGTATGGACCGGACAGGCATCACAACCGACCAGAGGGGTGGTGCTCTGGAGGGAGTCCTCGTTGTCCACAAGGAAGCCGGGTGGACCTCACACGATGTCGTCGCCAAGGTCCGGACGCTCTTGCGCGGAAGCAAAGTCGGTCATGCCGGCACGCTGGACCCGAGTGCCACGGGTGTCTTGCCCATCCTTGTCGGGCGGGCCACGAGAATCGCTGAGTACCTGATCAATTGGGATAAGGAGTACCATGCCGTCATGCGCTTGGGGGAAACGACCGACACCCAGGATGCAACCGGGCAGGTTTTGAGCAGGGTCGATCCAGGTGAGATCACGGAGGACGTGCTTCAAGCGGTGATCACTCGATTCCGAGGCGTACAACAGCAATTGCCACCGATGTATTCAGCTGTGAAAGTGGGCGGACAGCCACTGTATAAAGCGGCCAGAGCAGGCAGAACGGTTGAGCGGGAAGAGCGATCGATCGTGATTCATCAGTTGGAGATCGTGGCCGTTCACGGTCGTGACGTGGCCCTGCGCATTGTGTGTTCAAAAGGCACGTATGTTCGCACATTGTGTGCCGACATCGGACAAGCGTTAGGGATAGGCGGGCATCTCTCTACTCTCGAACGTCGCCGCGTCGGCCCACTCTCGATCGAACAGGCAGTGACGATCGATCAAGTGGCCGGCCATCTCACGACGGGAACGCTCTCTATGCAGTTCATCTCGTTGGACCAACTCCTCTTCCAACTCCCTGCCGTGGTTGTGAACGCGGAGCAGGCGCAGCGTGTCATGCATGGCTCGCCTATTTTTCCGGTGGAAGTCGGGCAACTGCCCGCGTCCCTCTCCACTGGTACTGTACGTCTGAAGAATGAATCGGGTCAGTTGTTGGCCATTGGAACTCACGATGCCGGCCGCGGGGGGGCGATCAGAGTTCATAAAGTATTGAGTCTCTTAAGTCATTAATGCGGAAGGAGTAGATATGGCATTGTTGAAAGAAGCGAAAAGTGAACTCATCAAGCAATATCAGCAGCATGACAAGGATTCCGGTTCGCCGGAAGTTCAGATTGCTGTGTTGACCACTCGTATTACGTATCTCACCGAACATTTCAAGAGTCATAAAAAGGACCACCACTCGCGGCGTGGATTATTACAGCTGGTCGGACGCCGGCGACGTCTGCTGGACTATCTCCGCGGTGTGAATGACGCGCGTTACCGAGCCGTGATCGACCGACTCAACATTCGCAAGTAACCGGTCGTACTGACAGCGGCGTTGACCGGCGCCCTAATTCGAATGTCCCACAGATGAACACCGACATGCGCTCACGCGAAGCGCACAGTGTGAAAGTAAAAAGTTATCAAGTTACTGAGGAGCCTCAGACTTTCAACTTTTAAACTTGGCACTTGCTGTTGAGCCCATCTCAGTGGGCATCTGTGGATCTAACCAGAGGAGACCATAGATGGTACACGTCGTAGAAATAGACATAGCAGGTCGGACCCTCCGCCTTGAAACCGGTCGCGTCGCAAAACAAGCTGACGGATCAATTTGGGCTTCGTACGGTGACACAGTCGTCCTGGCGACGGCCGTGGCTGCGCAAACGGCCAAGGCTGGTATCGATTTCCTTCCCTTGACCGTCGACTACCAAGAAAAGGCCTACGCGGCCGGGAAAATCCCCGGCGGGTACTTCAAGCGAGAAGGGCGACCGGCTGAAAAGGAAGTCCTGACGAGCCGCTTGATCGATCGACCGCTCCGTCCACTCTTTCCCGAAGGCTATTACTTCGAAACGCAGCTCATTGCCTCGGTCCTGTCGGCAGATAAGACCGGTTCTTCCGACGTCATCGGAATCACTGCGGCATCAGCCGCTCTCGCTGTGTCCAACATTCCTTTCAACGGTCCCGTGGCCGGAGTGAAGATCGGCCGGATCAACGGTCGGTTCATCGTCAATCCTGACCTCGAAACAATGGAGCAGAGCGAGCTGCATCTGGTGGTTGCGGGCACCGCGGACGCGGTGATGATGGTGGAGGCAGGCGCCAATGAATTATCCGAGCAGATGATGCTCGAGGCGCTGGAATTGGCTCACTCTGAGATTAAGAAAATCGTCCAGAAGATCGATGAATTGGCCAAGAAGGTCGGGAGGGTGAAGCGGGCGGTTGCGGCGGAGTCGATCGCTCCAGAATTGCAGGCTGAGACGAAGACGTTGGTTGCGCAACCCATTCGTGACGCCATCATGATTGCCAACAAGACCGCTCGGCAGGAGCGGCTGGACCAGATTCTGAACGATGCTATTGGAAAGCTGAAGAAGCCGGATCAGCCCTCCAGTGAACGGCATATCAAGATCGTGTTCCATCAATTGGAATACACGGAAGTTCGGAAGATGATTTTACAGAACCGATCGCGCGCCGACGGGCGCGGTCCTGCCGATATTCGGCCGATCACCTGCGAGGTCGGTGCCCTGCCGCGCGCGCATGGTTCCGCGATCTTTACCCGAGGCGAAACACAGAGCTTGGCGGTCGTGACGCTAGGGACGACCGACGATGAGCAGCGCATTGACGCCTTGGAAGGCGAGTACATGCGGACATTTATGCTGCATTACAACTTCCCGCCCTTCAGCGTCGGTGAGGCGCGGCCTCTCCGGTCGCCGGGAAGGCGTGAAGTCGGGCACGGAGCCTTGGCTGAACGAGCGTTGAAGCCCGTCATTCCGACCAAGGATGTCTTCCCATACACATTACGGCTTGTGTCGGAAATTCTAGAATCCAATGGGTCTTCCTCGATGGCAACCGTGTGCGGTGGAACGCTGGCCATGATGGACGCAGGCGTCCCTATCAAGGAGCCGGTTGCCGGCATCGCCATGGGATTGATCAAAGATGGGGACGACGTCATTATCCTGTCGGACATCCTTGGCCTTGAAGATCATCTGGGCGATATGGACTTCAAGGTATGCGGGACCAAGAACGGCGTGACGGCGCTTCAAATGGACATCAAGATCGGCGGCATTACCACGTCATTGATGCAGCAAGCCTTGGAGCAGGCCAGGTTGGGACGTCTCCACATTCTCAGCCACATGTCGAAGGCTCTCACCGGTTCCCGCACGGACTTGTCGCCGTTTGCCCCGCGCATTCACACGATGAAGGTCAAACAAGATAAGATTCGAGACATTATCGGTCAGGGCGGCAAGACCATCCGCGGGATTCAGTCCGACTGCGGAGTCAAGATCAGTGTTGAAGATACCGGTATAGTGACCATCGCGTCTGCGGATGGGGCGTCGTTACAAAAAGCCAAGGAGATCATCAACCGCTTGACTGAGGAAGTCGAAGTCGGGAAGGTCTATATGGGCACGGTGAGAAAGATTATGGACTTTGGCGCATTCGTGGAGGTGTTGCCGGGCACGGATGGGTTGGTTCACATCTCGCAGCTGGCACATCATCGAGTGAAAGCCGTGTCCGATGAGGTGGCCGAAGGCGATCAGATTCTTGTGAAAGTGCTGGAGATCGACAGACAGGGCAAGATCAGGCTCAGCCGAAAAGAAACCACCCCTGCGCCGACAGGAAGCGGCGCACACGATTCAGCGGGCGGGTAACACTTGTACCGCAAGCTCATCCTCGAGAACGGGATTCGTTTGGTCACCGAGCGAATCCCGACCCTCAAATCCGTCACGGTTGGGATCTGGGTCAATGCGGGCTCTCGTGACGAAAGCCCCGCAGAGGCCGGGTACTCCCACTTTATCGAGCATATGCTCTTCAAAGGGACGACCGCTCGCTCGGCCACGGACATCTCTCGTGAGATCGATGCGTTGGGAGGCGAGATGAATGCCTTCACGGCGCGCGAAACAACGACATACTACGTCAAGGTATTGGATCAACACCTCCCGAAAGCCCTCGACCTGTTGGCGGATCTCTTCCTTCGGTCCCGACTCGGAAAGAAAGAAATTGAGAAAGAAAAACAGGTCATTCTTGAAGAGATTCGAATGGTTCAAGACGACCCCGAGGATCTCGTTCAGGAGCTGCATACCAAGTTAGTGATGGGGCGACATCCGTTGAGCCGTCCGATCCTTGGTCGGGAATCCACGATCACTCAGATCAGCCGACAAGCTCTCCTCGAGTACATTGATACGCACTATCGCCCTCAAGAAATCGTGCTCGCTGTAGCCGGGAATTTCGATCAACAGCAGCTCGAAAAAACCGTGGCCCGAACCTTTGGACGCTATCGTCATTCGAACCGCATCGTCCCTCAGCCCCGTCGGCTGCCGGAACTGTGCGGGGGTGTGACCATGAAACAAAAACCATTGGAGCAGGTTCACCTCTGCGTGGGATTCAAGGGGGTTGCAGCCGGGCATCAGGACCGATATGCGGTCTATGCGCTGAACGCGGCGCTCGGTGGCAGTGTCAGCTCGAGGCTGTTTCAGGAGATCCGGGAAAAACGCGGTTTGTCCTATTCAGTCTACTCGTTTATGACCGGTTATTCAGATGCCGGCACGATTACGGTCTACGCAGGAATTCGAGCGCGTGAGGCTGGGCAGGTTCTGGATTTGATCAGTCGTGAAATTCGGAAACTGTCCAGAGATGGGATCAATCGGGCCGAACTCAAACGCACGAAGGATCAAATGAAAGGCAGCCTCATGCTGAGTTTGGAGAGTTCACATAGTCGGATGAACAAGCTTGCCAAGGATGAGCTGATTGCCGGGACACACACGACCCTGGAGGATATGATTTCCGACATAAACGCGGTTACGGAACAGCAAATAGGCCGACTTGCACAGGAACTCTTCACGCTTGAAAAAATGGCCTTGACAGGCCTGGGGCCTCTTTCCACACGGCAAGTGAAGACATTATGCGGGGACTTCCAAGAATGCCAAGCATGACCCCAGCATGCTCTCCAGTCGAAACACATTATAACGCATTGTTTTTCCATGCCCTTAGAGTCACGTCTCTTCTTGCGCCAAGTCTGATAAACATTTCCTTGACAGAGCATCGCAGTTTCAGTACCGTTCCGTTACACTCGGACGGCTTCTCGTTCGTTTTTGGTGCGCAGGGCGTTGAACAACGCCGAATTAGACGAAGGATTTGATTAGCCATTTATCACGCATTGGTACGGAGGTACGACAACGTTTCATCTGGCTATCGGGCTCAATTTGACGAAGGAGGGCTTACCTATGAAAAGGGCTGTCGTTCTAGCTGCCGTGGCGGTGTTTTCGGGAGTCGGCTTGCTGGCGGCCGAAGTTTCCCTAGCTGCCGGCGGCATAGAAATTTTAGGGCTCGCTGATGCCGTCGTCGGGGGAAAACCGCTGAAGGCTGAAGCCGCGGCCAAGACGCTGCAAGGCCGTGTCTGGTCACAGTGGGCGGATAACCCGGATGGAGAACTCTTGTTCGGCGTTCAATATTGGAATACGGGAGAGCCGGGATCCGGCACGCCTGCAGGCCGAACCTCTACCACGTTTGACGTGAAGCCGCCTGATCCATTGTTCAGTTGTTGTGCCTGGGGTTTTACCGGTGGCAGTGAGAAAAATTCAACCTATTCGGGCTGGTACAATTCAGCCGCGACGGTCCGTCTGGCGGTCAAAGATAAAGCGCTGATGGACCAAATCATCAAGGCCTCTCAAGAATTGATCGCTATGGAGATCACGCTGGACGGTAGAACCATCACCGGCTTCAAGGTAATCAAGGCGGACTAACCACTCTCAAGGCGAAGGATGTTATTGAAGGAGGACGCGATCATGATGTTGCAGAAGCGAGGTGCAGCCGTTCTGGCAGCCGTTGCGCTGATCGTCGGTATGGGTTCGACTGCCTCGGCCATTGAATCATTTCAAGAGCGATTCGAGTGGGGCGATATGAGCAAACCGACCACTCTTCAGGGCCGGGTGATCGTGCTCGATCCATACGATGAAGCGGTGTGGATCAACATCGCCGTCTTCGGTGGTAATGCCGAGAGCGGCTTGTACTGGCAAAAAGTTCATCCAGGTAAAAATGTGAAGTTCTATGCCGACAAGTCCGCCTGGCAAGAGCTGAAGAAGATGGGTCGATCCCATGCCGGACCCGCAGCAGCGAAGGATGTACCCCCCGGCAGCACGACGGACTTGATCGAATTCGTCGCTACAGAAACTGAACAGAATCATCGGGTCATTTCATCAGTGAAGAAGATTCCTGAGGTGTCCGGTGCAATGGGTAAGCCCCTGAGCATGTCCGGGATTCGTCTCAAAGATTGTACCGGGAAAAGTGAACTCGACAAGGCTTGCGCAGCCGCCAAGCAAGATCTCAACACGTCGCCGGTTTCTCCCGATGGAAGTAACGTAGGCATGCAATATGATGTGATGCTGCCTGGTGGAAAAACTCTCGGCGGTTTGATTCCTTGGTCTGCACAGTATAATCGACCGCACTGAAGACAATTCCAGACGACGAAAAAGGGCGGCATCCTCTGAGGATGCCGCCCTTTTTATTTTTACTTGATGGGTCGATGAGCGTTATTGATCGGCTGGATCGCTGCTGTCCGATCTCACCATGCGCTGCAACTCGGCAAGACGATTCAAGGCATCGAGCGGTGTCATCGAGAACAGGTCGATCTGTTTGACCTCCTCAATGAGTGGATGGGGCTGGGGAAGGGGATCGGACGTCAGTGGAGGTTGTTCCTGAATCAACTCGGAACGAGCCGACTCCGGTTGTTCAAGTTGCGACAACACCGCTTGGGCGCGATGAATCACGTTGGGAGGGAGTCCCGCAAGTTTCGCGACGTGGATACCGTAACTTCGGTCGGCCTTCCCCGCCACGATTTTTCTCAGAAACACGACGTCCCCGCCGCGCTCCTGAACGGCCACGCGATAATTCTTGACACCGGTCCGTTGTTGCTCCAGCTGCGTCATCTCATGGTAATGGGTGGCGAACAACGTGCGCGCGCCTAATCGCGCGCGGTCATGGATGTGCTCTGCGATCGCCCAGGCGATGCTCAGGCCATCGTAGGTGCTTGTGCCGCGACCGAGTTCGTCCAACAGAATCAGGCCGCGTTGAGTCGCGTTCTGAAGAATATTTGCCGCCTCAACCATTTCAACCATGAACGTGCTCTGGCCCCCGGCCAGATTATCCGAGGCTCCCACTCTGGTGAAGATTTGGTCGGTCAATCCGATCTGCGCTTCTGCGGCCGGTACGAAGCTGCCGATTTGCGCCATCAATACAATCAGTGCGACCTGCCGAAGATAGGTGCTCTTCCCTGCCATGTTTGGTCCGGTCATGATCAGCAGCCGGTTCATGTCAAGATCGAGTACGGTATCATTCGGGACGAAGCCCGACTCGCTGCCGAGTCGCTCGACAACCGGGTGACGACCTTCCCGAATAAGAATACTACCCCCGTCGGTAACTGTCGGCTTTGCATACCGGTATAGAGCCGCCACTTCGGCCAATCCAGCCACAACATCGATCAACGAAAGACAGTTCGCCATCGCGTCCAATCGATGAGCTTCCTTGGCCAACTGTGAACGAATCCGAAGAAAGGCCTCCTGCTCGCTGGCCAGGAGCTTGACGTCGGCTCCAAGAACACGCTCTTCCAGTTCTTTCAACTCGGCCGTCATAAACCGCTCGGCATTGACCAGCGTTTGCTTGCGGATATAGTCGGGAGGGACATGGGCAAGGTTCGCTTTGGTGATCTCGATATAGTAACCGAATACCTGATTGTAGCGGACCTTCAATGAGTCTATGCCCGTACGCTCACGCTCTCGAGTCTCGATTGCCGCGATCCAGCTTTTTCCTTCCTTGCTGGTTTTACGAAGGTCGTCGACTGCGGGGTCATAGCCCTCCGTAATGATGTTTCCATCGCGAATAAAGACCGGTGCATCAGGTCGGATTGCCTGCTCGATCAGATCGTACAGATCCTGGCCGTTATCCCATGATGCCCGTGCATCGCAGAGCAGCTGACTCCGGAGCGGTGTCAGCTGGACAAGAATCTCGGGTAAAACGGAGAGAGACTGTTTGAGGGCCAGAAGTTCGCGTGGGCCGGCCAAGCCGAGTACGATGCGACTGCCGAGTCGGGCGATATCCTGGATCTCTCGCAAGCCCGCGCGTAATGCCGTCCTTACCTGCATGTGGCTCTTCAGTTCTTCCACCGCATCCAGCCGCAGCCGAATGTGGTCGATGCGGAGTAACGGCCTCACCAACCACTGGCGAAGGAGTCGACTTCCCATGGCCGTGGCGGTCCGATCCAGCACACTCAGGAGCGTGGGAGGTTTTAACCCCGACGCTGCCTCATTCGACACAAACGGCTTGATGAGTTCCAGATTACGGATGGTCGCTCCATCCAAGTGCATGTACTCGCTATTCTGTCGGACAGTGAATCGGCGAACGTGATCCAGAGGAACCGTCGGTTGGGTCTCACGGAAGTACGACAAGACCGCTCCCGCCGCGCGACTCGCAGATGGGAACTCGGCACAGCCTAAGACTTCCAAGGTTTGGACGCGAAAGTGCTCAGTCAAGGTGCGAGCAGCCGATTGTCGGCTGAACGATGCCGGGGGTCGTTCACACAGGCGCGCTCCTATGATGTGTTCAATCCAAGAGGAGGATTGGCGGACTAGGTCTGAGGGGAAGAGAACTTCCCGAGGATCCAGCCGAGCGACTTCGTTCAACAGTTGGGTTGCCGCGTGGGGACCGTGAAACTCCATCCCCCAAAATTCCCCCGTTGAAACCTCAAGGACGCCCAGGCCCAGCGGCATACCATGAGCCTGGTCTGATGGAACGGCGATAGCAGCGAGATAGTTAAGCTCGGAAGGGGCAAGAAACTCCGTGTCTACGAGTGTGCCGGGAGTATAGAGCCTGACGACTTCACGCCGTACCAGGCCTTTGGCTGCCTTGGGATCCTCCACTTGCTCACACAACGCGACGATACGGCCGGCCTTCAACAACTTCGCGATATAGCCTGTTGCCGCATGATAGGGGACGCCACACAGTGGAACAGGATGGGCGCTGCTCTTGTCACGAGACGTGAGGGCGATCGACAAGAGTCGGGCAGCGTCTTGTGCGTCCTCGTAGAACATCTCATAAAAATCTCCGACCCGAAACAATAGTATAGCCTCGGGATATCCCTGTTTGATGTCCCGATACTGCCGCATGAGCGGGCTTAGGGACGAGTCACTCATCAACGAAGTCCCTTGAAGACTCCATGTGTGCGGGAGCCTGAGTCCGTCCGGACATCTTCTCAAGAGATTGCCGAAGTCGCTCTAAGTTCACTTCGGCTTCCTGTAAGGCCTTCGTCTTTCGTCGAAGATCGATACGCCCACGCACCCAGGGAGGAAACAACAAGATAGCCGCGACCAAAAGACCGACGCCAAAACCGGCCATGATGGGTTTGTAAATGGGAGTCGAGGCTTCGAGCAATCCAAAGAAATAGCGGAGCGTGACTTCCTGTTCTTGGTTTTGAAGAAAAAAGGCCAACGAAAGGAGCAAAAGAATGCCGACCAGCATCAGTCGAGTCATCGTGATGAACTCTTTCTGCCGGCTTGGGGGCTTGGCCTGAATGATCGAGGGGTTGGACGTACTACTTTCTTTATTCGAGCGAGAAGTGAACGAGAGCGTATACCGCATGCTTCCACCCGGGCTTGTCTGGTGGTCCTGGTCCGATGGGCGAATCTCACTTCCAGTCGGTCTTCGGGGAGCAATCGGGGAAACCTGTCTGCCCACTCGATGGCGACGACCACATCGTCCGTAAAGTAATCCGATAGCCCAATCGTCTCGATTTCTTCAGGTCTCTGCAACCGGTACAGGTCGATATGAACGACCGGAATCCGCCCCTGGTATTCATGGACAATCAGGAATGTCGGACTCGTCACGGAAGCAGCCGGTATCCGAGCCCGGCAACGATCCCGCGGACCAGTGCCGTCTTACCCGCACCCAATTCACCGATCAAGGCGAGCACCTCCCCCCCACGAAGCAACCGGCCAATGGCATATCCAAACGATTCTGTCTCGCCTGGAGAGGAGAGGATAAGGTCCAGAGGGCTGATAGATGTGGCCATGGGAACGTCCTCACCCGGGATCGTCCCATAGTTCATGGGTCTTGTTTGACGGAGTCTGATGCATGAGCCTGAGGGCATAGGGAATCTCCTCAATCATGTCTCCCGCGATCAACCCGGCTTGCCCTTTCCTGGATGCAGCCAAATCTCCGGCGGCTCCATGCAGGTACGTCGCCGCACAGGCCGCTTCCCAAGAGGGCATGCCTTGGGCTAAGAGTCCCACCATCATGCCGGTCAACACATCGCCTGTACCTGCCGTCGCCATACCCTGGTTGCCGGTAGGACAAATCGCGACGGCTCCATCCGGTCGGGCGACGACGGTCCGGGCTCCTTTCAGAACGACGAACAGCCCGCGCTCTCGCGCAAAACGAGATGCTGTGCCGATCCGATCGCTGTTGACGGTCTGAGGCGTGGCGTCGGCCTCCAGTCGAGCCATCTCTCCTGGGTGAGGCGTGATGATCGGCGGTGTTTTGCACGACGCCAGGAGAGCAGTCCGCCCAGTCAACGCGTTCAGGGCATCTGCATCCAGAACCGCCGGCCGGTCAAGCTGTTTCATCAAGGCCTGGACGAGTTCAACCGTTTCGTGATGAGTTGATAATCCTGGACCGATGGCGATAGCGGTTCGAGCGGCCATGAAGGCGACGAGCCGATCCAATGCGGTCCGCGCAAAGGTGCGCGCTTTCGTTTCAGGCATCGGAACGGTCATCGCTTCCAACAACTTTGCTTCCAATACATCGTTGACACTGGCAGGGATGGCAACGGTCACCAGGCCTGCGCCGACACGCAGGGCGGCTCGCGCGACCATGGCGGCAGCGCCGGTTTTTCCTACGGACCCTGCAATGATGCCGGCATGGCCGAATGTGCCTTTGTGACTCGATGGCTGCCGTCTCGGCAGGTATGCGCGCACCGCGTGCCGCGTCATCAAGGTCGTTCTGGTCTCGACCGCTTCAATGTAGGCCGGGGGAATTCCGATGTCGACGAGCGCCACCTCTCCAGCCAGATCGATCCCATCATTCTGATAGAGGCCCAACTTCGGGAGCCCCAAGCTCACGGTGAGGGAGGCGCGAATGGCTCGGCCAAGGATCGTTCCAGCATCGGCATGGAGGCCCGAGGGAAGGTCAACAGCTACTACGGGACGACCGGATTCGTTGATACTGTCAATGACCTCGGCATAGCGCCCGGTTACAGCAACGGAGAGTCCGGTCCCGAGGAGGGCGTCCACGAGGATATCACTCTCTTGTAGAAGGGCTTGCGCCTGAGCCTTGGACGTATAGAGGTAGACGGAAGATTTCCCCGCGCCTCGAACGAATTGCTTAGACATCGTCGCGGCATCGGGGCTCAGTTCGGAGGTGGGCGCCATGGCGAGCACTCGCGCGTTCGCATGGCGTCGACGGAGTAGGCGAGCAGCGACGAATCCATCCCCCCCATTGTTGCCTTTGCCGCACACAACGGTGACCGTCTTGCCCCGCACAGGTCCCAACCGTTGCTCAAGGCAAGAGACGACGCCCGACCCGGCGCGTTCCATCAACGTGGTCGCTGGGATATGGGCCTCTGAGATCGTCCGGCGGTCGAGTGCCTGCATCTGTGCAGCGGTGACGATCTTGGTCATGATGAACCAACGTGAAGAATGGACGGACCCAGCGGGCCGATCACATCAGATCAACCGAGCAAGGCCTTCATCTCTTTCACGGCTTGCACGAGACCGATGAGGACCGCCCGCGCGACGATACTGTGCCCGATGTTGTATTCGACGATTTCAGGAATATTCGTCAGGCGTTTGATATTGCGGTAATTCAATCCATGCCCGGCATTGACCCCGATTCCAAGCTTATAGGCCAGCTTGGCGGCGTGGGTAATGGCTTCGAATTCCGCATCGGCTTCTTTAGAGCGCGTGGCATTCGCGTAACGACCGGTATGCAACTCCACGAAATCAGCGGCAATTTTGTGTGCGGCCCTGATCTGATTCAGATCCGGCTCGACAAAGACGCTGACGGGAATGCCCCCGTTATGTAACAGCGTGACGATGCTCTGAATTCGGTCACGCTGCCCGGCGATATCGAGGCCCCCTTCAGTGGTGAGTTCCTGTCGTTTTTCCGGCACCAAGGTGACGAGGTCGGGCTTGATGTTCAGGGCGATCTTCGCCATGTCCCCGTCGGCCGCCATTTCAAGGTCGAGCTTGGTACGGGCGATTTCGCGAAGGAGCTGAAGATCTCGGTCTTGGATATGGCGCCGGTCTTCTCGTAGGTGAACGACCAGGCCATCGGCTCCTGCCAGTTCGATAAGCACGGCAGCCGCCAAAGGATCTGGATCGGATCCTCCACGCGCCTGCCGCAACGTCGCCACGTGGTCGATATTTACACCAAGCCGGGCCATCCGCCCTCCTTTATCCAATCGCCTGATCACGAGCGTGTGAGACAAGCTCGATCCAGCAATCAACCGATATTAGTAGCAGAAAGGAACGAGAGGGGGCAAGAACGGGTTTGCCGTATAGGCGAAGAACCGGATGAACAGCCTGTGTCCGTAGTAACTTCAGAACGTCCTAGAACATGAAGCAAATTGACTCGCCCAAAGCCCTCCATTAAAATAGGCGCTTTCCGCAACCCTTCGCTCATGTATCGTGACGAGTTCGTTGGGGAATAGTTAAAAACAGTCAAAGGAATTTCATGGGGTTGGGCGAAGGTTTTTATCGAATCAAGCGACTCCCGCCGTACGTCTTCGCGCAGGTTCAATCCCTCAAGCTTGAGGCTCGGCAACGTGGGGAAGACATTATCGATTTTGGGATGGGGAATCCCGATCAGCCGACCCCGTCTCATATCGTCGAGAAGATGATCGAGGCTGCCCGCAAAGGAAAGAATCATCGGTACTCGGCCTCGCGCGGCATTACGAAATTGCGGCATGCGATTTGTGCGTGGTACAAGCGAAACTACGATGTTGATCTGGACCCGGAGACCGAAGCCATCGTCACCATCGGATCAAAAGAAGGTCTCGCTCACCTGGCCTTGGCCACGATCGGCCCAGGCGATGTGGTCCTGACCCCGACGCCCACCTATCCCATCCACATGTACAGCTTCATCATTGCGGGTGGTGAGGTCCGCGGCATCGAACTTCGTCAGGACAGCGATTTCTTCGAAGATTTGACGCGCGTCTATCGGCAGACGTTTCCGAGACCGAAGATTCTCGTGATTAATTTTCCCCACAATCCCACCACGGCAGTGGTCACGCTGGAGTTTTTCAAGAAGATCGTGGCATTTGCCAAGGAGCACAATGTCATCGTCATCCACGACCTCGCCTACGCCGACCTCGTGTTCGACGGCTATAAGGCGCCGAGCTTTCTGCAGATCCCGGGCGCCAAAGACTGCGGGGTAGAGTTCTATACGCTTGTCCAAGGCCTACAACATGCCGGGTTGGCGGGTGGGATTTTGTGTGGGCAATCGAGAGGTCGTCGGAGCGCTGGCGAAGATCAAAAGCTACCTCGACTATGGAATTTTTCAGCCGCTTCAAATCGCCAGCGTGATCGCATTGAACGGTCCTCAGGACTGTGTCAAGGAGACGGTTCTGCGCTATCAGAAACGGAGAGACACGCTGGTGGGTGGGCTGAATCGGATCGGCTGGCAGGTCGCCAAGCCGTTGGCCACGATGTTTGTGTGGGCGCGCATTCCCTTGCCCTATCGGCATATGGGTTCGCTGGAGTTCTCGAAGCTTCTCCTCAAGGAGGCGAAAGTCGCGGTCTCGCCGGGGATCGGATTCGGGGAAGGCGGCGATGAATACGTGCGATTTGGATTGGTAGAAAACGACCATCGTACCAGGCAAGCCGTCAGGGGAATTCGCAAGACCCTCAAGCTTGGTGAAGGCGAGGAATGAAGTCACGCATTGGAGTTGGAATTGTCGGCTTCGGCACGGTCGGCACCGGTGTTGCCAAGATCCTCCTCAACAATGCCGCGCTCATCACCCGCCGGGTTGGTGTGCCGGTCGAACTTGTGCGGGTGGCGGATCTGGACATTGCGAGAGATCGAGGGGTGGCATTGGATCCGCGCGTTCTCACCACCGAGGTCGACGCATGTCCTTACTGATCCCGACATCGATATCGTGGTCGAACTGATCGGCGGATACGATACAGCCAAGCGAGTCATTCTGGGGGCGATCGCCGCCGGGAAGCATGTGGTGACGGCGAACAAAGCGCTTCTCGCGCTTCACGGAGAGGAGATTTTTGAAGCCGCCACGCGCAAAGGCGTGGAGTTGGGGTTTGAAGCCGGCGTCGGCGGCGGGATTCCTGTTATTCGAGCGTTGACCGAAGGACTTGCCGGTAATACGATCGAGTCCATCTACGGCATCATCAATGGGACGTCCAACTATATTTTGTCGAGGATGACCCATGAGGGGCACAGTTTCCAAGAGGTTCTCCGGGACGCGCAGCGGGCCGGATACGCCGAAGCCGATCCGACGTTTGATGTGGCCGGAATCGATGCGGCGCACAAGCTTGCCATTCTTGTCAGTCTCGCGTATGGAACACCCGTCAACTTCAAGGATATCTACACGGAAGGGATTACGAGCATCACGCCGACCGATATTGCCTACGCCAAACAGTTTGGGTATACGATCAAATCGCTCGGTATCGCGAAGCTCGTGGATGGGGAAATTGAGGCTCGGGTTCATCCCACCATGCTGCCCGCCACGTCGCCCATCGCCCAAGTCGAAGATGTGTACAATGCCATCCAACTCGTCGGCGATGCGGTCGGTGACGTCGTGCTGTATGGTCGAGGGGCAGGGTCCATGCCGACCGGGAGTGCTGTGGTGAGCGACGTGATCGCGATCGGACGGAATCTGCTCAAAGGCGCCGTCGGTCGGGTCCCGGTGGCGTCGTTTCAGCAGGATCAGAGACGACCACTTCGATTGAAATCGATGGAAGAAATCAGCTCGCTCTATTATTTGCGGTTTACAGTGGTCGATCGACCCGGTGTGTTGGCGCAGATCGCCGGTGAATTAGGACGCTGTGGGATCAGCATTTCCTCGATGGTGCAACAGGGTCGTCGCGAGGGACAAACGGTGCCGGTGGTCATCAAGACCCATACGGCCAAAGAGCGCGATGTGCAAGCCGCGCTTCGTGAAATCAATCGAAAGGCGTTTGTCTCAGAACCGACCACCCTTATTCGTGTCGAAGGCAAGGATGAGTGATCGATGAACCGTTGGCGGGGAGTCATAGACGAATACCGCAAATTCCTGCCGGTCACCGAGAAGACTCCGGTCATCAGTCTGGGAGAGGGCAACACGCCGTTGATTCGGGCTACGAGGTTGGCGAAGGCCATCGCGCCGGGAGTCGAACTCTATCTGAAGTTCGAGGGGGCCAATCCAACCGGTTCCTTCAAAGACCGCGGCATGACATTGGCCATCTCGAAAGCGGTGGAAGGCGGCGCAAGGGCCGTCATGTGCGCGTCGACCGGCAACACCTCCGCGTCGGCTGCCGCCTATGGAGCCCGGGCCGGGCTGTCCGTCTTCGTATTGATCCCTGCCGGCAAGATTGCCATGGGTAAACTGTCCCAGGCAGTGATGCATCAAGCAACGGTGATTCAAATCGAAGGCAACTTTGATCAGGCGCTGGCGCTCGTCAAAGACTTCTCAACCACGCTGCACATCGAATTAGTGAACTCGGTGAATCCGTTCAGGATCGAGGGTCAGAAGACCGCGGCCTTTGAGGTGTGCGATCAACTCGGCGACGCGCCGACTCTTCATGTCCTGCCGGTCGGAAATGCCGGGAATATCACGGCCTATTGGAAGGGGTACCAAGAGTATCGCGCGGCCAATCAGACAAGGCGAGTGCCTCGCATGATGGGATTTCAAGCCGCCGGCGCCGCGCCGATCGTGTTGGGCAGAGTCGTCGAACAACCGCAGACGATCGCGACAGCCATTCGAATCGGGAATCCCGCCAACTGGTCTACGGCCTTGAAGACCGTGGAGGAATCCGCCGGCACGATCGATATGGTCACGGATGAGGAGATTCTCCAAGCCTACACGACGGTCGCAGCCACGGAAGGCGTGTTTTGCGAGCCGGCTTCGGCCGCGTCCGTCGCCGGCGTCGCCAAGCTGCATCGAACCAAAATTCTACGGGAGGGAGAGACCGTCGTATGCACGCTTACAGGGCATGGTTTGAAGGATGCCGATACGGCAATCAGCGTGTCCAAGCAACCGGTGACCGTCAAGGCGACGCGCGAGGACGTTGCCCGTCTGTTGAAAGTCTGAGAGACGTGTGGATCTCATGAAATATGTGATTGTGCATGCCGGTGGAATGGCCCATCACCCACAAGAGGAACTGGGCGGTCAGACACCCCTCCAAGCGGCCGCGACTCCCCATCTTGATCGTCTGGCGCAGAGCGGAGAACTGGGTCAGCTGCTGATTCCCACCGACGGGGTTCATCAGGGAGGTGGATTGGTCGGCACTGCGATCCTCGGGTACGATCCCAAGAAGTTTTATCCAGGCCCTGGACCGCTTGAAGCGGCAAGTTTGGGCGTGTCCGGCACGGAACAGGACGTCGTGTACCGCTGCACGATGGTCACCGTGGCGCCGGAGAGCGGGAAGGGTGGTGAGATCAAAAAATTAGGTCCGCACGTCATCATGGATGATGCAACGGCCGGCTTAATCGAGACGGAGGACGCCCGCGAATTGATCGAAGCGATCAATGAGCAGCTCGGTTCGGAGACCATCCAATTCTATCCGGGGGCGGGTCACCGCCACCTGATGGTATGGGTGAAGGGGAAGCCGCGAGCGATCTGCACTGATCCGCAGACGATACTTGGTCAATCCATCGCGGATGCCTTACCGAAAGGCGATGGAGCCGATATTCTACGCCAGTTGATGGATGCGGCCTATTTCATCTTGCGCGATCATCCGATTAACGAAGAACGGATCGCCGCCGGAAAGAAACCGGCCAACTGTGTCTGGCTCTGGGGTGAAGGGCGGGCGGTCATGTGGCCCAGCTTGGCGGAAAAATATAACATTGCAGGAGCGGTCGTGGCGACCAGTGACGTCTATCGTGGTGTAGGGATTAGCGCGGGGCTCGAAGCGGTGGATCCTGAGAGGCTGGCCGACGGCGATCCCCGCGCCAAGGCGACGGTGGCTCTGGAGGAATTAGGCAAGAAAGATTTTGTGTACGTTCATGCTGAATTGACGGACGAGGTGATACACGGAACTGATATCAAGGCCAAGGTTCGCGGTATTGAGGACTTCGATCGTGACGTAGTCGGTCCGCTCGTCGAAGGGCTGGCCAAACAAGGTCCCTATCGTTTCCTCGTGATCTGTGATCATGCCGCCGGCATCGAAAGCCCGGCGGTCTACGCGTTTGGTGAAAGTGGCGGAAAAGAGTCCGGGATTGTCGGTCGTCGCTTCACCGAGGCTGACGCACTTGCCATGAACATGCCTACCCGTGATGCCACGAAGTTCGTCAATAAGTTCTTCTCAAAAAGCTGACGACCGTGGCGCTGATCGTCCAGAAATACGGCGGGACGTCCGTTGGAACGGTTGAGCGAATACACAGGGTCGCCGACCGTGTGGCTCACACACAGCGGGAGGGGAATCAGGTTGTCGTCGTCCTCTCGGCGATGAGCGGGGAGACGGATCGACTGCTCACGCTCGCCCATGAAGTGACCGCTGTTCCAGACGAACGCGAATTGGACATGCTGCTCTCGACGGGAGAGCGGACTACTATCGCGCTGCTGTCGATGGAATTGCGGGGACGAGGGATCAATGCCCGGTCCTTTACAGGCCGCCAGGTCGGCATCATTACCGATAGTGCCCATACCAAAGCACGGATCGCGCGAGTCACGGCGGATCGTATCAAGGAGGCGTTGAAGCAGGACGTCATCCCGGTCGTAGCCGGCTTTCAAGGCATCAACGAACAGTCCGATGTGACGACGCTCGGTCGCGGGGGGTCGGACCTCTCCGCCGTTGCGCTGGCGGCAGCGTTGAAAGCAGATCGGTGCGTCATCTTCACCGACGTCGACGGGGTCTATACAGCCGATCCCAATATTGTGCCGGCAGCGAGGCGGATCGACAAGATTGCGTACGAAGAGATGCTTGAAATGGCCAGCCTCGGCGCCAAAGTTCTGCAAACCAGATCCGTCGAGTTTGCGGCCAAGTTCAATGTCCCGGTCGAAGTCAATTCCAGCTTTAAAGAAGGGAAGGGAACGCTTGTGACGAAGGAAGATACGGATATGGAAGCGGCGGCCATCGCCGGCGTAACCGGAGATCGTAATCAAGCCAAGATTACAGTCATCGGAGTGCCGGACAAGCCGGGGATCGCCGCCAGGATTTTTGGACCCGTCGCGGAAGCCCATATCAACGTCGACATGATCATCCAGAACATGAGCCAGGCGGCCCTGACGGACCTCTCCTTTACCGTGCCCCGCGCCGATCTCAAGAAGGCCGTGCCGCTCATTCAAGCCGTGGCGAAGGACATCGAGGCCAAGTCCGTGTCGGTCACCGAAGCCATTGCCAAAGTCTCGTTGATTGGAGTGGGCATGCGCTCGCACTCAGGCGTGGCGGCGAAAACGTTCGAGGTCTCTATCCCGAGAGGGCATCAATATCATGATGATCAGCACCTCGGAGATTAAGATTTCGTGCGTGATCGAGGAGAAATACCTCGAACTGGCCATGCGCTCTCTCCACTCGGCCTTCGATCTCGACCAGGCTCAATCCTGAACCTGTCCGGTCAAGGTCTGACGCTCGACAAGCATCTCACGCTGCTTAGCCCGTAAGCTTGGGGTTTCTCCCTCCAGCCGTATCCTTCAGATCAACGGTGCAGCCCGGGCGAACGTTCGTTGCAGCCAACTCACCAGATAACGGAGTGATTTCTTGGTGAGAAACCGGTATCTTTTCGGGATAATGAACGTCACTGGCATATAGAGATTTACCATGCCGACGATCAGCATCTTCTATGGTATCGTTATCCAAATGTTCTGGCGGGAACATAATCCCCCGCATTTCCACGCACTGTATGGAGAACATGAGGCTATCTTCGATCTGCGGGATCTGCGTGTGTTACGAGGAACACTGCCTCGTCGCGCTATGGGGTTGGTCCTGGAATGGGCAAGTGACCATCGAGATGAATTGATGGAGGACTGGAATTTATGCAGCCAACTCAAATCTCCCAAGCCGATCGCCCCTCTGACGTAGAACCAGCCATTCGGCATGTCGTGCCTTGGCGTGTTGTTGCAGTGACCGCTATGCCGGACTTTCGACTAGATGTGACGTTTGTCGATGGTACCAGGGGAGAGGTAGATCTGCGGAGCTTTCTCAACAATGCCGGCACCAACGGTACGGTGTTCGAGCCGCTACGCGATCCGGCCGTCTTTGCTCAGGCTCAAGTGGTCATGGGGGCGGTGCAATGGACGAACGGAGCCGACCTGGCCCCCGATGCCATGTATGACGCGATCAAAGCCCATGGCCGGTGGGTTGTCGAGTGACAGAAGTTTTCAGCGGCTGATAGACCTCGTATCTATGTCCGATCTCATTAACAGGCATCTCCGGCGGTTGACGAGTGATCGTTGACGACGTACCTTCCCGCTTACCCGCCCAGTCCCCTTGTCCTAAGTCTGCCGAGGGTAGCGCTACCTCCCCCTTATGGGACGTGGTTTCTTCCTGAAAAAACGGGTAAGCTTCGGCGCTAATTTTCCTACAGCTGCCGGGGAGAACCATCCGCATGTTCGAACAAGCCTTCAAGAACATCGACGACGTCCTCTGGAAAGAAGCCGGCTGCACCACCGAGCTCGACTACACCGAGCAGACCTCCTGGCTGCTGTTCCTGAAATACCTCGACGGGCTGGAGCAGGACAAGGCCGACGAAGCGGCGCTGGAGGGCAAGAAGTACAGCCTTCATCCTCGACAAGCCCTACCGCTGGGAAAGCTGGGCCGCGCCCAAGGGCAAGGACGGCAAGCTCGACCACAACAAGGCGCTGACCGGCGACGACCTCCGCGACTTCGTCAACCAGAAGCTCTTCCCCTACCTGCACGGCTTCAAGCAGAAGGCCAGCGGGCCGAACACCATCGAATACAAGATCGGCGAGATCTTCGGCGAGATCAAGAACAAGATCCAGAGCGGCTACAACCTGCGCGAGATCATCGACCACATCGACGAGCTGCGCTTCCGCTCGCAGACCGAGAAGCACGAGCTCTCGCACCTCTACGAAGCCAAGATCAAGAACATGGGCAACGCCGGGCGCAACGGCGGCGAGTATTACACCCCGCGCCCGCTCATCCGCGCCATCGTCCAGGTCGTGCAGCCGAAGATCGGCGAGCGCATCTACGACGGCGCCGTGCGGCTCGGCGGGCTTCCTGTGCGAGTCGTTCGACTACCTGAAGGCCAAGGCAAGCCTCACCACCAAGGACCTCAAGACGCTCCAGGACGCGCACCTTCTACGGCAAGGAAAAGAAGTCGCTCGCCTACGTCATCGCGATCATGAACATGATCCTGCACGGCATCGAAGCGCCGAACATCTCCACACCAACACGCTCACCGAGAACCTCGCCGACATTCAGGAGAAGGACCGCTACGACGTGGTGCTGGCCAATCCGCCCTTCGGCGGCAAGGAGCGCAAGGAAGTGCAGCAGAACTTCCCCATCCGCACCGGCGAGACCGCGTTCCTGTTCCTCCAGCACTTCATCAAGATGCTCAAGGCCGGCGGGCGCGGCGGCGTGGTCATCAAGAACACGTTCCTCTCCAACACCGACAACGCCTCGGTCAGCCTGCGCAAGCTGCTGCTGGAAAGCTGCAACCTGCACACCGTGCTCGACTGCCCCGGCGGCACGTTCCAGGGCGCGGGCGTGAAGACCGTGGTGCTCTTCTTCGAGAAAGGCGCGCCGACGCGCAAGGTCTGGTTCTACCAGCTCGACCCCGGCCGCAACCTCGGCAAGACCAACCCGCTCAACGACGACGACCTCGCCGAGTTCGTGAAGCTGCAAAAGACCTTCGCCGACTCGCCCAAGAGCGTGGAGCGTGGACGCCAAGAGCATCGACCAGACGACCTTCGACCTCTCCGTGAAGAACCCGAACGGCGGCGAGGAAGTCGACGCACCGCAGCCCGCAGGAGATCATGGACGAAATCGCCGCGCTGGACGCCGAGAGCGCGGAGGTGCTGGCGAACATCAAGGCGCTGCTATGAAGAACGGATGGCAGACAAAGACGCTTGGCGAGATGTGTGCCATTCAGATCGGCAGACGGCACGCGCGTCCAAAGATCAGACGCGATCGGCGACGGCGATTCATCTGCGATCGACGAATGTCGAGACGATCGACGTTCGATTCGGACGAGCGAGCATCATACTCAGCGAAGCGACTGTCGAAGAGCTGCGCAAGTACATGCTTCGCGAACGGCGACTGTCTTGTTCGCGAACGGTCGGCGCATGCTTCGGCAAGCTCGCGTATCTGTCGGAAGCGACCGACGGATCGATTCGCGATCAGATGCGACTTCGTGTCCTGCGACCAAAGCAAGTTGATCCGCGAGTTTCTCTACTACTACTCTTCAGACTCGACGAGTTACTGGCAAGCGATGCAAGGACGGCAGCGGTCAGCGCACAAGCTGACTTCAACGCGAGCAATCTGAGCGATCTGACAATTCCCGTTCCCCCGCTCCCCGAACAGCAGCGGATCGTCGGCATCCTCGACGAAGCGTTTGAGGGCATCGCCACCGCCAAAGCCAACGCCGAAAAGAACCTCCAAAACGCCCGCGCCCTCTTCGAAAGCCACCTCCAATCCGTCTTCACCCAGCGCGGCGAGGGGTGGGTGGAGACGACGCTTGAGCGAGATGTTCGACTGATCACTGCGGTCACAGCAATGCGCGATGTTGACCGATCACTGAAGAGTGATCGTCGAAGAGCAGAGGCGAATATCCGTACTACGGAGCATCGTGGCATACGCGCGACTATGTCGACGGAAGTCTACATCTTCGACGACAATCACAGATGCACGATCTCTGAAGACTGGTGACGTGATACTTGCTGGTCAACGGTCGACGTCGATCGCTGTCTCAGTGTCACGGCAGAATACTTGGGTGAACTGCCACGCGCATGATCGTGATCACCATTCGAGAACATGGCTGACCCATCGATTCTTCGTGTTCTACTTCGAGCAGCATTCAGAAGCTTCGATCGAGTACATCACGGATGCGGCGCAACGCAGAGCTCGAATCATGACTGCGGCGAATTCAAGACTTCCGATTGCATTGCCACCTCTGCCGAACAAGCAACGATTGCTGCAGACGCTCGATGAACTTCGACGAAGAAACCCAACGCCTCGAATCCATCTACCAGCAAAAGCTCGCCGCGCTGGACGAGTTGAAGAAGTCGCTGCTGCACCAAGCCTTCACCGGAGAACTGTAGGAAGATGAGCGATGTGCACTTGCTCAGTTAGGAATCCGGATGTCGATCTGAGGGAGCTCGATGCGACGCAGTGGTTGGTGAACGACGGGATGGGCGAGAGAGGAACCCGGGCGCCATGGTTGAGTTGTTCGATAAGCACGGCGGATTCAGGAACACTGCACTCCTTCACGCTGGCGACGATCATCCAGATCGAGACGCTGCGGTTTTGCCGAGCGTTTTCTCACGCATGCGGCAGGCGAAGCGGGCGCCAAGTTCTACGATCCGAAGGGGCGGCAGTATGATCAGATGACGCAGGCTGCGCGCAGCGGACGACAGAACATCATCGAAGGGTCGGAGCGTTCCGCCACGTCCAAGGATACCGAGATGAAACTCACGGACGTGGCGCGGGCCAGTTTGAGCGAACTGCGCGGCGACTATGAGATCGTGATTCTCGACCGGGCCGGCTCCCCTGGTCAGTGCATTCGCCGGACGCCAAAGCCGTGAATGCCGTCTCGCTGGATCCGGCGCCATTTGAGGATGACATGGTCTACGAGTCGGCGAAGCACACCCTGGAACAGCGGAAAAAGTACGCTGCGTGGCTCGATGCCGACGACGTGGTGGTCGTGGCCAACGCCATGCTCATCATTATCGGGCGCACCCGACGATGCTCAAGCGCCAGATTGAAGCACAGGGCAAGACCTTTGAGGAAGCCGGCGGGTTCAACGAGCGGCTCACCGCCAAACGCATCGAAGCGCGGGAACAGGCCAAGCTCGCGTCACCGGAGTGCCCGCTGTGCGGCAAGTTCATGCGTCGGCGCAATTCCGCAACCGGGCAGTTCTGGGGCTGCTCCGCCTTCCCTGACTGCAAAGGAACGAGGCCGATGGGACAAGAGGGACCGCATTGACCATGTTGACCGCGATGACACTGAGGTCAATCACGTCAATTCGGTCAAGCAGAGAGGCCTTGCTGCCATGAACGAAGCCGAAACCAGAGCCGAGCACATCGATCCCGCGCTGCAGGCGGCGGGCTGGGGCGTCGTCGAAGGCAGCCGCATCCGGCGCGAGTATCCGATCACGCTGGGCCGCATCGAAGGCCACGGGCGGCGCGGCAAGCCGCTCACCGCCGACTACGTGCTGGTCTATCGCAACACCAAGCTGGCCGTCATCGAGGCCAAGGCGTGGGACGAAGCGCTGACCGAAGGCGTGGCGCAGGCCAAGAACTACGCCGGCAAGCTGGCCGTCCGCTTCGCCTACTGCCACCAACGGCCAGGGCATCTACGGCATCGACATGCAGACCGGGCAAGGAAGGCGAGCTGCCGCGCTATCCCACGCCGGACGAACTCTGGAACCTGACCTTCGCCGAAGCGAACGCCTGGCGCGACCGCTTCGCCGCCGTGCCCTTCGAGGACAAGGGCGGCTCACTTCCAGAGCCGCTACTACCAGGACATCGCCATCGAGCGCGTGCTGGAGGCCATCGCCGACGGACAAGCAGCGCATCCTGCTCACGCTCGCCACCGGCACGGGCAAGACCTTCATCGCCTTTCAGATCGCCTGGAAGCTGTTCCACAGCCGCTGGAACCTGAGCCGCGAGCCGACGCGCCGCCCGCGCATCCTGTTCCTCGCCGACCGCAACATCCTCGCCGACCAGGCCTACAACGCCTTCTCCGCCTTCCCCGAGGACGCGCTGGTGCGGATCGAGCCGGACGACATCCGCAAGAAGGGCAAGGTGCCGAAGAACGGCAGCCTGTTCTTCACGATCTTCCAGACCTTCATGAGCGGCCCGCCGAAGGACGGCAAGCCCTCGCCCTACTTCGGCGAGTATCCGCCGGACTTCTTCGACTTCATCGTCATCGACGAGTGCCATCGCGGCGGCGCGAACGACGAGAGCAACTGGCGCGGCATCCTCGAATACTTCGCCCCGGCCGTGCAGCTCGGCCTGACCGCCACGCCCAAGCGCAAGGACAACGTCGACACCTACGCCTACTTCGGCGAGCCGGTCTACATCTACTCGCTCAAGGACGGCATCAACGACGGCTTCCTCACGCCGTTCAAGGTGAAGCAGATCTCCACGACGCTCGACGAGTACGTCTACACGCCGGACGACACAGCTGATCGAGGGCGAGATCGAAGCCGGCAAGCGCTACACGGAAACCGACTTCAACAAGATCATCGAGATCAAGGAGCGCGAAGCGCACCGCGTGAAGATGTTCATGGAGCAGATCAACCAGAACGAGAAGACGCTGGTCTTCTGCGCCACGCAGGATCACGCGCTGGCCGTGCGCGACCTCATCAACCAGATGAAGACGAGCAAGGACCCGAACTACTGCCAGCGCGTCACCGCCAACGACGGCGCGCTCGGCGAGCAGCACCTGCGCGACTTCCAGGACAACGAGAAGACCATCCCGACGATCCTGACCACGTCGCAGAAGCTCTCCACCGGCGTGGACGCCCGCAACATCCGCAACATCGTGCTGATGCGCCCGATCAACTCGATGATCGAGTTCAAGCAGATCATCGGGCGCGGCACGCGGCTCTACGACGGCAAGGACTACTTCACGATCTACGACTTCGTGAAGGCGCACCACCACTTCAGCGATCCGGAGTGGGACGGCGAGCCGATCGAGCCGGAACCGAAGGACCGAGCCGCGAAGACCGGTGCCAGCCGACCGATCCGGCCGACCGAGGTGCACGAGACGCCTGCCGGATACGCGCAAGCGGCAGAAGATCAAGGTCAAGCTCGCCGACGGCAAGGCGCGCACCATCCAGCACATGATGGTGACGACGCTTCTGGCATCCCGACGGCACGCCGATGTCGGCGCAGCAGTTCATGGAAATGCTGTTCGGCAAGCTGCCGGAGTTCTTCAAGGACGAAGCCGAACTGCGCGCCCTCTGGAGCGCGCCGGACACGCGCGCAGAAGCTCTTGCAGGGCTGGCCGAGAAGGGCTTCGGCAGCGAGCAGCTGGCCGAGATGCAGAAGATCATCGACGCCGAGAAGAGCGACCTGTTCGACGTGCTGGCCCACGTCGCCTACGCGCTTGCCGCCGCTCACCCGCGAGGAGCGGGCCGCACGAGGCCAAGGTCGAGATCAGCACGCACTTCAACAGCAAGCAGCAGGCCTTCCTCGACTTCGTGCTCTCGCACTACGTGAGCGTCGGCGTGCGAGGAACTCGACCAGGAAAAGCTCACGCCGCTGCTGCGGCTCAAGTACCACAACTCCATCGCCGACGCCGTGGCCGACCTGGGCAAGCCGGAAGAGATCGGCAAGGTCTTCGCGGGCTTCCAGAAGTATCTGTATCAACCGTCGATCCAAAGAGGCTTGTAAGCAATCGTATAGCCTGATTTAAGCGCGGCGAGCGTGCTCCACGCGATGCGGCCGTGAATGCCGAGGGGTTTACTTTGGAGACCCATCAACCGTCACGTCTACTACTGGACACCCGGCAACGATAAGAGCTAGGCTTGAGCCCACAATCCTCAAACCAGGGAGAGCCCATGCCTGGAATGTTTGGTGCTCATCCGCCGCTCATGTTGATCGCTATTGCGATTGTCGTGATAGCCGCTGTAGTGTTCGCCTTGATGACGGCAGGTTATTGAGCGGATGGGTGAATCGGACGGCAACGCGGGGGTATCGATCGCTCCACGGTCATTGTACAACCTGTCTCCAATTATCCAACAGTTGACTCGGTATCAACTTAACCGGCGGACCATCTCGCAGTAGAAGGTATCGGCCAGCCGCTCCAGGTTCACGCAATCCGCTTCATTGTAGCCGAGCAGCCGTGCTCTGGCGTTCTCATCGTGGCTGTGCCGCCATCGATTCCACAGCAGCACCGCATCATGACCATTCAAACCGTGCAGATCTTCAGAGCGAGTCATCCCCAGCTGCGCTTCAATCGCCTTGAGTCCGCCGCGATACCCGAGTTGGCGACCCATAAAACAGAGATCGATATGTGGTTGGTCCAAGGGGAGGCTCGGATACTGCGCGAGCAACATCGGCACATCAAACGTCGTCCCGCAAAACGTCACCAGTAAATCGTACTGCGACAATTCATCCGACAGGCGCCGCTGATCCAGCGACTCACCTCGAACGAATGAGGTAAATCGGCCATGACCATAGCATCCCACGACGGTGATCTGTCCAAACGAATCCGTTTCGATGTCCAGGTACATCGCGCGTTCACGAAGCCATTCATAGAGCCGCCATTGTTCCCGCTGAGGCAGGACCACGCCGAAGTATCGCGCATCGTCTTGCAAATAATGCGCGCGGGCGTCCGAGACACCCTCGTCATAGAGCGCCTTCCGGCCTGCGCTCATGCCGCGAATGGCTGAGGCCGCGAGAAAATCAGACCAGGTGGTGATCCCTTCACGCCACAGCCGCCGTTCGGTGGCGCGTCCTATCCCTTGAAGCAAACAGAATGTGGACGTGATCATGGTTGGTCTGCCCATAGCTCGACAGTGCGATCTTACTATAAAGGCTCGGCTCGCTTTTAGATGTAGGCAAAGGATTATGATGCGCCCTTATTTTCTAGGGGAATGCCTAGCTACTCCGTCCCGTGAGAGAAGGTATAGGAAGACCAATAGGGAAGGAGACGATGTTATGACTGACGTGAATTCTATGTATCATGCGCAATCCCGAAGCGATGCGCTCAAGTCGCAGATCGGTAAGCTCGAAAGTCTCGCTCACCACACGGCCGTGAATCCCGCCTTCGATCAGTTTGACGCCGATACAGAAGACATCCTGATCAAAATATACGGCGCCAATCATCGGTATGTGGAATCTTACAAATATGCCACCGTGGGGGAGGCTGAAGCGCTGGTAAATTTGCCGGAATCAGCTCAGGAACCATTGGCCCGGGACATTCCGAAGAAGGGACTGCAGCAACGCCGGCAGGCGCTACAGAGTGTGTTGACCGAGTTGCAGGCACTTGAAGCGCAAGAAGCCGACGTCCTCACCGGAGAAGATCGCGAGGATCCTCCCGGTCCCAGCTAAGATAGCCTGGAGTCTACTCTTCGAGGTGTATGCTTAGCAGGATGCGGAAAAAGGCCGCCAGCGGCGTTCTCGCATCGCTCAGAGGCTCAACGTACCGAAGCGTACGCCTCGCCTCTTCGCTCGCTGCGGCCTTGCCGGACAGCCTTTTTGCGCATCCTGCATGGCCGTTCACCGTCGTCTCACACCTCGATATCCGTGACGGCTACAGTGGGCAGAATGAGTTTTTCAGCAGCCTGCTAAGTGCCCGACATCCTGGTACAATGACGGAAAACCGGTCAGTGCTGAGATTACCGATCAACAAGGATGATGCTGGGGTGGTAACTGACCGTCAGCCCAGAAGAGAGAGGACACGTCGCCATGCACCGGCCTATACACAGCGCCCTGGGCGCTCTCCTGCTCCTGGTCATCACAATCGTCGCCCTACCCGATTCCGCTCTCGCACTTCCTCCGGTACAAGGAGAAGTTGTAACCATGACAGTCGGTATCCCAGGAACGATGGTCATTCGAGACGAGAAAGGGCAGCTCCATATTCTGAATCTGACGCAGCAAACTCAACTCGCCGCTCAGTTTAAGGTGGGTGACAAGGTGCTGGCCTTCTTTAGTCCGTATGGTGTGAGCGCGGTCCAGCTCCAGGTGGGAAGTCGGTAACTTGTCCTACGATGCAAACAGAACGCCGCCGGGGGCCTTTTTGCGCATTCTGCTAGGCCGCTCGCTCTACTTGCTCTAATTGAAGCCGGGTCATGCGCTGTGGGAGCTGATCTTTAGGCCCCGTCCCAGCTTGTCTTATGAGCCACTCATCTGGGAAGGGTTGTGCCCCCCGGCAGTCCGTCCGTAGCCGGCCGACCAGGCGCGGTCCACGACCAGCGCCACAACTTCTTTGCGCGACAAATTAGGATCGGACATCAAGACATAGCCGCTCTGCATCTCCGCGCGGAACGCGGTCTGCGACGCGGCCGGCACACCCGCTAGGACCGCTAGCGAGGTCAGATATTCGCCATTGCCCCGCGCAATATCGCCGCTCACGCTATCAAAGGTATAGGCCACGAACCGTTCCAATTGCTGACGAGCCTTGGCAGGACCGGTGGGCCCGCTGTTGCCGGGTGAGGTGCTCGACGTAATGTCAAATGGGGCTTGAAGAGTGTCGGTGGTCGGACCGCAAGAGACTCCGCCCATGACAAGCATCGGAATGAAGAGGGCCGCGCTGGTTTTCATATTGTCCTCCTGGGATGATCCATGAATTGTAGAAATGATAGATCTTACTCATTAGTAACATGACCGATTATGCAACATCGACTAGATAAAGCCCTGGCTGGGTGAAGAAATTTGCTGGTTGCGCGCTACTCGTGTCGGAAGGCAACGAAGAAGCCCGCCGCGCCGAGGAGCCCGCCCAGGATGATCAGGAAGGATGACGTGTCTGGCAGATTGGGATCTGTTGGAGGCGGCCAATCAACGAAGAGGCCCATCGCAATAAGGACGGCGCCGAGAACTTGCAAGATCTTCCATCGGACCGAGATCCCCCGAAGTGTTTCTTGAGGGCTTTCTGCTGGATTTCTTTCTGACATAGATCTTCCATGAGCCCATTCACCCATCAGCACGCCAGCTTGCAGCATGGCGTCTTGAAGAGGCGGCGGTCAAGGTCAATTTGACTTTGGTAGCCTCAACCTCATTCGGCCATGACTCCTGGCGGTACAAGCGGACGGGGCAAGCTGAGATTGGAAGGCGAGCATGCTTCTCCCTTGTCGGGACTTCCTACAAGAGGGTATGGTGATCGTAGGCAAGACGGAAGATCGTAGGGGAGGGTTTTTCGTGGGAATCCTGAAAACGTGCTGGAATTGGTTCTGGCGGCAAAGCATCCTCAGTAAGATTGCCATTCTCGGCCTGTTTGCGGCCTTTGTCCCGTTTGTCCTCCCGACGGTCGTGAACTGGTTCAGACCGACGATGATTCATGTCGGAGTGTCGTTCTATACGTATGAACGGGGTGTCCAGCCGCAGGGCATGAATACACTGTATTTCTTCGAGAAACGTAATCTGGTGTCCAACTGCAGCATCCACCGGGCCGAGCAATCCGTCCCGAGCGGTCGCGCCACGGCGCCTGATCCGCAAGCCTGGGTGCTCATGAAGCTGTTGCTCGAGAATGTGTCCGATCGCGGCATCACGAATTTGCGGGTTGGTGTCCGATCTCCCGCCATCAATCAGTCGACACAGCTGTTGACGACCCCGAATCTTGTGGCCACCGGACAAAAGGAGGCCCCGCCCGACGTGAAGCCCTTGTATGTCATCTCGATTGCGGCTGTTCCGGCGGAGAGCTCAGTGGTCGTCAGCTTGAAGACGCCCATCGACGATAACCTGCGTGAGTTCATCTATGTCAAGCACCGCCCTGTGACCATCCAGGTACCGTATGTGTCGGCAGATCAATTCAGACAGTATCCCCCGATTGTCTCACGCACGAATGTGGTGAAGATGTTGAATCGTGAAGGTGTCTTGCGGACTCGCGACGATGCCCCCACTGAAGAAAAGATTCAAGTTACGACGGTGTCTTCCGATGAGCCGACGATAAAGGAAGGAGACGTGGCTTATAAAGTCCTTCCGAGAGCAAAGGTTTGTTCCGAGGCAGAAGCGGGCGTGTGGTGACCTTGACTCAAGACACAGGAGTTGAAGGGAGAACATGCCAAGCGGTCATGTGTTCTGCGAGGGCGTCTTTGCAGCGAGAAGGCTCCTCGCCGCTGACTGCCCCGCTAACCATCCGGTCGTCCATGCCCATTGAAAATTGAAGCCCCCGATGCGGCCGTCGCAATCCAGCATCTCTCCGGTTAGATAGAGTCCAGGAACCAGCTTCGATTCCATAGTCCGATAGTCGATTTCTTCCAACGGTACGCCACCGGCCGTGACTTCCGCGAAATTCCATCCTCGGTCTGCCTCGATTGGAAATCGGAATCTGTTCAGACCGTTCAACAACCGATCTCGATCGGCGCGCGAGACCTGAGCGGTGATGTGCTGTGGATCGCAAGAAAGATGGCGACAGAGTGATTCGGCAAATCGGTCCGGGACGAGCAACGACAGGGTTCGTGTCAAAGAACGTCTGGGATGCTCAGCGGCGAGGGCGATAAACCAATCTTTCAGTTCTTCTACTGTCCGGCTTGGAACGAAGTTGCCGTACAGATCAACCTGCGCGCCCTGATTCGTCGCGAGAGTCCAAAAGCGACTCGCGTCCATCACGACGGGGCCGCTGATTCCGAAATGGGTCCAGAGCAGACTCCCTGTCCGTTGATCCACTTTTCGACCATCCACCAGCGTGGTCAGCTCCACGTCATGCGATAGGCCTGAGAGCGTTGCGTGAAACATGGAGGCATTGAGTGCCAAGGGAACGAGGGCCGGCACCGTCGAGGTCACATGATGGCCGAGGGAACGAGCCAGTCGATACCCGAATCCATCACTACCCGTTTTCGGCACCGATTGACCGCCGGTGGCGAGAATGACTCGAGAGGCGCGCGTCGTCCCGTGACTATGCTGCACAAGGAATCCTGTGCCGGACGGCACGACCTCACTCACCCGATGGTCCGGACGAATCATGACGCCGGCCTTTCGGGCGTCAGCGAGCAATGCGGAAAGGACGGTGCGCGCACGATCAGTAGCGGGAAATAGCTTGCCCGTCTCCTCGCGTTTCAATTCAACACCTAACGAAACAAACCACGTGATGGTGTGTTCAACCGAAAACGCAGCGAGAATATTTCGAATGATGTTTCGATTCCCGAAAAAATCTTTTGGAGTGACGACCTCGTGCGTCACGTTGCAACGCCCGCCGCCTGAGACCAGAATCTTCGCGCCGATCTGCTTGGCTCCGTCCAGCAGAAGCACCTGCCCGGGCACTCCGCCTTTTGCCAGAGCTCTCGCTGTAGCGATCGCGCTGGTCAGTCCTGCCGCACCGGCTCCCACGACGGCCACGGTCACCACGTCGTCGGTTATCACTTGGTCCTTCGTGCTCTATATCATCAGGCGAATGTTGTAACTCGTGATTGCCCACACTTGGTTGTGGCGTCATGGTAAGCGCGGCAATTAGAGAGTTTTAACTAACGGTTAACATGCCGTTAATCTAAGCATGTTACATATCGTTCTCAATCGATATCGGCAAGGAGGGACACCAAATGACCTGTGTCAAATGCAAAGGGTTGATGGTCCACGAGCGCCAACCGGCGGTGTCGTCCAGTACGATCATTCTGCGCTGTCTCAATTGCGGCCTGATCATTGATCCCTTGATTGAGCAGAATCGCAGCAACCATATGCGAGCCAAGGCAGCCTAGCAGACGGGCCTTTTCTTTGGCCGGACCTGAGCGTCGTGGAATCCATGTGCGTGGTCGGATTGGGCGTCGCGCGCGCAGTTAGATCGAAAACTCGGCCCACAAAAAAGTATGGTCTGAAGGCTCTTTCGCTCGCCGCGGCTCGACGTCCACATCCGTCTTGACGCATTTTTCGGCCAATGGTGTCGTGGCCATCACATGATCGATGCGCCATCCCTTGTTGGCCTCCAGTGAGCTCGGCGCACGGTAGTCCCAGAATGTGTATTGTTGACGTGTCGGGTAGAGTTTCACAAAGACATCCTGAAATCCCCAGGCGACCGTGTGTTCATAAGCCTTGCGCGCGGCCTCGTGGTAGCAGACATGGTTCAGATGTTTCTCCGGACTGTGGACGTCCATGGGACGTGGGGCCACGTTCATATCTCCGCACCAGATAGCCGGGGATTCCGGTGAAAGGTGTGCGTTGAAGTAGCTCCGTAGTCGTTCGTACCAGGCGAGCTTGTAGGCATACTTCGGGGAATCGATTTCGAACCCTTGCGGCACGTAGGTATTGACGATGGGAATCCCATCGACGATCACGCGCAGCAAGCGAGAGTCCTCCAGGTCTCCTCCATCGTCGAAACCGTAGAAAACTGCATCCGGCTTCTTTCGGCTGAGGATCGCCACCCCGTTATAGGATTTCATTCCTCTAAACGTGATCTCATACCCGCTGGGTGCCAGCGCGAGCAATGGAAATTCGCTATCCTGCACCTTGGTTTCTTGGAGGCATAGGACATCCGGTTGATGCCGATCGAGCCACTCGAGCACGATCGGCAAACGTTTGCGCAATGAATTGACGTTGAACGTCGCAATTTTCATCCCAAACTCTCTCCAATGAGTCGGCACATCCTAACAAAAGTCGTCCAGAGCAACAAGCGACTGGGACGTAGACCTCGACGAGGCATGCGGTGCCGTCATGATTGCGAATGCAGCGCCTGTCGGTTCCGCGAGCTGCCTACGGATTGAGTCGGCAGGACGAGTCGTGATATGACAGGCGCGGACGCCGGGCCTAATATGGAGGGAGGTACTATGGCGAAAACTCAAATTCGAACACAAGCGGGAGCCGGCAACAGCCCGCAGATCGATCTTGGGATAGAGCCGGCACAGCGGAAAGCGATTGCCGAAGGGCTATCCAAAGTGCTGGCTGATACCTATACCCTCTATCTCAAGACGCACAACTTCCATTGGAATGTCACGGGGCCGATGTTTCAGACGCTCCACCTCATGTTCGAGCAGCAGTACAATGAACTCGCTTTGGCCGTCGATCTGGTTGCGGAGCGGATCAGAGCTCTGGGACATCCCGCTCCGGGAAGTTATGCGCAATTTTCCAAGCTCTCGTCCATCTCCGAAGCCACGGGCGTACCGAAGGCGGAAGACATGATCCGCCAATTGGTCGAAGGGCAGCAATCGCTGCTACGAACGGCGCGGAATGTATTTGCGACGGCTGAAAAGGCTTCCGATCAGGTGACGATCGATCTTTTGACTCAACGCATGCAGGTGCACGAGAAGACGGCCTGGATGCTTCGCAGCCTGCTGGAATAATCTGAGAGAGATGGTTTCCACGCACGGTCGATCCACTTGAGAAGGATCCAGAGGTGATGAACGATGAAGCGGTGAGTTCGCGGAGGGAGTCAAAAGTCACAGATATAGCCTGTTGTAGGGAGGAGATGAAGATGAAGAAAGAGACGGAAACTGACGAATTCGATACCTGTGCGCGCGTGTATGGTGTTGGGATTGCTGTTGGGCTTCTCTTTCGGCGAAGCGCAAGGGGAGGAGTATACGCTCAAGATTCCTTTCGGGCTCGAAGAGACTGCGGTGGTCATTCCGGCCGATAATCCTTTGACGAAGGAGAAGGTGGAGCTGGGGCGGATACTGGTGTTCGATAAGCGGCTGTCGAAGGATAACACCATCGCCTGTATGAGCTGTCACCTGGCGCAGAAGGGCTTTACCGATGGGATGCCGGTCGCGACCGGCATCAAAGGGTTGAAAGGCGGACGCAGCGCGCCGGCGGCGTTCAACCGGGTGTTCAGCAGCGCCCAATTTTGGGATGGCCGGGCCGCGACATTGGAAGATCAATCGGTCGGTCCGTTTACGAATCCGATCGAGCACGGCTTTGCCAACTATGACGTGATGAATGCGAAGATGATGAAAATCCCAGGGTACCGCAAACTCTTCAAGCAAGTCTTCGGCGATGACAAGATCACGACCGAGAGGGTGGGCATGGCTATTGCCAGCTTCCAGCGCACCATTCTGTCCGGCAACAGCCCGGCGGACCGGTTCGATCAGGGAGGGGAAACAGGGGCCATTTCGGAAGCCGCTCAGAGGGGCCTCATCCTGTTCCGGGAAAAGGCCCGTTGCACCAAGTGCCACTCCGGGTTCAATTTCACCGACGAAAAGTTTCACAACCTCGGCATCGGCTGGGATGACAATAGAGTCGATCTTGGCCGTTACATGGTCACGCACAACCCTGAGGAACTCGGCGCATTTAAGACCCCGACCTTGAGGGAGATCGCTCGAAGCGCTCCGTACATGCACGACGGACGGTTCAAGACCCTGGAAGAGGTGGTGAAGTTCTACAACCAGGGTGGTGTCAAGAATCCCCACCAAGACAATCTCATCATTCCGCTGGAGCTGACGGCTGAGGAAGGGCATGACCTGGTGGAGTTTCTCCATACACTCAACGGCGAAGGGTGGCAACATGTCACAGCGCCAAAGGCATTTCCGAAGTAATACGTCGATCTGATCGCATGAGATCATCAGAGGGCTTCCTTCGAGCCACGAAGGGAGCCCTCTTCCGTTGTCGGGGCTGAAACTCTCTGAGCCGGTCAGTTGGATGTGGTCGTTCCGATGAGATAACGACGCAGGATAGCTTGCTCGATGCGTGATCGTCCTCGATCGGGAGCTGGGAATCGAAGCACGAGATGCAGCTTGCCGGATTCCGGTAGTTGGATGGTGATGCGGGGTTCCGGGGAAGGCGCCTCCAGAAGATTGGCCTGCTCCAGCAACTTCATCTGCCGGGCGGCTTCTTCCATGAACGGCGCGCATTCCGCCTTCGCAGCCTCTAAGAGTGCGCGCTCGGCTTTCTGCCAGTCGTCATCGCTTTTGACCGGAACGATCAACGTATAGAGACCATACTCTTGCTCAGGATTTTCCTTGATCAACGTATTGGTAAGCAGCAAGCTATTGGGAAAGATGGTCACGCGACCGGTGTACAGATGAGCGGATTGCCCGGGGCCGATTTCCAATAACCTTGTTGCGAAGGCATCGTGGTCCAGCACCACTCCGCGGTGGCCCGCGATTTGAATCCGATCACCGACGGCGAAGACCTTGCTACCTACTCGAAGCGCCGCCCCGCTCCAGCAGAGGATCAGCTCTCTTGTCGCCAGGACGAAAGCGGCTGCCAAGGCGACGATCGAAACGGCAAAGGTTTGCAGTTCGTGAGCCCAGATAATCACGAGACCGATAAGAAACGCGAAGACGACCGAGTTTCTGGTCGTGACGACCCACCGGCGTTTCGATTCCATCGAGAGCGTCGGATTGTGGGCGATCCAACGCACGATCAGCGGCCTGACGATGATCAAGGTCAGCAACAGGATCAGCGACTTCAATCCGTCCAACGCGACCGAGCTGTAGATTCCAAACCACTCGCTTTGGGCCACGATCATCCTCTACTTGGCGGTCAATGTTTCGCGGGTACCCGGCACGCATTCCTCACGTTTCCAGTTCTTCAGGGTCTTGTCTTCGGAGAACGTCAATGTATACCGATAACAATACAACGTGGGTTTGGCGGTCTCTGTTCCCTTGCCCATCATGCTGGTGACCGAGTGAGATGCGTCGGCGACGAACGAGGAATTCCACGTGGTGAGGTCCTGCTCACTGAGTGCGAACCGATAGGTCCAGAGACTGTCCCCGCCGAGCGCCGGGGTCTTGGCCGTGTGCGGGGGACCCAATCGCTCCCGAATCTCCTCCTGTGTCAGCCGACCGACCCCTGTCTTGAAATAAGTATCACGCCAGGGGCCGCCACAGCCGGAAAATCCGATGGCCACAGCGAGCAGCAGGGCACAGGTGACAAGAGGGAGGCACTTATGGATGGCGGAAGAAATCGAGACCGACATGCTGGCGCCTACGCTACACTGGACGACCGGTAAGTGCAACTCTAGCAAGATGCTGAAAAAGTCCGCCAGCGGCGTTCTCGCGTCGCTCAGAGGCGCAACGTATGCAAGGCGAAGGCAAGGTACCTATCCGCTCGCCTGTGATCGAAGCGAGCGGCTCAAGCGAAGCTTGGTATGTACCTCCTCGCCGCTTCGCTCGCTGCGGCATTATTCGGTGAAAGGCGCCTCCTGGCGCGCCGGGGTGGGCGGGTGAGAAAGAAGGTCTTTTTGAGCATCTTGAAGTTATTCGGGCGTTACCACCGTATAGACAATATAGAAAATTCCAGCCAATGTTGTTGGCATTAACCGAATTTTCCGTAGCCTGCTAGACGCTGTCACGCTCGACGGGGTGCCGTCGTCGGGCCGCAGAGCGGCAGGGTCGGGCAGGGTCGGGATGGGCTGGATTTGACCATGCGTTTTCGGTACCTTATTATCGGTCGAGGCCAACCTATGAATGTCCGACGAATGTTGACCGCGTGTATTGCCGGTGTCGTCACCCTCTCTCTACAGGCAGGGTTTGCAACGGCGACGGAAAGCCGGACCGTGAAGCCGGACTCTCCACCGCCGACCTTGCAGAAGCCCGATGCGCTCTCCACCCATGGAAAACCGCACGATGTCAATGGTTCCAACGGTGAAATCAAGCCCGGTGACAGGTTCAAGCCTGTCATGAGCAGAACTGCCGTCCAGATGGGGACGGCTACCTCGCTCTTTGCCGAACTCATTGGAAAAGATGGCGCACCGATGATGCTGGTTCACTCCGGTGAGTTTGTCATGGGAAGCGAGAAGGGTGACGAAGACGAAGCTCCTGCGCATCGCGTCAGTCTCAACGCGTTCTATATTGATAAGTTCGAGGTGACGAACGGACGATTTGCCAAGTACGTCGAAGCTATCCAGAGCGAGCCTCCTTGGGGGTTTACGGATAAGGAGACGCCTGTGATTCACGCCGATCGCCCCGTGCGCTGGGTGAACTGGATGGATGCCATGGGGTACTGCCTCTGGGTCGGTAAGCGGCTTCCCACGGAAGCGGAATGGGAAAAGGCTGCCCGTGGAACGGACGAACGGGTCTATCCCTGGGGAAATGATCCGCCGACGCCGGTGCATGCGGTTTATGGGTTGAAGGAAGGTGGCGCGGAGACGGTGTCGATCATCGGCAATCATCACATGGGTCAAAGTCCGTACGGTGTGCAGGATTTGGCCGGAAATCTCTATGAGTGGGTGATGGATTGGTACGATGCCGACTTTTATTCCAACTTTATCAATGGTCCTGCCGTCAATCCGCGTGGCCCCGGCGAGGGAACGGCAAAAGTCCAGCGGGGCGGATCATACATCAATACACCATATCGGCTACGATCTTCCTTTCGCACGAAGGGCGATCCGACCGAGCAGGACCCGAACGTCGGCTTCCGCTGCGCGCAGGATGCTCCAAAACAACCATAGCCTGCAAGCCGTTTCAAGAAAGTGCGCATCACCAATGGAGGGTCCACGGTGACGCGCCCGGATGTGTTCGGTGCTAAGCGAGAGAGGGACAAGTGAAACGATATCGTGTGAAGCCCGGTGAAAAACTTTCCCTCAAGGAATTCGATCCGGACGATACCGGCCAGTACAAGAAAAACGAGCAGGGGAAGGGGAAGGCCAAGGCTGAGTTGAGCAAGCTCATTGCCCGGCTCGATGGACTGCAAGAACGGCTGTATGCCAACTCGACCCGCTCGCTCCTCATTGTGTTGCAGGGGATGGATACCAGCGGGAAAGATGGCACGATCAAGAGTGTGATGTCCGGTGTGAATCCGCAAGGTTGTCACGTGGCGGCCTTTAAGTCTCCTTCAAAGGATGAACTGGCCCATGACTTTCTGTGGCGTGTGCATCGTGAGATGCCTCCCAAAGGGTACATCGGGATCTTCAACCGATCGCACTACGAGGATGTCCTGATTACCCGGGTCCATGGGTGGGTGTCCGACAAAGTCGTCAAGCGCCGTTTCGATCAAATCAAGGAATTCGAGGAACTGCTGACCGAAAGTGGGATGGTCGTGCTCAAGTTCTTTCTCCATATCTCTAAAGAAGAGCAGAAAGCACGATTGGAAGCCCGCATTGCCGATCCGGAGAAGCGCTGGAAGTGGAGTTCCGGGGACATCGAAGAACGCAAACTGTGGGACGATTATCAGAAGGCGTTTGAGGATGTCATGTCCGCGACGAGCACCAAGGGTGCGCCTTGGTTTGTCGTGCCGGCCAATCGGAAGTGGTACCGCAATCTGTTCGTGGCGGACCGCGTCGTGAATGCATTGGAAGACATGAAACTCAAGACGCCCCCAGCGCCGGAAGGTGTGGATTTCACCAAGCTCAGGATCGTGTAGCGGGGTGTCAGGGCGACGGCGCTCCTCCTTCCTTATGTATGCTCATCGTCACGCTTATCCGCGGACTCGATCTTCCGAACTGTGGTTGCTATGGCGCGTTCTTCCCACAGCCGTTGCGGTGGTATTCCCCGCTCGAAGATCTTGTATTGGTCGGCATGTGTTATGCGTTGCGCATCGGTGCCAAAAAGAACTGCATGCCTCTTGACAAGGCTTCCCAAAAAGCGTAGTGAGGAAGTGGCGGCCCATCTATCAATCGAAGTTCGAGAGATCGGGTAGACCGCGCGGCTGCCATCCAGGTCTCTCGGTGAACTTCATCGCGAGAGGAGGGTGGAAATGGACGATACGACGCCACCTGGCCCATCAGGCCCGCCGATGCAAGGGCGGGTTTCTCGTCGGTCCTGCTAGCCGGTTGTCCGCTGGCCGTGCCATTGAGGCACGCACAACCCTTATCGGATTTAAGGGAAAACGCCATTGATAGCGGAACAATCTTCGGCAGCAGGAGGAACACAGGCACCCGGGATTGACGAGGTCTCCCCCGACTGGAAATCTTGTATCGTGATATCGCGCGGGCCTAACGGGCCGCGATAACAGAGCTCAATATAAAATTTGCGGCGTCCTAAGCGCCACATCGCGGGCGACCTCCCACCTTAGTGCAGGGTCGCCCACGCTGTTTCTGAGCCTTCCCTCTTTGTGCCCCTAATCAAATGCAATCAGGGAAATCCGAGATAAGGCCGTCTACACCGAGTATTTTCATCTTGTTGACTTCGGCAGGCTTGTTAACGGTATAGACGAACACCGTCAACCCCGCCTTGTGGAGTGCGTTCACCCGACGTCTCGTAGCGGTATTGAAGCGTAGGCCCACGTGCGTGGCTTGCAGCCTGATGGCTTGGGCAACAGGAGCCTTGGAAAACCACTTGAAGAGGACCAACGTGTCGGCGTACGGATCAATTCTTCGTACATGTTGAAGTTCTTCATGCAGGAACGATGCATAGATAACCGAGCGGTTCAAGCCGCTGGCGCGGACCATTGCACAGACATCATAGGCTAACCCTTTGGTCTTCAGTTCCAGAATCAGGCCAATTCGTCCATTGGCGGTCACGAGAGCCTCCTCCAGCGTCGGAACCATCTGGCCGCCACCGGCATTCAGCTTTCGAATATCTGAAAGAGTCAGCTCGGAAACACGCCCGCGACCGTTCGTCGTGCGGTCTACCCGCTCATCATGCAAGAGGACCAGCTCATCGTCCGAAGTTCGCTGAATATCCACTTCAGTGAAGGCGCATCGGAATGCGATCGCCTGTTCAATGGAGGCCAATGTATTTTCGGGCGAGTGGCCACATGCCCCGCGATGGCCGATGCGAAGGATTTTGCTCGTGGGACTTTCTTTTGCCATGGCTCTGTCCTACCATATCGCCGTGGCTGAAAAGAAATCGAAAGGAGCGCCGCTGCCGAAGGGGGCGAGACGGCGTCGGAAACCGGTCGGAGCCTCCACCGGCCTGGCAGCGGTTGAGTTGCAAGCTGCCGCACCGCCGGGCGCCGTGGCCGAGCTGCATCAGGCGATCGAGCAGGATGGAGGGAAAGTTCTCGCGATCTATCGTGACCCCTATGGAGGACACTGGCTGGTCCAGGCCGCATTGCCGATCGAGCTGGTCGAGCCGACACCCTATCAACGGAATCTCTCTGACACGCATGTTCGAAAGTTGGAAGCGGCGATCGGGAAAATCGGTCGCTTTCTGGATCCCATCATCGCCGTTCGAATCGCGAAACCCGACCACTCGGCGAAGTATTGGACACCGAACGGCAACCATCGCTTGTCCGCCATGCGGACCCTGGGGGCAAAGAGCATCATCGCGATCGTGGTTCCAGAAGCTGCTGCCGCCTATCAGATCCTCGCGTTGAATACCGAGAAGGCGCATAACCTTCGCGAAAAGGCGTTGGAAGTGATCCGGATGTATCGAGAGCTGGCACAACTCGATCACGCAACGGAAGATGCCTATGCCCTGGAGTTCGAGGAGCCGGCGCTGATCACGCTGGGGCTCTGTTATGAGGAACGACCTCGGTTCAGCGGCGGCGCCTATCATCCGGTGCTGAAACGAGTAGACGAATTTTTGCAGAAACCGCTGCATGCCGCTCTGAGCGTTCGTCAGCAGCGGGCCAAGACCGTCCTGGCGCTGGACGACCTCATTGTCAAACAAGTCGAAGCCCTCAAAGCCAAAGGGCTGACCAGTCCTTATCTCAAAAGCTTCATCGTCGCCCGAGTGAATCCCGTTCGATTCCGTCCCAAAGATGCGCCGCCCTTGTCATTCGATGACGCGCTTGACCGTATGACCCAGACCGCGCAGAAGTTCAATCCGGATAAGATCAAAATGGACGATCTCGCCAGGTCCGGTGGAGCTCCGGACGAGGTTGAGTAATCAGCCATCTCCCTTTACCCTTCAACTTGTTTCTCAACCGAGCTCGCCTTTACAATGTTTCTTGGCCTTTTCTCGCAAGGAGGATGTTATGGGTCTTGCCGATAATAAATGTATTCCCTGTCGAGGCGGTGTTCCGCCGGTCCCTTCGGATCGTGCGCAGGCATTACTGAAGGAACTTGGCCGGGGTTGGTCACTCAACGCGCAAGGGCATCTTGAACGGCTCTATACCTTCAAGGATTTCGCTCAGGCGCTCGCCTTTGTGAACAAGGTCGGCGCGGTCGCCGAGGCCGAAGGTCATCATCCTGATTTGTATCTGGCCTGGGGGAAAACCAAGGTTGAAATCTGGACGCATAAGATCAACGGCCTGACCGAGAGCGACTTCTACCTTGCGGCCAAGGCTGATCGTGAATTTGAGCCGTTCCGATCCGCTGCCGGTTAGCCAGTTACCGCAAGTTCCCGCCATGAATTCACGAGGCAGCAGATGAGCGATCAGGCCGAGATGACGCCTCCTACATCGACAGCTTCTCCGCCACGTTTCGCATCTGCACGCCGTGAACGAGCGACGCTCCGCCGCGGATGGCGCAGGCCACATGGACCGCTTCGGTCATTTCTTCAATACTCGATCCCTTTTCCAACGACGCTTGGGTGTAGGCATCGATGCAGTAGGGACATTGGACTGTGTGGGCGACGGCGAGGGCGATGAGTGCCTTCTCTCGCTCCGTGAGCGCGCCCTCGGCAAACACCGCGTCGTAGTAACCCTTGAACTTCTCCCACAGGTCTTTGTTCCCTTTTCCGATGTCTGAAAACTTTCCCAGATCATGCGAATGATAATACGAGTCCATAGCAACCTCCCTTATCCATTCTGACGCGCGAAATACCTGATGAGTGGAGAAACAAGAACAGGAGTGATGGAACAATCAGGCATTGCCTGGGGGCATGGGGTCGGCTTCAGACAGGGCTTTGGAAAAGCGATCGCCGATGATGTCGGTGGCTTTGGTCATGAGGTCCACCACTTCTTGCCATTCATTGGGCAGCAAGTCCTGCTTCAACTGCGGATGGATCGCCCATTGGGCTTCAACCTGCGTTCCTTGGCGACTGACCAGCACGCGGAGCAATTCCACGTCCCAGCTCGGGTCGGTAGGATTCTCGCTTGAGTGCGACGTGTTCGATTGCTCGGAAGGAGGAACTGCGCGTGCCATTGGGGAGCCCCAGTCTGATTTCGTTAGCCGATCATACCTTTCCTACCCTACTTCACTGTCTTGTTGTATATCAACAGGCGCCAATCATCATATGAGGGGCGTTCGCTGTGGGGTATCCTAGGTTTGGTTGAGCACCTGGAGCATGGCTTGATGGATCTGCCCATTGCTGGCCACGAGTTCCTGCCCATAGATTGAAAGGTCCTTTCCGCTGAAATCGGTCAGCTTCCCTCCGGCCTCTCGGGCGATCACCGATCCTGCCGCCATATCCCACGGATTGAGCCGGACTTCCCAGAACCCGTCGAAGCGTCCCGCTGCCACATAGCAGAGATCCAATGCCGCTGAACCCGTTCTCCTCAGTCCCTGTGCCTTGAGCGCAAACTTGGCAAAATGATCGAGGTTGTTTCGAGGCGTTTCTCTGATGTCGTACGCAAAGCCCGTCACCAACAGGCTGCTATCGAGCGTCATCGTATTGGACACGTGGATGGGACGACCGTTCAACCGAGCGCCGCCATGTTCGATTGCGGTGAACAGTTCATCTCGAGACGGATCGAAAATCACACCGAGGATGCAGCGGCCATTGTGCTCGAGGCCGATGGAGACGCAATAGGCTGGATAGCCATGCGCGAAGTTGGTTGTCCCATCCAGTGGATCAATGATCCACAGATAGGGCGACGGAGCTGCCTCGACACGACCGCGCTCCTCGGCCAGGAACCGATGGGTTGGGAAGCGGGTGCGGATATAGTCGATGACACACTGTTCTGCCGCGCGGTCTGCGTCGGTCACGAGATTGATCGGATTCTTGTAATCGACCCGGAAGCCGGCCTCGACGTATCGGAGAAGAACAGCTCCTGCTGCTTTGCCGGCTGAGACGGCTGTTTCTAGGAGGGCATGGCTTGAGGCTGGTTCATCTGAAATCGACACGCTCGATTGTACCATGGGGCGGAGACCTAAGCGAAGTGCAACATGATGCTTCTTGTCAGAACAAGGCTTCTTGACGAGTTAGATGAAAGTTTTACATGCGTGTAAAAATTAAATTATGAGACCAACTTATTATTTAAATAATAAATGTTGACAGAGTATGCAAGCAATGCTATAAAGCAAGCATGCTTTCTTGAGGTGTTTGGTGGAAGAATTAACTGACATTCTTGTTGGGCTGGAGCAACGGATCAATGCTTACAAGAGTCGGTTCCAGGATCTCGAAAAGAAGCGTCGTCGTCTTGATGACGAGATCGCAACCATTAAGAAATATCTCGAGCTTGCCGAAACCCTCTACCGCGTCGAGGCCGACAAGGCCAAGCTCGCCAGCCTCTCCAACCAGATCATTACCACCGACGATTCCAAGGGGATTCGGCCTGTACCGGTTATGGACGTCACCGATCAATCGCGGGAAATTCTTCTCGGGCGGAGTAAGTACGTGGGGAAAAGCGTCCCTCAAGCAGCCTATGAAATCCTCCGCGAATCGAATCGCGCGATGCACGCGAAAGAATTGGTGCAGCGTTTGATCGAAGGCGGATTGCAGATCAAAGGGAAAACGCCGCTCACGTCGATCGCGACCTCGCTCAAGCGCGACAAGCGGTTCAGAAAGGTCGGTCCTAACACGTTCGAAGCTTTAGACGACATGCTGATTCAAGCCGTGTAGTCAATCAGGGTACTGGATTAACTTGACACTGCGAAGGGGGGTGAGACTCTTGGCAACAAAGAAAGCAGCGAAGAAGAAGAAGAAGTAATCCCCGCCATGAGTGATACGCCGGGGGTGAGGCCACTTACTCCCGGCGCATCATGCTGCGATGTGCTGGAATGAAGAGAGCGTCCTGCCTGAAAGAACGGCAATCCGCCAGTACCGAGAACCCTATAGCTAAGAAGCCTGAAGCGCGACGGCAGGCTGAAGGTGAAGCGCATGTGCGGCAGATCGCTTCCCTTCTCTTGATGGCTCCGCGTTCAGAAGTACCCACTTCTCCGGCTGCGTCAGAATCTGGTGGACCAGCCGAGTGTGGAGTGCATGCCCTGACCGGTCTGCGACGATATGACCGATGAAGGGCATCCCCATGAGTGAAAAGTCACCGATCAGATCGAGGATCTTGTGGCGGACAAACTCATCGCCGAATCGGAGGCCGGATTCATTGACGACCCCGTCATCCGACAGCACAATGGTGTTGTCCAGGGTCCCGCCTTTGCCGAGCCCGCGAGCCCACAATGCTTGGACTTCGTGCAAAAATCCAAACGTCCTGGCCTCGGCGATCTCATTCTCAAACGCGCCGGCGGAGCAATCATACGCATAGGTCTGCGTCCTGATCAGAGGATGCTCATACTGAATGGAGTAGGTGATCCTCGGGGTGGAGGACGGTTCGATCCGAACACGCTTGGACCCCTCGGTCACTTCAATCGGCGCCATAATTTTGAGAAACGGCTGCTTCCGCTTCTGCGGGACGATGCCGACGGATTGAATCAGTCGGACAAACGGGGCGGCGCTTCCATCCATGACCGGAACTTCGCTTGCCGATACATCGATGAAAACATTATCGACATGAAGACCGGACAGGGCCGATAGCAAATGCTCAATGGTGTGAACTTGGAACCCATTACCGCTGATGGCCGTGCACAATTCGGTTGGGACCCGATGCTGTATGGAGGCGGAAAGATACGTATCAACGTCCGTTTTACGATTGACAAAAACCACGCCGGTGTCAGGGGGAGCGGGCCGCAGCGTAATCGATGCCGATTGGCCGGAGTGGAGCCCCACACCAGAACAGGTTACTGCCGATGCTAAAGTTTGTTGATTGCGCACAAGTCCTCCCTATACAAACAAATGCTTAAACACAGCCAACCATTAATTCATCTAAGCAATTCATGTGCCTATGATAAATACTCGCAAATAGCTGTTATTAAATGGCAATATGATAATCATTCCAAAATGCAACTGTATCTTAAAAAGCACAACTGTGTTTTTCTCTTCTACAAGTTTGATCGCTTGTCGGTCTGCTCTACTACTCAATAGTCTCATGTTAATAGTCTCACTAGTTCCATTCCTAACACTGTTGCATCGGCAGGCAGTCCACTTGGCATAGCAGGAGTTCGGATCGTCTCCTTCCTTCGGTGAGCCCACAGTCATGGCCCAACGTCACCTTCGTGCGTTTACCTCATCATCAGCCGGGGAAGTATGAATACCTCCCCGTACGACTCACTACACAGTCCTAACAGATCGAGCAACAACCGGCTAAAAGCAAAAATAATAATGACAAGCCAGCACAATTGAGTATGCTCCTAAATAATCTAGGCAAAAAACCATAGCTGGATATTTCAAATGGCCGCAGAGCTGTATTTGAAGCCCGGAGGAGCCCGGTCCAACGGCAGATGAGCGATCTGGTGAGTGACAGAAGTTCGTCCCTTGCACGAACGCGGGGTTCTGTCCGCCCCGTACTGGTGATGCTGACTCTCATCGCCGTCAGTGGGGAGCACGGATGTGCCATTCAACCGATCCCGTTGACCGAGGATGAAGTCCAGTCACGGGCGAAGGAAGACCGGCTTGTCTTGACCAAGGATCAAGAGCCTCTCGCCGGCCCGGTGGATCTCTACGGGGCCATGGCCAGAGCGCTGAAATACAATCTGGAAGCACGGGTCGAGCTGATGCACAAGATGCTGGCGCAGACGCAGCTCGACCTCTCGCACTACGCCATGTTGCCCCGTCTTGCGGCGAATGCGGGATTTGACGGGCGCAATAATTTCCCCGGCGGCGTCGCGCAATCCTTGCTCACCGGCCAGCAGATCCTCGAACCCTTTACGTCCGCCGAACGTAACATTTTCTCGGCGGATCTCTCGCTGAGCTGGAACGTGTTGGACTTCGGCTTGTCGTACATCCGAGCCAAGCAAGCCGCCGACGACGTCTTGATCGCCGACGAAGAACGGCGGCGCGTGGCCAATCGAATGATGCAGGATGTGCGTATCGCCTATTGGCGGGCGGTGAGCGCCGAGCGCATTCTTCCGTCCCTGAAACTGCTGGATGAGTGGGTGAGGACTGCACTGGAGAAAGCACAGGCCGTCCAGAATGAACGGCTGAGTTCGCCCCTGGTTCCCTTACAGTACAAGCTCGATCTCCTCAATACCCAACGCTACATCCAACAGTTGTTCCGGGAGCTCAACACCGCCAAGCTGCAATTGGCCGCGCTGATCAATCTGCCGCCGGGGCAGGAGACGGCTCTCGCCATGCTGGTGCCGGAGCGAGAAGCCACCACCCTCGACCTTCCCTCCGATATGGCGATGCTGGAAGACCGGGCGCTGCTGGCGCGTCCGGAGCTCCGGATGATCGACTATCGGCGTCGCATCAACGCGCGCGAGGCCAAAGCCGCCATTTTGGAAATGTTGCCGAGTTTGAATCTTCAGGTCGGGGGCAACTACAGCAGCAATACCTTTCTCTTCAATAACCACTGGGCGGCCTATGCGGCCCGGGCCAGTTGGAATTTGCTGAGCCTGCTTCGGTACCCGGCTCGCGCGAAGACCATTGAGGCGCAAGACAAGGTGCTCCACACTCAGAACCTGGCTCTGACCATGGCCATTATGTCGCAGGTCCATGTCAGCGTGGCGCAGGTCGCGCATGCGAAGAAGGAAGTGTCGACGGCGGCGCTCTATTACGACACCCAGTCGCAAATCGCTGACCAGACGCGTCTGGCCTGGAGCACGGCGCGGTTAAGTGAACAAGCCATGCTGCGCGAGCGTGTAGCGCAAGTGGCGGCTTACAGCGGGAGCGGCGGACAACAATGTCGTCGAACTCAACTGGGTCGGCATTAACTCATCCGGCGTGGCTGCTCCAAACGCCGAATACGGCGTGATGGTGACACATGGGGCCTCAGACAATATCATCCGAAACAACGTCATCTCCGGAAACGGCTTCTCCGGCATCGTCATTCGCATGGCCGGAAGTGATAACAATACCGTCGTCGGAAATTTCATCGGGGTTGGGCCTGATGGGACGACTGCGGCGCCGAACGGGACCAGCGGAGCAGTCACCACGGCTCGCCACGGCATCGAGATTCATACCTCCACGGCCAACAATCAGATCGGAGGCACGACATCCTTAGAAGCCAATATCATCGCCAACAACACGAGCGATGGAATTCGAGTTGAAGCCAATTCCGGAACCGGCAATAGTTTCTTGCGTAACGAAATCTATAACAATGGCGGTCTTGGTATCGATCTTGGCGGCGACGGTATTACTCTCAACGACGGCGCGTTGACCGGTGGGCAGCCCAATCTCTTGATCGACTTCCCGGTTTTCACCTCAGTCCAATTGAGTGGAACAACCTTGACCGTCGGCGGATATGTCGGCGCCGCTCCGGGTGACACAGACTTTGCCAATGTGCGTGGTGAGTTGTTCCGCAGCAGCAACGAGGGAACCCATGGCGAAGGACGGGCCTATCTTGGCTTTCTCATCACGGATGCCAACGGCAATTTCACCGGTGCTCTGACGGTCGCCGGACTCACCGGGACGGATTTGATCACCGCGACGACAACCGATGGAAGCGGCAATACATCCGAGTTTGGACCGAATGCTGACGTGAATGCGCCACCGGTGAATACGGTGCCGGGGGCACAGACGGTCAATGAAGATGCGGCGCTCGCGCTGAGTGGAATTAGTGTCAATGATGTAGACGGTAATCTCAGTACAGTCCAACTGTCTGTACTGAACGGCATCCTGACCGTGAGTTTGGCAGGTGGCGCGACCATCAGCGCCGGCGCCAATGGGACAAACACCCTCACCTTGTCGGGCACCCAGGTTCAAATCAACGCCGCGCTCGCGACGCTCGTCTATCAGGGCACCCTCAATTACAACGGCGCGGATACGCTTACCGTGTTGTCAACCGATGCCACTAGTTTGACGGATTCGGACACGGTAGCCATCACCGTGACGGCGGTGAACGATGCGCCGGTGGTGGCGGCCAATACCGGTTCTACGGTGGCTCGTGGCGGGACAGACGTGATCACCAATGTGGAACTCCAGATTACAGATGTGGATAACACGCCTGGGCAGCTGACCTTTAACGTGACGTTGGGCCCGGTGAATGGTCAACTTGAGCTGACGACTGCTCCGGGATTTTCCATCAACAGTTTCACCCAGGCTCAGATTGATGCCGGTCAAATTGTGTATGTGCACAATGGTTCATTTACGACCAGCGACGGCTTTACCTTTACCGTGAGTGATGGAGCAGGAGGGAATATCGGCGCTACCACGTTTGGAATCACAGTCACCTCCGTGAATAGTGTTCCAACGCTTGCTGTGAACGCTGGCTCAACAGTCACCCAAGGATTGGCCGATGTGATTACGCTCGGCGAACTGCAAGTGACAGACGTAGACAATTCTCCAGGGCAATTGATCTATACCGTTACCACCGCTCCCATCAACGGCCGACTTGAACTGACGACCGCTCCCGGCATGGCGATCACGACCTTTACGCAGGCGGATATCGACACCGGCCGTCTCGTGTTCATTCATAGTGGTGCTGCTGCCACGAGCGACAGTTTCACGTTTACGGTCAGCGATCGCGCCGGCGGCACAATCGGAGCCACCACATTGTCGTTCACCGTTGCGCCGTTTATCCCACCGCCAGGCGGAGGCGGCGGTAGCGGTGGTGGCAGTACAGGAGGTTCCGGAGGCAGCGGTTCAGGGAGCGGTTCTGGAGGTGCAGGCTCCGGAACTGGAAGCAGCGGGGGCGTGGTCCAGCCTCCGGCCCAGCCGCCTTCCGTACTGATCAGTACAGAGGCGCCCGTCAGAGATGTGTCCGTGGTGGGAGCCACCAAAGATCCACTGCCAAGAGTCGTAATAGGAAATCGAGCGATTGCGAGGATAGAGCAGCCGGATCCTGTGATTCAGGAACCGCCGATATTGCTGTCAGAACCGTTTTCACTTCCGGTCAAAAAAGCCTTGGCTGTCGGTCATCAGCTCGTCGAGCGTTTGACCAGGCTGGCCGACGATCTCGAGCGCGGAGTGCAAGAGCGCGAGCATCAGACCCACCTCATCGGGCGAGTTGCCTCCTTCTCAGGGATGGCGCTATCGGCGGGTTTCGTCGCTTGGATTTTGCGCGGCGGGTCTCTGCTCTCCAGTTTCCTCGTGTCGATGCCGGCCTGGAGACATTTTGATCCGCTGCCTGTACTGGGGGGCGAGCTATTAACCCGCCGAAAGCGCGACCGCAAGATTCGCGAAGAAGATGAGCAGGAGAATAAGCAGTTCCGTGGCCTGGATCGAGTCTTGAAATCTTCGAACCGACAAAACGGCAAGAACAGACGCGCGTGAATGGAATGAAGCCATGATGCGAGTGACTCCGTTAGTTTGGGTGAGTTTTGGTTTTGCGAGCCTGACGCTCAGTGTCATGTTAGCGGGTGATTCGCTTGTCGATCTGGCGTCGAACCGCGATCGCCAGGTGTTTGAGTATCGTCGTGACTTGGCGGAGTCACTAGCGGTCCAATATTCAGCGTTGGCTGAACGAGATCAGATCGAGACGATCACATTCGCGATGGAGGTGTTGGCCAAGCGGAATCAGGATATCTTGTCGCTGGCGCTCCTTCAAAACGGCGGAGGCGTGGTCGCGCAGGTCGGCGACCATGCGCGGTTATGGGTACAGCCGCTCGGCGATGAATCGACTCTCCAATCTCTCCAAGTCCCGATCTTTTCCGGCGATCAGCCATGGGGTGTGCTTCAGGTGGCGTTTCGCCAAACAGAGGTGGGAGGGTTGGACCGGTTTCTTACCGATCCCTGGGTACGCTTCCTCGCGTTCGTGAGCGTGATGGGATTTATTGGTTACCTCCTCTTCATGAAACGAACGCTCCGTCAGCTGGATCCGTCCGGCATCATTCCCACTCGCGTGAAGGCGGCGCTCGATGCGCTGACGCAGGGCGTGGTCATGATCGACACGCAAGACCTGATCGTTCTGGCGAATGATTCATTCAGCCGCGTTGTGGACAAACCTGTGACGTTGTTGATCGGCTCCGATCTCGGGGCTCTCGCTTGGAAGGGGGTTGCTCCATCGGCCTCTGTGATGGTGCATCCGTGGACTCAAGCCATTATGGACAAGCAGTCCCAAGACCCGGTCCCCCTTCTGCTGAATCTTCGCGATGGCGAACAGCGAAAATTTATCGTCAACACGGTGCCGATTATTGATGATGGGACGACGGTCAGAGGAGCCCTCGTCTCCTTCCACGATGTCACCGAGCTGGAGCGGGCCAATTCTCAGCTCAAGGAAGCGAACAGTGAATTGGAAACGTCGCGCGCGCAAATATTGCAGAAAAACCAAGAGCTTGAGGCTACCAACAGCAACCTCCACGTCGAAATCAACGAACGGAAAAAGGCCGAGGCGGAGAAGCAAAAGCTGTATCAAGAGCTCGTGAAGGCCTCACGACAGGCCGGCATGGCGGACGTGGCATCCAGTGTGTTGCACAACGTCGGGAACGTGCTTAATTCCATCAACGTCTCGACCGATACGTTGTTGAAGACTCTCAGAAAGCCGATGGTGGGGGACGTGTGTCGGATTGCGTCACTCTTCCACGAACATCAGGACAACTTACAAGACTTCTTGACGGTGGATCCGAAGGGTAAACAGATCCCGTCGTACCTTGGTCTGGTGGCCGAGTCTTTGAGCGGAACCCATCACACGATCCAGAACGAACTCGACTCTCTCGTGAAAAAAGTCGATCACATCAAACAAGTCGTCATGTCGCAGCAGAATATCGCCCGCGCCGGGAATATTCGGGAGCCGGCGTCGGTCGAAGACTTGATGGAACAGGCCGTGATGATGGCGATGCCCGAACAAGAGCGATATCGCATCCAAATCGTACGCGAGTACGGCCCCGTCCCTCCTATCATGACGGACCGGCATCAAGTCATGCAGGTGCTGGTCAATTTGATTACAAACGCCAAGAACGCCATGGTTGAGCATTCAGGGACCACGCGCCGTCTCACGTTGCGCATCGGCGTGCCTTCCGACCGCAAAGACCTCGTGCGTTTTGAGGTGATCGATACCGGTGTCGGCATCAAGCCAGACAACATATCGAGGCTGTTCACGCAAGGCTTTACGACGAGAAAATCCGGTCATGGGCTGGGGCTCCATAGCGCCGCCATTGCCGCCAAAAATCTCGACGGATCGGTCCAAGGGCAGAGCATGGGCGAAGGATACGGCGCGACGTTTACGCTCGATCTTCCGTTGATCGTGGTGGAGGCCGCAGCATGACGAGCGATCAGTTCGACAATCGGCGAATCCTCGTGATCGACGACAATGTATCCATCCACGAAGATTTCCGAAGAATCCTCATGCCTCTCGACGACTCGCCTGGCCTCGATCAGGCTCGGGCTGCGCTGTTCGGCGAAGCCTCGTCTTCCGAGCCAAGCGAAGCATTCGTGATGGACTTCGCGGATCAGGGTGAGAGCGGCTTCCGCATGGTGAAAAGGGCCGTGAGCTCCGGCGCGCCATACGCGCTGGCTTTCGTCGACATGCGCATGCCCCCCGGATGGGACGGACTGGAAACATGCCGACATGTGTGGAAAGCCGACGGAGACCTTGAGATCGTGATGTGTACCGCCTTTGCGGACCATTCGTGGGAAGAAATCGTCGCGAACCCTGGCGAATCGGGACAAGCTGCTCATCCTCCGCAAGCCCTTCGACGCGATCGAAGTGTCCCAACTGGCCTCGTGCCTGACACGGAAATGGAACTTGGCGCAACAAGCGCGCCTCAAGCTGAACGATCTCGAACGCATGGTCGCCGAGCGCACGATGGAGCTCACGGAGGCGCGCGATCAGGCCATGGCGGCCGCCAAGGTCAAGTCGGAATTTCTGGCCACCATGAGCCATGAGATTCGCACGCCGATGAACGGCGTGATCGGCATGACGGGCCTCTTGCGGGAGACAGAGTTGACGCGCGAGCAGCGCGAGTATGCCGAGACCATTCAGAAATCGGGAGACCACCTTCTCACGGTCATCAACGACATCCTCGATGTCTCCAGGATGGAAGCCGGCAAGCTGGAGCTCGAGGCCATCGACTTCGATCTGCGCACCACCGTGGAGACCGTGACCGAACTGCTCGCCGAACCGGCGCAGCGGAAAGGCTTGGAGCTGGTCTCGTTGGTTCATGCCTCCACACCTACTGCCATGCGAGGAGACCCGGCGCGCCTTCGCCAGATCCTCATGAACCTGGTCGGAAACGCCGTGAAATTTACCGAGCGGGGGCGCGTGGTGCTTCAGGTCAGGAACACCGAGGAGCGTGGAGATCAGACCATGTTGCTGTTTGAAGTGACGGATACCGGCATCGGGATCCCGTCCGAGAAGCAAGGCATAGTCTTCGACGCGTTTTCGCAGGCAGACGGCTCGACCACCAGACGATTCGGCGGCACGGGCCTCGGCCTGGCGATTGCGAAGCGGCTGGTCACGTTGATGAAGGGAACTATCGGCATCGAGAGCAAGGAGGGCCAGGGAACGCGGTTCTGGTTCACTGTGCTGTTGACTCCTCAACCGACGCCGCCGGCCGATCATCTGCCTGTGACCGACCTGCGCGACCGCCGTGTGTGCATCGTGGAGGACGATCCGGCCAGCCGAATGGTGCTTGAACAATACACGAAACACTGGTCGATGCAACCGGCCAGCGCCGCGAATGCCGCGAGCGCGTTGGCTCTGCTGCGACAGGCCGTTCAACAGAAGCAGCCGTTTGATGTGGTGCTTGTCGATATGGGGTTGCCGGCTCTCACCGGAGTCGAACTTGCCGGTATGATCAAGCAGGATCCATGGATCACCAATACCCCGATCATTATCCTGACGTCCTACGGACAACGAGGAGAAGCGAAGCTCGCAACGGAGGCCGGCGCCGCCGGGTACCTGACCAAGCCGCTGCGGTACGCCCAGCTCTATGAATGTCTGCGTCTCGTGTTCAGTCGGTCCGCACACCCGTTCTCTCCTCAGACCGCGCTCGTCACGCGCCATACGTTGGCAGAGTCGAAAGCCAGACAGGCCGGGCGCATCCTTGTAGTGGACGACAGCGAGATCAACCAAGTACTGGTCGTGCGGTTGCTCGAACGGCAAGGATATCGGGTGGACGTGGTCGGCAGCGGCGCAGAGGCCCTTGCCGCGCTTGCCCAGAAACCCTACGATCTTCTCCTTCTCGACTGTTTGATGACGGACATGGATGGATACGAGGTCGCGCGGCGGATACGCGCGGCAGAAGCGCCGGAGCAACGGATACCGATCGTCGCTGTGACCGCCAATGCGTTTCCGGAAGATCGGGAGAAGTGCCTCAGGTCCGGCATGGACGGATTCCTAGCGAAGCCGATCATTCGAGAAGATCTCCTCGCAGCCGTCGCCAGGTGGCTGCCTGGGCGTTCGATGAATGGGTGAACATCCTCGCGACGCCGGCCTGTCGATCCAAGAGCAGCAGGAGAAACCACGGCAGCGCTCTAGGCCAAGAAGCGATGACACGGGCATAAGCATAAGAAAAGGAAGAGGAATGGAGACCGCAGATCAAAACCGCCGGATTTTGGTGATCGACGACAATGTCAACATCCACGAAGACTTCCGCAAGATCTTGGCGCCACCAAACGATTCGGACACACTCAGCCACGCACGGGCCGCCTTGTTCGGAGAGGTTCCGACTCTTCCGCCGCAGGCGCACTATGAGATGGACTTCGCTAGTCAGGGGCGTGAGGGCTTCGGTCTGGCTCAGGATGCGTATCAGAAGGGCAATCCCTATGCGGTGGCGTTTGTGGACATGCGGATGCCGCCGGTGTGGGATGGTCTGGAAACGATCGAACATCTCTGGTATGTCGACCCTGATATCCAAATCGTAATTTGTTCCGCGTATTCCGATCATCCATGGGAAGATGTCAGTCGTCGCATCGGAGATACCGACAAGCTGCTCATCCTGATGAAACCCTTCAACAGCATTGAGGTTGTCCAAGTGGCCAACTCGCTGACGAAAAAATGGAATCTGACACGCTTGGTCAAACTGCAGATTGAGGTTCTTGCGTTCAGCGTGAGCCAGCGGACAGCGGAATTACAGGAAGCGAAGCCTCAAGACGATGCCATGGAAGTGTTGCGGCAGAAGGAAGAGTTCCTGGCCATCATGAGTCACGAAATCTTCGTGCCCATGAACGAGCTCGTTAGTAAGGTCGCCCTGCTGCGCGGCGGCACTCTGAATCCTGAGCAGCGTGAGCAAATGGCGACGATACAGCGATGCGCACAAGATGTCTAGACGCTCCTCAAAGATATGCATCAGTTCATGGCGGGTCCAAGACAAGAAACTCAAACGTGAGGTCGTGGGTAACGATGCTCACCTTCTCGGCGGACGGAAGGGCATGAATGATCATGAGCGCCGACAATAAAAACCTTCGAATCTTGGTCGTCGATGATAATCGGGCTATCCACGAGGATTTTCGCAGAATCCTTGAGGCGCAAACCGAGGAGGAGAGTCTCGCTCGCGCGCGGGCGTCGTTGTTTGGAGAGACTCCGCTCGCGCGAACGCCGGACCGGTTCGAGTTGGATTATGCGGATCAAGGGCAAGCGGCTTTGGCACTGTTACACATGGCGCGCCGGGAAGGACGTCCGTATGCGGTGGCATTTGTCGATATGCGGATGCCGCCGGGGTGGGACGGCTTGGAAACCATCGAACGACTCTGGGAGGCGGACGGACGGCTTCAAGTGGTCATCTGTACGGCCTATTCAGACCATTCGTGGGCGGAGATTGCCGCGCGGCTGGAAATGAACGACCGGTTACTCATCCTTCGGAAACCGTTCGATTCCATTGAGGTTCAACAGATTGCCGCGTCACTGACCAGGAAGTGGGAGTTGGGACGGGACATCCGGTTACAGATCGAAGATCTCGTCGCGCAGGTCAATGCCCGCAATCGAGAACTCCAGGCGACGAACCAGCATCTCGAGCAACAGGTCGTCGCGCGGACGTCCGAGCTTCAACAGCGCAACGACGAATTGCAGAAAATGGTCGGAGCACTCAAGGAGGCCAAGGTGGCGGCGGACAAGGCCAACCAGGCCAAGTCACAGTTCTTAGCCCGTATGAGCCATGAGATCCGGACGCCCATGAACGCGATGCTCGGCATGAATGAGCTGCTTCTCTCAACCTCTTTGAACGACCGGCAGCGTCATTTCGTCAAAACTATCCATCATTCCGGCGAGCAGTTGCTTCAGATCATCAACGACATACTCGACTTGTCCAAGATCGATGAGGACAAAATGGACCTCCACATCACGGGGTTTGACCTAGTTGCAACCGTGCAGGATGTTGCCGGTCTATTCCGTGAACCCTCGCGACGAAAGGGGCTCAGTTTAGAATGTCAGATCGACCCCGAGTTACCTGCTGTGTGGCGAGGAGACGGCGTGCGCCTTCGGCAGATTCTGATGAACCTCGTGAGCAATGCCGTGAAGTTTACGGAGCGAGGGGGCATCCTGATTCACGTTGAGCGTCTCGAGGATCGCCAGGAGAAGGTCTTATTCAAAATGACGGTGTGCGATACCGGAATCGGGATTCCTCTAGAGGCGCAGCAGAAAATTTTCGATCCGTTCACCCAGGTTGATGGATCGATGACGAGGCGATACGGAGGGACGGGATTAGGACTCGCGATTGTTCAACGACTCGTCTCCTTGATGGGTGGAGACGTCGGTCTCACCAGTACCCCAGGAAACGGTTCCACACTTTGGTTTACGGTTTGTCTTGGAGAAGGTGAGCGCGAGCGATAGAGCTGGCTAGAGAGCAAGCAGGCGGATGACCACTCGACGCCTGACGTATTGATCAATAAAAGCCACGACAGGAGCCCTGGCGTCCACTCCTCCGACCCACGGTCGCGCGCGCGTATCCTCTTGGCCGAAGATAATTCGACGAACCAAGAGGTCTTTCTCAGCATGCTGGAGTTCTGCGGGGAATCGGCCGATACGGTGGGTACGGGTCGAGAGGCGATCCAGGCGCTTGAACAGCACCAATACGACCTGGTCCTTATGGACTGTGAAATGCCGGAGATGGATGGATTGACTGCAACTGCGGAAATTCGTCGACGAGGATTTACGAGAGGGGATGGTAGGCCTGTTACGATTCTCGCCCTGTCAGGTTACGCAGTGAGCACTGTTGAAACTGCCTGCATTGCGGGCGGGATAGATGCCTTTCTGCCGAAGCCGGTGGGGCTCAAAGAGATACAGAAGGCGGTTCGACAGTGGTTACCGGCCATTGGTTCCCGCGCAGCCTGATCGGCTTGCCTGTTGGCGCAGTCAGAGAAAGCTGCAAATCACCGCGCGCGAACCGACACACGCCGCTGTTCCTTCGTTCATGACGACACGTCTCCAACATTCCCGTGAGTCTTCGTGAATCCAGGCGGTGTATAATGCCCACAGATGGAACGCCCGTCTAAGCCTTTCCAGTCCTCTGTCGGCAACAAAGTCGTCATCGCTTTGACCGGACTTGGCCTCGTCGGCTATGTCATCTTCCACATGTTGGGGAATCTTCAGATATTCGAAGGACCTCATGCGTTCAACAGTTACGCGGCGTTTCTCCGCGAGATGCCGATTCTGTTGTGGACGGCCCGAATAGGGTTGCTGAGCATCGCGGTCATCCACATCATGCTGGCCATCCAGTTGAGCGTGCGAAATCGCCGTGCTCGCCCGGTCGCCTATGCGGTCCGCGAGTATCGCCAAGCATCGTTTGCGTCCCGCACCATGGCCGTCTCCGGCCTCGCGCTCTTGTTCTTCATCATCTTCCACCTGTTGCATCTGACGGCCGGCGTCATCGATCCCTTTGCTGCCGATCGCCTCGACGTCGAAGGACATCGAGATGTCTATGGGAAGATCGTCCATGCCTTTCAGAATCCATTCATCGTGGCGCTCTACCTGGCGGGTCAGCTTGGGCTGGGCTTGCATCTGAATCATGCCGTCACCAGCAGTTTACAGACATTGGGGCTTGAACATGCCGCATTCAACCGACTCTTCAAGGCCGCCGGTCCCACGGTTGCGCTGACGGTCGTTCTCGGCAATGTGGCCATCATTCTAGCCATCTTCTTGAGGATCGTACGCGGATGATGAAACTTGACCCGAAAATCCCTCCCGGCCCTCTGGAAACCAAATGGGACCGTCGCCGGTTCAGCGAAAAATTGGTGAGTCCGAATAACAAGCAGAAAATCACGGTCATCGTCGTCGGCACCGGCCTTGCTGGAGCCAGCGCGGCTTCAACCTTGGGACAGCTGGGCTATCAGGTGGAGTGTTTTTGTTTTCAGGATAGCCCTCGTCGCGCCCACAGCATTGCGGCACAGGGAGGAATCAATGCCGCCAAGAATTACCAGGATGACGGAGACAGTGTGGGGCGGCTGTTCTATGACACGATCAAAGGCGGAGACTTCCGCTCTCGCGAGGCCAATGTGTATCGACTCTCCCAGGTGAGCACTCAAATCATCGATCAATGCGTGGCGCTCGGCATCCCCTTTGCCAGGGAGTACGGCGGGCAGTTGGCGAATCGATCGTTCGGGGGCGTCCAAGTCTCGCGGACGTTCTACTGCCGAGGACAGACCGGACAGCAGCTTCTCTTAGGCGCCTATTCAGCCCTCTGCTGGCAGATTGAGCGAGGACAAGTCGCGATGCGCCCACGCACCGAGATGCTTGATCTTATCGTGGTCGACGGGCAGGCTCGCGGAATTGTCGTGCGCGATTTAATCACAGGACGTATGAGTGTCCACACGGCCCATGCTGTGGTGCTTGCGACCGGCGGCTACAGCAATGTGTACTATCTGTCGACCAACGCGACCGGCAGCAACGTGACGGCGACGTATCGCGCGTGGAAGCAGGGCGCCGCATTCGCGAATCCTTGCTTTACACAGATCCATCCCACGGCGATCCCGCCGGGGGATGTACACCAGGCCAAGTTGACCCTGATGTCCGAATCGCTTCGCAACGACGGGCGACTCTGGGTGCCGAAGATGGCTGCGGATCACCGAGCTCCAGAGGATATTCCCGCTGCGGAACGCGACTATTTTCTGGAACGTCGGTATCCACGGTTCGGCAACCTGGCGCCACGAGATCTCGCATCCCGCGCCGTGAAAGCCGTGTGCGACGAAGGCCGTGGCGTCGGGCCAGGCGGTTATGGCGTGTACCTGGATTTTGCCGATGTGATCGAACAGCAGGGGATCGAGGTGGTTCGCGAGCGCTACGACAACCTCTTCGACATCTATCAGCGGATCACAGGCGAAGACGCTTACCACATACCCATGCGAATGTACCCGGCGCCACACTATACGATGGGGGGGCTTTGGGTGGATTACAATCTCATGAGTACCATCCCGGGACTCTTCGTGATCGGCGAAGCGAACTTCGCGGATCACGGCGCCAACCGGCTCGGAGCCAGTTCTCTCATGCAAGGGCTTGCCGATGGCTATTTCATCCTGCCCTATACGATCGGTCATTATTTGGCGACGGCGAAGCTCTCGTTGATTGGGGAAGATCACAAGGAATCTCGCGCGACGCTTCAGCGTGTGACGAATAGGATCAGTCGCCTGCTGAATGTCAGGGGAAGTCAAACGGCTGCCTCATTCCATCGTGAAGTCGGCCGACTGTTGTGGGATCACTGTGGCATGTCCCGCAATGAGGCAGGGCTCAAACTGGCACTGACGTTGATCCCGGCACTACGGGAAACATTTTGGCGGGATGTGATGGTTCCGGGATCGGGAGAGGCCTTCAACCAAGAGCTGGAGTATGCGGGACGAGTGGCGGACTATCTCGAATTTGCCGAACTGCTGTGTCACGATGCGTTGCATCGGGAAGAGTCGTGCGGAGCGCACTTCCGAGAAGAGTATCAGACGGACGAGGGCGAGCCGCAACGCGACGACAGCCGCTTCGCGCACGTGGCCGCATGGGAGTACCGAGAAGGCGCATCGTCCATCGTACACAAGGAGCCTCTGGCCTTCGAGTTCGTACAGCCGACAATGAGAAGCTATCAATAACCGGTAAGGGGTGAGGGGTCAGGGGGTAACGGAGAAGAGTCAGAGAAAGCTTTAACGGCGTGCCATGAATTTTACTTTAAGAATCTGGCGGCAGCGAGGTCCGGACGAGAGAGGCCGGTTGGCGACGTATGAGGCTCGCGACGTGAGCTCCGGCATGTCGTTCTTGGAAATGCTCGATGGCGTGAATCAGGGATTGATCGCCAAGGGTGAAGAGCCGGTGGCATTTGAGCAGGATTGCCGTGAAGGTATTTGTGGAAGTTGCTCGCTGGTGATCAATGGCATTCCGCATGGCCCGGACCGCGGCATTACCACCTGTCAATTGTACATGCGGCGGTTTCCCGACGGAGCCGTCATCACGATTGAGCCGTGGCGCGCGCGGGCCTTTCCCATCATCAAAGATCTGGTGGTGGATCGTCGAGCGTTGGATCGAGTCATGCAGGCCGGCGGCTATATCTCCGTCAATACCGGTGGAGCGGTGGACGGGAACGTCCTGTTAATCAGTAAAGACCAGGCTGAAACCGCGATGGATGCCGCGTCTTGTATCGGTTGTGGGGCCTGTGTGGCGGCATGTAAAAATGCATCGGCCATGTTGTTTGTGGCGGCGAAAGTATCCCACTTGGCGCTCCTGCCGCAAGGGAAACCCGAGCGTATCCGTCGGGTGAAGGAGATGTTGGAAGGCATGGATCGAGAAGGATTCGGTTCTTGCGGCAATCAAAATGAGTGTGAAGCCGTGTGTCCGAAACGCATCAGCGTCCGTTTTATCGCCACGCTCAATCGCGAATATCTCCGGGCCGGCGTCGTCGACTCCGGTCTTCCCACTGAGCCGGAATCTCCCCATGCAGAGACCGCCTAGCGAGTAGAGTTGACGGCACGGTCTTTCCTCGTTCCGATTTCTAACTCAGCGCGATGCCGACGGCCGGTTGCCGATCTCTCATGGCGCAGAAGGCTGCTGGAAGCCGTTTGCGCCAGATGGCTATCGGCTTGACTGTGGGGGAAAGGCCTTTATAGTGCGGTCATAGACTGGTTGTGGAGCTGGATATGTGGAAAATTCACGTCGAATGAGTCGCCAGGTAATTTGCCCGCGATGTCAACAGAATGGCGCCCTTCGCGTGCGGCCACAATCACCGCGTGAACTGGTCGCGGCGCTGATTTGGATTGTTCCGTTCCGGTGCCAATATTGTTGCCATCGTTTCCTCGCCCGTCGCGTGAGCACGGCGGGATCCTCCCACCCAATCGAGCGCCGGGAACATCTGCGGATCCCTGTTCGTCTGTGCCTGTCGTTTTCCGGGGGAAAAGTGAGGGGCGAGGGCACTGTGTTGGACCTTTCCCTGGGCGGGTGCATCATCAAGAGCGAGACCCACGTGCGGGTTGACGATATTTTTTACCTGCAGGTCGTGATCGCCGAGGATGAAACTCCCGTCGAAGTCGCGGCCATAGTGCGGTCAGTGAGTGCGCGCGGCATCGCCTTTAAGTTTCTCCGCAAGGCCCAAGAGAACAAACGCCTTCTGACCTTCATCCAATCACATTCAGGCTCCACTTCCAACGTCCTCTCCAAGGCCGTCGAGCCGACCGTCACAGGCTAGTCATAATCTCCCAGCCTACATAGGCGTCTCCCAGGCAGACGGCAGCGGATACTCAGTGATCAAGCGGTCATGCTCGGCAATATCGTACAGCTCGATGGTCAGATCGTTTCGATCCATCGGTTCCGTGCAGGCTGAAGAGGAGAGCACATCGATCAACGCTTGGGCCTTGTCTCTTGTCGAAAATCGGCAGAGCCCGTGTTCGGGCATGCCTGACGACGGGTGCCAGAAGGCGAGGTCGATCGCACTGCCTTGATAGACGCCCAGAGTGCGGTGTCGCACTTGAAACCCACCAGGTTCATGAATCGATGGCTTCCGTTTCATAGGCCCTCTTGACCGACATATCTTAATGATAATGTCCATGGTAGCATGATCGAAAGATCGGGGGACACTGCATCCGCATTGCCGAAGGAGGGAACGATGGAGCGTATTTGGTGGAACAGGACCGTGATCACCATTGCGATGATCAGCGTATTGTTTGTGTCCGGTTGCGGGTACAACGACCTCCAAGGCTTGGACGAAGATACAAAGGCGGCGTGGAGTGAAGTGATCAATCAATACCAGCGCCGCGCCGATCTCATTCCCAACCTCGTTGCCACTGTCAAAGGGTATGCGGCTCATGAAAAAGAAACCCTTGAGGGGGTCGTAAACGCCCGGGCCAAGGCGACAGGGATGCAAGTGACACCCGAGGTCCTGAAAGACCCGGCGGCGTTCGAGGCATTTCAAAAGGCCCAAGCCGGCTTGACATCAGCCTTAGGCCGACTGATCGCGATCGCCGAAAACTATCCGAACCTCAAGGCCGATCAAAATTTCAGGGACCTCCAAAGTCAACTTGAGGGGACGGAAAACCGAATCACCGTAGCGCGTAAGCGGTACATCGATCGAGTTGCGGAGTACAACAAGATGGTCCGGTATTTTCCGACCAACCTGACTGCCAAGTTTCTCCTCCACCTTGAAGAGCGCCCCAACTTTACCGTGGCGGATGAGAATGCCGTGGCGAAGCCGCCCGAAGTGAAATTTTGAATCGAGGGTGAGGCGGAGGAGTAGAGTGAAATTGCTCGCAATGAGCCGCCTCGCGTTCTGCTGCTACCTGACAGCCGCAACGTTCTCTTTAACGATACCTGCCTCTGCGCTCGATGTTCCTCCCTTGACCGGGCGGGTCGTTGATGTATCCCGCGTCCTGCCGAAGTCCACGGTTGAGTCGCTGACTACTCAACTGGCGGCGCATGAGGCACAGTCGAGCAACCAAGTGGCCGTCCTTATCATTCCCTCCCTCGAAGGTGAACCACTCGAAGAATTCTCGCATCGTGTCGCGACGACCTGGAAACTCGGTCAGCAAGGCACCGACAACGGCGCCTTGCTGTTGGTGGCAATACAAGAACGCAAGGTTCGAATCGAGGTGGGATATGGTTTGGAGGGCGTCTTAACGGATGCTCGATCGGCGCAGATCATCAGACATGAGATCGTGCCTCGGTTTCGAGCCGGCGATATTCCGGCCGGAGTGGCTGGTGGGATCAGCGCGATCTTAAAAACCATTGAAGGAACCTATCAGGCGTCCGAGAAGGCAGTCCCTCGGCAGGAGAGCGAAGTCATTGGGCAGGTCGTGGTCGCCGTCATAGCCGGAGTAGTCGTCGGGCTCGTGGTGATGAATATCCACAAGCTCCTTGGGCCGATCGCCGGCGTAGGGTTTTCCACACTGTTAGCGCCCTGGTTAGTACCGGCACTCATCGCGAGCGGCGTGACTCTGCTCCTGCTCCTCGTTATTGGAGCGGCCGGGACAGGAGGGAGGGCCAGTCGATACCGAGGTATAGATGACTGGGTTTGGTACAGTAGCCGCGGCGGTGGATGGAGCGGCGGTTCATTGGGCGGCGGGGGTGGGTTCAGTGGTGGAGGAGGCGATTTCGGGGGAGGAGGGGCCAGTGGAAATTGGTGAGGGGCTGCGACTCACAGCCGAGGAGCGGGAGCGGATCAGGCTGGCTGTGCATGCGGCCGAACAACACACGAATGCGGAGATTGTCCCAATGATCGTCAGCCGGTCCGGGCTCTACCGCGATGCGCAACATCGCTCTGGACTGATCCTTGCCTTGTCCACACTCACCATTCTGTTGACCACCGAAATACTCTGGCTTCCCTGGGGCTGGCATGCTTCCAATGCGGCCTGGCTGGTACTGGCGACAATCTTGGCCTACGGCGCAGGAGCATGGCTCGGCGCCTGTGATCCTATCATTCGCCTGCTCATATCGAGCGAGAGGATGCGACATAAAGTAAGGCTCAGAGCCGAGCGCGCCTTCGCGCAACATGCTGTCTCTCAGACTCGCGATGGTACCGGCGTGCTGATCATGGTGTCTCTCTTGGAGCATCAGATCTACGTGTTGGCGGATCAACCCTTGTTCCAACGAGTTCCGATAGAGCGATGGTCGGGGGTTGTCGAGGCCGCTGTGGACCGATTGAAGACGGGAGATGTCGTCGGTGGGTTATGCCAGAGTCTCCAGACGTGCGCGGTGCTTCTGGCTGAGGTCTGCCCTGGTCGTCCAGGAGACAATCCTGATGAATTATCGAATGAACTGGTCCAGGAGCCATAAAAACTCTTTCCTGCGTCTGGGTTCCCGCGGGCAATCAACTCGCCTTCTTCTCCTCTTCCGTCAGTCTTTCGGCATTTCCCACTCTGGCGAAGCTTTTCTCCCATCGATAGACGGCCCGCGATCGTTCCGCTAGAATCCCGTCCATGTCAGAGCCCACCGTTTCGACCGGCGCTCCAGCCAAGCTCCAGGACGAGAATCGTTCGGTTGTCAAAGCGGCTGGGGTGATCGGGGTTGCGACGTTTTCCAGCCGCATCCTTGGCTTCATCCGCGATATGGTGTTGGCCAGATTGTTCGGCGCGACGCCGGCTGCAGACGCCTTTTTCATTGCATTCCGTATTCCCAGCCTTCTCCGCGAGCTGTTTGCCGAAGGCTCGATGTCGTCGGCCTTCATTCCCGTGTATACGGAATACCGGACGACGCGGGGCAAGCAGGAGGCCTGGGAACTGGCCAGCGCGGTCTTCACGACGCTCCTGACCATCGTCACGCTGGTGACGATGGTCGGGATTGTGGCCGCTCCGTGGCTCGTCCAGATGCTCGCGCCAGGATTTCAGGGCAATCCCGATAAACTCGCGCTCACGACGCTGCTTGCCCGCGTCATGTTTCCGTATCTTCTGTTCATCAGTCTGGCAGCGTTGGCCATGGGCATTCTGAACTCGGTGCGAGCCTTTGCGGCGCCGGCCTTCTCGCCGCTGTTCCTCAACGTCTTCATTATCGTCGGCGCCGTGTGGCTGGCTCCGCATCTGCCGGAGCCGATCATCGGGGTGGCGATCGGCGTGGTGGCGGGAGGGGCGGCCCAGTTCGCCATGCAGCTTCCCAGTATGAAACTGCGGGGATTGCTGTTCGGCTTCCGATTCGAGCCGGGCCATCCGGGCCTGCGGCGGATCGGCGCGCTGATGCTGCCCACGCTGCTCGGCCTTTCGGTGACTCAGATCAACTTGACTGTGAGCACGGTGTTGGCGTCGTTCTTCGCCGGCGGACCGACCTATCTGTTTTACGGCATGCGGCTGATCCAATTTCCACTGGGAATCTTCGGTGTCGCGTTGGCGACGGCGATTCTGCCGACGTTATCTTCGCAAGCGGCGCGAGGCGCGTTGGATGAACTGCGCACCACGCTCGGGTTCGGCCTGCGCATGATCCTCTTCATCATCGTGCCGGCGATGGTGGGCTTGATCCTACTGCGCACTCCGATCGTGCACCTCTTCTTCGAGCACGGCACGTTCACTGCACAAGATACGGCGGAGACTGCGCTGGCGGTCCTTTGCTACGCGGTCGGCCTGTGGGCATTCGGAGGGGTACGCATTATCGTCACGGCGTTCTATTCGCTGCAAGACACCAGGACGCCGGCCATTGCTGCGGCGGTCGCGCTGGCAGCGAATATCCTCTTCTCGCTGGCGTTGATGTCTTTTCTGGGCGCGGCAGGGTTGGCACTCGCCACGGCATTGGCGGCCATGGTAAACGGAGTTATTCTGGTGGCGGTATTGAACCGAAGACTCGGCGGAGTTGAGTGGGGAGCGGTAGGACGGACTTCACTTCGAGTCCTCGTGGCATGTATTCCGTTGGTGATCGCATGCTGGTGGGTGGCTGGGGCACAGGTATGGACTCAGCCTGCCGAATGGGTCACGAAGTCCGCGATGCTTTGTGCAGCCATTGGACTAAGTGTAGGCGGATATCTAGGTGTTCATGCGCTGTTCCGATCCGAGGAACTCGGGGTGGTGTGGGGGATGGTGCGGAGAAAATTGGGCCGAATCATAGGATAACAAGGAGCGCTCGATGCGGAATGCGATGATATTTCACTCGCCTTGGGGTTGGATGGGAATCGCTGAATCACCGAAAGGGATTCAAGCGATCGTGTTGCCGAAACGGTCGAAGCGGGCCGTGGAGTTTGACCTCGGAGCACAGTCGAACGGGCCGGTGCAACAAGGAGTGTCCGTACGACTGGAAGCAGCCCGTCGGCAGCTGCTCGATTATCTTGCCGGGAGACGAAACACCTTTGATGTGCCGATTGATCTGTCGCAGGGAACATCGTTCCAACGGAAGGTCTGGCGGACACTGCAGCGGGTCCCCTACGGCAAGCTCCGTTCGTATCAATGGATCGCTCTCCGTGTGGGCGGTCGGCGCTATGCCCGAGCGGTCGGCAATGCAGTCGGCGCGAATCCGTTGCCGATCGTCGTCCCTTGTCACCGGATTGTGGCCCACGATGCCTCGCTCGGCGGCTTCTCCGGAGGACTGTCCGTGAAACGCAAGTTGCTGTCCCTTGAAGGGACGCTGCCCATGCTGAGGAGCAAATAGCATGTGGCGTATGGCGTATAGCACTAACCTTGGCTCAAGGTCTGGCGGCGGTGTTCCGATAGAATCAACCAGAGTGGAAGCCGGTTCCCTGTCGGAATCTGGTATACTGAAAACGACCTCATCGGACTTCGCAGGAGGTGGAGATGGGCACTCAAGTTCCTCCACGACACCCGCTCCGGCAACTCTTCGGCGCATTGACCGAGAAGAGCTTTACGGAACACCTCGGCTGGCCTGACACCAAGGTCACATCGTACGTCTCCAACCTCCTGGTCGATTTTACCCATACGGATCAGCTCTATAAGATCAGAAACCGAGAGAATCAGCCGGTTGATTCGGTGATGGAGTTGCTCTTTGAATCTGAGGTCATGCTCGAAGCTCAATCGCTGGATCGCGAAGGGGATGTCCATCGTCACATTGGTGATTTCACCCTGTTCATGGCCGGGTTATTTCCTGAGTACCTTCGCCGTCTCAAGTCGGCGGGGCGCATTTATCATAAGGACTTCCTCGTGGATTATGTGAAGACGGGCAAGCGGTCCTACGGGATCGTGGCGAAGATCGGCCGTGATGATGCCGAAACGAATTTACCCTTGTTTCAAAAATTATCCGAGAACTTCGAACTCTGCGTGACAGCTCTGGGATTTGTCCGGTCCGATCTGGATCGCATGCAGAATTCTGCCTATCGGAAGACTCGGGATCTGCTCGCGAATTGAAGGCTGTCTGTCCCATCATTCTCGCGCACGGGGGCGCCGGCTCTCGTGCAATGACCTCACCACAAGCCGCGTGTCTACGTGCCGCCTTGCAAGTCGGCTATCATTTATTGGATCGCGGTAGCTCGGCGCTCATTGCTGTGGAACACACCATTCATGTCCTCGAGCGCAGCGGCCTCTTCAATGCGGGAAAAGGATCGCGTCTACAGCTAGACAGGATGCAGCGAATGGATGCATCCATCATGGAAGGGGATAGCCTGCGCGCCGGGGCGGTGGCTTCCATCGAAGACATCATTCATCCCATTACGGCTGCACGCCATGTGATGGAAGAAACGGATCATGTCCTGCTAGTGGGACCTCTGGCGACGAAGTTCGCCAGGTATTTCAAGATGGAGCGCCATCGACTTCGGACTCCGGCCCTCCGTCTTTCCTATGGTGCGATGCTTAAGCGGAAGAGATCTAAGCGGGATCGGCATGGGACGGTCGGAGCCGTCGCACTCGATCGAACCGGAACGGTCGCGGCCGGCGCCTCGACTGGTGGGATCGATCTCATGCTGCCCGGACGAGTCGGGGACACGCCGATCATCGGCTGCGGGGTGTATGCTGACAATGAAACGGCCGCCGTGTCCATGACAGGATGGGGCGAGAGCATCATTCGCTTGGCCGTGGCCAAAGAGATCTGTGACCGCTTGGCTCAAGGAACCGCACCGGCAACGGCTGCACGGCTCGTGTTGCAGAAGCTGGTTGCTCGGATCGACGGATCTGCGGGATGCCTGGTCCTGACTCCAGCCGGACAATACGCCATCCCTCATGTGACGCCCTACATGACTGCAGGATGGTGGGATGGAAGAGGAGAACCGACCGTGAAAGATAAGTTTACGCGCTGAAGCATGACCAGCCGCAAAGGCCGAAAACCTAAACCCTACAGCCAAGCCGCGCGCATCAGTCTCATGGCCCGTCGGCTTACCGGAAGCGCATCAGTCCCGGAGCTGGCCGAAGAGTTTCACATCACCAAGCGACAAGTTCACCGGGATCTTCAACATCTCGAAGAATCCGGGTTTCCACTCCTTCAGGAAGACGGCAGATACAGACTGCCGCCTGGATTCAAGGGGATGGAGATTGTCGTCTCCCCATTCGAGCTGATGTCACTGTACCTTGCCAAGAGCCACCTGGACTATCTGCAGGGCACCTCGCTGTTCGATGACTTGGAAGGCGTTCTTCGCAAGATAGAAGCGGGACTTCCGGACAGGGTCAAGAACCACATCGAGCGGATTGTTACAGCCTTTGCCCCTCTTCAAAGACCGGCTCGTGCCTATGGGGAGAAGAAACCCGTTCTCGACTCTTTGCGCAAGGCCTTACTTCATCAACGGACAGCGGTACTCCTCGATTATCGCAAGCCGGGAGCAGAACAGCCGACTGACTATCGCGTCGATCCCTATGGGCTGGTCTTGTATCAACATGGCTTGTATGTGGTCGGCTATTCGCATGAGGCCAAAGCGATCAGAATCTTTGCCGTGGAACGAATCGAGGGCATCGACGTAACGGAGGAACTGTTTAAAATTCCACGATCATTCTCTCTTACAGAGAGGTTTGAACGGGGTTTCTGTTTGATCGATGACAATCCTCAGGAAGTGAAGATCTGGATCTCGCCAGAGTGGGCCTATTACGTCAAAGAACGAAGATGGCATCCGACGCAAAAGCTGCAGCCTCAGAAAGACGGCTCCGTCATTCTGACCATGCAGTGCGGAGGTCTAGACGAACTGACCGCCTGGGTACTTTCCTTCGGACCTGGGGCTAAGGTGCTTGGTCCCCAATCGCTCATCGACCAGGTATCAGGGCAATTGATAGCCGCCGCCCAATCATATCGATCTTCCCCGTAACTCTCTCCAACTCCTAGTGACTTATTCTGTCGCACCTCCATGTTAGGGTTTTCTTCGCTTATTGAGAAGGAGGAATACCATGAGTGAGTCTCTGTATCTGCAGAGAGAAAGCAACCGGTTTCTTGCCGCGCACCCGCGCGAAGCAGGCTGGGCCATCCATCAAATCCACGGTGACTCTGGTCGCGAGATGTCGCTCAACTACCTACTTGATTGCCTCAGAGAGTGGCACCCGGCAGCAATAACACGCTGCATGGCTCTCCCGCTCGTTGGGGCAGGAGCGTTCCGAAATTCGACAGCCATCTACGCTTCGTCCGAAGCAGGGGTCCAGAACGATTCTTCCAAAGAAGCGAACGCCTATAGCTGGCGAGGAACCATTGAATTGGTCTGGAACGGGCACGACATCAACTGTCACAAGCTTTCGCTCGTGGTGGGCCACGCCGTAGAAGAGATCTATTTCATAGCGACCAAGTCTCTTGCCGCTTTTCGAGATCTTCTTCTCGTTCTGGATAGGTATGGTCGAGCCAGGCACAAAGGAAGGACGGAAGAGATTTACGTCGTCAATGGCGAGAACATCCCGATCACCGCGAGTTCATGGGATAACTTGGTGTTACCGGCTCACATGGTGAGCGATATTCGGACGAATGTGGAAGGGTTTTTTGCCGGCCGGGAGCGCTATGCGCACTTGGGCCTTCCCCACCGCCGAGGATTCCTGTTTGCCGGGCCGCCGGGTTGCGGTAAGACGCTCACACTCAAGACACTGGCCTCCAACACGCCTGCGAAATTCATTTCTGTATTAGGAAAAGCGGATGTGGACGATGGCACATTCCATTGCGCACTGGATCTAGCGGAAAAGTGTACGCCGGCGGTTGTCATGTTGGAGGATCTCGACCGGGTGGTGCAAGCCAGAGGCGTCTCGCTGTCACACTTCTTAAACCTGTTGGATGGGCTTAAAGTACTGCGCGGTGTGCTGGTAATTGCAACTTGCAACGAGCCGGACAAATTGGACCCCGCGCTGCTCCACCGCCCGAGCCGGTTCGATCGGGTCTGGAGGTTTGAATTGCCCAAGTACGACCAGCGTCTGGCTCTCCTGCGCAAGCGTGGAAGAGATTTCTTCTCGGAGTCAGCTCTGGAAGTAGCCGCCAGACGATCAGAAGGCTTCTCGATGGCCTACGTCCAGGAGATCGTCGTAAGCGCATTGCTCGAATGCACGCATGACGACCAGCCACCAAGCGACGATCATCTATTCAAGAGTCTCGATGTCCTCCGCATGCAACGCAAAGCAGCCTCGAAGCCGGGAGAATCGATGGAGGAACGAGAGAGTGTGGGATTTCGTGGGTCGATCAGTGGCGATACTTATGGCCATGGTTGAGCTTATATCAAAATTGAATTTCTAGGTGATATTGGGGGATTATTCAGCGCCAGACCGAAGAATTGAGGAATATTGCTCGGCTAGCACGACGATCGTCGCGGGGGTTGCTTATGATAGACCCTACCCCTATCTTACCCAGTGCGATGTTGCAGGAGTCTTTATCGAACAGAGGAGAAAAACTTATGGCGCCCAAGACCGCGAAAGAGCGATTTGAAATCGTGAACAAGTTTATTGGATTTGGCAATCCTCACGCCCCGATCTGGTTCATAGGCATCGAAGAAGGTAAACCGTGGGACAAGGATTCTGACAGGGACCGGGAGCAGTATGACAAGTACGCACGCCGCTGGTTTCCCGCAGAAAGCGGCGAAATCGAGACACAAGCCGAGAGGGACGGAAGAAGTTATACAAAAATCTACGATATTATGAGCAAACTCATAATATTAATTAACCCGACTGGGCAAGATCTAGCAGACTGGAAGAGCTTTCGGAACGAAAAGCTTCTGCGAGCGGATGGTATGGCCTTTCAAGCGAACCTATTTCCTTTGGGGAAGCCTTCTGATGATGGTGAATGGCCACTTTACTACAAAGATCTTTTCGGATATGGGAATGAAAATCGTGATGAGTATTAGCGGATAGTGAAGGCAGAACGATTTCCTCTGTTAAGATCTGAGTGGAAAAATCATGCACCGAAGATAACTGTTTGCTTTGGATCTAAGAGACGAAACTACTTCGAAAACCTCCTTACACCTTCTGGACAATGTGAAGCATTCAATAATTGCAAAGTCTATGAGAAGTCTGGCATCGTTCTGACACCATTTTTCAAGCCTACTGATATGCCGGACTCACTCATCCATAAGCTGGCGGAGAAATTGCGGCCATTCTACGCGCGATCATGAAAATATCAGATGTGAAATGAGTAGAATTCTTTTTCATCTCGCCTTTCCGATTCATGACGTAGAAGCCACGCTTAGTTTCTACGTGGATGGCCTCGGATGTACCGTCGGGCGTCAATCGAAGCAGGCCATCACGCTCGGTTTGGCGGGACATCAACTGGTTGGGCATCTCGCCCCAGATCAACTTCGCAAAAGGGAATCTATCCTAGTCACTTCGGGCTGATTTTTGTCTCGCAAGAGGAATGGCAGGCGCTGGCGGATCGGGCCAAGGCGAAAGGTCTTTCCTTCTACCAACAACCGCGCGTGCGATTCCCGGGTACGCGTATCGAACACCGCACGTTCTTCCTTGAAGACCCATCCCGCAACTTGCTCGAATTCAAACACTACACCTACGAATCAGCCATCTTCGGTGAGCAGGACTTTACTGAGGTAGGCGATACGGGCGGTGAATCGACGGACTAACGCGGGTCAGCGGGAATCCAGGCTATCTTCTGCCAGAACATTCTTGCGATTTACGTGGGTTCTTGTTACGGTTTGTTTATCGGTGATGACAGAGAGATGAGCATGTCACAAGTCCCATCACCAGCTGTTTCGATGAAGCCAAGCGCCCGTAAGGCGGCTGCGCGGGGTCAGTTGGAGCAGCTCGGTCTCAAAGTGTCTGATGGACATGATTACCGTCTTGAGGATGCGCTTCTGCCAGGCGTTACATCGGCTGAGGCCCGCGAAGCGCTGAAGGCCGTGTCTGGGTCGATGGCGGAAGTAATCGTTGATGAGCGGCAGCGCGCCTAGTGCCGGTGCCCTCCGCGTCTTGACGGCTTTGACATTCCAATTCGTATTTCAAAGTCTTAAACTTCTCCTCTCTTAATCCCTGATTCCGCAGTTGAACAATGGCGATCAGGAGCGAGCGATCAGAAACCCTCGCAAGATGGGAAGATGACACGGTCTCAGGGAAGAGAGGGGTCATGCCCGCGAAGGCGGGCATCCAGACGTTCCGGACTTCCTGGATTCCCGCTTGAAGCACGCGGGAATGACGAGAGGGACAGTGGTCAACTGCGGAATTTTGGTTAATCGCAACATAAAATCTTCAGGGAAACGGTCGAGGCCTCGCTTCACGGCGGGTTTTATTGAAGCCGTTTCTGGGAGGATACGGCGATCTTATCCACCCACCGAAGGATGCGCTGATGTCGGCGGGTGAGGGTGGCGGTTTGTCTGATGGGATCATATCGGAGCGGAGAGGGGAGTATGGCGGCCAGCCAGGCCGCTTCGTCCGCGGTTAAGTCGGAGGCGGATTTCCCAAAATGATGACGAGCCGCAGCTTCCGCCCCATACACGCCGCGTCCCCATTCCGCGACATTGAGATACAGTTCGAGGATACGTGTCTTGGTCAACTGGTGTTCAAGCGAGCGTGTGATCAAGGCCTCACGGACCTTGCGGAACAGCGAACGCTCGGACGAGAGATACAGATTTTTCGCAAGCTGCTGGGTAATAGTGCTCCCGCCTCGTTTTAGTTCTCCTGCTTCAAGATTGTAAAACGCGGCGTCCCGAATGCCCTCCCAATCGAATCCCTCGTGGGCAAAGAACGAGGCGTCCTCTGCCGCGATCACGGCGCGCTGCAACTCGGGCGAGATTCGGCTCAGCGGCATCCACATCCAATGTCGCGCGGCAGCGCGGCCTTTTTTCTTCGCCTGAGCCTGCCGATGGTCCATGAGCGCCGTCGATGTCGGGTTGGTCCTTGCGAGGAGGTCTGTGTCGGGAAGAGTGCTGAGCCAGCTCAGCGCGAGGATGCCCAATGGAAGTCCGATGAGCAGGGTGCTCCAGAGGAAAACACGGGCCGCCGTGCGTCGGCCGGTTGACTTGGATGGAGGAGAATCGTATGTGTAGTGACGCAGAAAGGTCGGACTGTAATTCGGCTTCCGTCTTGAATCCATTGATCAGCCTAACCCGCACTATTCATGAACGCTTCTACTGCAATCGCGAATTCGCTGCTGCGACGAGCCTTCGGCGGGCAGGCTCGCCCCTCGCAACCTCGATATACTGGTTCAAGTATGCCTCGGTTCCTCGGGGCTCCGCGTGCCCGTCTCGCTATGCGACTTCGCAATTTCGCCACGAATCGTCATGAATAATGCGGGTTAACCGGATGAAAATCTTCGCAGCTGAGTTTATCAAAAGTTGTGTCTCTCCAGAACAGTTTCCTTCCGGCGATCTCCACGAGGTGGCCTTTGTGGGGCGCTCCAATGTGGGCAAATCGTCGTTGATCAATTCGTTGCTCAATCGTCGTGACTTGGCTAAAGTCAGCCGGACGCCCGGAAAGACGAGGGCCGTGAACGTGTTTCTCATATCGACTTCCGACCCGGACCTTTCGCAATTCCATCTCGTGGATCTACCCGGCTATGGATTCGCCAAAGTGTCGAAATCCGTCCGCAGCCAATGGGGACCGTTGATGGAAGACTATCTCGTCGGTCGAGCCTCCTTGCTCGTGGTTGTGATGCTGGTGGACAGTCGGGTCGTGACCGACCAGGATCGTCAGACCATCGCGTGGCTCCGTTCGATCCGCCGAAATCCTCTCGTCGTTGCGACCAAGGTCGACAAGTTGAAGTCCAGCGAACGGGTGCGCACTCTGAGGCAGACGCATCGGCTCTTAGGACTAGCCGAGGGGGAACTGTTGATTCCGTATTCGTCGGTGACCGGGGATGGACGGGATCGGGTGTGGAGAGCCATACGGGACGTGGCCGCCAGCTTTCGCACAGACCCCGGATGATCTCAGCTCAGGCACAGAGCGCCACGGCTATCGATGGACGATGCCCGCATCTTGCTGGAACTTGATCTCGATGTAGGCTTTGTTCTTGAGATCAACGAGCCAGGATTGATACATGTCTTCGCTCTTCTGCTGATGGACCTGTTCCTGAATGTCCCGCCGTACGTCCTCGTATCGGCGAAACTGCTTCGGCTTTCTGTCATCCATGCGGATAATCTGGATTCCCTCCGGACTCTCGATGATGTCGGAGATTCCTCCAGGCACTAAGTGGGCCACCGCTTGTTCGATGGCGGGAATGAGTTCCCCCTGTCGGACCAATCCGAGTCGTCCACCCTGCAAGGCATTGGCGCCGTCGGAATACTGCGCGGCGACGTCCTCAAATTTCTCTCCTCGCTTCAAGTCGTCCATGGCTCGGCGAGCTTTAGTCAAGGCTTCGGCCAATCCATCCGAGGCGCGCGGTTGAATGAGGATCTGGCTCAATTGGTATTCTTCGGGAATGGCGAACCGGTCACGATGCTCTTGGTAGAACCGTTTGAGCTCGGAGTCTCCGACGGTAATGTTGCTCCGAATATGCAGGTCTACGACTCTCATGAGGAGGAGCTGATCGCGAACGGTCTGTCTATCGCTCGGATTGGTGACGTCGAGGGGACTGCCTTGCCGCTTCATCTGTTCAAGAGCTTGCTTCACGTCCAGGTCTGAAACCTCAACCCTTTTGGCCTTGGCTTCCTGCAGTTGCAATCGCCGCTCGATGAGCTTCGTCAAGGCCATGTACTCTGCTGTTTTCAACCGCTGGTCGAGGTCGCTCCCACGGTGCTCGCGTGAAAGCCGCTCTTGCTCCGTTTCAAACTCACGCATCACATCCGACAACATGATCAATTCGGAATTGACGATGGCGACGATGCGATCTTGCAGCCGAGCTTCGGACAAGGCCGGGGGCCATATCGAGATCATCAAAAGGGCGAGCGGCAATGCGAGTGGAGCCGACCAATCTGATCCGTCCGAGCGGTGTCTCATGATGCGTTCATCTCGCGGCAAGAACTCCGATGCATGATTCTACACGAAGCGACGGGTCGGTGGATATCGAGTAGAACGTCAGCGTTTACCGGTACCCTCGGTGATATGGCGGGAGGCTTCGGCGAAGCGAACTGCCGCATTGGCCCGAATATCGGCGATGACTTCTTCAAATTGCTTGCGACGCTTATCGGCCAGTAATTCTTGGCGAAGCCGTTCCTGCTTCGCCAAATCGGCTTGGATAACGGCTTCATCAAGCGGGGTCAGCATGACCAGGTAATAGCCGTTGTCGGTCTTGATCGGCGCGCTGACCATCCCGAGTTTAAGAGTGTGGAGGACGGCATCGACTTCGGGGACGACCAGTCCTTTTCGATAGGGCCCGAGCTCGCCGCCCTTGGATTTCGTCTTGTCGTCGATCGAGTATCGCAGCGCAAACTTCGTAAAACTCCCGCCTCGATTCACCTGGGCTTCAAGGTCTCTGGCGGCATACACATTGGGAAGGAGCATCACCGAGACATTGGCTTTCAACGGGTCCAACAGTTGGCCGGCGTGCTGTTCGTAGTAGGCATTGAGTTCGGCCTGGGTGAGCTCAACCTTGGATTGAAGCTTGTCTTTCAACAGTTCGTCGAGAATCAACTGCTCTTTATACCGCTGGGTCTTGTCCCGAATCGTATCGTCCTGATCAAGACCCCGGCGACGGGCTTCCTGCATCAACAGCTCTCGGGTGATGAGTTCGTCCAGGAATTGTCGCTTTCCCCCCTCCTTCTCGTAGCGGGAGCGTGTGGCCTTGGAGAGCTCACCCCAGCGCAGATCGAATTCGGTTTGGGTGATGGCTCGTCCATTCACCAAGGCGACGACCGGTTCTTCCTGTCGCTCGACGCACCCCGAAACCACCGGTCCCAAACCGACCAACATGCCGACAAGCAGCCCTGGCAGGCAATATGCTTTGCAGAAGAACGGAATCCGGAAGGGCATCATAAGTCGTGGCACATGTGGATCTCGATTACGAGGCAGTCATATTCATTTTGATGGTCTTGGTATCACAGAGATCGAGGCTTTGCAAGATTGCGTTGAGTTCCGAAAACAGCGCCGGCCAGTTGCCATGACGCATCTGGATCTCGAATGAGATGGGGCTCAGGAGCCGTAGCCGCTTCTTGAGCTGGTCCATTAATCGGTGGACGGAGGTCTCAGGGATAACCGCCTTCGGGTGGAACACAATCTTGGCCGTCTGGTCGTGCACCTCGATTGAGGCCAGGTGCAGTCGTTTGGCGTGGGTCCGGAGTTGCATTACTTCAAGCAGTCGTTCGACCGGTTCCGGAGGGGGGCCGTAACGGTCCTGAATCTCCCCATGCAACAGGGCCAGCTCGCCGACTTGCCCACAAGCCGTCAGCCGTTTATAGAGGGACAGACGGTGGTGCGGATCGGCCACGTACTGTTCCGGAATAAACGCCGAAACCGGGAATTGCAGAGTCGGGTCAGGCTCCTCCTCCATCACATGTCCCTTCAACCGCTGGACAGCCTGCTCCACCATTTGCATATAGAGATCCAAGCCGATCGCCGCGATATGACCCGACTGTTGTTTGCCCAGAAGATTACCGGCTCCTCGAATCTCAAGGTCCGCCGCAGCGATACGGAAGCCCGATCCGAGTTCGGTGAATTGTTGGATCGCGATCAATCGTTTCTGAGCATCGCCTGTGAGCATCCCTTCATCGGGGATGAGAAAGTAGGCGTAGGCCTGCTCTCCGCCGCGTCCGACCCGTCCGCGCAACTGGTACAGCTGCGCCAGGCCGAAGAGATCCGCTCGATTGACGATGATGGTGTTGGCGTTGGGCACGTCGAGGCCGGACTGGATGATGGCTGAGGCGATCAAGACGTCGGCCTCGCGCTTCACGAATTTCAACATCACGGCTTCCAACGGCCTGGCATCCATCTGGCCGTGCGCCATGACCATGCGCGCTTCGGGAACCAACTGATGCAGCCACGCCCCGATCCGCTCCATGGTTTCGACCCGATTGTGGACAAAATAGACTTGTCCCCCACGCCCGAGTTCGCGCAGGACGGCATCTCGCACCGACTTATCGCTGAACCGGATGACCTCCGTTTTGATCGCCAATCGTCCAGCGGGTGGAGTATCGATAATCGAAAGATCCCGCACGCTCGACATCGCCATTTGGAGAGTACGCGGAATAGGAGTGGCGGTTAACGTCAGCACGTCGACCTGGGTGCGTAGTTGTTTCAGCCTTTCTTTATGCTTGACGCCGAACCATTGCTCTTCGTCGATGATCACGAGACCCAGTTGGCGAAACGTCACATCCTTCTGCAAGAGCCGGTGCGTGCCGATCACGACATCGACAGTTCCGGCCGCGACATCTTTCAGAATCGTTTTGGTTTCTCTGGGCGATTGAAACCGTGAAAGCAGCGCGACACGCATCGGAAATGGCGAGAATCGTTCGGCAAAGTTCTCATAGTGTTGATGGGCTAGGAGCGTCGTCGGGACCAGCACCGCCACTTGACGATCATGCTCCACGGCTTTGAAGGCTGCCCGCATGGCCACTTCCGTCTTGCCGTATCCGACATCGCCGCAGACCAGCCGATCCATAGGCTTCGTCGACTCCATGTCGCGGCCGATGTCCTCGATGGCCCTTAACTGATCCGGTGTTTCCTCGTACTCAAAGGCGGCTTCGAATTCGTGATAGAGAGTGGTGGTCTCGCCATACGCATTCCGTTTCACCAACTCACGGTTTGCATAGAGATCGATCAATTCTTGGGCCATCTCCTCGATATCCTTCTTTACCCGCGCGGTCGTCTTGGCCCAACTGGTGCCGCCCAAGCGATCGAGCCGCGGGACATGGCTTTCGGCTCCGCTGTACCGTTGGACCTGGTTCAACCGATCGAGAGGAACATAGAGGGTATCTCCACCGGAGAACTCGAGAATCAGGAAGTCGCTCTCGAAATCTTGGACCGAAAGGCGCTTGATCCCTCGATACTTGGCGATGCCGTGCTGTACATGGACAACGTAATCGCCCACGTTGAGGTCTTCTAAGGAAGAGAGGAAGGTTGCCGTTCTGCTTTTCGGCTGCGGTTTGTGTCGGGCACCCTTCGCGAAGAGCTCTTCTTCCGTCAGGAGGGCGAGCCGAAGGTCTCCGGAGAGAAACCCCGCCGAGAGATCGCCGTAGAGGACATAAAACGGCAGCTTGCCGGTTCTGTGGCCGGACCAGACCGTCGGGTTCCATGGGTCGGCCGGCAAATCATGCTCTCGGAGCAGGGCGAGCAAGCGGTCGACCTGCCCGCGGCTTCGCGCCACCAAGACGACTCGATGTTCGTTCCGGAGTCCCTCTAACAGGCTCAGGGTCTGGCTGAAGGCGGTGCCTCTGATGCCGAGTCCGATACTCCCCGGCGCTTGGACGGAAAACGAAAACGTCTGATTCCATGTCGAGTCCGGCGCCGCCAGCGGCTCAAGAGCCAACATGGGCCATGTCTCGATCCGCTGTTGAATGCCTTGCCAGGTCAAGAAGAGTCGTTCGGGAGAGGGATAGGGGTGTGTGGCATCACGGTCGATATGACGGAGATATCCGTCGTCGATCTTCTCCCAGGCCGCCTCACAGGCTTTTTTCAGCGCATCCGGTTGATCGAGGGCGAGGAAAGGAATTGCTGTGAGATAGTCGAATAGGGTGTCCATTGAGTCGTACAGGTCAGGGCTTCGCCACTCGGCATCCGCTGGGATCGGCGTGATCGCATCCGGTGCCTGCGGTGGCCGAACGAATTCCCGCGCGGGCAACACCAAGCCATCGCGCAATTTTTCGATGGAGGTCTGGGTTGAGGGGTCGAACAAGCGAATCGATTCGACCTGGTCCCCGAGAAACTCCACGCGGATCGGATTGGCATAGGCGGTCGAGAAAATATCCACGATGCCGCCACGGATGCTGAACTCCCCAGGAATTTCCACAACGGACACTCGTCGGTATCCCAGGCGAAGGAGCTTGGTGATCAGCGATTCGCGTTCGAAGACTGCCGCCGTTACAAATCGAAAGATCGCCTGCTCGAATGTCGCGCGCGGAATCACGCGATGCATCGCAGCGGCGACGGAAGTGACCAGGATGGTGGGCGGGTTGACCAACAGACGGTGGAGCGTGGTCATCCGGTGCGCAATCAACCCGACATGCGGCGCCGTCGCTTCGTAGGGGAGCGTTTCCCATTCCGGGAACCAGGCGAGGTCCTCGACCGGACGACCCATGAGTTCATGGAAGAAGCACAAGTCATTGAACATTCGTTCGGCGGAGTCGTCGTTTGAAGTCACAACGACCCATCGATGATCGCGGTCTGGAATCCCTTGGCGGGTGTCGTTCAGCAGGCTCAGCGCGCAGGCCGCAGTCGAGCCATGGACCCCAAGCAGGCAGAGACGAGCTTGTGCTTGGCCAAGTGCCGAACGAAGTGGGGCAAGCCAGGCTGGGGGTTGGATGTTGGTCTCAGACACGCATTACTTCGCGGTTGATCGGATGCGTTGAAGAAGCCCCGTGGTCGACATGCCGGGAACCAGCGGGATCGTTTTGACCACCCCTCCACGAGCTTCGACAATGTCGCGGCCGACGATTCGGTCGATCGTCCAATCTCCACCTTTGACCAGGACGTCCGGTTGGACGGCCGTGATGAGCTGGAGGGGGTCTGATTCGTCGAAGATGACCACATAATCCACACAGCCTAGGGCTGCCAGCACTTCCGCCCTTTGCGCTTCCGGCACAATCGGTCGGTCGGGCGTCTTGTCGAGCGTACGGACCGAGGCGTCACTATTCACACCGACGACCAGGACATCGCCCATCGCCTTGGCTGCTTGCAGATAGCGGGTATGCCCGATATGCATCAGGTCGAAACAGCCGTTCGTAAAGACAATGCGCTTTCCCTTGGCACGTTCATTGGAGAGTTTGGAAAGGAGTTCCTCTCGCGGGAGAATCTTCGTTGTCATCGCTTCATCATACCTGGCCTGACCTTTCCAGGGAAAGAGCCGGCAATGGGAGGCATGTGGCATCGAGCCGGATCCATGGGAGGTCGAACATATTCCAGTCGCAGCCTCAAGTCATCACCTAACGGACCGATACAGAACGTAACGGACTCTGAAGCCTAGCGTCACACCTGGCCCGTGTCTACTGGTGTGCTCGGAGCGCATAAAATGGTAGGAGCGTCGCAACAGCCCCATTCGAATCCGCCGGTCCTTTCACGGCCAGCCATCTATAGTCGGCAACTGGCCTTAATCGGATTGATCAGTTTGGTGACGCTTGGAGCTGGATGGTTCGGTCTTTCTCTGTTGGAGCGTCGCCTGGTTACAATGTCGGGTGAGAACATCGCCGTTCTGGCGGCGGATATCGCGTCCAAATTGGATCTCATCATAGCTGAGCGTTACGGGGACATTCGGGTACTCGGACATGTCGTCGGCCTCCAAGCGAACTCCTCCATCTCTTTCCGGCACAAGATAGCCACCATGAAGCAGATCTTTCCGTCCTACCTCTGGATTGGAATCATGGATTCAACCGGACGGGTCGTTGAAGCGACTGATCCGTCCACCGTCGGGATGGATCTGCATAACTTCGAGGGATTTCAGGCTGTCAAACAGACCAAATCCGTTCATGTTGGAGATGTCCGAACACATATTACGACCTTCGGTACCGACGCCGTCTCGTTCACGGCCCCAATAGGAACGAGTGTCCAGGAAGCGGCACACGCTCCATTCGCTGGGGCTGTCTCGAGCCGTATTGGGATTGCAAAACTCGAAACCCTTGTCACTGAGACGATCAGGACTTTTCAGCGACGACACGCATTTTTTCAGTCGATTGAGTATCAGGTGCTCAGGGACGATGGTACGGTATTTATCGATTCCGATCTTTGGCACAAGAGTAAGGACACGACGAATCTTAGGGCGATGGGCCTGCCGTCGGCTCTATTGAGCCGGACCTCGCCCGTCGGATTTGTGGAAGAGACTCATCTTCGCCGACACACCGCCGTTGTGACAGGATATGCGCGGACTCGCGGATATGGAGAGTTTTCCGGTCTGGGCTGGATCGCTCTAGTTAGGGTGGACAGGGCTGATGTCCTGGCACCGATCCGAAGCTTTACCTGGGCCGTCGGCACATTAGGCCTATTGGTCGTCGGACCCCTGGTTGCATTGCTTGTCAGAGCTACAGGCCAGGCCCGGGCCGGGTGGGTCGAGGCAGAAATGGAGCGGGCTCGTTCACGAGAGAATGAACGTCGTCTGCGCAGCATTCTGGAATCTGAGCCGGAGGGCATCTTGGTGATCGGCCATGATCACCGAGTCCTGCAAATCAACCCGGCAGGCTGTGCTCTATTCGATGCCGGTTTCTTAGAAGAGATTATCGGGCATTCCGTGATGGATTTTGTTCACAACAACGACCGCCGATTAATCGAACAAGCATACGAGACTGCGCGAGTTGGACGGGAGAGCTGCGGCAGAGGGCGATTCATCGGACTATCGGGACAGACCCGATGGATTGAAATGACGTCGGTGCCGCTTTTTGCCGATGACGGCGCCGTGCAATCCGTCTTGAGCGTGGTCCGTGATGTAACGGAACAAAAACGGGCGGATCGGCGGCAAGCTCTCCAGCATGCAGTGGCCAAGGTTCTTGCTGAGGCCTCCACTGCCGAACAAGCGGTGCCGGAACTATTGCGGGCCATCGGGGTGAGCCTGGAGTGGCATGTGGGCTTCTTTTGGAAAGTACAAGAGGACAGGCAAGCCATGATCTGCGTGCAAGATTGGTCGAACGCTGCTTCGCCGGTTCAGGAATTTCTCAGGACAAGTGGGAGAGTTTCCTTTGCGACGGGCCTCGGCTTGCCGGGACGCTGTTGGGCCAGCGGTGAGCCGTTGTGGGTGTCCGATGTCTCGACCGATCCCGGATTGAAGCGCGAGGCTGCAGCGGACGCGAGCAGGCTGCATTCCGGATGCGCGTTTCCAATTTGGCTGCGAACGGATGTCTTCGGTGTCATGGAGTTTTTCAGTCAAGAAGTCCATCCGCACGATGCCGATTTGCTCAGGACGTTGGCCACCGTCGGAAGCCAGATCGGTCTTTTCATCGAGCGGGCCGAAGTGGAAGCGGCGCTGCATGAGAACGAAGCCCGCACCAGCCTGATTATCGACACAGCCCTCGACGCCGTGATGACGATGGATCGTACAGGTCGAATTACCGAGTGGAATGCTCAGGCTGAACAGGTGTTTGGCTGGTCTGCGCATGAGGTGATCGGACGCGAAGCAGCCGACACCATCTTTCCGCCGTCCCATTGCCTCAGCTATCGCGAGTATGTTCAGCGGCTCCTTGAACCCAGGGACGCGCTTCTCTCAAACAGGCTGATCGAAATGGTCGGCCTTCGACGCGACGGCCACGAATTTCCCATCGAGATTGCCATGACGCCGTTAGCCGTCGAGGGGTCCGTCATCTTCTTCAGCGCATTTATCCGAGACATCACGAGCCGGAAAGAAGCGGAGCAAGCACAGAAGAATTATGCCCGACAGTTGGAGCATATCAATCAGCAGCTGGATGTGGCATTGAGGGAGGCCAAAGCCGCCACCGAGGCCAAGTCGTCGTTCCTGGCGACCATGAGTCACGAAATCCGGACCCCGATGAATGGTGTGATCGGGATGACCGGTCTCTTGCTGGAGACCACATTGACGGAGGAACAACGTGAATATGCGGAGACGGTTCACAGTTGTGGAGACCATCTCCTCACGATCATCAATGACATTCTCGATTTTTCCAAGATTGAAGCAGGAAAACTGGATTTGGAGATGATTGAGTTCGATCTTCGTCTTGCCATCGACGAGTCGTTGGACCTCGTGGCAGAGCGCGCGTCATCCAAAGGGCTCAATCTGGCCTGTCTCTTCCACGCCGATGTGCCGCGAAATCTGCTTGGTGATCCGGGTCGCCTGCGGCAGGTTGTGACAAACCTGACGGCGAATGCCATTAAGTTTACCGAACGCGGGGATGTGGTGGTGGAAGTGACGGTTGAGGCTCAATCGAAGGACGATGCGATGATTCGCATCGCGGTCTCGGACACCGGGATCGGGATTTCCGAGCAAGCCCGCGAACGGCTGTTTCAGTCGTTCAGCCAGGCCGATGGGTCCACGACGAGGAAATATGGCGGGACCGGCCTCGGTCTAGCGATTTGCAAACGTCTGGTCGAGATGATGGGAGGAACGATCGGGGTGATGAGCCGGATCGGCGAGGGGAGCTGCTTTTGGTTTACGATGAATCTGCGCAAGCAGGCTGATGGCTCCCGCCATGCCGATCCCCCTGCCGCGGTGTTGGCAGGTCTTCGCATCTTGATCGTGGACGAGAAGGCCATCAATCGAAGGATTTTGGAGCTGATGACGAAGAAATGGGGAATGCAGCCGACACTGATCCACAGCGGCTCCGAGGCGTTGGATGTCCTGAGTGGTCGGCACGGGCAACCGCGGTTCGATCTTGCGCTGTTGGATGTGGATATGAGTCCGACGGATGGGATCGAATTGGCGCGCGAGATACAGGCACGAGATGGAGGAGGCGAGACCAAGCTCGTGCTGCTCACGTCGTTCGGTCGACGGGGAGATGCGAAGACCGCCAAGGAAGCGGGATTGGCAGCCTACCTGACCAAGCCGGTTCGTGAGCGACAGTTGCATGATTGTCTTGTCGCGGTCATCACGCAGCGCCCCGTGGTTTCAGGCATGCCGGCCACGAGGGAATCCCCACCGCTCATCACTCGGCACACCCTTGCAGAAACCAAGGCCAAGGTGGATCTCCGCATTCTCCTGGCCGAGGATAACATCATTAATCAAAAAGTGGCTGTTCGCCTCTTCCAGCGGTTGGGGTATCGAATCGACGTCGTGGTCAACGGGCGTGAGGCGGTCGAGGCGGTGGCACGTGTTCGCTATGACGTGGTGTTCATGGATTGCCAGATGCCGGACATGGACGGGTTCGAAGCAACGCAGGCGATCCGACAACATGAAGCGCAAAACGAGATACAAACGACGAGCGACTATCCACGCGGCAGGCCTCGTGTGCTGATCATTGCCATGACGGCGAATGCCATGCAGGGAGACCGTGAGCGTTGCTTGGCAGCAGGAATGGATGAGTATCTGGCAAAACCCATTTCAAAGGATGCGTTGGCGCAGGTTCTGGGCCGAGTCAATCAGGAGCACGAATGTTCCAGACCCGACAAAAGCCAAGAAGCCGCATAACTCGCGGTTCCCTCTCAGAGCCCTTTCGCATCACGCCAATTCAAGCGTCAATTGCTCCGGTCTGGCTGATCGGGGTGATGAGTCTGAGGCAGGAGTCAAGTAGGCCGTGGAACGATCCTCGATGAGTTGAGTCGGCGACACAAGTTCCTGTAGTTGGCCTCGGCAGGCCCCGCAGTGATGGCGCTTCGGCTGGATCGTTCTTCGGTGCCGTCGATAGAGCCGCCCGCAGTCTTGGCATCGCCAAGCGAATTTCGATAAGGCAACCACTTCCTTCTCCAGCGCGTGGTACGTCGTCACGGCCACTTCTCCGGATCGATTCAGCTGCGTCATCTTCCGCAAAAACTCCAGGCCATGATCAGGCCGACGTTTCAACACATCGAATTGCCATTGATGGATCATTTCATGAGCCAAGGTGTTGAGCAGTTCCTGTTCCGCGTACGGCGTCCGCGCGGCGAGCTGTTCAAACAGCGGGAGAGAAAGGCGGATTTCGCGACGACTGTGCGTCATGGCAAGGGAGTAGAATGTCTTTGGCCCCTCGCGACAGGTAAACATCCCGACTGAGGCGGTCAGGCGTTGACTCCAGATGATCTCGATCGGCTTGAGTGACCCGGCAAAGTACCGCGCGTTCAGGTGCTGCCAACGAGCCTGTAGCCCTTCGGACGAAAGGGGTATCGAAAGACCCGGGGCGGCCGGGGTTGGTCTCATCCCAATTCCTCCAGCACGGCCGCCGCAAGCAACGGCAGCATGATTTCGTGGTGACCGGTCAAGGAATAGCCCTGGCCGCCCTTCTGCGTGGGGCGGCGCACGACATTGGTCTGTGGTCGGTAATGGGAGAGAAAGTCCATGTTCACGGTCGTAATATTGGCGATCGGATGGCCGAGGTTTCTCCCTAACGACAGTGTTTTTAAAAAGACCTCCGGAAGAATCACAGCCGAGCCGACGTTCAGATAGACGCCGCCTTCCATCCCGGCGACGACGGCGGTCAGACGCCTGAAGTCCAGGAGAGAAGTGGCCCCGATAGCGGCGCCGTCCGCCGAGGGGTGCATGTGGATAATGTCGGTCCCGACCGCGACGTGCACGGTCACCGGAACGCCGAGTCGCGCGCCCGTGGACAGAATACTGACGGCGAGATTCGGGAATTGATCGGCAGTTTGGTTCATATAACGACCAATGGCCTCGCCCAATCCATGGCCGTCTTTCGCGCCACGCGTAATGGCTTCATTCAGGATCCGTCCCGTTTCCTCCGCCATCCCGAACCGTCCCTCGTCGATCTCGGCATCGACTTCTTCGGAGGTGTGCCCCATAAAGGCCAATTCAAAGTCGTGAATGATCCCTGCCCCGTTCATCGCTACCGCGGTGATGATTCCACGTTCCATCAAGTCCGTGATGATCGGCGCAAGCCCAACCTTGATCACATGGGCTCCGACTCCGACGATCACGGGGCGGCGTCTTCGATGCGCCTTCACGATGGCCTGCGTGACGGCCCGCAATGCCTTGACGGCCAAGATGTCCGGGAGGCGGGCATAGAACGTCGAGAAGGATCCCCCGCGTTTCCACGGCGTGGCTAAGTCCGAAAGCCGGACCTTGCTGTGTCGCTTTTTCAGCGGATACGTCTTGAGATCGGACGCATTGATCGGAGGGATCAAGGCGGGAGGCCGAGTCGAGGGAGTCCGGTCAGGACGCTTTCCCAAGGAGATGATCCTCTACCAGTTCGCACAAGACGTGGCCGAGCGTGATGTGACTTTCTTGAATCCGAGACGTGACCGTAGACGGGACGATGAAGGGATAATCGACCAACCCGGCCAGCTTGCCGCCGTTGGCGCCGGTCCAGGCAATCGTGGTTAAGCCGCAGTCCCGGGCCGCCTCGACACCCTTCAGGACGTTGGGAGAATTCCCACTCGTGCTGATGCCGATGGCGATGTCGCCTTTCCGTCCGTGCGCCCGCACCTGGCGGGCAAACAATTCCTCGTACCCATAGTCATTCGCGATGCAGGTGATGGCGGCGATGTCCGTCGCCAGGGCGATTGCGGGTAAGGGCATCCGCTCGCGCTGGTATCGTCCCACGAACTCCGCGGCGATATGTGCGGCGTCGGTGGAGCTTCCCCCATTCCCAAACAGGAGAACTTTATTGCCGTTGCGGAACGCGTCGGCGATGAGCGTCGCGACCTGTACGATCCGATCGGCGTGTTCTCGCGCGAATTGCTGCTTGACGTTTGCGCTGTCCGCAAAAGCCGTCAAAACAATTGTTTGCATGACGCGATTCTAGGGAAGGGTGCCTAGGCTGTCAAGGATGAGCGCCGTCTCCATTTTCTGCGGCATCAAATTGAACACCCATGCAGGCGATGATATAGTCGTCGCGCCATGGCACCAGACCAACCCATCAAGACGCTCGTGATCGCATTGGTCGATGACGCGGCGTCGGCCGTCTATTCGATCAACAGGCTCACTCCGGATACCTTGTGTTTCGTGTTGCCTGAAGGCAGCAAGGCCTTGGTGGAGTCGGACGTCCAGCCGAAGATCCAGCAGATGCCGAGGCGGTGGGATTGGATCGTGACGGCAGACGCGATGGAATTCCCATCCACCTACCAGACGATTGCGCGAGCGCTACCGGATCTCTTACGGGCATGGGACATACAGCCGGGGGAGCTGGTCGTGGATCTGAGTGGAGCGACCGCGGCGATGGCGGGTGCGCTCACCTTGGCGGCGCTCCCATGGGCTTCTCGGGTGGTCGAGCTGGTTCAGGTGCGCGAAGGCCTGGAGGGTGATCCGGTCGAGTTAGGCCCAAAGACGCTTGTGTGGACTCAGATCAATCCATGGGACGAGCAGGGAGCGGTGTCGCGTCGAGAAGGATGTGAGTTGTTCAACCGAGGCCTCTTTCACGCCGCCGCCAACATGTTTCACAACATAGAACGCTTAGTAAGCGGTGGACAGAAGCCGTTGTATCGGGCATTTAGGGATTTAGCCGAAGGCTATGAGTTGTGGGAACGGTTTCATTACCGCCAGGCCTGGGACAAATTGAAGACCGCAACCAAAGCCATTGAGATGGCTTCGCTGTGGGGCGGGCCCCCGGGCTTGAAGGTGGTCGTGCCACCTGTCAAGGCGAATGCCGGTTTTCTCGAGAAGCTCGTTCTCGACCCGGCTGAGGTCAAAGAATCTGTACCGTTGGACTTACTGGCGCATGCCGACAGAAGGCTGCATGCCGGGCGCGATCCTGAAGCGGCCATGATCGCGCTTGTTCGTGCGCTGGAGGCGTTCGCGCAAGTCCGGCTCTATAAGTCGCACAAGATCAAGAGTTGGGATGTGTCGCCGGATCAGCTCCCGCAAGGCCTACAGGAAATCTGCCGCACCTGTTATCTCGAAGACATCGACGGCAAATACAAACTGCCGCTTCAAGCCCAGTTTCGTGTGCTGGCTGGATTAGGCGATCAGCTGGGTCAGGCTTTCCTGAGAGAATGGCCGAAGATGAAGCCGCTGCTGGACGCAGCAAACCATGCGGTGTTGGGGCACGGCTTCGAGCCGATCAAATCAGAGCGAGCGCAGCAGCTCTACGATGTGGTCATCAAACTGTCGGGCGTCAATGAGAGTTCGTTGCCGAAGTTTCCTGTCTTGAACCTATGAGTCTCCAGCGGTTAGCTGTCAGGTATCGGGTCTGAGGCTGACTGCTGAAAGCTGGTCGCTCATGGAAATTCGCGTCTACTACGAAGACACCGATTGCGGCGGAGTCGTCTACTACGCCAATTATCTCAAATACTTTGAGCGGGCGCGGACCCACTATCTCGAAGATCGAGGGCTGTCGGTGGTAGGTCTCATGAATGAAGGAACGGTGTTTGTCGTCGTGCATGCGGAAGTGAATTATCGGTCGCCTGCCCGCTATGGCGAGACGTTGGTGGTCGAGACGATCGTCTCCGAGATGACGGCTGCATCGGTCACCTTCGCTCATGTGGTCAAGGACAACGTCAGTGGGCGTGTCGTGGCCGAAGGGTCGGCCAGACTTGCGGCCACGGGCGGCAACGGCAAGGTGAAGCGTCTGGATAAGGCAACCGTCGCCGCGATACAGTCGGAGCCGCGTTCTGCGGAGTAGCGATTTCTGAACGAGCGTGACTCAGGAGACGGGTCGTTGGCCCCGACAGGAGTGTATGAGCGCAGTCAGAAACCAAAAAGACGGGTCGGTCAAAGGGGCGGTGAGCACTTCGTATTCTTGATCTCGTTCCTCGGTGAGGCTCCCATCGGTTTGTTCCGAGGCACGTATCGCCTCCAGGCTTTGCAACCACCACCGTCCCCATGGGCTGCCTCCACGGACCACCGCCGCACTCGCTTTGTGGCGGATATTCACCAAGCCACAGCGTTCGAACAACATCGGCAGCTTCCGACCAAACGTAGGATCGTATTCACGCGACTCCCACCATCCGCCGTTCTTCCAGACGCGGTGGTAGAGGGCGTAGTGTGAATGAGCAGGATCGGCCGGCGCGACCATGCCCCAGTCGCCATCCTCGTCGATCAGCCATCCGCGTGGTCGCAAGCACTCCACCATGCTGCGGATGGCGATCTCCTGTTTGCCCGCCAGCCAAAATAACAGGAGGCGCGCACAGACAAGATCGAATGAACCGGGACCTAGCGCATCCAGTGAATCGCTGAGGATATCGTGCCGGCGGACCTCGAGATTTGGGAGGTCAAGGCGATTGAGGTAGGTGATATCGACATCGGTGGCCACGACTCGTCCGTCGGTTCCGACTTGCTGGGCCAGCCAGACAGCCATCGAACCGCGGCCGGCGCCGATCTCGAGGCAGCGCCAGCCGGGTTGAACGAAGGCGCGCCGTTGACGTGAACTGGGATCGAAGATGTCTTCAAGGAGGCTGAGCCGCTCATCTTCAGTCTCCTGGCGTCCCGTTGCAGCGAGGCGATACAACGGTTCTGACACACAGCCGCTCTCGCTATTCGTTCCATCTTGATGGTGCGCCACGCGTGCTCCCATCATCCGCCATGTCACCGATGGGTCACCGGTTGAGTGGAGAATCCCTGGAGTTTCTTTCCGATTTGCGTTTTTGCATCGCCTGAATTGCCGCCGGATTCCGACCACTGCGTCACCACGATTTCCATCCGTCTGTTCTTAATCCGGCCTTTTTCGGTGTCATTGGCGGCGAGAGGTTTGGTATCTGCATACCCCACGGCTTTGACTCGGTCGGCCTCAAGCCCTCCATTGAGCAGTACCTGAATGGCATGTTCGGCCCTGGTCCTGGAGAGTTCGATGTTATCCCGGAAGCCCTTCCGAGGGTCGTTCCGGATCGGCTGGTTGTCGGTATGCCCGGCAACCTCCACGCTCTGGTAGCGGAATCCGTGCAAGACGGCCCCGACCCGCTCGAGCAACGAGGCGCCTCCCAGGGTGACCGTGGCGTCACCTGTGGGGAATAACTCACCGGTTGCAAACGCAAGGGTCAATTTATTTCCTCGCTGCCTCAAGGTCGCACTGCCCTTCCTGAGTTCGGGCTGTAAGAGGTTCATAAGGCTCTCACTCATCTTGCCGAGGTCGCTACTTAATAAGGCTTCCGTGTCATCTGCAACTGCGGGGCTGGGCGATATCAGATTCATCACGGATAGGTTCTGATCAACCGATTGCGGAGGAAGCGAGTTCTTGTCGGGGGGGCTCTCTTCCTGAGGGGGAGCCGGCTCTGTTTGCTTGGACGAATTGCGCTCGAGGTCTGCCAGCAATTGCTTCGTGCGAGCGATCTCCGCGTCTCTCGCCATGAGTTGGGGATTGAGATCCGCCAGCTTTTGCGTGACTTGTTTGAGGTCGTCCTTGATTTGCGCCAGTTCTTGCTCTTTCCTTGCCGTCTGTTGCTCGATTTCGGCGACGCGGCGCCTGGCCTGCGCCAGTTCCTGGTCCTTCCCTGCCATCTGCTGTTGTTCCGCTTCGACGGCGCGGCGTTTGGCCGGAGTCAATTCTTGCCCTTTTCCCGCCGCCATCTGCTGTTCGACTTCAGCGACACGACGCTTGGCCTGCGCCAGCTCTTGGTCTCTCCCCGTTGTCAGCTGTTCAACTTCGGCAACACGGCGCTTGGCTTGCGCCAGTTCTTGCTCTTTCCCCGCCGTCAGCTGTTCGGCTTCGGCAACGCGGCGTTTGGCCTGCGCCAGTTCCTGCTCCTTCCTCGCTGTCTGTTGTTCGACTTCAGCGACACGACGCTTGGCCTGCGCCAGCTCTTGCTCTCTCCCCGTTGTCAGCTGTTCGGCTTCGGCAACGCGGCGTTTGGCCTGCGCCAGTTCTTGCTCCTTCCCCGCCGTCAGCTGTTCGACTTCAGCGACACGACGCTTGGCCTGCGCCAGCTCCTGGTCTCTCCCCATTGTCAGCTGTTCGACTTCGGCAACGCGGCGCTTGGCTTGCGCCAGTTCTTGCTCCTTCCTCGCTGTCTGCTGTTCGACTTCAGCGACACGACGCTTGGCTTGCGCCAATTCTTGCCCTTTCCCCGTCGCGGCCATTTGCTGTTCGACTTCGGCAACACGGCGCTTGGCTTGGTTGAGCTCCTCAGTTTGTGACGCAAGATCTTCTCGTAGCCTCTTGGAATCCTCGTGGGCGCTGGTTCTTAGGGCTGAGATCTCATTCTCCTTGGCATGGAGCTGAAGGTTGAGCTCGCCGATCCGTCGCTTGGCATTCTCCAGATTGCCGGCAGCCAGTTGTCGCTCGAGCTCATCGATTTTTTGCTTGGCCTGATGGAGATTGTTTCTCATTGCGCGCAATTCTTCGTGGGACGTCCGGCCTTCTGAATCTGAGTCCATAGCCGACTGAACGACTGCAAGCGAAACCGGCACGGTTTCGCATAACAGGGCGATGGATACAAGAGCCAAGGCGAATAACTTGATGATCATACTCTCACCCACAAAAAAATAAGATGGAGCGGCTATTAGGTGATGTCTACAAATGGATTCGTGCCCGCCATCGGATTTCAATATACTCATGTGTACATGAAGTCCACTGATGTCGGTGCTATCCCCTCTTCATGCATAGCAATGAGGAGGGAAGGCGATCCTATCGCCTTCCTAATTCACTTTGCAACGGGCCGTAAAGTAGATCGCCATTAGTAGTGCTGGTCGTTTGCCATGTGCCGAGATCGGACACAATGGCGAATCGAATGAGGCGAGTCGCTGCCCCCATTAATCGATCGGGTAGAGCGGATCTTTGCCCAAGGGCCGTTTCTCTCGTTCGGTGAAACTCCCCGAACACTGATAGCCTTCATGATTCAAGAATGGGAAGAGAAACATGAGCCAATTCACTTCCACTTGTACGTCGTCGGGCACCAATCGCACGTTTTTCTCGCGCGCGGTTTGTTTGAGATTGAGCAGACAGCCTGTTTGAGTGTATCCACTTGCGGTAAGCGTTCCAAGCCGACCTCCTGCTGCCTTGTTCGCTTGGGAAGAGCAGGCGACGAGAACTATCGAAGCGACGACGCCACACACGACATGATGAACGCGTTTCATGACCACCTCGAGAAGTTTTAGGTACCGACCGGAATTCGTGATTTCAACGGCCCTCAAGGCAAGAAACACGCGCTACTTGATGAGAGGACAGGATCGTGGCGCTTAAGGTTTGCGTTCGAAGATCATAGAATTCGCTGGATTGTCTGAGAAATGCCGCAAGGGTGTCAAGAAACGGGCGGAGAGGTGTGAACTTCAAGCTCACATCATTCATTGCATGGACCCTGGCATGAACCTTGGAACGCGGAAAACAACGCTCAAATCCTGGTCCACATCTTCTGTGGATAACCTTGTGAACAAGTCGGTTGCTGGGCCAATCGATGCGCAAATGACGTGTCTATTTATCAAACTGCCTACTTTTTAGGCGTCCGCACCGTATCAGAAGAGCCACAACTAATAGTGGTTCACATCATTCTTCTAGACGTTTTCACGCATTCCTAGTCATATGTTCCTGGAGTCGAAAAATCATAGCTATGGCGTCGCAGCCAATGCAACCATTCGGATCGCTATCCACAGCTGCCATAATTTTCTGTGGATCGCAGACTAATTGATACGTCTAGAGCGCTGTTTCAATTCTGTCAAGAGCCGGTCGAAAAAGAAAGCAGCCTTGTCGGTGAAGACGGTAGGGCCAAAAGGCTGCGAGCGGCGCTACTTTTTTCGGTACACATTGAGCCCGATCTTCTCTTGCCGATTCGGAATGGTCACGTTTCCTTCCGTCGAAGCAATGATGATTGTCTTGCCCGTTGAAGAGGGACCGAACTCCTTTGAGAGGTCCACTCTGATCGTCAACACAGACCCCTCGATGCTCATCTCAACGTTTTTCATGATTGCGCCCTTTCTGTAGCGATCTTATGTGACCTGTGCACGACGCTGACATTCGGCCTCGCCAAGGCCGAGCCTGTGCAGGAGGTTATTCATTCGGACCGAGTTGAACATGGACCTCTTCCTCGCAGGATCGGGGACCTAACGAGCGAGGGGTGTGCCGGCGAGTTTCTTGGCGATGCCGGGCAAATGCTTTTGGGCACCGGCACCTTGAAAGCTGAAGGTCATCACAAAACCGGAACATTGGGTGTACCCGGTGCCGCCAGGGCCTTTGCCGTTTCGAAAATCACCGATGACCATGTCACCTTCCGTACAAACCGGGAATGTCCGTTCTCTTGAACGCCGGGTTCTGTAAGTACATGTCCATCATCTGTTTGGTTCCCGCCGCTGTTTCGCTTTGTTGGTCGATGTGCACATACACCGACAGCACCTGACCGTTGGGCCATTGCCACGCGCAGCCCTCACCCGTTCCCATCATGGACTGAACGGCAGATAACGAGGGGGATGCCAGCAGGCTACAGACTTGAGCTGCCATGGGGCTCCCAGCATGGACTGATGATGCCCAGAGTAATCCACAGATGATGATGAAATATCCCAGTTTCAAGTTGCGTCCAGGTCCAGGAATATCCCGCGCTAGAGGAATAACTCGTGCCATGCCGCCGGTGTCCACGTTGACGCTGCGGCACGAACAGGTGAATTGTAGTGCCGGCGCTTTGCCTATTCAATGGGTGATGCCGGTTCGTCTACCGGCGTGGAATGAGCGTGACGGTAGAAGGCCCCCGACTAAAAGAAGTCCGAGCGGGGAGATCCGCTTCAGAGCCAGGACACGTTTTGTCAGAACGGACCTCGCAGTGCCCAAGAATGTAATCGCGATCTCATTGTCTTATACCAGTTCGGATTTAACGTCCGTCCATGAAGAGATCTGAAGCAGCCGCGATATCTGTGCGATCACGTGCTCTTCTTGAGTCGGCCCTCCAAACCCGGCAGCACCGCCTCGAAAAAGGCATTCTTAAAAAGAGTCACGACCATTTCCCAGGTACTCGCCTGGGGGTTCCCGACCGGTCCAGACACATCGGTTTTCGTCGCCACTTCGTCCCGTGGAGTATTCTTGAGGAGCTCAGCGGCCACATTAATCGTTTTTTCATAAATCTTTTGTAAGAGGCCTTTGTCCTGATCTTGCGCGGGATCGTACGCTTTGACATCCTTGAAAAGAGGTTTGAGATAGCCCGTCACCTTCCCGTTCTTGACCGTCATCTCGCTATACACGGAGAAGACTCCCGAGGCGACATCCATCCCGCCGTACGCCCGCAGCAACTGATTCAGGGATTTGACCGAGGTCCTGAGTATTTTCACGTTCAAATCAAAGTCGGGGGACTTCGTCTCAGGTCGAAAGGCCCCCGAGATGTGGGTCTCGCCTGATCCCATCAATAGGCCATGTAGTCTGACGATTGCCGTCTCTTCTGACAGCTGGTTGCTCCAGTTCTCGAGTTCGATATCCGTCTCGGTCATGAACACCCGATAAGATGGGTCACTCGCCTTGTTGACCAGCCCAAACTCGCCCTTTTCAATCTTCCCTCGATCGATTCGCAATAGAAGCGTGGGAACATTGGAGGCTTTGTCCGCCGCCCGGGCGACCTTTTTAGCCGTGTCTTTTTCTGTCTGCTGCGTCTTGACGGCATGAACAAAATCCCCTTTCACGTCGCGTACGGTCAACGTTTTCAATCGCACCCGTTGCACCGTTGGCGCATATTCCACATGGCCTTCTGCGGAAAGAAGCCCTTGCGACAGGTATACTTGACGTTGGGCCGTGAGCGGTAATAAGTCCGCGAGTGTGATGTCGGTCAGAGTGACGTCCGCATTCACCGCCATGGATGGTTCGGCAAAAAAATCGGCAGACCCGTCTAAATGGAAGCGTCCTTTGTCGAAGACCACCATGTCGATTTGTAGGTGCGAGGGATATTGAGAGGGCGCCGAGCGCACATTGCGGATGTTTTCGGTGTGAACATTGAGCTCTCTCATATGAAGGGGATTCGAGGTCGTATTTTCACGATAGGTCACGTCGCCATTCGTAATGCGGACTTCGTTGAGCTGGACCTCCTGCATCCCAAAGAGAAGTTCCTGCCAACTTTGATTCTGCTCCGGTGAGGCCTCCAGTTCCTTCGCCGCCTGCGGACGAGTGAAGTGAATCACCGGATGCTCGATCGACTGATCGGTCACGATACGGCCGGACAATAAGGCGCTCCACTGGAGGCTGCCATGCATCTTCGAGACGGCGGCGATCGGCGGATCGGGATTGTCCTTTTGCTTCACGATGACGTCTTCGAGATCCAAGGAGAGACTCATCGGATGCAGGGCAAGCGCCCCAATGCGGACGATATAAGCTGGCAGGCGGTGGTTAATCTCACGCTCTGCATAGGCCCGTAGAGGCTCGTCGATGAACGATAGCGCAACGGCGATCACCAGGAGAACACCAAGGGGAACAGCCACCCACCAGAGCCATGTTGGCATGGACCGAACGTTCATAGCAGTTGAAGTCTGAGTGAGCGACGGAATGGAAGGAACTAGTAAGATCCCCTGGACCCGCTCCAACTCGACCGCAGATAACCTCTCTTCAGGGGGTTCTCCTAGATGCTCCGCGCCAGTTCCCATGTTGAGATTAGGGGAGTCTCGGCATTCTCAATAAAAAAACAGACGATAAAGGAGGCGACGAAACGCCATGACCCAATCGTGGAAGACAATGCTCCAACCCGCTCAACTCTGGAAGTTGTTCAAAGATACGTTTACCGCGTGGAACAATGATAAGGTTCCGCGTCATGGAGCGGCGCTGGCTTATTATACCGTCCTCTCCTTGGTGCCCCTGCTCGTCGTGATCATTGCGATAATCGGGTTAATATTTGGTCGGGAGGTCGGGCAAGGCTACATCCTCGGGCAGATTGGAAGTTTGGTGGGGCCGCAAAGCGCTGAGGCCATCAAGGAGATGATTCAACGGGCGAGTGAACCCTCGACGGGGATCGTCGCCACCGTTCTCGCCACCGGAACGTTGCTTCTCGGCGCCTCTGGGGTTTTTGCACAACTCCAAGATTCTTTGAACTCGATTTGGGGAGTAAAGCCCAAAGAGGGTCGGGGACTGTGGGGGCTTATCCATGATCGATTCCTGTCCGTCGCCGCGCTTCTCGGAACCGGATTTTTGCTTCTCGTGTCTCTCGCTCTGAGCGCCGCTTTATCGGCATTCGGGAAATGGTTTGGGGGGTGGCTTCCAGCTCCTGAGTATGTGCTGCAAGTATTGGAGCTCCTCATTTCGTTTGCCGTGATCACCGGATTATTTGCCTTAATGTTTAAGGTGCTTCCCGATGCGCAGGTAGCGTGGCGTGATGTGTGGGTAGGCGCGGCGCTGACGGCGCTGCTCTTTACGATGGGTAAATTCGCAATCGGATTGTATCTCGGGAAGAGCGACGTTGGCTCTGCGTATGGGGCCGCTGGCTCCCTCGTGATCATACTCATATGGGTCTACTACTCGGCGCAGATCCTCCTGTTTGGCGCTGAATTTACACAAGTCTATGCCAATAGCGTCGGGACGCGTATTGTCCCCTCCGAAAATGCAGTGGTCGAGGATCCCCACAAGGCTAAAGATGCTGGAGGCGTAAGTCCCCTGTCTCTCGGTGGAGAAACCGGCAGACCCACAGACTCCCAATCCCAAGCCGGGGTCGGAGCCGCTCTTTCACCAGCTCACTCGTCGGGATCCGTGGAGCAACTCCCCTGGTGGATTGGACTCGTGGTGATTGGCCTGTCGTTGATCCGATCCTCACGCGACTCGGCGAAGTAAGAGGGATAACTGAGGCCGATCGGCTGTCACTATTTAGGTCGAACGCGTTGGGAACCGCTGCTAGCAAAAATGGTGGCGGGAAATATCCTTTGATCATGTAACCGGTAATCGTTTCCGCCATGGCACCAAGCTGCTGTGATAGAGGGCTCAGTAAGTCATCCCTGCGATGCAAAATGAGACCGCGTTATCTATGACAGAAAATAATCTTAGTTTTGGCCGTGTAGGCAGGAATTCTGCCCATCTCTGCGTGGACATGCAGCGCATGTTTGCGGAGCCGACCGAATGGACGATGCCGTGGGCGGAAAAAGTTCTGCCGCAAATAACGGCCCTTGTGGAATTTCAACCCGAGAAAACGATTTTCACCAGGTTCATTCCCGCGCGCAGAGCTGGTCAGGGGCACGGGATGTGGAAACAATACTACGAGCGTTGGGCCTCGATGACCGTCGAAAAGATAGGCGCGGATATGCTGGAGCTTGTACCGGCCTTAGCACGGTTTACACCGCCCGCTTCTGTCATCGATAAGCATGTCTATGCCCCATGGCTGGAAACCAATCTTCATCAACGTCTGCAGAGACAAGGTGTCAAGACCTTGATCATATCCGGCGCCTTGTGTAGTTCGTCCGACGCAGCGCATGATTCCGCGATCGATCTGTATCACCAACGCTATAGCTTTCAGGTTGAGCCGGTAGACACTGAAACTATTCTTCGCAATTGGAGCCGGTAACACATGGCTGATGAGCCGGTCCTTACAGCCGAAGAACGTCGCGCCCGCCGCCAACTCCGCCGCCAAAAACAACGAGAAGCCAATGTAGGTCGTGCGGCCAAGATGCACAAGGCCAGAATAACCACTAATCTGGATCAGCCGACTGATTCTTCCAGCGGAGGTCCGAAGTTCAATATCGGATGTTCCGGCTGGTTTTACTGGCACTGGCGGGGCGATTTCTATCCGGTTGATATGCCAACCAAAGGCTGGTTTGACTATTATGCCGGGCATTTTAAGACCGTTGAGCTCAATGCCCCTTTTTATGCATGGCCCACGGTTGCAACGGTTCAATCCTGGCGGCGACAGGCAGGGGGAAGACAATTTATTTATACCGTCAAGGTCTGTGAATTGATTACGCATGTAAAGCGGTTTCAGGGGACAAAACAGCTTATTGCCGACTTCAGTTTTATCGCGGATATGCTGGGATCAATGATGGGCTGTTTTCTTTTCCAATTGCCGCCCAGTTTTCACTATACGCCGGCCCGCCTGAGAGGAATCTTAGGTCAACTGGACCATTGCCGCCGCAATGTTGTGGAATTTCGTCATGCCAGTTGGTGGAACGAAACCGCTTTTTCCGCATTTCGCGACACGGGCACGATTTTCTGTTCATGCAGCGGTCCCAGATTGCCTGATGATTTGATCAAGACATCGAAGGATATCTATGTGCGATTTCATGGAACACGCCAGTGGTATCGACATGACTATTCAAAGGAAGAATTGACCATGTGGGCAAACCGTATACGCGATAGCGGGGCAGAAAGGGTCTGGGCCTACTTTAATAATGACCGGAATGGCTATGCGATAAGAAATGCCAAGGCCTTATGGAGACTTCTTCAGAGGGAAGCAAAAAGTCGATAATGTTTGGATTGACTATTCCAGTCGCGGAATGCTTCCAGTCCGGGATTCCGGGTGAAGGCGATTTTGATGCCGGGGTTATGTGCGGCATCTCTATCACCCAGCACAACGGCGAAGTTCTCACGGATCGGTATCCCCCCCCCCAGGAATTGATGTGACCTGCCGGATAAATGCGCTGGTCGATATGAAAGAACGGCGTTGCAAAACCCGCATAGCACTGGGGCCTAACCATCGCTCGACATCGGTTCCGGGCATGAACTCGAACGGTAACGGTGAGTCGCGTCGTGCTTAATCTTAGAATTTCCGAGGCAATTGATCTTCTCGTTCTATGGACTTTCCTAGTATGACTGCCACACATAAGCCCTTATGCTAAGCGAAATGGAGACGGAATCCGATCTTGCCCTCTTGAGGCTAGTCGGAGTCAAATTGCCCTATTCAAAATGTGGAGGTTCCTATGGCTGGCAAAGCAGGATTAGCGATCGGAGTGATAGAGATGTTGAAAGAGGATCATGAGAAAGTGAAAGAACTATTCGAAGAGTTTGAATCCGCCGGAGGCTCAGAGCAATCGGACATCGCTGCCACCGCCATTATGGAGCTCGAGGTCCATGCCGACCTGGAGGAAAAACTCATCTATCCGGCCATTCGGGAGCAAATCGACGAAGACGAGACGATGAATGAGGCGATTGAGGAGCACCATCTCGTCCACGTCCTGATCAAAGAACTCAAGAAGCTCAAACCGAAGGATGAGGTGTTTCAGGCTAAGTTCAAAGTTCTGGGTGAGCTGGTGAAGCATCATATCGAGGAAGAAGAAGGTGAGATATTGCCCAAAGCGCAAAAGAGCGAGATCGATTGGGAGACGCTTGAGACTGCTGTGATGAAACGCAAGGAGACCGTGGTGAGCAAACTCACCGGAGGCAGAAAGCCCTTCTCGAAGAGATAGGATGGTTACGATGAGGCCTTCTTTCCCAGCAGACGGAAGAAGCGGCTTCCCTCCCACTATCGTCCTGGCTATCTGGGGAGCGTGAAGAGTCTTTGCCGGTTTTGAAGGACCACCTTGCTGTCGCCGAAAACATCGCCGCCGGCTTGGACGCCGATTCAAACTGCCTGTGGGGAACTCATGGCTCAACGTTGGGTGAAGGAGGCGGCATGAAATCATCAATGAGTATGGCAGAAACCAGGAGGCTGTATATGATTACGAGCACAAAAACTTTTCGAGGGTTTGCCGGCGGATGTCTATTATTTCTAGGGTTATGCCCTATATTGCCGAATACCGATGTAGCGTCCGCGGCAGACGCGAAAGAAATCCCGAAAGGACTGCCCTGTGACATCAAAGATGGGACAAATGTAACGCAGGCCGAGCAAGATGCGAAGCGAGGAAGCCGCGTGATTGACGGTGAAGTGTTGCGCGTGGACGGCGCGAAGTACGTCATCAAGGAAGAGAACGGGAAGGAAGTGAGTGTGCACGCCGACCAGACGACGGAGAAACCTCCAATCAATACGGGCGACCGGATTTCGGCCAATGTAGACAATCAGAATCACGCCCTGTGGATTCGAGCGAATAGAGGCACGGATCGACGAACTGAACACGCTTCCAGCGACTGCAACCCAAGCGAACAGCTTTCCGATCAGCTTATGAATAATCCTAAAAAGTAAGTCGGGAATATAGGAGATCACGAGATGGATAGTCCGCAATCGATGGGAACGAATAGAACCGGGATAGATATGTCTCCCGAAGGCGCTGAACAGATGACCGAAGCGACACGCGAGTTCCCGCCGACTTCCAGTGGAAGCCAGGTCGACCTTGCGCAGTTCGCATGCCGTATTTTGCCGAGGCAGATCCGATCGGCACCGTGCCGGTCCCCCGTACAGTAAAGGGCATGGCGAAGGCGGGCATGCAAAAATCCCCGGCCGCCACCCCGAAGTCTTGATTGACAAACTCGGTAGTCGACTGGAATTTGAGCGCACAGGCACGCGGCTGTACGACGCCCTGATCGGGAAGTTCACGGGTAGGCAGGACGAAGCGACCATGATTGCCCTGGATGACCTGCTGCAGTTTATGGCCGAGGAGGCCGCCCATATCGGGATTTGTTGGGATGCGCTTCGGCAGTTGGGCGCTGATCCAACATGCGTCACTCCCATGGCGGATACGAATGCCACGGCTTCAATAGGCTTGATGCAGATCATCTCGGACCCACGCATGACGGTTGCTCAAAGTTTGCATGCGATTCATATTGCCGAACTGGCCGACAATGACGGATGGGCCTCGTTGATCAAGGTAGCCGAGGCTATGGAACAAGACAACATGGTATCCACGTTTCGTCAGGCGCTCCATGAAGAAGACCGCCACCTGAAGACCCTTCGCAATGGATGGATCAGATCTGCCTGAGCGAAGCCGGAGCCCAATGATGGTCATGGATTCTCTTCGGATGAACCGGACGCATTTTGGGTCATACCAGCTTCCTGGCTTTTCAACTCGTGAGAGACAGGCTGGTCATGTGGGTGGCGGAGAGGCTCGTCTGTACCAGTGAACCCGGGTAAGGCCCGGTGGAGGGAAGGAGCCCGGGTTCAAGGGCACTGACGAATGGGGAAGAGAGCGCGGGTCTTGCTGAATAGTCTAAGAACCCCAGAGAGCGTTGGGAAACTCCGGCAGACATTGCAGGCCAAAGCGAAGGGACATCCGAACTCCTGCTTCTACAGTCTCTGCGACGCTATTGTGAGCGAGCCGGTTCCTCGCGCTCCAGAGGAATTACACTGATGTGTCCGGTCTCTTCGAGTGTGGCGCTTCGTATTCCTTCCGGAGAGGAATAGCCTAGCTTCCGCAACCCCGCGAGGAGTTCATCATAGGAGAGCCCTTCGCTGGCCAGCGCCTCGTGATCCACACGGGCATTCTGAATCAGAGGCCGAGGCCAACTGCGCACGAGATGACGAATGCGAGTTGAGCGGGCGCAGATAGCCGCGAGGAGCTGATGCGCACCGAATACCGTGGCGATAAAGATGAGCGCATTGAGTACTCCCTCGCGTAGCGCTGTCGTCTGCAGCACGACGCTAATGGTGATGAGAATCACTAAGTCAAATGTCGTGGTCTGCCCAGCCAACCGTTTTCCAGCGAGCCGCATGACCGTGACGAGAATTGCATAATAGGCAAGGGCGAGCGCCACCTGTAGGAAAGTATCTTGGAGTACACTTATATTCATGACAGTCGCCTGTGAACCAACTGGGGCATAAGGATCATCTCGCAGGTGTATTGGTCTATCAATGTGAATGAATGAACCACTTCCTAAAGAAGAAGACGACTAGTATGTACCCCAGCGCGGTGTAGGTTTTTATGCCCCCGCGCGAGCCTTTCGCCTACTTTTCCTGATCGTCGATCTTCTAATGCCCGAGCTGAGTGGAATCGATACCATTCTGGAGTACACTCACGAATTCTTGAATGTCAAAGTCGTGGCCATCTCCGGCGTGAATAAAGGAGGATGTATGGATGCAAAATGGTTGATATTCGGTGGGCTGTTTGGGGTTAGTGGGTGCGGCGATCTTCGTCTATTAAGAGGGGTTAATGGCCGCAAGGGAGGGGGGCTACATGGGCACGCGGTCCTCGACAAACTTCCAAGCGTCTGATCTTTGGGCTCGTCGAGTTCGATTTTAACTACGGGTAGCCGGTTATGGTTCCTCTAGTATCATGCCGCCTCGTCCTGCGTTAGGGTGTTAGGGTGGAAGAAACCCTCTTGAATAAGGAGCAACCCATGCAGCGGAATCATTTTCTCTATGGCCTAATGGTCGCTATCAGTCTGGCGGGATTTGTTTCCGCCTTGGAATCGGATGCTGCAAACAAAACGAAGGGCACTAAGCCCGATCAGCAATAGACGCGCGACAAAACCACCACAAAGTCGAGGTTAAAAGGGAAGAAGAAGGGTGAAGGAGACGCCGCCTTTAAGGAACTGAACAAACAGGCTCCTGGAGGACCCGAGGCGGCCCCTGATGTGCAAGGACACAACAAATCCGGAGGCGCAGGTACGGGCATCGGCTCCGGCACAGGTATCACAGGGGCTTCGGGCGGGTCTGGCTCGGGTGGGTCGGGGTCTGGAGGCAACTAAGCGCAGTTTAGGAGGGTAAGGGGGGGACAGCGGTTTTTATCTGGTTCCCCGGCCAGGTCGTGTACCTTGGCATTGTCTCTTTCTTTTTTGTCTTTTCGCCACGGTTCAGTTTTCTTTAAACGAAGGTGAGATGCGTTGTTTCACACATGTTTGGTTTGCTGGAAACGCGGCAACGCATGTCGTTTGAGGCTGTCCTCGAACAGGTCCCGGTTGATGGCTTGGCCTGCAATGGCTCCCTGTCCGGCGGCGATGATCATCTGGCAGTTCGCCGGAGTGACGCATCCCGCCGCATAGAGTCCAGTCACGGTCGTTTTCAGATAATGGTCGACGATGACTTCACCGTCCTCGTCTAGCTTCGCCCCGGCGCTTTCCGCCAGATCGTTATGAACGACATCGCCTCGTGTCGTGAACGCGCCATCGACGTTGACGGAATCGCCCTGCTCAAAGGTGACGGCGGTAAGCTGCCCGCCGTCGTGCAGCACTGAGCGGATGCGGTCCTGCCGTACGGGCACCGCATATTCTTCGAGCCACCCTGCATGGTCCTCACCCCAGTGGGGACTCTGTCCGTTCGTGCAGATCATGACACTCGACGTGAACAGCAGCATGGCAAGCGCATAGTCCGCCGCTTCATTATTCCCTCCGATGATGACGATCTTTTGGCCTTGCACGCGATAGGCGTCGCAGTCTTTACAGAAAAATAGACTCTGGCCCAAGCATTCCTTCACGCCAGGAATCTCCGGGGGAAGATGAGTCAAACCGGTGGCGAGGAGAACGCGCCTGGCACAATAGACGGTGCCTGCTCCCCTGAGGCAGAATGTATCGCCGTCTCGAGTCAAGGAACTGATGTCGTCCTCGATGATCCTCACTTCGAAACGAAGGACCTGCTGTACCCCCCGCCCCAGAAGATCCTCGCCGGCGATTCCCTCCGGAAACCCCAGATAGTTCTGGACGTCGGCTTCCCACTTGGCCATCGATCGATTCGTGTGGATAAGCAACGTATCGCGCCTACTTCGACCAAGGTAAATTGCGGCGGACAGTCCCGCCAACCCGCCTCCGATGATGATGACGTCATGAGTCCACACGGCCGACCTTACGTTTTTGGTGTCGGGACAGGTTCTGCCATTGTTCAACCATCGCCGGGATGGCGCTGCAGGTCTGTGATGGCAGCATGGCCAGTGAGCGATAACGATAGAGAATATGAGAAAGCTATATTCACACCCCGGGCGAGTGAAACTGGCCTTCCCCTAGTTCGCCGCCAGTATCGTGAGCAAGCTGAGGCCGCAAAAAAGTGTAAGAGCTCTGCCTTGCCACAGCAGCTCACATGAAGAGAGGGCAGGCGTCACTGCACGTTCCGCCGAGTTCGTCGGAGGTCAAAGGAATCAACCGGAACCAACATTAAAGCCAGAAAGCCAGGCGTCTGCGCCAGCGGCCGCGTCAGGCGGCCGGCTTTCGTCCCGTGACAAAGCCCACGATGGCCAGAATGACGAAGATGACGAATAATATATAGGCGATGTTCGTCGCCGTTCCGGCTACTCCTGAAAGTCCCAAGACGCCTGCAATGATTGCCACAACTAGAAATGTCACAGCCCAACTCAGCATGATCCCCTCCAATTCAATTGTGAGTTGCTATTTCCTCTTGTTGAGCAGTGGCCTAGCGCCAGGCGTTGGGCCACTGCTCACTTCAGTCAGCATCCACGTAGCTGTCAGCCGATCTCTACCGACCCGGGGGAGTGGGCTCCGACTGTGGTTGCCGTTGATACCAGTCGTCGGCCCATTTTTCGACATCTGCTTTTTTGTCGCCGTATCGCTCCTGCACTTTGCCGCGAAACTTGTCGTAGTTCCCCTCAATCTCGGTAAGATCGTCATCGGTGAGCTGACCCCATTGTTTCTTGATCTCTCCCTTGAATTGGGTCCACTTTCCTTTGAATTGATCAGAATTCATGAGTCCTCCTTTTAATGATAGATGACTAAAACCTGTTCGGCTCTACTAGTGGCCTCAAGCCACTAGGTACATAATGCACATCGTTCTCGAAAACCGTTACTAGGTATTCCCCTAACATTTAGCCGTCTCTCCCAGCAGGATGCTGAAAAAGTCGCTTTTCTCACCCGCCCAACCCCAGCGCGCCGAGACGCACTTTTTCCCATGTGGCGTTCTCGCATCGCTCAGAGGCTCAACGCATGGTAAGGCGAAGGCAAGGTGCTTATCCGCTCGCCGGCAGCGAGGGCTGATGTTGAGCGCTTACCGGCGCGGAATCAGCGTGACGGTTACGGTTCGACTTTCGTTGCTGCGTATGTCGGTCATGCGTAGGATGACCTCATGCGGCTGCGGTCCCCAGCTCTCAAACGTGACATGGCCGGCTGAATTTCGCTCCATACGCGGCACGATTAAACCTTCTCCGGTTTCAATATCGTAGCCCCTCACTCGACGATAGCCGCTGGCCGGCAAGTAGTCATAGGCAAGCGTCCGGCCATCGGCTGCCCAATGGAAGGCCATCACGTCCCCTTCAGTCACAATGTCTATCTCCCGCACCGCCATAGTCGCAAGGTCCAGAAGGCCTACCAGATTGTGATGTCCCGCAGTGGAAAACGCCGCATGTCGTCCGTCCGGTGAAGCGCGTACCAGCTCGAACCGCTGTGAACGGTAAGACAGGCCTGGCGCAAGCGTCGATTCGGTCGGCAAACTTTGAAGGAGAAGTTGAGAGGAGGCCGTCCGATCGGAAGGAACCAAGAGAATGGCTTGCCGGTCGGGCGCCAGACGCACAGAGGGATGAGTGGATATAGGCGGCGCGCTGCAGGCTAGTAGGAGGCCTCCGACTAAAAGAAGTCCGACCGTGGAACGAGTGCGACGACCAGCGCGGAGGAGTGTATCGGTTTCAGAGTCCAGGAATCGGCCGTTCGGTTGCTCCGGCCCAGAAGTAATTGTCATCGACGTCCTTATACCAATGGGCATTCCCGTTGACGCTCATCCCGGCGCTCGTCCAACCTCGATACTTGAGTTTCCGCCCCTGCTTGATTGTACGGACCACCGCTGTTGCGGTTGTGGGGGCCAGTTCACGAATGTTCAAGTCGACGCGCGTTTTCACGACGCCCGGTTTCTTGATGAAGTTGAACGTAGCCGGATCACGCTGAAACTCATTGGCCATGTCGATCAGCTTGTCGAGGTCGACTTCGAACCCCGGACACGTCTTATCCGAGCGAATTTCTCGATGGCCGATGATATGGTCGCGATCGCAGGGGATAGCCCACCGTCGGCAAATCTCATCGATTAAGCGGGCGCTGGCGTCATACAGCGCATCGGACCAGATCGTCTCGGCACGTCCTTCATGTTCAATGCCGATCGTATACCAGTTTGGATTGACATCAGGTTTTAACAGCCGCCACGTCGGAGCGACGATCCGTCCTGCGTGCCAGGCCCGATCGCTCTCGCCCACATACTGATGGATCTCGCCCTGTTTGCCGATCCCATAATGAGCTGAGACTCCAGACTCCTCGTTCTTGAACCAGGCGTCGGTGCCCTTAAGAGTGCCTTCCATGATGTGGATCACGATCGCTTCAGGCTTGAACCCTTCACGTCCTTTGTCTTTATTCGGACTCCCGATCCACTGCATAGCCATCTTGCCTCCAGGGTGCTCTTCTCATCTTGCTCGAATGAATTGTTAGGCATCACTTGACCGAACGCCAGGAAACCACTCAGTATGCTGATCCCCTTGACGGCCGAAATAAGTGACTCGTTGGCCTCGAAGATACGCAAAGTATCCTTGCACCCCAGCCTGGATAGCACGTTCGCAAAATGTCCGAAACTTTTGCCCATGTTGTTGACTATCGAGAATTGCTGCTTTGAGCGCGGCGGCGTCAAAGTGATCTGATATCAAGGGCGGTCCTTCGAAGGTAATAGGCGTTATCACGGCCGCCCCCGAGGCGCTGTAGAAGGTGAATGAGCTGGTGGCGAAATCCACATGGTAATACTCAACACCATGGGCAATGAGCTTGCCTACAATTTCAGGAAACGGCATTGACCCATTCAGCGTGGCTTTTGCCAGCACTGTGATCTCGTTCGCATTCATTTCTGGTCTCTCAAGGAAGTGACTACTTGATGTGACGCCTAACTAATCAGTCTGCTGGTGTCTGCCCGTGCAACATAACACGGAATCCATGGAACTCGATGGATGCGCAGCCTAAAGAATAATCAAACACTGCTCAATCTCTCACCACGCTCCATCAGAACCAATATCATTTCGAAAATCGCCGCCCGGAAACGGTTACTCGCTCATTGTCCCGCTATGGGCGGAGCCGTCACATCGGTGCGGAGCCAAGTCGCAAAAAACAGCGCCGTGTATTGATTAAAATACGCGCGTCCGACCAGTTTGGGACTCGAACCGAGAAACTCGCCGGTCCGATTGTCGTAGACATCCACATGCAGCCGAGCATAGCCGCTCTGGCTCTGGTTCTTGTAGAGTGTGAGTTCGGGGAGCGAGAACGGAATCAACACGCTCTGAACCGGCGGCATCCCGACGAAAACGTTGCCTTGCATCGTTCCGAACGACTCTGCCATCACGCGCACCAAGTACGGGGACTTGGCGCCTCGGGCAGAGACGCGATACCCTCGGCGCCCCAATTCGGCGGCCACAGCGTCTCGGATGTACAAGATATCGCGCGATGGACGATCGATCGTCCCGAGGTCGGCGTTGGTCATGCGAAGCCGCGACCGATCACTTTCGAGCGCGGTCGCATCCACGTCCACCTTGACGCCGTCGGGCAACCGAACCGACAGATTCGCCAGAGCTTGCTCGACCGCCTGCGTCAACAGGACCTGCTCCATCGCCGTCCGAGGAGTGCGTGAGACTTCCTGTTCAAGCGCGCATCCCGCGATCAACGCAGTGAGGATAGAAAGGACGAAAGAGGAAACCTTCATGAGTGAGATACTAGCGCAAGTTACCGTGTAAAGACGAGGATGCTGTTGGCCGGCAAGGCCAGCGCGGCTGAAGAACCGAAGTCATGCAAGGGAACTGAGTGCCGAGTAATGCTAAGCGGAAGAAGCGGCAGTCGGGTGTGGAGATGCGAGTCCACCGGAATGTATCCGCCGCGTGAGGACGCGCCAAGCGATGGGTGGAGACAGGAGCGATGCCGGTGATGTCAGCAGATTCAGAACCGTCATGAATTGGCGACAGACGATCCGATCCTCAGCCGCCACTGCATGTAGGCGTTCGAGATACCGGCTCATGATACGGAAGCCGGCCCGTCGCTTTCCTTCGACTTGCGGAATGCGCATGTCTTCCCCTGTCGCAATAGCCCAGGGGATGTCGATGATTGTCCACGCCCGACTGTAGAAGCGTGGGGCGAGGCGGTGAATACCTCGTGCCAGTTCTTCGTCGAGCGCTTGGGGCCTCCAGCGCCACAACCGACATTCCCTGACCGTAGATGGGATTGAAACTGCACAGGGCGTCGCCGAGGACCAGGTAGCCTTCCGGAAACGTGTCATGTGCTCGTAGAGTCTCCGCTGGTTGGCCGGGATCTGTAGCTGGTAATCTTCGTCAGTGACCGGGCCTTGCTCACGAGCTCATGGACGGCCGGTACCGGAAGGCTTGCGGCGAATCGCATCCATCCCGGTTCGTCAAGAGGCGGATAGTCTCCGACCGTGCCCACGAGGGTGATGACCCAGCGGTTGTCTTCAGCCGCGAGGATCGCCGCGTACCTGGTACTAGTGGGAGCCCCCGATACAACGGCACCGATTGAGTCAAACAAATCGCCGGCCCGGCGTTCGAAGACGCGGGTTGCATACCCGACGTTGACCGTAACGGTGTCGACTTGAGGTTGGCCGAATCCCCATTCTTCCAACCACTGCGGCGATCGTGATCCTCGGCCTGTGGCATCCACCACAAGGTTCGCTGCTATGTGTTCTTCAACATTCTGATTGTGTCGCTGTATGGCCAGTCCGGTCACCCGACCGGTTTGTGCGTCAAATATCGGTCGTATGCCGCTGGTCCCTTCCATGAAGGCGACGTTGGGAAGGTGTTGAACCCGATGACGGATAGCCGCTTCCAGACAGGGCCGACTCACCGTAATCCCCCGGAGGCCGGACTCGTAGCGCAACTTCCAATGACCGTATTGAAACCAGAGGAAATCTCCAACGGTATCACCGAACGGCGCTCCCTGCGCATTGAGTTCTCGCATCATGCCGGGGAAATAATTATCCATCACGCGGTAGCCGCTGGCCAGCAAGCCATGCGCATGGGCAGACTGTGGAACGCCTTTGCGAGGCTCTGGACCATCCGGCAAGCAATTCACGTTCGGCGATGGCAATGTGATGAAAGTGATCGCTCAGAACACGAGCCGCAAGCAGTCCGCCGATGCTGGCACCAAGCACAATGGCAGGATGTAGGCTTGCCAGACTTGTTATCCACGGCGTCGAATCCTCTACTCCGCACTTGTGAAAATGTGACCCCGTGAGTTACGCGATACCAAACTCGGCAATCCTTTTGGCGAGCGTCAGTCCTGTCAGAACGGGATTGACGGATCCTACCGTCGAAAAAATGGACTGATCACAAGCGAATGCGTTGTTGATGTGATGGAAGCGTCCAACAGTATTGGTCACAGAACTGCTTGGCGTATCGCCCATCCACAGCGTTCCAGACTCATGGTATGTCGTCCCGAGCCCACGGTGCCACTCGGGGAACGGGCGCAACAGTGGAAAGGGTTGCGTCTGCCATGCGCCGTCATAGAGGTATTGAATGTTGACCGGGGATTTGGCGACTTGCTGGACGAGAACTAATGCGGCGGCATCCATCGCCTGCCAGACCTGAAGGTCCGCGGCGGTGAGCTTCAGATGCACATAGGCGCGCGGAACCCCAAACTCGTCCGACTCGAAGGGGCTCAAATTGATCCAGCTCGCGATCGTGTTCGGGGTTGGGGCGGTTCGGTCGCCCGTCATCTCACCGATGCCTCGAAGCGTGATGGTGATCCAATCGGGATCGTCGTTGGCCAGTTGCTCGTTTAACAAGTCAAGATCCGGGATCATCCGGAACAGCATCTCATCGGAGCCTGCGACATGTGTCGACGCGGTGACTTGAATGTGAAAACGCCTGGCGTTCGTTGCGCCGCGCAACAAGAGCGCCGCTGTTTGAACGTGTGCCGGCACTGGAGGCAGGGCCGTTCTTCGAATGCGCACAGTGAAATCGCTGCGCGTGTGTGCCATGAGATTACGGCCCATGAGCGGGGTGGGGAATGAATGCATCGCCAATCTGGTGCTCTCGATGGCGCTAGCCGCTAGAATAACAGCGCACTGTGGAGCCACCGGCAGAAACTTGCGTTGGCCGGCGACATCGACTTCGAGCGTGTGCACGTTGCCGTTGGACGCGTGGAGCTTGATGACATGGGCCAAGGGGACGAGGAAGACCCGTCGATTGGCGTCGTTTAGTCCGGAAGACCCAACAGCTTCGCGGATGGTATCGATCAACAAGGGCAGCGCGCTGAACTTATCGAAACTGAACAGGCCGGAACTCGGCGATTCACCCTGCACAGCAAGCGGAGCGACTTCGACTCCGTTCGTGCCGATGCCGACATCGATGTTTGGTACGAGTGTCGCGGCCGCAGCGAACTCATCATGCAACGCGTCGAACAGGTCCCCAGAGATGAAATCGGTCGCAGGCACCACCCCTGTCTCGCTTTCCACATGTAGGTAGTTGGCATTGAGATACTGGGCAGTCGCTGTGGGCCAGTTTTGCAGATCGGCGGCGGTCAATCGTGGACACCACCCGCCCCAGTACACCGACTTGCCGCCCGTGCAATAGGCCAATCCGGGGAAATCGACGTTGCCACGCCATGGGAGACCCCAGACGAGTTCGCGAGCCACACCCGGGTCATTCGAAGGGGCAATCGGTGAGGGCACGTTGAGCCCAATGCGCGCCAGGTTTTGAACGTGTTCAGACACCACGAAGCGACCGGCGTCCAACAGCAAGACTCGCTTACTGGGATGCCGGCGATAGATCTTTTCGGCACAGTAGGCGCCATACATGCCCGCGCCAATCACGATCGCAGAGAACGGCGCCCCGCCATTGGCGGTGGCTTCGTCCCACGTACTGCAGACAAAACGACCAAGCGCATCAACCGAGAAACTCGTGTGCTGGACTTGAACCTGCTCGTTAGTGGGAATCAAATTTGGGAGAGCCATGGGCTTGTCACCTCCGTGTGATCGGACGAGTACTCAACCTGCGCCCGGCTGGTCGGGCACTCTAGATTCGTATCTCGCTACGGTGTACTCCATCAAACCAGGTGTCTTAGCCCCCCTATGACCGCGGCTTTTCATACCCCTCCTGGATCAACGTCTCCGCAGCTCATGGGTTAGGACACGATAAACTGCGCGGTTCCCCTCAGATACACTGCGGAATAGAGTTGTTGCGGTCCTGGTGGTGGTCCTGCAATCGTCGTGGGAGCCGTTGTGGTAATTCCGATCACCTTAATACGAGTTCCGCTCGATTGAGTCATCACCGTCACAATGGGCACAATGAGAGAGAAGGTGACGGTGCGTAAGTCCGGAATTGTCTCCAGCGTGACGGTGACGACTTCCCCAATGGCAGTGTTCTCGATACGAATTTCTTCGCCACTGAATGAGCGGCTAAGTGTGGTATCGCGATAACTAAAAATGGGGCCTCCTAAAATACTGGTCGTTGAATATGTGACCTGAATAGTGCTGCTGCTGAGCTCGAATAAGTTGGCGCGTGTAAATCCCTCCATGGTCATGCCCTCCATAAAAGTAAGGTTTTGGTATCTGCCCTCGCCATTCACAGCGTGGCCTTTCTGCCGAGAGCAGTGTGCCTCATCAATTCATCGCGACATAGCGCGCGTGTATCGCCGCTGTCCGCTACAACCGGTTGTTAGCCGACCTCAACGTTGAGAGGGACGGCAGCCTCGCCTACGCAAACAACTCTCGATCTCGGATTTTGCGCGGATCCGCGTAGTCCTCCGCAAACCACGGCTTCTCGCCGGCCCGGCGCGGTGGCTTGGCGAGCTGGAGCTTCTTCTTGGCCTTCTTCGCTTCCTTCTGCGCGACGCGGAAGTGATAGTGGTCGAAGATGCGCAAGGCCTCGACGGTGTAGGACACCGCGACACGACGGTCGCGGATCACGAGCAGGTTCTCGCCGTTCTTCCTGTCGGCCGGGATGCGAGAAGTTGTAGGAGCCGAGGTAGACACGCGCGGTCGGCTGGTCGAAGTCGATCACCACGAACTTGTGGTGCATGCGATTGCCTCCGCCGCCGGCCGGCTCCTTGTTGAACGGCGGCGGGACGTTCTTGTCGAGCGCCGCCGCGAACACCGGCGCGATGTTGCCGTTCGGCATCTGCAGGTCGATGCCACCGACCTTCTTGTCGGCAATGCCGTAGACGAAGATGCCGGGCTTCTTGGAGACTTTCTTGAGGGTCTCCTTGATGATGCCCGGGCGTGATCGACAGGAACGCCAGCGAGTAGAACAGGCACGAGGTGGTCTTGTCGATGTCTTCGCCGATCGTCTCGAGCAGGGCGTTCGCCGTTCGAGTGGGGCGAAAACGCCACCTTAGCGTCGATGTTCTTCAAGCCGAGATCAGTCAGCTCCGCCGAGTCGGTATCCTCGAACGTCGTCTTCGTTGTCGAAGTAGTTGTCGAACGCCGCGAGCGCCAGATCCACGGGCTTCTTTCCCTCCACGACGAGGGCGTTGTTGGCCTGGACGTAGAGCCCGCGCCAGCTCAGGTTGGTAGACCCGAAGACGACTTTCTTCGTCTTCGGACCGTTGACGATGATCATCTTGTTGTGCTGGAGGCTCTTCATATGCTGGCGCTTGACGTTGGCCGCGCCAGCGGTCTTCTGGAGTCGCTTCGCTGATTGCGTTTCGCCGGAGTCCGCTTCCCCGTGCTCCTTGCTGTCGTCGATGATGATTCGCAGCTTCTTCTTCAGCTTTGCGAACCGGCCGACGACCTCCGGCTCGCTGAGATCGTAGGCCACGACGCGCACCTCGGCCTTTTCCTTGATGGCCTGATCGAGCAGGTCGAGGATCGTCTCGCGCGCCTCGAAGCCCATCCATGCGAGAGCCTCGTCCTTCTTGGGATGCGTGGCTTTGAACGTCAAGCCGTCCTTGGCCCTCGCGGGAACGAGCGTCTTGATCTTGCCGAACTTCTCGAAGCGGTCCACGAACGCCTGCGACGAGACGAATCCCCTGGTGAACGTGACGTTCAACTGGCCCGGATACGTCTCGCGCCGCAGCTCGATGCCGGCTTCCTGGGGCTCGCCTTGGCTGAGCCTGTCGTCCTCATCCATGAAGATCGGCGTCACGCGGTAAGTGAACGCGCCGTCCAGATTGGCGTTGCGTGGGAAATGCACCCACCGGAACTTCTGAATCGGCGAGACGAGAGTCGATAGTCGAAGCGGACTCGCGTCGTTCCCCGCAGCCGCGAAGGTGAGGCGGTTGGTCAACGGGAAGAACGTGTCGCCGTCGGGCGGCTTGGATTCGATGGCGAACCCGACGAAGTTGTTTGGCGGCTTCCCGGTCTTCCAGTTCATCGCGACGAGACACATTCCGTCGCCGCGGTGGAGCTTCAGCGTGAACAGCGCCTTCGTGTTCTTGCCGGTCACTTGGAAATCGCTTGATGCCATCTGTCCTCCCAGCTCTCATGGTTTGATTGTGAACGGCGACTTGAGAGACCGGATACCTTTGCTCCTCTCCTCAGTGCGCTTGGAATGTGCATTCGCCGGGTTTACGGCGGATCGGTAGAACCTCACGTTTCAATGTAGTGAGTTCAGAGTCAGAAAACGACCCCCGGATCATTTTCCTTTCCCCGCAGTTTGTATTGCGATCGTTATGCAATGAGCGGACCTCTAGGAATAATCCTTTGCCTTCAGTGGATTGAAGGAATTCCGCCGGGGTTTGTTTACTTGGGCTGTATCGAAGCCGATACGGATGGAATCTTATTCGATACAGTGGCACACGATAAGATGTGCAGATAAATGCTGGAAGAGCGACGATTCCGTTTGCGTTTCCAACAAGGATGAAACTCCGTCTGAGCCGATGCCAATAACCGGATGAGTGTTTCAAAGTCGGTCATTCTTGGACGAGCGAGCTGCTCGTTTCAGCGCGGAGGCGAACTGTTGGAGATGGTGAAGCTGAAGAAAGCGTTGTTCGACGGATAACCTTAAGTTTTCCCGCAGCAGCGTGCGATGATGGCGTCCGGAGGGAGCGTCGTCGATTGTTCGTGAGCCACGAAGAGGAGTTAGTATTTGACTGCATCCATGTGCCAGCTCAGCTATTTCTCTGATCCATGCTCGGAATGCCCAAATGCAGGTCTATGAAGCGCGAGGAGGCTCAAACGGGCATCGCTCGGGCCCTCCGCCCACCATGGCCTCTCGAAAGCCAGGTGAAAGACTGACATGCACAGAACGAGACGTGACCTGTGACTCCTTGCCACGCTTAAATTACCGCCGATCTTGGATTTAATTCGGCAAGTTGCAGAAGCTTCTGTCGTTGCGCTGTCAAGGTCTGTGGTTGAATAACCGGCGGAAGTTGAGCTCAGCAGTTGCCTTCAATTCCTTAACCTCGCGATCAAACTCTGCTTCGACAGGACCGACTTTTAGTCTCTTCACCACGGAAGAAGCGCCCTGATTTTTCTCCGAAGCATCATGACTAAAACAAGCAGCAACTGGCCACCCAAGGGCCTTTGGCGAAACCCCAGAAAAGTCTCTCGGTACATTTGTTAGGTCTGGGCATCACGGCACAGCACCGATCCTAACTCTTACCGGCATGTGGTCGCTGTATTTCAGCCATGCACTACTTTCACCTATCTCGATGGTCGAGAATGGCAGGAGGTTCTTTGGAATGAAGGCGTAATCGATATGGTACGGCTTCTTTAGATTCCGCTGCAGGAAGAGTGTGGCGTCTCGCTCCTTTCCTTGCGGCACCGATTTAGCGTGATGATACAGACTTTCCAACCCGATATTCGATAGCTGCTGCACAACGCCTGTGTGACTTACTATGGCGTGACGCTTATCCCAAATCACATTGCTATTGAAGTCACCCATGACGATGGAGATCTCAGTACGGAGTGCTTCTGCATGCAGATTCAAGTACTTCCAAAGCTGGCCGATGTACCTAAAGTCGTAGGACTCCGTCCGTCGCGTCCAGACGCCAAGAAGTGTCATTGAGCCATCAATCCTGCAGGTGAGAAACGTCTCAAGTCCATTGGCATCCAGCGCAACTGGCTCAAGGCGGATATGTGGTTTTGCGAATATGCCTAGCCCGCGGTTCTTTTTGTCGCCAATCCAAAGCGAATTCGCACTCCACTCGCGGTATGAGTCACTTGCACTGCGCGTCGGGTCCTCACATTCCTGAACGACGCAGACGTCTGGAAGTAAGTTCTGGAGAAAGGTGAACTTGTTGCGGAACGCCCCGGCGCAGTTCCAGGATATGATGATCATGACGCCTAACTGTTAAGTGAACCGCTGAGGGTTACGCTGATTAGCTCGCGGCATATCCCGTTCATTCTCTGAAGCTTCTCTGCTGAAAATATCGGCAAATCTGTTTCAGGTCAGCCCTTGTCAAGGTACCGCTGCTACGCTGGCGAGCCTTGAAAATAAGCATTCATCTATGCGGCCAACTTGACTGCCACAGTTAGACCTGCCTTGGCGCAAAGGCCCACCAGGTAGTCGAGGGAAAGTTTGTCCACCTTGTTGCACGCGATCTCGGAGATGCGCGGTTGAACCACACCAAGACGTTTGGCCGCCTGAGTCTGGGTCAATCCTTCGCGGGTCATCCACTTACGCAGTGCCTCCGCAAGCTCGCAGCGCAGCAGCATCACAGCTGCCTCGTGTGGAGGAAATCCCAAATCAAGAAACACATTACCGCTGCCTCGCGTGATGCGTACGCGTGCTCTTTTCATAACACCTCCGCGATGAGCTTATAGCGCCTCGCTGCCAGATCTATATCCGCCTTCGCGGCCTCTCGTGTCGTCTTCCGGAAAGCATGTAGTACGTAAACCGCGTCATCGAACTTTGCTACCTAGAAAAAGTTCCTCTCGAAAGAGTTACGGGGATTTTGTGGACCGATCCTCTCGAAACGCCTTCTTTGATGAGACGTTCTTGGGCGTGACCCATCGCTTGAACATCTGCTTCGGTGTGGTGGACATGCTCAACAACAAGATTTGTGATCTTCAACGGCTGGTCTGCGGCTACTGAGGCAAGGACTATCTAACACTCAAAATCGTCGCGGCCTTCCTGTCTCCGTGAACGCGAAATGAAGAAAAAGACCCGAGCGGAAGGTGGGATGGACTGACTCATCCCTAACTGCGCGCGTCATCACCCGTTGTATTCCCCAAGTGCACGATGCGTAAGCACGGAGATTGGTCAGGTCATCCCGCTACCGCCGTTCATCAGCTGAGCAATCTTGGGTCGCTCCGGGAGGTGCGGGCGTGTCCGCTATTTCAAGAATTGTTGGAATTCGTCCACCGTCAAATCTGCATCGCGCAGAATGCTTCTGAGGAGCTTGGGATGTAACGTCACACCGGCATGATATGGAACTGTGACTCTTTTCCCTTCACGGTTTTTGTAGATCTTGTGACTCCCACTCTGCCTGACCAGAGAGAAGCCTGCCCTCTCAAGCGCCCGTATTACCTCCGTAGCAGTGATTCGTGGGAGCCTCTCGGTCACACCGCCACTTCCAACGAAGTCAGGCTGATTGACTCAGGCTGTGGAATTTCCTCACCCGCCTGAATCCGATCTTCAACATGGAGGCGGATAGCGTCTTTCAAATTCTGGAGAGCTTCCTCGTGGGTTGCTCCTTGGGTGTAACACCCTTGAATCTCAGGACAAAAGGCGAAGTAGCCATCGTGGTCTTTCTCAACAACGGCCGAGAACCGGTAGGCTTTCATGGTCACATCCTTTCATCTCTCGATACGTACCTGAGCGTTATACTCCATTTACGCGCAGAGCGTCCAGGTCAGCTCTTGCCAGTGGCAAGAGGCAAGGAAGAAGCATGCGTGTCATTCTTCGTAACTACTCAGGTGTTCAGGCTGAAAGCTCTACATTATCCTGCAAGGCAGGTAATGACCAGAAGGAGATAAAGGGTCGGATACCTTCGGTGCCCATTTTGGACTCACGGCTATGACCGCGGCTTCTCATATCCCTCCATGATCAATGTCTCCGCCACGTTCTGTTCGTTCACGAATACATCGGCCAAGAGACGATTGTAGATATCCCGGCCATGCGGCACGATGCGAATTTCGCCATTGCGCAGCAACTCCTCTAGCCGCCGCTTTGCTGCTGGACCGTCGAATTCACTCATTTCGGGTGTGTCGATCCCACGCAGTCTGATGCGTTCGCCTCCCACACGAATGGTATCTCCATCGACTGCGCGGATTTGTAGATTGCTCAGCACCTTCATCTCGTGTCTCGACCGGGATCGAAGAGTGGAAAGCCGAGACTGTTTGTGATCAGGCCGTAGTTTGTATCGTCCTTTGGGATAGCGCTGGGGTCGGCTGTCCGGTGGACGTTTGTGTCGTGGCTGTTTGTATGTGGGAAGGCGATCCGATTCTTGCTCATTCGGTGACGGATACCAGCAGAGATCACATTGCTGGTTGAGAGTTGAACCGAGATCGGACTTCTGTAGGGACTGTGCATGGGCGTCAGGAAGGGATAGGACAAACAACATCCCGCAGACAAGCAACCTGGCTAGAATCGTTATTGGGTGCGGCTTCATAGCCTGACTGTGTACGCAGGTGTTGTGCCAGATTTCGAATGATTGACAACGATCAAAATGGCATGCTGGAATGCATTCGTATTTCGTCGTTCGTGAAATGTATCTCGTTGAGGCGCATTGGCATTCTTGCGAGATACGAACGACGCTTCACGATTCACGGAGGGTTATGTCATGGATATGATGGGACGTGTGGGGCTGGTTGAAATCCCTGTATTGATCGCCCCGGATCAGAAGGTCTGGATGGATCGCATGATTAAAGAGGGTAAAATCGCCATTCCGCCTGGCGGAACGCTGGAAAAAGGCTCGCTCTATTCCATGTTTATCCGCATGTTGCTTCACAACGCGATGGAGGAGCAGAAACGGCAGGAGGCGTTAGAGGCAGAAGACGAGGACGACGAATAGCAGGCCGATGAAAACGGTCGCCAGCTTTGTTCTCACATCTCTCAAGGCTTCAACGTACTAGGAAGTACGCCTCAGCCTTTTGCTCGTTGCGGCCTCGCTGGACAACCGTTTTGATCTGCCTGCGAATGCAACATATCCGTGAAGCGCGAACAATATCCTTGGTGGTTCCTGTATCTAAACGGATACCATTCGTATCTTGTAAGATACAGAATGCCCGCGTTCCCAAAGATGTCTTTAGAGTTTTCTGAATGCTGTGTGCGCGGCGCGGATGGTCTTCTCGATGTCCTGCGTGCTGTGGGCAGTGGAGAGGAAGGCGGCTTCGAACTGAGAAGGCGCGAGATAGATGCCCTGTTCCAACATGTGGTGAAAAAACTGGCCGTACCGCTTCGTATCGGACTGCTTCACGGTCTGCCAATCGACGACGGGACTTGGGGTAAAGAAGGTCGTCAACATCGACCCGACTCGTGTTTGTGTCACGGGAATCCCGGCCTTTTTGGCCGCCTCGCCAATTCCCTTGGCTAGAGCTGCTGATCGCTCTTCGAGTTGCTTATAGACCCCCTTCACCCGCAACTGTTTGAGGGTTGCCAACCCCGCGGAGACTGCCAGCGGATTACCGGAAAGAGTACCGGCCTGATACACCGGTCCAACCGGTGCGATGAGATCCATGATCTCTTTCCGCCCGCCGTAGGCGCCGACCGGCAGTCCACCACCTATGATCTTCCCAAGCACAGTCAGGTCCGGTGTGACGTCATAGAGAGCCTGCGCACCCCCATAATGCACACGAAATCCGGAAATCACCTCGTCAAAAATTAACAGGATGCCATGTTCAGCGGTCAGCTGTCGGAGTGCCGACAGAAAGTCTGGAGCAGGAGGGACGACTCCCATGTTCCCTGCAATCGGCTCGACGATGATGCAGGCAAGCCGATCCCGGTTGGTTTTGATCAGTTCCTGGACCGTACGAATATCGTTATAGGGAGCGGTGAGCGTATGTTTGGCAAAGTCATCCGGCACCCCCGGTGAATCCGGAATCCCCAATGTCGCCAATCCCGACCCGGCTTTCGCTAATAGGTAGTCGCTGTGGCCATGATAACAGCCTTCGAATTTCATGATCCCGGTCCGCTTGGTGAACCCGCGCGCCACGCGGATCGCGCTCATGACGGCTTCGGTGCCTGAGCTGACAAGTCGGATCTTTTCCATGGAAGGGAAGGCCTTCCGTATTTCTCGGGCCAGCGATACTTCCAACTCAGTCGGCGCTCCGTAGCTGGTTCCTCGCCCCGCCGCGCTCTTGATCGCGGTAATTACCGCGGAAGGGGCGTGACCTAAAATCATCGGCCCCCACGACAACACATAGTCGATATAGGCGTTGCGGTCCACATCGTAGAGCCGCGATCCTTTCGCTCGTGCGATAAAGCGCGGTTGCCCGCCGACCGAGCGGAAGGCTCGGACCGGACTGTTGACGCCACCGGGAATGAGTTGCTGAGCCTCGGTGAAGAGCTTGGCAGAGCGGGATGTTTTCATAACGGGGGCGCACCCTATCACGCAGGGCGAGAGCCGGTCAAGAAACCCATTGCTGTGCGATCCGGCCAAAGAAGCATTGTTGGAGGTCAAAAAATGTAGAAAGAGATACAGTTCTATCGATCCAGATACGGTGACAGGCCCTGAGATCCGACTGGAAGTTGAAATTCTCTTTTGTTTTCGTCCTGGGCACTGTTATGGCGCGACGGCGCGATTCTTGCTGTAATTTTTGATGATCAGAAAAGCGAGACGAATATGCAAGTCATCTGCTCATGGTGCCGTGGAGAAGGTCGGGTCGGACTCGTCGGAGAAAAGGCTCCGCTCGAAGACCGCCGAGAGACGCATAGTATCTGCATCGCGCATGAAAAAGCGGTACGAGCTCGATGGACCCTGTGTCAACGGAACGTAGGTCTCTCTGGTGCATCCACCGATACGGTGAAGGAGCCTCCTTCTCGTATTCGCCGGGCGGTGCGATCGGTCGTGCGGTTATGTGTTGGTTTAAAGGGTTTTGCCAAAAAGACTCGCGGCTAGCTTCTTCTCACCACTGCGACCTGTTCCAGCTCGTCAATGTCTTATGTTTTGGACCGCTTGGCTGAACGTTTCGGACTTGGTTTCCCTTTAGGTGTCTTCGACTCGGTCGCGGAGAATTCCTCCAAGTGCCAGTGTTTCCGCTTCGATTTATCTTGTTCCGTCACCGCAAAACACACATGGAATGGGGCGCGCCGACCGTCGGCCGTTTGTCCCTTGCTCCAGGCTTCGCCGGCGTCGCTGAGGATTTCCAGCAGTGTTTCGTAGTCTTCTTCATCGTCGGGAAGTACAGATTCGGCATCGATAATGACCAAGATGTACCCTTTGGCTTGAAGCCATTCGAAATCGGCCAGACACTCTTCCAAGGCGTCCCAGTTGTGTCCGAAGTAATCCGGAAAGGCGAGCGCTCGCGCGAACTCATCGAAGAGACCCGATGGCGTCCGGCATTTCTTTCCCTGGATGGTACGCACGGCAAACCCTGGCGGCGTTTTCACCGACACGGAAGCTGAGGTCCCTCGAGGGACGACAAGAAGAGCCGACCAGGGAGGTGTGGCATTGCAAAGATGAGCCTGTAAGGTAGGATGTCCCGTCATACAAATGTTCGTCGGTTTGGACGTTCGTCAGTTAAGAGGGACAAAGTTTCGGTAGTGGTCTCCGGTATAGTAGGCTTTTCCGGTTCGCTGCTCGATGACGATTCGTTCGGCATCGCGCCCGCGGCCTCGTATCTTGGGATTGACATCATACTCCCGATAGACGCCTCGTGGAAGCCGTCGCTCTCGGTTTTGAAAGTCACGGCCCCCGATGTAGCCAGGCAGCGGTCTCCCACTACGCTCTTCGAGCTGTTTGAGCAGGTCGTAGGCTTTCTGGGGAGGTGTCGCGAGCGAGAATGGTCGCTCAATGTGGCCTGGTGCGTCGAAAATGGTGTCGAAATTCAGAGGTCCGTCGCCGACGTCGGCAGCGGTAATGGAGACCAAGGGTACCAGGCTGAACGCGCACAGCAGGCAGATGAGAAGACCGATGAGCCGTCTCCGTCGAAGAGTGAACATAGGCTCTTCTTCCCTTGGCAAAAGTTGAACCGAAAGACGACCGTAGCATTCTCGTTTTAAGAAGGTCAAACAACGCAAGCTCCATCCACCACGTTACCTGGATGTCTCTAGTCCCGTTTGCTAGAATGAGGCGGCAGAAGCATGCACCTGAAAAAAAGATCCTGGTCGAATGTCCATGGGTCATCGTGCGGAACCTGTGCGTTGTGTGTGGGATCCATCCGATTAGACGCGTGAATCCTTTTTTGCCCAGGTGCCTTGTCCATTACCTTGTGGCTCTGGCTGTCCTCGCTCTGGCCGTCCCTTCGAACGCCCAACTGAGTCCAAGCGGTTCGATGAGGCGGTCTCCAGCGGAAGTCGTGAAGCGATATGTTCTGTTGGACCAGAAGGGGGCTCGTTTAGACGCTCCATCGTTCGACACCGTGATGCCCTATATCGATTGGAAGGAGGAACCGGCATGGGGCCGTGTCGTGGTCGTCCAGGAAACAACCGTCCCGGAAGACTATCGAAAATGGGAGATCCTCAACAATCTGGAAGTGATCATCCCGGTCACCTATCATGTGCGGGGGGCGGTCTACCTAGAAACCGCCACATTCGTGCCTGAAGAAACGACGGAAGAGGTTCGTTTTCACGTGAAGGTCGTGGCAAACTACTGGCGTATCGTCGATCCGGTGATTCCTCCCCACGTCGGACTGAAGCGGATGATGAACTTCGTGCGCGAAGCCGAAACCAATGAACAAGATGAGGCTCATCGTAAAATCCTTGCGGCACTCGGAGAATCCTTGCGGAAGGCAAACTAATGGCACAGACACCCGTGGACCTGCTGATTTTCGATCTGGACGGTACGTTGATTGAATCGAAGTGGGACATCGCACAATCCGTCAACTTCACCCTGACCCAGATGGGATTACCCGCACGCCCCATTGAAGAGATTTTCGGGTTTGTCGGCGACGGGGTAAAAATGTTGCTGCGTCTTGCAGTCGGAGGGGGAAATCAGGCCAAGTACGATGAAGCGTTGAAAGTATTTCGACGGTATTACCTCGAACATTGCTTGGACCGGACGACCTTCTATCCCGGCATCGAGCCGATGCTGCGACATTTTGCCCACAAAGATAAGGCGATTGCGACGAACAAGTCGCTCGAATACACCCGCGTGATCCTGAACGGTTTGGGGCCGCAACATTTCCGGTACATGGTCGGTGGAGACAATGGGTTTGGGCTCAAGCCGGAACCAGGGATGCTATTGCACATCATGGAAAAAGCAGGCGCGCCGAAAGAGCGGACCATCCTGGTCGGGGACAGCACCAATGATATCAACGGCGGACACAATGCCGGTATTCGTGTCTGTGCCGTCGGGTATGGTATGGGCAATCGAGCGAAGATGGCAGCCTGTCAGCCCGATTGGTTCATCGAAACACCGGAACAACTCATGGAGATTTTTATATGAAACATAGGTCAAGGTTAAGGCCGAGGCTGAGAAAAGATCTCGTTTGCAGACGAGGCAGGCTCCTGGTGTTTTGTCTGAGCGTCACTCTGATCCTTAACCTCAACGTTGGCCAGCTCTTTGCCGCCACGCCGAGTCTTGCTGAACGGGTGATCGAGCATCGGCTGGCCAATGGGCTGACCGTTCTCATGGTCGAACGACATCAGACGCCTGTGGTTTCCATCAACATCACATTCGCAGTGGGCGGGGTCAATGAGCAGGTCGGCCAAACCGGTCTCGCGCATCTCTATGAGCATATGGCCTTTAAAGGCACACGGTTAGTCGGCACGACCAACTATGAGAAGGAGAAACCGATTTTAGATGAACTCGCTCTCGTCGGAACCGAACTCGACCAGCGTCAGCGCGACGTGGCCTCAAAAGGCGATGGGGCGGCGGCTGAAGAGAAAGCCTCGATCGAATCACTTCAGAATCGCCTCTTGGAGCTACAGACTCAGGCCGCGCAGTACGTTGTCGGGAATCAAATGGCTCTGTTGTACCAGCGGCATGGCGGGGTGGGACTCAATGCATCGACGGGCAAAGACGTGACGCGGTACATGATCAGTTTGCCGTCCAATCGGTTGCCGTTGTGGGCGGCGATCGAGGCGGATCGAATGGCCAACCCTGTGTTGCGCGAGTTCTATAAGGAACGCGGTGTCGTGATGGAAGAACGGCGATTGCGTAATGACGACAGCCCGAACGGCCTGTTGTTCGAGACCTTCACATCAACGGCATTCCGGGCCCATGGCTATGGGGTTCCGACCATCGGATGGGGATCCGATATTCTGTCCCTGACACCTGCCGCTACGGAGGCCTTCTTCAAGGCCCACTATGGTCCGAATCGCGCCACGATTGCTCTGGTGGGTGATATCAATCCGAAAGAAACGATTGCCTTAATCGAACAGACCTTCGGGAAGATTCCCGCCGCTCCGCCGCCACCACCTTTGGTGACGGTCGAGCCGGAACAACGAGGTGAGCGGCGAGTCGAGGTGGAGTTTGATGCGGAGCCGGCCATCGTCATCGGGTACCACAAGCCGGGGTTAGGGCATCCGGACGACGATGTGTTCGACGTGATTGACGCAGTGCTGAGCGATGGACTCACGTCTCGCTTGCATCAGACGTTGGTACGGGAGAAACGGCTGGCCGCCTCAGTCGGATCGGACGGAAATTATCCAGGCGTGCGCGCGCCGAATCTCTTCATTCTCACGGCTACGCCGCTGGCCCCTCATACAACAGCAGAAGTAGAAGCCGCCATCTATGAGGAGATCGAGCGACTGAAGCGTGAACCGGTCTCTCCGAATGAACTCGAAAAAGTGCTCAATAATTTGGACGCCGATTTGGTGCGAGGTCTGCGATCGAACAGCGGTCTGGCTTCTCAACTGGCATTGTATCAGGCCGTGGCAGGCGACTGGCGCTACATCCTGACATCACGCGATAAGGTTGCCGCAGTCACGGCTGCCGATGTGCAGCGGGTGGCGACGCAGTACTTTACCAAGTCGAATCGCACAGTGGGGATCTTGGTGAAGAAGGGAAACGACAAGACCATCGCCGCTGTCCCCGTCGGCGAGGTACGACCATGACACGAATGAGGAGGTGGGGATTAGCGATGCGGAGAGGAGTTGGAATACCGATCGTGTTTGTCATCACGGCGCTGCTGTCGGCCGGGGTTGTGACGGGTTATGGAGCGGAGCCGGCGCTCGGTGATCCCCGGACCATGGCGTTTAAGCCGGTAGAATTTTCACCACCTGAACCGGATCGTGTCGTGCTCGATAATGGGCTGGTGATCTATCTCTTGGAAGACCATGAATTGCCGTTGGTCACGATGACGGCATCCATGCGAACAGGCGGTTGGCTTGATCCGGTCGATAAAGTCGGACTGGCGGGCATGACCGGAGCGGCGATGCGGACCGGCGGCGGTGGCGGTCTTTCCGCAGAGCAGGTTGATTCCGAACTGGAGCAATTCGCGGCCGATGTGAGTATCGGGATCGGGCGACAATCGGGATCGGCGTCTCTCGATGTCCTGAGCAAGGACGTGAATCGTGGGTTGGAGATCTTCGCCGGTCTCATTCGGACTCCGGCGTTCGATCCCACCCGTGTCGAATTGGCCAAGTTACAGGCCATCGAGGGGATCCGCCGCCGTCAGGATAATCCTGGCTCCATCGTCGGCCGGGAATTTTCCAAGATGCTCTATGGGGCTGATCATCCGAGCGCGCGAGAAAGCTCGCTGGATTCGGTCAAACGCATCACGAGAGATGATCTCGTCGCATTTCATCGCAACACGATTCATCCAAACGGCATGATCCTCGGCGTGACCGGAGACTTCAAGAGAGTGGAGATGGTGGCCTCTCTGCGCAAGGTATTCGGGGATTGGAAAAAGGGAACGGTGCCGGAGCTGAACATTCCCGATGTGTCGGAGGCGGAGTTGTCCAGATCGGTTGTCAGGTTCGTTGGAAAGGATACCTCGCAGACCCATCTCCGAGTGGGACATCTTTCGATCAAGGAGGATGATCCAGACTACGTCGCATTGGCCATCGCGAACGATATTTTGGGTGGAAGCTCATTCCGCAGCCGTCTGTTCAACGACGTACGGTCGAAACGAGGCTTGGCTTATTCCGTCGGCAGCCGCCTCAATACGGGCATGCATGACCAAGGTGTCTGGCTGATGCGGGCGGAAACCAAGCTGATTTCTACCCAGGAAGTGATCGAGCGGTTTGTGGTGAATATCGAACGGATGCGCGCTGAGCCGGTGACCGATGCAGAGCTTGCCGAAGCCAAAGAAGCGTACATCAATTCGTTCGTGTTTTCCTTTTCCAGCCCCTCGGCCATCGTCAGCCGGTTGATCGAATTGGAGTACGATGGATTGCCGAAGGACTTTCTCCAACAACTGCGCGCCAAGGTGGTGAAGCTGACCAAGGAAGACGTCTTGGCGGCGGCCAAGAAACATTTGCGCCCGGATCGCTTGAAGATCGTCGCCGTCGGATCAGGGGCGGCGCTGCCGAAGGCCCTTGCGACGTTTGGAGACGTGAAGGAAATCGAGCTGCCGCCGGAAGGGTAAAGAGACACGCAATGAAGCAAACTCGCTTCAATGACAACATTGTCGTATTCATCACTTCCACATTCCCTTTTTGGCTGTAAGTCGCCATGCCGCTCGAAGACGATTTTTCCGACATCCTAAAGAAAGCACGCACTGGACAGGGCCTTTCTGTTGGCGATGTTGCGCGAATGACGGGGTTGCCCGGCGGCGATATTACGGCGCTGGAACGAGGCGATCAGCCGAGAGACCGCGCGGAGGTGCGGGCGCTGGCGAAGGCTTTGGGCCTCCGAGCGGAACCGCTTGAACAGATCGCCATCGAGAAGTGGGAGCCGGTTGCGCAACGCATGCCGCCGTGGGTGGAGATGGTTCATGGGTCTATTAATGGATATGGCGTACAGGGGTACATCTTGCATGATGAGGGTGAGGCGCTGTTGGTTGATACGGCCTACAACGCGCCGGCAATGCTTGATCTGCTTCGTCGATACAGATTGCGTCTCATCGGCATTTGTCTGACACATGGCCATGCGGACCATGCAGATGGGATCGAGCAGATCCTGGGCCAACATGAAGTTCCGGTCTATCTTGGACCGGAGGATCTGGACCTATTGAGTTGGCGGCCCCGAACGGATTTGTTGGTTGTGCCGGGCGATGGTTTTTCTATCCAGATCGGGCATCGTGCCGTCCGATGTTTATTAACGCCGGGCCATACGCCGGGCGGCATCTGTTATCAGCTGGATGATGCACAACACCCCGTCTGTTTTGTCGGGGATACCCTCTTTGCCGGATCGATCGGCCGGTCCAATCCCAAGGATCTGTATTCGACTCATCTCAATTCGGTTCGCCGCTATGTGCTGACCCTCTCACTCGACTATCGTCTCTTCCCCGGTCATGGTCCCGCCACAACAGTGGAGGAAGAACTCGATCACAATCCCTTTGGCGCGATTCAATAAGCAGGAATTCCATGGATGGATTGGGACGGAACGAACATCGAGATCTCGATAACAGCGTCATCGCCCTGGACTACGAGGGAGGCCACGGTTACACAGGCGATCGAGCCTGCTCGAGATCGATGCTGAGGAAGTAGAACCGTCGTTTTTTTCGAAGTGGACATTACCGATTGTCCTCTTTCTCATGACGGTCTTTACCACGCTGTGGGCCGGTGCCTATCAGACCTATAACGGTCCCGTGCGCGGCCCTTTGAATTTTCTCCTGAGCCTCTCCTGAGGCGCTCTGGCGAGGAATCCCGTTTGCCGGTGCGCTGCTGTTTATTCTCACCACGCACGAGTTGGGGCATTATCTCTTGTCCAAAATCCACCGGGTACCGGCTTCCTTGCCGCTATTTATCCCTGGGCCGCCTCATTTCATCGGGACGTTCGGCGCCATCATCCGCATGCGGGGCCCGATTCTGAGTCGTCGCGCATTGTTCGATATCGGCGTCGCCGGACCCTTGGCAGGCTTCGTTGTCGCCGTTATTGTGCTGATTGTCGGACTCAATCTGTCTACGGTCGTGGATCGAACGGCCACGTATGGCTTGCACCTGGGCGAGCCCTTGCTGCTGCAATTCATGTCGTGGGTGGTGATCGGACCGTTATCGCCGGAGGCTGACGTGGTGCTTCACCCGATCGGCTTTGCCGCTTGGTTCGGTCTCTTTGTCACCTCCCTCAATCTCCTTCCGATCGGTCAGCTCGACGGCGGCCATGTCGCCTATGCCTTGTGGGGCCGGCGACAGCGGACCATGGCGCTCGCCTGTCTGCCTATTTTGCTGATCCTTGGGATTCTGTCGGCTGGTCGGGCTGGTTCCTCTGGGCGTTTATGGCGGGGTTGTGGGGTGTGGGCCATCCTCCTGTCATGGATCCTCAGGTTCCATTGGGTCGTAATCGAACGATTGTCGGATGGATTGCGTTTGCCGTATTTTTCGTCACGTTTGCGCCAGTGCCGTTTTCCTTCCACTAAGCGCTTCGTTGCCTCTTCCTTTTCCATTCGTCCCGTTCTGCTGATTTCCTTGTCCGATTCCATAGCGATCTTAAAGTGGGGACATGCTCGCAGGAGGCACATCCACGACTCAGTGTCCGAAATGTCAGGCTCAACGCATCGGATGAGGCGGAGGAGTGTGATGCGATGCGGCATCATCTTTGCCAAATACCGACCGAGATGCGGAGAAAGCCCGTCTCTCATCATCCACCACCTCGTCGGTCGCGAGATCCGAGTGGCTGCTGACGGCTAAGCAATGGCTGATTGAATCCGATACGACGACCGATTCCCTGACGTTCTATGGTCGTGCTGCATATTTGTGGCCATGATTTGGTGGGGTTGGGCCTTCATCAGCACGCCACTCGAAACGAATTACACCGGCGAGTCGTTTCTTCATTTGATCAATCTGCCTTTCCATGAAGCCGGGCATGTGATCTTCATTCCGTTCGGTCGCTTCATGGCGATTCTCGGTGGGAGTCTTGGCCAGATTCTCATGCCGATCATCTGTCTCTGTACGTTCCTGATCAAGACCCGCGATCCATTCGGCGCCTCCGTGGCCTTGTGGTGGACAGCGGAGAGCCTGATGGATATCGCGCCCTACATCAACGATGCACGAGCACTGGATCTCATGCTTATTGGGCGGAGTGACTGGAAAAGAAACTGACGGGCACGACTGGAACAATATTCTGACGATGCTGGGCTTTTTGGAATGGGATCATCGGTTGGCTCACCTCACATACAACGTCGGTATTCTTCTCATGCTGGGCTCCTTTCTCTGGGGAGGCGTCATCTTGTTGCGTCACTATCGCCGGCTGTCGGCCTAGTTCACCTCTCTTCTCCCCGCTCAACATCGACATATTTCCAACATTGTACTGTTGTGCACGAGTTTTGATCCCTTCTTGACGATCCTCCCAACCATTTTGATGCCGTTTTTACGCGGCGTTTGTTAGGCTCTTTATCGGGACAGAAAGGATTTCAATATGGATATCGTGTTCATCGGTTTAGCGATCGGTTTCTTCCTCGCGTCCGGCTGGCTCATCTCGGCGTTGGATCGATTGTAGGAGGTATGGCTATGAACGGTATGTATCTGCTCGGCGGCATGCTCTCCTTGGGCCTGCTCGTCTATCTCATGGTCGCGTTGCTGAAGGCGGAGTGGTTCTGATGACAACCAACGGCCTCGTGCAAATCGCCCTCTTTTTTGGAGTCCTGATCGCGCTCGTCAAGCCGCTCGGCTGGTACATGGCGCGCGTGCATGAAGGCAAGCCCTGCGGCTTGGATCGCCTGCTGGGTCCGGCGGAGAGAAGCCTCTATCGACTCTGCGGCGTCCGATCCTCATGAAGAGATGACTTGGAAGACCTACGCCGTCGCGATGCTCCTGTTCAACGGGTTCGGACTCCTGGCCCTCTACCTGCTGCAACGGATACAGGGATTCCTGCCGCTCAATCCCCAGGCGTTCGGCGCCGTGGCGCCCGATCTGGCCTTCAATACGGCGGCCAGCTTCACCACGAACACGAACTGGCAAGCGTACGGCGGCGAATCGACGATGAGCTATCTGACGCAGATGATGGGCCTCACCGTTCAGAACTTCGTTTCCGCCGCTACCGGCATAGCGATTCTTGTCGCCTTCATCCGAGGGCTGGCCCGCCGCGGTTCGCAGACCATCGGCAACTTCTGGGTGGATCTCGTTCGGAGCACTCTGTACATCTTGCTTCCGCTCGCGATGATCGTCGCGCTGCTGTTGGTCGGACAGGGGGCCGTCCAAACGTTCGATGACTATCAAACAGCGCGCGTCGTCCAGCCGGTACCGTATGAGAAGCCGGTGACCGATGAGACAGGGCAGCCGGTGATGGATGAGCAGGGGAGGCCGAAGATGCAGCCGGTGACCGAGCACCATCAGATTTTGGCCGTCGGTCCGGCCGCCTCGCAAGTCGCCATTAAACATCTCGGCACCAACGGGGGAGGCTTCTTTAGCGCCAACGCCGCGCATCCATTTGAGAGCCCCTCGCCGTTCACCGACTTCTTGTTGATCTTGGCTGAAACCGTGCTTGCCGCTGCGTTGACCTACACGTTCGGCGTCATGGTCGGCGATACGCGGCAAGGCTGGACGATTCTTGCGGCGATGCTGACCGTGCTGCTCGTCTTCATGCTCGGCGGCTATCTGGCGGAATCTTCCGGCAATCCCCAGATCGCGGCGCTCGGCGTCGATCACACACCGAACAGCGTCCAGCCGGGCGGAAACATGGAAGGCAAAGAGGCGCGCTTCGGCATCGCGCGCACGGCGATCTTTGCCGCCGCGACGACCGCGACGTCGACCGGCGCCGTCGATTCAATGCATGACTCATTCACGCCTTTGGGGGGTCTGGTTCCGCTGTTCTTGATGCAGTTCGGCGAGGTGATCCTCGGCGGCGTCGGCTCGGGCCTCTATGGGATGCTGGTCTTCGCGATCATCGCCGTGTTCATCGCCGGGCTGATGGTCGGCCGCACGCCGGAATACCTCGGGAAGAAAATCGAGCCCTATGAGATGAAAATGGCCTCCCTGCTCATTCTCATCATGCCGATCGTCGTGTTGGGCTTGACGGCGCTGGCCTCGGCGACGACTGTCGGCACGGGGTCGATTCTGAATCCCGGCCCTCATGGCCTTAGCGAGATTCTCTATGCCTACACCTCTCAGGGGAACAACAACGGGAGTGCGTTCGGCGGGTTGAACGTCAATACGGTTTTTTATAACACCACGGGGGGATTAGCGATGCTCGCCTCCCGCTTCTGGCTGGCGGTACCGACCCTCGCGCTCGCCGGCGCCCTGGCGCGAAAGACTCTGGCACCTGCCGGTCCCGGAACGTTACCGACGCATACGCCGCTGTTCGTGGTCTTGCTGATCGGAGTCGTGCTGCTCGTCGGCGGGCTGACGTTCGTGCCGGCGCTGGCGTTGGGCCCGATCGTCGAGCATTTGCTGATGATGAGCTGATTGCCACTGAGGAACGCCATGAAGACCCAGATACAAGCGGAGAAGAGTCGGTCCTTGTTCGAGCCGACGATCGTGCGCCAGGCAGTCGTCGATTCCTTTCGCAAGTTAAACCCGCGTCACCAGTTCAAGAATCCGGTGATGTTCGTGGTGTGGGTCGGTTGCGTTGTCACCACGATCCTATTATTGCAGGCGCTGGTGGGGGCAGGCGAGGCCCCTACCCAGTTCATTCTCTCCATCACGGTCTGGCTCTGGTTCACGGTGCTGTTTGCCAACTTCGCGGAAGCCATGGCGGAAGGTCGGGGCAAAGCCCAGGCCGACTCGCTCAAGAGGGCGCGCCGGGAACTCACGGCCAAGAAGCTTGGCACGGTCGATCCCGGCAGCGAGCACTATGCCGTGTGGAATCGACAGTTCCAGCGACGAGATACCTTCAGCGTGGTGTCGGCGAATCAGCTCAAGCAAGGGGATGTGTTTCTGGTGGAGGCAGGAGATTTCATCCCCGCCGACGGAGAGGTCGTGGAAGGGGTGGCGTCCGTGAACGAAAGCGCCATCACCGGTGAAAGCGCGCCGGTCATACGGGAAAGCGGCGGCGATCGCAGCGCCGTCACAGGCGGAACAAAGGTGTTGTCAGACTGGCTCATCGTTCGTGTCACGGCGAGCCCGGGGGAAAGCTTCCTGGATCGGATGATCGCCATGGTGGAAGGCGCCAAGCGCCAGAAAACGCCGAATGAAATCGCCCTGACCATTCTGCTCGCAGCCCTGACCATCATCTTCTTGTTGGCAACGGTGACGCTGTTGCCCTTCTCGCTGTACAGCGTGCAAGCCGCGGGGCAGGGGACGCCGGTGACTGTCACGGTGCTCGTGGCTCTCTTGGTCTGTCTGATTCCGACCACCATCGGGGCTCTCCTGTCGGCCATCGGCATTGCTGGCATGGATCGGATGGTGCAAGCCAATGTCATTGCGATGTCGGGAAAAGCCGTTGAAGCGGCGGGAGATGTGGACGTCTTGCTGTTGGATAAGACCGGCACCATCACGCTAGGCAATCGTCAGGCGACCGCCTTCACTCCCGCAGAAGGAGTAGAGGCCCAGGCGCTGGCCGATGTAGCCCAACTTTCGTCGTTGGCTGATGAGACGCCGGAAGGCCGCAGCATAGTCGTGCTGGCGAAAGAGAAGTATGGATTGCGTGCGCGAGATATTCATGAGATGGGCGCCACATTTATTCCCTTCTCGGCTCAGACGCGGATGAGCGGGGTCAATCTTGACGGGCGGGAAATCCGCAAGGGATCGGCGGATGCCGTGGAAGCCTATGTGACATCGCACGGAGGACAGGTGTCTCAGTTTGTCCAACGGAACATCGAGACGATTGCCAAACAAGGCGCGACGCCGCTCGTGGTGGCAGAGAAGGCCAAGGTGCTCGGTGTGATCACACTGCAGGACATCGTCAAGGGAGGGATCAAGGAGCGGTTCGGTGAGCTGCGCCGGATGGGCATTAAGACCGTCATGATCACCGGCGACAACCCACAAACAGCCGCGGCCGTGGCGGCGGAGTCCGGAGTAGATGATTTTCTGGCGCAGGCCACACCGGAAACCAAGCTGAAATTGATCCGTGATATGCAGGCCGAAGGCCGCCTCGTGGCCATGACGGGGGACGGAACAAACGACGCGCCGGCCCTGGCGCAGGCCGATGTGGCGGTCGCGATGAATACGGGAACGCAAGCAGCCAAAGAGGCGGGCAATCTGGTCGATCTGGATTCCAATCCGACCAAGCTCATTGAAATCGTAGAAATCGGCAAACAGTTGCTGATGACACGCGGCGCCCTGACGACCTTCAGCATCGCCAACGACGTGGCCAAGTACTTCGCCATTATTCCTGCGGCCTTCGCCACGACCTATCCGGCGCTCAACACATTGAACGTGATGGGGCTGGCGACTCCTCAAAGCGCGGTCCTGTCGGCCGTCATTTTCAACGCGCTGATCATCGTCGCGCTCATACCGCTTGCCTTAAGCGGCATCACAGTATCGGCCGATCGGCGCCGGCCCATTGTTGCGGCGTCACCTGCTGATCTATGGATTGGGCGGCGTGCTCGTGCCATTCGTCGGCATCAAGGTCATCGACATGATTCTCGTGGCCTTGCATCTTGTTTGACCGGATAACGAGTAGGCACGCGAGGTAGAGAGAGCATGAAAGACCAAATAAGACCTGCCCTGACTATGCTGCTTCTTCTGACCGTTTTGACCGGCCTCTCTATCCGCTGGCGGTCACGGGACTGGCTCAACTTGTTCTTTCCAGATCAAGCGAACGGCAGCTTGATCGTGCGGGAAGGCAAGGTGATGGGTCCAAGTTGATCGGACAGTATTTTGACAAACCGGAGTATTTCTGGAGCCGTCCGTCGGCGACCGCGCCGTTTCCCTACAACGCCGCTGCGTCGGGAGGGTCGAACCTCGGACCGACCAACCCGGTGTTGCTCGACGCGGTCAAAGTGAGAGTGACAGCCTTACGAGCCGTAGATCCGGGGAACGCCTTGCCCATCCCGGTCGACTTGGTCACGGCCTCCGGAAGCGGGCTGGACCCTCATATCAGTCCGGCCGCTGCCCTGTACCAAGCCAAGCGAGTAGCCCGTGCGCGAGGCCTGGATGAGAACATCGTGCTGACGCTGGTGAGTAAGCATACGGAAGGACGCCAGTTCGGCCTGCTGGGAGAGCCGCGTGTCAACGTGCTGATGTTGAATCTTGCGCTCGATGCAGTGGGTCGCTGAGCCACTTTCTCGTTGAAACGGCCGATGCCGGAGGAGGTGTTTTTGTGTCACTGCTCATCCTAGTCCTGGCTTCGCTCTGGGCGATGGCATTCGTGATCTGGTTGATGTGGAAATGGCTGCCTCCGGGCGACAACGTGCGTCGTCCGCCCCAAGGTCCCTATCGGCAGCTATGAACGATGGCTATGGGTCGGCAGGACTCTGACTCAATTCTACTTTCGCCTCTGCTCGGTCCATTGGGAGTGGCCTTAACCAGGTCGAGCCGCAAATCATCCAATCCGGGATCTCGAATCATCACGACAATCCACATGATGAGCTGGATCAGTCCGACGCCGCACAGCCCCGCCACTAATCAGCGTCCCGAGATCCATGTGTTCCATAGTGGCTTCTCCCTTTCCATTGAAAACAGCATAATCCTAAACACATCAAGATGTGGTAAGAAGACGACGATAGAAAGTCAAAATGGCGTAAAATTCGGCTGAAGGCGCCGATTCCGTAGACGAATCGTCCGAGCTTTATTGGAACACCGGCAACCGGAAATACAAATCAGCGATGGATACGCAACGTCCGAACCCAGATGCGCTGTTAAACCGGGTGCAGGAAGAAGAAGATCGGCAGCGCCAGGGGAAACTCAAAGTCTTTTTCGGCGCCAACCCCGGCGTGGGAAAACCTATGCCATGCTGGAAGCGGCGCACGAGCAGCGGCGCGACGGCGTCGATGTCGTCATCGGCGTTGTGGAGACGCACGGTCGCGTCGGAGACGGAGGCGCTGGTTGAAGGGCTGGAAGTTCTACCGCGCCGCGCGGTGGAGTATCGCGGCACAGTGCTGCAGGAATTCGATCTCGATGCGGCACTCGCGCGTCGTCCCACTGTCATCCTCATCGATGAACTTGCGCACAGCAACGCGCCGGGCCTGCGTCATGCCAAACGGTGGCAGGATGTTCAGGAATTATTGAAGGCCGGCATCACGGTCTACACCACCGTGAACGTGCAGCATCTGGAAAGTCTGAACGATGTGGTGGCGCAGATTACCGGTGTGCGGGTGCGTGAGACCGTCCCGGATTCCCTGCTTGAACGGGCGGATGACGTGGAGTTGATCGACCTCCCGCCGGACGATCTTCTCCAACGGCTCAAAGACGGGAAGGTCTATGTCCCGGAACAGATCCAGCATGCGATTCACAATTTCTTCGCCAAGGGCAATCTGATCGCGCTTCGGGAGCTCGCCCTGCGACGCACGGCCGAGCGGGTCGATCAGCAGATGGAGGTGTACCGGCGCGACCATGCGGTGGTGCGGACCTGGCCGGCGGCGGAAACCATCATGGTGTGCGTCAACATGAAGCCCCGCGGTCCCCGCCTGATCAGGGCTGCGCGCCAGATGGCGGCGGACCTCCACGCCAAATGGATCGCCGTGTATGTACAGATTCCCCGGCATCTTCGCTCGCCGCAAACCGAACGGGATCGTTTGGTGCAAACGCCTTCGGTTGGCGGAGCAACTGGGCGCCGAAACGGTGACGCTGACGGGTGAAAATGTGGCCCAGGAACTGCTGAATTATGCGCGGAGCCGGAATGCCACCAAGATCATTGTCGGAAAGCCGCTCAGATCTTCCTGGAAAGAATGGTTGTTCGGGTCGGTGGTCTCGGAGCTCGTCCATCAAAGTGGAGAGATCGATATCTATGTCATTACGGGAGCAGCCGGCGAGGGGCAACCGCTTGTGCGCCGCACTCTCCGAAGTACCAGCGATGTCTCAGGCTATGCCTACGCCTTGGCTGGGGTGTTGATTGGGACTGCGGTCAACTGGCTGATGTTTCCTTATTTCGCTGCGGCGAATTTGATCATGATGTATCTCATCGCCGTCGTCGCCGTCGCGATGCGGCTGGGGGCGCGGACCGTCGGCCCTGGCCTCCGTTCTGAGCGTAGCGGCGTTCGATTTCTTCTTCGTCCCGCCTTACTTTTCCTTTGCCGTTTCCGATATTCAATACCTGTTGACCTTCGGCGTGATGTTAGTGGTCGCACTGGTTATCAGCAATCTTGCCGTGCGTCTCCAGCAGCAAGCGGAGCTCGCCCGCTATCGAGAAAGACGCACGGGAGTGCTCTACACCATGAGCCGAGATCTCGCCACCCATCGCGGAACCGGCATGTTGGCCCAGGTCGCGGCCAAGCATCTTCGGGACGCGTTTGACGCCCAAGTTGCGATCTTCCTGGCAGATGCGGACAAACGGGTGCAGCTTCAACGTGGGGAACTCCTGTTCTTTGATTTGGATCCAAAAGAGTCGGGTGTGGCTCAATGGGTCTACGACCACAGCGAGCGAGCCGGACATCGGGACCGATACGCTTCCGGGTGCCAGCGCGCTGTACTTGCCGCTGATGGGTTCATCCGGCGCAATCGGTGTCGTGGCGGTGCGGCCCAAAGATACCGCTCTTCTATTGGATCCCGAACGACTGCATTTGCTCGAATCGCTCGTCAACCAAGTGGCCTTGGCGATTGAAAGGACTCGTTTATCAGATGAAGCTCAGCAGGCGCACGTGCAGGCGGAAACCGAGCGCATGCGCAACGCCATCCTGAGCTCGGTCTCCCATGATTTGCGGACCCCGCTCGCCACGATCACGGGCGCCGCCAGTAGCTTGGCGGTAGAACAAGGGGAACTCGACCCCATCGCACGGCGCGAGCTCGCCCAATCCATCCATCGAGAGGCGGATCGCCTAGACCGATTGCTCAAGAACCTTCTCGATATGATGCGGCTTGAAGCGGGGGCTGTGCAGCTCAAGAAAGAATGGCATTCGGTGGATGAGGTAGCGGGAGCGGCTTTGGCCAGATTTGACGGACGATTGCACGATCATGACGTCAATACATCGTTTCCTGCCGACCTTCCGCTTGTGCTTGTCGATGGGGTCCTCTTGGAACAGGTCGTCATCAATCTTATCGAGAACGCCGTGAAGCATACGCCTTCGGGAAGCGCGATTGATTTATCCGCATCGGCCAATGATCGCGAGGTGATCGTCGAAGTTGCAGATCGAGGGCCGGGTATCCACGCCGGTGAGGAATCCCGCATTTTCGACAAATTCTATCGTGCAAAACCTGCGCGAGAGGGAGGAGTCGGGCTGGGGCTGACGATTTGTCGCGGCATTGTAGAAGCGCATGGAGGCCGCATTTGGGCTGAGAATCGCTCCGGAGGCGGGGCCGTCTTTCGCTTTTCGATCCCGTTGCCGGATCAGCAGCCCTCTGTGGAAACCGGAGCAGCCTGAGCATCGGCAAACGTAATTCTGGTCAATCGAGAGCGGCATTCAAGGACGCGATGTCCTATGTCACAGGAAGCCACGATACTCCTCATCGAAGATGAACCTGAGATCCGTCGGTTTCTGCGGACGACACTCCCCGCGCATGGCTTTCGACTCCACGAAGCTGCGACGGGACAAGGAGGGCTCACAGAAGCGAAAGCGAGGAATCCCGATCTCATTCTCCTGGACCTTGGGCTTCCGGATCTTGAGGGAGACGAGGTCATCCGCCAGATACGGGAGTGGACCGCGACGCCCATCATCGTGCTGTCTGCACGTGATCAGGAACAGACGAAAGTGGCGGCACTCGACCTTGGCGCCGACGACTATGTCACCAAGCCGTTCGGAGTGAACGAACTCCTCGCGCGGATACGAACCGCACTTCGTCATGCAGCCAGAACCGGTGATGACGGGGAATCAGTGTTTGTGCTCGGCGATCTGAGGGTAGATCTCGGGCGGCGGCAGGTGTTTGTCTCTGGGAAGGAGGTTCATCTCACGCCGATCGAATACAAGCTGCTCACCACGTTGATCCGCTATGCCGGCAAAGTGTTGACCCACCGCCAGCTGTTGAAGGAAGTCTGGGGTCCTCTCCATGTGGAGGAAGGCCATTATCTACGGGTCTATATGCGTCAATTGAGAAACAAGCTGGAGAAAACTCCCGCCCATCCCCGCTATCTGGTGACAGAGCTGGGAGTCGGATATCGACTCCGGACAGAATGACCTCAACGTCCTTCTTCACGCTTTTCTGATACTCACCTCTCCTGTTTTTATCCCGTTTTGATATCTGACGAAGTATAGTTGGCCGGCGAGCTTGGGATGCAGTTCCTTGAACTGAGACCGTACACAATGCAGGCCGTTGCCGGAAATCTAGTTATGATCAATGTAAAAACGGCACATCATGGTCTGGGCTGGCGCAAGTCTACCGGTTGGTTGGTGCTCGCATGGGGATTTTTTGCCGTAGTGCCTGTCTGCGTAGCTCAAGATTTGAATGACCAGTTGGATAAGAGCAGGATACCAGCACTCAGTTCATCCAATCCCACTTGGTTGGGGAAGACCGACTGGCACTATGGGGCGTATGTGGACGTCAGCTATATCGGGAATTTCAATTTTCCCGACAATCATCTCTGGCGCAGTCGCACCACCGCATTCCACCACAATGAGCTTTCACCCAACATGGGGCTGGGATACGTGCGAAAGGATGCGAGTATGTCCTCACGCTGGGGCATGGAGCTCGGCTTCCAAGGCGGGCGGGATACGGAAGAGTTCGCCTTTTTGGTGGGTGAACGTCGAATCGATGGAGCCGATGTGCTTCGCCATGTCAGTCTGGCGAACGTGTCGTATCTGGTTCCGCTCGGCAAAGGGCTGACGGTCACCACTGGTTTGTTTAACAGCCTGGTGGGTTACGAATCACTGTACGCGAGGGACAATGCGAACTATACGCGGTCGTGGATCGCGGATAACACACCATACAAGATGTTCGGCCTCAATGCGCAATATCCAGTGAGTGATGACCTGACGGTCACTGCGTTTATTGTTAACGGGTACTACCATCTGTCGCATCCCAACAATCTGCCAAGCTATGGAGCAAGATGGTCTTGGAAAGCTACACCAAGGTTAACCTTCACACAAACCCTCTATGGAGGACCGGACCAAACCAACACATCCCTGGAGTTCTGGCGCTTGTACGGGAATCATATTTTGGAATGGAGAAGCAACGATGTGATAGTGGCGGCGGCATTTGATATTGGAACGGAGAGTATCGCCGGTCAGCCCGGGAACCCACGAGCCTTTGTCATGGGAGGCAACATGGTTGTGAGGTGGCATGTCACCGGTCCTTGGTCCGTGGCGTTGCGACCTGAGTTCTACTGGGATCGAAATGGACGCTGGACCGGAGCAGAACAGTTCGTCAAGGCCATTACATCCACGGTTGAGTACAAGTTTCCGTACAAATGGGCTAACACGGTGGTGCGGGTCGAACACCGCTACGACGAATCCACCGGAGTCGGGGGAGGGTTTTTCAAGGACGGTGAGATCCGTCCCGGCGTGATCGGTCTTGTGCCAGGACAACATCTGCTCTTGGCGGGAGTCCTTGTCAGCTTCGATTCACCATGAATGGAAGTGTTGCGCGGCGCAGCTCTTATTTGAGGCGCTGCAGCTGATCGGCCATGCGGTTGCCGAGGGCTTGGATCGCCTGTTCCTTCGCCTTTTGTATTGCGGCCGTATCCTCGACTAAGACTGCCGACCCGACGAGCTTCGATACTCCTTCGACTGTCTGGATGGGGGCGTGCCATTCGGAGTGTACAGCCCACAAACTGCCGGTGACCATGACCAGTGCGTCGCTTTCTGTGCCGGGAGCCAAGTAGGCGCCGATCACGCTTGGATACAACCAGGAAAATCGGTTGTTGTGCCGGTCGACGGCGGCTGCACCGTCGATGATCAAGACCAGGTCAGCTCCATACCGCGCAGCAGCCCGTCTGATCCCAAGGATATTCCCCCCTCGCAACGTGGCATCCATCAGCACGAAGGTGTCCCTGAGTATGTGTTCGTCCTGCAATGGCGCAAGCTCACGGAGCAGTTGGTCACGATCCGTACTCAGCCATTGCACATGACGGATGGACTGACGGTGTGGAAATGCGTGATCTACGAAAAAGACACCGAGGTGAAACGGTGGGGAAAGGCGAAGGTCCTGGTTCTCGAGGGGCTGACTCTCCGGGATTGAGGTAGGGGCTACATGAAGAGCGTCGATCATCGCAGGCCGATCGAACCCTTGGCTGCTCGCACAGCCGGTTACCAACAGGAATATCAGCGGCCAGACGGCCTTGGGTTTTTGCATCGGAGGTTTCTCGCGCCTTTTACCGCGAAAAGATGGATATCGATCTTGTGATGCTGCGCAAATCCACGACCCCAACCTTCAGTGCGCAGATTTAGAATCCGCTGTGTCTGATGCAACCTTATTCCACAATCGGAAGTATGCGATCGGCCACTGCTTGCACGATGCCTTCTTCTTCGGTTGCCACTTTCAGTCCCTTGAAACTGAGATAGTACCCTCCATGACTCGGTGCCTGAATCGTGGCACTGACTTCGACGCGATCTCCATCCTCGACTTCCGGATCGCGGACAATTGGTCTACCGCAAATGCCCAACACCGCCACCGGAATAGTTGCCTCATCGTCCTCAAGCCGGAACAAGTAAGCGCCATAGCAATTTTGCCCATTCGGCAGGGTGTATGGTGCTAGGGGTTGCACGTCTCGTGCGATACCTCGCAATGTGGCATGCCGGAGATGAAAGACCCGCGGTTCTTCGAGTATCTGTTGGATGCTGGTCGGTTCCTCTGCCCACACCGGTATCGGTGTGCCTGCTCCTATACATGCAAGCAGAACTACGAGACGAGCGACGATTCGCGCCGAAGTGGTCATGGTGGATGAGAGGTATCTTATCATCATTCTGAATTTGGAGCCCGGAGCCGCTGTTTCTTGCGAGACATGACCGCTATAATCCCCCGTCTTTTGGTCAAGGAGGATCACTCGTATGGTGAATGAGCGGCGACTGAGGATTTTTGTAAAGGAGTCACGGCCGAGGTTTGAGGATCTCTTGGGACAGATGGTGGAGGTGCCATCGATCAGTATGGATTCATCCCGTGCGGGTGATATGCGACGCATGGCTGAACTTGCGAGGCAGTATTTAATCGATGTCGGAGCCGAAGTAAAGATCGTGGAGACCGGTGGATACCCCATCGTCTCCGGTGGGTGGATAACAGGGCCTAAGTCTCCGACCGTCACGATCTACAATCATCTGGACGTGCAGCCGGCGCAGGAGCCGGAATGGAGACAGGCGCCGTTTGCCTTTAAGAATGAAAAGGGGATCTATCGAGGGCGAGGAGCGACCGATGACAAGGGCCCGGCTCTCACGGCGCTGTTCGGCGCTCGATATGCGATCGAACAAGGTTGGCCGATCAACATCCGATTCTTATGGGAACTCGAAGAAGAGATCGGGAGCCCGCATTTTGCCGCTGGGATCAGAAACCAGAGTGTGATTCCACGACCAGATTCCGTGGTTGTGTCTGACACGATCTGGATTGCCAAGGGGCGGCCTGCGGTGCCATACGGCTTGCGTGGCCTGCTCGGCGCACGTCTAGTCCTGCGCACGGGTGAAAAAGACGCGCATTCGGGTGTGACCGGGGGAGCAGCGCGTAATCCGCTGGCCGAGTTGATGGAGGTGGCGAACACCTGTGTTGATGCCAGGACCGGCAGGGTGAAGATCCCTGGTTTCTACGACGATGTGGTCGAACCCACTACCAAAGAGATCAAGAATTTCCTTAAATCCGGCTTTGATGTACGATGTTTCCAGAAAGCCTACGGGTTTCGATCGCTTCGAGTGCAGGATCCGGCAGAAGTCATGCGACGGATCTGGGCGTCTCCGACCTTTGAACTTCATGGCCTCAGCGGAGGATACCATGGAGAGGGTGTCAAAACGGTTGTGCCCGGTCATGCGGAGCTCAAGGTCAGCATGCGTCTCGTCCCAAGCCAGATACCGGAAAGAGTGTTTACCCTGTTGAAGAAGCATGTGGGCAAGGTGAATCCGGATGTGAAGGTGGAGAGAGAGGGCATGCTCCATCCATTCAAGGGCAGCTTAACCGGGCCTTACGTTGATTGTGTGAAGCGTGCTGTGAAAGCAGGATTCGGTAACGATCCTGCGTTTGTGCGGGAAGGGGGATCGATCGGTGCGGTCGTCACGATGCAGAAAACTTGGAAGATGCCGATTCTCTTCATAGGCTTGAGTCTGCCCGAGCATGGCTACCACGCGCCCAACGAATATTACGACTGGGGGCAGGCCTCAGGGGGAATGAAGACATTCGTTCATTACTTCTCGGAGTTAGCAAAAATGGGGAAGGTATAAGGATCTGTTGATATAGGATCTGTTGTTGACCATCTTTGGGACACCCGTGGGATGGTCGGAAAAGGTCAGTTTTGAACAGCGATGTCTCAAAAATTGCTTGCTACTGTGTTTGCCGTACAGTCGTCCGCCCAGGAGCCACATCATCAGGTGGCTTGAATCCATAAGTCATTGTAAACAAATATAATATCAATAGTGACTCTTTGTTAGCGAGGCATGGATGTTGCTCACTCTCAAACCAGCGAGCTGGGGATCCGGTCACACCGTTGAAATGATCAGGTTGATTGTAGAAAGGCACTTGGGTATCCTGGCTACTCTATGGGGGTTGAACCGATCCAGGTAGTGATTGTCATGGTTACAGCAGCAAGCCAAGATGAAGCGGTGAAAATTGCCGACGAAGTGGTACGGTGTCGTCTCGCTGCTTGCGCTTCGACGATTCCCACAGTGCGTTCAACGTACTGGTGGGAAGGAAAGATGATGAACGAGCAGGAATCATTACTGCTGATCAAAACAACCTCTGATAAATTCAATTCTCTCGAAGAAACAATACGGAAGATCCATTCGTACAAAGTGCCGGAAATAATAGCAATTCCGGTAAGCCATGGATTTCTACCTTATCTTGAGTGGGTTCACCGAGAGACATCCTAAACGATGTGGTTGAAAACGCTTTGTCGGAAAACTATTTTTAAGGTTGACCAATAGGGGCCTAAATCGGTAATTTGCAGGGGGTAGAGTAGGCATGGGGGACTAAGGTTATGAATCAGACAAATATTCAAGATGGCGATGCCTATACCATTGTCGTTTTCAGAGGATCCACTGCAAAGCCTATCCGCTTCAGCTTTTCGAAGAAACTACTCCGCCGATTGTTGGTGTGTGTGGGGCTGGTCGTTCTTGCCGATCTTCTCGTGGTTTCTCACTATGTCATCAGAACGGGAGAGGTGTGGGAGCTCGCGTCTTTCCGTGCTGAAGCCATGAGTGCACGTGAGCAGACCGCCGCGTTCTCAACAGCTATTAATGACCTGAAGAAGCGTCTTGGGGCGATGAACGAGGTCAATCAAAGACTTCGTGTCATGCTGGGAATAGAAATGCCCAAGACGGGAGATATGACAAACGGCAGGGGTGGAGAAGAGATGCCGATTTCCGAAGAAGGAGGCACGATATCCGGTGGAAACGAACGGGGTCTCTCATCAGGCGCCTCCAAGTCAATATCCGACGGCAATCAAGAACACTCGTCTGCCGTTGGCCTGGAGCCTTCGCAAGATAACCTCCTGGCGATTGCATCAGTAAAAGACGGTTTGGAATGGCTTTCGAAGCAAGCCACGCTGCAGGAACGCGTCCTTGACGAACTGTCGCAAGCAGCCGAACAGCGTTCGACTCGCTGGTCCTCGACACCCTCGATTTGGCCGGTGAAAGGGTGGGTCACGTCTGGGTTTGGTCCGAGAATGTCTCCTTTCACGGAGAAGCCTGCTTGGCATGATGGATTGGATATCGGAGCCGCGCCAAACACTCCGGTCCATGCACCGGCCCAAGGAAGAATTACGTCCATAGGATACGATCCAAAGCTTGGAAACATGGTCCGCCTAGATCATGGATTTGGAGTTGAAACTGTCTACGGACACCTTGCGAAGGCCTTGGTGAAGGAAGGCCAGAGGGTCGATCGTGGTGATGTCATTGCGCTTGTGGGAAGCTCGGGCTTGGCGACGGGTCCTCACTTGCACTATATGGTGAAATTGAACGGCCAAGCGCTTGACCCCTCCAAGTACATCTTAGAGTAGCGGCGGGTTTAGAACGTACCGAGATTCGATCGACCTTTTCCGCTGCCTCCCGGTCAGTCCAATTACTCTCAGCCATATTTCGTTAGCTTGTTTCCAATCATTAGCCGACTGCCTGTGCTATACTTCGGCCCTCTGCGATCTAGTCAAAACCGAATGAGAGCCTCTTGACCGACCTCGAAATCGCCCAATCTGTTACCCCTCGTCCCATTGTCGAAATCGGTTCCCAGCTTGGGCTCCATGCCGAAGAACTCACTCTCTATGGACGGGACAAGACGAAAGTCTCGCCTCAGGTATTGGATCGCCTCATGACCGTCCCGAATGGGCGGTATATTCTCGTCACCGCAATTAACCCAACGCCCTTGGGAGAGGGGAAGACGACGACGTCGATAGGTCTTGCCATGGGACTCTCGAGGTTAGGGCATCGAGCCGCCCTTACCCTCAGGCAGCCTTCGCTCGGACCTGTGTTTGGGATGAAGGGAGGAGGGACCGGTGGAGGGCATGCCCAAGTCGTTCCGATGGAAGATATCAATCTTCACCTGACCGGGGATGCCCATGCCGTGGCCGCCAGCCACAATCTACTGTCTGCGTTCCTCGATAATCATCTGTTCCATGGCAATACTCTCTCGATCGATCCTCAACGGATTACGTGGCCTCGGGCGTTGAGTATCAGTGATCGCGCTCTCCGGGAGGTCCTGTTGGGAGAAGAAACGGACAGACGTCCGGGGCAATTTGTCATCACCGAGGCTTCCGAAGTGATGGCGGCGCTGGCTCTAGCGAAGGATCAGCGCGATCTCCGCGAGCGGCTCGGCCGCATACTCGTAGGGCTGACGAAGGCCGGTACGCCGGTCACGGCTGAAGAGCTTCGATGCGTAGGATCGATGGCCGTTCTCCTCAAGGACGCCTTCATGCCGAATTTGGTTCAAACGCTGGAAGGAACGCCGGCATTCGTCCACACGGGGCCCTTCGGCAACATTGCGCATGGCAACTGCTCGATCATATCCGATGCGATTGCGCTGAGATGCGCCGACTTCGTCGTCACAGAGGCGGGCTTCGGCAGCGATCTTGGGGCGGAAAAGTTTTTTAACATCAAGTGTCGCGCATCGGGATTTGCACCGACAGCGGCGGTGGTCGTGGCGACGTTGCGGGCGCTGAAACTCCATGGTGGTGGAGGCGTTGCTAAGGCGGGCGTTCCCTTGCCCTCGAGTCTAACGGGTCCGAATCGGGAAGCGCTCTCGAAGGGAATCGCCAATCTGGAGCAGCATGTCGCCAACGTCCTCGCGCACGGGGTGCCGGTCGTTGTCGCCGTCAATGCGTTCAAAGATGACCCTCAAGATGAATTGGACTGGGTTCGGGAACAGTCGCTCAAGATGGGAGCAGCAGATGCGGCAGTCTCAACCCACTGGGCCGACGGAGGAAAAGGAGCGGAACAGCTGGCAGCCGCCGTTGTCAAGACATCTGAAGGGCCGGCTCACTTCAAACATCTCTACGAATTGTCTTGGCCGATCAAGAAAAAGATCGAAACCATCGCGACCCGCATGTACGGAGCCGCCGGAGTCACGTTCGAACCGGAGGCCGAACGCCAAATCGAAACAGCCGAGGCATTGGGGTACGGCAGCTTACCCGTCTGCATGGCAAAAACTCCTCTGTCGCTGTCACACGATCCTGGTCTGAAGGGGAGACCAACCGGGTTTACGGTGCCGATCCGAGAGCTGCGGATTCTGGCCGGAGCAGGATTTGTGACCGCCGTCTGTTCAGGAATTCAGCTCATGCCGGGGTTGCCCAAGAAGCCGGCCGGTGAGCGGATTACACTTGATCCGACCATCGGGAAAATAGTTGGGCTTTCGTAGAAACTCAGCGCTGCTTGAGGTAGCGGAAGAATTCAGAATCCGGGCTCATCACCAAGGTCGTACCGTCTTTGAAGGCGCTCTTATAGGCTTCCATGGAGCGGGTGAACTCGAAAAACTTCAGGTCCTGTCGGTAGGCGTCGGCATAGATCCGAAACGCCTTGGCATCGCCGCCGCCTCGAAGTTCTTCCGACTCTTTATAGGCCAGGGCCAGGATGATTTCCCGATCTTTTTCGGCTTCCGATCGGATTTTTTGCGCTTCCTCCGCTCCTTCGGCACGGTATTGCTTGGCCTGCCGTTCCCGTTCTGCTTGCATGCGCGCAAAGACCGCTTTCTCGTTCTGTTCCGGCAAGTCGGCACGCTTGATCCGCACATCCTGTATTTCAATGCCGTACACCGAGGCCTTTTCCTTCGCTCGTTCGGTGACCACCTTCATGATGTCGGCTCTCGTGCTCGATACGATTTCGAGTAACTCGTGGCGACCCAACTCCACCCGAAGTTCAGAGTAGATGATATCGTGCAGGCGCTGGAGTGCGCCTCGCTGGCTTTGGAATGCCTGATAGACTTTCAACGGATCAGTGATACGCCATTTGGCGAAGTTGTCGAGCAACAGGGTTTTCTTGTCCGACGTAATGACGTCCTGGGCGTTCGAATCGTAATCCAACAGACGTTTCTCGAAGTAAGTCACCTCCTGGATGAACGGCATTTTCACATACAGCCCGGGTTCGGTGATATTGCGAACGGGCTTGCCGAGTTGGACCACAATTGCCGTCTGGATCACATCCACGACGAAGAGGGGAGAAGCGCCGAGCACAAACAACGCAACAGTCACAGCCAGAAGTGCGATCACCAATCCCTGTTTCGTCATGGTCGGGAGCCCCTCGATTTCAGCGTGGGGGACGGTTCTGGTCGGGACTCCTCGATTTCCGATTGGGGGACAGACTTGGCAGCGGTCGTGGATGCCGGTTTGGAGAGACGGTCCAGGGGAAGATACGGCAAGAGACGCTCTCCGCCTTTCCCATCGATAATGACTTTTTCCATATTGGGAAGGATTTCTTCCAGGGTTTCGATGTAGATCCGCTTGCTGATGACATCCTTCGCTTGATTGTACTCCTTCAAGGTGGCGAGGAACCGATTGGTCTCGCCCTGAGCGCGATTGAGCCGCGCCTGAGCAAACCCCCTCGCCCGGTTGACTAGTTCAGCGGCTTCACCCTTTGCCCTCGGAATGATGTCGTTGCGATACCCTTGCGCCTGGTTGATGAGCTTTTCCCGGTCTTCTTTGGCGTTCGTCACGTCTTTGAACGCGGCAGCAACGGCTTCCGGAGGATCGACGTCTTGGAGTTGCACGGCGGCGATTTGCACGCCGGAGTGATATTGGTCGAGAATCGTCTGAAGCAACGTCATGGTGTCTTGCTGAATCACCGCTTTCCCGGTGGTCAAGGCCTCGTCGATCTTGCTCTTGCCGACCACTTCCCGCATGGAGGCCTCGGCCGCTTTGCCGATGGTCTCATGGATATCGGCCACATTGAACAGGAAGTCGCGCCCTTCTTTGATCTTGTACTGAATGATGAATTCGATCGCCAGGATGTTCATATCGCCGGTCAGCATCAAGGCCTCCTGGGGTACCGCCTGCTGCCGACCTTGCTGGTTTGTGCGGAAGCCGACTTCCACCCGAAAGAGTTTGGCGACTTTGGGCTGAAGGACTGTTTCAACGAGAGGAATCTTGAAATGCGGGCCTGGTTCCACCTGACGGACCGGAACGCCGAACCGTTTCACGATACCCTCTTCATCCGGTGCGACGATAAACACGCTCTGCCAGACCAGAAAGATCAGCAAGGCGGCAATGACGAGGTTCATGATGCCGCCTGATGGCAGGAAATTTTTCAACCCACCGGGAGGGAAAATGTCCTTGAATTGGGATTTGGCCTGCTTGAAGGCCTCTTCAAGCGGATCAGGCTTTTTGCCCCACGGATCTTTTGGGTCCCAGACCATTCAGAGATATTTGAAATCCAATGGATGACAGAAGACGATGCACCTTAACAGAGTGCCGTTTCAGGAGCAAGATGGTTATATGCATGCTGTGACTAAGGTAGAATCTATTCAGTGCTCTTCTTTGGCGGTTTAGAGGTCAGATGCCGTTCCAGTTCCGAAATTCGCCGTTCTAGATGCTGGATGATCTCAAGCAGTCTTTCCTTTGAAACCTGACCCGTATGAGCATCTGACGGCGACGGCACTTCCGGAAGTTTGGGTGATGTCTGCGGCACCAATGAGTTGTGCGTCTTTTCTACGGAAACTGCAGTCGTACGCACCAGTTCTACGAGCCTCCTCTTCAGTTCAATGATTGCTTCACTCTCAAGCTTGGGCATAGCCGCCTGTTGTATCGCTTCTTCCGATTCCTTTGCCTGTTTGATCGGATCAGGATTCGCTTCGAGATAAGATGGATAAACAATAGCCACTGTTCGTTCTGGATGATCCCACAGGCTGCTTTCCCGGAGACATCGTCTGGCGCAGCTTGCTTTCTGCGGCTACCATCCCGACCAGCTCCCCCCAATGATCACGGTCAGTTCGATCTTCGACGCAATTGCGGCCAATCCCAGGCAGAGGGCAGGAGAGAGCGTCAGCGGCGACAGGGGATTAATCGGGACATCGAGCAGAGCGGATTGTTTCTGCGTGAGTCGAGTGCCCACCAACGCAATGACGGCCATGAAGCCGACGCCTGCACGAGGACAAAAGTCAGGCTGGTGAGACTCACACCGCCATTTTGCAGCGACGTGACGATTTCGATGAGGAGCGTAGCGAGGATATCCTCAATCACTGCGGCACCGAGAATGATTCGGCTTTCCAGGGGTCTAATACCTTCATGTGCCATAACAAGTTTCATTCAATAGTTTCTGGAGCAAAGAAGAATTATTGGAGAGACGCCTTGACAAACTGCCATTAGTCCATTATTCTGGACATATGGACATTAATGAAGCCACGACCGCTTTTGACGCTCTTTCGCAGGAAACCCGTTTGCGGGTGTTCCGTTTGCTGGTTGAGCATGGAAGAGATGGTGCCCCTGCCGGAGTGTTAAGCGAGACGCTCGGTATCCCGCATAACACGCTGTCCTTCCATTTATCGCATATGAGCCATGCGGGGATTGTCCTGTCGCGGCGAGAAGGCCGCTCCATTATTTACAGGGCAAATTTTGAGTTTTTTAACAACCTCATCCGCTACATGGTGAAGGATTGTTGCCGCATGGAGTTTGCCAGTATCCGCGAAGATAAAAAGCGCGGCTGTTCCGTCATCGAGATGCCAAGTTGTTGTTCACCACAAACTAAGGAGAAAACATCATGAAACGTCTTCACGTCCATGTCGGAGTAGAAAATATCGAGGAAGCCACCCGCTTTTATAGTGCCCTCTTTGGCGCAGAGCCAGTCAAGACCAAAGCGGACTACGCGAAGTGGCTGCTCGATGACCCGCGCGTCAATTTTGCGATTTCCAACCGCGCCAGTAAGAAAGGCGTTGACCACCTTGGAATTCAGGTTGATGAAAATGGCGAGCTGGATGAATTGCGCGGACGGATGAAAACCGCAAATCTGGCGGTATTCGATGAAGGTGAAACGACCTGCTGCTATGCCAAGTCCGACAAAACATGGGTACAAGACCCTGCCGGCGTTGCCTGGGAAACCTACCGGACGATGGAAGATGCCGAGATTTTTGCAGAGAAGTCGGCAAGTGCCGAAAGTGCCTGCTGCACACCGGAAACAAAGGGAACACCCAATTGCTGTGAGCCTTCCGAAAAAACAGTGGGGTGTTGCGGCTGATGGAACACGCTCCCCTCACCGTGCTGGTGCTCTGTACGGGAAATTCCTGCCGCTCCATCATGGCCGAAGCCCTGATTAACCAGTTGGGGCAAGGCCGCTATAAGGCATGGAGCGCGGGAAGTTTCCCGACCGGGCATGTTCATCCGAAGTCGATTGAAACGCTTCAAAAGCATGCTATCGACCCCGGCCGGCCGCGCAGCAAGTCATGGAATGAGTTCGCCGGCCAGCATTTCGATGTGGTGGTGACGGTCTGCGATCAGGCCGCCGGGGAAAGCTGCCCGCTATTTCCCGGTAAGCCGAAGAAACTGCACTGGAGCACGCCTGACCCGGCCAAGGCTTCCAGCAGTGAGGCTGAAGCCGCCTTTGACACAGCATTTTTCATGCTCAAACAGAATGTAGAGGAGTTAACCGATGGCCGCGCTGCTCAAGCCGACGCCTGTCGTTTCTTGACCGCTACCTTACTGTTTGGATTTTTCTGGCGATGGGTGCAGGGATCGCCCTTGGTTCCCTGTTTGGGAAATTACCGGATGCGCTGAATAGCCTGTCTGTCGGCACGACCAATATTCCGATTGCCATTGGCCTGATTCTGATGATGTACCCGCCGCTGGCACGGGTGAAATATGAAGAAATCCCGCTCATCTTCACGGATTGGAAAATCCTGCTCCTCTCCCTCGTGCAGAATTGGCTCATCAGCCCTGTGTTGATGTTTGGCTTGGCGGTTTTCTTTCTGCATGACTATCCCGAGTACATGACCGGGGTTATTCTGATTGGCCTCGCCCGCTGCATCGCGATGGTGATTGTCTGGAACGACTTGGCAGAGGGCGACAACCAATATGCCGCCGCGCTGGTGGCCTTCAACAGCGTATTCCAGCTTCTGTTTTTTAGCGTCTATGCGTGGCTGTTTATCAGCGTGCTGCCGCCCCTATTGGGGCTAAGTGGCCAGATTGTCGATGTCAGCTTCCGCACCGTTGCCGAAAGCGTGTTCATTTACCTTGGCATTCCGTTTCTGGCTGGGTTTCTGTCCCGTACAGTGTTGATGCGGCAGAAAGGCCGCGACTGGTATGAACAGAAATTCTTGCCGAAGATCGCACCGCTGACCCTGATAGCGTTGTTGTTTACTATCTTTGCGATGTTTTCCCTTAAAGGCGGCATGGTGATGGAGCTGCCGCTCGATGTGGTACGGATCGCCATCCCGCTGGCCATTTATTTCGTGGTGATGTTCTTCATCAGCTTCCTAATGGGCAAGGCTCTAGGGGCTGATTACGGCAGGACGACCGCGACCAGCTTTACTGCGGCCAGCAATAACTTTGAGCTGGCCATCGCCGTGGCAATTGCGGCGTTCGGACTCAATTCTTCCGTCGCGTTCGCCACCGTTATCGGCCCCCTGGTCGAGGTTCCGGTTCTCATTGCTCTGGTGAATGTCGCGTTTTGGCTGCGCGAGAAATTATTCCTTAATCATCAAAGCACGCCAGCTACCCGAATTCTGAACGTGGAATCATGATTGACACGAGAGAAGATGCAGCGTAGCATTTTTCATATGTCGCGCCTGTGTACCTACCTCGTGTTTCTCCTCCTTCTTTTAACTTTCAACGCGTATGCCTGCGTCCTGCCGCTCCAGACTTCCTCCAATATGGATTGCTCCTCCACCACGGACGAGTCCCCGCGACAAACCTGTGATGCATTCCTAGAAATCGGGCCTCATTCCAAGCACTTTTCCAATCAAAGCAGTTCCATAACTCAGCTTGAAGTCGTCATATCTCATTATCCAGATCCAGTCGACCTTGGATGTACGAACTGCCTTTCCCACAAACCACCAACCATTCAAAACCCTCGGATTCACACTTCGATTTCCACTACTGTTTTGAGAATTTGATACCCTTCTCCTGACTTTCGAGTCTGTTGAAAAGTCCATGCGCTTTATGTACTCGGTATAAGCCATGAAAGGGGGAGTTATGTCATCTAGCAACACGATAAGCAGGAGAGCATTTGTGTCTACCGGTGCGTCTTTGCTCGCCGCCGGAGCCTCATTGTTGATACAGCCAAGGGCGTATGGGGTGACGCCCGACTCAGTCCATGCATCCATGCAAACCACGAGTAGCAAGGAAGGGGCGCATCATTCCAACGCCGATATGGCACGATGCATCAAACTCTGCCAAGAGTGCCACGCGATGTGCACCCAAACCATCGCGCATTGCTTAAAGCTCGGTGGTCGCCATGCGGCAAATGACCATATCCAGCTATTAATAGATTGTACACAGATGTGCATGATAACTGCGGATTATCTGAGCCGGAAGTCGGTAATTCATGAGCGCGTGTGCAGCGTTTGTGCCGACATCTGCCGACTCTGCGCAGAGAGCTGCGAGAAGGTTGCGGGGGATGATAACTTTCTGAAACAGTGCGCCGACCTGTGCCGACGCTGTTTAGAGTCTTGTGAAAGCATGACTTCTAAAGCGGCCTAGCCGCTGCGGGGGGAGGCGATAGACCTCCCCCCTACCCTCTGGCCTTGTACTCTTGAAAATAGCTTTTTTCATGAGCGCATCGAAACGCGCCGGCAAGGAGACTTCTATCCGTAAACTTGCGCTGTTTTTGTGTCATAGAAATGTACCTTGCACTTGAACTTACGCTCGATCTGCTCGCGTGCTTCCTGTCCTTATCTGAGTAGACACCAATGTACGCGCTCCAGAGCTTATCCGGTGCCTTCTTCCCATGCTTCGCAGCCCTATTTGATGCCTTCGATGACGTGCTCATCGTAGGGGCCAAACGTCACCAACGAGCCTTCTGCCTCACAGATGCTGTCATAGCAGTACGCTAGGTACTGGTTGTGCATGATTCCGTTATTGATCTGGAGATGTATATATGTGTTGACCTGGCGCTTTATGCGGCGGTTTGCATCATGACTCAATTGGGGCTGGTTAATATGTATCTCAATCGGAGTCATCATTATCCTCGCATCCCGCTGACATACGCAGCAGTCAGTGGATCACGGGGTTCCTCAAATATCTGCTTGGCGGTTCCGGCCTCGATCAGCCGTCCCGCCCCGTTTTGAACCCAGAACAAGACGGCGTAGTCCGCGATGCGTCGGGCCTGGGCTAGGTTATGGGTCACGATCAGGATGGTATACCGGCTACGCAAGCTGACGATAAGGTCCTCGACCACGCCGCTGGAGAGCGGGTCAAGAGCGCTGCAGGGCTCATCCATGAGAAGCATTTCCGGGGAAAGAGCCAAGGATCTGGCAATACAGAGGCGTTGTTGTTGGCCACCGGATAGCGCCAGGGCCGGCGAGTCTAGGCGATTCTTGACCTCGTCCCATAGGCCTACATCGCGCAGCGTGGTCTCGATCGTCCGCGCAATCTGTTTTCGATCCCGTAGCCCATGTTCGCGCAATGGAAATTCCAGGTTTCTCCGGATCGACAAGGGAAAGGGATTTGGTTTCTGGAAAATCATGCCGATGCGGCGGCGAAGCTGGATGACATCGGTTTGAGGCGCCAACACATCGAGGGTGTCGATGCTGATGTGCCCGGTGAGTCGGCAAGTAGGGATGAGATCGGTCAAACGGTTCAGAACAGTGAGGAAGCTGGTCTTCCCGCATCCGGAGGGGCCCACGAGAGCCGTGATGCATCCTTTGTAGATCGACAACGTCACGTCCTGAAATGCCGGAGTGTCACCATAGTGCAAACTTAGCCGATTCACTTCAACGAAGGGATGACGCTCAGAGCTAGTCGACTGATATCCGAGCGCTTGGTGGGGCCGCTGCCCGACGATGGGTTCAACCGGCGTCATACTGTGACGATCTTTCGGTGGAGTCCGTAAGTTATCAGCCAAGATGCGGTGCCGTTGATGACGAGTAATAAGACGACCAAGACCAGCGCTGAGGCGTAGGCATTCGCGTCTCCTCCGGACACATTCATAGAAAGATCGAAGATGTGGATGGACAGCGTGCGACCGGAATCGAGCAACGACTCCGGCATCCGATCCACATAGCCGCTTGTGAAAATCAGCGCAGCAGTCTCCGCAATGGCTCGACCCACTCCCAACACGAGCCCTACCAAAAGTCCCGGTACGGCCGCCGGTAGTAGGAGATGAAACAACGTGGTGGTTCGCGAAAGTCCCAGTGCTGCGGCGGAGAGCCGGTAACTAGCCGGTACGGCGCGAAACCCTTCCTCCATTGATCGGATCAAAATCGGCAGCACCATGCAGGCCAAAGTCAGGCCACCGGAGAGGATTGAAAAGCCGAGCCCTAACGTCTTGCAAAAGAACGCGTTGCCAAAGAGGCCGAATACGATCGAAGGCACACCAGCCAGAACATCAAGGCTGCGGCGAGTCATCCGTCCGAACAGGCTTTGGTCCGATGAAAATTCAGCAAGGAGGACGGCGGTGCCGATACCAATGGGGAGGGATACAGCGAGACAGACTCCCAAAATTAAGGATGTCGAAACTAGGATGGGGCCGATCCCGCCTCGTCGTCCAGCGTTCTCCGGGGGAGATGTCAAGAACGTCCAGGAGACATGGCTCAGTCCATGCCAAACGATGTCCCCCAGCAGCCAGAAGAAGGTGGCAGTTACGAGCGTTGCCGCTCCCCAGACGAGAACGAATGCAAACCATTCACGGGGATTCTGTGTTTGGCTCAGAGTCTCATCCATAAATTCTCCCGCGACTGATCCATTCGGCGGCGATAGCAAGCACTACGATCATGGCCATCAAGACCAACCCGCTGACGAATAACGCAGCGCGATGGTCACCGAGCGCATAAGCCATTTCCAGGGCAATATTGGCCGTCAGCGTCCGGATCGGGTCGAAGACGCTGGAAGGTGTCTGCACGACGTTCCCGCAGACCATGAGAATCGCCATCGTCTCGCCGATGGCCCGACCCGTCTCGAGGATGATACCCGTGAACAGGCCCGATTTCGCCGCGGGAAACACGACACCTTGAATCGTCGCCCATCGAGGTAGCCCCAATGCTGCGGCGCCGCGCAAGTAATGTTGAGGCACATTGGCAAGGCTGGCATCCGCCATCAACGCGATCGTGGGGAGGATCATGATCGTGAGGATCAGGATGCCCGCTAAAAGACTGGGCCCTGGCGGTCGTATCTCTGCAATCAGCGGGACCAGCACCACGAGTCCCCAGAATCCGTAAACCACGGAAGGAATGCCCGCGAGAAGCTCGATCAGGCGCCGATAGAGTCGAGCCAGGGCGATTGGTGCATAGTAATGGCAAAATACGGCGGAGAGAATACCCAATGGCGTAGCGATCAACACGGAACCAGCCATTGCGAATAGGGTACCCCACAGCATCGGCGTGAGATTGTAGAAGCCTTCAGCCGGATGCCATGAGGGATCGGTGAAGAATCGAAGTAGACCGACGTGGTGCAGAACGGGGAGCGCTTCCACGATCAGGAAGGCCGTGATCAGCACGACGATCATGCCCGCGATCGCAGCGATGCCGCGCAAGACCCAACACAGGAGATCGTCAGTCGACCAACGGGACAAAATATTGCTGTTTGATAATGTCATGCACGGCTTTGGACAGTGCGTAGTCGATAAAGGCCTTGGCCAATCCGGTCGGTGGAGTCCGAGTCACAATGTGCAAGGGACGGGAGAGCGGAAACGTTCCGTTCCGCACGTTCTCAGTGGAGGAGGCGATCCCTCCGACCGAGAGCAGCTTAATAGGCACCCCCTGTGATTCATCGTATTCGGCCGTGCCGATGGAGACATAGCCGATGGCGTTTCGATTGCCTGCGACGGTTTTGATTCCTTGTTCGTTGTCACCGATGATCACGTGACCTTTCACGTCCGTATTCTTCATCTTGAAGTAGTGCAAGAACACTTCCAGCGTAGACCGCCCCTCTGCTTTGTTCACAACGGTGACGGGGGCGTCTTTCCCGCCGACTTCCTCCCAATTGGGGATCTTGCCCGTATAGATTGCGACAACTTGTTCGTCGGTGAGAGCTTGGACAGGATTCTCTTTGTGCAGAATGATCCCCACGCCGTCGCGGGCGACCGGAAAGGCATGAAGGTCTTTTTCGTCATCTTTCATCGCGCGTGAAACCATTCCGATATCAGCGAGTCCTTGCCGAGCATCAGCAACTCCTCGGGACGAGCCGCCGGTCTGCACATCTACACGCACTTTGGCATGGAGGCTCTCGAATCGTTTGCCGATTTCAGCGATCAATGGAGCCAGGGTACTGGCGCCGGTAATCACCAGTTTGCCGGATAATGTGTCTGCCGCTGTTGTCTGGCCCGTTGCTGAGCCTGTAGCTCCTAGGAGGGTGACAATCAGTAACGTGACGAGCGAGCCGCCCATGTTAGGGCGAAACAAATTCAGATATCTACACATTGAGAGATCTACATATATCATTCCTGGGTAATAATTCAAGCGACAGAACCACCACATGATGAGCCGGCGCCTGCCGTGCAGCCATAACAATGGTTGCGTGTCACAATTCGGCGATGATGGAGCTGCACAGGGTCAAAGTCTCGAATATGTGTTGGCGCTCCATGGTCGAGCGGAAGTTCAAGCATCTGGTTGAAGTCGCAATCATACAAACTGCCATCCCATCCGACCGACAGGGTATAGCGACACATGACGCCTGCGGCGGCGGCGGGATTGAATGCGTTGGCCAGGCGCGTCATGTACTGTTCATAGTTTCCGCTTTCGACGAGGAACTCCAGGAATCGGCTGATCGGCATATTGGTGATTGTGTAGAGCCGGTTGAACTCGATGCCATGCCGAGTGCGCAGTTCTTTCTTGAATTGCGCTTCGATGGCCTCTTGCTTTGGAGGCAAGAATGCTCCGACCGGATTGTAGACGAGATTCAGGGTGAGTCCGTTGTCCGATCGTCCATAGCCGACACGATTTAATAGACGGAGTGCCTCCATCGATTTGTCAAAGACGCCATCGCCTCGCTGCGCATCGGTCTGACCGGCGCGGTACGACGGAAGCGATGCGACGATCTCGACACGGTGGTTGGCCAGGAATTCGGCCAAATCCGCCTGGGATGGAAGCAGCAGCACTGACAAGTTACACCGATCCATCACATGCCGGCCAAGTTCACGGGACTGTTCGACCAGCCAACGGAAGTGAGGGTTCAATTCCGGCGCGCCGCCCGTGATATCGACCGTCGGAATATCGGTCTTGGCCAGAGCCTCGATGCACTGCTCGGCGGTTTCTCGTGACATCATCTCGGTGCGGTCAGGACCGGCATCCACATGGCAGTGACGACAGGTCTGATTGCAGAGTTTGCCGACGTTGATCTGGAAAACCGTAATCCCTGTGGCACGAAGAGGATATAAGCCGGCCCGATCCAATTGCGCCTCAAAGGGGAGGCGAGGGCTGGGTTGTGCCAGCAACTTGAGCTGCTCGGAAGAGGAGGCGAGAGGATTGTGTCGTCCCAGAAGGGTCAGCGGCATATCCGTTCCCATCAGAATGACGGAATGAAATCGTTCTCTGAAAACGATCATCCTCAGCGCGAATGACCGATTGTCAGCAAGGCCGTGTCTGGAAATCGCAGCTCACAGCAGCCGAAATCCAGGGCTTGCCCTTGTCCGTGTGTCAGCGCTCGTTGTATCGCAGGAGAGACTTTGTAGCAAACATGTTTTCCGTCTCGATGTCCCTCGATCAGCCCTGAGTCCCGCAAAATACGGAGATGATGGGAAGCGTGGGGCTGAGAGCACCGGAGTTCTTGCACAAGGTCCGTCACGCATTTTTCACCGATGAGCAAGGATTCCAATATCCGCAGTCGCGTTTCATCGCCCAACGCCTTGAGAACCATGGCGCATTGGTGGGGAGTCAGCATCTTGGCATTTGATGCGGGTTTCATCAGCAGCAGTCTCCATTAGGAGCACAAGTCACGGCCTCACCGCTCACATGGTCCTCGGCCCTATTGAGTATCACGAAATGAGGGACGTAGCCGTTGGATTGCAGAACCGTTAACGTTTTGGAACAAATCTCCAGCGGCTCTCCTCGGCGATACACGTGGTGATCGTCGTCGGCTGCTTCAATGAACGGCCCGGCCGGCAACGCATAATGGCCTTGCCACGTGCATGGAGCATCGGCTGGGAAGACGGCGGTCCAGCGGGGATCATCGCTGTTCAGATCGACAGGCTCAGTGGTCAGGAGAAAGTGATCGGTGAACGGAAGAGTGCTCAGCAGCAATGCATCCTCAGACGTGATCGGCTGCGGAATGCCGCGCCGGTACGTCGTGCCTCGCTCATCTACAAGCCGGCGGAAGGGACCGCGAAGGGTCGCGTACCGGATCGAGGAGGCGGTCGGTGCCGGAGGCAGCTTGTAGCCGGTCAAGGTGACAGAAAAGAAATGGATCCCGTCGATGACGCGCCAGGGTGAAAACTTGGCGAGATGGATGGCGCGAAACCCAGCCTCTACCATGCCGTTCATGTAGTCGGTCAGCGTCAAGGCGCCGGACAAACAGTCACCCCATTTTTGGGTGTCATGGACGAGGTATTGCGGGACGGTTTGATCCGACACGATGTCGGAGATGGTGAACCGTCCGCCGGGCTTGGCGACTCGATACATTTCGCGGAACACTTTCCGCTTGTCCGGCGCGAGGTTGATGACACAATTTGAGATGATCAGATCGATCGTGCCGTCTTCGACCGGCATCGCGTCGGCCAGGCCTTTGCGGAATTCCACGTTCGATGCAGGGTAGCCAAGATTCGTGGCGACGATTGTCGCGTTCTTGCGGGCAATTTCCAACATCGTATCGGTCATGTCGATCCCGATCACGCGTCCAGTGGGGCCGACCAAGCGGGAGGCCTCAAAGCAATCGATGCCGCCGCCAGACCCGATATCCAGGACGGTTTCGCTTGCCTTTACCGTTTGGAGCCCAGCCGGTGTGCCGCAGCCATAGGAGATCTTCAGGACCTCTTCAGGAATAAATGTCTTCAGATGCCCCATATCGTAGCTGGTGGGGCAACACATCTGCTCGCCGGTGCCGGCGGCTTTCGCATAACGGTCACTGACTTTTTGAGTGATGTCATCCGTGGGCATGGCCGACCTCGTTATGATCTAGCGAAGATATGCAGCTAGTTCTATGTACCAATCCTGCCTACACTGGGTCAATCGGGATATTCGGAAGCGTTGATTGGAGTCAGGTCGCTCAGGGACTCGACCGTTCACGCTTCATGAGAAGATGTCGGATCGTGGGCGGAAACCTTACGGCCGGCCGGGCATGGATAGGAATGGTCGTTGATCTCGAGAGCCTAACAGTGGGTGGGACTACCGTTGAACAAACAATCGTTGATCGTACGTTGCCGTGGTTTATTTATGGCAGGCTGAGTTCGGAAACTTTTCGCAGCGCTTCCAGCAACGTGAGGTCGAAGTTCAAGCGGTACAGGTTGAGTTGTAGAGCCTCGAAGGTCTCTCCTTGTGCCCAATGGTCAGGAAAGTTCGGCAGATAGCCCAACCACTGCTTTTCATCATCTAAGTAACAATATTTGATCGCTTGCATCGGCCTCCTCGTCCCGGACCGCCGATGTGTTCGGCCGGTGTCTGTGGATGTCTAATTCATTCCAACACGCGATTCGTCATGGGTCAAGAATCCGAGCGAAAGCCAACTCCATGGCCCAACGGCCAGGACCGGCCTCACCGCCCCTGAGTGGGTTCGTGACAGGCGAACAGCCGAACGTCGGTTGGTTCAGCGATTGCTGATCATCGCAAAGAGGAGCTGTTCCACACGTGCTCTGCGCTTGATCTGGGCGCGCGTCATGGGGCGGGACACCGTGGGGATGTGACGGGATAACGTGGACGTATGATTATGAGGCTTGTCGTGCTCTCCGCTTCCGTATTGGTCGTGTTCGCTGCTACGGGAGCGGTATTGGTCCTGTTCTGATTCTTGGGCGATGAGCTCCTGGTGCAGTTGCCACAGCTGGATCTGCAGATCTTCAAACGAGTCCCCATAGGCCTCGTGCTCCGGGTAGCCTTCCAGGTAACCACGCCACCCATTTCCGTCTTGCAGGATGATGTATTTTGTGGAGTGCATCACGAAAGTATAGCTGGACATTTCAGATGCGCAAGTGAAGAGAGGAAATGGACTCCTTAGGATTTTGATCTGTGGGAAGTGTCAAAAAGCCGATGAGTTAAGCCCATGTCATTCCTTCCGTGGCAAGTCTTTTAGACACCGGCTCCTAACGAAAAAATAATGCGTAGATAGTCGTGAACCGGGCTTCTGGGCGAATGAAAGGAGAGGACGGATGACGATGCATGTTTCCTGTCCACTCCGTTGACTTCCACTAACGCTGCGCGCCTTGAAGGCTCAGGGCGTCAAGGGATTCTTGAAGTCCATCGCCGAAGCTGAAGGCATTTCCGTTTCGCGCTTGAAGCAACTTGTGCACGAAGACACTGCTCCAGCCAAGTCCAGACAGGACTACTTGTCATAAGTTACGGAAACTGCTCCACGCAAGCTTGCCGGTTCATCGTGTAGTTGGATAGTCCAGAGGTGAAGTCCGAAGACCTCAAATTGTTCCTCACGGCTTGCGCTCCTGCCGGTCAGGGAGACAGTACTGTTCCGAAAGGCACTTGGCACAGCTCGGTCTGATAGTTCCAGTGGCTGGACAACTTGAAAGAGCGACCGTTAGGTTTGCAGGCCACGCTATTTGATCATCTGATGGTGAAGTTCTCCGATGTCCCCCTTCTTTTCCATGAACATTTCTTCGAAGCGGATTTTTGATGCATATGGTTCGGTCCCCAGCTTGATTTCCAACATATCGCCGTCCGACATATATTGCGAATAGAGGTACAGCCCTTCCCCACCTCCCTGATCCATGACGCAACGAAATTCCGGCAGGTACGCCCTTACCGAGCCCTTCCGGTTGATTCTCCACGCGACATGCTCAGCGGCAACCGTCGCCTGCATCAAGGCCAGGTGACCTTGTCTGGGACCCGGATTGCCGATGCAATCCCCAACGGCATAGATGTTCCTATGGATGGATTGATCCGCGCGCCACGTGTTCCAGTCTGCGAGGACGAATCCTCGTTCGTCGGTCAGACCGGAGTATTCCAGCGCCTTAATGCCTCGGTACGGTGGGACGAGGACACACAAATCATAAGGCAGAGTTGTCCCGTCATTAAAGTAGAGCGTCTTCGCGTCCATTCTCGCGAGACCAACCTCCAGATGGACAATGATCCCACGCTTTTCGAAGAGATCTTCTAGATATGTCCAGATTTCTGGACCGCCTGGGGGTAACAGACATTCCTTATCGCTAATCAGATGAAGATGTGCATTCTCTCGAATCCCTGCCATGCGTAAGTGGTGATCGAGATCCATGAGGACCTCCATCGGTGGACCATCACAGGGGGTATAGCCTGCACCCACGCCACAGAAAAACTCTCCACCTTGAAACTTCAGCAGAGCGTCTCGTGTCTCCAGGATTCTGACGGGATCGCACACCGAATAGGCGAACTCCCGTGAGCCGGGTAGGACTTCGTACGCATGGCGTGCCCCCGTCGCCAGGATGAGGTAATCAAAATGACGACGCCCACTCTGGCACACAATTTCATCGTTCTGCTGGTCCACGGACATCATGGGGTCACAGATGAACTCAATACCGGTGTCTCGAAAGTTGTCGGCAAGATTCATGGTGATCTTTTCCAGATCGAGATTCTCAAACAATACTCGTGGAAACGATGCTCGGAACGTCGTGCACGGCTTGTCGGAAATGATAAGGATTCGATGCTTCTCATCGAGTAGATGGCGTAGGTCCCACGCCGCTTTGATTCCCGCAAATGAAGCGCCAACAATAATGATCGTCTTTGTCATTAAATTATTCCTTCGTGTAGTCATTTCGCATTATAGCCTGTACTTGCAGTGGAGCTCCTGAACGTCCTCGTGATCCGTGGGCCTCATAACCAGCAGCGGCCTCGTCACATCTGCGCGGGTCTCTGGTCCGACACGATGCCCGAAGCAGAATGGTTATGGGGTATTTCCCCTGCAGCTCTGGCAACACGTCGGGCCGCCCAGCCGAGCAACATGCCTGCCGTAACCCCCGTGAGATCGACACCAGCCATCGCCCATTGTCCCATTGGGACGCTCATCAAGAGATGACTCTTTGCCGTCAGGCCGCCTTGGGTATCACGGAAGCTAATCATTTCTCCGGTAGCAGGATTGATCGTTTGCCCTGAAAAAGTTTGTTTCTCCTGCAATTTGACGAAGAGCGCTAGGGACCGCTCTGTGGGAATAGCTACATCCCAGCGCTCCACCTGCGTGAGCGACTCGGTGACACGGGGGACAGTTTTGTCGAACTCTCGCGCACCGGTGGACACCTCCAGTAACTCCGGTTGCATCCAATAGGTGATCTCATTGTCAAAAACGGTCAGCGTCCCGGTCAGAGAAACCGCGAACAACAGCCAGCCCACGAAGAGACCGCTCCAAGAATGTATCGCTTTCATTGATTGTGTAAACCGCCTTGCCTGGCCTCTCCTTGATTGCGGCGATGATGGGTCCCTTCTGATATGTCCTCAACATTTTCTGAGAAGGGAACCATGCCCGGGCGTCAGGTTTGTGCTTCAACTGTGATTTGCGGCGGCACATGCCATGTGTGAGTGCGCCTCATTGTTCTGAAAATGGTCTGTCAGATTGCCGGTGAGAGCTACCGCTCGTTCATAGACGGTAAAGTTGTACGGGTCTTTCGCCGTGAGGCCGTACTTGTCGATGAGCATCTGATGTTGCCGTTCCGTCTGGATGTGGTAGCGCACTTTCGTGGTCAGTTTGAGGCCAGCACTTTCCTTCGGGAGTTGATACTCGAATATATAATCTCGGCTGGCCAACGGCATGAGCCGATTGTCGTAGAGTTCGACGATGGCTGGCTGCCACATGATCCATCGCCCCATCATGTCCGACTGCTGCTCTAAGACCTTCCCGTTCTGATCCTCCACCGCAAACTCGACGGTGAAGTGGCGATCGGGATCCCCTGTCGGGAGTTTATGTCCCGCACCCGCATTGATCAGAGTCAACGTAACTCGAACCGTATCGCCCGGCTTCGGTTCGGCTGGGTCGGCCACGACGTTGACATCGATGGCCCGCTTGACCATTGCGGGATCATGTCCACCCCGCCAGAGATGCTGGCGACCCTGGCGGATGGGGCCATCGATGGCGACCGGCCGTTCGATATCGGGCATGTGGCAGCTTTGGCAGATGAAGCCCCGCTCTTTCTTCCAGTACCCATCCTCGTACTCGGGATAGGTGCCGCAAGGCCCGCCGTTATAAAACTGCGCCGGTCCGCCCACGACGCTATGGCAGCGGTAACAGAGTTGCGTGGTACGAAACATGGGATCGTACTTCGTGGGATGGGGAGCTTTCGCGTCCTCGAAAGGTCCCAGGATCACTCCATCCCGCACATGACAGGCTGCACAGGTCACGCCTTCCTGCTGATACTCCTGGTCATAGTGTGGATTTGGCTCCTGGACGGCACGTTCCACTCGGTCTCGCGGAATGTCCTTGATCAGGGCCGGCTGCTGGTTCTCCAGCGGCGAATGGCAATTGAGGCAGACCCACGTATGTTTATCCTTTGTCCAATAGGCATGGAAGAAGGGGTCTTTATACGCTTGTGAGTGAATGCTGGTTTTCCATTCATTATAAATTTCCGTGTGGCACGTGCCGCACGATTCTGCTTTCAAGCTCGTCAGACCCTCAGGTACTTTTTGATGGGGAATAGCGTGGGCATAGTCTTCTCGCAAGCCGAAGATGACGGTCGGTTTCACTTCGGTGTAATACAGGTAGGTAAGGCCGCTGAAGACGGCGAGTCCGATCAGAATTCGTTTCAACCACCGCATCGAGATCTCCGTTGTTCCAGCCCGAAGTTCATGGACTTCATGAATCTCAGTTTTTATGAGCGCTCGGACTGTGAAGGGCTAACAAACTTTCGATACACCACGGGCATGAGAAACAGTAGGCCTAGCAACGTAAGAGCGAGGAGCAGCTAACTCGGCGAGGGAATTGATCGTACTTAGATGGCGACCTGCAAAGGTATAGGCAAGACTGCCGGGAATGATGCCGATGGCTGTCGCGGCCATATAGGTTCCCGCCTTCACGGGTGTTAATCCTGAGAGCAGGTTTACGAGAAAGAATGGAAACAGCGGAATGAGCCGTAGGGTGAGGAGATAGTTGAAGGCGTTCTGGGTAAAGCCTTCTTGAAACGCAGCGAGCCGATTGCCAAATCGCTGCTCCACCCAGCCACGAAATAGGTACCGTGCCGCGAGAAATGCCAGTGTGGCTCTCGTCGTAGAAGGCCCGATTACGGCAAAAAACAACATCGCGACAACGAGTTTTCTCGTAATGGAGGATGAAGATATTGTTGGTGAGTTCGGTCTGCGAACGGTTTCGTCAGGGAGCATTAACTTTCTCCATAATTATTCCACTGAGAGGGATACGATGACACCTTGAGACCAAAGGTCATGTGGAACAAGGAGGGATGCGCTTCTGATCTTCTGCATCAGAACATATCTACACATCTACATATGACAGGGTGATAACACAGCTGCCGATGGAAGAGCAAACCGATGTGAGGGTATGGCGAGCACCGGCCAAGTTGCCTCGATGAACACCGAATACTTATGCACATCAACCTCATACGCCAGGTTGGTGTTCTCATTGGTGATATTGGCCAGCAAATTCTAGCTCTGGTCTGTCAATTTGACATGAAAAGATCGACAAGAACATTTTTCACCGCTACATTTCGACACAGGCGTTCTGAAATTTCCAATTTAGTACTCCGACCGAGTGCAGAGAGGAGCCAAGCGATGATGCCGACCCAAACCCTCACGGATGAACAGTTGAAGGACCAGGCGATCAGACAAGCACTAGCGAGTGATACCATCGGAGCGCGACAGACTGTCAGCGGGATCGTCGACAGACGGTACTTGAGAGAGGCCTGGCAAATGATGCTGTTCGTCGAATCGGAGCGGGGGAATGTACAGGCCGTGAAAGACACGATCCTCTCATGCCCCGATCCGTCGCTTTTAGCCAGTCACTTCTACCTTGAGTTGCCTCAACTCTTCGTCAAGGCCGGGGATCGGTCCGGAGCCATCGAGATTGCCAAAGCGATGGGCAATGCCGGAGTCTTGCCGCTCATCGGTATCGCCGCCCATTTGGCGCAGGACGGAGATACCGAAGGGGTGCGAGACGCGCTCTTGCACATTGATGATGAAGATTTGAGAACGATGATAATGCGCAAGGTGAGTGCCTATCAGCCGAAGATTCAGCGACTCGAAGGACTGAACTTGGTGGGGGACCAGGCGGCGGAAACCAATTCACTGGCTGCCTGACCGTTTCCACGCCGATGTCTTCGTCTTCCCACTCAGCTCTCTCTTGATTCCCCTCTCTGGACTGCCTACTCTCGGGCTGATTTTTGGTACACAGGGGGAGTACGCCACTTCGCACCTAAGAGAGATGATGCTGTCATATTGAGCATCATCTCTCTTAAATGCGAGGATTTTTGTGGCTGCTACCGGTCCGTGACTCCAGGAGCGAGGACAAGGCTGACGGGAAGCTTTTCCGCTAAGGTATAGGCACTCGCCTTATTTTCCTTGACCCACCGCTTTTCCGCCACCGACTCAAACGGCGGGGCAAATTCCCCTTGAAGAGACCAGAGGTCGCACGGTGTCTCGTCGATGGACACTTCCCAGTCATACCCCCTGTCCTTGACGAACGGGGCAATGACGGTATCAAGTGTCCTCACCCACCACTCTCGGAGCACCGGCCCGGGTACCGTTCTGGCAATCTGGTCGATCTTGAACCGGATAAAATTGTTATGCAGTTCCCCGCCCACATAGCATGAATCTTTCGCCATCTCCTCGTAGACGAACACCACGTAGAACTTCGGGATCGGGATACTGGCATACACCGCCGTCACCCGCTGGGCCAGCGCCTTCTTGTCCTCCGCCGTGAACGCTCCGACAGGATGATAGACTTTCCATAATGGCATGATTCGTCCCTCCTCTTTGAATAAATTACGATTGATCGCATTCCTACTCCGATTTGAGGTTGCCGGCATGCGGTGCCCGTGTTTTCGAGACCCGAACTCGGGGAAACTTCTTGGTGCCCGGGTACTGTTTCTTTCCCCAGACGATGATCGCTTCCAAGATCGGTTCTAGGTCCTTCCCCCTCTTGCTCAGGGAATACTCGTAGCGAACGGGGTTTCGCTGATAGGCATGCCGACGAATCAGTTCGGCAGCCAACAATCTGTTTAATCGCTCCGCCAAGATGTTTGACGCCATTGCCTCCGGTGAGGCTAAGAACTCCTGATAGCGTCGTTTGCCCAAGACTAAGTCGCGAATCACCAACAATGTCCACTTATCCCCGAGGAGGTCCAGAACGTTCGTGATCGGGCAGGATGATCGTTCGAATTTCATGGCATCGTAAATAGATTTGCGCCGCGAACCCTAGCAACGACAGTAGCATAGTCACTTGCATTTTACAAGTGACTATATGAGTAGGCTCGCGGAAGTTTTTGCAAACAGTGAAGAAGGTCCGGAGTGCCGGGCATGTCCTGATCGCGCCATCTCAGCCAGCTCGACTTGCCCGTAGTCAGTTGTCTATACTCCAGTCGCAGTGACCTCTACGACGATCTTATCTTTCGATTTACCTGTCCGTGAATGATCTGACACAGCAACTCAACGAGCGATTCGGGTTTGCCACGTTTCGGCCCGGCCAGGAGGACGTCATCCGCGCCGTGCTGGCTGGGCGCGATGCGATGGCTGTCATGCCGACGGGGCAGGGGAAGTCGCTTTGCTATCAACTACCGGCGACCCTCTTACCCGGGCTGACGCTGGTGATTTCTCCGCTCATCGCCTTGATGCAAGATCAGGTGACGGCCATGAAACAGCGGAAGATTGCGGCGGCTGCGTTTCATTCCGGACTTACCGGGGTTGAAAAGAGCCGCGTGATGCAGGAGCTTCATCAGCGGCGGCTTCAGCTGCTCTATCTGGCGCCGGAACGGATGCAACACGAGGGGTTTCTCCAACTCCTGCGTTCCCTCTGGGTCTCGTTGCTGGTGGTCGACGAAGCGCATTGCATTTCCCAGTGGGGGCATGATTTTAGACCCGATTATCTCAAGATCGGCCTCCTCCGCCGGGAACTCACGAATCCTCCCTGCCTGGCCCTGACTGCCACGGCTACCACGCGTGTGCAAATGGATCTGTGCCAACGGCTGTCTCTTCGCGATCCGTTCCAATTAGTCGCGGGTTTTCGTCGAGCGAATCTTGCCTTGTCCGTCCATCGTTGTCGATCTCGCCAAGAGAAACTGGAGATGCTGGAGCGCTTGGTCGGCGATACAGAGAAGGGCACGATCCTCGTCTATTGCGCGACCCGCCGGGCGGTGGAGGAGGTGGCGGCAGGGCTGGGACACACTCACCCCTCAGTCGGTTACTACCATGCCGGTCTTTCCGATGAGGAACGGCGACGCATCCATGATGATTTTCGCCGAGGGTCGTTAAGAATCTTGGCCGCGACCAATGCCTTCGGGATGGGCATCGATAAACCGGACGTCCGATTGGTCACGCATTTCGACATTCCCGGAAGTGTAGAGGCCTATTACCAGGAGGTCGGGCGCGCCGGTCGCGACGGACGTCCCGCTGCCTGTGTGTTGCTGTTCCATGATCGTGATCTGGCCACGCAGGAATACTTCATTGCCCAGGCGTCAAAAGATCAAGATGGCGCTGCTCGTGTCGAGCGGATGAAGACGCTCCTTCAAGAGATGCTGGGGTATGTCTCGGTGCAGACCTGCCGACAACTTGCGATTCTTGAGTACTTTAGTGATGAGGCCGAGCCGGCTTTGGGCCCTTGCGGTCTGTGTGATCGCTGTCTCGCGCCGGCGCGGCAGCCGAGCCGGATGATCTCTCACGAAACCGCCGTTTCCGAGAAGGCCATATTGGAAACCGTGTCCTGGTGCATGGGGCGGTTCGGCATGGGTCGAATCATCGACATTCTCCGTGGAAGCCGTTCAAAAACGCTGCGGGCCTCCGGCGCAGAACAGTGTCCGACATACGGAATCGGTCGCGCACAGACGAAGCTGTTTGTGGCTCGTCTGGTGAAGGATCTCATCGACTCCGGCTATCTTCACATCGAAGGCACGGAGTATCCCACTCTCGATATGACGCGCCAAGGACGAGAGGTGCTGCAAGGGATTCGTGCACCGGCGTTGCCTCGGGCAGGGGAACATCAGTCCGATGTATCGGTGAAGCACCCGCGTCGTGTGTATGCCGCCGTAGAGGGTGCCCCGCAAGCTTCATCGCCGGATCCGCAGCTGTTTGAACGGCTCAGGAAACTCCGCACAGAACTTGCCGAAGAAGAGGGCGTCGCGCCGTTTGTCATCTTTCACGACAAAACGTTGAAGGCTATTGCCGGCTCCAAGCCGGGGACGCCGGCTGCTCTGTTAGAGATTCCAGGCATCGGCGAGATGAAAGCAGAACGGTATGGCCGTCGGGTGTTGGCAGTCGTCAACGGAGATCAATAGCGATCAGCGTTCGGTTGCCGACCTCAGCTCGATTTAAAGAACTCTCTCGGGGAGTACAATCACACCAGAGGACCCGGTGCGATGGTCGTTGAACCATCGACGCCGGGTCCTTAGCTGGGTAGCTATGTTAAGTGCCGGGATGATCCCGGCAGCCTGAACAAACCTCTTATGGTGCACAAGGGGGAATGGCGCCTCCGATCGGACTCCGTTGCGCTGTCACCAGTTGTCCACAGAAGCTAGTGGCACCACCACCGGACGGCAGTTTCTGCACCCACCCATTGTAGACATTGGGAACAGGCAGCAATCCCTGTCCGCCCATGCCCTTGTTTCCGCTGATCGGATCATCGTTTGGTGCAGCGTCGTCAGCCAACACCACCCAGCCGGCAATGACCGGTGCGTCCTGTCCCGTCTGGGTCACAACGCCGTCGTTGTCCGCATCGTAGTCCAAGACGATCAAGCGGTTGGAAAACTTGCTGGTGACATAGGCGTAGTACCCGCCATCTTTCTTGGCGCCGAAGTTCACGCCGTGACATCCTGGATCGCAGGCGATACTCGCGACCAGCGTGTCGTCGCTGGTTCGAATGATCGTGATCGTCCCGGTCAAGGTATTCCCGGTGATCACGAATTTCCCGTCGGGGCTCACCGGAGTTTGAATCGGCAGACCACCAATCGGCGCTCCTGTTACCGGCGCCATCTTATTGGGATCATAGTTGCCGTCGTGAAGTCAGGAGTGGGATGTCCTTGATCTTATTCCCACTCGCCATCTCGATCACGGAAATACTGTGGCCCAAATAGTTGGACACATAGTACTTCGTCGAGTCCGGGTTGATTCCTGCGGCGATCGGCAGGGTGCCGGTGGCAGGTTTAGATTTGATCTTGTCAGTGATGAAATCCCAGAACGTGGAGTCATTCGTATTGGAATTGGGGGTCACCATCGTCTGACCATCATGGCCCATCCAATGAGCGTGCGGCTGCGCTTGCTTGTCCCCTGGGTTTTGCACCAGAATATTGCGGTTGATGCTCAGGGTCCCATTGGCGGCCTTGTTCAGTTCGACGACCGAATTTCCTCCGTTCAGTCCCACGTGTACCTGCTCGTTATTGACTCTGGTCATCACGTGAGCGGGATCGTTGCCGAGCACGATCTCCTGCAAGAGTGTTCCGTCCGCGCGATTATGACGTATAGGCTCTTGCCGTGCCATTCCGTATTGTAGATCTGCTTCTGATCGTGGCTGGCCCACAGATTGTGGGCGTTGTTCATCTTCTGGGCCGGCAGCGCGATCTTGCGCTGTGACTGTCCATTTATCAGTCCCTTCCACATCGACCATGGTCATCGTGCTGGGATAGGCCGGGCCTTTGCCGGCGCTCACCTCATACTGCGTGTCGACCCAGACCTCGCCCATCCCGTCGGATGCTGGGTGTTTTCAGTGCCGGAATTGGTATCGCCGTCAAATGCTTCTTGGAGTGCCGCATTGAGATCTGGAACGACGGCCTCAACGCCGTTCGCATCCGCGACGCGGACGGGCACCGCGGGATAGGTCCGGCTTATAGTGGTTCTCCAACCTTGGCTGTAGTCTTTCCAATTGGATGGACTGGTGACCACGAAGAACGCGCGCAATAATCTGAGTCCTAGGTCTGAATGGCTGGGGAAGGCGTTTGCGGCAGTTGCGGGTTTACGAGCATCCTGCGTGTGGGTGACGCCTAAAAGATGGAGCTTCTCGCCGATGTCGAGCCCCTCGGTCTTCGAATCATCGACGATCACACCGGCCAACATATAGGGATGCAGCTTGCACACGAACACATGGAGACCCGGGGTCCTCAAGACCACGTCATGGTCGTCCTGGTTAGCTTTGTCCTGATCAAGACGCTCCGCGGGGGTGGCATCGACGGGCCAAATCAGGCTCGTGACGGTGTGGAAGGCCTCAACGCGAGACGGAGCATTCGACCCATTCGGACCATTTTGCGACTTGGTTTGGAGAAACCGTACCCTATCGCCTGGCTTCACAATGGCGAGGGAACGGGACCCACCAGGCAAGGTCGTGCCTGTGTCGAACCAGTAGCCCGCTTCGTCCGTCACGTCAAACGTCACCGCTGCCTGGGCCCTTGCCCGAGCCCAGCAGTGAGCGACGCGGCATCGTCGCCCGAACAACCGGCTACTCCAGCCGCAAGGCAGAGAGCAACCCCTAAAATACCATATCGTTTCATCGAATCCTCCCTTGTTTGATGAGATAATGGAACGTGAGCACCTGACTGCTGTGATCTGATTGAGCTGAACGCTCAGAGGTGGGACATGCGTCAGTGCGTCCAATCGTCGCGAAGCGGGTGCACTTATAATACCCGTACGCCTAGTTAGTCAACCCAAAGTACTTAGGCGTAGTATATTTGAGGCAACCATCATGACGATATCCTTGAGCCGTCCAGCAATCGAACGCCTCGGCATGCAGCAAGCTGCATGCCTGCGAAGAAAATCTCTTCCTATGGAAATTACTTCTCGAATGACAACGCCTTATGCATCCGCGATGTCGCTTTCTTCATGACGGTGAATCGAATTGGATTCAACCGCTGTATCGAATCGGATTCAGTCGTGGGAGGGCAGTGGGCTTGTCTGCCGATGTTCTTCGTGGGCGTAGCTCATGGGGCATATGGAAGGATGAATCTCCCGGCAGCTCGCGAAACGGATGTTTCACGAAAGTTCTTTAGCAGGCTGCGGAAAAACTCGATTTGTATGCTCGACAGGCCTGTCCTGAGCCTGTCGAAGGACTCAGCACGAACGAAAAACCTCAGTATATTCACGGAGCGCACCGTTCGTCCTGAGGCTCTCGAAGGATGAACGGAAGGTTTTTCCGCAGCCTGTCAGGACATTGGCCGAGGGGGGCATGTTTCGACGGAGTACCAGCGTCTACACCACAGAGCCATGGCGCTCAAGCTGCGTGGATCCACGCTCCAACTAGGCCGCTGCTGCCGGCCGAAGGGCCTTTTTCCCCAAGACCAAGTGTGTCGCGAGCCGTTCGGCTCTCCGAGTTCGTCGCACCATCCGGTGATGATGGATCAGTGGGTCCTCGATATTGCCGCACGTCACACATCGCAGCCCCCGCATCCACATCGGCATTGAACTTTCCTGCATATCCAGTAAATGATCCACAACCATCAGGCCCCTGCATCTCGTGCACGTCATGGGAATCCCTCCTTGATAATTGGTCGAGCACGGATGATCGTGCTCGTACTTCACCGGTTCTCATAGGCAATGATGATGCCAAGATGAAAACCGTGACGAGGTTTAAGCGTTTTGGCCCGTCAATAGCTGGATTTGCGCGCGTTCTTCGCCGGCGACGTTTCCCTTGCTACAAACATGCGGGTTGTGGATCGTATCTCAGTCGATACGCCCAGAAAGACAAAACGATACAGCAGTACTTACGTAGAAAACCAAGACGGGCCAATGACGCGCATGTGAATAATCGCTCTCCCTTTCGTGCCGCTCGCCTAACACGCTGCCGCTTACGCCCACGATCTGTTGACAAGGTTCTGACTCACGTCCGACAATCGTACTCAGTATGTCAGCGAAAGAAATCCCAATCGTCAGCCAACCGGCAGAGGAAGCAGTCCAAGAGGAACCCACTTTTCCTCGCTACACCGGTCCGGCGTTCTTGTCGTATGGATTCCGGCCGTTCTTTTTAGGCGCTGCGTTGTTTGCCGGTGTGGCGATCCTATGGTGGGTGGCCTTGTTCGCGGGCGCGGTGCATGCGGAGTTTCTCTATCCTCCTCGCGAATGGCACGTGCATGAGATGTTGTTCGGGTATTTGCCGGCGTTGATTGCGGGATTTCTCCTCACGGCCATGCCCAATTGGACCGACCGCCTGCCGCTGCGGGGTTGGCCGTTGCTGTTCTTGTTCCTTGTATGGGTAGCCGGACGGGTGCTCGTGGCGGTGCCATTGATAGGAGCTTCTACCGCCGCAGTGATCGACGGTTCCTTTCTGGTCTTATTGGCGCTGTACGTCTGGCGAGAGGTTGCTGCTGCAGGAGCCTGGGATCGAGCGCCGATCGCTGTGCTGGTCAGTCTTTATGCCTGCGCGAATATCTTCTTTCACCTCTCGGCTTTGCGTGGCGCGCCCACGGATTTCCCCGAACGGTTCGCGTTGTCCGTCATGACGCTGATGTTGACGATCATCGGTGGGCGTCTCGCGCCTACCTTTACCCGCGAGTTCTTAGCTGAAAGGAACATGGCGAAGCTGCCGGAAGTATTTTCTCCAATGGATGGCGCCGCGATCGCCCTCGTGCTTGTTGGCGTCATCACGTGGGTTCTTCAGCCGGAGAGTCTCTGGGCAGGGGTTATGTTGATTGTGGCTGGGGTGGCAAGTCTGGCGCGCTTGCTGCGTTGGGGTGGGTGGCGGACCTGGGGCGAACCGCTCGTGCTGGTCCTGCACGTAGGCTATGGGTGGGTTGGGTTCTTTTTGCTGGCCCTTGGTGCCTCGATTTTAGGGATCGGGTTTTCCCCCGAGAATGCGGTTCATCTCCTCACCACCGGAGCGATGGGCACGATGACGCTGGCGGTGATGACTCGTGCGAGCCTCGGCCACACGGGGAGAGTCCGGCATGCTGGCCGGCTCACCGTGGCGATCTACCTGCTCGTCAATGTCGGAGCGTTACTGCGAATTTTTACCCCGAACCCCGATACACCTACAGCCCTGACTCATACGATGCTCGGCCTGTCGGCATTCGGGTGGAGCGGGGCCTATCTGCTCTTCGCGTTGGTCTATGGCTCCTTCCTGATCCGTCCGAGCCTCGATGAGTAGAGATCTGTATGGACAAACGATTGGCATCCGGTTGACCAGTACGGTATGATGAGCATCTGCAATGGAGTTGGACATGCTTGAAATACCTGTCTCATTGCGACAGGTTGTCCAAAATGGCTGTCCAGCAAGGCCCGAGCCGAAGATCTTTGAGGATGTTCAAAAAGGTCTTCTGGCAAGGCCGCAACAAGCGAAGGGGGCGAGGCGTATTGTGGTATGTACGTCGAGCCTCGGAGCGAAGTGAGAACGCAGCCAGAAGCCTTTTTCAACATCCGACGGAAAGGGGGCGACCGGTTTCGACGGGGATACTGAGGTCACTGTCGCATGTCGAGCTCTCGGGGACTCGTAACCCTCCGGGAAAATGCAACTGCCAATCAAGAACTGGCACTCGCAGCTTAATTAACTGCGACGTTCTTCCATCTGATGCCCGCGGGGGTGGAAGAGCGCGATGCAGCGGGCTGGTCCAAGGCCGGTGCTCAGCGGCTGAGGATGAGAACTTTCTGGGCTAGCGGCTGTTCTAAGCCTGCCGACTGGCGTGGATGGCTGCGAAACTTAAATTGTCGGCTACACATGTAGACACAGTGCACTGACGATCTTCGGACAGGGGTTCAACTCCCCTCGCCTCCACCATACCAACCTTCGGTTGACCCGCGGGCTTTTTTTCGATTTATCGAATTGGCGCCCGCGGATAAGCACCACCAGTGTCTTCTTGCTCTAGTTCGGCGCTTGCGCGTACCGGCGGCTCACCAGGCGAAGCCTCTCTTCATTGACGCCGCCGGATAAAACCCACCAGTGATCTTAAGCTCGACCCGGAGCCCTACGATGGTTCCGGGCGACGGGATAAAACACCTCGTGTTACCTCTTTCTTTGCGCATGTGACCTGCTCTTCGTCCTTCTTTTCTTTGACTTCTTCTGGTCTTGAACCGAGGCAGCTTGGAGTCGCCGCTTCTTTGGCGAGAGAGCCCTTACCCGATGACTCTGAGCCCGCCGTTGCTGCTCTGTTTTGACAAGGCGCATAAAAGCTGGGTCTCTATATTTTCGGCCTGCTGCGACCTGCCGCACGGCTTTCAGGAGTCTATCCAATGACAGGTTCTTCAATGCGAAACCGGCATGTCCATGTATGAGATTCTCCATCAGCTTAGCCGGCGAGCAGTGTTCCAGCGTATCGAAGGTATAGAGCATGCGGAGAGTGGGCAGTCGACGCAACACTCGTTGTGGGATTGGGAAGGCATCTGTGATCAGCACATCGGCCTTGTGTCGCCGTAGCTCCGGTAGGGCAGCGGTAAACGTGGAAGCATCACCCACGACGGAGACGGACGGCTGGTTCTCGAAAAAAGAACGCAGCCCGAGTCGAGCGATCGGATGTGCATCGATGAAATAGAGTTGCAAGGGGTGGGAGGTTCGCGTCCGTGATGGTGTAGGCATAGTTGAGCAATCTCTCGGGTTGCAATGAATCAGTATCGATGAGCAACAGCATCGCTTGGCAGGATCTTCCCAGTGTATTGGACAAAGGATGGGGCACCCCCCTCAAGCAGGTACTTTCTTCCTGAGCCAAAGCCATCAGGGCGCGCTGATCCGGGGGTGTATTCTAGGAACCAGCCTATCCAGGTTGTTCGAAATGAGCACAAGCCCGCACAGAAACGACTGGGGGTTCTACACGAAGATGGTTGAGGAGTTCACCGCGATGTGGGAGACGGAGGATGTGTGATTCAGCGGATCGGCCTGATGTTACAGCACGTCGCTCCACGGAGGACTGACGGCGAAGGAGGCGTTGATTAAGGCTACGTTCGAATAGGTGTCTGGGGGAAACTACCGGACAATTACCGATGAGCCCGTATGAGTACACACGAGACCATGTTTGATTTCTCCCTTGAAAGTACACTAACTTGGTTCTATGAGGCTCTTGAGACTCTCACTTCGGTTCGTTCTTCCGTTAGTGATCGTGTTGGCCGTGATCGCCTACGGGGTGATCCCGCTCGTCGACTCGTTGGAACTGAAATGGTTCGTCCGCGATATCGACATGCGGTCCAAAACCATGGTCAATACGATGGAAGGCCCGCTGTCGGACCTCCTGGTATCCAATTCAAGGGGCAAGATCCTTGCCTATTTTACGCGCATTCTTCAGGACGAGCGATTGTACGCCCTGGGATTTTGTGATCTCGACCACCAGCTTCTCTATGAGACCCAGGCATACCCGCAAGACGTCACCTGTAAAGATACACTCAACCTTGCATCCAACTCGTCCACCGTTCGGTCGTTCAGCAGCGGGCCGCTCCATATCACCTCAGCCTCGATCGAATCAAACGGCCGCCGGCTGGGCCGTCTCCTTCTCATCCACGACATGAGTTTTATCCAACAACGAAGCAGCGATACAAAATGGTACGTCTTCTATCTGTTCGCGGGGCTTACGGCCGTCATCTCGCTGGTCACCGTGTTGGTCGCACATTTCAGTTGGAAAGAATGGATGGCAGGGGCTCGCGCTATGGTGAAGGGAGAAAGGCTTCTGACCCCGCTGACCCATGAAGAGCATGCCCCGGAAGTCCAGCCGTTGGCGAAAGACTTGCGTTCGCTCGTGCAGGCTCTTGAAGCTGATCGCCGCATGCGCGATGAGAGCCAGATTTCATGGACCCCGGCCAGCCTCAAGACGATCCTTCACGAGCAACTCGCAGGCGATCAGGTATTGATTGTCTCCAACCGGCAGCCCTATTCCCACTATTGGCAGGATCAGAACATCTCGGTGCAGGTGCCGGCGAGCGGACTCGTGTCGGCGCTTGAGCCGGTCATGCGTGCCTGCTCCGGCATATGGGTCGCGCATGGCAGCGGATCGGCGGATCGAGAAGTGGTGGATGGGCGGGACCATGTCGGTGTCCCGCCGTCGCATCCGATGTATGAGATTCGCCGTGTGTGGCTCACCGAAGAAGAGGAGGCCGGGTACTACTACGGGTTTGCCAACGAGGGATTGTGGCCTCTCTGTCATATCGCTCATGTCCGACCCACGTTTCGTTCATCGGATTGGAATCACTATGTGGCCGTCAACGAGCGATTTGCTCAAGCCGTCTATGAGGAAGCCACGACCGACAATCCGGTCGTTCTCGTTCAGGATTATCATTTTGCCCTGCTTCCGAAGCTGATTCGAGATAAGTTGCCGACCGCGACGATCATCATGTTCTGGCACATTCCATGGCCGAACGCGGAAAGCTTTGGGATTTGTCCCTGGCGCGAAGAAATTCTGGAAGGGCTGCTCGGAAGCAGTATCCTGGGATTCCATACACGAGTGCACTGCAACAACTTCATCGACAGTGTCGATCGGATTCTCGAGGCGCGGATCGATCGAAACAGTTCAACGGTCTCCTACGGGGGCAAGATGACGGCGGTCAACCCCTATCCGATTTCCATCGAGTGGCCTCTGCAATGGCTTGGCCATCAGCCGCCGGTGTCGGAATGCCGACTCAAACTCCGAGAGGCTTACGGAATGCCTTCCGATCGTCTCGTCGGTCTTGGGGTGGAACGTCTGGACTATACGAAGGGGATCCTGGAACGATTCATGGCCGTGGAACGGTTGCTGGAGCTTCAGCCGGAATGGATCGGGAAATTTACGTTTGTCCAGATCGCAGCCCCCAGCCGTTCCACGATCGAGCAGTACCACCATTTTACCGGCCAGGTCTCTGCGCTGGCAGAGCAGATCAACAAGCGGTTCGGTCGGAACGGCTATGAACCGATCTGCCTGCGGATTCAACATCATGAGGCCTCTCAGGTCTGCGAATGTTACCGTGGAGCGGACCTGTGCGTGGTCAGCAGTCTCCATGACGGCATGAATTTGGTCGCCAAGGAGTTTGTGGGCGCCCGGGACGACGAGCAGGGAGTGTTGATTCTGAGTCAATTCGCCGGAGCCGCTCGTGAACTGACGGAGGCGCTCGTGATCAATCCGTACGACATCGATCAATTTGCGGCCGCGCTCCACCTTGGCCTGACGATGCCGAAGGTGGAGCAGCGGGCCAGGATGCAGAGCATGCGCGGACTGATCCAAGAGTTCAATGTGTATCGCTGGGCCGGTCGCATGCTCATCGATGCGGCCCGCATGAGACAAAAGGAGCGAGTCATGAAACATGTGCGGCGGCGGCCGAGTTTGCTGAGTTGATGGACGGACGATGGACTATTTATTGACGGAAACAGGGAGAAACGACCTTGGGGCGCTTTTGAGCGTCCGTTCTTTGTATGCATTTGATTTCGACGGGACCTTGGCGAAAATCGTCCGAGATCATCAGGCTGCCAGACTGGCGCGTCCCATCCGGATCTGGCTTGAGGAACTCGCCAAGCGCGCTCCCACCGCCATCATCTCGGGACGCTCAGTGGAGGACTTGCGTTCACGTGTCGGGACTGCCGTCCCTCACTTGATCGGGAACCATGGCTCAGAAGGGCCTCATACGCGCCCAGAGGATCTGCGGCAAGTCCGAGAGACCAGTTTAGGATGGCTGCATTTGATCAACGGACGATTTCAGGACGAGCTGACTCGACGCGGCGTAGTCGTCGAAAGTAAGTCCTTTTCACTCTCATTCCATTATCGAACCGTCGATCAGCGAGACGAGGCGCGGGCGCTGATCTCTCGAATCGTCGCTGAATTGTCTCCTCCTCCCCGCATTGTCCTTGGAAAATCCGTCGTCAATGTGATGCCGCCGACGGCGTCGCACAAGGGTACGGCGTTACTGGAATACATGCGTCGACTTGACTGTAACTCGGCTCTCTATGTGGGAGACGACGAAACCGATGAAGATGTCTTCGCGCTACGAGATGCCCGCATTCTCACCGTGAGAATCGGCAAGAAGAACGGTTCCTCCGCCCGGTATTTCCTGAAAAGACAGACGGAAATCGCCGAGGTGCTTCGACTGCTCGTCGAGGGCGGTGACCAAAGCCGTCACACCTGGAGCGGCTGCCACGAACAGGGCGTCCCTCAACCTGCTCAGCATCCCACTGAATAGATCGAAGCTGCGTATCCTCATTCCACCAATTGTGATCGTTCTCGTCCAAGGAGAAGATCGTAGGGGGCGAAGTCGTCGCTCAAGACGACGCCGGGTGGCCAGGGCTCGGTCCGACGAGTACTCAACAACGCGATTGCTTCCCTTGGCAGGCGCTGATTCATCGCCATCTCGGTGATCTTCATCATGATCAGATCTATTGATTCATTCTCAATGAGACGGCCCCCAAAGAAGATCAAATTCTTCGCCGGGGTCATGCCTGTCTTCCACGGCCCCTCGACAGCGAATGTGGTGAGGACCGGAAAGGCCTGTTTCATGGTCTGAACCACCGCGGCGGCTCGAGCCAGATCGCCCTCTTTGCCGGATGACGCCAGATTGACCGCGACGATTCCCTCCGGGTTCAGGCGCGTTCGTACTAAGGAGTAAAACTCCGCCGTGGTGAGGTGAAACGGGATCATGTCCCGCGCGAAAGCATCGATCCACATGACATCGTACCTGTGATCCGTCGCGTTGAGAAAGGCTCGACCGTCCTTCACGAAGACGTGATGATTGGCCGGCGGGCGATACTCAAAATACTCTTCGGCCATTCGGACGACAACCGGGTCGAATTCCACGATATCCAACTCCAACGCAGGCCAGTGCCGCGCCAACCACTTCGCCAGCGAACCGCCGCCATGACCGAGAATGAGGCCGCGCTTCTGCTCGGGCACTAGTGCCAGCGAAGACACCATCATTTGGCTGTAGGGGAGAAAGAGGGAAGTCGGGTCGATTTTCCACATCGTGGCGTGGAACGTACGATCCAATACGAGATACCGGAAGAGATCATCTTCGCGAATACGGACCTGCTGGTACGGACTTTCCTCTTGATAGATGGGCGTCTTCAAACGTTGGAGCGGGTTGAGAGCCAGGGTTCCCAACAGGGCGAAGGAACTAAGGACAAGCAGCCATACTAACGGGCGAGCCGCTGTTCCTTTCACAAGCCACAGGACCCCAAGTCCGACCTGAATGCCGCCCAGCCAGGCCATCAACGAGTGGCTTCCGAGCCACGATAAGAGAAAGAATGCAGTGGCCCAGGTTCCAACCAGACTGCCGACGGTCGACAGGGCGATCATGCGGCCCGTCTGCCGACCGAGGTGATCCATATCTGCAACGGCCAACCGCAACATGGCCGGCAACACGCCGCTGAGCCCGAACGCCGGGGGGGCGAGGAGTACGGTGGCCGCGAGGCAAGGCCCCCAGCGAGGGTCCTGCACCATCTTCTCGATTTCAAACAGTATGGGTTGGTTCGCCCACGCGACGAGAAAGGTCCAGCTTCCTGAAAAGAGCAACAGGGCGGCCAGCACCCCTCCACCGGTATAACGATCGGAGACCCAACCGCCGAACGCGTACCCGCTGCTCATGGCGGCCAGGATCACTCCTATCAACGCGCCCCAGACAAACAACGAACTGCCGAATACCGGCGCCAACAGCCGACTGCCAAGGATTTCCAACGCCATGACCACCGCCCCGGTCACGAGGGCGGTTAGGAGCAAAAACCAGCGGGAGATTCTTGGCGCGTGAAGAGTCATTGAATCGGACGATGTGAAGGTCCTTCTCCTTATCGGGTCGGAAATGGCGTCGGATTGTACTCAACGCATTTTCCGAGAGTCAACGAAACCCGGTCGGAACTCTGTCATGAACAAGGGTGGAATTCGTTGCCCGGTGGAGTTCAGGTTGCTATACTCATGAACAAATTCCGTCAGGTGATGAGGAGGGCTCATGCACATCAGTGTGATTGGGAGCGGCTACGTCGGACTCGTTACAGGAGCCTGTTTCGCCGAGTTCGGCGTGCACGTCACCTGCATGGACAGCGACAGCCGTAGGATCGAGAAGCTTGAGAAGGGAGACGTCCCGTTTTTTGAGCCGGGGCTTTCGGAACTGGTCGTCAAGGGGATCAAAGAAAGCAGGTTGAGTTTTACCACGGACATTGCCAAGGCCGTCGATAAGGCTCTGGTCATCTTTATTGCCGTCGGGACACCGCCGAGGGGTGACGGTTCTGCCGATCTCTCGTATGTCGAAGAGGTCGGTAAAGGGATTGCGCGTCACATGACCGGATACAAGGTGATCGTGACCAAGTCCACGGTCCCCGTAGGCACCGGCGCAAAAATTCGTGAGGTCATCACCAACGCTCAGGCGAATGCCTTTCGGTTTGATATGGTCTCGAACCCGGAATTTCTCCGCGAAGGGTCGGCCATTGAGGACTTCATGCGGCCGAACCGCGTCGTGATCGGGACGGACAGCGATCAGGCGATCGCCATCATGAAGGATCTCTATCGTCCACTCTATCTGATCGAAACACCGATCGTCGTGACGGACGTTCCAACTGCCGAGCTCATCAAGTACGCATCCAATGCGTTCTTGGCGACGAAGATCTCGTTCATCAACGAGATCGCCAATCTGTGCGAAAAAGTCGGAGCCAATGTTCAAATGGTGGCCAAAGGTATGGGACTGGATCATCGAATCGGGGCAAAGTTCCTTCATGCGGGTCCGGGATTCGGGGGGTCGTGCTTTCCCAAGGATCTGGCCGCGCTCATTCAGACCGGCGAACGCCACGGCCATCCCATGCAGATTGCCTCCGCCGCCTCACGGGTGAATGACAGTCAACGAGGGCGGATGATCGACAAGATCCGAGAGGCGTTGGGGGGATTGAAAGGAAAGACGTTAGCGATGCTCGGCCTCTCCTTCAAGCCGAACACCAACGACCTCCGAGAGGCCCCGGCGTTGTCGATCGGTCGAGAGCTTCTGGCGGAGGGCGCGAGCATTCGAGCCTACGATCCGGAGGCTCTGACGGAAGCGTGCCAGATGATGCCGGAACTCCAGCCATGTCGAGACGCGTACCACGCGGCTGAAGGCGCTGACGCCTTGGTGGTCATGACGGAGTGGAATGTGTTTCGAAACCTGGACTTTGAAAAATTGAAATCGGTGATGAGCGTTCCTGTCCTACTCGATCTCCGGAACGTCTATGATCCCGAACGGGTGACCGCAGCCGGATTCAAGCACGTCTCGGTGGGACGCGCGGCACAGAATCCGACAGACAGTCGTTGAGCGCTGCCTAGGTCAGCCGCGGCAGCTCGGCCTTGGTTTGATCCTTCGTTTTTGGTTTGTACCCCATTCGATCGAGCACCTTCATGATTCTGGTCTTCAGCCGATCATCGGCGTCAGTCAACGCCGTGGCCAACGGCTCGACGGCCGGCTTGCCGATCTTCCGAAGGATTTCGGTTGCCGATTGACGAATTTCGTCCTCTTCGGACACTAGGAGCGGAATGAGCGAAGGCACGGATGGGCCGCCGAGTTTGATCAACGAGTCGTAGGCCCGTTGTCTCACGTCGCCCACCTCGTCGGTCAATGCCGTGACGAGCGGATCGACGGCGCGCGGATCTTTCAACTCACCCAAGACCTCCGCCGCGTACTTTCGATTCAGCCAGTGTGAATCTCTCAGGTCAAGCAACATGGTGTCGGCCTTGGCGGTGTTCGGATCTTTTGAACGAATCCTGAAGCTCTTCGCGACGCGCTTTCCGTTTTCTTCCACCACCCGGATCGTAGCGCCGTCTCCCGCTTTGAGCTTTTTGAGGTCCTCCAGCGCCTCCTCGTCCACGTCCAGCACGACCGTCTTGCCGTCGTAAGCCAAGAGCTCAACCTCGAGCTGTTTGCTCTCGGGGTTGACCGCCACCACACGCTCTGTCACCAAGTTGAAACCGTCTTTCTTCTCTCCACCTTTCGGAACGATCTGAATCAACTTCGGAGCTTCATCCGCCATGGGCATGTATCCTCTATCGGGTTATATTATTGCGGTTCGGGCGTCCAGCCGAGACTGGCCAGCACAGCCTCGACGGTTTCCTGGACCATGGTGTTCTCGTCTTCCCGCAGCGCCAGCAAGGGCTGAATGGATTCTTTCGCGCCGAGCCGGGCGAGTGATTCGGCGGCATTGCGTCTGACCAGCCAGTCTTCATCCTTCAACGACTCGATCAAGGGGGTGACTCCTCGGCGATCGCCGATCTTGCCCAGCGCCTCAGCCGCATGACGGCGAACCATCCAATTGGAGCCTAGGAGTCCGTCGATCAACGCCTCGACCGCCCGCACGTCGCCGATCTTCTTCAACACCCGGGCTGCATCCTCGCGTAGGGTGCTGTCCATGAGCGCCTGGATAAGCCCTGGCACTGCCTGAGGATCTCCGATCCGCTCGAGTGCCCATACTGCCGCCGTCCGCACCGCACCGTCTCGATCCTTAATCGCCAGGACGAGAGGATCGACGGCGCGCTTGTCCCGCAACTTGCCGAGTGCCGAGGCCGCCTGTTCTCGGATCGCCCAGGATTCATCTTGCAGCGCCTCGAGCATCGGCTCAACGACGGAAAGACCCATCCGAACGACCGCACTGGTCGCCGCCTCTCGAATCACCGCATCCTCATCGGCCATCAAGTCGATCAATCGAGGAAGCGCTTCCGGGCCGGTCTGGCCGAGGCTCGCGATGGCATGATCGCGCAGGGCTTCGTTGTCGTCATGGAGCGCCTGTATAAGTTGCTCGATTCGATCGGATCCGCCTTGCTCACTCATTCTCGTGGTCCTCTTCGCGGGATTGGTTTTCCACGGCCGTGATGGCTTCGAGCTTATCGGCAATCAAGCCGGCATTATAGGCCACGAGGCCGTCGCGATCCGTTCGGAGTCGGTCAAAGAGTTCCTTATGCGGGCGCAAGACCTCCACTTCCTTGATCTTGGCCAACGACTCCATGGCATAGACACGCAGCGGGCGGATGGGAATGGCGTCGAGATAGAGGCGAGTCGGGCGCGCATCGCCGATCAGCCCAAGGGCCTTGATCGCCAACTCTTTCACCCCAGTATCCTTGTCCTGTTCCAGCCGCTTCATCAATGGTTCCACGGCTCGCACATCTCCGATTTTTCCCAGTAGGTCGGCCGCTGCCTCGCGCACGAGCCAGTCGTCGTCTTCGAGATACTCGATCAGGATTTCCACGCTTGGTCGTCCGATCCCGAGCAGGTCGATGACCGTCGTCATGCGCGCTTCCTCGCGCTCGCCGGATCCTTCAACCTCCCGTAACGCGTTGAACGTCTCATCGATTCGTCCGCGAATCGCGCTCAGCTTCTTCAATGTCCCGACGGCGATATCCCGAACGGCCGGTTTGCCCATGGCATCGATGAAGGCATCGACCGAACGGGGATCCAGCAATTGATCCAGCATCAAGGCCGCTGCGACCTGCACATCCTGATCCGGATGGTTGAGCATCTCGCACAGAGAGAGGACGGATGTGGGAATCGCTCCGATCAGGTGGGTCAGGACCTCTCGCATCCCTCCCTCGGGAGTTTTCGGCAGCAAAGAGACCAGCGCGCGAGCAGTATCCGTATCCAGAACGCCTGCCATCTGCTCAAGGGCCGCTGCCCCTGCTTTTCGGACGATCTCCTCGTCATTTTCGAGCAGTCCGACAAGGGCCACTCCGGCTTGTGGGTCTTTGATACGAGCCAGCATGGTGGCTGCTTCTTTTTTCAATTCGGTGGGTCCGGACCGTAGCGCCTCGATGAGCGCCTGAACCGAACGAGGGCCGCCGGCCACACAGGCGGCCGTCGCTCGCATACGGCGCCAGTCCTCTTCATGGATCAGTTCAGAGACCAGCGTTTCAATCGTTTCCTTCGGCATGATATTCAGCAGCGAAATAATTTATCCGCTTAGTATAGCGTCCGGAAATGCGTTCGTGGTGAGCTCGTCGAACCATGAACGGAACCGCTCGGAAGCACACGCCCTTCGACCAGCTCAGGGCGAACGGACTATGACACGAGCCTTCGGGACGCTACACTCGGTCGCCATCCTGCCGACACCAGGGTCTCACGGACATGAAACCGTAGATTTTCATCGTGCGAAGTGTTCAACAGCGGAACCAGGAGTGGAACGACCTTCGATCCAAATTTGGCCAATGCTGTCGCTGCCTCTGCCCGCGTAAACGTCGGTTCCAACGCCCTGACGAGAGGAAGGATTGCCCGCTCGTCCCCGATCAGGCCCAATGCCCGCACAGCCGCGCCTTGGGTGATGAGTTCTTCATTCCACTGATCTCCACAACCGGCCACAACCCTCGTCACTTCCGGAGGCCTGGTTCCTGCGAGGATGTCGATCAGCACCGGAACCGCGCGTGGATCACCGATGCGACCGAGCGCCTCGACCGACAATGTCCGCAATCCAGGCTCACGTATCGTCGTCAATAGGTATTCGACTGCTTGCGGATCGCCGATTTCGCCGAGCGCTCGGACGGCATCTTCGCGAACCGCCGAATCTCGATCGTTGAACAACACCGATAACAGCGGTTCCACAGCGCGTTTCGACTGTGACTTTCCCAACGATTCCACCGCATGGAGACGAACGAGCCAGTCCTCATGCTGCAAGGCCTTCAAGAGGGCTGGAATCGCCGCATCGCCGATGGCGGCCAGAGCGGTAGCCGCTTCCTCACGAACCGCTTTGACCTTATCTTGAAGCAGAGGAATGAGCGGCTCAACCGCGTCTGCGTTCCCTACCCGACTCAACGCCTTGGTCGCGTGCATCCGAACGATCCAGTCGCCGCTGTGGAGTGCCGTGATGAGCGGAGCGAGCACCCGCTCATCCGCAATGGCGACCAAGATGGCTGACGCTGATTCCTGGACCGAGAGATCCGGCGCGGTGAGGCAGGTTCCCACCGCCTCGACGGCCGGCGCTCCGATCGCGCGCAACGCGTCGATCGCCGCCTCTCGCACGGAACGGTCCTGGTCCCGAAGGAGAGCCACCAGGGGAACTACCGCGCGCGGATCTTTGAGCGTCCCGAGCAGGCCGGCCGCTTCACCTCGGATGGCCCAATCCTCGTCCCTAAGTGCCGCGATCTGTTCCGTCACTGCATCGGTCATGCTGTTGTCCATTCTTGCACGGATTCAGCGGTTCACTTCAGAATAGATGTTTTCATGGCAACTGGATGGCGGCTGTGAACCTAGTTGCAGGGAGTCAATTAGCCAAGTCGCCGGACGGGCCAAAGCGTCCGGTTTTTCCTAACGGCCGATCGACGCGCAGATTGTCGGCCTGGCTTGAGCTGATTTCCACCACTTCATCAGGAGGCGTCCATCCAAGCTGTTCCAACGTATCGAGCGCAATCTGCTTCAAGGCGTCTTTTGCCGTCAGCCGAACGGACGCATAGGAAAGCACACGTTCTTTTTCAGCCTCGACTTCAGACGCTTTGGGGTCATAGAGGAAGGCAATCAACGGTTCGATGGCCGTATCCCCGATCACCGCCAGAGCCGCCGCGGCCCTTTCCCGCAAGACCCCATCTTTCAGCAACATGATCAAATCCGGAATCACACGAGGATCGCGAAACTGACCAAGAGCCGTGGCAGCGGCTTCCTTGATGAACGCATCTTCGCTGACGATACACCCGGGTGTCGGCGAGCCCTCCTGCTTGATGCCTTTGCCCTTCAAGGCATCCAACACGGCTGGGAGGGCGCGCGAATCGCCGATCATGCCGAGTGCGGCAATGGCATGGCGCTTTACCGCTCCGTCTTTCATGGCTTCTACCAGCGCGCCGATCGCCCGGGGATCGCCGATCATGCCTAACGCGATGGTCGCGTCTTCGCGAACGGCCCGGTCAGGATCCTTCAAGGCGGCGATCAAGGCGTCCACGACTTTTGCATCCCGTACCCAGGACCTGCCGACTTGATAGTCGGTGGTCATCCCGCCCAACGCGCGAGCCGCGTGACATCGAACCACAAAGTCTTTGTCCTTGAGACTTTCGATCAACGGATCGACTGAGGGGTGTCCCATGTAGACCAGCGCCGTTCCGGCCGTCTCGCGCACGATTTTAGAAGAATCCCGAAACATCTTGATCAGGGATGGAATGGCTTTCGGGTCGGCGATTCTGCCCAAGGCTTCCGCCGCTGCGCTCTTGACGGCTCCGTCCCGGTCGCGACAGGCGCTGATCAGCGCGTCGACGGCTCTTGAGTCCTTGATCTTGCCGGCTGCCTTGGCGGCGTGTTCGCGCACCCGCCAACGCTCGTCTTTCATGGCAGTCACCAGGCGATCGAGCACGATCGGGCCCATCTTCGCCGTGGCCTCGACTGCCTGATCGCGAACTTCCATGATGGAATCGTTGAACAGGCCGATCAGGGCTTCGACCGCCTTCGGTCCGCCGATTTTCGCGACGCCGCAGCCGGCATGGGCCCGCACGGACCAGAAGTCATCGTTGCAGGCGCCGATCAGCGCATCCAGGGTAGCCGGATCACCCAGGTCGGCCAGCGTCTTCGCCGCCTCCTCTCGGGTGGCATCGTCCACATCTTCAAGCGCTTCCAAGAGATCTTCGAGTACGTTAGCCATCGTTCGGTTTCTGATCATAATAGGCATCGCGCTGTCCGCCATGTGGGTACATGCGTTTGCACAACACCACCAACGTCTGTGTTCCGCGGCCTTCGACACATTGATCCAAGGATTTTGAAAAGTCGAGCGTGCCGTTGAGAGTCACCGTAAAGGGAAAATCGAACGTAAAGCCGATGAACTTGTATTTGCCCGGCTTCAATCGTAGTTCCAGAAGCTCGGATGTCTTGGGCGCATCGAGAGACTCGGGGTCGGAATTCCAGATCGAGGGCGTCACGCCTGGAACTTGCCACCAGGAAGCGGGGACCAGTTTGGTCGCATCGATGGTAATCCCGTGTTCCCTGAGATGAGCGGCCGGCGGGTCTCCCGCGAACCCCTCCTGGGGGCCGGCCATAGCCAGCAGGTTAGTCAGTGCGCAACTCACTAGTAGGAGTGACCAGCGTCGTATAAGGGTAGCGTAGCGCATAGATGATTAGCGTTTCTTGAGAGGCCGTACAGTTGGGGTGGCCGCGACGGTTTGGAAGATTTCTTCCACCGCCTTACTCTCCCATTCCGTGTGAGTCTCCAGCCTCAGAATCTTCATCACGGTGGCCCCGGTATCGATGATTGATACCGGCCGACGAATGAGTTGGCCATGTTTTATTCCGGTTCCCGAGACGATCCAGGGAACGACCGGCGAATCAGTCGTTGGGCTCTCGGCGCCGGGGTCGGTCCCTATTCCGCTGAGAGCGGTGACGACGACGGCGGTGCGGCCTAAGAGCGAGTATTCCTTGAAGAGGTCCATGACTGATTTCATCGCGCCATCGACCGTTCGTAACGCCTCGCGATACTCTTTAGAGTTCCAGCCGTGGGTCACTCCGGCCCTCCCTGCTTCCGGAAGATGAACCACCAGCAAATGAGGCAAGGAGGGAATTGCGTGCCCATATCCGTGTCCGCTGGTCGCCTTTTGAAGGTACTGCTGGATGTAGGCGACGAGTTTCTGAGAACCGCACTCGGGACGCAAGGCCCCGCAGAGTTGATAGTCGGTGTAGGGTTCCGGTTTGGCGAGCTGATACAGGGACTCATCCATATAAAAGATGGCGCTGTCGCGGCCTCCGCTTAAATCCATATAATCGAATAGGCTGGGTGAGCGAGGATAGCCTCGGCTGAATTCAAAGAAATTCCAGGTAATCCCATGCTTTTCCACCGGCATGCCGGTCACCAGCGATGCCATGGTGGGCAATCGCAGGGCCGGCTTGACACCGCTCGCGGACCAGGTCACCGACCCTTCCTTGATGAGCTTGCCCAGGACCGGCATCGTGCCGCCCTTGATCGACTCTTGACCGAATCCCTCCAGGACAAAGAGGATGACATGTTCAGTCCCAGCACTGGACGGAGCGGTTTCCTTCCCAAGCGGGGGAGCTGCCTCGACAGACGCTTGAAAACCGGTTTCAAACAAAAGGGTGAGGAGACCGACAAGAATGATGGCAAGGCGTCCAAAGGAACATATCATAATGAAATATAAGCCTCATGCTTCCTACAGTGAGGATCGTACCCTAACATGCAAATTTTCCGGAAGGCAAGGTGGGGCAAGGCACCTGGCGATTGCTGGCGGAACCGCTTTCCGAGTGCTATGCTGAAACCGCTGACCGTTTCCCTCCACGCTCAGGGATTAAGAAGAAGTAAGCGATGTCCGGTCGATTATTCCATCAGCTGCCTCTTCGCTTGTTCCCGCCGGCTCATACTTCGTATCGACCCATTGCCCTTTTTCTCGCGCTCGCGGCGTTCATGGCCGATGTCTCTGCGCTCGCTGACATCAGGGTCGTCAATGCCCAGGGTGAGCATCGCATGGGCGACCGCGATACCCGCGAAGACGCGATCAGACTTGCCGGCGAGGCGGCCAAGCGGAATGCGCTCGAACAAGTGGCAACGTACCTGGAGAGCATCACCGTTGTCCATGACATGGATGTGACCCAAGACGAAATCCGATCCTATACGGCCGGATTGGTGATCGTGCTCAACCAACAGATCGCCACGACGTTGGATGGGGATGTCGTGGTCGTGAAAGTGGATCTTCTCGCGCAGATGGATACGGACGAAGTGGCGCGCGCGATCGCGGCGCTTCGGGAAAATGAAGATGCCCGTGTGCAACTGGCTGCGCTGAAACAAGAAAATGAAGAGCTGCAAGGGGAACTCAATGCCGTCAATCAGACCCTGGGCCACGCGGCAACGCCGGATCAGGTTCAACAGGCAGCCCAAAAGCGGAAGGACATTCTCAATCGTGTGCAATCGAACGCGATGGTATCGCAGGCTTGGACGAATTGGGTCCTTGTCTCGCCGATCGGCATTCCTCAAGGTCTGCTGAATAGCGCCGGCGGACTCTCACCGACCAATCCGCATGTCGCAATCGCGCAGCAGGTTATCGCGAACAAGCAGCCACAGGGTCCTCGACAGCCGCCTGCGCCGGGAAGCACAAGGCCTCGCATGCCGAGCCATGAGCTGGTTCCGCCTCCCGGAGTATCGGGGCCTCGCACGCAAAATGAAATCATTCATGGTAGTCCTCGGTCACAGCAGCCACGCTCTCAGCACAGATGAGGATCGTTCTTGGAGGTGCCGGGGAGAAAGTTGTCGGGTCGGTGGAGAAACGCGTTGAAGCACAAAATTGAAATCACTGCCGCGGCCGTAGGCCTTTGGCTCGGCGTGGGAATGTTTCTCACCACCATCATACAAGCAGCCGAAGTCGGCCACGGCGCGTATTCTTCAGATCACTATTGGATCGGCCACGGCCAGGGCGACTTAATCAAAGGCAAGGTCGTCTGCCGGCGTGTGTCGGAGCTTTCGGCTCGGACCGATTTGGCCAAGCAGATCCGCGTGTTGGTCAAGGAACACATGATTGATCGTGTTCGTGAACGGTCGGGGAGGGAGAGCGAGCAGGACATCGAACTGACTCGCGAAGAGATCGTTCAGGAATATTTGCAAGATGTGAAGATCGTGGACCGCCGGATTGATGAAGAGAATAAGATCTGTACTGCGACCGCTGTTATGCCGAAGAGCCACGTTCAGTTGAAGCCCGCCACAGATCAGGAAGCCAGCCCAGCTGTTATCCCTTAAAGTCTTCTTGCAGCCTCGACCTATATCAGATATGTAGTCCTCCATGCCGATCGAAAACAATTTTCAGCACGACGAGTTGTCACGGAAGAATCCCGGGGAGCGATTGCAGGTTGCCGACCTGGCGGATACCGTATCTCCGGATTCGCCGATTTGGGCAGAGGCCATGGGCAAGTATGGGACAACCCTGTCTCATGCCGGTGTCGCAAGCGTGGTCTTCCTCCATGGTTCGCTCCATGGCACCGATGTCTTCGGCATGCAGAGGCTGGATGAAGCGGGCGGACTCAAGCGGGGCTATTCGCGGGGCGTGTCCGGTGTCGATGCGTTGCTCGCAGCCATGCGCGAAGGCGACAATGGCATTCCGTTGCTGCCCGGTGGGGTAAAGCCGCCGCTCCAAGAGGATGATGTGACGAAGGCACTGTTGGACGAACAGCTCGGCGATGCGGGCAACTTCACTGACGCCTATGTCCAATCGTTCGGGAAGGGCATTAACAGCCACCTGTCTCAGCCGATCTCCTGCATCAGGCTGCTCTGGTCATCAGAGCACCATCATCTTGGGCGGGCCGTCGCTGCCGTGTCTCTGCTCGCCGAACTCTACAATCTCTGTCAACATCAGAACTTGGGAAAGGGCCGCCGAATTCTGATACAGGCTCATGGACAAGCTGGACTAGTCCTGGCGCTCGTGTCGAATCTTCTCTGTCCAAGCCCCATCACCGGTCGACCAAGGTTGCTCGAGATTCTCACCGACTATGCCGACCAGACAAATCAGACCAAGCTCACCGGCACAATCAAACTCGTTGAGTGCTTGCTTGCGACGGCGTCACCCCTTAGCGGAGTCGCGCTCGACATGGTGACTTTCGGCACGCCGGTTCGTTATGGATGGGATCCGTCCGGTATCGGGAAGCTGCTGCACGTCGTGAATCACCGGAACTTACGGACGGATGGAAAGAGCTGGTTGGCGAAGATGGAGCTCCCTCAAATTACCATGGAAATGCCGATCGCCTGGGGCGGCGATTATGTTCAGCAACTGGCAGTCGCCGGCAGCGATGCCGTCCCTCCGACTGAATCGGCCAAGGTGGCGAACAAGAAGGTTTGGGAGATAGTCGAGCCGTACGATGGGTTCGAACGGTGGCTGGAATGTGCCAGGCGAGCTGTGCGCTTTCACAGCGAGGGGTGTTGTTTTCTCGTCGATTATAAGGACAGCACCGGCTCGACGAACCCCCGAGACCATTACTATGGCCACGCAGCCTATACGCGTCGACAGGCCTTACTGTTCAATACAATGCAGATTGTCCGCGCGCTCTACGAGACTTAAACATCCTTCGCGGCGTCTACAGCCTCCACAGGGTTGCTCCCGCTCCCGGCTGGCCCGTACTCCGAGTCCGAATTAAAGGCTGCAGGCAGCACCTCTTCAATCCGCTCTGCCAGGACGAAGGTGAGGTGGTCGCGTACTTCCTGCGGGACATCCTTGAGATCTTTCTCATTGGCCTTCGGCAGAATGATCCGTTTGATTCCCGCACGATGCGCCGCCAGAACTTTTTCTTTAATGCCGCCCACCGGCAAGACGAGCCCGCTCAAGCTGATTTCCCCTGTCATCGCCGTATCGCTCCGTACGGCCTTGCCCTCGTAAGCGGAGGCCAAGGCGGTTGCCATGGTGATGCCTGCCGATGGGCCATCTTTCGGAATGGCTCCGGACGGCACGTGAATATGGAGACCGTTCCGCTTAAACCGAGAGATGTCCAAACCCATGCTCTCAGCATGCGACCAGAGGTAGCTCCTGGCTGCGCGCGCGGACTCCTGCATGACGTCGCCCAGCTGGCCCGTCAGGGTCAACTCGTGACTGCCGGGAAGCAAGGTGGTTTCGATATAGAGCACATCGCCTCCGGTGGGGGTCCAGGCCAAGCCGGTGGCTACGCCGGCAGGTAAGTGCTTTCGCGCCTCTTCCGGCATAAACCGTTCGGACCCTAACCACTCGCCGAGAATGTCGGTTTGAATGGCGACGGGCTGTCGCTCCTGGCCTTCCGGGAGGTCGGCGAACGTCAAGGCCACTTTTCTGGTCAATCGTCCCAGCATCTGCTCAAGTTGGCGCACCCCAGCCTCACGCGTGTAACGCGAGATGACGAGATTCAGCACCTCGTCCGTGAGCACAGCTTGGCTATCCTCGATGCCTGCCTCTTTGAGCCGTCTCGGCCACAGATAACGACGGGCGATTTCGGCTTTCTCGCGCTCGCTATAGCCCTGAAGGCGAATCACCTCCATCCGATCCAACAAGGGTTGGCTGATGGTATCGAGGGTATTGGCCGTGGTGATAAAGAAGACCTTCGACAGATCGAACGGGAGATCCAAATAATGATCACGGAATGTATGATTCTGTGCCGGATCCAGGATCTCCAACAGCGCCGAGGCCGGATCGCCGCGGAAATCACGCCCCATCTTGTCGACCTCGTCAAGCATCAAGACCGGATTGTTGACTCCCGCCCGGCGGATAGCTTGAATGATGCGGCCTGGTAACGCGCCGACATAGGTACGACGATGGCCGCGCAATTCGGCTTCATCATGGACGCCGCCGAGGCTGAATCGTTCGAATTTCCGCCCCATGGCCCTTGCAATCGATTGCCCCAAGCTTGTCTTGCCGACGCCGGGAGGACCGGCGAGACAGAGAATGGGGGCTTTCGCTGTCGGGTTGAGCTTCAAGACCGCCAGGTGTTCGACGATACGCTCTTTCACTTCCTTAATACCGTAGTGGTCTTCTTCCAACACCTGCCGAACCGTTGACAGATTGAGATGTTCTTCGGACGCCTTCTTCCAGGGCAGTTCAAGGACCAGGTCAAGGTAAGTTCGAAGTACCTGATGGTCGGGGGACGTGGGTGGCACTTTGCCCAGCCGGACGGCCTCGCGCTCGACTTCCTTGCGAATAGGCTCCGGTAAGTCGGCTTCAGCGATCTGCTTTTTCAACCTGACGGCCTCGTTCTCTTCGTCCTCGCCTTCGCCGAGCTCGTCCTGGATGGCTTTCAGTTGTTCGCGCAAGATGTACTCGCGTTGGTTCTTGCCGATTTTGGTCTGCGCATCCTTGGCGATCTTTTCCCGCAACTGCAGTATTTGGATTTCCTTCGACAGCGAGGCGTAGAGGCTGCGAAGGAGGTCCAACGTCGAAGAACTTTCGAGCAAGCGCTGTTCTTCCACCACGTCAAGATTGACGAGCGAAGCGATACGATAGGCCAGCGCCACGGAATCATCCTCGTTGCTCAGCACCGCTCCCACTTCTTGGATGCCGGGAGCTTGGATCAGTCTCGGTAAGTCGGACACAAGTTCTTGAATGGCGCGATGAAGCGCTTGGACTTCCGGTCCATTGTCCGTAGGGCGCCCCAAAGAACGGACACGCACGATGGAGTAGGGGGTGGACTGTTCTTCTTTCAGGAGGACGACGCGATCCAGTCCCTGAACCAGCGCGTGGATCGACCCCTCTGATTGGCCGATTTGCTTGACGATCGCCTTCGTGCCGATGGAATACAAATCGGCGAGTGCTGGTTCTTCGACCTGGGGATCTCGCTGTGCCACCACGACGATCATCTTCTCTTCGGTCTTCATGGCCGCGTTGACAGCCGCGACAGACCGCTCTCGCCCGATCGTGAGCGGCATCATGACTCCCGGAAACAACACCGTCCGTTTGACGGGTAATATCGGCAGCGTCGACAACACGTTATTATTTTCCATGGAAGCCCATCCTTCCTCAGGGTTCACGATATTATTATAACAACCTGATAGGTCTCTCAGTTCGGAAGTCAAGCGGAGGGAATTGTGGATAGCGGCAGGACTTCTCTTTACTTAGTTCACTTCCTAGTTTAATATGGCAGCATGATTAAGCTGAATATTCATGAGGCAAAAACCCACCTTTCCAAGTATCTGGCGAAACTGAAGGCCGGGGAGCGCATTGTCTTGTGTAATCGGAATCATCCGGTCGCCGAAATTACAGCTTTGCCGGTCTCTCCCGTTCAGCCTCGGCCGATCGGTCTGGCCAAAGGCCGATTCTCCGTGCCCCCTTCCTTTTTCGAGCCTCTTCCTGATGATCTCCTTGATGTCTTCGAGAATACGCGCGGGTGAAGTACCTGCTCGATACGTGCACGTTCTTGTGGATTATCGCTGGAGCGAAGGAACTGTCTCCTACTGTGAAAGAGCTCTTTACCAACCCTGCCAATGAGGTGCTGCTTAGCGTCGTATCCGTTTGGGAGCTCTCTGTGAAACATTCGCTTGGGAAGCTTCCACTGCCCAATGCGGTTGAGCGTTTTGTGATGGAGCAACGAGAACGACATGGGATTGCGGTGCTCCCACTTGATGAACGAACCGTCCTCCACCTCCATAAACTTCCGGCGCTGCATCGCGATCCGTTTGATCGGATGCTTATCTGCCAGGCCATCGAACATCATTGCGTCTTGCTGACACCGGACCCTCTGATAGCTCAATATCCGGTCCGTGTGAAGTGGTAAGAAGGTCTTTTGCGGTTCAAAACGGTCAGTCTCTTACCCTGTTAGATCTGGTCACGCAATCAGGTTTGGATTGGCGGCCTGAGGGGTCGCCTCGCTCCGCCTTGGACGATTACGAACTCATAGAGCCGGCATTCCAATGATCCGTTGAAGAGGGGAATGCGTCTAGACGGCGTCAGCCCAAGCAGCTTCGACAAGCGGGCATCGCCCGTCAGCACGTAGACACGCCATCCGGCGAAGCGCTGCTTCAGCCAATCGCCCAGCTTGGGGTAAAACGACTCCAGTTCGTCCGACCGGCTGAGGCGGACTCCATAAGGCGGGTTGATGACCATCACGCCTTTGTTCGCCGGCGCTTCCAGGTCCAGAATATCGCTTTGCTTCAGCCGGACGTCACTCGTGACCCCAGCGCCTTGAAACATCCGCTGCGCAACCTTCACCATCGCCGGATCCCGGTCGGACGCATAGATGCCGGTCGGCGCCTGAGCCACTTGTTTGGCCCGCGCTGTTTCACGTTGCTGGTTCCAGCGTGTCGCGTCGTGAACGAGCAATCGTTCAAAGCCGAAGGTGCGTGAGATGCCCGGTGGAATCTGCCGGGCCATCATAGCCGCTTCGAGTGGGATCGTCCCGCCGCCGCACATGGGATCGAGCAGCACGTCGTGCGCGGTCCAGCCGGCGAGCCGTAGAATTCCGGCCGCCAAATTTTCTCTGAGTGGGGCTTCGACCGAACCCATCCGATGGCCACGTTTGAACAGCGGCTCTCCGGATGTATCCAAATAGAACGTGACGGTGCTCTGATCCAGGAAGGCGTCGAGCCGGATGTCAGGCCGTTCCGTATCGACGCTGGGGCGCCGCTGCTTGACCGCGACGAACTTATCGCAGACGGCGTCTTTGATGCGGAGGGTCAGAAAGTCCAGGCTGGGGAGGGGACATCGACGGGCGCTCACCTTCACCTTGATCGTCTGAGCGGGCGCGAACCACTCGGGCCAAGCGAGTGCATAGGCGGCCCTATAGACATCGTGTTCTGTTTTGTAGGCACTCCGGCCGACTTCCCAAAGGACACGGCTGGCAATGTGCGATTTGAGATTGACCCAGTACATGGTCGACCAGGGAGCGCTGAAGCCGACGCCCCCTTCTGTCTTGGTCGTCGTCGGCGCGCCAAGGCTATGGAGCTCTTCCTCAAGCACGCCTTCAAGCCCACGCGGGCAAGGTGCAAAGAATCGATGTTTTGTGCTATCCATTTTGTTCGCCGATGATCGCCGATTAAGAGGCCGCCCGATGAACTTTTGCAGTGCCTGCGGAAAGTCCGTGATCCAAAAAGTTCCGACCGGCGATAACCTGCCCCGGTTCGTGTGCGAAACCTGCCAGGCTATTCATTACCATAATCCCAAAATCGTCGCGGGCTGTATTCCGGAATGGGAGGATCAAATCCTCTTGTGCCGTCGGGCCATCGAACCACGGGTGGGTCTCTGGACGTTCCCGGCCGGGTTTATGGAGATTGGAGAAAGCACGGAACAAGCGGCGGTGCGTGAAACGCTGGAAGAGGCCCATGCCGATGTCACCATTACCGGACTCTATGCCGTGCTGAGTCTACCCAATATCGGGCAGGTCTACCTGGTGTTTCGTGGCAGAATGAAGACGCCGGTATTTCAGGCGGGGCCGGAGAGCTTGGAGGTACGTCTGTTTCCGCTGTCAACGATTCCCTGGGAGACGATGGCCTTTCCCGTGGTGAGCGAAGCTTTGAGGCGTTACGTGGCCGATGCAAAGAACAGTGAGTTTCCAGTCCATCTTGCCAGTCTATCGGATAAGCCTGCGTTTTAGGGGGGGGTCGTCGGCAGATTCTGTGCACCGCTCCTTCAGAGTGGAGTTGCGAAGCACGAAATCGGCTCACGCCTTCGGCAGCTCGCCTTGGGGAACTATTAACGCCTGTCCTGCCGTTACGGTGAGCTGCTCGACCATTCTCTTGAGTCGTTCTTGCTCTGCGGGTGCCACGGTCAAGAACTCGACTCCAATACCCATGTGATCCGGACCAACGGACGGCGCCTCTGCTAATGTGGATTGGTGTAGGTTCTCCGGGCAGTTCAATGAGTAATTCCACCTGCATGCCGGTAAAGGGACGCACCACGCTTTCTAACCGACAGCCTTTCAGCGAGAGATCCTTCACGGAAGCGTTGTACCGGAGTTTGTCTCTCTGAACCAACGTGCTGGGGATTGCTACCGGAAACCGCGGGAATTTACGAGTGACCATCGTGTGTCCTCATCTCTCCTTGCCGCCATCTTCTTGCCTTCCTGCGGGCCTATGGGCATTCCACTTTCGACCCGTTGAGCCGATCGATCTTGTACGTATAGTGTTCTACTGAGCAGGCTATTTGTCCGAGGCGGTCTTGTCAACGAAAAGCCTGATCTGAGCAGAGTGAATAGGCGGGTAAGATCAAGTTCCTTAGCTGTCGCGAAATCTATCGTGCTACCAGCGATAGCCCCAATACCCGTAATGTCGGTGGCCCCAAAAGGGACTGTAAAAAGGTGAAGCATAAATCCCAGGGCTGCCAAAGTGGAGGCCGAATCCGAGTCCGAGGCCGAGGGCAAGGGGATAGCCATAAGAATATGGATAGGCGTATGAAAACGGGGCAACGGTTGTTGTAGGCCGTTCGGCGAGTTGTCGTTGTAGATCTGCTGACGCGGTGGTTTGCCGATCAAGCTGGTCTTTGAGCTGACCGACTGTGCTTTGTTGAGTCTGGAGTTTCCCTTCAAGCTCGGCGATTTTGTTCTGTTGCGCTTCCAGGAAGGCGTTCACGCAACGGGTCTGCGCGTCACCGGTATAGTTAGAACACTCCCAGGGCACTTGCAGAGTCTCCGCTTCGGACGGAGACGCGTGGAGTGTAAAAACCATACTTCCAGCTAGGAGAGACACTCGTAACAAACGATATTGGAAAGTCTCCGCGTCCATGGTGCCCTCCTTTTCTCCGGTACCTAGAGGGTAGCATGAGGATTTCGTATTGAACAGATAGGTTTTAGGACATCCGAAAGAACGCCATTTCAAGGCAGATGTTGCCCGTCTCGTTTGATTTTGCAGGAGGGGACTTCTACAATGTCGCGGTCAAGAGACTGTGACAATAGGACTCGGTCCCATGCCTGCGCGACGTCCCTCCAACAAAAACAAACCTGGTAAGTCTGCTCTACCCGATCTTTCGGCGAAGCGTCGATTCCAACTGCGGCTCCTGAAGTGGTATGGGGAACATGGCCGCGATTTGCCGTGGCGGAAAACCTCAGACCCGTACCATATCCTCGTCTCGGAGGTGATGCTGCAGCAGACCCAAGTTGATCGGGTGATCCCCAAGTACCATGAGTTTTTGGAGCGCTATCCAAGTTTCGAAGACTTGGCAGAGGCTCCGGTCGCCGACGTCAAGAAGACTTGGTATCCCCTCGGGTACAACATTCGCCCGGAACGGCTGCATGGAATCGCTTGCGAAACGGTGGAACGGTATGGAGGGAAATTACCCAATGACGCCGACGAGTTACTCTCATTCAAAGGAATCGGGCGGTATACAGCCGGAGCAATTCGCTCCTTTGCGTTCAATGAAGATGCGCCCATTCTGGACACGAACGTGATCCGTGTCTTACACAGGGTATTTGTCGCGGAGGGTGATCCCAAGGCACAGAAGACGATGCTATGGGAATTGTCGGAAACCGTGATCCCGCCGGGGAAAGGGTATGACTTTAACCAGGCTATCATGGACTTTGGGGCGATGGTATGCACGGCTCGCGATCCCTATTGTCTCCTCTGTCCGGTCAAGTCGTTCTGTAAGACATATCCATTCAGCCCGGCGACGCGTGAACGGGAGTAGGCTGATCATGCAAGTCATTGAAGTAGCCGCAGGGCTCATCCACCGTGACGGTCGCTATTTGATCGCCCGTCGAAAGCCCGGTGTCCCACTTAGCCGGTTTCTGGGAGTTCCCCGGAGGAAAGCGGGAAACGGGCGAATCGCTCACGGAGTGTTTGCAACGGGAGCTGTTTGAAGAGCTGGGCGTTCGCGTCGACCTTCCTATTCCGTATCGGATCATTCGGCACGACTATCTGGATCGCATCATAGAGTTGCATTTTTTTCGATGTGCCATTGAACAGGGGGAACCCGTTCCTATCGGCTGTGAAGAAATCCGATGGGTGCATCCCGAAGATCTCACGCAGTTTAGGTTCCCGCCGGCAGACTACACGGTTATCGAATCCTTGCGGCGCGATGCGTTCGGAGTTTCACGATGAAGGTGGTGCTCGACATCGAAACCGTGCAAGTTTCCCGTGACGAATGGGCTCGTCTTAGTGGGGAAACCGCCGGCAGGTGATGTATCTTCTCCAGCAGGAGAGGGCTATGACCTGTTTGCGGCAGGTGCGGCTGAAGAACAGCGCCGCGCGGAGGATGAGTCGTATGCCAAGTCAGCGTTCGATGGGACATTCAGCCGCATCGTCTGCATCGGCCTGCTGGAATTTTCCGATCAGATGGAAGCGCGTAGCGCCGTGGCCTGGTTCGGGGTGAACGAACGTGAGCTGCTCCGTCAATTTTGGGCGAGACTGGCCCAGGACCGTCCCACCTTGTTTATCACGCATAACGGACTTGGCTTTCGATCTCCCCTTCATCAAGAAGCGGTCGATCGTCAATCAAGTGAAACCCAGCTTCGACATCAATCTCGCGAAATTCCGTGCCGAACCGGTCTATGACACGATGGCCATCTGGAGTAATTGGGATATGAGGGGTTGGGTCAAGCTTGATGTATTGGCCCGCGCCTTACAGGTAGACACGAAGTCGGGCAGCGGGGAGCAAGTCGCCGAAATGTGGGAAAGGCGGCAAGGTCGTGAACTCGCACAGTACTGCCTGCAAGATACCTACGTGACCTATGCCTGCTACTGCCGCATGAACTTTCGCCAGCCCCTGTCCAGGGAGGTTGTCCTGCTGCAGCCTGAGCTCTACGACGTCGGTTGATCGATCAGTCGATCAGCGGGTCGGATAGGCTTCCGCCGATTTCTTTTTCACGGCTGAACGAACGGCTGCCTTGCTGGTCTTCAAGGCTTTCACCTCTTCCGTTCGTTGACGGAGCTCTTTCTTCATCCACGTGGTTTCCTTCTTCAGCATCGAGATCTCAGAGTCCTTGAGCTTGTTGGCTTCGCGCGCTTCTCGGAGCTCATCCAGTTTCTTGTTGAGCAGTTCATCGGTGCTCAATTGAGGAGTTGCTGAATCGGTCCGACTATGAGCTGGAAACTCTTGAGCGTCCAACGAGGCGGAAGCCTCTGGTGCCGGCGGAGCCTCCTGTGCGGGGATAAGTTTCGGTGCCCCTGCCGCGGAAAGCGAACCCGACGTCGGCGCTTTCGCGAGGGTCTGGTAATCGATCACCATGGTCATGGCCCCATTTCCCATAGCGACAAAAGTAGGAGCCTTTTCAAGACGAACGGCAGAACTAGGAGTGAACCTTGAGGCCTTTCTATTTTGAGAAGGAGCGATTGTCAGATAGATCGATCCTTTGTGCATGTAGAGGGTGCCCGCTGTGGGTTCAGCGCCTGACCCTGCCGATGGAGACACCTTGAAACCGACAATCTGCTCCGGTTTCGCTTGCGATAAGCCTTGGGCTAGCAGGGGAGCAAGGAATTCGGCGTCTTCATCGCTGAACACTCTCATCGGCTTGCTGCCACTGGCGGGCATGTTGCCTGACACTTTCTGAACGTCGTCGGTCACAGCGCCTTTGACTATTTTCAACATCGTCATCTGGTCGATGGTGACGGGATGGCCGGCTTGAAATGACCAATCGGCGATTTCTTTGAGGTAGACCGATCCCTTCGCATTCTTGTGAAGCTTTACATCTCCGGAAAACATCGAGCAGCCGGTCATGACCAGGCTGAGGGATATCAAAGCGCCGATATATTGAACACTGCGGACATTGAAATTGGCTTGCATATGGCGTCTCCTCACATGTGAACTTAAGCTAAAGGCCAGACCTACCAGATTCCTAAACCCATCAGTACCATGCCGATCGCCAACCATCCGACGACCCCGACCGAAATGATTATTTCGAGTGTGATGCCGGAATCAGACGGGTTTGGATTGGGCTTGGAATCGGAGTCGGCGGACTTCATGACGAGAAGCGAAATCCCTGGTTGCCGTACAGATGGACGCCGAATGTACAGCAAGGTCCATGCCTTCTGGTTTTTGAAGTGACAGACCGTATTGCGTCCAGCACGAGGGGACATCCTTTATTTGAGCTCGGTGCAACGAAGGTCGAGACGAAGGACCAAACTCTAAAAGGGGTGGTTTAGAGGTTGCTTTAATATCAGTAGGTTAGAGTCGAAAGGTCGATTGCTCACAGGGACAGATTCTGAAAGTGGCTGCCAGTCCGGTCGTAAACGATGCCCAAATGAAAGCTCATAAGAGGGAAATAATCGCCGAAGAACCGCCGGAGACAACAAAGAGAGTAGGGTCAGAAAATGGTCATCTGGACCATTGGGTGTGCAGAATTGTTCCAGTGTCCCGGTAGAGGAGGTCTTGACTTATCCAAACAAAAACCATTGAATTACAGCCGCCGCAAGAAACTTAGAATGGTGAGGGTTCGTAATGTAGTTCGCACGACTTGGTCGCACCGCTCGGTTGGTGGAGTACGCTTCCATGGCAGGTCCACATCCAGTGTCAGCAAAGCCATTCCCTTCACTCCCAATTAATCTCGTACACTCCAGATCCTGCCTCACGTGCCGTTGTCGATATCAGCCCACAACTGATCACAGCTCACTCAACACCATTCCAAACATCTTGTTTTCCCACCACCAACAAGGAGAGGGAATATGATGATGAGGCAAAGGAGACCATCCGTCATTATGCAATAGGCATGATGTTCGCTATCGCCTTGGGCATCTTGCCTATGGGTTCGCTATGGGCGGAAGCGGTGGAAAGTGCGGTGCCATCGCCGCCGTCCATCGCCACCTTGCAGTCCGCCTATGGGAAGCTTCCGCTCAGCTTCGAGGCCAATCACGGCCAGACCGATCCCCATGTGCAGTTCCTCACGCGCGGACGGGGACATCAGCTGTACTTGACCCCGAGCGAAGCAGTGCTGACCTTGCGAACCGGTGAAGCTAAGGCCGAAGGAGGAATGAATCATGCCGATCAGCACAAGCCGTTCAGCAGCCCATCTTCTAGCTCGCATTCAGCCGTCCGAATGAAATTCGCGGGTGCCGATCCGCAGGCCGAGGTAATGGGGCTCGATCCCCTTCCGGGCATCGTCAATTACTTCATCGGGGATGATCCGTCAAAGTGGCGCACCAACATTTCGACTTACCAGAAAGTCGAATATAAGAATGTCTATCCCGGGATTGATCTGGTCTATTACGGAAATCAGGGCCAGCTTGAATATGACCTCGTTGTGGCACCTGGCGCCGACTCCACGCAGATCATGCTGGCGTTCGATGGAGCGGAGCAGATCGCGGTGGACGAACAGGGCGACCTCGTCTTGACCCTGCCACCCTCATCGACGAAGACAGCCGAGGAGGCGGTTCCCACCCTCCGCCTTCACAAGCCGGTCGTTTATCAGAAGGATGAGCAAGGCGAGAGGCACTTACTCGCCGGAACTTATGTGCTCAAGGCTGCCACTGCTCATCCAACAATCGCCATGCATCTGCGGGAGACACAACACGTTACGTTTCAGGTCGCTGCCTACGATGCAAGCAAACCGCTCATCATCGACCCCGTGCTGTCCTGGGCGACCTATCTGGGCGGCAGCAGCACTGACATCGGCGGTGGAATTGCGGTGGATGCAGAGGGCAACTCTTACATCACAGGGACCACCGGGTCGCCCGACTTTCCAGGGACGGCAGGCAGTCCCATCCAGAGCACACAGGCTGGCGGCGCTGATGTCTTCGTCACGAAGCTCAATGCGGCCGGCACGGCGATTGTCTATTCGACCTATCTGGGTGGCTTTGCCGATGACCTTGGCAGGGGGATTGCGGTGGATGCTGCTGGCAACGCTTATGTGACGGGAGAAATCATTGCGGTCGCCGGGCCGCTCGACTTTCCCGGCACTGCGGGCAGTTCGATCCAACCTGCGTACGGTGGCGGCTTTAATGATGGATTTGTGACGAAGCTCAACGCAACCGGCACGGCGATCCTCTATTCGTCCTATCTGGGTGGCAGTGACTTCGACCGCAGCTGGGGCATCGCGGTAGATGCGGCCGGCAACGCCTATGTCACGGGGGAAACCGGGATCGTCCAACTTTCCCGGTACCGAAGGCAGTCTTATCCAGGGAACGATTGGCGGTAACTTGGACGTTTTTGTCACAAAGGTGAACGCGACCGGTACGGCGATTATCTATTCCACCTATCTGGGCGGCAGTAACGATGAGCAGGGCCGTGGAATTGCAATAGATGTAGCGGGTAACGCCTACGTGACGGGAGACACCGGGTCGCCCAACTTTCCAGGGACGGCAGGCAGTCCCATTCAGAGCACGTTGAGCTCCTTGCCTGACGCTTTCGTGGCGAAGGTGAATGCAACCGGTACGGCACTTCTCCATTCCACCTATCTCGGCGGCAGTCGCGATGACGTCGGTCAGGGGATCGCGGTGGATGCAGAGGGCAACTCCTACATCACAGGGACCACCAGATCGCTCGACTTCCCAGGTTCTGCAGGCAGTCCCATCCAGAGTACAAAGGGCGGCGACAGCGAGTCCTTCGATGCTTTCGTTACGAAAGTGAACGCAGCCGGTACAGCGCTGGTCTATGCGACCTATCTAGGGGGCAGTTCCCAGGACTTCGGCTTTGGGATCGCCGTGGATCAAGCAGGTAATTCCTATGTGACAGGATGGACTGATACGCCGGGGTCTGGCTTTCCGGGCACGGCAAGTAGCTCAATTCAAAGCACCTTTGGCGGCGGCATTCGTGATGCCTTCGTCACGAAGCTCAATGCTGCCGGCACCGCGATCGTCTTTTCGACCTATCTAGGCGGTAGCGGCCGTGATAGCGGCATTGGAATCGCGGTGGACGCAGCAGGCAATGCCTACGTGACGGGGGACACCTTGTCGTCTGACTTTCCAGGCACGGCGAGAAGTTCCCTCCAGAACCTGCTTCGTGGTGCCAGAGACGCCTTTGTGGCGAAGATATCCAGCGGCATCCCATTTGCCGCGTTCGACGCGAGAGCCAAAATCGACGTGGATGATCGGCGGAACTATGGTGGTGGATCCCACCGTCGCCCGCACGATGAGGACGCCGAGATGAGTCATCATCCGCGTCAGGATGATGAGTTCAAGCTGGTGGCCACCTTCACCCTTGGCCCAGGCAGTAATGGAATCGATCCTTTTAAGGAAGCGGTGATTGTCCAGGTGGGTACCTTCTCGACGTCGATCCCGGCCGGCTCGTTCAAAGAGCGCAAAGGGCGATTCGTATTCGAGGGAACGATTAATGGAGTGCATCTAGAGGCGGTACTTCGGTCGTTGATTCTCGGAAACGATTATGAATTAAAAGTGGAGGGCGAGGGTGCGGATTTGACTGGCGCCAAAAATCCTGTAACCGTAACGGTCACTATCGGTGACGACAGCGGCAGCAAAGCCATCACCGCCAAAATCAAGTGAGTGTCTGGATCATCGTTCAGTAGGGACGAGGCAGGCGGTTTTGCAAAGGTCCCAGAGTATTGGAGCATCGTGCAAACCTGGAGGGCTGCCCGGGCAGCCCTCCAGAAGAACTTTACGAGCTGAACTCTTATTCGCCGTAAAGAGTCGCAGCCGAGGCATCAAAGATATGTTTCGTAGTCAGCGTGCCTGGTCTAAAATCACCGGTGCTTTTATCCCATACGACCGTGACATTTCCGTCGGTTTTCCCCATTGCCTGGCTTGATGAGCGCGTTGCATCACGCTCGACCAAGATGTCCATGTCTTTGCCGATGTACCGTCGGTTGCGTTCCAAGGTGATGCGGCGTTGAGTGTCTACGAGTTGAGCGACGCGCATGCCTTTGACGGCATCAGGGATATCGTCGGCGTACCTTCTTGCCGCGATCGTATGCTTCCGCTCGGAGTATTTGAAAATATAGGCCGAGTCGAACTGTACCTGTTCCACTAGGCGGGACGTGGATTGAAAGTCCTCGTCAGTCTCGGAACAGAAACCGCAGATGATATCGGTCGTCAGGACCACATCGGGGACGGTGCTTCGAATGCGATCGACCAACGTACGGTACTCGGCTCCCGTATAGGTTCGCCCCATCAGTTCGAGGATCCGATCGCTCCCAGCCTGAAGGGGAAGATGAATGTGTTTGCAGACTCTTGGGTGCGCGGCAACGGCCTCGATGAGTGAGGCGGGAAAGTCTTTAGGGTGCGGAGAGGTAAACCGTACACGATCGATGCCTGCGGTATCCGCCACGGCGGTGATCAGTTTGGCGAAGTCCCAGTCTTCATGGCGGTAGGAATTGACGTTCTGGCCAAGTAATGTGATTTGCCTGAATCCTCTGGCGGAAGCGTCACGAGCTTCAAGCAGAATGGACTTCGGATCACGAGATCGTTCACGGCCCCTGGTATAGGGGACGACGCAGAAGGAGCAGAAGTTATCGCAGCCTCGCATCACGGTGATCCAGGCGTTCACCCCGCTGTTACGGTCCGGCATGATCCCTTCATAGGTTTCATACTCCGACAGGTCGAGAGCAAACTCCTTTTGGGAAAGTCCCTGTTCTTGGGCTTCGAGCGCAGTCGTCAGCAACGAGGGAAGTTGGCGATATGCGTCCGGGCCGGCCAACACGTCGATGAGAGGTTCTTTTTCCGCCAGGTCACTTTTTAAGTTCTGGGCCATGCAGCCGAGGATGCCGACGACGAGAGGGCGCTGCTTTTTGATGGCTTTCAGCTCAGAGAGGTGGGCGTAGATCTTTTTGTGCGCGTTCTCCCGAATGGCACAGGTGTTGACCAGCACCACGTCGGCCCGTTCGCGGTCCTCCGTAAAAACGAATCCTTCCCGCTTCAACATTGAGCGAACAAGTTCGCTGTCGGACTCGTTCATCTGGCAGCCGAAGGTTTCGATATGAACGTGTGGTGCGGTCTTTAGGATCATAGCACTGCCGCGGCAGAGTGTGTTTGTTGAGAAGAAGTAAGATGGCCAAACGTGAAACGATCTGCTGCGGCGGTAATTGTGACCGGTAGAATCTGGTTCTGAAGGTCGCCTGCATCTGTGACCGCCACTCTGGTGAAGTTTGGAGTCGTGCCGAAGCGATAGGAGTCTCGAGTTCCGGTTTCGAACAGGGCCGAGACGGTCTTGCCGATCTGCTGGTTGTGAAATGCCAATCGTTTGGCGCGATCCAGATCGAGCAGCAGATCGGTGCGTTTCTTTACCGATGTAGATGGCACACGTTGTGTGATGCGCAGCGCGGCCGTTCCCGGTCGAGAAGAGTAGGGGAACACGTGGAGGTAAGAAAAGGGAAGGTCTGTCGCAACCGCTACCGTATTCCGAAATGCCGTTTCAGTTTCGCCGGGGAATCCGACCAGCAGATCAGTTCCAAGACCAAGGTTGGGAATCTTCGTGACCGCCGTTTCGATCAGCTTGGTATAGGCCTTGATTGTATGGCGTCGATTCATGGCCCGCAAAATCTGATCGTCCCCGCTTTGCAGCGGAATGTGGAGATAGGGACAGAATTTCTTCGATGAAGCGAGGAGGTCAAGCAATTCCTCGCCGACTGTTGTGGGTTCAATTGATGAGATACGAATGCGCTCGAAGTCGGCCGCTTGGTCGAGCCAGCGAAGCAATGAACAAAAGTCCCGGCCTTGCTGCATGTACTGGCCGATGTTCACTCCGGTCAGCACGACTTCCCGGTATCCTCGAGCGGTTAAGCCTTCGACTTCACGCTGGATGTCCTCAAACGTTCTGCTTCGCTCATGTCCCCTTGCGAATGGGATAATGCAGAAACTGCACATCGCGCTGCATCCGTCCTGGATCTTGAGCAATGCGCGGGTGCAGTCCGATTCTGAGAAGTGCGGCAGCTCGAAGTCTCCGCGCGCAATCGTTTTGGTATGACGAATCTCCGCGACGGATCGTTTCCGTAGCTCTTGGGCGGGAGGAAGATAGGCCGGCAAATCGAGCTTGAATTGGTGGCCCACGATGAGATCGATTCCGGTCTGTTGCGTGAGGCCTTCCATTCCCGTTTGGGCGTAGCATCCCGTCACGGCGATAAAAGCATGGGGAGAGTGTTTCAGGGTCTTCCGGATCAGATACCGCGATGTCCGTTCAGCGTCTTCCGTGACCGCGCAGGTATTGAGCACCAGGAGATCTGTCGGTTGGCCGAACTCGACGAGTTCAAACCCCTTTCGCCTGAGTCCCTCCCCAAGGATCGAGGTTTCGGCTTGATTCAGGCGGCAGCCGAGCGTATGAAGAGATGCACGGGTCGTCACCATAGGGTGGCATTATAGGAAGATCATGCATACTTCGGCAAGGCTACCTGTTGCGATCGGGGGTTCCAAGGATGTTTGCTCATTGCCGGAAAGACCCATGATTAGCAGGCTGCGGAAAAACCAATTTTGCCTTCTGTAGCCGTCACAGATGTCGAGGTATGAGACTGCTCCGAACAGCCCTGCAGGATGCGCATAAAGGCCGTCCAGCAAGGCCGCAGCAAGCGAAGAGGCGAGGCGTACGCTTCGGTACGTTGAGCCTCTGAGCGATGCGAGAACGCCGCTGGAGGATTTTTTCCGCATCCTACTTAGGATCACATCCGAGTCGTCGGAGGGAGCGTGAGGATCGTGTGTCTGCCTGCTCTCATTGGTTTTGTTTTTACAGGATTCCTTTGGAGCCATTCTGTGACGGGATGGAGCATGGATTCGCTTCCCACCGAGCCCGACCTCAATACTCGCGTCGATGAGCTGTATGACCATGAGGCCCGTCTCTTTATCATGCTGTATTCCCTTCAGCGGAAATGGCAAATCGACTATGTCACGGCCCGGCTGGTTCAGGAGTATTCCCGCAGCACCTATGGGAATCCCATCTACCAGACCGAGGCCCAACCGCTGTTCTATTGGTGGAACCATATCATGTGGAACGATCCTGAGCAGGACGGGGTCAACGGCAACGAAAAGGTCTACCAGGAAAATACCGACTTCGATATCTCGCGATACAAGCCCTGTGTGTTCAATGGACAGCCCTGTTAATGTCTTCACCGGCCGATGAGGCCTCTCCCCGCATGTTTTGTGATTCTACTGAACAGCCCTGGGAGGCGATGGTATTCTGCGTTGCAGCTGAAGATCGCCCTGGTGCTGTGGGCAAGTCTGTCCGAGTCAGCCCACGTTCGCGCGAGTGATTTCCAATGAAACAAGGATCCTTCGATTTAGCCGGTCTCATGAATCGGCGCATCTTGGTGATGCTGCCGTTTGGTTTTGTGTCCGGCCTTCCGCTTGCGCTCACGTCCGGGACCTTACAGGCCTGGCTTACGGTGGAAGGAGTCGACCTCAAGACCATCGGCATTTTCACGATGGTCGGCCTTCCCTATACGCTCAAGTTTCTTTGGGCTCCCGTGATGGACCGTGTGGTCCCTCCCTGGTTCGGTCGGCGGCGCGGCTGGATGGTCGTGACACAACTCTGTGTGGCGATCGGCTTGGTGCTTATGGCCGCGACCAATCCCCAGCTTCACCCAGGATGGATGGCGGCCTATGCTGTACTGGTCGCGTTTTTGGCCGCTTCTTTGGACATTGTCTTCGACGCCTATCGAACTGAAACGCTTCATGCTCACGAGCGCGGATTGGGTGCCGCCGTGTGGGTGAACGGATATCGAATCGCTCTGTTGGCCTCCGGAGCCGGCGCTTTGGTCCTTGCCGATTATGTGGGATGGCAAATGACGTATATGGCCATGGCCGCCGTCATGGTAGCCGGAGTTGGTATCGTCTTGAGCAGCCCCAACCCTACGTTCGTCGCCGACGCTCCAAAGAGTATGAGGGAAGCAGTCGGCGCGCCACTGGCAGAATTCTTTGGACGGTCTCACGCGTTGGGGTTTTTGGCCGTGATTGTTCTCTATAAGCTTGGAGACGCCTTTGCGTCTGCGCTCCAGACGGCCTTCCTGATCGGAGGACTTGGTTTTTCTGCCACGGATGTCGGCGCGGTGAAGGGGCTCGGGATTTTTGCAACCTTGCTGGGGGCCTTTGTCGGCGGACTCTTAATGACAAAATCCGGACTCGTGCGGTCGTTGCTGATCTTCGGTGTGTTGCAAGCAGTCTCAAACCTGGGATTCGTCGCATTGGCAATGGCAGGGAAAAATTCGACAGTGCTAACGGCAGCTGTCGTGATCGAAAATGTGACCGGAGGAATGGGCACTGCCGCATTCGTAGCTCTGGTCATGTCACTCTGCGATCCCCGGTATACCGCGACTCAGTTCGCGCTGCTGTCTTCGTTAGAGGCGCTGGGAAGGGTCTTTGCCGGTCGTCCCTCGGCGGATGTCGTGACCCTGGTCGGATGGACACAATTTTTTGTCTTGACCGTGGTAGTGGCTTTGCCGGGTCTCTGGGCTGTGTGGCGTGTCCGGCGTTTTCTCGAACCAGAACAGAAGACGGTCCTGCACCCCTCTCTCACAGAGTCCACCGTCTCGCCGGTTTCCAAGCGGCTATGAGGAAAGTCGCCGTTGTAGGAAGAGCACGAAGAGCATCAGGGTGGGCAGCGGAGCCAGCACAAACGGCAATAACCATAACCAGACATTTTTGCCGCGTACGCGCGCTTGGTCGATCATCCAGACAAAAAGCCAGACCAGAAGGCCGACGTAGTTAAGGGTGATCCATTGGGTCGTATGAACCTTTAGGCCGCTCGTACTGTCGGAAGAGCCTTGAAGAAGGAAAATCCCTAGCAGTAAGACGAATGCGCCGAGTAGAACCGCAATGAGTTTTTTGCTCCAAACGAACATGGTCTCCTCCTGGCTCAATAAGGACTCTATGCACGAAGTCGAGGTAAGCTAATTGGCGGACATTCGTTTGTCAAACCAGGCTGCTCTGGTCGTCATCGAATCACGTCGAAGATAAATGATTCTGTGAGAACGTCATGAGCCTTCTTCGTTTGAGTGTGGTGGTGCTTGTGCTTGGTGGAGCGATCGGATTGGTTGTATCAAATCCGACCATGGACGACTATTTACGCTTCGTCGAACAGGAATTGAGTAAAGCGATAGACCGAATGGACCGGGGTACACCGACTCGAGAGCAACAATTTATTCGGCAGGTGTTTCAGTCGCAAAGTAGGAAGCTTCTCGAATCCATCGTAAGGCCGAATACCGTGCGACACAACTGGGGAATTGTGAGCCGGTACGAAACGCAGGTAGCGGATACGAAAGTCATTGTTCTCGGTCTCGGCGGTCGCTTCATTCCTCTTCAGGGTATCGAGGAAGCGACGCTGAAAATAGGGCGAATGGCCTTCTAAAAATAAAAAAGGGCCAGGGTAATTTGGAGGGACCTGATTCTATCGGTTATTTCTGTGGATAACCTCGTTGATAGGCGACCAGAATCGGCTATGAGATTCGTCTTTCGGCTATTCACAGCCTTTCCTCTCATTCCCCAAAGATCCACAATACTTGGTGTTGACAAAAATTCGTGATAGCTATATGTAGCTATCAGTTAGAATGAGACATGCGCAAGTTATGTTGAGAAGGCCTAACCGAGGCATTGGTCACATTCCTTTTCCTTTTTCAGGAGGTCTACCGTGAAAATTGATCGAAGATTTACCCGTCGCGGGCAGGACCCCTACGAGAGGATCACGTTTGTGAGCCGTTCGTCGGAGATTCGAAATCCCGACGGATCCACCGTATTCAAGCTCGAGAATATCGATGTTCCTGAGACATGGTCTCAGCTTGCCATCGACATATTGGCGCAGAAGTACTTTCGGAAGGCCGGAGTTCCGCAGCGTGATCAGAGTGGGCAGCCGGTCATCGGTCCGGATGGCAAGCCGGTGTTAGGTGGCGAGCGAGACGCCCGGCAAGTCTTCGAGCGCATGGCCGGGTGCTGGACCCATTGGGGTAAGTCCTATGGGTATTTCAAGACGCCGGAGGATGCCGAGTCGTTTCACGATGAAATGTGCTACATGCTGGCGCGCCAAATGGCAGCGCCGAATTCCCCCCAATGGTTCAATACCGGCCTTCATTACGCCTATGGGTTATCGGGACCGGCGCAAGGGCATTATTATGTCGATCCCGAGACTCGCGAAGTTGTGAAAGCCACCAACGCTTTCGAACATCCTCAGCCGCACGCCTGTTTCATTCAATCAATCGAGGATGATCTGGTGAATGAAAACGGGATCATGGATCTTTGGGTTCGGGAGGCGCGGTTGTTCAAGTATGGGTCCGGGACCGGGACTAATTTTTCGAAGCTGCGCGGGGACGGCGAAGGGCTTTCCGGCGGCGGGCGTTCTTCGGGCCTCATGTCCTTCCTGAAGATCGGGGATCGAGCCGCCGGAGCGATCAAGTCTGGAGGGACGACGCGACGTGCCGCCAAGATGGTCTGTTTGGACCTCGATCATCCGGATATCGAAGAATTCATCGATTGGAAAGTCGTCGAAGAACAAAAAGTCGCGGCGATGGTGACGGGCTCAAAGATTTGCGCGCAGCGCCTCAACGCTGTATTGAAGGCCTGCCATACGGTCGATGACAACGGCGCCCTCCGGCTGGACCTCGATCAGAAAACCAATCCGGTCTTGCGCGAGGCCCTGACCTCGGCCCGTCGGGATATGGCGCCCGAGGCGTATATCCAACGAATGTTTTCCTATGCGCAACAAGGCTTCACGCACTTTGTGTTTCATGAGTATGACACGAATTGGGATGGGAAGGCCTATCAGACCGTCTCCGGCCAAAACTCGAACAACAGCGTCCGGATTCCCAATGAATTTTTTGCCGCGCTCGAAACAGACGGCGATTGGCAGCTCAGAGGCCGAACGAACGGCAAGGTGTGCAAAACCATCAAGGCGCGAGATCTGTGGGACCGAATCGCTTGGGCGGCATGGATTTGCGCCGATCCCGGGACTCAGTACGATACCACCATCAACGAGTGGCACACGTGCCCGGAGGATGGCCGCATCAACGCGTCGAACCCCTGTTCTGAATACATGTTTTTGGATGATACGGCCTGTAATCTCGCCTCCCTTAATCTCACAAAGTTCTATGCCGCCGATGGGCAATTCGAGCTGGAGAATTTCCGTCATGCCGTTCGGCTGTGGACGATCGCGTTAGAGATCAGCGTGTTGATGGCCTCCTTCCCGAGCCGCTCCATCGCCGAAAAGAGCTATCAGTTCAGGACGCTCGGGTTGGGGTATGCGAATTTGGGGACCGTGCTTATGCGACAAGGGATTCCTTATGATTCGCCCAAGGCCCTGGCGATTTGTGGATCCATCACGGCCATCATGACCGGGGAAGCATATGGGACGTCAGCTGAAATGGCTGCCGAATTGTCGCCCTTCCCGGGCTACGCAAAAAATCGAGAACACATGCTGCGGGTCATCCGCAATCATCGTCGGGCTGCATACCAGTTGCCTCATGTGGAATATGAAGGTCTGACGATCGCTCCGGCGGGAATCCGCCCAGAGCATTGTCCTCCCGACATGCTCCTCGCCGCCAGACGAGCGTGGGACCATGCGCTTGAATTAGGGACCGCGTATGGGTATCGCAATGCACAAGTGACCGTCATCGCTCCAACCGGCACCATCGGGTTGGTCATGGACTGTGATACCACGGGAATTGAACCGGACTTTGCTCTGGTGAAATTTAAGAAGCTGGCCGGCGGAGGGTACTTCAAGATCATCAATCAAAGCTTGCCGATTGCGCTGGCCAACCTCGGCTATACGAATCAGCAAGCCCAGGATGTCGTCCGTTACTGTGTCGGCGCTCAGACGCTCAAGGGCGCGCCGTTCATCAATCATGACACGCTGCGTCAAAAGGGATTCGACGACGCGGCTCTCGGTCGTTTGGAGAGCAGTTTGGGGCAAGCGTTCGAAATTCAGTTCGCCTTCAATAAGTTTACGCTGGGAGACGCGTTCTGCGTCGAAAAGCTCGGCTTGACCGAGGCCCAACTGAATGAAATGAACTTCAACATGCTGAAGACCCTCGGCTTCACGCAAGAAGAGATCGCCGCCGCAAACGACTTCTGTTGCGGAACGATGACGGTGGAAGGCGCGCCGCATTTGAAGGTTGAACATCTCGCGGTATTCGACTGTGCCAATCGGTGCGGTCGAATCGGGCAACGCTCCATCGCCGTCGATGCGCATATCCGCATGATGGCCGCGGCGCAGCCGTTCATCAGCGGCGCGATCAGCAAGACCATCAATATGCCGGCCGATGCCACGCTCGAAGACGTCAAGGCGGCCTATTTGCTTGCTTGGAAGAGCATGGTCAAAGCGGTCGCGCTGTATCGTGACGGGTCCAAGCTGAGTCAGCCGTTGAGTGCCTCGACAGACAGTGGAAAGGCTGTGGAGGCAACCGCCGGCGTGATGGGGATGGCGGAGAAAATCACCGAACGGGTGCTTGTTCGGTATCTCGCCAAGCGACGCCCGCTACCGAGTCGACGAAGCGGATATACTCAAAAGGCAATTGTCGGGGGACATAAGCTTTACCTGCGCACCGGTGAATATGAGGATGGGACGGTCGGGGAAATCTTTTTGGACATGCACAAGGAGGGGGCGGCGTTCAGAAGCCTCATGAATTGTTTTGCGATCGCCATCTCTCTTGGACTTCAGCACGGCGTGCCGCTGGAAGAATTCGTTGAAGCATTCGTCTTTACCCGGTTCGAGCCGAACGGTCCCGTCAAATTGAACGATCGAATCAAAATGTCGACCTCGATCATCGATTACATCTTCCGTGAATTGGCCGTGACGTATCTCGATCGGTATGACCTGGCGCAGGTAAAGGAAGAAGATCTGCGCATGGATTCGGTGAAGAAAGACGACATGGATCCCGAATGCTTCGATGAAGAAGCGGACCTTGACGCATTGGCTAAGTCTTCCGTCATTACGGAACATCTTCCCATCCGCCGGAACGGCGGAAAAGGAAACGGCCACGGAAACGGCCACAGTGTTTCCCGACAAGTGGAGATCATGCGTGAGACGCTTACACTGACGGAGGTTCAAAGCGCGAAAGAGGCCAGGGTCAAGGGCTACGAAGGCGATCCCTGCCCGGAATGCAAGCAATTCACTATGGTTCGCAACGGCACCTGTCTCAAATGCGTGACGTGCGGCGCAACGAGCGGATGTTCATAAGAGGAGTTGGAGAATGCAGAGCAAGCGGCCGTCATCGTGTCTCGGGTGTAGGAAGCGGCGGTTTCTGCGGATGCGATCGGGTGTCGACGGTTTCTTTTCGTTACGGGTACGGGCGCGAAAGCTTTGCGTGAGACCGGTGTCTTCTCGCAACCTGTTGTATCATTACGGGTCTTGGTCCCCGTTGCGAGCCGCTCGCTCGGCGAGGCGAAAACAGTTTTGACGGCGGAGAGCCGCAAGGAGCACCGATATGCCGACTACGACGCAGCTTGTCATCAGCGGTCAGAGTAAGCCGGGGGCCCTTGCCAGAGTGACGGCGGTCCTCGGTGAAGCCGGGGTCAACATCAAAGCGTTCTCCGCTCCGGAGGTCATGGGAACGGGGAAGTTGCGTCTGCTTGTCGCGGACCTGGACCGTGCTCGCGCGGCCCTTAAGGCGGCGAAGATTAAGTTCGGCGAAGAAACCGCGCTCCTACTGAGTCTTGAAAATAAGCCTGGTGCGTTAAGGAAAGTGGCGGATACCTTGATGAAGAGCCGGATCAACATCAAGTGCGGCTATTGCACGCCTTCACGGGAAGGGAAGCGGGCGATCGTCGTTCTGACCGTTTCCAACACCGACAAAGCCTTGGTGATTCTACGCAACCAGTCCCTCGACGAGTTTTGATCGATGCGGCCGGTGCCGCTCACGAAACTTACTCCTCTGTCCATATTCGTCATCGGACTGGGCGCCTTCCTCTACCAAGGTTGCGCCGCAGCTCCCCGTCCTGTTGACCGCTTTCCTGGGTATCCTATCGGATTTGTAGAACGAGGGATGGTCTCGTGGTATGGCCCTGGTTTTCATGGGAACAAGACGGCTAATGGGGAACGCTACGACATGTACCAACTGACGGCTGCTCATCGGACGCTGCCGCTGGGGTCCGTCGCAGTTGTTCATTCGTTGACCTCGGGTCGTCATGTGACGGTCAGGATTAATGATCGAGGGCCGTTCGCAAGGGGCCGAATTTTGGACCTTTCGCTGGCCGGTGCTCAAGCGCTTGGGATGGTCGGCAACGGAACCGACGAGGTCGAACTTCGAGTTGTCGGCTATAATTCACGACCCGAAGGGATGGGGGTATTACGGGTTCAGGTCGGCGCTTTCGCGGACCTTCGGAATGCCCGGACGCTGTTGACACAAGTTCAACGGGATTTTGCCGATGGGCGTATCATTCAGGTAGATCTTCCGGAAGGGCGCCGTTACCGAGTCCAAATTGGTCGATTTTTGACCGAACCGGAGGCTCAGATGGCTGCGGTTCGTCTCGATCGTACATTTAGCCTGCAATCGTTTGTTGTTCGTGATGATGGCTAAACAACCGTGGAGGGACGGCGGCACCACCCGGGCGGCTCGTTTTGGAACCAGTTGATTTTTAAGCAAGTCTTTTCGAATGACTTGCTTGCGTTTGATGCCTGTGATAGATGTATCAGCTGTGAGCTCTATTCTAAGCGGTCCGGTTATTCTAATCTTACAATCCTCTGAAGGGTGGACCCGGGGGTATCCTCTGGGAGACGCCCGGCTTCTCATTAGGCCAGCCATACTGGTCCAACGTCCCTAATATACAACAGCGATGGACATCCTCATCCTTTTAGGATTGATAGGGTTATCCGCTATTATTTCAACAGCCGAGATCGGCTTCTTCTCGGTCAACGAAACTCGACTGAAAGCATTGGCGCAGAACGGCAGCAAACGGGCAGCCAAAGCCCTTCAATTGAGAAGCGACCCCCAAAAGCTCCTCTCGACCATTCTGGTAGGTGACCGCCTTGTCAGTACTGCGACACCGATGTTCGCCGCCTTCATCACATTGAATGCCTATGGGGGCAAGAATGCGTTCGAAGAAGCGATCGCAGTTATGGTCGGTATCCTGACCTTTGTCCTCTTAGTGTCGGTTGACGTTATCCCAAAGACTCTGGCGGCAAAGTTCTCCATACCCGTGACGCTGAACATGGCCTACCCTATCTATTGGGTTCAGGTCATGTTGAGGCCCCTTCTTTTTCTGATCGTCCCCCTGATCTACAGTTTGACGGGAGGAAAGGGGTTGACGCTTCCCTTGGTGACGGAGGAAGAGTTGAAAATCATGTTGGACCAAGGAGGAAAGGCAGGGGAATTAGAATCGGAAGAAGTCAAAATGATCAAGAACGTGTTTCAGTTAAAAGATATAACGGCGGAAGATGCGATGACGCCGCGCATCTATGTGTTTTCTCTCGACGGGAACCTTCGACTCAAAGAAGCACAGGAGCTGCTCTATAACTCTAAGTATTCCCGAATTCCGCTCTATGACGGTATGCTCGATAACATTACGGGGATTCTCTACAAGATGAAAGCGCTGACCGAGTTGGCCAAAGGGAGAACCGATTTGCGCCTCCGAGATATCGCCCATCCTCCGCTCTTTGTCCCGGCCGGAAAAACGGCGGACGACTTGATGAAGCAGTTCCAGCAGGACAAGCGGCATATGGGAGTCGTCGTCAATGAATTCGGTGGTGTCATGGGACTGGTGACGCTCGAAGACCTTCTCGAGGAAGTCGTGGGCGAAATTGTCGATGAAACGGATATCACCGAAGAACTCATCAAACGCATCGGAAAGAACCAAATCCTGGTCCACGGGCGGACGGAAGTTCGAAAGGTGAACGACTTCCTGAAAGTCGAGCTTGGAGATGAAGCCCTGACCATCGGCGGGCTGATCCAGGAAAACCTTGGGCGCATCCCTCAGGCAGGAGAAGAACTCCGCATCGAGAATTGCCGCTTGGTGGTCCATGAGGCAGATCCTCGCTCGATACGAAGCGTGCAAATTTTTAAGGACGAGAAAGTGCCTGTTCCGGTCGAAGCCTCCGTGTAACTAGCCTCCCGTCTGTTGCTCCATCAAGTCTAAGAAAGCCTGCTCGCTAAGGACGGTCACACCTAATTTCTGAGCCTGATCGAGTTTGGAGCCTGGGTCTGCGCCGGCTACAACATAGCTTGTTTTCTTGCTGACACTGGATGACACCGTGGCGCCCAACCGTTCGACCAACGCTTTGGCCTCATCTCTCGTCCGCCTCACCAATCCACCGGTGAACACGAAGCTCTTCCCTGAAAAAGGCAACACTGTCCGGCCATGAGCTGAGGGTGCGTCCACGATCGAAAAGCCTAATTCATGCAGTTGGTCGATGACCCGTCGGTTCGAACTCTCTTGGAAGTAGGAGACCAAACTCTCGGAGATTTCGGGACCAATCTCTCGAATTGCCTGAAAACGCTCACGGTCAGCCGACATGACGGCATTGAGCGAGCCAAGCTCGCGCGCAAGCACGGTTGCGATATGCCGGCCGACTTGGCGGATTCCCAGACCCATCAAAAATCGGTCGAGCGAGGCGTTTTTGCTTCGAGCGATGGCGTCCAGGAGAAGAGTTGAGGATCGTTCCGCGAACCCCTCAAGTTCTAGAAGTTGTTCAGGGCTTAGCCGATACAGGTCGGATAGATCCTTCACGAGGCCGTGGTCGACCAATTGTGAAACCGTTTTCCTCCCCAATCCGTCGATATTGAGAGCGGCCTTCGACGCGAAGTGTTCAACGGCGCCTTTCAGTTGGGCCGGACAGGCGGCTTGGCCTGTGCAGTAGAAGTAGGCGCCTTCTCTCGCCACGGCAGAACCGCATATCGGACAGTGTTGTGGCATGTGGAAAGGGTCCGACCGGACTTCATTCGAGATGGGGATCCGTTCAGTGATCGCCGGAATGACATCCCCTGCGCGCTCGACTCGAACCGTGTCGCCTATGCGGATGTCCTTTCGTGCCACCTCATCGGCATTGTGCAGGGTCGCTCGGCTGATGGTGACCCCACCCACTTCCACTGGCTTCAGCAGAGCGAGAGGCGTCAAGGTTCCAGTCCGGCCGACGGAGATGACAATGTCCTGTACTTCAGTGATTTCCTTTCGAGGCGGAAACTTGAAGGCGATGGCCCAACGAGGGCTTCTGGATTTCATTCCCAGCCGCGCTTGCCAATCCACGCGATCGACTTTCACCACGACTCCATCAATTTCATAAGGGAGAGTGTCGCGTTGGTCCTCCGTTTCCCGGTGAAATGCCAAGACTTGCTCGATGGTCTCGCATCGTCGACGAAGATGAGGGACCGGAAGTCCACACTGGGCCAACGTCTCCAGTTCAGCCCAGTGCGACGAAGGAGGGGCTCCGGTCATCGTCATCACTTCATAGCACGTGACGACCAGCGGCCGAGAGGCGGTCATGTGCGAATCGAGTTGCCGAAGAGAACCGGCGGCGGCGTTGCGCGGGTTTGCAAAGGCGTCGTCCCCCCGTTCGGTCATTCGACGATTGAGCGCCTGAAAGTCGGAGAGGCGCATATACACTTCGCCCCGCACGACCAGATGATCCGGGTATGTGCCGGCCTGCAACTGTAACGGCAACGATCGAATCGTGCGGAGATTAATGGTGATATCCTCGCCGACGTTTCCATCACCGCGGGTTGAACCACGAACAAACGTCCCGTGGTCGTAGACCAGTTCAACCGACAGACCGTCGAATTTTGGCTCGACCGTGTACTCGATGTGGTCCGTGCCCAGCTCACGTTTCATCCGCTGGTCGAAGGCCAGAACCTCATCGGATTTCACCAAGGAATCAAGACTCAACATGGGCCGTTCGTGCGGTACCTTGCCGAGTTCTTCCAACGGGGGGGCACCGACGCGCTGGGTGGGGGAATCGGGGGTGACCAGCTCCGGGTAAGTCCGTTCGAGGTCGGTCAATTCTCGAAACAAGCGATCATACTCCCCATCAGAAATCTCAGGGCGGTCCTTGACGTAATAGAGATAGTCGTGGTGCCTGATCCGGTTCTTGAGTTGAGCGAGTCGCTCTTGCTCGGCGAGAGGAGCCCTCGAAGAGGACGGAGAGTCATTAGGGAGTGAATTCTGTCGCATCGCTGCTCTCAACGAGGTGAAGCTCGACGATCATCTCTAGGGTGCCATGACAGATGACGTTCGGCATGAGAGGGGAAAAGAGGCCTGAACCGTGCTGACCGTAGCATAGGGCCGCTGAAACGGTCAAACCCGACAGACCCCGTCCGCTTTGACTTTCGCATCAGTGGCCTCTATTCTAAGCGTCTCTTCGGCAGGTCTGAAGTTTGGCAGAGAGCCTGGGCAAAGGAGGATATATGCAGAAGGGAGAGCAGCAGGTCTGTGAGCGCGCGCGGAGGATCCGTTTATTAGGGATACTGCTCTGCAGTGGTTTGCTGGCAAGTGGGTGTGTCGTGTTAGAAGAGAAATACAATGCAGAAAAAGCGCGAAGCCTGAATTTTCAGCGCCTCCTGGCACAGGAAGAGAAGCGGACGGCTGAGCTGGACAGCGAAGTCAGGCACTCCAAGGCCGAACTGGCTGAATTTGAAGCGAGGAATCGCGAGCTGTCTTCGCAGGTGCAAGTGGCACGGGAGCAGATGGGGCGCCTCCAGGAAGAGGCGGAAGCGATCCGGGAAGCGACCGTGCTGGAGCGAAAAGCCTTGGAGGATATGCAGCGGAAGGGCCAGTCATCTTATGTCAAACCGAAAAAATCCGAACCGCCGAAAGCTGCCTCCGGCGGACGCAGCCGAGGCAATCTTTCAGACAAAAGCATGGCGGCTGTGACCGAGCCGGCTTCCGCATTGAAGGTCACAGAGGGGATGGTGCATGTGGTGAAGCCTGGGGAGACCCTCTTCAGCATCAGCAGGAGGTATGGAGTCGAGGTCGATAAGTTGAAGAAGCTGAATAAGCTGCCGGATGACATCGTCGAGATCGGACAGAAGCTCGTGGTGGGGGCAGAGTAAGCGGAACAACATGCGGGCTGCGACCTATTCACTCACCCTGGATGAGTTTCGCTCGTATGCAAAGCAGGGCAATCTCATTCCATTATTCCGTGAAGTCTTGGCGGACCACGATACGCCCGTCTCGGCCTTTGCCAAGATCGATCATGGCCCATCGGCATACCTGCTGGAGAGTATTCAAGGGGGAGAAAAGTGGGCCAGATATTCCTTCCTCGGGAGTGGGTCTCCACTCGTCATCTATGAAGATCGTGGCGATCTGTGCGTGAAGAAGGGATCGCATCGTCGTCGGATACCAAGCAGAGGCGCGCCGCTGGACCGTCTGCGGGAGATCATGGAGACGTATCGCCCCGTCACGGTTCCGGATCTGCCTCGGTTCGTAGGTGGAGCCGTCGGGTACCTCGGCTACGACATGGCGCAGACGTTCGAGGATCTTCCCTCTCGAAGGAAGGAGCATGTCGATATTCCGGACTTTGCGTTTCTCTTGACCGAGACGCTGCTCATCTTCGACAACGTGTCGCAGAAGATCAAGGTCGTCGCCAACGCACATGTCAAGTCCCTGTCGGAACGGGATATTCGTTCGGCCTATCGTGACGCGACAGGCAGAATTGAAGCGATCATCGCCAGAATTCGTCGACCGCTTCGACCTGTCAAGCCGAGACGTAGACGATCTCCGATTCGTTTCACCGTCAATATGAGCAAGGCGGACTTTGAGAAGATCGTTTCTCGCGCTCAGGAATACATCAGGGCCGGAGATATCTTTCAGTGTGTCCTGTCGCAACGATGGGAAACGAATCTACAGGCTCCTCCGTTTCAACTCTATCGGGCCCTGCGCCTCGTAAATCCGTCGCCGTACATGTATTACCTCCGGATTGCAGGAGTTGAACTTGTGGGCTCGTCTCCAGAAATTCTTGTGCGGTGCGAGGATGGGCTTGTCTCGGTGCGTCCGATTGCCGGAACCAGACGGCGCGGCGCGACAATGGATGAGGACGTGGAATTGGGGCGCCGTCTTCTTGCCGATGCCAAGGAACGAGCCGAGCATATTATGCTGGTCGATCTCGGACGCAATGATGTCGGTCGTGTCGCTGAACGAGGATCCGTCCAGGTCGAGTCGTTGATGAATGTCGAGCGGTACTCGCATGTCATGCATATGGTCTCGAATGTCACCGGCAAGCTGTGCTCGAACAAGACGGTGTATGATGTGCTGAAGGCCTGCTTTCCCGCCGGCACCGTGTCCGGCGCCCCCAAGATCAGAGCGATGGAAATCATTGAGGAACTTGAGCCGACCAGACGCGGGCCCTATGCCGGCGCCGTCGGCTACGTCAGTTTTTCCGGCAATATGGACATGTGCATCAATATCCGCACGGTCGTTGTCTCGCGCCGTCGGGCCTTCATCCAGGCCGGCGCCGGCATCGTCGCCGACTCGAACCCGGAACATGAGTACGAAGAAACCTGCAACAAATCCCGCGCCATGATGAAGGCCATCGAACTGGCCGAGCAGGGATTGGAATAGGGAATGGTTCATGGCTCATGGTTAATGGGGTGAAGAGGCACAAGAGGGTTCTCGTTTCCATCATGAACCATTCACCATCATCCATTTCTTGCCATGCTGTTTGTCATCGATACATCAAGCACCTGTCAGTCGGATAACCTGTCCCTGTACTGACAGTTTGTCCGGTCTCTTGCCTGCCTGATCCATCTGCCGCTACGACATTCGCCTCCGCTTCGACCGATACACGAAGGCCTCTAATTTGCACCGAATACTCGCAGGCGCGTGCGTGTCGCGTTGTGGATACTCGTTCGGGAGCAGAACGCGTGGCGTGGTTACGGTTCCATACCCCGCAAGTGCGAGCAATGCTGGCGCTCAGCCTGACGGGTCTCGTCGCGATGGCCATCGGCACTTTATATTCCGCCGGAAGTTCAGATTCTGGTGAACAAGATCTTCAACCGGTGTCGTTCAGTCATGCCCGGCATGCCGGCGAATTGCAGATCGATTGCCTCTATTGCCATCGCTCGGCGGCTATGTCTGCCGCCGCGAACGTGCCCTCGATGCAACTCTGCATGAGTTGTCATCGAAATCTCGGCAACGAGACCCCGGAGACGCTGAAGCTCTTGGCCTATTGGGAGAACCAAGAACCGATTCCCTGGATCAGACTTCATCGGTTGCCGGACTTTGTCTATTTCACGCATGACATGCATCTGAGGACTGGATTGCAATGCGTCGATTGCCACGGCCATGTGGAGCGCACGTCTCACACGCCGCGCGCCGCCAGTTACGAAATGGGCTGGTGTCTGACGTGCCATCGACAACGCGGCGCGTCCCAGGACTGTTTGACGTGCCACAAGTAACGAACGGTTCGTTTGGTTTTTCTGGTTTGTTTGGTTGATTTCGTTTTCTGAAAACTAGACAAACCAAACAAACCAAATAGACAAGAGAAACAAAAAGAAACATGGACCTCAAACGACGAACATTTCTCAAAGCGGCCGGGCTGGCTGCGGCAGGATCACTGCTTCCTGGCTGTGAGCGCGAGATGCATCGGTTGGTTCCGTACGTTCTGCCGGACGATGAGATCGTGCCGGGAGTCGCCGATTGGTATGCGTCCACCTGTCAGGAATGCACGGCCGGCTGCGGTGTGATCGTCCGCACCATGGAAGGCCGAGCCAAAAAAGTCGAAGGCAATCCCGACCACCCGCTGAATCATGGAAAGCTCTGTGCAAGAGGACAAGCCTCGTTACAAGGTCTCTACAATCCTGATCGACTCAGACGACCGTTTCAACGAGAGGGCCGTCGAGGAGAAGGAAAATTCACTCCAATAGAATGGGAAGAAGGCCTGCGTCATTACGCGCAGGCATTTCAAGATGTGACCGTTCCGCCGCTGATGGTGACCAGGCCGCTCTCAGGAACCCTTGCGCGACTGTTGTCGGATTTTATGGCTTCCTTGGGGGGGCGGCTCTACTTCTACGCGCCGGATGCCGAATTGCCGCTGCATGCCGCATGGCGTGAGAGCGTAGGCTCCGACGTGGCGCCGTTCTACGACCTGGCTCATACGGACTATCTGCTTTCTTTTGGCGCTCCCTTTCTCGAACACTGGCTGTCGCCGGTCGCCATGGGCATGGCCTTCGGTCACATGCGACAGGGCCGCCCAACGATGCGTGGTCGATACATCCATATTGAGCCTCGGATGTCGGTGACTGCCGCGAATGCCGACCAATGGCTTCCCATCCGTCCGGGCACTGAAGGGATGCTCGCGCTCGGCATCGGAAAAATTATTCTCGATGATCATGGAACTCGACTCTCTGGGAAGGAACTGAACCGATATCGTGCGTTCTATGGCAAGGCTCGGCTCGAAGAGGTTGCAAGCGCTACGGGACTTTCACCCGACGTGATCGTTCGTCTGGCCCACGACTTCGCTTCCGCGCGATCCCCGCTGGCCATCGGTGGCGGCACGAGCTGCGCTCAGACGAATGAGACGGTCTCATTGATTGCGATCAACGGCTTGAATGCGTTAGTCGAGCATGTGGGCAAAACAACCGCCGCGCGTCGATTGAGGCGCGACGGAGACCGTCCTGACCGTTCGATCCCATGGCTGACCGCAACGGAGGGTGTTCGAGCTGGTCGATGAACAGGAGAAGACCGGCGCATGGCCCGTACTGATGCTGTACGGCTGCAACCCGCTCTTCACGATGCCGCCGTCGGTGCCCATCAAGAAAGTTTTTGAACGGGCCTCGTTCATCGTGAGCTTCAGCTCATTTCTCGACGAATCGTCCGAATGGGCCGACATCCTATTACCGGATCGAGACGCGCTGGAGTCATGGGGCGATCATGTTGCCGAGGCTGCGACAGAGGCTCATTGGATTGTCCCAGCCGGTCGTGACACCCTTGTATGACACCCGCCAGATCGGCGACACGATTCTTGACGTGAGTCGCCGGTTGAAACTCGGTCACGCGCAATCACACGACCTTCTACGACTTGCTGCGCGAGCGATGGAAAACATTTCTTGCCCGCAAGCCGCACGAAGACACGCCCGATTGGTTTGATAAGGCATGGGTCGCACACCTCCAGCAGGGAGGGTGGTGGCAGGAGCCGGACCGTGGCTCGCTTCCATTAAACTTCACTCCCTCGCGGTGGTTCGAACCGGCGCTCTTCTCCGGCGGAGAGCGCGAGTTTCCGTTTGTCCTCCATCCCTATCCCTCCATGACGATTGGGCATGGTGAGGGCGCCAATCGACCGTGGCTCCAAGAATTACCAGACACATTGACGACAGTGGTGTGGGGATCTTGGGTGGAAGTAAACCCCAAGACCGCGCAGGAACTCGGCATTCACCAAGGCGATCTGGTACGGGTCATTTCGCCGTTCGGATCGCTAGAGGCGCCGGCCGTACTATTTCCAGGCATTCGGCCCGATGTCGTGGCTATGCCGCTCGGACAAGGTCATTCGAGCTATGGCCGGTACGCCAAGAACCGCGGTGTCAATCCCGATCGAATTGCTGGCCCCGGCCCTGGACGGCGTGACCGGGACTTTGGCAATAGGCGCTACCAGGGTTCGCGTCGAGCCCTCCGGCGCGAAAGGACGACTGGTGACGCTCGAACAACCCGCGATGGAACAGAGTGAATTGATCACGATCAGTCGGCGATGAATCGGTAAAGTGAAGTGCTGAGTTATCCGGACTCAACTCAGAACTCAGGACCCAGACACTCAGGACTTCTCACTTACACGGAGAAAGCACCATGACCGACACGAAACAACAGAAGCCTCATAAGTGGGAGATGGTCGTCGATCTCGATCGTTGCACCGGCTGCGAGGCCTGTGTCGTGGCCTGTCATGCGGAAAACAACATCCGCATTTCCGGCGAAGACGAAACCGCGCAGGGGCGGGCGATCAATTGGATCAGAATCGAGCGCTATTGGGAAGGCGAATACCCGAACGTGCAGGCGCGGTTCATGCCGGTGCTCTGCCAGCACTGCGACGATGCGCCTTGCGAGCCGGTCTGTCCCGTGTACGCCTCGTACCATACACCGGAAGGACTGAACGCGCAGGTGTACAACCGCTGCATCGGGGTCCGCTACTGCGGCAACAATTGTCCCTACACCGCACGGCAGTTCAATTGGTTCGACCCGCATTGGGACGAGCCGCTGGCGGAACAACTGAATCCCGATGTGACGGTCAGACAGAACGGCATCATGGAAAAATGCACGTTTTGCGTTCAGCGTATCCGGCAGGGAAAGGAACGAGCAGAAAAAGAAGGGCGGCCGGTGCGAGACGGCGACATCGTGCCCGCTTGCGTCCAGACCTGTCCGACGTCGGCGCTGATCTTCGGCGACCGCAACGATCTCGACAGCCGAGTTTCAAAACTGGCGCGGCAGGACCGGGGGTTCCATCTTCTGGAATCGCTCGGGACGCATCCGGCCATCACCTATTTGAAACGGATCACATGATGGCTGCGGGATATCCAACGTGGGCCGACATGCCCACGATCAATCGGGATCTGCTCGCCCCGCTTCACGGCGTGAGTGCCGGCTATCTGTCGCTGGTGTTCGTCCTGACGGCCATCGCGGCGGCCGGCGCCGGCGCATGGGTCTATCAAATCCAGACGGGTATCGGACAGACGAATCTGCATCCGCCTGTCTTTTGGGGAGCCTACATCGCGTCCTTCGTTTACTGGATCGGCGTCAGCCATTCCGGCACCTTCATCTCGGGCGTGCTGCGGCTGACCAAAGCGCAATGGAGGAGGCCGGTCACGCGCATCGCCGAATTGATGACCATCATTTCGGTCACGATCGCCATGCTCTTCGTCTTCTATCATTTGGGCCGCGTGTGGCGATGGTATTACCTGATCCCCTATCCGAATCAGCGGGAGATTTGGCCGAACTTCCGGTCTCCGCTCATGTGGGACGCGATGGCGGTGTTTACCTACTCGACATCCAGCGCAATCTATCTCTACCTGCCGCTCATTCCCGATTTCGCGCTGGCGCGGGATCGGATCGGCGGCTGGCGCAAGCGGCTGTATGCGATGCTCTGCCTCGGATGGAAGGGCACGCAGAAGGAATGGGAGCTGCTCAATACCGCCATCCGTATCATCACGCCGCTGATCGTGATGGTGATGATCTCCGTCCATTCGATCGTCGGATGGGACTTCGGCATGTCGCTGGTGCCGGGCTGGCATTCCACGGTCATCGCGCCCTATTTCGTGATCGGCGCCGTTCATTCAGGACTCGGCATGGTGGTGATCGGCATGTACTTCGTGCGACGCACCTATCGGCTGGAGGCCTACATCGGGCCGGAGCATTTCGACAAGATGGGGAAGCTGCTCGTCGTCACGACGCTGAGCCTGGCCTATCTCTACTTTGCCGATCAGCTCACCGTCTGGTACGGCCAAATTCCCGATCACGTGGCAATCCTCACGGCTATCGTCTCGGGGGTCTATGCGGCGCCCTTTTGGATCGATGCTTACGCTGATCTATGTCATTCCGCTCTGCACCGTGACGCTACCGGCCTTTCGCCGGTGGCCGCTCGGCATGATGCTGGTCGGCATCGGCATCAATCTCGGCATGTATATCGAGCGGATGTTGATCATCGTTCCGCCGCTGGCACGGCCCCGATTGCCGTACAACTGGAGCAGTTATTTCCCGTCATGGGGAGAGCTGACCATGCTCTTGGGATCGTTCGCCCTGGCGATCCTCCTCTATCTGTTGGCGGTCAAATTCGTGCCGATCATTTCCATATGGGAAGAAAAGGAAGGACGTTTGCGCTCCTCTGACCATGGATGACCGGGACAACCCTGACGGCGCTCTTTCAGCAGGACGTTAAGCTGGATTCCTTGATGCAATCGCTGCGCGAGGCCGGCATTGCGGACGAGCAGGTGTCGATCATGACGCCGTTGCCGTTGTCCGAGCAGGCTTCGGCGCGCGTCGGCGCCATGCCTCTGTATCTCGTGACGATGATCGCCGGCCTCGTTGGAATCAGCTGTGGGTATCTTCTTCGCGGGTGGAACCGCCGCCATGTATCCCTTGATGACGGGAGGCAAGCCGATCGTTGCGGCGCCGATCGTCGCCATCATTTCCTATGAGACGATGATGCTGCTCGCGATTGTGACGACCTTTGTGACGATGATCGTCGGTATCAGGCGCGCCCATCGGCATATTGCCGAACGAGAGCCGCGTATCGATGACGGTTATCTCATGCTGGTGGTCTCGCCACCGACCGATCCGGCTCGGGTGAGTCAGGTTCGAGATCTGTTGCAGCGAGCCGGGGCGGTGGAAATCCGGTCGTCGGAACGAAGCGGCCTCGAACCGTCGGACATCTGAGGGAGAGGCGGGACCAGCCGCTGTGGTCGCTGGGCTCGCCGCGCTGTGCCTCATTGCCCCTTTTGCCGGCTGTTCGCGAGACATGCAAGAGCAGCCGTCCTATCAACCCCAAGAAAGTCCGCGTCTCCATTCGCCGGTGGGAAGTGTGCCGCGCGACAGCCGCTCGATCACTCCCAGCGCTGGTCGGCCGGCAGCCCTCGATGAGGGCGCCAGGCTCTTTCACATCAATTGCGCGCATTGTCACGGCACTCAGGCGACCGGAGAAGGGACGGTTGCCCCATACCTTAAGGAGAAGCCGACGAATCTCCATCACCCGGATGTGCAGCGACTATCCGTCGAAGCGCTCTACGATACTGTGACGTATGGGCTCGCGGTTGAGGGGAAGGATGTGATGCCGCCCTTTAAAGGCGAATTGTCCGCCGAAGAGCGACGCTCGGTGGCCGCGTACGTCAAATCGTTGTCTCAATCTTAATAGTAACGACCGCCGGTACGCCGAACCTACATCCATCATGCCGACACTTCCTGCCATCGAATTTCCTCTGATCGGAAACAGCCTCGCGGTGGGCCTGTTCGCTCTCCTGCACATCCTGCTCGCCGGTTTGGGAGTCGGATTCATGATGCTCGCGCCGCTGGCCGAATCAATGGGAGAAACGCGCCCTTGGTTGCTCGAGGCCGCCCGATCGATGACCAGATTTACGATCGTCACCTATACGGCGAGCTTGGTGTTTGGCCGTCGTCATGGTGGATCTGTTCATCGGTTTGTTTCCGTTGACGAATCACGCACTTGTTCAACCGATTCCGCTACCCGATCTTCGTCGCGATGATCGCCTTTCTCTTCCAGCTCTTTGCGCTCTATCCCTACTACCACTATTGGGATGCGTTGCGCGCGAAGAGCCCAGGCCTCCATCGCGCGCTCGGATTCCTCGCGGCCGCGCTCATGTTCATCTGGGTCGCCGTGCTCGACGGCATCGGGTCGTACATGCTCACCCCGACGCAGGCCGACGGCGCGTGGAGTCGCCTCGCAAATCCCACCTGGGGTCCCTTGGTCGCGCATCGCTTTTTGGGGAATCTCGTCATGGCCGGATACGTGGTGGCAGGATATGCTGCGTGGCGGCTCGCCTCCGCTCGAGGGGAGAACGCCGACTACTATGCGCGTCTGTTGAAGATGGGCCTGTTGATCGGATTTATCATGTTGATGATTCAGCCGCTGAGCGGCCTGTTGTACGCCAAGACGATCAGTGCATCCGCGCCGGACGCCTATCGACAACTGACGCAGGGTCCCTATCAGCCGTGGCTCTATGCACAATTTTTACTGATCGGCTCGTTGTTCCTGGGCAACCATCTGTGGCTTCACAGCGCATCCTCGAGCGAGACGCCGATGCCGTGGAGCGCTGTGGCCGCCGGCCTGCTTGCGCTCGCGATGGTGCTGTCCGTCGGCCACCCGGATCTTCGGCGCGTCTGGACCTTCGCCCTTGTGGCGCTGAGCGCCATGGCGCTATACCGAGCCCGTAGCCTGTTCACGGAAGTTGCGCAGCCCGAGCAATACCAAAGACCGTTCATTCGATATCTTTCAGCCGCTCTGGCCGTCATCGCGGCGTTGACGTACTTGACGATGGGCACCATCCGGGAAACGGCCCGGCGTCCCTATACGGTGCGAACGGTCATCTCGCTGCAGGATGAGGCCAGGCAACCGGCACTCGATCGCCATCGACAAGGAGGAGTGGAGGCTGAAGCTGAGATCCCACCGGCTCAGCCGAAGCCTCAACCTCAACCTTAACCTCTTGGACTCGTATGGACTTCGATCCCCTCAATCTACCACTGATGTACGGACGCATCGCCATTGCCTCGGCGGCGCTGAGCCACAGCCTGTTCGCCACATTGGTTGTCGGCAGCGCGGTCATCGGCGCCGTCGTGGCCACGCTGGCGCATGTGACGGATCAGCCCCGGTATCGACGGCTGGCGCACATGATTGCGTTCGCCCTGGTAGTGAGCACCGCCACGATCTCGTTTCTCGGGGTATCCTTGATTTTCACGCTCAACATTTTTTGGCCCCGGTTTTGGCACAAGATCTTTCGGATCATGTTCTGGCCGTTCGTGCTGGAAGCGGGATTGTTCCTGGGGGAGGCCGTCTTCGCCTATGCCTGGTATTACCTATGGGCCTGGTCTTCGGACGCCGGATGGCGCAGAAACGTCCATCTCGCGTTCGCCTGGCTTGCCGCCATCTGCGCGGTGGTCGCGATGCTCTTCATCGATATCACCGCCTCGTATATGTTGACGCCCCATCCTCTTGACTCGGCATGGGCCAACATCTTGAACCCCACCATGATCGATCTCGACCTCCATCGGTGGTTCGGCAACTTGACGTGGGCCGGGTTTGTCCTTGCGGCTTTGTGCGGCATCGCGTTCCTGCGCTCGCACGTAGAGGAAGACCGCCGCTTCTATCGCTGGGCCGGCGGCTGGTGTTTCGGCGTGGGCTTCGGATCGCTGTTGATGATGCCGGTGATCGGCTACCAATATTTGCTTCATGTTCGGTACGCCGAACCGCAGGCCTTCCACACGCTCATGCTCGGCGGGCGCTCATGGCTGTTCGATCTGGTCGCCCTTCTCTACGGACTGATCGCCGTGCTCGGATCCTTGTACATTCTTCGCGCCGTCCGTTCGAGCAGCAGGCCGGACAGCGCCGCCCGCTTAATTCTTCCCGTGTCCTTGGCCGTGCTCATTGTCGCCTGGATCGTCTTTGCCATGCCGTATCAACTGCAGCACGTTCCCTTCCTGTCCCGAATGACCGACGCCGCGATCAATCCGCTCGGCAAGATGCAGCCGAATAAATATTTCGCGATCGCGGCACTCGTGTTCTTCGGCTTGCTGAATTGGATCCTCTTCCTGCGTTCCTTCGCCGGTCCTGCCTCCTGGTGGAAGACCAGTCGTGCGGACGGTCAGGATCGCGCGAGTCCCAAGCTCCTCATCGGGATCGCCGCCTGCGCCATGTTGACGATGTTGAGCATGGGCTGGGTGCGGGAAACCGCGCGGGCATATAACGGCTACTTGATTTATGGACACATGAGTTTCTCTGACGAACGATCGACCTACGAACGGCTGCCTGCGGAGTGATGTCACGATTGGAGACCCTCTCATCTTAAACAGGTCTCGTCCGCCGGGCCGAAGTCATCGGGCCAGTGGCGAATAAAGCTGTCGAATTGCTTTCCAACGTCACTCTCTTCGCAGATGTGACGGACAGGATGGTGGCGGGGATCGAAACGAACCTCGGCCAGGTGCTCGGGGGCAATACCGAGTTCCTGGTCATGCCACAACTGCATTATGGGATCGATCTACATTGGATGATTCAAGCCGGGGTCGGGGCACGTGTGACCACAGGATTTATCCTACCTGAGGCTGGTTTCCGGATCATCCGGGAGTTTTGACTTGGCATGCCATTGCAGGCATCGAAGGCATACCTAACATGATAGAGGCGGCGATCATCGTGCTGTGTTTATTGGTCAACGCGCTGCTCTCCGGCGCGCGTCGTCCTCTATTTCGACCTCTCTCCTTTCGGAACTGAACAGACTAGGGAATGTGCGAGTTGCTGAAGAGGTGAGCCGCATGGTTACGTCAATACATGAGCGAGGTCGTCGTCTGGTCGAGCTATCCCTCCTGGCGCCAGTTCAGTTGGCTTTATCTCATGGCTGGACTCGTCGCCTGGCGGGCGGTCCTGTTTTCGCGATTCGATTTCCCGGGATGGGGGGCGTGGTTGGCCGGCGCATTGCTCTTAATCGGCACGGCAGCGCTCATGAGGCGATGGGTCCGCTACGAGTTGACCCGGAAGCGCCTCGTCGTGAGAAACGGCTACACAGGCCGTGGGATCGCAGCGGTGGCACTGGCGTATGTCGACGATGTGTTCATCCGGCAAGGTCCGATCGCTTCTCTGTTTGGAATTGGAACTGTCGTGGTCACGTCGGGTGGAAAACAGGTCCTTCGATTCCGGGGATTGAGCGATCCGGAGACGGTGAAGGAACGGATTCGCCAGGCCATCTCGTCGAAAGACGCAAGAGGTCGTGCGGTAAATGAGTGGGCCTCGGCGCTGAGGTCTGAGTCCTCGATCGAACCATAACTCATGAGCCGGCTGCTTCTTGCCTCCCTCATCACCTACGTGATGGCTATCGAACAATCCGCACAATTTGCTCCCTTGCGTCGCAGGGATGGATACCTGCCGCTGGAGGATCATGGGCTCATCGGCAACGGCGCCACGGCGGCGCGCTCGTGACAGACCGGAAGGACAAAGAGCTGCGTCCGCACATTAAGGCTCCGCTTACATGGATGATCGAGCGTGGAGACCGGAACGTGGACGGCTACATCGAGTGTCGCGAGGATCCTCATTCCCCGCGCGCCGAGCCTCCGATTCGAGCGCCGCACGGACGGCTCGGTCGAGACGCAGGTGCTGAAGGTCGAGGGCCGGCTCGAGATCGTTATGGAGCACGCGCATACATACTAATGGGCCAGGGTTGGTTGGATCATGACGTGGTTCTTCCAGCAAAGCGGATGGACACAAGATTCACCGTCCGAGGAGTCCCTCGCGAGCCCTTGGCGCATGGCTGCAAGAGAAACGTCACGATGAAAGGAGACCATCATGCTGCGTCGAGTGAAGGATTTGACGGGATATCGTATCGAGGCGACGGATGATGAGATCGGGACGGTGCAAGATTTTTATTTCGACGACGAGACCTGGACCATTCGGTACCTAGTCGTCGATACCGGCGGGTGGCTTACCGGCCGCTCTGTGTTGATTGCTCCGGAAGCGTTGGATCGCCCCGGCTGGGACTCGCGCCGATTTCCAGTTAGATTGACCAGGCACGAAGTGGAGCAGAGCCCCGGCGTAGAGACGGATAAACCGGTGTCTCGGCAAAAGGAGAGTGAACTCCGCGCGTACTACCGATGGCCTCTCTACTGGACGGGACAGGCGGGATTCATGCCGCCGGCCGCCGGCACACAAGCTGAAGCTGTGGCGGCTTTGCAAGCAGGCGCTCAGGCAGGGATAGAACAGCGACCGCCAGCGACAGAGACAATCGATGATCCGCACTTGCGCAGCGCCAATGAAGTGATCGGGTATGACATTCGGGCGCGCGACGATGAATTCGGCCGTGTGGAAGACTTCATCGTCGATGACGACACCTGGATTATCCGGTACCTCGCCGTAGACTGCGGCAATTGGTTGTCCAGCAAGAACGTGCTGATCGCGCCGCCATGGATTCACGCGGTGAACTGGGCGGAGCGCACAGTCCGCGTCGGCCTGACGAGGCAGACCATCGCGAACGGTCCCGAGTACACCCCAGAGGTTTCGATAAGCCCGGAGTACGAGCAGCAGCTCTTGAGCTATTACGGCAACGCGGCGGCTAGCTCGACAAGACTGTGAGGTCATGGACGTGGGAACCATGATTCGCGAAACTGAAAACCCATGGACGCGACTTCATTAGCAGGCTGCGGATCAACTCGGTTGATGCCCACACTATGGCTGGGTTTTGCATTACGGTCCTAACGTCAGAATAACTTCAGGATGCTCAAAAAGGCTGTCCAGCAAGGCCGCAGCGAGCGAAGAGGCGAGGCGTACGCTTCGGTACGTTGAGCCTCTGAGCGACGCGAGAACGCCGCTGGGAGACTTTTTCAGCATCCTGTTAGGAACAGGAGGCAGGACATGACACATAAGAGCACCTTGCTCACCGGTGAATCACTGTCTGAACTGGCGTCGGGTCGTCAGCCGCCTTGTCTCTCGCTGTACCAGCCGACCCATCGGACGCATCCCGAGAATCAGCAGGACCCGATTCGGTTTCGCAATCTCACAAAGGAGCTGGACGCATCACTGCGGCAGGCATATCCAGCCGTGGAGACCCGACTCCTTCTGGAACCGTTCGAAGCCCTTGCCCACGATCATGACTTCTGGAACCATACGCGGGATGGATTGGCCGCGTTGGGCGGACCTGATCTATTTCGAGTGTTCCAGCTTCAGCGGACGGTTGCCGAACTGGCCGTCATGGCCGACAGCTTCCACATCAAGCCTCTTCGACGTTTCCTCCAATCAGTCGATCGGTATCAGGTACTGGGGCTGAGCCTCCGCAAGATCCAACTTTTCGAGGGAGACCGCAACACGCTCGACGAATCGATCCTGCCCCGGAAGTATTGCAGGCGATCACCGAAGCTTTGGGCAATGAGTTGACTGAACCGCACCAGCCGGTGGCCTCCTACGGCGCTTCTGGAGGGGTGAGCAGGCCCACGCACCACAACCAGGGTGGGATAAAAGAAGTGGAAGACATCGACGCAGAGCGGTTCTTTCGTGCGATCGACCGTGCAGTCCTGGATCACCACTCTCTACCATCGGGCCTCCCGCCGATCCTGGCGGCGCTGCCGGAGCATCATCCTCGTTTTCACAAGGTCAGTCACAACCCATTTCTCGTCTCCGAGGGGATCATGATCAACCCTGACTCTGTGCCGGAAACAGAACTCCGCGTCCTCGCCTGGCGGGTCGTCGAGCCTCAGTACCAGGCTCGGCTGACCGGACTGATTGAAGAATTCGAACAAGCCCGGTCTAAGGGGCTTGGCCATGACGACCTGACGCAGGTCGCCCAGGCGGCTGCGGCCGGCCGGGTTGCGACCCTGCTGATCGAGGCCGACCGCCAGATTGGCGGCCGGTTGAACAGCGCAACGGGTCAGGTCAAACTTGCTGATCAGACCCACCCGCAAGTCGATGATCTGCTTGACGATCTAGGCGAGCTGGTCGCAAAGAAAGATGGGGGGCCAAGTCCTGGTGATTCCGGTCGAGCGGATGAGGATGGAGACGGGACTGGCAGCCGTTTACCGCTATTGAACCAAGCACTCTCACTAAGGAGCCATCATGCAGATTCAAATCAATACCGACCGGAACATTGAAGGTGACGAGACCCTGGCCGCTCAGATTAGGGCCGTCGTGGAGAGTGCTCTGAGCCGGTTCAGCGATCGCATCACGCGTGTGGAGCTGCACCTGAGCGATGAAAACAGCAACAAGAAGGGCGGCCAGGACGACATCCGTTGCATGATGGAAGCACGCCTCGAAGGACGCAAGCCCGTGGCGGTCGCGCACCAGGCCGCGACCGTGGATCAAGCCGTCGACGGCGCGGCGGATAAGTTGAACAGTCTGATTGAGAGCACCCTCGGGCGGCTGCACGATCAAACGATTCGCAGGACCGATCCGCCCCCACCTGGGATCCCCGACACGAATTGACCGCGGGTCCCGCGGTTTAGGAAACTCCGTCCGTGTCATAACACTGGAGCGAACTACTCCATTTCTGCTATCGTGCTACGGTTACGGGTGGTTAAGCCATTTATGCTCCTTGTTATCGATAACTACGATTCCTTCACCTACAACCTCGTTCAGTATCTCGGAGAATTGGGTGAGGATGTGCAAGTCTATCGAAATGACAAGATTACGCTCGACCAGATCGAGGAGTTGCATCCGAGCCGTCTTGTGATTTCACCGGGACCCTGCACGCCAAGGGAAGCCGGTATTTCAGTCGAGGCGATTCGTCGGTTTGGAGGGAAGCTGCCCATTCTCGGCGTCTGTTTGGGGCATCAGTCGATGGCCGTTGCATACGGAGGAGAGGTCGTCCGCGCTCCCCGCTTGATGCATGGGAAGACATCGCAGATCGAGCACGACGGCAAAACCATCTTTCAGTCGTTACCCAATCCGTTTGAAGCGACGCGCTATCATTCTCTCATCGTGAATCGGGCCAATCTTCCCGATTGTTGCGTGATTTCCGCCGAGACCGCCGATGGTGAGATCATGGGAATCCGCCATAAAACACTGTGTGTCGAAGGGGTCCAATTCCATCCGGAATCGATCCTGACGACCGTCGGAAAAGATCTGCTCCGAAACTTTTTAAAACTCTAGCCCTCTCCTACTCTGTGTAACCATGATCAAAGACGCGCTCGCGAAATTGGCTGACCGGACCGACCTCTCCGCGCAAGAGGCCGAGACGGTCATGTTGGAGATCATGGACGGGGCTGCAACCACGGCTCAGATGGCCGCCTATCTCATGGGACTCAGGCAAAAAGGTGAAACAGCCGCGGAGGTCGTCGGTTCGGTACGCGCCATGCGGTCACGAGCGATCCGAATCAGGGTCGGATCGTCGATCGTAGTCGATACCTGCGGAACGGGTGGGGATGGGGCCGATACGTTCAATATCTCCACGACAGCGGCGTTCGTGGTTGCAGGGGCCGGCATTACCGTGGCCAAGCACGGCAATCGCTCCGTTTCCTCCCGATCCGGCAGCGCGGATGTGCTGAGCATGCTCGATGTGAAGATCGATCTCGAACCGAGCCGCGTGGCCGATTGTATCGACGAAGTCGGTATCGGCTTCTTGTTTGCGCCGCTCTATCACGGCGCGATGAAACACTGTGCCGGGGTCCGACAGGAGATGGGAATCCGGACCATTCTGAACGTGCTTGGTCCGCTGGCGAACCCGGCCGGCGCCACGCACCAAGTGCTGGGAGTCTATGATCCGAAGTGGACGGATATTCTCGGGCGTGTTCTTCTAGAGTTAGGATCGCAACATTGTTTCGTGATTCACGGTCTGGACGGCCTGGACGAGATCACCTTGTCGGACCGGACGAAAGTGTCCGAGGGCAAGGGTGGTGTGGTGTCGAGTTATTTTATCGCGCCGGAGGAGTTCGAGGTCCGGCGAGCAGCGCGGAAAGAATTCGTCGGCGGCTCGCCGGAGGAAAACGCGCGGATAACGAAAGAGATTCTACAGGGCCGAAAGGGCCCTAAACGGGATATCGTGTGCCTGAACGCGGCGCCTGCCATGGTCGTAGGCCGGAAAGCAAAAACACTCATGGACGGATTCCTTCTTGCCCAACAGACGATCGACTCGGGCGCCGGCGCAGAGAAGCTGGATCGGCTCATCGCGTTTACCAAGAAGACGCGCACGCAGGCATGATGGACTCATGATTCTCGATCGCATCCTTGAGCACAAGCGGGCTGAACTCAGACACAAACAGAGCCGTTCCTATCTGGCCGACCTCAAGGCGGCGATCCGGGACGCTCCGCCGGCTCTTGGGTTTGCCGTCACGCTGGATGCGACAAGATCTCCCACCAGCCCGGCCTTGATCGCGGAAATCAAGAAAGCGTCGCCGAGTTTGGGGCTCTTGCGGGAGAAATTTTCGGAACAGTTCGATTATCTGGGTCTTGCGCGCACGTACCATGAGCATGGGGCCTCGGCTGTTTCCGTCTTGACCGACAAGGAATTTTTCCAAGGCGACCTCCGCTATCTTGAAGACATCAAGCGCGCGCTGCCGATCCCCGCGCTCAATAAGGAATTCATGGTCGGTGACGTGCAGTTCTATGAAGCACGTGCCCACGGGGCGGACGCGGTCTTGCTGATCGTAGCCGCGTTGGAACGACGGCAACTGATGGATTTCTACGCCTTGGCCACCGAACTTGGGATGGACAGCCTGTTCGAAATTCATCACGAGAGGGAGTTGGATACAGTCTTAGAGTGGATTCCCACCGCGAGAATGATCGGGATCAACAATCGGGATTTGCGAAACTTCACGACCGACCTCAATGTGACCTTTCGGTTGGCGAAGAGAATTCCTCCCGACAAGCTGATCATCAGTGAAAGCGGGATTCACGATCGCGATGACGTGACAAAGCTGATCGAGGCAGGGGTGCATGCCATGTTGATCGGAGAGTCGCTCATTCGCGCCGAGCACACAGCAGACAAGGTTCGGGAGTTGCTTGGTCTCGGACCGCGCGGTGCGCAATCCGCTTAGGTTATTCGCCATGAAAATAAAAATTTGCGGGATCACCAACACAGCAGATGCCGAAGTTGCGGTGGCAGCGGGCGCGGATGCCTTGGGGTTTGTCATGTACCGCAAAAGTCCGCGTTGGGTAGAGCCGGCGGTGGCGAGATCCATCGTTGCCGGTCTTCCTCCTTTTGTGCTCCCAGTGGGGGTGTTCGTCAATGCAGAGGCCGAGAGGGTTCGAATACTCATGGATGAATGCGGCTTTGCCTTGGCCCAACTGCATGGAGATGAATCAGCTCTGTATTGTCAGGACCTCGGACGTCCAGTTCTGAAGGCCCTGCGGCTGAAGGATCGGGGTACATTTCTCGCCCTGGCCGAATTCCAAGGGCGCGCGAACGTGCGAGGGATTCTCATCGATGCGTTTTCAGATCAAGCATATGGAGGCACGGGCCAGACCGTCGATTGGACGTTGGCCGAGGAAGCGGCACGGTCTACCCCGATCATTTTGGCGGGTGGTTTGAACCCCGCAAACGTGGCTGGAGCGATCCGGTTGGTGCGGCCCTATGGGGTTGATGTCAGCAGCGGAGTGGAAAAGAGTCCGGGCAAGAAGGATCCGGATAAAGCTTAGAGCTTTTGTTGAAGCGGCCAGACTTGTGCCCGTCTGAGTGCCATGGCTATACTCGCAAACATTCATTGAGGAGAGTGAAACACATGCCGATGCTTCCAGATAGCCATGGTCGGTTCGGCTCCTATGGTGGCCGGTATGTGCCTGAAACCCTCATGCCGGCGCTCTTGGAGTTGGAAGGGGAGTATGCCAAGGCGAAAAAAGACCGCCGATTTCAGGTGGATCTCGCCTACTACCTCAAACAATATGTCGGGAGGCCCACGAGTCTGTATCGTGCCGATCGGCTGACCAAGAAATTGGGCGGCGCCAAGATCTATTTGAAGCGGGAAGACCTCTGTCATACCGGCGCGCACAAAATCAACAATGCGATCGGGCAGGTTCTGCTTGCCTTGCGCATGAAAAAGCAACGAATCATCGCCGAAACCGGGGCCGGCCAACACGGTGTCGCAACCGCCACGGCGGCCGCCATGTTCGGGCTGCAGTGCGAGATCTATATGGGCACGGAAGACATGCAACGGCAGGCGTTGAACGTCTTCCGCATGCGTCTGTTGGGTGCCACCGTGACCGGCGTCGATGCCGGCAGCCGTACCCTCAAGGATGCCATCAGCGAGGCCATGCGAGATTGGACGACCAACGTGCAAACCACGCATTATGTGTTGGGGTCGGTCTTGGGTGCACATCCCTATCCCATGATGATCCGCGATTTTCAGGCGATCATCGGACGGGAAGCTCGGAAGCAGATTCTTTCAGCGGAACAGCGGCTACCGGCTTATCTTGTGGCCTGTGTCGGGGGTGGAAGCAACTCGATCGGTCTTTTCCATGCATTCCTCCGCGACCCCAAGGTCAAGATGATCGGCGTGGAAGCCGGGGGCCTTGGGATCAAGAGTGGAAAACATGCGGCACGGTTTTCGGGCGGGAAGCCAGGAGTGTTACAAGGCACCATGACCTATCTGCTTCAGGACGAAAATGGTCAAATTAACTCGACTCATTCGGTATCGGCCGGTCTCGATTATGCGGCTGTCGGACCGGAGCATAGTCTCTACCATGATCAGGGCCGCATCGACTATACCTCCGCGACGGACGCTGAGGCGCTGGTGGCCTTCGACCTTCTCGCCCGTGAAGAAGGCATCGTTCCCGCGCTCGAGAGCGCCCATGCGATCGCGCATGTCGTCAAGCTGGCGCCTACACTGAAGAAGTCGCAGATCATCATCGCCAACCTTTCTGGCCGTGGCGACAAGGACGTGCAGCAAGTGGCGAGGATGCGAGGGGAGTCTCTGTAAGTGATCGGTGCAGGGGGAAGGGTGAAGAGTGATGCGTGATCGGCGCAAAGCATCGAATGGGCGACAGAGGGTGGGGTTGGTTCAAAACCGGCTCGACGTAACGTTTCAACGGCTGAAGGCCGACAACAAGAAAGCCTTGATTGCCTACCTGATGGCTGGAGATCCGGGACTCGCTGAGACAGAACAACTGGTCTTGGCGTTGGAACAGGCAGGCGCCGATATCATCGAGCTGGGCGTGCCCTTCTCGGATCCGATCGCGGACGGACCGGTGATTCAGCAGGCTGCGGAGCGCGCCTTGCGGAACGGGACGTCTCTTCGGAAAATCCTGGCCTCTGTCACATCGCTTAGGCAGCGGACGAATATTCCGATCATCCTGATGCTGTACTACAATTCCATCCACGCCATGGGCTGTAAAGAATTTTGCAACGCGGCGAAGGCCGCCGGAGTGGATGGATTGATCGTGCCCGATATGCCGCCGGATGAAGCGGGACCGCTCAAGGCCCCGGCGGATGCAGTCGGACTTTCGTTGATCTTCCTGCTTGCGCCGACCAGCACGACTGATCGGCGAAAACTTGTGGCGAAAGAGTCACACGGATTTGTCTACTATGTCTCACTGACGGGCATTACAGGAGCGAAAGCTCAGCAACGCCGGAGACATCCAACACAATATCGACAAACTGCGGAAGGTTTCCGCCGCTCCCGTCGCAGTCGGCTTCGGAGTGGCGACTCCGGAGGATGCTGCTCGAGTATCGAAGATGGCGGATGGAGTAATCGTCGGCAGCGCCATCGTGCAAACGCATCGCGTCCCACCAACAGGATCCCGCGATGATCGGGCACGTCGCCGAGTTCGTCCGATCCCTCAAGGCTGCGATGGTTCCTGCCTAGGCAACTGTCAGGGGTGGGCATCTCAGCCGAAGATGAGAGTTGACGCACAGAACTAGATCTGAGGTGGCCCCGAAAAAACAGACACGTGAATTATGAACCAGCTTCCTGCCGCTCGAACTCCTCCGGACTCCGATAGCCGAGAGCTTGATGTAAGCGCTGACGGTTATAGAATCCCTAAATATACTCCGCAATCGCATAGCGGGCGTCCGCGTGATGCTGAAACTGGCGATGGTGCACTAATTCATTCTTTAACAAGCTGAAGAAGCTCTCCACATCGAAAACTTCTTCGGGAAGCTCAAGCAGGAACTCGTGTACTATCGGCACTATGCCACACGAGACGAAGCCAAGCAGGACATCTTCGAATACATCGAGGTATTCTACGATCGGACGCGTCGACACTCCACCATCGTCTATCATCCCCGGCCGAGTACGAAGGGAGGACGTCCTCTCAGAAAACAAGACCAGCGAAAACTGGAACGTTCGGCTAGACTGCAGCCCTCCAACCAGGGAGGGCGGCATGAAGAAGAGCAAGTTTTCGGAGGGAGCAGATTGCGACGGCCTTGCGGCAAGTGGATGCGGGGGCGCCGATTCCCGAAGTGACGCGGAAGCTCGGGATCAGCGAAGCCACCTACTATGTCTGGCGGAAGAAGTACGGCCAGATGGCCATCGCTCGAGATTCGGCGGTTGCGGCAGCTGGAGGAAGAGAACAGCAAGCTTAAGCAGCTCGTGGCCGATCTGACCTTGATAACGCATCCTACAGAGTCCTCGCAAAAAATGCCTGAAGCCCACGCGCAAACGCGCGCTGGTGCGGACCGTCACGCACCGTGGGTGCGGCGAGCTGTGGGCTGCTGAGTTCAATCGGGCGTCGTGGTATGTACCGACATCATGGGCGGGACGATACAGCGATCCGCATGCGGCTGAGGGAGTTCGCCCAAGCCCGCCCGCGCTTTGGCTATCTCCGCCTGCATGTCATGCTGCGCCGCGAAGGCTGGGTTGTGAATCAGAAACGGATGCACCGGATCTACCGGGAAGAAGGGTTACCCGTGCGGCTCACCCGCCGTCGAAAGCGGGCGAGTCATCGGCGGATCGTGCCACCGCGCCCGAGTCAGGTGAATGAGCGGTGGAGTATGGATTTTGTGGCTGGACACCGTGCTGGATGGCCGGCGGTTTCGTGCGCTGACCGTCGTGGATAACTGGAGTCGCCACAGTCAATTAATCGAACCGGATTTTACGCTCACCGGGACGAAAGTGGTGGCGGCCCTGGAACGCGTGGCAAAACGGACGGGCTATCCCGCAGATGATCACCGTGGACAATGGGAGCGAATTTACTTCCAAGGCGCTCGACGCCTGGGCCCACGAGCATGGCGGGAAGCTCGATTTCATTTCGGCCTGGGAAACCCGTGGAGAATGCGGTGATTAAGAGTTTCAACGGGCGCTTTCGAGACGAGTGCTTGAACGCGCAGGTGTTCGTCTCGCTGCACGATGCCAGACAGAAGATTGAAACGTGGCGGATCGATTACAATGAGCACCGGCCGCATGGTTCGCTGGGGGACTTAACGCCCCAGGAGTTTGCCGAACAGACGGCCCAAACCGGGCTGCAGGAGGCATGAATTTCAGCACGGGGTGGTCTAGTTTTCAGGGAAGGGTCAAGCGAGGACAGCAGTCGCGTAACCAGGTGTCCACAGAATCGGGGAAGGTCAGCATGTTTGCCGGTTGGAATGCAGATAGATGGACTATTGTGGCCTTCACTGTATGTGTCATCGCTCAGGTGCTGTTTGTTTTGTCTTTTTCCCCTTTCCCAACCGTAGACACGGCTTCACATCTTGCATCTGCTCGTGGGTTTGCCGATGTCGTTAACGGGGGGTCGGCCACCACTTCTGCTCTTCTTGAATGGAACTTGGTTCCCCCTCCGAACCTGCTTCCCCAATTAGCCCTTGGGCTTCTGGTGCCAGTGATGGGCCCCCTCTGGGCAGAGCGGCTCATTCTAGTCGGGTATGTCTTTTTGTTTTCGTTTGCCGCCGGATGGGCCATTCGGCAAACGCACTCGGGAGCGATGCTACTCAGCTTTTTCGCGCTACCCCTGACTTTTAATTTACCTTTTATGTGGGGCTTCCTGAATTTCAGTTATTCGATCGCAGGTTTTCTCGTCGTCGCGGGCTTGCTGATACGTTGGAATGGGAGACTCGATTTGGGTCGCATGATGATGCTCGCGTCGGCACTGATCCTTGTGTTTTACACGCACTTGGTAGGTTTCCTGGAGGCCGGGCTACTAGCCGTTTGCATACTTGGCGGAGCGTGCATCCTGACCGACAGACCCTCGGCGGCATTTATGCGCGCCGCGATTGCGCTCGCGCCAGCTGGCGTACTAACTCTCGCCTTCGTGATGTCGACCCACTCCGAGCCAGTGCCCGTCTCAATTGATCTGAAAACTAAACTAATCTCACTTATCAACTTGCTTTCACTGACGACTGGTATCTCCACATATGATCGGTTCGAGCGCGTGCCTTGCGTCGTGACGGGATTTGCCCTGTGGAGCCTAGTTCTGATTGCAGCGATGCGCGGTCGGTGGAGTTGGATCAGGTATCCCGCTCCTTTAGGGCTCACGGCATTCGTACTTCTGTCATCGATTGTTACCCTCCTCGCTCCGGAGAAGATAGAGAGCGGCGGGACTCTCGGTTCAATACGGTACGCGCTCTTTCCCATTCTCGGTGCGGTCCTTTGGCTCGCCCACGTGCCCCTGCCTTTCCGCCTGTTGCTCGTGAGTGCCACCGTCGCGAGTCTCTCGGCCTTTAGTTTGGCCACGATTCGCTATGACGAGCTTCGCGCAACTGAAGTCGCTTTGCAGGACCTACGGAGTCTTGAGTCTTGCTTGTCGCCTGGTGCCACCGTGGTTCAGGCTAACGTCCGAAGGGTAGGATTTGGTTCACTAGCTCGCCCTAGTTCGCTAGCCGCAGAAACTGGACGGCTTGCAGCAGTTCGGGACGCTATTGACCTTGGCAACATCGATTGGGCCGTGCCTTTCGGCCTCCTTCAGTTCAGAAAGGAGACGAATCCCAATACTCACTTGGTTCTGCCGGGGAGGGGTCTCGCTAGGATCCAGTCTGCACCGCCTCCGCTCGACTTTGAGGCCTATGAGCGTCGAACAGGCATCTCGGTGGATTATGTCCTTGTGTTCGGCCGTACCTTACCGGTAGGCGCCGTGGAGAAGTCGTTTCGGCAAAAATCTCCAGACCTGTTTGCCCTTGAGCTAAACCGCTTTGAGTCTAGTCTGAATGACCGCTACGTTCGAGTAAAGACGTCTTCACTCGGAGTTTGGGAACTCTGGGGCAAGCGTCCCTCCACATCTGACAAGAGCCTCTCAGGCTGCCAAGCTTAAGAGCACGTAACAAAAGACTGTCGAGGGGCTGGCGATATTTCCGCACGTGATGAACATACTGGTCTTCACGGAGGACCGACAATGACCTCCGGTAGTAAACATCGGACTCTGAATCCACTTGAGCACCTGTCCTACCTCCAGGATATCTCGTCGACATGCTCGCCCAAACCTACTCCAGCGAGGGGCAATTTTAGTGATGGTCTTTCGGAAACTGCGCCTTTATGCATCATCCCCTGCCGGGCACTGGTTCTTAGACGCGTTTGCCATGCGTTCGATGTCAGGCAGGTCTCCCCTACTTTTTCCCCCACGTATAAATCTGGGACACAGCATAGTTCCAAACAGCACCGACCAATACCCCAGCGAGCGCCGCGACTATCCACTGTGTACGGTTTTCAAACAAATAGGAGGCAATGCCAACGTTGGCGAAAGCGCCGAGACTGCAAGCGAGCATGAAGCTCAAGAGCCCCCTGAACCAGGCCGCCCCCCTTAACCGAGAGTCACGGTAGGTTAAGACGTTGTTCAGCGAGAAATTAAAAGTTATCGCGATGCCCGTAGCAAGAGCCTGAGCAGTTGTAAAACTCGAGTCCAGTCCGTGTAATACGAAGGTTAATACAGCCATATGGACGAAGATGCCGATGCCACCGATGATGGAAAATGCGAGGAAACGCACTGGTATGTAGCGACCGAGCGCCTTATCCGCCAGCAACATGGCATATTCCCAGACGACCATCTCATCTAACTTGCTTTCCCCGGCGAGACGTTCACGGAACCGGTATGGTACTTCCGTGATGCGCAGTGGCTGCTTGGCGGTTGCGAGGATGTCGAGAAGGATTTTATACCCTAAACCCGAGAGATGGCGGACGGTCGACTCCAGCACTTTCCGCTGCAACATAAAAAATCCAGTCATTGGATCGGAGACAGGTAGTTTAAGAATCATTCGGCTCGCTGTCGTCGCGAGTTGACTCATTGCCTTGCGGGATTCGTTCCAGTCACCCAGGCTTCCGCCCGGAGAATAACGGGTTCCTATCACCACATCCGCACCATCCTCGATCTCGGTTAGCATCTTCGGCAAAATAGCCTCATCATGCTGCAAATCGGCATCTATTACCGCAATGGTTGGCGCCGACGCAGACAGCATACCCTCAATGCATGCCGAAGATAATCCTCGTCTGCCAACCCGCTGCAGGCAACGGACTCGCGGGTCAGTTCGTGCAATGTCGCGTACTACAGCCGCTGTCCCATCAGGCGAGTCATCATCGACGAAGATGATTTCCCATCCCGTCATGCCAAGCGTCGCTTCAATGCGACGCAGTAGCTCTTTGACATTCTGCGACTCGTTAAAAGTTGGTACGACGATTGACAGGTGAAGCCGCGATACACTCATACCTCAGTGTCTCCTAGAACATCAGGTTGTTGTAAGACAGACTTCCGGCACTTGTGCTCAGCGAACGGTCTCTACTGGCTTGAGGAGCTTTGGCACGATGTCTATATGGTTGCATGCGTGACGGGGTATGGCATCGGAGATCCTTACCGCCTCAGCTTCCTCGTGCAGAACACCAGAGTGGACTGACAAGTAGGACGAGACGTTTGTAGGTGGCGACGAAGGTAGTCACCACCGCGTGAATCGTTACGTTGACAAACTTCCGTAGCGGTTCTGGAAGCATTGATCATGTACGTCAGCTCGGGATTGTGTCAATGGTTTGTAAATAACTCAGGTGGAACACACCGGCTCCCTCTAATCAGGTTGGTGAGAGCAAAGCGTTTGGGAACGTGAGGTGAGTTCGTAATACGTACCGACCAGACGACGAGAGAGTTCTACTTGTTGATTTGCGGAGGCATGTACTTAATCATCTCATCGGCGAGTTCTTTGGCGATGTCCTACAAGCTCGGTTTGATAAACATGTAGCTGCTGGACCGTTCATGACGCGCTTTCATCCGTCGGGCCGGTCATGGCGTCAATCAGTCGCAGACTCAACCTGACTCGCCCGACGGTATCTCCCTCTTTTCGCACGTATTCCCACGAGTGATCCGGACGACGAGGAAAGATTGACGTCACGGACATGAGCGGGGTAGACATATCCCTGATGCGAGACGATTTCGCAAGGTGTTAATTCAGGTGACAGAATCAAGGAGGGTGCGCACGTCTTGGGCAAGTTCCAATGTATCTGCCAATGCGATAAGCTCGCTCCGATCATTCACGCCTGGCTTTCGTACTGCCACAATGTTGTGCGCGTCCAGCAGATCAATCGGTCCCCCAGCATAAAGCTTCAAGAGGATAAGCGTTTTCCAGTTCACCACCGGCACTGAACAGCCAAGCGTGTTCACCCGTTCAATGTTCTGAAATGCAAGCGCAGCCAGTTTCGATGGCAATACGATTAGTTGAACCGGCACTTCTTGTCCTTCGCAGTTCAGGCTCAATCGGAAGACACCTCGTAGCGGGTCATCTATGCCGCCCGGTTCGTATGTGGCTCCTAGGTAGATAGCCAAGGCCCGCGGTTCCGAAGTTCCGAGTGCGACGGCCAGATCGATGTCTTGCGTGGCTCGCGCAACACCCCATACCGACACGGCGAAGCCACCAATCAACGCGTAAGAAGAGAGCAGCTGAGCGCTGTGTGCTTGGTCTAAACGTTCAACAATCCGATTTAGGGCTTTGGAGAACACCGGTTCAATTCGTAGCAGACATCGGAGAGGTGCAATGCGATGGCCAGCCGTTTTTCTGGAGTCTGGCGTCGAGCACGTTCGATCTTCTCATCAGACAGCTGTTGACTCAATGTACTCGGTCGCCTTCGATACTTCTGAGAGATGGTCGATTGCTGAGGCTTCATGTGTTTAAGTATACATGGGCCAGCCGAAACCTAAAAGGATGAAAAGGATGAGAGGGGAAAGGAGAGGCTGTGATCAGCGTTTGGCTTGTGGAGGCATGTATTTGATCATTTCGTCGGCGAGTTCCTTTGCGATGTCCTTCAGGCTCGGCTTGATGAATATAGAGCTGCTGGAACGTTCATGGCGCGCTTTCCAGACCGTCGTGCTAGTTGTGGCATCGATCAGACGCAGGCTCAATCCGACTCGCCCGACGTTGTCTCCTTCCTTTCGCACTACTCCCAGGAATTGACCCGGACCACCAGGAAGGAGTCGACGTATCATTCCCAAGAAGGACCGCTGAAAGGTGTGGTCTCGGCGGTGGGGTCTATGGCTGCACGAGCCGCCACGCTTCCATCTTCGGCCCGCAGGTGAAGATTCCTGGATATGTGTTGAGCCTGTGAGTCGCCGCTAGGAAATTTCTTTCAGCAGTTGTTCGAATTCTTCATCGAGCGGCTGAGCAAGTGCTTGCGCGAACTGGGTCAGCCAATGTCGAACATAGACGAGGTCTAGCCGTGGCTGTCTCAACACCACATTCCTCACGTCCTCAATGTCCCTGGGACGATGCGCGAGCATCTTGTGCACGATCAAATCTTCGGCCGTGGCGAATCGAACCAGTGTTTGACCGATCGTGACTGTGGCCGCATGACCGATAGCCTGCTGTTCGTACGGGCTGTGCGAGAAAATGAAATCAACCCGAATTCCCGTCGTGGGATCGCGGCAGGGCAACACCATGGTTTGCCTGGTGAAGGTTGCAGGATCGACCAATGGTGTAAGCGTGAGCTGGGCGGAGAGCGTGAGGAGGTCCGAGACACGATCCACGTCGATACCGAGTGTGATGTCGATATCTCTGGTCAGGCGCGGCTCGCCATATAACAAGACGGCCTGGCCACCGATAATCATGTAGGGAATCTCGGCCAGTTCGAGCGCCGTTGCCAATCGCTCAAGTAGTTGTGTGAACATTGATGGCTTTGGCCAGGCGCACATCCGTGTCGATTCCGTCGAGTGGATCCGCAGGCGGCCATACTCCCAACTGCCGAGCCTCCTGACAGAGGGCTTCAACAATTTCGACATTGCGGGCATAGCTGAGGGGAGTTCCTCGAATCAAGGCTCGTTCGAAGGCTTGAACTAATTCGGGGCGTTGGATCATGTCTCGAATACCCTTTCAGTGAGCCTGCCAGATTCTGATTATATCTGCAGAATCCTAGGAATTCGATAGAGGAAAGAAAAAGGGACATCCTATTTTCCTGTGGATGCCACTAGCCCCTCGACATGTCCGTACCGTCCCTTGGCACGATCAGAAAAGACGAATGCCCATTTTTCGTGCTTCTGAATTCAGCGGCGCCGTGTCAACGGCGTCCGATGCATGGACACGCACATGAAGTGCATTGATAAGACACGAGCAACCCTCGTATCTTTCCATACGATACATGCGCTGCCCATGGTTTGGAGGACGACTCATGCCACAGAACTATACAGCTGTGCTTAAAGAAGATGCTGGGTGGTGGATAGGCTGGATTGAGGAAGTGCCGGGTGTAAACTGTCAGGAACGTAGCCGCGAGGAGTTAGTTGAAACGCTCCGAGTCACGCTACGAGAGGCATTGGAAATCAATCGCCAGGAAGCGTTAGGAGCTGCCGGTGGAAATTTTGAGGAAGCCTCCATCGCGGTATGAAACGTGAGGCGCTGCTTCGGCATTTACGACAACATGGTTGCGAGTTGTTGCGTGAGGGAGCAAAGCACTCCTGGTGGCATCATCCTTCTCTGAATACCCGTTCAGCGGTCCCTCGCCACACAGAAATTACCAATCATCTGGCGGCAAGATCTGCAAGGATCTAAATATACCTAAGCTCTAGCCGCTACGCCGACTGTTTCACGTCAATTCCCGTACGGACCGCGCGCGACGTAATGAGGCCATTCGTCGTGCGCATCTGGAACATGGCTACAGTCTGTCCGAAATTGGTCGAGTCGTGGGCCTGCACTATTCGACGATCAGCCGTCTCGTGAATCCCCAGGATAGTGACGATGCACAGATCAAGACCTAACCCCAATCCTGATGCTGACCCCAATCAGATTACCTCAATTCTGACTTCGCATCAGTCTCATTAACCTTCTCGAACGATTGGGCGGTATCATTGAGAGGGCAGCGACTGGTGACGCCGACCCACCCACTAGCAGCCCTCGCCTCATGCCACAAGGTCCTATGAGGTGTAACAAGCGTCATCACATATCTTATTTGAACCGCTGACTGAAGGGAGAGCCCATGAAATGCCCGCAATGTTTGACGGAAAATGACGTATCTGCCGCGAAATGCTCGATATGTGAGCATGCGTTTGCCCCACGGCAGGGTAAGTCTACGAGGTACACCAGCTTCTATGCCGAGTATTTTGCCTTTCGCGAATTGGTGACCCCGCAACTCATTAAAGTGGTCTATATCGTAGGAGCGTGCTTCATTACCGCAGCAGGGCTCTTGTCGATTCTATCCCCGGAGACCTTGAATGAGTATGAGGCCGGACCGATTCTCACTCGCGTCGGAGGAATCCTAGTCCTACTGGTGGGCAATCTGGTGTGGCGCATGATGTGCGAAGGAGCCATTCTGCTCTTTAGTCTCCATGAGCTGCTTGTCAGCATTGACACTCGGGCAAGGGTCCTGGTGCGGCAGGGTAAAAGCAACCGACAATGAAGCCACTCCTTCTCCAGCTTCAAGTGGTGAAATATGCAGCGGTATGTCGAACAAAGGAGAGTGAGCTGAGAGTATTCCGAACTCTATGTCAGCGCTTCGCTTGCGGAGGCATGTATTTGATCATCTCGTCGGCAAGTTCTTTGGCGATGTCCTTCAAGACCGGCTTGATGAACATGTAGCTGCTGGAGCGTTCATGGCGCGCTTTCCAGACCGTCGTGCCGGTCGTGGCATCGATCAGTCGGAGGCTCAATCCGACCCGCCCGACGTTATCTCCTTCCTTTCGTACGTATTCCCAGGAGTTGACGCGTACTACCAGGAAAGAATCGACGTTGAGCGCTTTCCCGAGCTTGATGGCTGACTCTTTATCAGATTGGCCGGTCATTTCTAAGCGGGAGAAGTAAAAAACAAGAGAATCGAACGCTTCCTTTGAAGCCTGAAAGATATCCGTCACGTTTTCGGGCGAGACGACCCGTTCGATACTTCCCTGTCTATTCAGGGCTCCAGCCAAGACTTCTTGAATGTCTTCCCGAGCGCTGTCGTATTGGCTCGCCATCGGCGGCAATACGGCGATGGTCTGCGGTCGAAATACCCTAGCGCCGGGGCCTTCCCAAACCTCTTGCAGGCCGCCGCAGCCTCCGAGCAGCAACACAAGAGTCATCGCGGATATTATGTACGCATATGATCGAGACAGCATGGCCTTAGTATACCATTAGAATGTGAATGAAATAGAAGCGGAAACCAGGGCGCCCTTTGCACGAAAGTCATATCCTCCTCCGGCATCCGCACGGAAGGAAAACCACCTCAGGCCTAACCCTGCCGTAGGAACGAAGGGGGTGGTTGCATCCTGCATGTTCTTGAAGGTACCGACCCTAAAGGAAAGAAATTCGGACAAGATCGTTTGTTCGACTCCCAGACTCAAGAGTTGGCTTTTTACACCGGGTACAAAGGTCTTGTTCGAGGTCGCATCCACATCGGCCGTCAATGTTAGAGAAGAGTACGGATTGATCGCGACGCCGGCCCGAACCTGCGGTTCCAATTTTAACTCCCCGCCCTCCGCAGCATCGAAGGTAGGTTTATTGATGTCCTTTGCGACGATCCCAAACCTGATCCACGAGGATGGGCGATAGATGGCTCCTATGTCGATTCCATAGGTCGTTGAGATGTTCGGTTTGCCGAAGTGATCGGTCGTGCTGACACCGCTCCCCCCTTGCAGGTCGGTCGAACCACGGTACGCGGCGCCTTGGATAACCTTTGCGGTAATCCCGATTGAAAAGGTCTTGTCGGAAAAGGCATAGGCGTAGGAAAAGGCCAACTGTCTGGCTTCAAGCCCACGAAGTGCCATCTGGCCTGCCACAGTAATGGGTGTCCCAGGTCCGCCCGGTTGGGATGCCTGCACCGGTGTCGAGACGAATCCGCCTCCGGTCGCGACATCGGACACGTTGAATCCGAACGCATGTTCACCAAGGTGTCCTTTGAGATACAGACCGGCGGATCCGTTGACGGAAACAGCAGCACCTGATTGGTTGACACGATCGGCGATCGACTGAGCCCTTGCCAGATTGGCCGGAGATGTGTCGCTGGTGTTGAATTTTTCCAGGTCATTAAGCGCGTCACCCATGCCGAGGCGATCTGTTGCTTGTCCGCCCCCTTGGGCACGGATATCCACAGTCTGGGTCATGGCCAAGCCGGCTGGGTTCCAATAGGTGGCGAGCGCATTGGTTGTAACCGCGACGCCGGCTCCTCCCATGCCCATGGAGCGAGGACCCACGATCACAAATTCCGCCGCTGATATATGAGACGGCAACGTTGAGGCGGCCAGCAACAGGCCTATGCGAAGCGAGCGAACGGACATGTCGGCGAGTCTAGAGAAGGAATGGTACTTCGTCAAGGAAACGCAGCCGGCCCACATCGTATGCGGCGAGATCCTGTGTGGCGGCAACTTTAGAAATGCCAGCGTAGAACAGAGACGAGAGGATGCCGCAATGGGAGGATTCGATCAATCAGACGATTTGGCCATCCTGCATGTGAATAATGCGGTCGGATTGGGCGGAGAGTTTGTCGTTATGAGTCACGATCACGAAGGTGGTACCGCGTGTTTTGTTCAAGGTGCGCATCAATCCGAATAATCCGTCCCCGCTGTGTGTGTCGAGGTTGCCCGTTGGTTCATCGGCCAACACCAAGTCAGGGTTCTGCATCAACGCCCGTGCCATGGCGACCCGCTGCTGTTCGCCGCCCGATAGTTCTCCTGGCTTGTGATGAAGGCGATGCCCCAATCCTACTTCGGTGAGAAGGGTTGTGGCGTCTGTCTTGACTGAAGCAGGTTCTCGACGTTGGACGAGCGCCGGCATGCCGGCATTTTCCAACGCGGTGAACTCGGCAAGCAGATGGTGGAATTGAAACACGAACCCGATCCGTCGGTTTCGGAACTCCGCTTGTTGAGGATCCGTCATTCGAAAAAGGTCATGCCCATCGAACGTGACGGTACCCGTGCTCGGCTTATCGAGCGTTCCAATGATATGGAGCAAGGTGCTCTTGCCGGCTCCCGAAGCTCCCACAATGGCCACGAGCTCACCGCGTTGAATCTCAAGGTTGATCCCCTTGAGGACGGGCAACTCGTACGACCCCATCGAAAAAGACTTATGCAGGTTCGTGACTTTGATCATGCTCAAGTGATGAGTTGTGAGGACTGAGGACTGAGACTCAGAATATTGGAATGGGAGTGATGACTCAGTCCTCGGCCCTCAATCCTCAGTCCTGCGAATCTATTCATAGCGCAATGCGGCGACCGGTTCCAGCTTCGCGGCTTGATTGGCTGGATAGACCGTCGCCAAAAAACTGATCAGGATGGCGGACCCGGCCACCAGAAGCACGTCCTCGGTCAGCACGTGAACCGGAATGGTTGAGATGTAGTACACCGAGGCGTCGAACGTCCAAAACGTTTGAATCAGCCAGAGAAACGCATAGCCCAATGGAATGCCGATGGCCGTCCCTGCAAATCCGATGATTAAGCCGTTCAGCATGAAGATGCGTCGGATGCTGCGTTTCGTGGCGCCCATCGCTTTGAGGATCGCGATTTCTTTCTGCTTTTCCGTGACGATCATCGTCAGGGTGCTGACGATGTTGAATGAGGCCACGATCGTGATCAGGACCAGCAGGAGAAACATCATCGTCTTCTCCAGCTTCAAGGCTGAGAAGAGATTGCGATTCAGCTGCATCCAATCTCTGGCTCCATGGCTGAACCCCAGCTCCTGTTCGATCGTGTGGGCGATCTCTCCGGCGCGGAACACATCCGTGACCTTGATTTCAATTCCGGTCACGCTCGCGCCCAGGTTGAAAAATTTCTGTGCCTCGCCGAGTTCGATATAGGCAAATGAAGAGTCGTATTCAAACATTCCCGAATGGAACAGGGCGACCACGGCGAATGTTCGGATCTTGGGCACCATCCCCATCGCGCTGATCGGGCCGACGGGAGAGACCACGTTGACCGTATCGCCGACAAAGACCCCCAGTTTCAGCGCCAGCTCTTTGCCGAGAATGATGCCCGGTTTTTCAACGGCGCGGAGGTCGCCTTGAGGGCCATCGGCCGGAGCCTGCAGCACTTTCACGGGAGTGAGCAGGTCGAGCAGCTGACCCGCCGTGATGTTCTTGGCGAGTTCGGTGACATTGGCTTCTCGTTTCGGATCGATCCCGCGTAAGATGATTCCTTGGACCCCGCTCTGCGTGGTGAGTAACACTTGGCGGAACACAAAGGGCGTGGCTGCGACGACATCGGGTACGGTTTGGATCTTGTCGGTCAGACGGTCATAGTCGGTCATGTGCTCTTTCATTCGCTCCTGGACGATGATATGGGCCGTCGTGCCGAGAATTTTGCTCTGAATGTCTTCCCGGAAGCCGGTCATGATGCCGACCGTGCCGATCAGCGCCGCCACCCCGAGGGTGATGCCGGCAACCGACACGAAGGTATTCAGCGAGATCGTCCGATTGCGGCGCTTGGCGCGCAGGTAGCGGAGTCCGACGAAGATTTCATACGGGAGAGCCACGATTAGGGTTTCTCCGGCCTCAGCTGGGGGAAGAGCACTACATCGCGGATCGAGGCCTGATCGGTAAACAGCATGATCAGTCGGTCGATCCCGATCCCTTCTCCGGCGGTCGGCGGCATCCCGAATTCAAGGGCGCGGAGAAAGTCTTCGTCGACGAGATGGGCCTCTTCATCACCCGCCTCACGCTGAGCCGCCTGGCCGTCAAACCGTTCACGTTGGTCCAGCGGATCGTTCAACTCGGAAAAGGCATTCGCGATTTCTCGCCCGGCAATGTAGAGCTCGAATCGATCGGTCAGGCTCGGGTCCGTATCCTTCCGCCTGGCAAGGGGAGATATTTCGATCGGGTAATCGGTAATAAAGGTGGGCTGCTGCAAATTCGATTCAACGGTTTCCTCGAAGATCTCGTTGACGATCGTGAACAACGAGGCCTTCTGGTCCACCGGCACATTCAGCTGTTTGGCGGCCGCCAATGCCTTCTCTCGATCGTGGAGGACCGATGGGTCGAGATGATTCACCTCTAGGATGGCTTGGTGGTACGACCATCGTCGCCACGGGGGCGTGAGGACGATCTCTTTCCCTTGGTACTGAATGACCGTCTTGCCAAGAATCTGTTGAGCCAGGCTTGAAACCAGTTCTTCAGTAAGCGCGATCAGGTCCTGATAATCCGCATATGAGACATAGAACTCCAGCATCGTGAATTCAGGGTTGTGGATCGTCGAGATGCCCTCATTCCGGAAGTTGCGGTTGATCTCGAACACGCGCGGAAATCCGCCGACGATCAGGCGCTTCAAATACAACTCCGGCGCGATACGCAAGTAGAGATCGACGCCGAGCGCGTTGTGATGTGTGACGAAGGGCTTGGCCGCCGCGCCTCCGGGAATCGGGTGCATCATGGGGGTTTCGACCTCGAGGAACCCTCGCTCTATGAGAAAGGTCCTGATGCCGCTGATGATACGGCTCCTGGTCGAAAAGATCTGATGGACCTGAGGATTGGCAATCAGATCGACATAGCGCTGCCGATATCGGGTTTCGACGTCCGTCAATCCATGCCACTTTTCGGGAAGCGGCCGGAGGGCTTTACTGAGAAACGTCAGATGATGGACCTCGACCGTGAACTCGTTCGTCTTTGTGCGGAACAATGTGCCCGTGACACCGATCCAATCGCCGAGGTCGAGCTGCTCCACGACGGTGTAGGCCTGTTCGGAGAGAAGATCTTTCTTGAGGTACACCTGGAGGCGATCGGACCCGTCTTGTAGCACCGCAAATCCGGCCTTTCCGAAACGACGCAACGCGACGACCCGCCCCGCGAGCGTGCACGAGACTTTTTCTTGCTCCAAGGTCTCCTTGGTCTTCTCGCCGTGCAGCTGGAGTAATTGCCCAGCCCGATCCTTGACCTCAAAGCGGGTGCCGTACGGGGCGACGCCTGCCTCTCGAAGGATCTCAAGTTTCTTGATCCGCTGTTGCCGCTGTTCGTTCAGTTCATCCATGGCACTCGTCGTCCGTCGTTCGTATCTCGTCGCTCGCAAGCCTGTCATCACTGGTCATAGGCTCGCACCCAATGACTGATGACCATTGATTAACGACCGTTGCTTCATGCTTCACGAGATACGGTGTTTTGTTATAAATCATCTTCCGGTCCGCCGACCGGTGAGAGTTGCTCGCTTCCTTTTCCTAGTTTCTTCTTCAAAAAGGCTTCGATGAATCCATCGAGGTCCCCGTCCATGACGGATGAGACGTTGCTGATTTGATGACTTGTTCGGTGATCTTTGACCAGTTGGTAGGGCTGGAACACGTAGGATCGAATTTGACTGCCCCACGCGATGTCCTTCTTTTCGCCGACGATGGCGTTGAACTCCGCTTCCTTCTTCTTCTGTTCCAATTCGAAGAGGCGCGATTTCAAGATCTTCATCGCCCCGTTTCTATTTTGGAGTTGCGATCGTTCATTCTGGCATTGCACCACGATACCGCTCGGCAAGTGGGTAATGCGGATGGCCGTTTCCACCTTGTTGACGTTCTGACCGCCGGCGCCGCCTGACCGAAAGGTATCGATCCGGAGATCCTTTTCATCGACCACGACGTCGATGTCCTCGCTCAGTTCCGGATACACGAAGACGGACGCGAACGACGTGTGCCGCCGCTTGTTGGAGTCGAACGGGGAAATGCGCACCAAGCGATGGACCCCCGCTTCGGCCTTCAGGTACCCATAGGCATAGGGTCCCGTGATGGAGACCGTCACGCTCTTGATACCTGCTTCGTCGCCGGGCAACAGGTCCAGCGTTTCCACCTTGAATTTCTTGTGTTCCGCCCAGCGCACATACATCCGAAGGAGCATTTGTGCCCAGTCCTGCGATTCAGTCCCGCCGGCGCCGGGATGAATCGCCACAAGGGCATTATTGGAGTCTAGTTCTCCCGAGAGGAGCAGTTCGACACGCAGTGCGGCGAGGCGCGGCTCCAACTGATTCAGTTCACCAGTCAGCTCGGTCTCCAGCGCCGAGTCGCCGCTCTCGTGGGCAAGCTCCAGCAGGGCATCCACATCGCCCATTTTGGCCTCAATGTCGCGCCACTGCTGGAGCTCTCGCTCGATCGTCGCCTTTTTCCGGCTCACCGCCGCAGCGGCGCGGGCATCGTTCCAGAAGTGAGGCTGGCCCATCTGCGCTTCAAGTTCTTGTAAGTCGGCCGTCATATGAGCGAAGTCAAAGATGCCCCCGTAATTCAGACACGTGTCCCGCCAGGGCACGAACACGAACTTCCACGTCCTCTAACATGTCACGATCCTCCTTGCTTCGGTCACGCTTCGGTCATGCCGGTGTGATGGCCGTCAGGGCTGGTTCCTTCGTGCGGAAATACCCGAACAGGCACAAAATCGCGCAGATTATAACACAGGCGTGGGCAAACACATCGCCGTAATAGCTGTAAAACGTGCGGGCATGTCCGGTCGGGATCGTCATGTACGATGCCTGCTCGACAAACAGAGGCGTCGCTTCCAGGATCTGTCCGAACGGATCGATAAACCCGGAAATCCCTGTGTTGGCCGCTCGCGCGAAAGCCAAATGATTTTCCACCGAGCGAAAGACGACCATGGCAAAGTGCTGGGCGGGGGCCGAAGATGGGCCAAACCATCCGTCGTTCGTGATCGTCAGCAGAAACTCCGCGCCGTTCGCTGCGAACTGACGGACCAAATCAGGGAAGATCACCTCATAGCAGATCGCCACGCCAAACCTGACTGGTCTGGAGCCGGCCGAACGTTCCTTGCTCCATGACTTCGGGCTGAACGAAAGAGTCGTCGACCCCGGTCCTGCTTCGAAATCGCCGATCCCCTCGACGAGTTTGTCGAGGAAGAACAAGAGCGAGGATTTAAAGGGGATGTACTCCCCGAACGGCACGAGATGATGTTTGTCATAACGGCCGAGGAGCGTGCCGTCCCTCCCCAGCAGATAGGCGCTATTCAGGAGATAGGGGCGGCGATCAGGATAAAATCGCAAGGCCGGGCTGCCGAGGAGGATCGGCGCCTGCGCGCGTTCTGCCCACGCGGTCAACTGCAACTGATACTCTTTCTCCCGTTCCAAAATAAACGGCGTGGCTGCCTCGGGCCACACGACCAAGTCGGTACCGGTTCCCAGTTGGGCCGTCAGGCGGTCGAACCTCCGCATCGTCTCATCGCGGAATGACGCATCCCACTTCACGGCTTGATCGATATTCGGTTGAACGACACCTACGGTAATGGAGGTTTTCTGGATTTTCAGATCTCGATCGCTCAGGACCGCCGAACTGTAGAACCACGACAGCAGCATGCAGGCCGCCGCAGTCGAGAGGAGTTCCCACGGGAGCTTGACCGGGTGAAATCCTCTGAAAAACGGCATGATCCACAAGTACAGCTCGGCGAAGGCCACATTCACCAGGACGATGAGGAAGGAAACGCCGTACACGCCTGTGTGGTCTGCCACCTGAATCAGGTCCAGTTCGCGATATTGCGAATAGCCGAGGAGGCACCAGGGAAGGCCGGAGAGCAGGTGGGTACGGAACAATTCGAGCGCGACCCAGAAGCAGGGGGCAAAGAAAATCCCATAGCGTGGGATGAGCTCGCGCAACCAGACGACGGCGAGGCTATAGAGCCCGACATAGAGTCCGAGATAGGCGGTCAGCAGCAACAGAATTGCGTAACTGACAGGCTCGGGAACTTTGCCATAGGTCGTCATGGCGGTGACGACCCAAGCCATGATGCCCGTGAATCCGATGAGACCGCTCAACCAGCCGATCCAAAAGGCCCGCTGTTTGGAACATTGGTCGAGCGCGAGATGGAGGGGAATCAGGACAATCCAGGCCAGCAATCCCAGGTCAAACTTCGGAAAGCAGAAAGGCAAGAGCAGTCCGCTCGCGCAGGCAAGGAGGATCTGGCGCGAACGAGCGTGGTCCATCGTGCCGTACCTTATCCAAAAGATTCGATGACTTGCAAGAGAACGCTCGAACAATCAGCGACTTGAGAGTCCCGCCACGTGCTTTTCCCAGGTGAAAGAGGTATTCTAGCTTCTATGGAGCGTCGTCGGCACCGTCGGGTTCCCGCTCAAGTCAGGAGCCTGCTTCGGGCGAATTCGCATGAAGTGGAAGGGGAGGCCCTCGATCTATCGCTCGGCGGGGCCCGGATCGAAAGTTCCCTCATCGTTCAACCAGGCAGACAGATCGCCGTCAAGCTGATTGTCCCAGGAGACGACATCCCGATCATGATCGAGCAAGCCCAGGTGCAATGGGCTGTCGATCGAACATTCGGGGTTCGGTTTGTCGACGTACGGCAGCAAGAATTGGATGACTTGGAGCAGCTGATCGATGAATGCATCGCACTTGATGAAGGGAGAAGGGCATGAAATCCGTCGATCCCCAGACTGACGACTCGCGCCGCTGGATCGGAGGCGAAGCGACCGTCGGCCCCCAAGCCCACGGACATATCCGTAGCCAAGCAGGACCACCGACATCTCTACTCGGCATCATCCTGGGATTGACCTTCTTCGGCGGCCTCGCCCTCGGCAGCTCCTTCGGCCTCCTCTGTCGGAGCAAGAACGAGTAGCGCGTGCCGCTTTAGTCTTCGCTCGTGATCAAGCACCAGAGTAGTGTATCTCTACTCGTCAGGAAAGCCTTGTGGGTCCGTAATGACAGAACGATAGGCTCCTAGTACTCGTCTGCCTCAGGGGAATATCGGAAGTTCGATTCTTCACTGGTCATCTGGCACGCCTGCCTCTTGAAGCAGCTCAAGAAATCGCCGAATGATTTCAGGGAATTGGCATGGTCCGATGATTATTCTGTCTATAAGTTCGGGGATAGCAAGGCCAGCAAAGCCTTGTTCTGGATGTTCTCGAAATTAGCTGAACCGCTGTGGGACTCCACGAATAACCTGATGGCAGACGAGGGCAGTGATGGATACATTTGAAATAATACGATTGCTCGCCACTCGTGCTCCTCAAGGAATCCAGGGTTTGAAGTCGACACATTTCCTCCGACCATGTTGCTCTCAAGAATCTTCATCGCTGTATCCGCGGTGGTATAGTAGGCGAAGCGCCGTTCTGAAGGTGGCACTTCCTGTATCTTTTCAGCAATGCATGGAAAGAGATTTGAGTGATTCGATCTTGCTCCTGGGGAGATAGCGACACTTTGGTAATGCCCTCGTTAAGCAGACTACAGCGATTGAGCGCATTCTTCTTGATGTGACTTGGTCCATAGTCGTGGACGAAACAAATGAGTAGCGGATTGAGTTGCAGACCATACGTCGCAGGTTGACCAGAACTAGACATCTCCTCAGTACACAACTTGATCGGCTGTTACTGTACCGACATCCATGGTGTAGAATAAAGTCATGCTGCCATACATGAGATTATCAGCCTGGTGCACTTGGTTCTCGGCAACGAATCCGCTTGTTGCCATTCCTTGTCGGGCTTTTCCTAATCACGCTGCCAGTATCCACTCAATCCGCACAGCCTGAACCAGATAGAGGGCTTGGCGCACAGCAGCGCCGATGCCGATGAAGCGGACGGAGATTGCGGCTGCGGCGCTGGATGGGAAGATCTACGTCGTCGGTGGATTTGAAAAGCCCAGTCTGGGCAATGTGATGAATTTTGCGATCACGCCATCCGTCGAAATGTATGACCCCGCGACCGATCGATGGACTTCCAAAGCACCGTTGCCGGTCGGCCTACATCATGTCGGGATCGGCGTGGTAGGTGGACGGTTGTATGTCATCGGTGGGTACAGCAAGTCGGCCTTGAGCGTCTGGAATCCAGTGGCAACGGTCTATAACTATGATCCAGCTATGGACAGCTGGACCGAACGCGCTCCGATGCCGACTGCACGCGGTGCCTTGTCTGTGACCGAACATGAGGGAAAGCTCTATGCCATCGGTGGCTACGATCGCAAGGCCAACACCTCGGCGGTCGAAGTGTACGATCCCGCGCGGAATGTCTGGACAACAGGTGCGTTTCTGCCAACCCCTCGCGATCACCTTGCTGCCGCAACGGTCGCCGGGAAGATTTATGCAATCGGTGGGCGTATCGATGGGGACTATTCTCGCAATCTTGCCGTGACGGAACGGTACGATCCGACGACTGATCGCTGGACGCGGGTCTCGGACCTGCCGACTGCGCGCAGCGGCATTACTGCTGCCGTGGTTGAAGGCAGAATCTGCGTGTTCGGCGGCGAAGGGGCCACGGGCACATTCAGTGAGAACGAGGCCTATGACCCAGTGCATGATACCTGGCAACGTATGGCTCCGATGCCGACAGCCCGTCATGGTCTCGGGTCAGCAGTAGTACAGGGACGCATTTACGTCATCAGTGGGGGACCGACTCCTGGCGGCTCCTTCAGCGATTTGAATGAAACCTTTACCCCGCCAGGGAGCGCTGACTGATTCTATTCATTTCGAATCCTCGACGGTACGCGTCCTTCCGCTATCTGCACTGCGCAGCCTAAGATAAGGAATCTTAGCGGGAGTTTAGAAGAGTGACGCCACCGATGAGAAGAAAATAACCGGTATTATAGAAAGCATGCAGAGCGATAGAGGGATACACAGATCCAAAGCGATCCCGTACGAAGCCGAAACAGAGGGAAGGAACGAAGACGAGCAAGGACCACGAAATGGAATGGCTGGCCAGATGGGCCAATGAGAACAAGAAGGATGTCAGCAAATTAGAGGTGGATAGGCCAAACCATGTCTTCTCCCTCGCCATCGATTGCAGCAAATAGCCCTGGACAATGCCACGGAAGAGCAATTCTTCGAACAGTGGCTGCCATAGGGCGATGGAGAGAAAAGCCGGTGACCATAGCGCATGCCGAGGCACCGGTTGAAATGTGAAAAGTCCGATCATGGGAAGCCATGTCATCGGGCCAAGGGCTAACAATAAGAGAAATACAGAATCCCGATGGAAGGGACGATTATAGTGAAGACCCAGTAATGCCAAGACTTGCGCGGAGCGGCTTTGTACGGGGAGTACACTAGAAGAAACGTCCTGGGCACCGCCTCGGGATCCGAAACACAGTCTCATCGGCGTCGTGTCCTCCACAACAAGGCAACGAGAGACATGACTAGCATGGCGGGCAGCAACATATCTCCCGTTGCGCCAGGGGCGAGCGTGCAGCCTCCTCCTCCGCTATCGCTAGGGGCCGGTGAAGGTGGCGCGATGTTGAAGGTTGCAGTGACCGTCGCATTTTGAGTCAGCGTGCAGGAGCCGGTTCCTGCGCAATCTCCGCTCCACCCTGCAAAGGCAGATCCAGGATCGGGTGCTGTGGAGAGGTTGACAGTGCTACCTTGGGGGAACTGTCCATTGCATGTCACTCCGCAGTTAATTCCGGAGGAGGTGGATGTAACCGTGCCGGTTCCGGCGCCGGCCTTGGCGACGGTGACGGTAAAATTGGCCACCACGCCGGCCAATGCAGCCCGAGCATTGATGCGCCCACCGGTCGACACCTTTCCACTCAAAGATGCTTTTCGATTCACTGTGTCCAGGATTGCGTTCCTGAGTTGGGATACGGTGAGATTGGGATTCACCGAGAGCAACAAGCCGGCGAGTCCCGCCACATGAGGGGTGGCCATCGAAGTACCCTGAAGAAACCGGTAGTCCGTCGCCCCAGACGGCGCACCCGCAACACAGGCGATGCGGACATCGTCCAAGTAAACACCGTCAAACACGACGCTGGTATCGGACAGAAATCTGAACCGGAATCGTGAGTTCGCTACACTATCTGCGACGTCCCCCCAGGTGAAAGAGACAAATTGGGCGTTAGTACTTTCTGTGAACCCACGAATGGGTTGCCAAGTGGACCCGCTGTTTCTCGATGTTTCGACAAGAATCCCGTCTATAACTTGCTCCGTTTCCAGGCGAATGCGACTGTCGAGTCGGCACCCTCGCTGTCCCTTGGTAGTGAACACTGGTCCGGTCGCGAATGAATCGGTGTTGTTCTGATAGTTTCCGCTCGGACTGTCGCTCAGACTGTTCGGTTGACTGAATGATGTGGGATTGGTGAATCCCCAGGTACTATTGGTTCCCCCAAAGACGTATCCGAGCCCGGTTGGGTTCGAATCGAAGTTATGCAGGAGCACATTCGTCACGTTCGACGTGGGTTTCGTGCTGTTGATGCTGACTCCCGGCGCAGCCACCTGGACGGTCGTGGACCCAAAATTAGAGAAGCTCGCCAATTGATCATTCTCGTCTGTGGCCGCTACCGCTATCACGTTTGCCAGCGCGGCCTTCTGTTGCCCGTCACATGCTGAAGAAGCGCTGAAATTTGCGGGGAAGCTCGGTACGTTGTCGTTATCCGAGTCTTCATTTCCTGCCGCCGCAACAAACAGGACGTCTGCTGCATTCGCGGCATTCACCGTATCATAGAGAGCCAGGCTACAGTCAGGCCCGGCAAAGCTCGCGTTGATCACACGTGCGCCATTGTCGATGGCATAGTGGATCGCGCCGACAATAGCGGTGGTGGATACGGATCGATCTATCCCTCCGGCTCTCAGGGCCATCAGCCTCGCGGTCCACATGACCCCTGTCACCCCGGTTCCATTGTTTCCGGCTCCAGCGATGATCCCCGCGACATGAGTGCCATGTCCCGGGTTGCCACCAGGATTGAGATCGACAGGGTCTATCGGGTCACTGTCGTTCATGTGAAAATCCCATCCATGTACATCGTCTACCAATCCATTTCCATCGTCATCAACGCCATTCCCGGGAATCTCTTTCGGATTCGTCCAGATATTGGGCGCGAGATCCGGATGGTCATAGGCAATACCAGAGTCAATGACAGCGACAGTCACGTTTGGACTCCCCGTGCTGATGTCCCAAGCTTCCGGCGCATCGATGTCGGCATCCGCCTTTCCAGCCGTTCCGTTCACAACTTGACCGATGTTATGGAGGCCCCATAACGTGCCGAACTGCGCATCGTTGGGAGTCGCTTGTAGCCAATAAAGATAATTAGGTTCGGCATATTCGACAGCGGGATTACTTCGGTACTTCGAGACCGCTTCGTCGACCGACAAGGCACCTTCCAATTTGTACTGGTGAATCATCCTCGCATTCACAGACAGCACTCTGATTTCTGTGGCACCCGCCACCATATTTAGGGACTGGATTCCTGACGAGGACGCCTCATCCCTGAACTTGACGAGCACCTCTCCTGGTACATACCGGGCCGGGTGGCGCGCGTCCTGTGATAACGCCGTCATTCCGCCAGATGCCTGTTTCTGCTCTGCATGAACCAAGCGATCTCCCAGCATGAGTCCCGACAATGCGACCACGACGGCTGCTATTCCCAGGATGGTCCCGCCCAAACAGGGTGCAATTCTCATCACACTATTTTTGCGTTTCGTACCGATAATTGGGCTCTGCATACTCGACCTCTTGATATGAAGTGAGGTGGGCGATCGCGGATTCAACCGACCGATCGTCCAAGATCCTGACGTGATAGAGGCGTCCCCGTTGGATTTCAGCGATCACGTCGATCCCGTTATCCTTCAGGATGGACGCGATCCTTTCCTGTGAAATCCCGTCTTTGAACTTGACCAGCAGTTCATAGGGGACGAATCGTGGCGCCGGGGATTTCATGGAGGGTTCTGCGGAACCGGTCGTTGTTGCATTCCGATTCGTTGCGTCGCAGGATGTGGAAAAACAAACAGCCGACACACAGGTCATGCAGGTCATGATTGTGACAAGGTGTCTCATTCGATGAGACAGAGCGGGTAAACCCATCATTACTTTCTCTCTATGAAACAGGCGGCGCGGCACATATCGGCCGGGGATTTGTAAGTGGTTTGACGATAGGTTGAGCCGTGCCCTGTCTACCAGCGAACGCTGTGCCTCAGACGATCAGTCCTTCCTCACTGAGGGGCGTTCCACTTTTTGATGCACCCATCTGGCCGGCGTGGCGGCGGTGGAGAGGAAGGCTTGACCGAAGCCCAGGACAAAGTGGGCGTCCTCAAGCCGCAATTCCCAGAGAGCAAAGTCTCCAAAGCCAAACATCATCTCGGCCTGGGGAAACCGCGACAAGTATCGTTCCTTGAGTTCGTCATATGACGGTGCATCAGGTGAAAGCGGCACCGCTTGACCCACAAGATTTATTCTTCTTAGCGCGAGAGGATTTTTCTCCGGTCCGTCCGGCTCGGCAATAAATAGCGACACGTGGGGATCGGACAGCAGATGCCGCGTATGCAACGCCAGCCGGCTGAGGTGCAGATAGGCTCGCGTCCAATCGGATCCAAAGATATACGGCACATGCGAGCCAAATGGCCGCCCATTTCGCAGAGTCAGCAGCACGGCTGTGCGAACGTCCCGCACTAATTCTGACCACGCGTTTGCACGTCCTGACTTGTCAACGTCTGAGCCATTGCAGTTCCTATCCCGCAAACCCAAACAGGCACGGTACCCTGCACGTGACAACAGGTCAAGAAGATATCATCAGAATTTCATCGATCATCACTTGGCCGAATAGTGAACGACACATTAGTTTTCTTGACTGATGTGTGGCTGAGGCCTATCGTAATCCTGTGGGGGGAGTTAACGCCCCGAGGGAATATGGTTCATCAGGGGGTCGAGCGCGAGGACGGTGTGCAGGACCAGCTTGTACTGGGAAGCCTAAACTCCTCCCAAGATCTCCGCCGTACCTAATCGTCCTCGGTTAGGTGCGTGCTCCTCCCACCCTAACGTCTCTTCCTTCTTCCACTTCAAACCCGCTGACCGTCTTTTGGCTTTGAACGAGCACCTGTCGTGCGCTGAGGGTCCGGCATAAATAGGACCCCCTGCTATACTTTGGGTAATTGCAGCATCATTTGCGTACTGAGAGCATCCCACAATATGAACGTCTTTATCCTGAGCCTGGTCGGCAGTCTTCTCCTGTGGCCGATTGTTGGATCTGCGGGACTCTATAAATGGACCGATGACCAAGGGAGCCTCCACATAACCGATACACCGCCTCCCGGGGCGCAAAAGAAATCCGGGACAACCGCCGCGTCGGTTCCTCGATCCACCTTGCCGAAGAAGACCACCGTTCGGCCGACCCTGCCTGCGCGACCTCAAGCAGAGGTTCATCCCGTACCCGGCCCAATAGTCCCTTCTCCCGCAAGCGAGGATATCCCGATCCAACGGGCTATGGAAGGTTTGAGTCCGAGCCAGGCCACGCTGACGAGTTCATGGCAACTCTTCGAGAGCACCCAGATGAATGCCAAGGCTCCGGTTCAGCGGTGGAAGGATGAACAGGGCCTTGATCACTTTGTCGATGTTTTGCCGATAGCCAGAGAAGGCACGGAGGCCGGGGCCAAGACGGAAGACGTTTCTGCCTCACGCTCTACACGTAGGACCAAGGAGCGGGCGATCGGTGTGTCTCGCCCACGCCATCACTCGGCGGAATGAAGCGATGAACATGAATCGTTGGATACCGTCTAAGAGGATGTTGAGGACTCTACTTGTGGCGGTCCCCTTCCTTGCCACCTCATCGATTCAGGATGCGGCGGGTTCCCTCTCCAAAACCTCTACTGCATTCTCTGAGGATGGGCGGCTCCTCCTGGTTCAGACGGATGACCTGGTTGTGTGGGATCTTGAGACGAAGGCGCTCGTGGCGAAGATTCCAGGCCTTCACTGTCTGCAGATCGCGTTGCTGAAACAGGAAGGGTGGGTGCTGTGTGTGGAGCAGAGCGTCACCATCTACGATTGGAAGAACCGAGCATCAGTGGCCACCATTCCACCGGAATCGCAGCAGCCCTATAGCCTGCTGGCCTATTCGAGTGAGACCGATCGGATGATTCTCCGTCACGGGAACGAGGCCGTGTCCGTCTGGCAGCTAGGGAAAAAGCCGGTTCCGCTCAAACATATCGCGCTGGAGGTGAAGAAAGACGTCCCGTCGGTGGCCGCCTCGCCCGATACGAAGCGGTTGGCCATTGCGCAAGGCCACACCATTCATATACACGACCTCGGCGGGACGACCATCCGTGACGTGGCCATAGAAGACGGCAAACCGCGTGATCTCCTCTTTGCACCGAACGGCGCCACCCTTGCGGCGAGCGTCGGTCACACGATTCTCTTCATTGATGCGGACAAGGCATCCGTATCCGCGCGCGCCAAGTTGACGCGTGCTGAAGGGGCACAGGGTTCTCTCACGCCCGAGGCCTTCTCGCGGGACGGTCATCGATTGGTGGCAGCCAACGGAGAATGGAGCTATGGGCTTTTCAATACTGATACGGGCGAGCTGGTGTCTTTGACCGAGTTTACCTATGCAGCTCCGGGGCGCGGGATGCGCTCACCGACACAGCTTCGTGCCGTCGACATTGCTGCCGATGCGGATCTCTTGGTCGGGCAACCGGAGCATCTCCGCACGTTACAGATCTGGGATCTACAAACCGGCGCGATGCTGCCGGACCTGTGCGGAGAGGATTGCCGCAACATGGCCACCCGCATTTCGTTACTCAAATGGTCACCGACCGGCTCGAAGATCGTCGTGGGGATGCAGGGAAGCACCAACCTGGATGTGGATGGCAAGATATCGGTCTGGGATGTTCCCTCACGTTCTCCGGAATTGGTGCTGGACCCCGGCCAACCTCAGGCCAAAGTATTGGCCAAACGAGCGACCCTCCCGACATTTATTACGACGATACCTTCTACCCCAGCTGCGCCTGCTTTCGTCCATGCACTGGCCTTGCGCGCAACGGCGACCTCTCCCAGTGCCAATCTGCTTGTCACGAGCGGCGACGATGGACTGCTGAAAGTATGGGATCCAGGGCAGGGAACGCTCCTGCGTCAGCTGGTGCTGTCTGCTCCGGCAAACGCGCTGGCGTTCAGCGCCGATGGCGCAATCCTCGCGGCGGGCACAACGCAGGGGGATATACGCTTGTGGGAAACCCAGACCTGGCGTGAGTTTTCACCCTACTCAAGCAAGCAAGGTCGGATCAATGCCCTGCAATTCCTTCCTGGCAATCGATTGCTTGTCGTCGCAGGGGGACGACCGAACGTTCCTGTCGTGGATCTCGTCACCCGAACGGTCGTGAAAGAGCTTCAGCATATCGGCCTTTCTCCAGCTTGCGACGAGAAACGCTGCGCAAAAAAGCCCGCTGTGCAGGGAGAGGTCGTCGACAGTCTGAGTTTCCTGGATGGAAGTTCGTTTCTCTTGACGACTTCGCAAACTGGTCGTGTTCTCTGGGACATTACAACCTGGCGCGAAGTTGAAAAGCCGGCCGGGATTCCGGAACGTCTGGTCCGGCCTTGGATGGAAACATCCATTCGTCTGGGCGACCACTCGTTCCAGTGATCCGGAAGCCTTTATCCTCGCCGTCTGGGACACGAAGAACAATACAGTGTTGGCGCGCTTGGATACCTTCACCAACCGGGATACAGAAATTGATCATGGGCCTCCCGTGGCGTTAGGAACGGCGATGGCCGTCGATCCATTGCATCGATGGGCTGCCACCCGAGTCGGAGAACATGTTTCCGTCTGGGACCTCTCGGCACAGGCAAAACGAAAGACGTTCCACGTCAAAACTCCGTATCATCTTCATTGGACAAGCGACGGCAAATATCTGATCGTTGCCACTCTCGACCGAAAAATCCTGGTCTGGTCAGCCGAGACCATGGAGCCGGTCCACTATCTGCGAGATCCATCCGTTGCCCGCTAGGGAAATTCGTTCTGCACCCAGGTCTCTTTTCGTTCCTGCCATTCACCATTTGGTCCATTGTATCCGCGATAAGTTTTGTGGTACCAAACAATCAACGTTTGTTTCATGAGAGGGTGAATGGCAAAAAAGAAAGCATCCGCGTCAGATCCTGAATCGAAATCTTCCGCTCCTCGAGCAAACCCAGACCCAGCCGCAAAGACAAAAGCCGCCGCCAAGCCGGCGGAACGGGTCACTGCGGTTGAGATGGGGGCGCGTCAGCGGGAAATCTCCGTCTCGGAGTTTTTTACGAAGAACCGGCACCTGCTCGGCTTCGACAATCCGCGCAAGGCGCTGCTGACCTGCGTCAAGGAAGCGGTGGACAACGCACTCGATGCCTGCGAAGAGGCCGGGATTCTTCCGGATGTGGCGGTCAAGTTGGAGGTCGTGTCCAATGGCGAGCCGGTTGCGCCCAGTCAGGCGAGCCGGTTCCGCATCACGGTCACCGACAACGGACCCGGCATCGTCCGGCAGCAGATCCCTCGGATCTTCGCGAAGCTACTCTACGGGTCAAAATTTCATCGCTTGCGGATGAGCCGGGGACAGCAAGGCATCGGTATCTCCGCCGCCGGGATGTACGGGCAGCTCACGACCGGCAAGCCGGTCAAAATTATTTCCCGGATCGGCCCCAAAGCCGCCGCGCATTTCTTCGAAGTCCAGATCGACACGAAGAAGAACGAACCGCTGGTCCACGAGAACAAACAGATCGACTGGGAGCAGCCGCGAGGCACCCAGGTCACGCTGGAAGTCGAAGGCAAGTATCAGAAAGGCCGGGCGTCGGTCGATGAATGGCTGGAGCAGACGTCCATCGCCAATCCACATGTGAAACTGATGTATCACACCCCTGAAGGCGAAGCGAAAGAGTTTCCCAGGACCTACCACGAGCTGCCGCCGCAACCGCGCGAGATCAAGCCGCATCCCTACGGCATCGAGTTCGGCATGTTGCTCAAGATGTTGCAGGATACGAAGAGCCACACACTCTCCGGTTTTCTTGCCGGCGATTTTTGCCGCGTCTCTCCACAATTGGCTGAGGAGATGTGCAAGGCGGCCAAGGTGTCACCGACGACGAAACCACGCGATCTGAAGGGGCCGGTTGCCGAGACGCTCTATAAGACTGTTCAAGACACGAAAATCATGGCGCCGCCGACCAATTGCCTCTCACCCATCGGCGAAAAGGCGATTCTCGCGGGGCTGTATAAGCAGATCAAAGGTGAATTCTACACGGCGGTCAGTCGGCCACCGGCGGTGTATCGAGGCAATCCGTTCATCATCGAAGCCGGGCTTGCATACGGGAACAGGCCTGAAAATCAGAACAAGCCGCAGCAACCAGCCGTGCCGAAAGCCGAAGGAGAGCATGAAGAAGCCGACTCGGAGCTCGCCCGTGTGATCCGCTACGCGAATCGGGTGCCGCTGCTGTACCAGCAGTCGGCCTGCTCGACGTTTAAAGCCGTCCTCAGTACGACGTGGAAGAACTATGGCTTGACCCAATCGCGCGGGGCGTTACCGGGTGGGCCGATGGTGATCTTCGTTCATATGGCGTCGGTGTGGGTCCCGTTTACGAGTGAATCCAAGGAGGCGATCGCCGACTATGATGAGATTCAAAAGGAAATCACCCTGGCGCTGCGTGAGTGCGGCAGACGGTTGGGACTCTTCGTTCGTCGGCGCGAACGGGCGGCGAGTGAATTTCGTCGTCGAAATATCTTCGAACTGTATATCGAGGAAGTCGTCGAGGCGTGTAACCGGCTGAAGGGCGGCACGCTGCTGAAAGAAAAACTGAAAGGGCAGCTCCAGAAAATTGCCTCCACCCGCACAGGTGGCCAGAAAACCGACGACGCGCTGGGAAAGACCGGCGGAGGGCCCGAAGGGTTGCCTCATTCCATCATCGTGACAGCAGATGGAGTCGAAGGCGAAACCGCATTGGCTACTCAGATCGAGGCCGATCAGGCGGCTGCGTTGCCGACGGTAGAGCCGGATCTGCTTGGTGGTACACCTTCAGCTGATGAGTCGGTTTCGAAAGAGAAAACCGCCAAGGAGAATCGCGCGAAAAAGTTGTCGAGGAAGACAACCACAAAATCAGGTCAGATCGCGCTCTTTGCCGGTGAGTCGGGGGAAACGAAAAAAGCTGGTGGAAAATCCCCCAAACCGGGCAAGACAGCAGCTCCGCGCAAACCGAAATAGGACATCATGACAACCAAGACAAAGAAGACCACACTGGTCGAAAAGAAGCTGATCGGTCTGGCCGATATTGTCATCCAATCGGCCGAGCGGTCGAAAGACCCGACGTTTCAGATTCCGATCCGCGCCCTTTCGAACGTGTCCTTCAATGAACGGAAGGGCTTGATCGAAATGGGCGGCAAGAAACAGGAGCGGTCGTTCTTCAACGTCGGCATGGCGAAGAAATTCATGCAGACGGTCCTCGTGGCCGATGCTCTCTCTGAATTGCAGCGGGCCGACCTGACGACGTCGCTTCGAGAAATTTATTACCGCACGAAACATACGATTCAAGACTCGCACGAGAATACCTTCGACACACAGGATGAATCCGATCCGGTCATCGAAGATCTGGAGGTTTCTCTGGCCGCTCTCCGGGAGGAGCTGCATGTTCGAGCGGAGAACAGCGGCAGCATCGTTGGGCCGGTGGTGTTCGGCGATGATGGCGATCGTGTCGATTGTGCCAAGCTCGGGAAGGGCGGGTACTCGGTGCCGTCAATCGTCGAACCGGAATATCTTGAGATCCGGCGCTGCACGGCCGACTTCGTGCTGCTCGTGGAAAAGGGAACACAGTGGAACAGGCTGTCGGAGGACAAGTTCTGGCGACGCTATAACTGTGTACTACTCACGGGCAACGGCCAGCCACCGCGGGGTGTCCGTCGCCTTGCAAGGCGGCTCCATGAAGAGTACAAACTGCCGGTGTATATCCTAGTCGATAACGATCCGTGGGGGTACTACATCTATTCCGTCATCAAGCAGGGCTCGATCAATCTCGCGTTTGAAAGCCAACGCATGGCGATTCCGAAAGCCAAGTTCATTGGTTTATCGAGCGCTGATCCGGAGCAGTATGAACTGCCGCGTAACGTCGGTATCAAGCTGAACGAGAAAGACATCGCGCGCGCCAAAGAGTTGATGAACTACCAGTGGTTCCAGAAGCCGGCCTGGCAGGCGGAGATTAAGCGCATGCTGGCGAGCGGATTAAAGTACGAACTCGACGCGTTGGCGAATAAAGATTTCCAATATCTCACCAAGAAATACCTGCCGAGGAAGCTCAAAGAAAAAGACTGGCTGGATTAGCCTGCCGTCAAACGTGTGCGACCTCGATCTCCCAATTACACGTGCTAACGGACCGGTCATGAAGCCATTGCCTGCCTGGACTGCATCTCTTCGTGACTGGCAGCGACGAGCTCTGTCGGCGGTCTGTACGCATCAGAGCAAAGACTTTCTGGCGATGGCGACTCCTGCCGCCGGAAAGACTCGCTTTGCCCTGCGCGTCGCCCATGAGTTCATGGCAAAACGGACCACGGTCAGAGTGCTGGTCGTCTGCCCGACGAATCACCTTCGCACGCAATGGTCGGATGCCGCGGGGAAGATCGGTTTGCAGCTTGATCCGACTCTGACCAACGAGCAGGCCGCTGAAGCGTCGGACTATCACGGCGCGGTGGTCACCTACCAGCAAGTCTGTCTGGCTCCGGCGATCTTCCAGCGGGTCTGCAAGAGCAAAAAGACGTTGCTCATCTTCGATGAGCTGCACCATGCCGGTGACGGCAAGAACTGGGGGAAGGCGCTGCGCTCCGCGTTTGAGCCGGCGGTGTTTCGATTAATTCTCTCCGGCACGCCGTTTCGCTCGGACAACAATCCGATCCCGTTTATTCGGTACGCGCATGGGGAGAGCCGGGCGGATTTCGCCTATGGCTACACCGACGCGATTCGCGACAACGTCTGCCGACCCATCGTCTTTCCGAGCTACGAAGGCGAGCTGAGTTGGCTGTCTGAAGGCCGCGAGCATCAGGCGACATTTGAGGACGGGCTAAGGTTCAATCGGCAGCGGGAACGGCTGAAAACGGCACTCCTGCAAGAAACCTGGCTTGGGCCGGTGATCACCGATGCCCATGCGCAACTGACCCGTCTTCGTAAGCAGGAGCAGCCAGATGCCGGGGGGCTGATCGTGTGCATGGATCAGGAACACGCGCGCTGGGTTGCGGACCTCGTCGGTCGTATCGTCGGCACCAAAGCAGCCGTTGCCGTGTCGGACGATCCCGCTGCTTCGCGCACCATCGCGGAGTTTGCCGATCACAAAAAACAGCAGTGGCTGGTGGCCGTCAACATGGTCAGCGAAGGCGTGGACATTCCGCGACTTCGTGTCGGCGTCTATGGGACGAACGTGATTACGGAAATGTACTTCCGGCAGGTCGTCGGACGGTTCGTCCGGATGCAGGAGGGCCTGCCCAAACCGCAGCGGGCGTGGCTCTATCTGCCCAAAGATCCGATCCTGGTGCATTACGCCAGGCAGATCAAGGCAGAGCGTGATCATGTGTTGGAAGACATCATGCCGGCAGGCCAACGGGACCTTTTCGGTCGCGTCACGGTCTCGAGCAACGAATACATGCCGTTGATGGCCGTGGCCAGGATGGATAGCCTGATCGGCGACGACGAGACGCGCGGGGAGAACGACGCGGTTGCCGTTGCCGAACCGGCGGTCTCACTCCATGAGCAGAAGCGGGATCTGCGGGATCTCCACCGGCTGCTGGTCAGCAGGCGTGGCGAGAAACAGCGGAATCGATCATCGAAGGCTCAACGCGGAATTGATCGCGCGCACCGGAAGCCGTGTCGATCAAGCGACGACTGAGCAGCTTCGGAAACGCATTCAACTGCTGGAGCGCTGGAAAGACCGGGGCTATGAAGGAAAGCGGTGACCGAATGTATGAACGCAAGACGCAATATCCAGATACGACGCCCGGCAGCCCAACTCATTGAAACGACAACGGCTATGGCTTATTGTTCACGAACGAAAGTGGCGTGTCATCGGTAGAAAATTGAAGATTCGTCGCTTATGCGCATCCATCTAGCTAACTAAACATATTAGGCGACACTCAATGGAGGCTTACGGTAATCATTCACGTGGCAGAATCGGCGGCTCAAGCGCCCGGGTTTTGAAACAGATTTACAAGATCACCTACCCGACAGGAAAGATCTACATCGGGAAGGACAGCATCGGCAGCCACCGATACATGGGTAGCCCAGATATGGATATTGTGAATACTGATTTTGCATTGCTGGCGCCAGAGGTGCGCATGAGTTATTCCTTCTACAAAGTGATCCTTTGGGAGTCTGAAACTGCTTCAGAAGCAGAGCTTACTGCCAAAGAAGTTGAGTTCATTCGGAAGTATCATTCGAACGATCCAGCAATCGGATATAACCGATGGCCCAAGGTGAACAAGCTCGATTGATAATCGGACGCATCACTAAAGATCAAGAACAGGCCAAGTACGGTGCCAGCCTCCTGAACTGCAGGTTGCACCGCACGTCGGTCAGCCGCAGCGAGGGTTTCTCGGCGATCGCAAGTATCGCCAATAAACGGTTACCATCGTCGGCCGGTGGGCCAGCGGTGAGCCGTGGCGTTAAGCATCATATAGGACACGCATCGACACGTGGCAAACGCTGATACTCGAGTTCGCATCTGGAACCGCTTCTTCAATCTCGCGTGGACTGAGGCCAAGCATTGCTTCGAGCTCGATCATAAGCGCCAAAGCGGGTCACAGTTCGAACCCGTACATGGAGGCTCGATCTCCCGAAGAGCACATTGCCTCGCCCATCATTCTTTCTGCGCTCGCCATCGAAGCTCGGGCGATCCTCCTGATAGAGGGCTGATAGAAAATGGTCACAGCGCCGATACGGGTCGTGTATGCAAAGTGGCTTCCTCCAATGAGAATGGTTCTTATTGCCTAGTCTTTGCTAGCAGAGACTCCCAAGCTGCAGTTCTGCAATCCCACCACACCAAGCAATCGCGCAGATTTGTGATCTGAGAAACGATCTCATGCACGTCAAATTCGACGAGATAGTAAGACCACTTCCCTCGGTGGGAACGGTCGAAGGTTAATTCCGCGATTTCGTCGAAGCAATGGAAGATATGAATATCGTTCTCGACCGGGATATATGGTCACCACGAAAGGAAGTCATTTCCAAGGGAAGGTTTATATGAAAGTACATACTGTAAGCGTCCCGGTCATCGAAAAGATAGTTGCAACGGAGAGCTTCTAGCGTTCAGTTGTCATCATTTTCGTGGGGAGCCCTCAGCAATAGGTGCCAGAGGTGCCAACTCATAATTTTGGTTCACTCCCTGCTGCTTCAGCTCTCGTTCGTCGAACGACGGATCTCGGCACCTGCTGTATCGCCCATTCGTGCATAGCCGCTAACACCGGCTCCAGTGACCGCCCGAGCGGCGTCAGCCGATACTCGACTCGAGGCGGGATCTCGCCAAAGTCTTCTCGTTCCACCAAGCCGTCGGCCTCCATCTCCTTGAGTTGCTTGGCCAGCGTCCGATGGGTGATTCCGGACAGATCGCGTTGGAGCTGATTGAACCGCCGTTTGTCTTGAAGCAGCCAGAAAATGACCATCACCTTCCAACGGCCCGCAATCACGTCGAGCGTGATTTCAGTCGGGCAACCGACTTGTTTCATGGCGGTATCCTCGAAGACCGTACTTGAGAAGTGTGTGTACTGTGCTTAGTATTTTACACAGGCGCGTCGGAGAATTCTCTCGCGGCGCGCGTCTTCAATTCGGCGTGTAAAACTGGAGGTATGAAGATGAAGAAGATCGCACAGGTCATGCGCGCCAATGGCCGCCACTGGGTCGGCGACGGCTTCCCCGTCCGCTCGCTCTTCTTCTATGGCGGCGATGCACAGGCTATCAGCCCGTTCCTACTCTTTGATTATGCCGGACCCCACGTCTTTGAGCCTGCAGACAGCCCGCGCGGTGTCGGGCAACACCCCCATCGCGGCTTTGAAACCGTCACCATCGTGTACGACGGTGAGGTGTCACACCGTGACTCGACTGGCGCAGGCGGCACGATCGGTCCTGGCGATGTGCAGTGGATGACGGCCGCAGGCGGCATTATTCACGAGGAGTTTCATTCCCAAGCCTTCACCAAGACCGGTGGGCCATTCCGGATGGTCCAGTTCTGGGTGAACTTGCCGGCAAAGGACAAAATGACGCCGCCCGGCTACCAGTCGATTACCGACGCCGACATTCCGGTTGTCGATCTCGATCAGGGCGTCGGCCGCGTGCGCGTCATCGCGGGCAACTTCGCAGGCACGAAGGGCCCCGCGCGCACATTCAGCCCGGTGAATGTCTGGGATGTGCGGCTCAATCGAGACGCCGATGTCACCCTCGACCTGCCTGAAGGTCATACCGCGATGATCGCGGTGCTGGCCGGCCATGTGACGGTCAATGGCAGTGATCAGGCAGGAGAGGCGGAGGTCATCCGCTTCGAGCGCGCTGGCTCGCAGGTCAGGATTCATGCCGATGGCGACAGCATCTTACTGGTGCTGACGGGTGAACCGATCAAAGAGCCGGTTGTCGGCCAGGGCCCCTTCGTCATGAACAGCGAGGCGGAAATCCGCCAAGCCATCGACGACTTTAACCGCGGCCGCTTCGGACAGGTCGCTCGCTGAATGGCGCCGCGTCGCCCAACAGGCGGCGCGGCGGTTTGGTCAGTTTTTGAGTGATGGCATCGATGCATGTTTCCATCAGATGTCGGTATGTAGAGGTTGCGGGGAATAACAGAGTTGAAATACAAGATCGGGGTCGGATCTCGAATCGTGCAATGGCAAGAGAATGTGGGTTTGAAACCTTTTTAACGAGTGCTCGTGTCGCTGCGGAACAGCACTATCTGAAGGATCTTCAAGAGAAGAGGTGAAAGGCAAACGGAAGCAGGTGGAGTATGGTTACCGGCCGCCATGGACGAGGATTTGGCGGTGGCTGTAGAGCAACAGCGCGCGCTGCTCGGCCTCATCCGCCTGGGCAGGTTGTCCCGTCTTCCGGTAGAGGTGGCACAGCAGTGACAACGCCGCCGCTTCCTCAGCGGCATCACGCAGAGTCTGAGCGAGAATAAGCGTGCGCTTCGCTGACTCGACAGCTTCGGTCAGCCGGTCATTTTCCGCATAGAGATAAGCAAGCCGGAGTCGAAGCACGGCTCCCACCTGCTGGTCCCGCTCCTGTTCGGCAAGCTGGAGTCCCTCTTCGTAATACCGGCGCGCTTCGGTGGTCTTGGTCCAACAGCCACGAGGCCGTTCCCAGCGCCACGACAGCGGCCAGTTCCTGCCGGCGATCTCGGCGCGCGACTGCCTGCTGCCGGACCTGCTGGAGCGCCGACAGACCTTGCTCGCTCGATCCGTCACCCACTTGCAGCAGCCCCAATTGAATGAGTGTCTCATTCCGCCCCGCTTGGTCTTTGGCTCGATCGAACAGTGTGACGGCTCGATCGAGCGACGCCTGGGCGTCCTCCAGGTGTCCCAATCGTGCTGAGACACGCCCCGCCATCAAGAGAGCCCTTGCATGGGCGAGTCGATCGGAGGACCGAGCCAGAATGGGAACGGCTTCTTGCAACGCACCGTCGGCATCTCGGAATTTGCCTTGGCGTTCGTAGACCCGAGCGATCTTCACCAATGCGACGGCAACGCCTCGCGGCTGTTTCTTTTCGCGAAAGCTCGACAAGGCGAGTTGGTAGTACGTGAGCGTTTCGGGAAAGTGCTGTTGAAACTCGTGCGTCTGGCCGATTCGCAACAGTTCCTCGCCGCTGAGTGTGTGGTCCGTGGATACGCGCTGAGACAAACTTAAATGCGGTGGAGACCAGTTAGTACTTGGCGAGAATGGAAGGAAAAAGGCGAGCAAGGCGGCTGCGCTCGATGAACGCATGTTTGAAGGATGCGCCTGTTCGATGGAGAGATCAAGCGCGCGCCGTCGTAGCAAGGAGTGTTGACAGTTCGCTTCAGGTTCTGCAGGCTGCCTCACGTGTAAAACCAAGGGCGATAGGCCACTACAGAAGAGTGAGGGTCGGATCTTGAATCGTGCAATGGCAAGAGGATGTGGGTTTGGAACCTTTTTAACGAGTACTCGTGTCGGATAGCCGGATCATCCGTGGCCTGTCGAGAGGTACCAATTCGATTTCTGCCAACACGCCGCGATGGTCAGACGGCCACAGTGCGGCGCCGCTCGGAAGACGACCGGGATGGTCAAATGCCAGGCGGCTTGAACGCACGACCGAGCGTTTGCCGTCGGCGCCATCAAGCAAGAAAATAAAATCCACCCGGCGATCGGCGGTAGACTGTTCAACGTGGATATCTTGCCAGACGGTGGCTCCTGATACGCCTGGGTTTGCGACCCGGAAGACATCGATGAATCCCTGGCTCTTTCTGCCAACCGGCGAGGACTGGAGATTGCTCTACCGGTATTCAAGTCACCCATCAAGATGGCTCGTCCCTCTCCTCGATGCTCACGGAGCAACTCTCCGATTCGTGAGAGCTGGCATTCGTCCCCTTTTGGAGGTATGGGCCGAAAAGACCTGGATCGGCCCATTGTGGCGCATCGATCTCGGCACGGAGTAAAATGCGAGGATCGAGCCGATATCGGCAGCGGGGCAGGTCGTAGACTTCCGAGGCAATGATCGGATACCGGCTCAAGATGGCGGGCCCTTCTTTGAAGCCCAGGGCAGAGATAATCAATCGATCCAAGGATCTGATTCCGAAGATCCGTTCGGTTGCTGGGGCGAACACCATCTGGTACCCGAGCGCATCGGCGATCCGTTGCGGGACATTGCCATATTTTCGGCTGTCCGAAGCCTCTTGAAGGGCGATGATGTCAGGCTGTAAACGCCGCAGTTCTTGTATCGTCATGTCGAGTCGTTCTTCGAGGTGCGTCCCGTTCTTGAAGAATCCCGACCATGGGCTGTCGTGCAGGAGGTTGTAAGTCAAGACACGGAGTTCGGCAGGTTGGTATTGAGTTGCTGCTGCCGCTGGTTCATTCGTCAGGTGGGACAGCAGAAAACAAACGACCAACAACGGCATGCGGATCGATCGGATCGTATGAGAAACAGAACGGTCACAAACTCTAACAGGTGAGCGTTTCACGGAGAACCTACATATTCCAATACGTCAAGGGGATCTCCCAGTAGGCAGAGATGCGTGTCATCCGATATTGTGAAGTCATGCTGCGATGGTTGTTCATTATACTACTCACTGCATGTGGGTCACCTGTGCTGGCGGCCGATATCACTCCGCCGTCCCAATCGCCTCCATCGATAAGGCCACAAGATCCCTCAACTGAGAAGTCACTGCCGGATAGTCCTCCCAGCACGCGTGACTCAGGGATGGTGAAACAGCCGGAGACGGTTCCTCATCCGGATTCCGTCGTCACTCCGCCCGTGATCGATCCCAAGATGGCTATCGATCCCGAAGCCGAGACCAAAGACGAACGGCATCCGACACTTCCTCCTGAACGGACCGGCACCGCAGAAAAAATAACGGTGAGGGATAGCCATGCCCATCATTCCTGATGCCAAGAAAGATATCAAGGACATGATGGTGGCGGGCTGCCGAGTGCAGCTCGCCTTTCAAGAAATGGAGAGTGGAAAGTGGACAGTCAAGGGCACCGTTCGATGTGGCGTAGACGAAAACACCGCAGAACAATCGTTTAGTACAGCTGCTTATCCCACGCGCGACGAAGCAGAGCAAGAGGCCCTGAGACAAGCGACGGATCTCTTGGGAAACAATGTCGACAGAAGCACGAGCCGCGTTAAGAACTGGAGCTAAGGAGAATGATTGCATGCCGATGATCGGACAACTGCTGCCGGAAGGAACGTATCAAACGTATCATCGAAACGAGATCCAAGCGGTGACATTACGGAGTTATCCAGGTCGCTGGCTGGTTCTGGTGTTTTATCCGGGCGACTTCACGTTCATCTGCCCGACGGAATTGGAAGATCTCGGGATGCTGTATCCCGAATTTCAGAAGTTGAACGCTGAAGTGCTGGGCATCAGCACCGATTCTGTGTATGTGCATAAGGCATGGCGCGATACCTCCCCCGCAGTGAAAGGCTTACCGTTTCCTTTGGTGGCTGATCCCGGTGGACGCCTGGCTCAGCGGCTTGGCGTGTATCTTTCGCAGGACGGTGTCGCCCTGCGCGGCAGCTTTATTTTCGACCCGGAAGGCAAGCTCTGCGCGTATGAAGTTCACAACAATTTAATCGGTCGTAACATGGAAGAGCTGCTTCGCAAGGTACAAGCCGCTGCCTTCGTTCGAGAAAACGGCGGCATCGAGGTCTGTCCTTCCGGATGGAAGCCTGGTGAAAAGGCCATGAAACCGGGCCTCGATCTAGTCGGAAAAATATGAGCTGTGGAGGGCATCATGCGCACGAAAAATCGGCGATTGTATCCCATCATTGCCGTTGCGGCGCTTATCGCATGTATGGGCTGCGTACCGGAGGGTACTCGGAACTCCCTCTCTCAACATACAGGGCATGCGGGAAGCACTATCCCAAGGGCAAATCAGCCCAATCAGCCTTATTATCCAAATACAGCAGGCAATATCGTGGCTCCGCCTGGAAATCCGGCAGGAAACGCCGCTGGAATGCCACCCATCATCAACGGCACGGAAAACTCGTCCGGCGGATGGCCTGCAGGGCGTCAGCTCTATCCCGACAGATAGAGTGCAAGGAACTTTCAAAGCGGCATCGCTCCTTGCGCCGACTTTTCAGCCGGTGCTAAGATCCAATGTAACAAGGTTGAGGTTTAGGCGGCGGGTGTGCCTTAGCTTGGACTCCAGCCTGAACCGGTTATCGATCGGACAATGCCCAACATCACCCTTCTCGTGTCACCCAGCTGCGGAGCCTGTCCGTCTGCCAAGAGCCTGTGGAAGCAGCTGAGGGTTAAATACAGCTTCTCCTATCGAGAAGTTGATATTACGACGAAAGACGGTCAGGAACTGGCCGATCGGCATTCTGTTCGTGCCGTGCCTGCAACCATCATCGATGGACGGTTGACGTTTGTCGGAGTGCCGAGTCGAGAGAGCGCGGAAAAGGCCATTCAGTTAAAAATAAAACAGCGGGAAGGATAGAGGCGCCATGGAAGAAGAGGATTTTGAGCTGCCGGATCTTCCCATCCTCGACAAGGGTCCTCCACCCGACTGCCCGATCTGCGGCGAACCTATGTCCTTCATCGACGGCGATTGGGCCTGTGTCGATTGCAACGGGGAATTGCTCGGGCCGGAAACCGGGTAGGGGATGTAATGTTGAGTTTTGAATGTTGAATGATGAATTGTCCGGCATTAAACATTCCATATTAACATTCAGCATTCGACACTAGATGCTGCGGGTCATTACCGGTCGATTTCATCCTGCTCTCGAATCTACTCTCGTCGATCATCTCACACGCGCCAAGGCAACCGATCCTCTTGCGTCGATCGCGATTTTCGTTCCTTCCAAGCCACTTGCCGATCGCCTTCGCACCCTTCTCGCCGTTGAACAACGGCTGTCGCTCCTGAACCTACAGGTATTGACCTTCCATCAATTGGCCCTACGGCTGGCTGGAGAAGTCCATGCCGATCGCCCGCTGCCGCGGGTCGTCGACGAGCTGTTCTTCGAACAATTGGTCCGTCACATTGTTCGCAGCAAGCTCTCCAGCCAAACTCCGTTACAACGCATCGGGCAATCATCCGGGACGTGGGGCGCGCTCTGGGCGACGATTCGCGACTTGAAGGATGCCGATGTCGATCCCGTGCAGGCGCTGCAAGGCCTCCGTGAAGGCTATTTCGAGGAAGACGATCGGGAGTGGCTCGGCGCGCTTGTTTCACTCTTTGCGGCCATGAAGGAAGCGGGGAAGACGCTGGGGGTTGGGACACAAGACGATTTGGCCGAGGCGCTCATTCCCTTTGTGCCGACGTCCACGTTTCTCCAGTCGGTGAAGGCAGTGTTCTATTACGGGTTCTATGACCTGACGCAGGTGCAGCTGTCCCTCTTTGAAGCCATCAGCCGAGCCAAGGACACGACCTTGCTTTTTCCGCTGGAGGAAGATCCGGCGTTCGGATTCGCTCGGCGATTTTTCGATCGCTCCATTCAATCTCTGGTGGTGTCGGAACACGCGACGATCCGATTGGAACCACCGGCGTCCATTATCGGCCGCCATTCCGCTCAACTCAGCATCCAGAGCGTGATCGGCACGGAAGAAGAATTGGCGGCGACTTGTCGAACGATCCTCGATCTGGTCGAAACCAACGGCTATCGATTCGACGAGATCGGCGTTGTTGCCCGGACGCTCGATCCCTACGGTCTGCATCTCCAATCGATCTTCGATCGCCATCGGATTCCCTTTCGCACCACCGCATCGCGGCCGTTGATTCAGGAACCGATCTGCAAGCTCGTGCTGCAACTGGCCACCCTGCCGGTGAACGATTGGTATCGTGCGGCAGTCCTTGATGTCGTGACATCTCCGCTCTACGTCACCGATTTGTATGACGAGCTGTCGGCGTCATACCGGCCGGAGCAGTGGAAGCTACTGGTTCAAGCCCTGCACATCACCCACGGAGTCGAGGAGTGGAAACGGTTGGAACGCGCGAGCCAAGCTGCATTGGTTCTCGATGGCGAGGAGAACCTCGTCCGTTCTCTCGCTATTGCGCCGGAGGTGATCAGCCTGCTCTGGCAGGTGGTTGCGCAGCTCACGCAAGACTGTTCGGCTCTACCATCGCGTGGCACGATCGGCCAGATGGTCACAGCTTGCCGAGCACTCGTCGATCGGCGTCTGCGTCGGCCCGATGCAGCGGCATCGACTGCCGATGATGGTCCGCTTGCTCGCCAAACGATGACATGGGATGCCATCGATCGTATTTGGGTAACCCTCATGGAATTGGAGCCGCTCAACGAAGAGATGACCTGGGCTGAATTTATCGAGCTGCTGACTCATGCCTTCGAGCGGACGACGATCCCTCTACACGATGGCTCATCTCAGGGGGTGCAGGGGGTGATCGTGTGCGACGTCATGGCGGCCCGTGGGGTGCCGTTTAAAGCCTTGTTCGTCCTCGGTCTGAACGAAAAAGTGTTTCCGCGCTATATCCGGGAAGACGCGTTTCTGCGGGACCGCCATCGGCGCGTGCTCGATGCCACGCTCGGATTTAAGATCGACGAAAAGCTGACCGCGTATGGAGAAGAGACGTTGCTCTTCCACCTGTGCCGTCAGGCTGCCTCTCAGCGGCTCTACCTGTCCTATCAACGAGCCGATGAATCGGGGCGCATGCTGGCCGCCTCGCCATATGTTGGAGAAGCCCGCCGTCGGCTTGGTCACGATGAGCAACCGATAGAACTAGTGCCTCGTCGCCTGGCCGATCGGGTTTTGCAGCGGCCATCGATCACACTGTTCCTGCCGCCGGCTGAACTGACTCAGTGGTTGGCCATGAACGGGCAAGACCCGACCGATCTGATGCAGGCGCTTGGGCGTGACGCGGACACGTTCCGCCATGCGGCAGCGGCGCTCGATCGAATCGAAGAGGACGGCGTCATGCTGAATCTCTTCGATGGCCTAACCGGGGCGGTTGAGTCTCATTGGACGCGACTCCTCGAACGGGGTCTCGCCCCGACGCCGCTTGAACGGTATGCGCGCTGTCCGTTTCAATATTTTGCCGCAGACGTCCTACGATTGGAACCGAGCCGCGTTTCGATCGGACAGGAACCGGATGCGGCATTGGTCGGTACGCTCTGCCATGCGGCATTGCGTCGTTGCTATGAACAGCTTGTGCAAGCCGGGTGGCCGAGTCAACAAGCGGCGGTCGATATGGTGGAGGAGACGATCGGTGCGTCAGTGGAACAGGCGGCGACTGATCTCGAATCGCAGCATCGGACAGGCCACTATCTGCTGTGGGAGCTGGCGAAAGAACTGATCGTGACGCTTGTGACCGCGGCGGTGGCGGCGGATGAAACGGAACAGGCCGAGCATCCGTACACACCTATCGCATTTGAAGTGGACGGAGAAGGGACGGTTCCCGGCGTCCTCGACGAGGGATCGCTGAAGATCCGTGGCCGTATCGATCGACTCGATCGGAACCGAGACTCCGGCGCCGTACGCGTGCTCGATTACAAGTTCAAAGTCGGCTCAGCCATGAAAGCGGAAGACCGTCATTTGGCTCAGTCGGCCGTCCGTGGGTATCGGCTGCAGCCACCGCTCTATAGTTGCCTCACTGTTCCCGGACAACCCGCACCGAGCCAGGTGCAGTTCCTGTTTCTCGCCCCCCAGTGGCCTGCCGCGATCAGTCGCTCGTCGTTTGAGGCGATGTCGTGGTCATCCGATACCGGGGCACTCATCCAGAACACGATCAGAACATTGGTAGATGGAATCCGTGCCGGACGGTTTTTCATTCTTCCAGACGGCTATTGCGACGGATGCGACTTTCGTGTGGCCTGTCGGCGAGAACATGCTCCGACGTGGTGGAGAGCGTATCGTGCGGCCGAACCGAAAACGTTGAAGATGCTTCGTACGCAGAAGATTGCCGATGAATAACGATCTCTTGATACCGGATCGTGTGGCGCGAGAGTCGGCCGAGACGACATTCGATCGCAATGTCGTCGTTGTGGCCGGGGCGGGAACAGGCAAGACGACCTTGCTCGTGAATCGTCTCGTATATCTGTTGATGAAAGAGCCCGATCCGATTCCGATCACGCAGGTCGTCGCCCTGACCTTCACCAACAAGGCGGCGACCGAAATGAAGGTGCGACTGCGCGAGCGGCTTGCCGCCCTCGCTCATCCGGAGGCCGAGTCGATGCGACGGGGCGACGGGGGCGCTGTGTCATGTGGAGATCTGCGAAAACGCTATGGACTCAGCGCGGATGCGATTGCCGCACGCGCTTGGGCAGCACTCAACGATATCGAAAAGGCCCAGATCGGTACCCTCCACAGTTTCGCCGCACACTTGTTGCGTCTCCATCCGCTGGAGAGCGGAGTCGATCCCGATTTCAAGGAAGACGACGGCTCGCGATTTGAAGAGCAGTTCACCGCCGCGTGGGATTGCTGGCTTGACCAGGAATTGAGCCGAGTTGGTCTACACCATCACCTATGGCGATCAGTCTTGTCATCGACCACTCTGGAGGCGGTCAGAACGTTGGGCCGGTCCTTGTGCAGCGAATTGATCGACCTGGGCAATCTCCAACAACAACTCGCATCGACGGCGGTGACTCCGGCTGTCTCGCGCTGGATTCAGCACATGAGAGACCGGGCGGAGCAGTTCATGAAAACCTATGACCGGCCGAAGCGCCGGAAGGTCGAGCACATGCTCGCCGCCACGGCGTCGTTGATGCGACTCGTGGCAGTAAAAGGCTTGCCAGGTCGGCAAGACCTGGAGGCGGCGGAACGAGAATGGCTCGACAAGGATCTCGGAAGTGCCGTGGGGGGATGGGAGAAGGGCGATTTCACAGAGGCCGCCGCGCTCATTCAGACGGCGCAACAGCTTCTAGCAGTCAATCATGCATTCTTGAACGATCTCTTGACCCTGCTCATTCCCCCGGTGCGGAACATTCGCGAGGCTTTTGCTCGGCAGGGCCGGCTTTCGTTTGATGGCCTGCTGGCACGGGGACGGACGCTGCTTTTCGATCATCCCTCTGTCCGTGAACGGATTAAGCGGGACTATCGAGCTGTGCTGGTCGATGAGTTTCAGGACACAGACCCGGTGCAGTACGAAATCATCCTTGCGGTCTCGGAGCGGCAGGGGAGTCAGGCGGCCCACTGGCAGGAGATGGTGCTCGAGTCTGGAAAACTCTTCATCGTGGGAGACCCCAAACAGTCGATCTATGCCTTTCGGCGCGCCGATATCGAGGCCTTCGATCGGGTCGTGGAGAAAGTCACGGCTGATGGGGGAATGGCTCAGACATTGACGACGAACTTCAGAAGCGACGCGGCAGTCTTGGAGCCGGTGAATGAGGTGTTCGATCGGCTGTTCGAACGGCAGCCGCTGGTCCAACCGGCGAATGTCCGATTGGAGGTGCGTCCCCAGCGACATCCGGCGTCGATCGAGCCGGGCGTTCGGCTCAGTGTGACAACGCCGGACGGTGAAGACGAAACATTCGATGCGGCAGGAGCGACGAGAGCCGAGAGCGAAGTGCTGGCTCGCTGGCTGAACGACGAAGTCCTGAGTCGCTCTTCGGTGAAGCCGGGCCACGTGGCCCTTCTGTTTAGAAAGCTCACGCAAGCCGATGCATACCTCGATGCGTTGCGACGGCACGACATCCCCTACGTTATCGAAGGGGAGAAACATTTCTATCGTCGGCAGGAGGTCATCGACTTCGTCAATCTGCTGCGGGTCTTGGATCATCCCCATGACGAGATCGCCTTGGCCGGTCTCCTTCGTTCACCACTTGGAGGGTTGACGGATCGGGAGCTCTATGAGCTCAAACAGGCGGGGCACTTCAATTATCTCCAAACCGTGAGTCTCGGGAAGTGGTCGCATGCCCGTGCCGCCGCTGTCCGGCGGTTGTACGAACACTTGGCGTGGCTCCACCGGGCCATCGCCGTGCTGCCGTTGGCTGAGGCCATCGAGCTGATGTTTGACCGATTACCGATCCTAGATTTGGCTGCTGCATCGCTCCATGGCGAACAGGCCGTGGCCAACCTCATGAAGGTCAAACAGACGGCTGCTTCCTTGGCCGACCGGCCCCACATGACCTTGAGTGGATTTGTGGACCTCATGATCGCCCGCCTGGAAGCACAACCGGACGAATCGGAGAGTCCTCTCGCCGAGGAGTCGCTCGAAGCCGTGCATGTCTTGACGATTCATAAGGCCAAGGGGTTGGAATTTCCCATCGTCGTGCTGCCGGGCCTCCATCAGGGGAGTGGTCGAGAACGGGGTGCGCCGGAAGTCTCTTTCGATTGGTCGAGCGGCACCTATGGCCTTTCCTTGGGCCATCATCGGTCGCTCGGGTCGCTGTTGGTCCAACACAAACTGCGGCTGCGGGAAGAGGCGGAACGGCGACGAGTGCTCTATGTGGGTATGACCAGGGCCAAAGAATTGTTGCTGTTATCAGGGGGGATCACGACCCGCTCGGTCGGTGAAACGGTGTTCGACCTGCTGCAGAACATCGGGTCAGGAGAGATCGGAACAGCCTCGACGGAGGCCTTGAAGATCGGCGACAGCACGATTCCCCATCGAGTGATCAGGGCACCGGAACGAAAGCGGCCCCGCCGACGTGTGAACAGATCCTCCAGCACGGCCGTGATCGATCCGCATGAGATGGCTGCCCTGTGGGGGGCAAGGACAGTCCGATGGACCGAGACTCGGCAAACCCCGCACCACCTGACACCGACGCTGCTGAGTCGACGAGTGCGGTCGGTCATACGTGATCCGACTCGGGTTCATCAGGATCCGGTGATTGGCCGGTTGGCGGGTGTGGTGGCTCACAACCTGCTCGAGCAGTGGGACTTTTCACAGGACCTCTCCGGGTTACTTCCTCAGGTGGCTTCAGTTCTTCAGACAACCTTTAGGCCTAGCGACCAACCTTACGCTGAAGCGGTTGCTGAATCCGTGAATGAACTCCTGACGACCTTCGGTCAATCGCAAGCCTATGCGCGCCTCCGGTCATCCCAGATTCTTGGCCGCGAAGTCCCGTTCATCATGCCGTGGGGTGATAGGCAGATCATGGAAGGAGTGATCGACCTCATCTACCGGCTTGATGGAGAGCTGTGGGTCGCCGACTATAAGACGGATGCGATATCGATCGACCAGGCGGTGGCTCGCGCGGAGCAGTATCGCACACAGAGTGAGGTCTATAAAGTCGCGGTCCGACAGAGCCTAGGGGTCGATTCGGTCCGGTTTCACTGTTTATTTCTTCGCTGTGCGATGGCAGTAGAATTGTAAGGGCAGAGGCAATGGATAATGGCCAAGCGCGACTATATCTCTTCCGAGGACTTTGAAAAGCTGGTTCAGCAGGCGATCGCTGATCTGCCGCCGCCCTACGCGAAGCTGATGGAGTCTATTGCGGTGGTTGTGGAAGAAGAACCGCCGGAGGAAGTGTTGCAAGACTTGGAACTGGAGGACGAGGGCGACTTGCTCGGTCTCTATCAAGGCCAGCCGTTGGCGGCTGATTCGTTTTTCAGGGCAGGAGGGGAACAACCCCCTCAAATTTCCATCTATCGCGGGCCGATCCTCCGATTGTGTGAAAGTCCAGAAGAAGTGGTGCAGGAAGTGTACGACACGGTCGTTCACGAACTGGGGCACCATGTCGGCCTGGACGATGACGAAATGCCATTCTAATCAAAAATGTTGAATGTTTAGTTTTGAGTGTTAAGTTTCGACGGATGGTCCTCAAATTAAAAACTCAACACTCAAAATTAAACATTATCCTTGCGCGGATTGTGCTTTCTGCCTCGCGCGCTGGTAGCCCAGAACGAGCATAATGAGTCCGATCGCCACCATCGGAATGGAAAGGATCTGGCCCATGGTGATGGGTCCTAAGATGAACCCCAGGTGCTGATCCGGTTCTCGGAAGAGTTCAATGATCAGTCGGCTGATGCCGTACCCGGTGATGAAAGTCCAAAAGACTGTGCCGGGTGGGGTCGGACGTTGATCAATCCACCATAATGCTGTGAACAAGACAAGGCCTTCCAGCGTGGCCTCATACAATTGCGAGGGATGGCGGCAGGCAGGTCCCCCGGTCGGGAAGACCATGCACCAGTCAACGTCCGTCGGCCTGCCGTACAGTTCGCCATTGATAAAATTCCCGAGCCGACCGAACCCTAAGCCGATCGGTGTGACGCAGGCCGCCAAGTCGGCGATGGTATAGGCAGGAATCCCTTGCCTTCGGCTGAACCAAATCAGCGCGATGATGGTTCCGAGGAGCCCGCCGTGGAAGGACATGCCTCCTTCCCAGACCGCGAGAAGTTTCAATGGATTCTGGACGTAGTACGAAAAGTTGTAGAAAAGCGTGTAGCCGATTCGCCCACCGAGAAACACGCCGAAGGCGGCGTAGACGACCATGTCATAGATCTGGTCCTTTCTGATCCCCAACCCTTTACGGGCAACTTTGTGTTGGATAAGGAAGTAAGCCGCGGTCAGGCCGATCAGGTACATCAGCCCATACCAGCGGAGCTGGATGGGGCCCAGCGCCACGAGAACTGGGTCAATGTTCGGGTAGGGGATGGCGGCTGATGGACCCATTACTGTGCTTTCAGGATCGTCCTTCGTGAGATGGCTTGAAGCGAACACGAATCTAAGATCATACGCAGCACCCTTCTCGATCTACGGCAAAACTTGCCGGTGGATCATACGGAGGCTCTACTTTCAATGCAAGCGCGCCGCAGATTAGAAACGGCTAAAGTTTTCACCCTTGAAATCGGCTTCCATGGCTGATTGACAAGCAAGCACGAACCCAAAGTGTTGGCTTTCTGAAACGACTGTGTCTCGGCCTGTCGAGAAAAAGAGACCAAAAATTAGTCACTCTTAATTGCCAAAAAACGCCCCCTACGGTTTATCGCGGGAATGGCCTCCCCTACGAACATTCTTATCCTGGCACAGAGCATGCTCAAAGAGCTTGGCATAGGAAGAATTCCTAAACGATCTTCCGGCTCATTCACCATCATGAGGAGGTTCACCATGTCGGAGCAGGGGAATCAGGTCGCCAAGGCAGCAGCATTCATCGCCAGTGGGGCGGTCATCGGAGCGGGACTCGGGCTCCTCTTCGCTCCACAGACCGGTGCGGAGACCCGTCGAAGCATCAGCCGGTATGCCCGCAAGGCGCAGGTGCAGACCAGCCGATGGGGCCGGGCGGTCAAGTCGGGGGTGGAGGAAGCGCTGGACCGCAAATCCGTAAAAGCGAAGAGTTGCGAGGAGGAGCGGCCGCAACTGACCGCGGTGTTGAACTAAGCTTCTCGAAGATCATCGGCAGCAGATCACCCCGTCGCGCTCCTCCGTCGGCACGGGCTGTCTGCTACCGATGGTCCGAGGGGATCTGAATACTGATGGCCCCGGCCAGTTCTCCCGCCTGAGCGCCTTCTCTCGGATAGCCGGAAATGTCGAGGATCCCTTTTGGGTTTCCGTGACAGGTGAGGCAATCCTCCGAATAATAGATCGGCATCAGAGTTCTGAGTACCCGTCCATCGTCGATCCATTCGACGACCGGAGTGATCGAGGCCGGTTGGGTCGCAAGCCGCTTCAGCACGGTTTCCTCATAGGCATCCGGAGCATTCTTCAAGTTTCTCGGGTCCAGAGCGGTTTGCTTCATCGTCACCTTCGATCGCTTCGAGAACTTCCGCGCGGCCTGGCTGCCGAACGAGGCGGGGATAAAATTTTTGTATCCGATCCCTCGTTGGTTGATCACCAACTGAGCGTCCGCCACGACCTCTTTGCTCGCAAGAAGCAGCATGCTCAACAGATCGTTGGTCGGAGAAGGTAGCGAGGAAGGAGGATGTTTCAGATCAATGTGCGTCTGCTGAAAAAACTCATCGAGGACGAGCCGTTCGAAAACCTCCGGCGTGAAGCCCTTGTCGGCTTTCCTCGGATCGTTGATCAACGATTGATTCCGCTCGATGACGACTCGCCCTGCATTGAGAAAGGTCGCAAGAAGTTGGGCAGCCTGTTCACTATCCTTTTGTACCATTTGCAAGGTTTGCAAGGTCTGTGCAAAGACGCTCTGAGGCCACATGAGCACGAAGAGCAAGCCGAGGGGGAGGAATGCTTTCGAGAGAACGATCATGAGCACCTCTGCTTTCTTATTGCTTTCTCATTGCCCTCCCGCCAGGCGGCATTGCCCCAGGTCGTAATGCTGAGGAACCTGTGTGACCTCAAGTGGCAACCCTTCTGTCGTCGCCCGCCGAGTCGGCGCGTATTCCGCGTCCACCCATCTCCGGCGCATGTGCTTCAGCCGACCTGACTCATCCAGACGAAACAGCAAGTTGTTCAAGAACCATTGTAACCGTCTGTGGTCGTCGTTTGTCACGATGGAAAGATCCTCATGGGTCAGAATCAAAGGGGTACCGTCGATGTGCGTCAAGATCCGCCAATCCTGCCAAACCCGTTTCGTCACGTACTCGAGGATGGAATGGTTGGTCAGGATGACATCGATGTTCAGGTCCTTCGTTTCGATCGAGGCGGGAAGTGAATCGCAGATAACCATGCGGATCCGCTTGAGATTGGCTTCGGCGTACAAGTGAGAGGATCGTCCCTTCTGGACGGCAACGGTCAATCCGGCAAAGCCTTCCTGGACGGCAGCGAGCGTATCCATTTTCCCGTTTTGCTTACGGAATTGCGACCAGACTCGTTCCGCAACCTCGGGTTTTTGGATGATGGCTGCGATCCCATCCGCGTGAAAATAAGGAGGCGAAAACCACAGGCCGCGCCGGACTTGCGCCGGGAACGGTCCCGCTGACGGACGAGATGAACAAATCCAGTTGTCCTTCATTCATTTTAATAAACAGATCGGGAAATCGAGTGAGGTACAGAACCGGAACGATGGGGGTTGCTCCGCCGCAATGGGCGGTCAACGCGTCGGCTATTTCTCGGATGAGTTCGACATCCAGGCCTGTGACGCGAATGCCTTCGTCCGTGTATACGGCGGGAAAGACGAACGGGCGAAACGGCTCGACGGAAATACCGACGCGTAACTGCGAGCGTGAGCAAATCGATGACAATTCATCGCGTGTTAACGGGTATATGAGCTCAACGGCATCATACACAAGACCGCATCCTTGCAGAATAACGATCAGCATCAAGACAGGCCAAACCGAGAGCCTTTTAATGACGCAAAGGTTCACTATCTGTACCCTTCCATGTCTTGATATGGCGTGTGGTCAACGATCATCGGCTTAAAACCGAACACCGATCGTGAAGAGCCATTGTCGTGACAAGCCGAACTCGTTCTCGAACTCAACCTGGAATCGAGTGTACTGAAGTCCCATGTCGACGGAAAAGCCCTGGGCAACAGGAAATCGCACGCCGATCTGCCCTCCGTACAGGTAGCCTGGTGAAACGCTCCCCGACAGGGTTCCACCCAGTATCGCTCCGAGATACGGTACCGCTCGGTGTTCCAGCGGTCCGAACAGAACATGTCGCAGGAGGCGATTGATCGGTTTGCCGCTGGGGAAATCCAACAAGTCGATGAAATTATTCCAGCGCGGGTTCGCATACAAAGAATGTTGGTCGGTTCCAAAAGTCGGCGTATGGTGACTGTAATATTGGTAGATGCCTCTTAATTCGAGCGGTCCATAGCGAAGAGCCGTGATGCCGGCCTGAAGGGCGAAGATTCTGCGAGTGGGCGCAAAAGAGCGGTCGTTGAATGACACGTCGAAACTGAATGGGCGGAGCGGGAGAATATCGAGCACTGCCTCTTGACCTACCGCTTCAATCGGCATCGTCATTATGAGCATGAAGGTAGCGATCAGAAATCGTGAAACGTGGGTTCGCAGCACGCCCCCTCTCAACATGATCCGTCAGGTGTCCCTGCGGATTGTAGCGCAACGGGACGAGGATTTCCGGCAGATTGTTTCTGGAACCTTGCTTAAGCGATCGCTCTCAGGACATGCGACTCGGGCCGTCTGTTGCCGGTTCGTGGCTCCATTGTGCTCGGATGTCCAAGGATCGTGAGCGGCTAAGGAAGGGGCGGCAAGAATAGTGGCTGTGAGCTATAGCGGCTATGTTAAAATCCGCCTCTCGCCGGAGTGGCGGAATAGGCAGACGCAAGGGACTTAAAATCCCTCGGGCTCACAAGGCCCGTACCGGTTCGATCCCGGTCTCCGGCACCAATTCCAACAGGTTGCGTTATCTGATGGCGGGTCTGATTACTGATTTCATCCTGAGGTTGTGGCTTTTCTGTGGCTAAACCGGCTAACGTAGCAGGTTTATAACAGCATTGAAAACTTTCCGCCAAGGGCGGGTGTAACGCAGTCATAAAAAACCGTTATTCTGCAACCAGGACAGGACAAACGATTCATCATCATGTGGCACTGCAACCCTTTTGTTTTGGTGTTGCAAACCGGATATGGGTCCCGTGCCTAAAGCACGGCAGGGTGTGCCCGTCATGCCGGGAAGACGAGGTGTTATTACGGTGTTAATGAGAACGACATAACGGACTGAAGTGAAATGATGGGTACTAAGTCAAACTACAACGAAATGGGCTCTGTGATTGAAGGAAGGAGGGATTGCCCAGGTCTTCACAGACTTGAGCAATCCCGCTGAAACCGCTTACAAGGCTTCTCTGTCCAGTGCGCTATGGGAGTGTAAGGAGAGTAAAGCTTGTCACTGCCTGGCGAGTTGCACCATGGTATACAGCACTCCACATATCGCGGCCAGGATGAACAGTTCGATAAGGACAGGCATACGAGCACTCCCTTTGTTTTGTTCACTTACCAGTTATGCCTTCAAGATGAAGCGCAAACGATGGGATCGTGAAGAGTTATGATTAAATGTGCGACTTCCTTCGCCGAGGATCTCACAAGGCTAGCACCTATTGACGACTTGTCAAACTAAGAAGGAAACACCTCCACATAAAAAAGGCCCGCTGATGAGGCGGGCCTTCGTTGCGGAACATTGTCCGAGGGCTTATGCCACCTTCACTTCGATAGCCTTCGGTTTTGCCTTCTCCGACTTCGGCAGATGCAGGTTCAACACGCCATCCTTGAACTCAGCTTTCACTTTTTCCACTTCAATCACGTCGGGCAAGGAAAAAGTGCGGGCAAAGCTCCCGTAGGATCGTTCGATCCGGTGATACTTCGTCCCTTTGTCTTCCTTCTCCTGCTTGCGCTGTCCCTGGATCGTGAGCACCCCATCCTCCAGCGTGATCTTCACATCGTCTTTCTTCACATCTGGAATCTCAGCCTTAATCTGATACTCCCCTTCGGTCTCACTGATATCAACCGATGGGGTCCAATCCGCGACGATCATCGTTTCTTTGCCATTCGACGTAGGTGTTGCATTACGGGCAAACATCCGATTCAATCGATCGGACACATCTTCCAACTCCCGAAACGGATCCCATCGTACGAGTGCCATAGTCACCTCCTTTGATTATTCCAAGTTGTCAGGATAGCTGCACTGGCGCTGCGCCCAATCACCACATGGGCTGTAGGTAAATCGATCAAGGGGGAAGTCAAGGGATTGGACAGCTTGGCAGTGGGGTAACCCCACCACCGACAGCTTGTACATGCGGATTTATTAGCGTGCGATAGGCACAGAGCGCCGTGGCTCTCCATCCCCGAGGCCACAATCAAATCCTCCTCTTTCGGGTAATGCATCGATGCGGATCAAGCCACGAGCCAACTTGTAAAGGTATCTTGACTCAATTCGATGAGAGAGTATTTGCTCGATAAATCTTAACGCTGGAGGTTGATTGTATGGAACGTTATACCAACGGCTTCAGAAAGGAGATCGCAGATTTCATTTCAGTCAGCGAACGGATACAAGGCCTTGTGGCACGAGGCGAAGCCCTTTCAAGAGATGAGGCTGGAGTTGTGCGTCTCTGTGCGAATGAGTTGCTGAAAAAGTTACCTGAAACGCTCTAACGGTTTCGCCATCACTCACTATAGAGCGGTGGAGATCGCGTAGGATGAACCTTGTTGCTAATTCTGCTCCCACGCCACTACCAGGAATTCTGGCGATTCAGCGGTCCACACGTGTCGGAGATGGTAGGACCTCCCGCAATGCCGACCCCAGCAGATTCAGGGAAAAGGCCTTCTGAATAAAAGCCGTGGCGCCCTGGTTCAGCATCTCTTCCTCAACTTCTTGTGGGCTGTGCCCACTAAAAACTATGACAGGTAGGGTGGGGTGCAGTATCCGCAATTGCCGCAGTAGGCTCCGACCATCTATTCCCGGCATGTTGAGGTCCAATACGACAGCATCAGGAGTTTGCTGATGACATAGCATCAACCCTACCCCACCATTATCTGCCGAAATAACTTCATATCCTTTGTCCTGTAGCACGGCAACAAGGAGGCCCCGGTCGAGGGCATTATCGTCTATGACTAGAATCTTCGTCATATGGGCTTTTCTGCTAATTTATTAACCTGCTCTCTCATCATCTATTCGGCCCTCATAGGCGCCCCTACAGTCCCAACTCATCCCTACAACTAGATCAACTTATCAGTGAAGACGGCACCGTCATTCGAGCAACCTATCATCTCAGTGAAGGAAGCGACTCTCCATCATTTTCTGTTTTCTACCTTGCTACGACCAGGACGGGCACGACCTTCCTAGGAGTGAACAAGTGCTGTTCGTATGCTAATCACCAATATCCCTCCTTTTTGTCCTGGTGCTGCAAATCCAAAATGGATCCTAAACCCATGATGATGGCAGGATGCACCCATTACGAATAGAGATGGATCAGAGTTAGTTTGACTGAATGGTGAGGAATGACACTCATGGCCATGATGGATATGCTTTCCTCCGAACGACGAAGAGTCCGATGAGAACCACTAGTGCAACGCCTCCGGCGATTGCAAGACCTTGCTGAACTGTGGCGGACGCAAGCGCCCATGTTTCCCCTAACCCATAGCCCAACCCCACAAACGTTGCCGCCCGTATGAGTGCCCCCATATAGGCGAAGGGCATAAAGATCGCCAATGGCAAATTCGATGATCCAGCCACGATGGCCACGAGATGTCGAACGCCCGGCACAAAGTAGCCAAAGAAGAGAGCATATTTCCCCCACCGCACATACCAGGCGTTGACTTTGTCCAAAGCGTCAGGCCCAATTTTCAATTTACGGCCAACTGTATCGACGAAATAAAACCCCAGACAGCGACCGATGATATAGCTTATGGTGATTCCGCAGATGCTTCCGAGAAAAGCGGTGACCATTGTTGGCATCGGCGCGAACTGATGTTGGAAAATGAGGTACCCAGAAAAGGCTAGCAAGGCTTCATCTGGAATTGGCAATCCCACAAGGCCAAGCATGAGCAAGACGAAGAGGGCGGGATAGCCATATACTGGGAGCCAGGTTAATATCGCATCCATGGCGTCGATTATCGCGACTACTCATGCTGCAATAGAGATGACGGTAAATATGGAAGTATTTTAAATAACACCTTAATTTTACATTCTGCAGTGTATACCCTCCACTAGAAAGGTCCCTAGTTATGATCTGGACGATTCTCCTCTGTATATGCGTGTGTAGTGGTGAGAACAATCTCTCGTGTTTCTGAACGGTCCTGGGTAAACGTATGAAGAACAAGCTCGTTCTGACGCTTGCCATGGTCTGACCATCAGGCGTGCTTAACCGAATCAGTACAACGCCTACCAATAAGGGCCTTATGCTGCATCCCTAAAGGAATCCCATGACCTTGATGCGGGCAGGGTGTGCCGATTCAAGGCGGAAGCGATGATCGGAGTAACGTCAGCGGTGGGAAAACCGACATCTAATTCAGCGGAAAGTCCGAGGGAATGGGCCTGGCAGTCTCGGACTCTGGGGCAAGGACACGGACGCTTGCCCGTAGTGCCGCTCGCTCTGCGTCACTGTGTTGAGGAGATGCCCATGCTAGCGACCATTCCCTTTGGGCTTTTGCAAACTGCATATCGTACGTGGTTTCAGTGGTCACCCACGTTTCAACACGATCAGCCGGTGGAGGCACGTCTGATTGGAGGGGTTCATTAGCGGACCAATCCCCCCGTACCCATCCTCGCGGGGTCAGATGCCACTCAAAATGGACGATGTCTTTGCTCATGAAGAAGAAAATGACTAAGGGCTTGGCCTTTCTCTGCTGCGCGACTAAGCATAACGCACCATGAAGGAGCTTGGTACTAGGAAAGCGCATAGTAGAAGGCGGGCCGTATTCGTAGGCAGTGCCTGGGAGAGAGTGGCCTTTTTGTCCTGGTGTTGCAAAGCCACAAAGAGTCTCAAGTCCATGACCAGGAGAGGGTGTGCCGGTTTAGGATGTGGCTACACTTATAGCTTGCTTTAGTGATCCTCCTCGTTAAGTAGGGAAGTCTTCATGTCGCCATTTGTCCATGTACTCCCACCAAGAAAATGATGCCTTGCCCTTCCTGCGGAAGCCGAATTGATTGAATAATGGAGTGGGAATACACTGCGGCTCCGTGAAACCCAGGGCAAGAAGCGGATGAAGTAGACATGAATCTCATGATTGTCCGGAAGTTTTCACCACGCTCTCTCCGCACACAATGCAATTGTAATTTCCAGTCCGATAGCCGCCCTCACTCCATTCCAATTCAAGATTCAAATGTTCGCACTGAGGCGGGTTCGAGTGCTGTTTCCACTTCACACGTAATTCAGCAGCTTGAGTGGTAGTCATGGTTCCCTCGTATAGAAGGCCTCGCTCTTCAACAATAGAGCGTCAGAACTCATGCTGAGATCGGGTCTGCAAAAATAAGGAGAATGAGATCACTCATAATCTCTCTTTGACGAACGATCCGCTGTTCGGTCAGACCAACGGACCGGCTGCATCACTGCTCCTAAGCCAACTAGCGCACAGATCAACAATAGCATGCCCACTGCGACCATGAGATAAAATGCTGCTCTCATGTCGTGCAACATGGGGATCATAGGGCCTCCCTCCACTTAATCGATTCATCCGTATGCCAGGATGGCTCCATCTTTGAGCCATCAATCTTCCACCAGTATAAAGCATATAGCTTTTCACAGACGAGATCCCAGCTAGGAACCCTACTTGCCTGCTCTTCAATCGTCTCTCCCTTTCTGCAATCAGTTACAACGCTGAACGCCCTGGGTCGCGAGCCGTCCTGTATGTGTGTCAGGCAAATTCTTTTATCGACTGTCCAGCCCGTCTACTGTCCCTGTTTGGCAAATTCCCTTGCGACCGTCCAGCGTCCCGGACGACCTCTTCTCCCTTGTCAAAATATTCCTTACCTCGTTTCACTGCGGTATCCCATGCTTCTCGCCCTTGTTCCACTAGTTCATCCTTCGCGCGATCGGCATAGTCCCGTAGCTTGCTGCGCAGCTCTGTACCCCGTTGAGGCGCAACCAGCAGGGCAATCCCGGCCCCAATGAGCCCTCCCGCGACAAATGCGGACCAGTCCATAACGTCCCGCGTATCCTTATCGTATTGATTTTCATTGTACATACGCTCGGTCCTCCTTCAGCCTGAAGAACAATGACCATTATAGGTAAATCTCCCGTCCTAGCAATATTGACCGATCAACAGCGGTGTCCTTACGGTCGTGCCCAATGCTGTAGGCCAATACTTACCCTCCAGAGGCTTGTGAAATTTGCTTAATGGTTGTGGCCGTACCCATATCGGTTGCCTCAATGCGAACCCGATCGCCTGGTCTGAACTTGCAATCCGTTCCTCCGACGACAAAACCTGACCCGCGAGCCACGTCCTCCTTGGCTGTGGAATCGGTGCTTCCGACCACATCTTTTAACTCACTCGGGTCTTTCGAGAGAGCACCGGTCTCCTTTTGTGAGTTGTCATGTTGTGCCTGCGTGGTGTCTTGTACGCGTGTCCTCCCTTGTTTCTCCATAGAGGCCGTTGGGGCGATTTCCTGGTGCTCTTTAACGCCTTCTTGCCCTGTCGAGAATTGGGTGCCTTGAGCTTTTGCACAGACCTTATTGGTATCCTTCGTCACCCGGAGCGTATATTCTGCCCCTCCGCACCACTAATGGAAAAGTGGTCTCCCTGAATCCCTGTAATTTTGCCTTCGATAATTTCGGGGCCTCCTGTCATTACGTTTGACGAGCCACTCCCAGGCAAACCAAGCCCCTGTTGGCCTTTTGTGTCAGAAGTCTCTCCTTGGGCTGTTCCTCCCGCTGCAACTGCCGCGCTCGGGAAACTGACCGCGACCACCAACGCCATCAAGACAAGATACCCCCTCATGCTGTGTTCCATGATGTCACCTCGTTCAAAAGTTATGGACATTTGGCACATGTGTTACCGTGCATATTATTGTATCGAATAGCTCGTCATCACCCGACTAGGAAGATCCTTAGTCGATTCCTTTCTGGCCTATGGCTCTGCTCGGACTACGTAGTGAACGTCCGAGGTGAACAATCCAAAGTCCAAGGGAGTAGCGTGCCGCATATCACAAAGGAAAGACCGCAGAGAGTAAGCTGTGGAGACCTATCAGGGCCTTATTATATGGATAGTGCGGTGTTCCTCATATCGTGCCTCCAGGTAGAACGCTTCCTTTTGTCCTGGCGATGCATAAGGGAAATGAGTCTCAAGCCCAAGACCGGGTGGGGGTGTGCCGGTCAGGCTTAGAGTAGGCTGAATTACTGGAGATGTTCTAGAATGCTCGCTTGCTGAATCCTTTCTCTCAACCGTTACCTACTCAGCCACAGTTAAGCCACACCTTTTAGTGTCATACTGAGATTCCAATAGGTTATGAAGAGGGAATGGATTGTAAATCCCTGCGGTAAGGGATGTGACGTTAGTTCGTACTCACGTTTTGGCAAGAGCTAAAGACCCCTTAATGAATCTATAAACCTTAAAACCATTGTGGCTGTTTTGTGGCCGAACCATCGAGAGAGTAAGGGGACTATCGAATATCGACATCAGTCCTCCCACTCCGATACGCCTTGGTATTCCTCAGATCCATGTAAATAGGTCTCGATAGTCTCTGGGTCATGATTGAGCTTAAAATCCCTCGGGCTCACAAGGCACGTACCGGTTCGATCCCGGTCTCCGGCACCACCTTCGTAGAAACGTCAATACCAGAGAGCATCCATACAGAGACCGGCAACGGTCCTCGCCGTATTGCCCGTAGCTTTCCCGGCGTTGTTCTCGGCGGTATTCCTCTCGCCGTCTCTCTTCCCTGCGTTGTTGTTCAAGGGTCTCAGGCAAAGGACCGCCATAGTTGTGTTGCCGGTATTCCTCGCGCTGTCTCTCGTAGCTGTTCCTAGGCTTGCCGTCGTCGGAGCAATCGTAGTTAATGGCTTGAGCCTCAGTGCAAGAGGATAGAGCAAGAAGACTGAGTAGGGGGCAGTGCGTGTTTCATGGTGTTTCTCCTGTCGTTAGTTTAATGCTGGTATTGAAGCTAACACAATCCAACTAAGGACCGACATCGTGAGAAGAAGGCAGCGGGCTTATAGCAAAGAGTGGACCGGAACGGTATTAAGTAGAGACCCCATACGGAGGTAAAGCGGGGATTCAGTGTACGATATGGGCAGAAATACTTTTTCTCATAATTATTCTGGCTTGTACCCTCAACGACAGACTCTTAGAATACCGCCATAATGAGTTATCACCTTGGGAAAATTTTCATTTCGCATACGGCAACCGACAAACCTTTTGCGCGATCATTAGCTGACCGAATTACAGAGCACGGTTTTAAAGTATGGCTGGATGAACGCTCACTTATAGTGGGCGATCCACTAGTGGAGAGTATTAGCAAAGCGCTGGCAAAGGCACGTGTTGTTTTGGTGATAGTATCGTTCTCATCCGTAAATTCTAAATGGCTTGGCTATGAACTGAATATTGCCACAGAGCGCATGATAGGTGGTTTGTGCAGAGTAATTCCTGTGGTCATTGATGATACAAATTTACCATCCGAAGTTCGTGGACTTTTGTACGCCAACTGTCGAGGTTCTCTTGATAATGGTTGGGCGTCGATCCTTACCGCGCTACAGTATGAGTCACGGCAAATGGCCGTAAATGCTGCGTTTTGGTCACGTGTCGAGGTCCTTCTCAAGGAAGTTTTTGGAAGTATTGGGTCTGGGTGGGATGATAGCGAGTACAAGAGCCGAGATTGCGATCTTGTCTATCTGCCGGTGGAAGACGTAGACGGTAATGAGGTAGCAGTTATTGATGAGACAGTCTCAAGCTATTCAGTGGAACCGAAGCCATTAACTCAACGTTGGTTGAGTGAGTTCTGTGAAGAACTGGATAGATGGTCTGACAGCTTGGCCCTTATCGTTACCGAGCGTCCAATTGCATTTCAGGTCGATGCAGTTCACCCAATAAACAAACGCGTTAGTGTAAAGAGATTTCGGGAAGCGGCGATTGGTTACACCCATCGGCAAATTATTACTGCTGATGTATCAGACATAAAGAACGAAACTGAACAAAAGACTGTTCTCCAGTTCGCCCGAGAAATGCTGCTTCAAAGCGCTGAATTGGAAAAAAGGGAACTACAAGGATGCCGAGCTAAAAATGCTGCAAAGTACAAAAATCAGTCATAAATTCCCACCTTACTTCGATAAGCCTTCAACTGAGCGACTAATGTTTTTTATTGGTAGATACCGGCAACCTTGTGGAGTGCGGCGAAGTAAACTTGAGAATCCAAGGCAATGCAGTCAGCACCGCAAGATACACTAACCACCCAAAAAGAGCGGCATAGGCCCAGATGGGTGACGCAAGTCCATTAACCTGTGAAATTGCGCGTTGGCCTATCTTATGTTCACCGTCTGAAAACAAGCGTTCTAAGCTTAAGGTAGATTCGGTAATCGCGTTATCCCAACCAATTAGGAATCCCCCGCCCAATACGGAAAGCGGAAGAAGAACAAAATTAATGCGCCCAAACCATTCAGGATGTCGGTATGCAAGGAATGCTAGTGAGCCGAGGAAGAAAGTAATGAGCGTAGCAATGATTGTTTCAAACATAAGCAGGGGTGGGATTCTAAGTGTGATAGGAAAAGAGTGCAAGCTGGCTCAGCGCAGACCGAGGCTGGCTCGACCTTGGACAAAGTGGGTAGGTGATCCACAAAATTTCCCTCTATGTCCGAAAGCCCCTGTAGGTGGTACACAATTCCTCGCCCAGTGTGGTACATAGTTCCAGTTTCAGCGAAACGCACCCATAGCATAATCCAGGACTTCTGAGGCACTGGGGTCGAAGGTCTCACCTGGTCTCCGGCATCAGTCACATGAGAGTCAGGTATTAGTCGCAAACGAACGTATAGAGGGATTCATGAACACAAAAGGAATCGTGATGCTCGTTGCCGGTGTAACTCTCTTTTTTAGTGTCATTGGGATTGGGGCCTGGGTGATGACTGCTCCACTGGAAGCCGGAGAGGTGGAGGCGAAGCGTTGTAATGAATACGTGGATGAGTTGGATATGTTGAAGAAGTACAACTGGTTCTGGACGCCCTATCACCGGCGTATGGCATTCAACGACTGTTTAACCAGGAAGTTAGGCGATCCAAAGCAACCATAGAGATCTTTCCGTCAGAACGCTCCTCCTTGGAATCCTCCTCGCGCTGGCCATTCTTCCGTGCTGGAGTGCAACACCCGTCTTTGCAGAGTGGCTATTGGTAGACGGCAATGAAAAGGCGAGGGTCTATCTCGATCCCGAGACCATCAACCGGAGCGGCGAGTGGGTTCGAGTATGGGTCGTTGATGATCTGAAGACCACTCAGACACGAGGGTTCAGGAAATACTTGTCCACGCGCGCGCAGGAAGAGCACGACTGTCTTAAAGGACGTTTCCGGTTGCTGTCATTGGAATATTTCTCGGGGAATATGGGATCAGGTGAGGCGTTATATAAAACGTCAGGCGAGTCGGATTGGACGCCCATTCCGCGAGGAACTCTGGCCCAATCGGTCGCGAAATTCGTGTGCGGGAAGAAGAGGTGAATGGTCTCCTGGTAGACTATCTAATGTGAGCCGGAAATCACCAGATAGACTTTGACTTGTTTCCGCACCGGGTACGCCTTTCACAGGAGGGTTACATGTTCGGCCCAATTACGCTGCCGTTTGGAGCTAAGATGTTGTTCAATACCGTGAAGCTGAAACCCGGCGTCAGTTTCGAGGACATCGAATTGGCGGTCGGAGAAATGTGCATGGTGGTCAAGGAAACCTACGGCGGAGAGAAGGGCGGATTCTTGGCCGGACAAGTGTTCAAGTTCTCCGGCTTCGTATCCGACCAGGGCTCGCTTATCGATAACAAGGTCACTGACGAGCATTACGCCATCGTCACCTACTGGCGGTCCTTCGAAGCGCACGAGAAGTCCCATGCGGATGAAGTATTCACCAACAAATTTTCATCCTTGGTAAACATGTGCTCGGAGACCAAGGAACTCGGGTATGACATGCTGTGGCAAGGCGCACCCTGAACGAGCAGGCGGGACATAGCATAGCTATCTTAGTTTGCAAGCGCCACTAGCGCATCCTCCGCATGATCCAACCTCTCCCCTGATTCACAACTCGGATCTATGCACACCACAACTTTGAGGACGAAGTTGTAGGAGAATCACGACGGCGGTCTTTCCTGCCCACAATTCCAGCAGACGACAAATTGATTTTCATGACTCTCGGCGCATCTCGAACATGTCCAGTTGTCTTGGCTCGAGGGCATCAACACTAGACCTTCTTCAAATAATTGCCGTGCCCGATCGTAATCCTCGTCTTGCAGTACCCACAGTTCCGGGTAAACCTCAGTAAAGGGAATCTCTCCGGCAAGGCCGGATGAACGCTGGTTCTTGATCATGCAGCGGATACCGGCCTGCTCAAGCAGCTCCTTGCGCATCTCAATCTCGACCAACTTCTGCGACACGAAGACTTTTTTCATCTAGGGCGAAACTTTCGAGCTTTTTCGAAGTCGCTAAGAAAGGCCTTCTCGCTAATTCCACGTTTGTTCATCGCCCTACGAATTTCGTTTGTCAGTGCGAAAAACATCTTCACTCGCTCTTGGGACATCACTATTCCTTCATCGGCAGCCTTCGTTCCGGCGGCGATTTTATTCCGCACATAGATCCCATACATGATGTCGTCCCAGGTTACACTCTCAGGGAGCCGCTTCATCATGTCTAGAGCCTGTTTCTTAGCAGTAGGCATCAGTGCTTCCTAAATCCTGTCCAAAGCTGTCAGCGATTGGCAGGATGGGCTTCGGTGGGAATGATATATGCCATACCAGCCCTTCGGAACTGTTCAGTTTGAACGACAATCTGAAAGGAAGGTGCCCCAGCATGAAACATTGAACTTCTGAAGGCCATAGATTCAAGTTCCGCAAAGCCGAAATCCTTTTGAGGTGTATATAGCATTTGATTAATTATGGCTCGGTCCTCACTGCGAAGATAGTTGAGAAGAGCCCGGCAGGCATCTTGTCTAGGGAGGTATGATCCATTGAGATGACGAGACACAAGATAGAGGACGACATCGATTAGCTGAAGTCCGAGAGAGGTCTTGGAAGGCACCATTTCAAGTTTGCAGTCGAAGAGTGTAAAAGCCTGCGGCACTAGGGGAGCATATAACCTTCCAATAGGACCTCGGACATTTTTCAGGAATTCGAAGTCTGCGGCCAAAGTTTTACCAAACTCCGGTTGTTCATCATGCCTGAATCGGACAATTTTGGCTTTTCCCTCAGCGATTTTCTGTACACCATCAATCAAAAACATCAGAGTACGAAGATTGGGTGAATCTTGATTGTTCATCCCGGACTCCATAATGAGATCAGGATGTGCCCTCGCCCATTGACACGCTTCACAAAATACTTCGGCCTCGCACTGATCAGGCCATGTTTCAGAAGCACGCAATTCAAGGGTTAATAGGAAGTCGCTAAATTGTCTTAAATCGCGTGCCATGTATAACGCCCAAAACTCCTGGCGTTCTCGTCGGGTACACGATCCCATCACATCATTGGCTATCTGCTTTCTGAAAATTGGATGATAGTCGTGGAAAGGGTCAACAGCGGAATTGACTTCGCTGTCAAACAACATAGTTACAAGAGTCACGATCGCGTGAAAGTCTTTATCAATCCGTGTAATACAAAGCGACAACTCTGATGTTCTAGGTAGTCTCGAATGGACAAACAGATCTTGTTGAGTTGGTCAAAGGACAGGAGCTTTCCGTGCAGCTCATCAACTTGGATAGCGCTTAGCCATTTACAAAGATAGAAGTTATCTACATCCAGGTCTGATGGCGCAAGAAGTGTCCCAGACCAGAAGATAGGCTGATCAGCATCAAACAAGTTTAGTCCAGAGTTTCCCGACTCGTCAGACCATGCATGCAAGCGTAGGGAATCTTTTGAGTTAATCGTGATGCCCACTGTAAACCTCGAAGTGCCAAATCAAGCACTTCCCTACCACTTACGTTTCGTGCGCCTCGCTACACCCCCATCACTTTTTAAAGACCATCCTCGGGTTCGTCATGTTTCCCATCGCGAACCCCACCAGCTCCCACCCGTTGGCGCCGAATTCGTTCAGCTTGGTCTGCATATTCTTATTGTCAGGAAGCACCTCGACAATTTGGTACTGATAGTGTTTTGGCTCTTGCGCCTTCGCGGCGAATGGTTGGCCAAGGAATAGCAAGAGTCCGAAGGCCCCAAGGCTGAGGACTGCCATCGTCCACGCGACTGAAATGCGTATGGTCAGCATATATCACCTCGTTGTGTTTGAAGTTAGGGATGCGCCACGCGCCAATTTTTACCGACGCCTAGGTCTACTTTGAGCGGAACCGACAAGCCCAACTGTTTGCCGACGCCTTCCATCTCTTGTTTCACCAACCGCTTCGCTTCCTCGAGATCACGATCGGGCACTTCAAAGATGAGTTCATCGTGGACTTGGAGGATCATCTTTACATGCGGCAGTTCTTCGTGGAGTTTCCCATGGACATTGATCATGGCCACTTTGATCAAGTCCGCGGCTGAGCCTTGGATGGGGCTGTTCACCGCCATGCGTTCGCCGACGCCCCGTTGCACCGGATCGCTACTCTGCAGCTCGGGAATGGGACGGCGGCGGCCGAGGATCGTGGTGGTGTAGCCCTTCTCTCGTCCTTCGGCGATGTTCCGATCCATCAAGGCCCGTACTGATGGAAATCGCTCAAAGAAAGTTTCGATGTATTTTTTGGCCTCGGCCTGCGGTACGCCGAGATTCTGCGAGAGACCGAACGGGCTGATCCCGTAGACGATGCCGAAGACGACCGTTTTGGCTGCGCGGCGCATGTCTCTTGTAATTTGACCAGACGGCAGGCTGAAGATTTCCATGGCCGTCGCCATATGGATGTCCTCTTCCTTGGTAAAGACGGACAACAAGCGTGGATCTTGGGAAAGATGGGCGAGGATACGTGGCTCGATCTGGCTGTAGTCGGCACAGAGGAGTTCATGGCCGTTGGGGGCGATGAATGCTTCGCGGATCCTGAGGCCATATTCGCCTTTCACGGGAATGTTTTGAAGATTCGGATCGGTGGACGAGAGTCGTCCGGTCGCCGCGACGGTCTGATTCAGCGACGTGTGCAGTCGTTTCGTGCCGGGATGCACCAGCGCGGGCAGCGCATCCACGTAGGTCGACTTGAGCTTACTCACGCTTCGGTAGTTCAAGATCTGCGCGGGCAACTCGTGTTGCGCCGCGAGTTGCGTAAGGGTGTCTTCATCGGTCGAATAGCCGGTCTTTGTTTTGCGCACCGGTTTCAAACCGAGTTTCTCGAAGAGAACTGCCGCCAGCTGTTTCGGTGAATTGATGTTGAACTCGCCACCGGCCAAGCCGGCAATGCCGGTCATCATCCGGTCCAGGTCCCGCTCCAGTTCCTTGCTCAAGGCCTGAAGCCCTTCGACATCCAGCATGAACCCGTTCCGCTCGATATCGGCCAGTATTGAGACGAGCGGCATCTCGACCTCGGTGAAAAGTTTCAAGCTTCCTTGCTCCATCAACTGTGCTGTCAGGATCGGCCCGAGCTTAGCCAGGGCGGCGGCAGCTTCCGCTGTCTCCTCGCGCGACCCAGTATCGATTTCAAAGAGCGACTGCGGTGGTGCCTTCTTCTGTGTTCTCGATTCGAACCGCTCTCCCAACCGTTCCAGCATGATCGTGTCGAGGCTATGGTCGCGGCGGTTCGGGTTGAGCAAATAGTCCGCGATCATGGTGTCCACGTTTGGCGGTGCCAAGGTAATACCGATGCGATGAAACGCCAGCAACGTCGCTTTCAGATCGTGAACGGTTTTCGTGTGGGTGTGATCGTGCAGGATCTCGATGATCGCGCGCATGTAGGCATGGACGTCGATCGGTATAAACGCCGTCTGGTTACCGGTCGAGAGGGCCAGGCCTAGGACGTCGGAGTGGACGCCTGGCCGGCCGGACGGCAAACAGTGTACACCGAGCGGCGCGTCCTTCGGCAAACTGCCGACAAAGCGCTGCGCACCTGCCTCGTCTTCAAGGATGACGGTATCATGGAGCGTGGTCTCCGGCTGCTTCTGCGATGGCTGGAGACTCTTGAGGAGGGACGTGAATTCCAGCTCGCGCAGCAGCTCAGTGAGCTGTTCGTCATGTGGCGGCTTGATCTGGTACGACTCGGGATGGAATTCCACCGGACTTTGTGTGTCAATGGTCGCCAGTTTCCGGCTGAGCCGCGCATTCTCCGCCTGTTCGGTGAGGAGGGTCTTGATGCGGGCGGGCGCGACCTCGTCGAGGCGGCGGAGCAATTCGTCGATCGTGCCGAATTGCGCAATCAGCTTCATCGCGGTTTTTTCGCCGATCCCTTTCACACCGGGTATGTTATCGCTGCTGTCGCCCATCAGACCCATCACCTCGATGACACGAGCCGGCTCCACCCCGAACCGCTCGCGGCATTCGGCCTCACCGGACCATTTAGTTTTCACCGGATCGTAGATGTGGACATGCGGCGTCAGCAGCTGCAGCATGTCCTTGTCTCCCGTGACGATCACGACGTCGTAGCCGGCTTGCTCCGCCTGCCGGGCCAAGGTGCCGATCAAATCGTCCGCCTCATACCCGGCTTGCTTGACCGCAGGAATATTCAATGCCTCCACCACGCGATGAATGTACGGGATCTGGGCCTTCATCCCGTCCGGCATCGGAGGCCGCTGTGCCTTATACTCTTTGAATTCCTCGTGCCGAAGCGTCGGGCCCTTTTCATCGAAAGCCACCGCGAGGCCATCCGGCCGGTGCTCGCGGATAATCTTCAGAAGTGTGGTCGTGAATCCGTAGACCGCGTTGGTCTGGAGACCTTTCGAATTATTGAGGGCGGGCAGAGCAAAGAAGGCTCGATAGATGTAGGCGCTGCCGTCGATGAGATAGAGGACCTTGCCTGTGGATTGAGGGGCCGACATAGGCACAGCTTACAGCGTTCAGCCCTCAGCGGTCAGCATCTGATTTCTGTCGAAGACTGATTGCCGGTTGCTCATAACTGACGGGCTTATCCGTCACGGAGCCGGCGCAATGGTGAGCGGCGGTTTTCCAAACTTCTGGCGCATGGTGTTGATGGCGTTCAATACTGCGGGCTGCCCGATCATCTTCGCTTCCAGCTTGCGCTTGCCGGGAAAGTCCAGCATCGTCACCCCGATCAACATCGTGAGAATCCCCTGGCCCGGCAGAAACAACATCAAAAATCCGGCGAGCAGAAAAATAGCGCCAATCACGTTTTTGGCAAGGTGGCCGAGTAACCGAAGCATTGGATGATGATTTTCCATCCAGTGTCGCGGTACACGGGTATCAAAAAAGTCCGTGGGAAGCCGGACGAGGATGAATGGGATCGCAATCAACGATCCGACGAAGAAGACAACCGAGAGAGCCGTCAGGGTCACGAGGGTTTCGGTTGAGATATACTGCTGAACTGCTGCAAGGAGCCCATCCATCGGTCGGCATCCTAACATTGAGGCCCTGATCCGCTCAAGACGATTGAGAGACAGTCTCGGGTTTACGCCGTCGTACCTGATGGTTATAATCACCGGGCATGGGGCCTCGGTATAAATCGTTACGAGTCGCATTCGATGGCCGTATGGCTTCTCTCATCATGGTCCGTGGCGTCCTCAGTCGATGCCGCGATGGACTAGTCAACAGCGTGAAACCCGCAAGCAGAAGAAGTCAGTATGTCCACTAAACCGAAGTTCGTCATCTTCGCCCACAACGCCACGTACGATAAGCTGCACCAGGTCGCGACGCTCGGCATGACGGCTGCAGCGATGGGCAAAGACGTGATGATCATCTTGTTGTTCTGGACGATTAAAAAACTCGCTGAAGGGAAGATCGATCAGATCGATTTCCCGCCGGAATATGCCGCGTCGGCTGAGGAAGTCGCCCGGCTGCTTAAAGAGAAAAAGGTGCCGAAGATCTCGGAGATGTTCCAAGATGCCAAGCATGTCGGAACGCTGCGGCTGATCGCCTGCAGCGCCGGTCTGGAATATATGGGTGTGGACGCAGCTATGGTTGAAAAGAGTGTCGATGAAGTGTTGGGGCTGCCGGCCATCCTTTCATTAACCGCTGACGCGGAAACGAAGCTCTTCATCTAGCCGGTAAGGGGTGAAGGGTTAGAGGTAAAGGGTTTCTGGAAACCTCTTTTCTCTCTCAATCACCTCACCCCTCACTGTTTACCCCTAACGAGACCTGGTCACCCCCACTCGATCACACAATTCGGTCAACTTGCATGTGCTGCACAGCGGCGAGACCGGAAGGCACAGGTTCTGCCCATAGGGGACGAGGAGATCGTTGTAGATGATCCAGTATTGTTTCGGTAGCGTGCGCCGAAGGACCTGTTCAGATTCTTCCGGTGTCTTCGTGTTGATATAGCCCCATCGATTGCTGATCCGGTGGACATGAATATCGACACAGATCCCAGGCTTGCCGTATCCAATAGTCACAACCAGGTTCGCAGTTTTTCGTCCGACCCCAGGTAATGTGATCAGTTCCTCGATGGAGTCCGGTACCACCCCGGCATACTCATCAATCAGCCGGCGGCAGATGTGGTGAATGGCTTTGGCCTTCGTACGGTAAAATCCAACCGGATAAATCACCCGTTCGAGCTTCTTCAGCGGCAGCTTCAACATGGTGATCGGTGTGCGAGCTATGGCGAAGAGTCGGTCGCCCGCTTCCCTTGTGGTCCTATCTTTGGTCCGTAAACTGAGAAGGGTGGAAATGAGGATGAGAAAGGGATCGCGGTTCGATTCCTTGGCTACGACCCCAACGACCGGCTCTTGCCAACGGCGAATCTCCCGCTTGACGATGCGGATGGCGGCATGGATTTGCTCCTGACGCATGAAAATCCGGTCACGAACAGGGGAGGAGGGTGGTGAGATGAGCGGAAGACCCCTACCGGGGTATCTATTCAGGCCTTCGTTTTGACAACCACTTCTGACGGCGCCGTTGAGCTTCGCGTTGCTTCGCCTTCTTTCTCACGCTGGGCTTCTCGTAAAAACGGCGGCGCTTCAGCTCACGGAACAGACCTTCTCCCGCGAGCTTCTTCTTGGCCACCTTCAGAGCTTTTTCAACGTTGTTGTTAAAGACCTTGATTTCCATCCGGTTGAGTTTCGACTTTCTCAGGCCAAGTGGGCCTGCTGCTTACAGTTTTCAATAATTGAGCGCCGGAGTCTAGCACAACACCTTGAGTTCCTCAAGGCTTTCCGTGGCCTTTGAGATTCTGAGTTGCATGGTCTCTCTAAGTTGCTGATTGTGTTGGGCATTTGTATTGGTGTGGACCGTAACAAGACCTGCTTGAGCCGCTGCAATGGCTATGGTCAGACCCACTGTGAGATCTGATTGGATGGTCGGCTTAGCTCCTTCGCGGAACGTATAGAGGAACCGCGCAACCTCGCAGGCCAGTTCCGTGATTTCTAACGGCACTTCCGTAGCCCGTTGGAGTGCATTCGAAATTGCATGAAGGCGATCAGGAGGTTGTTTAGGCATCTTGTAGGCGTCCATCAGCCCATTGTAGGCCTCTATGTCTGCTTGAACGAGCCGATGAAGCTGCCGGCTTAATTCGAGCAGGCGCTGTTCTTTGTCGACTTGTCGCCCGAGACGTGCCCCCATGACCCCTAAGGAAGCCGCCAAGGCACCCACGAATGCCGCCACGCTTCCACCGGCCGGCGTCGGTTTGGCGTCAGCAACCGCGGCAAGGAAATCTGATAGGGTGTGCGCCGGTTCGTTCTTGCTGAGCATCGCTTCAGCGATTCTTGTTTCGAGGACCTGGCTGGAATCGAATCGATCGAGTTGCAGCGAAGCAGCGGTTGCCTGCTCCAATGCCGCTTGAGGGATTAGGCCGATCAGTTCACTTCCTGCCACCTCTATACCACGTTTCGCGGCTTCGGCCTTGACCGTTTGAAATGCGGTCAGGATCGGCGTCACCTCGTAGTCGGTTATATTCATTGAGACCTGCACCATTCCGCGGCTGGCCAATTCGACTCCGATCGCCTTCACATGGGGCAACCCTCCGCTTGAGTGGCGGACCGCCCGGGCGATGGACCGGGCCTGGTCAACTTCCGTCGAGCGGAGATTCACATTGTAGGCGATCAGTGGCGGCCGAGCCCCGATCGCGATCGCTCCTGCGCTCGGATGTAGTTGAGACGGGCCAAAGTCGGGAATCCAATCAAGGTCCGACTCCATCCGGAAAGCCAGGCCGTCGAGCCCTCCACGTCTGACCGCTTCTAATGGAACGTGGTCGGCATGACCTGCAGCACGTTCGTACAAGAAAACGGGGATCCCCAGTTCACGCCCAACTCGTTCGCCTAGCCGCGTGGCAAGCTGAACACACTCTTGCATTGTCATATCCCTGATCGGAATAAACGGCACGACATCCGTTGCTCCTATGCGGGGGTGTGCGCCAACATGTGTGCGCAGGTCGATGAGCTCTGTCGCGATCTGAATGGCACGAAAAGCGGCTTCAACGACCGCGTCCGGGGCTGCACAGAACGTCAGCACCGACCGGTGGTGGTCCGCATCCATCGAGTGGTCCAAGATCACCACACCGGCGGTCGAAGCCACTGCATCAATCAGAGCCTGAACAATCGCCTGATCTCGGCCTTCACTGAAATTCGCCACACATTCGACGATTCCATCCATAGGTCCTTACCTGTGCAAACGAAAAAGCCGGAGGACCGATGACCGTTCCTCCGGCTTCTGGCTTAACCGTCGCTCTCTTACAGGAGTCTGGTTATTTCGCCTTCTTCACGAATGCCTTATAGATGCGGCCAGACTTTGCTTGTTCCTCTTCCAACCCCATCATTTGATGGCCCGTGCTCTCACACCAAGCCGGCATGTCTTTCTTGATGCCCTCATCGTCGGAGACGACTTCCAGCACCTGTCCCAACGCCAACTCTTTGATTTTCTTGGACGTTAAAATAATCGGCATCGGACAAAAGTATCCTAACGTATCGAGTTTGACATCGGCTTGCATCATACGAATCCTGTTAGTTGCGTTTGTCTTGTTTGTCTGGTTTTTCTGGTTCACACCTACAAACGAAACAAACCAGATAAACCAGACGAACTAGATAAACAAGTTGACACTGCCCTGTTTGGCTTCCGCCAGATACGTGGTCACGCCGGCGAACTGATCGATGCCGTCGATCAACGTATCCTTGCTGATACCCATGAGACCCATCGTTGTCGTGCAGGCAATGAACCGCACGCCCAGATCAAGGGCTGTTTGCATCAACTCAGGCACACCGGGCATCCGATTTTGCTTCATCACCGTCTGCATCGCCTTCGTCCCCAATCCACCGAAGTGGAATCGAGACAACGGAAGCGTATCGGCGCCGCCTCTGTTAAGCAGCCCAAACATCCGTCGAAGCCAATCTTTGGCCGAACTTGTGGCCCCCCGTCTCCGGATCGTATTCAATCCCCAAAACGTAAAAAACATGGTGACTTGCATGCCCATCGCAGCGGCGCCCGTGGCGATAATAAAAGCCGCCATCGCCTTATCGAGATCACCGCTCAGCAACACGATCGTCACTCGGTCAGGCTTGGATTCTTGCAATTGCGCCAACGTCGCCGTCGGCTCGATTTGTGTAGCAATCATGGTCTCACCTCATCACCTTTTACATCCTATGCATAAACAGAATAGTATGTGATCCTTCGGGGTGTCAAGGAACCGGGGAACTGCGCGACGGTGCGCGCGTTGCTTGACCTATCTCCATCCCCTCGTTATAGTCGGAGTCCATTGCGCTAGCCCGCACTATTCACGAGGGTTCGTGACGAAACCGCTGAGACGCCACGCGAGACGGGCGCACGGAGCCGCGAGGGAGGGAAGCATACTTGAACAGTATGTTGACCGACTGAGCGGCGAGCCCGCCCGCCGTGAGGCTCGTCGCAGCGGCGTATCGGCGGATGCAGTAGAAGCCTTCGTGAATAATGCGGGCTAGACCCGTCTCGCGAGTTTCCTCCCTACTCGTATGACCCTGATGATCGAACAGCCATCACCCGAGGTCGTATCTTCCAGGAGCGCTCCACTCTTTGGGTTCTGGTACCCAGCCATGCCTAGCCATACCCTGCCTCAGGGCACGATGAAGGGGCTGCAGATGTTGGGGTTGCCGATCGTTCTCTGTCGCGATCGAGCCGGTGAGCTCGCGGCGATGCGCGATATCTGTCCGCACCGTGGGATGCCTCTGTCATTCGGCCGTTTCGACGGTGAACGAGTGGAATGTTCGTATCATGGGTGGCAGTTCGACATGAAGGGGCGCTGTCGGTGTATTCCTGCCCTCCCCGAACAGGGGAATCTACAAACCGACAAGATCGGCGTCATAACCTATCCGGCTGAGGAAACGGACGGCATGGTTTGGCTGTATCTACCCGACGAACGTGGCGCCAGTATTTCATTGCCGCCCGCTCCGCGCATGCCGCTTCCATCGGAACCGCGACAGTCGTTTCACATTTCGTTGACCTACACCTGTACCGCAGACGACGGCATTATCGGTCTCATCGATCCGGTTCATGGACCGTATGTTCATTCTTGGTGGCGAAGCGATGCGCGTATGCATGAGAAGACGAAGATCTTTGAACCGATCCCTAACGGCTTCCGGATGATTCCACACCGACCGGCGAAGAACAGCGGCCCGTTTCATTGGGTAGAACGGATCTACGGGGGGCCGTTGTCGACGACGATCGACTTTATCCTGCCGAATCAACGTGTGGAACTCATGCAATGTGGAAGGGTATGGGTTGCCAATCGGTTGATGGCCACACCCATATCCGATATGGAATGCCGCATCGATTTTTCCGCCTATTGGCGCGGGCTGCATTGGCTTCCGTTCGGTAATTTTATTTTTCGTACACTGACGAAAATGTTCCTCGGCCAGGATGAGCGGGCGATGAAGCACCTGGCGGTGGGGCTTCGCCATAAACCCTCGTCGATGTTTCTCGGTGATGCCGATATGCCGGCAAAATGGTACTACAAACTGAAGGCCGCTCATCAGGCATCCGTGCAAACAGGCCGGCCTTTTGATCATCCTCTCAAAGAACGAGTGACGCTCCGGTGGCGAAGCTGATCACGCCCTTTCGGCTGGTGTTCATGCCGACGGTACGCTAGTCTTCGCGCTCATTCGCAAGAATAAACCCCATGGCTCGGCTGATCTGATCGCGCGTTCCCAGCAGGACCACAATATCACCGGCAAGGAGTTTGGTTTTCTCCGATGGATTGGATTCCGTGATGCCGCTTCTGGTCAAGGCGATGATGGATGTTCCGATTCGCGGCCGCAACCCTAGTTGCGCAATGGTCTTTCCGACTGCCGGCGAATCCTCCTCGATTCGGCAGGTCTCCACTTCGACATCAGCGAGAGTGCCGCCGCGAAGGTGGTGTGCCAGTTCGGGGAGCTCGCTGCGGCGGAGGAGCGCATACCCTTCCCGACGCACCTGTTCAGCCTTTCGCATGATGAAGTCTTGCGGCATGTTGTAGGTGCGGAGGACGAGCGCAAAGATTTCAATCGACGTTTCGAATTCTTCCGGCACGACGTCGTCGGCGCCTAGTTGATGGAGTTCCTCCAATTCTCGCAAGTAACGGGTTCGCACCACGATGTGGAGCTTCGGGTTTAAGCCTCGAGCGACCTGCACGGTTCGTCGAGTCATGAACGGATCCGAGATCGCGATGACCAGGACCCGCGCATCTTCGATCTTCACGTGCGTCAACACATTCGGATTTGTGGCGTCCCCATAGTAGAGCGGCAAGCCGTGGGCCGCTTCTCGGCGCACGGCATCCCCGTCCAAATCCAACGCGATGTAGGGCACTTCCGTCTCACCCAATACACGGGCCAGATTGCGTCCGTTGAGCCCATATCCCACGATAATCACATGGTCCTTGATGCGCAGATGTCGCCCCTCTGCTTCGAGCACATGGGCCGTCGTCTGCCCAGGAAGCCAATGGTGAAGCCGTTGCACGGCCTCGACGCGTCGCGCGAGATGCGGGGATAACTGCATTAAGAACGGCGTGATGATCATGGAGCAGACTGAGACCGCCAGAAATATTTGGTATGGCGGCCCGGACAAAAGCTTATTGTCCATGCCGACCTGGGCCAGAATAAAACTGAACTCGCCTACCTGTGCGATGGCAATTCCCGTTATGACGGCCGAGCGAGGAGGCACGGAGACCGCCAAGACGGCTCCCGCTCCAGCGACGAACTTGACGAGCAGGACGACGAGTAACACACCGGTCACGACGAGCGGATACTCCAGCAGGACATGCCAATCCATCAGGATGCCGATGGAGACGAAGAACAGACTGTTGAAGCTGTCGCGAAACGGAAGTACCTCCGCGAGTGCTTGATGACTGTACTCCGATTCAGACATCACGAGTCCGGCGATAAAGGCTCCCAAGGCGAGCGACAGCCCGCCCAGAGATATCAACCAGGCGATGCCGAGACACATGACGATAATCGTCAACAAGAAGAGTTCTCGGCTTCGGCTGCGAACGATGTGGTCGAGCAGTTTCGGAACTACATACCATGCGGCTGCGACAATGCAGACGACGACCACCATCGATTTAACCAACGAGAACAGCGCTGGGGTGAGCGTCCCTTCCCCGTGGCCGGCAAGAATGGGAGTCAACAACATCATAGGGACGACGGCCAAGTCCTGGAAGATCAAGATCCCGATGATGGCTCGCCCGTGGGGTGAATCGCTGTCTCCACCGGCGGCCAACGCTTTCAAAACAATTGCCGTGCTGCTGAGCGAGAGCAGAAAGCCCCAAAAGATCGCTTGAGCGGTTGTTAATCCTGCCATGGTGCCTCCCAGCCATGCGATCGCGATGACCCCCCCGACTTGAATTGGAGCGGCAATCAAGAGCAGCCGACGAAGCGAGGTCAGTTGCACCAGAGAGAATTCGATACCGATGGTAAACAGAAGCAGCGCAATCCCGATTTCCGCCAGCATGTGCACCGTCGCGATATCGGAAATCAGATTGAGCCCATGCGGACCGATCAAAGCCCCGGCGACGAGAAACCCGGCGATAGACGGCAGTCGGAATTGATGAAACAGAAACACCACCGCGATGGAGACGGTGTAAATGAGCAGCAAATTGCCGAGTACGCTATAGTCGGTCATGTCGAGTATTCAGCCTGCTTCCTCGTGGAATGATTCTCGCGAAAAGACATTCCTGGTAACCGATGGCGTCTTCCATCGCAATCACAGTCACCAAGAAAGAGATGCGCAGGATACCTGAGGTCTCCGGCAGGGACAAGGTAAAGGCAAGATATCGGCTGGGCACTTTTCTGCGCGGAAGCGGCTGGGTAGTACCGAGAACGAAGTGGTGGGAGGATCGGTGATCGTCGATTGTCTCTAAGCGGCCTCTGCATTGGATTTACCCCTCTAATGAGGCATAGACCAAAGAATAAAGTATTGCGTAGGGTATGGGCACAGTTTCATAGAAATGACCATTGATCTGGAGGTGCCCCATGCGGCCGACGCAGATGTTTCCTTTCTTAACTGCGATGCTGGCGCTCTTTTCCGCTGGTCCGGCATACTCAGATACCCAACCTGGACCGGGTACGACTTGGGAATGTCCTCAAGCAGATGGCAGTTCCATGTATACCAATAAGGAGAGGGCCGGCTGCCATGCCATGACGCTCAAGCCGCTTTCTGTCGTGCCCGATTTGGAAAATATGCCGACGGCTCCCCGAGCGACAACGACCGCCGCGCCTCATTATGAAGTCCCGCCGTATCAGGATCGTGCTCCCGGCATGGGAGGTCCCAATGTACCGGATTGGGCGCGTGATTGGCGCGCGAGTATCGCTGCGTCGGGCTCTGTACAGGATGAAGTTTGCTCGCTCTACTCAGAATGGATGCATCTTGTGCAGAAGACCCGGGGAGGCTTTTTCTTCGGATCTGACCCATCTTATGGCGGAGATATCACAGGGCGTAATCAGCGAGGGGCAAGCAACTCGTTTTACGACAATGCCCGCTACGTGGCACTCTCGACGCTCTTCGGGAGAGGGTTCGTACCGATAGGGTGTTTCTAAGCGCTGCTTAGTCCGTCAGATCCGATAGAACTCGCGGTACCACTTCACGAACCGTGGAATGCCCTCTTCGATTGGTGTGGTCGGCTTGAATCCGACATCGCGAGCGAGGTCGTCGATATCGGCGTAAGTCGCAGGAACGTCTCCCGGTTGTAACGGCATCAGTCTCTTCTCCGCCTTCTTGCCTAATGCGCGCTCCAGGATCTCGATGAAGTGCATGAGTTCCACCGGCTGATGGTTCCCGATATTGTAAATTCGTGCCGGAGCCGAGCTGGTTCCTGGATCTGGGTTATCTCCTGACCACATTGAATTGGCCGTCGCCGGACGATCAAGCGTGCGGACGATCCCTTCGACGATATCGTCTACATAGGTGAAATCGCGTTTCATCTTACCGTGATTGAAGACCTCAATCGGCTTATCTTCCAAGATGGCCTTCGTAAAAATGAAGAGAGCCATGTCAGGGCGCCCCCAAGGCCCATAGACGGTAAAAAATCGAAGACCTGTGCAGGGCAGCTGATACAGATGCGCATAGCAGTGAGCCATCAACTCATTCGCTTTTTTGGTAGCCGCATACAGCGAAACCGGATGGTCCACGTTGTCATGGGTGGAGAACGGCATATGGGTATTGCCGCCGTAGACAGAGCTGGAAGAGGCATAAACAAGATGTTCGATGTGACCGTGCCGGCAGCCTTCCAGAATGTTCATGAATCCTTCGATGTTGCTTTCGGTGTAGGCGTGAGGATTGACCAGTGAGTAGCGGACGCCTGCCTGGGCCGCGAGATGAACCACGCGCCGTATCGATTCACCGGCAAAGAGATCCCGCATACCTTGTCGATTGGAGAGATCGAGCTTGACGAAACGAAATCGTTCATGCGGCGTCAATTGGGCGAGCCGGGCCTGTTTCAATCGCACATCATAGTAATCGTTGATATTGTCGAGGCCGATCACCTGGTCGCCCCGGTCCAAGAGGCGCCTTACCACGTGAAATCCGATGAATCCCGCTACACCTGTGACAAGAATCGGCGATTGTGTCTCGGCCATGGCTGCTCCTCGAAGAAAAATGGTTTATCGTCCCTTGCCTGTCTTTATGAACGGCGGGTCACCGTGGTCCAACCGATACAACGTCAGCGGAGCAAGGGGCTCTCCTGCCGAAATGACCTCGATCATCCCCCCGCGCATGGCTCGATAGAGATCAAGGGCGTGGGCCCGATGATAGCGACATTCCTGTGAAACCAGAAGGTCTTTCAATTTTTCAGGGTGTTCCCAATGAGCCGTCAATAGCGCGGTTCTGCAGGGATTACGGCGGCTGAACATAAAAGACAGGTGATCGGGATACCAGTCAGCTCCACCGGTGGCATAGGAAACAAACAACCGTGCGCGAGCGGCCGCGCAGACCTCGGCGAGATAGGCGTTCGTGAGATAGCCGTTCTCGCCGACATCCAGCCAGTTGCCGGGATGGGAGAGAGCGGCATGGGCGGCATGGCTCCGGATTTCAAGCAACTGCTGTTGTGACGCAAACACCAGCGGAATCGGTCCGTATTGTCCCGACCAATTGCTGGATGACATTGTCCTTGAGAGCGGATCGTCCGTCGTTCGTCGGGCCGCTGTCCGCATGGATCAGCACATTGTGCCCTCGATCCGAAATTAAATAGCAATTCCTGGGCATGTTCAAGTCGCAAGGGTCCTCTCCGTAGAAAGGGACGGACACGACTGTCCCGCCTTCAAACGGCCAGGTTTCCCCATGGGCCAGCTCGATGACTCGGTCAAAGCCCAGTTCTGCGAGAAGCGACCGATAGTCAAAGAACAATCCTGTTCGATTCCGCCGACTGGGCACGATGATCGGCGTGTCTTTCGGCAAATGAAGCAAGGTGCGGGGATCGACGTGATCATCGTGGTCGTGAGTCAGAAACACGGCGGCGGGTTTCGGGAACAGTCCGCTCCAGATCGACGGTAACGGAGATTCGGCAAACCAAGGCAGAAGCCATGGGTCGAAAAGGAGGACGGTGTCCCGTTGCCGGTAGAGGAGGGCGGCATGGCCGAGGTGCACGATGTCCTGATCCTGAACGACGTCAAACCAATGCCGCCGGATAGAAGTCGTCGCAGAAGTGGTCAGACAGCCATAGTGGTGCAGCGATTCCATCACCTTGGTCAGCATCATCTGCGCATCACGCGGCATGGCCGACAACGCCGAACGGAGATCGTCCGCGGTATGGGTTCCGTCGAGCAGACCGAGCAGTTTCCCTACGATGGGCCCCAGCGGTCGTCCGTTGAATCCGATGGGGATCGCCTGGTGATTGATCGCATGAAAGATGCGGAGACCACCGTTGGTCACGGTTGCGGATTTGGTTGGATCAGTCGGGAATTCCCAGTGAAAGGTCCCATCCGATCGCCGCCCGCAGTGAATATGTTGTTGAAGATAGGGGCGCGCGTTGACCAGCTCCGCATAGGCATCTTCCAACCGTCGCCGGCGATCGGGATCGTCGAGCGGCGCTCGTTTTGAAAAGACATCGCTGATAGTGGTATCGATCGCGCTGGAGAGGAGACTATGAGCCTCGTGGAGGCCGGCGACGACTTCAGGGGCCACCCCGCCCACGAAAGGGAACGGCCCAGGCGGCTCCGCGCTTTCCAGCTGTACCCAGCACCAGGGAGCCAGGGCCACATAATGCCTGCGCGGTAGGTTGTCCCAGATTGTCATAATCAGTGAGGGGTGAGGGGTAAGGTGTCAGGGGATATGGAAAATTCGTGCGTCATTGCCGCGTTCCCCTCACTCCTCACCCCTTACCGTTCACCCATTCCAAGCCGCTGATCGTCGGTTCATACAGCGCCTGGATCAGGTTGCCGTCGGGATCTGAGAAATAAAACGAATAGCTGCCGTCACGGTGTTGCTTGGGTTCTTTGGCTATTCGTCCGTCCAGAGATTCGATCTTCGGTAGGATCTCTCGGTACATCTGATCGACGGCTTGTGGACTGTCGAGAATCACCCCGATGTGATCGAGTAATTGGCCCTGTGTGGGTCGGTACGAGGACAGTTCATTTTTTGGAATTTGGTGGAGCGCCAGGTTGTCGATGCCGGAGCTAAAATATACGTTCTCCGGATCCGGCTCCCACACCATCTTCATGCCAAGCACTTGTTCGTAAAATCGACGCGAGCGAGGAAGGTCGATGACACGCAGGGCCAAATGCCGAAGACCTCTATGGAGTGGAGCCGTCATACTAAGCAACTCGTTCGTTGATCCGACTAAAATATGCATAGTAGGGAGGCAACTGCAAGCCGTCAACGGAAAATCAGCTCCTGCTCCAGGCTCAACAGCTATGGTACGATCACCGTAACCATGACATTCAACGGGATGACAGTTGCCGCGTTCGAAAGCCGGATGGCGACAGAGATTAGTCGGCTGATCGAGCGTTACGGCGGACGCCCACTCGTCGCTCCAGCCTTGCGCGAGATCCCATTGGAAGATAACCCCGCGGCACATGAGTTTGGAGTGCGGCTCATGGCTGGCCGCGTCGACCTGCTTATTCTCCTGACCGGCATCGGCACGACGATGCTGTTTGACCTGCTCAAGACCCGCTATGCCTGGTCGTCAACCCTAGCAGCTCTCCAACAGACTGCCATTGTCGCACGAGGGCCGAAACCGGTCGCAGCCCTCAAGGCCGTCGGGCTTCAAGCGACGGTGACGGTGCCGGAACCGGATACATGGGTCGATCTGGTTTCAGCCTTGGATAACTATCGTCCTGTGAAGGGACTGCGGGTTGCCGTTCAGGAATACGGAGTCTCCAACCCTGATCTCGTGAACGCGCTGGAACAGCGGGGTGCGGAAATCTTCCCGGTTCCGATCTACAAATGGGCCCTGCCAGAGGATCTTGCGCCGATTCGCCATGCACTGGATGAAATCATTGCCGGGCGAGTCAGTGTGATCCTGATCACCAATGCGGCGCAGGTTGACCATGTGATGCAGTGTGTTGGAGCAAGATGGAAAGGTGCAACATTTTCGTGAAGCGCTACGGAAAGATAGTCGTCGCTTCGATCGGCCCGACCGCCAGCGAACGGTTGCGTCATATGGCTGGCCGGTTGATTTTGAACCGTCTCATCCGAAGATGGGAATCTTGGTAAAAGAAGTGTCCGAGCAGGCTTCGAGCATGCTCGACCGAAAGCGATAGAGTCAGGTACATGTTTCGGTCAGACGCTGCTAGGTATTCCGAGGACTGACTGTTAACAGTCCCGGTATCCGACGACCGGGTATTCCAATGTTGCTGGTCGTTCATGGCCTGATTGTGCAATGACCGTCCGGTAGTTGCACAGCAGATAGCCATCTGCTGCCATCAAAACCCTTCAGCTGGCGAGCTGACGATTAAAAGCAGTGGCAGGGACTGACTCCCGTCAGGAATGCGCCACAGGGAGAAAAAGGAAGATGTGGCGTCTGCTGAGTGTGTCGGATGGCAAGGCCTGTCCTGCGTTTCTAGATCGCATCTCACTTCTTCAGTAGAAGTCCCTCCAGCGAATCGAATATTGGTGGGGATGGATCACCTCTTGAAGTGTAGAGCACGATGGGAATTCCTATCTTGGTTAACGCATTTCCTAGCTTGGCATTCACAGCGGTAGGAAGAACAAGCACGCGCCGGGGTTCTGGAATGTCGTTAACGCTATGGAGGAATAGCTGGCCTACTCCTGTATAAATGCTGCTGGTTGAGCTATCAGTTTTTACTTCGAACAGAGTTTCTACCATACCGCGAGAATTCAGAATGGCTATGTCCCGTGCCTGATCATTTATAACTCGATGCCCAGATTGTTCTAGCTGCGTTGATCATGCGGTGACTTTCAACCCGTGAAGACGGGTTGTACTTATGGGATTTGCAATTGTGTAAGACGCTCTAGGCCCTGTTGATTCTGGGTTGAAAGAATTTGCTGTTGTGGCTGTGAATCGTCGGGTTGCCTCGACGATAGGAAAGGCTGCTTTACGCGGGGGGATCGCCAAGGTTTTCCTATGCCCTGCATAATGGCCACAGGCTTGAGAGCGCGGCCAGTCTCCAACTAATAGCTCTGCTAGTTCCTCTGCTGTCATGTGCTTGGAAGGTCTCGGTCGCGATCCATGGCGAAGACGAATACTTCTTTACATCTAGGCCATGCGGGTTAAGCGCCGTCAACTGACTAGGGGTTACCTGCCGCAACTCAGATGTAATCTCTATCCCATTGGCTGTCGTAGCCTGGAGGACAAAGCCTTCTGGAAGAGACAAGCAGCCCCTCTTGAACTCACTAAACCACTCAGCGTTTTGTAACCATCTCTGAGAGAAGTTCTATATGGTACACACGCATTGGTTCTGTTTTGGGGTATGAGACATACTCGCTTCTTACAATTCCTTCAGGACAAAAAGTGATCTGCAAACGACCAAGCGTTTTGTCTTTAGCTGACGCTGCATACATCCATATATAACCCGTGAATCGTGCTCCCTTGGGGCTACGTTGCCAGAAATCCGCAAGCCGTATCTTGAGTGAAGCATAAGCATGGATTAATTCGGATTGCGCTTGTACATGACCTCGAAAATCATGGCGGATGGGTTTCAGCCTATTGATGAAATCTTGAATGCTGCCGCTCTTTCCTTCTGAGGCAGCGACCTTCCTTTGGGATTGTCGCGTGACCACGTCTTCCCATGCCGGAAGGAATCGACTGCTAGGAGGGGGGTAACGGTTAAAGTGTTTGCCATGGAATCAGCTCTTGTTCAGGGAACTATTCCTTTTATTTCTTTCCGTACCGTCGCATGGTTTTCGTGAGGTTGTGGTAGCGAAAAATATTGCGAACAATCTCAACCACCATGCCCGTAGCGTTTTCATGAATTGGATTCCCGTTCCGTGCTCTACTCATGCTTTCAACGACCAGGTTCTCTATTTCTTTCTCTTTAAAGATTACACCCTTGTTGATTTTCTTTATGTCCTTCCAGACTTGACTGTCTGACCGAGGGGGTCTAGGCATGGCAGCTCCTTCTAAATAGTTGTGTGAAACGGTTATGTGATTCTATTTTGTCGTGTTGTGTAGATAAATACCGCGTTTGTAGAGGAGAGCGGGATCTATAATGATGCGAGCGGGGAGAAGAAGAGGCTGGGGCCTGGTGTCTGTTTGCGACCTCTCACCTTTGACCTAGCCGCCGCTTGAGTTAGGCTTGCTGGCCATGGTCGGCGTGACAAACTAGGCGGAGTGGTCGAACAACTTAAGGACCTCACTGGCTTTCACCTCCACACCTCGCCGCAGAGCGCTCTTCCATGTACAACGACCGGTCAATCATTGCACATCTTCTTTGCTATTGGCATGGTCACTACTTTTCAAGTTTTGCGGCCAATTGGTTAGAACTTCAGGAATAGTTGGCCAGATAACCAGGAATAACCTGTCTTTATTGCGAACCGACTTGTGTCTGTCGCGAGATCTGGCTGAGATCCTGCCGCGATCACATCGTGAGGACCGCCGCTCCTTGAAAGCTCCCCGCTTTCAATTCTTGTAATGCACGGTTCGCTTCTTCGAGAGGAAAACGGACCGTGTGTGGCTTGATAGGAATAGCGGCAGCTTCGCGCAGTAGATCGTTCCCGTCCTGCCTGGTATTGGCTGTCACACTACGGATGACCCTTTCCCCGAACACGTCACGATCGTAGTCCAGAGACGGAATAGGCGACATGTGGATACCGGCAAGGGCTAACGTGCCGCCCCGGTTGAGCGCTCTCAATGCCGGATGGGACGAGTTCACCGGCTGGTGCAAAGATGATTGACCCATGCAGCTTCTCCGGTGGCATCTCCGTTGCCCCGCCGACCCAAACTGCTCCCAGTTGTCTTGCCAATTCCTGATGCTCTCGCTTGAGCGAACTGACATAGACCTGACAGCCCCAATGGCGCGCGATCTGGATCGCGATGTGCGCCGATGCGCCGAATCCATACAGCCCGAGACGCTGGCCTGGTTTGATGCCGCTGAGCCGTAACGCTCGATAGCCGATAATTCCGGCACAGAGCAGGGGAGCGGCTTCTTCGTCAGAAAAGATCGGTGGGATTGGATAGGCAAATCGTGCAGGGACGACAGCGTATTCCGCATACCCTCCGTCGACCTGATAGCCGGTGAACTTTGCTTGTAAGCAGAGATTTTCTCGTCCACTTGTGCAGAATTCGCACTGTCCGCATGTGCCCTGAAGCCAAGCAATCCCGACGCGGTCTCCTTCCTTGACCTCTGCGACCTTAGAGCCGACTTGCATCACTGTGCCCACTGCTTGATGGCCTGGGATCAGTGGAAATGGAATATCGGGAAGTTCCCCTTCCACCACATGGAGATCCGTGCGACAGACGCCACAGACGTGAATCTTGACGAGGACCTGGCCAGCCTTCGGGACTGGTATCGGCCGATCGTGAAGCCGCAACGGACTGCGGGAGACATCGCTCGTCTGATTGAGCACCATCGATTTCATTGAATCTTTGTGGTTTGAAAGTTGAAAAGTTCTAAAGTTCAAAAAGCCGGAAAGTTCAGGGTCTTCACTTTTCAACTCGGTTACTTGTTACGACTTTTTCGCTTTGATGCACTCGATGTCAAGGCGGATCTGTATTCGAGGACCTACACGTACAGAACCACGCAGAGAACAAGATGGGGCACTTCCCGCAGGATGCTCAAAAAGTCCGTCCAGCGAGGCCGCAGGCGAACCGAAACCGGAGGCGTACCCTCAGGGGTACGTTGAGGATTTCGATGCGCCGAGAACGAAGCTGGCGGGCTTTTTCAGCATCCGATTAGATCGAATACTGAAAGACCGGCTTCGCCCCGATCGCCTGGGCGAGGACGCCACGGCGTTTCAGTTCGTCGAGGATACGAGCGGTGGCTGCGTCAAAATCCGTCGGGCCGCTGAGGATCACATCGGTATTCGGTGGCGGCTCTTCTTCGGACTTGCTCATGTGGACGGCGATGACAGGCGCGGGATGCACGAGGGTTCTGATCGTCTGTGAGGCCTCGCGATAGGCCAGGCCGAAGGGATTCGTGGTGGAGACGACGATGAGACCGGTGTCGGTGAGGAGACGCGCCACTTCGCCGTAGCGCCGAGCCATTTCCGTCGTCTGTCCCCGTTCTTCGTCACTCAGGTCGGCATCGAGCCCGCGGCGCAGATTTTCTCCGTCCAATAAGTAGGCATGGCGCCCGTCCGCCACGAGGCGTCCTTCGAGCGTTTCTGGCCAAGAACGACTTGCCGGTGTACCGCCCACCGGTAATCAGAACGACTGCTGCCCGATGGCCATACTGTTGCGCTCTGTCCTCGACCGTGACTTCGCCTTTGACCCAGGCAAAGTCGCGCCGTCTGGCTTCTTCGCGGAGAAACTCTTGGTCGTCATGAACCAGCTCGGTGATGATGCCGCCGCCCGCGATGTCGTATTCGTCCACCAAGACGAACCGGCCGGTGGCCTCAAATGACGCCGAGAGGTCAAAGGCAACGGGGGTTTTTGTGCGCAGAGTCAATTCGGCCACTTGATTCTTATTGACGGTGTTGCTGCCTTGTTGTTGAGCCAGGTCCATCGTATCGATGATCCGATGGATCGACGCCACCTCGCAGTCCACTTCTTTGGTTGCGACTCGCAACAGATACTTGCGCTCTTTCTCCAGCGGCCTCTTGCCGAGCCAAAACAGGTTGGCTCGAAAGGCCGTGGAGACGGATGGAAGATGTTCCTGATGCGAGGCGATTTCGCCGCGCTCCACGAAGATCTGCTCATCCAACGTCACGCCGATCGATTGTCCCGCCTGGCCTTCGGTCGGTGGCGGCTCAATATTGAACGCCTCCACTGTTCGGATATTGGCCCTCTTGTTGGAGGGCGAGAAAACAAGGTGATCGCCGACTTGTAACCGTCCGGCCACAATGCGACCCGCGATGATTCGGCGCGCATCGAACTTATAGACATCCTGCACGGACAGGCGAAGAGGCTGTTCCGAACGGGCCGCTTCCTTCTGGAACGCACCGAGGGTTTCCAAGACGGTTGAGCCGCTATACCACGGCATCTGGTCGCTACGATTCGCAATGTTGTCGCCGAGCTTCGCACTCACCGGAATGAACTGCGACGGCACGGCTTTGAATTGTCCCAGAAATTCTCGGTACTCTTTTTCGATCCCGTCGAACACATCCTGCCGGTAGCCGACCAGATCCATCTTATTAACAACCACCGCAAACTGCCGGACGCCCAGCAGCGACAAGAGGTAGCCGTGCTTCTTCGACTGTTCTCTGACTCCTTCAAGTGCGTCGATCAACAAAAGGGCCGCCTCGGCACGAGCGGCGCCGGAAATCATGTTCTTCAGAAATTCCTTATGCCCAGGCGCATCGATGATGATGTATTGCCGGCCCTTCCACATGAAGAACGTGCGAGCCGTGTCGATCGTAATCCCCTGCTCCTGCTCTTCGAGAAAGGCATCGAAGAGGAAGGCATATTCGAATTCCTTCCCCTGTTGGTTGCAGATAGCCTGCACTTTTTCCAACTTGCCGTCCGGCAGTGAGCCGGTGTCGGCATAGAGCCGGCCCAACAAGGTGGACTTGCCGTGATCCACATGGCCGACAATGACGATGTTCAAATTCTCAGACGGCTTGGTATCGGTCGGTGTCATACTCTCATTTTATTCTCCAGAATGCTCAAACGAGCAGACCAGCAAAACAACTGGAGTCGTACTTCATTTCACCCGCCCACCCCAAGCTGCCAAGACAGCTTGTTCTCCGCGTGGGTACGTTGAGGATTGTTTCGATCCGAGAACGAAGCTGGATGCTCGTTTCAGCATTCTGCTCTACATGTACCCATCTTTTCGCAGCAACTCCATTCCTCGTCCTTCGTCCTGTGCTCGCCCTGATCGTTCGGCCACCGTCGTGTGCCGCAGTTCTTCAATAATGTCGTCCACGGTCTTGGCGGTAGACTTGATCGGCGAGGTACAGGGCGCGCAACCGAGACTCCGATAGCGGGTGCCGTCGCCCTTGTCGAGATATAAGTCGATGAAGGGAATATTCTCGGACTTGATGTACTCCCAAATATTGATTTCCGTCCAATCCAGGAGTGGGTGAATGCGGATGTGGGTGCCGGGTGGAAATGTCGTCTTGTATTGATCCCACAGCTCCGGCGGCTGATCCCGAAAATCCCAGTCGCCATGTTTATCGCGCGGGGAGAAGTACCGCTCTTTGGCCCTCGTCCCCTCTTCATCCGCACGCACACCGAGTATGACGCCGGTGTATCCCTTGTTCTCCAACAGTTGCTTGAGGCCGTTCGTCTTCAGCGCGGTGCAACAGACGACGCGGCCCATCGTGTGGTTCATCCCCGCCGCCAAGGCTTCCTTGTTTTGGCCGACGACCAAATTCAATCCCCATTCTCGAGCGAGACGGTCACGGTACTCGATCATCGCCGGAATCTTGTAGCTGGTGTCGACATGGAGGAGCGGAAACGGGACGTGCCCGAAGAAGGCTTTGCGGGCGAGCCACAGCAGCACGGTTGAATCTTTCCCCATCGACCAGAGCATGGCGAGATTGTCGAAATGTTTGTAGGCTTCTCGAAGGATGTAGACACTTTGATCTTCCAGCTGCCGAAGGTGTTTCATATCTCTGATCGTTCCGCCTCTCGTTTTACGCTGCGACCGGCTGTCGCACTAAATCATCAAGTTTGCGTGCTGCGGCTCCGCCCTCAATGGCGGCGCGCGCCGCCGGGAAGCAGGCCGAGAACGACGCCCCTTTCCCCGTTGCGTACAGCAACATTGCGGCGTTCATGAGGACCCACTCTTTTGGCCCGCCCTGCACCCGATTCTGAAGGATACGGCGGAGCAGATCCGCCTCTTTTTCGCGCTGATCCGGCGGAAATCCCGCCATATCGCGTGATGAGGCGAATGCCAATCCAAAGTCTTTCGCGGCCACGCCGAGCGGGATAATGCGCTCGTCTCTCAATTCCAAGACCCTCGTCGCCATCGAAGCGGACAATTCCGGATCACCTTCAACCCCACGGATCACCAGCGCTCGCGGACACCCGAGGATTCGTAAGGCTTCGGCGGTCTTTTCAAAATGCGGCGGATGCGTCAACCCCACGACTTGTACCGCCGCCCGAGCCGGATTGAGCAATCTGGCAATCGGATGAAACACGTTCCTCACACCGAGCTCTTGGCGCATTTCCAAAAATCGATAGAGGGGTGGATGATAGAGTCCGATATCGAGATACGCGAATCCGTTCTTGTTCAATTGTTCAGTCACGCGCTTGGGTTCTGCATCAACCGGAATACCTAACGCCTTCAAGACCGCGGCACTGCCTGACCGACCAGGAATGCCGTCGTAGCCGTGCATCAGGACTGCGGCTCCAGCTGAAGCCGCCACGATCGATGCGGCAACGATCGCATGAAACGTGTCCTGTTTCCCTGCATAGGTCGGGACATCCACCAAGGTCAAGTCCCTTGAGACAGTGAGTGGAAGCACATATTGTCGAGCCGCTGCCGTCAGTGCCGACAACTCGGTGACTGATTCCGACTTGAACCGCATGGCGATGAGAAAGGCCCCGACTTGCGCCGGCGTGGCCTCCCCTTCAATCAACGCCTTCATCGCCTGCTTGCACTCCTCCCATGTGAGGTCTTTGGACGCTTTGGGACCTTTGGCAATTTTGGCGAGGAGGTCTTGAATCGGCATGTTAGGCCTTGTGCAATCCGCACTCGGTCTTGGCAAAATTCTTCCAGCGACCGGCCCGGGGATCATCGCCGGGTGCCACTGGGGCGGTGCAGTAGGTGCAGCCGACGCTGGGATAATTCTGATCGTGCAGTTGGTTGTACGGAACTTCATAGACTTTGATGTAGGTCCACACATCGGTCCACGTCCATCGGGCCAGTGGGTTTACCTTGACCAATTCAAATTTCTGGTCCCACTCGATCAACCCGGCATTTGCACGGGACGGCGCTTGATCACGCCGGATGCCGGTAATCCATGCATCATATCCCCTTAGAATACGAGTCAGCGGTTCGACTTTCCGCAGCCGGCAGCACTGGTCCGGATCTCGCGCCCACAAGGCATCGCCGTAGCTTTCCGCTTGTTGTTGTGGTGTGAGCAATGACTTCACCTGGATGACCTGTGCCGGTATCAGCCCATACCGTTCAATCACCTGATCCCGCGTGGCATAGGTTTCAGGAAACAGAAATTCGGTATCGAGATAGAACAACGGGACAGCGGGATTGATCCGATGGACCATGTCCACCAGAACAACGTCTTCCGCCCCGAAGCTGCAGGCCAGAATAATCTTCTGGGCATATCGTTCGAGGACGGCCGCCAGTACATCCTGAGGCTGCTTCGTCTCGAAGGAGGCGTCCCATGCCGTGAGTTCTGCGATGAGGTCGGAATGACTCTTCACTGCCATGACAAATCGGATCCCTTTATCCTTCGACCTTCTCCGACCAGAATCCGATAATGCGAGGCTTCCGGTTCCAGCGCCTCTTGTATGAGCACCTTGTGCCCGTCATTCTTGAGGCTCATCGGAACGTTCTTGATCGGTTCACCTGCGTCGAGCCACACTTCCAGCTTCTCACCCGCATCCATCATCTCCAGCTTCAACTTCGTCTTCACGTAGTTCATCGGGCAGGCGACGCCGCGCAGATCGTACACCGGAGCGCCGGTCGGAGCCGGAGCCGCTGGTTTCACTTCGGTGGCGATCGGAGCCACAGGCGCCTTCTCTTCTTGAGCGGCCGGCAATTTGAGATCCTTCCCCATCTGATCCGTCGCCGTACGGCAGGCATCGACGAACCCTTTGGCAAACGCCATCTTCTCTCGGGCCGATTCAGCCGATGTCTCTTTCGGCCCCAGATCGCCGACCTTCTTGCTGAGATCTCGATAGACGGATGGCACAACACCTTTCTGCGCAATCCTGCTGTCGAACTCGATAAACGTTTCGGAGTCCGTCGAGGGCTCCAGTCCTTCGGTCACCAACAGTGCCTTCGCCGCCGCCAACACAGCTCGATAGGATTTGTTCACCGATACGGAATATTGATGTTTCTCGACCAGCAACTTCGCTTGATAGAGCTCTTGATCGGCCTCGAGAATGCCGTTTTCGATCATGTCCAGCGCACCGCCGGCACATTCGCCGGGACCGAGATCCTCAAGGATAAATTCTTCTTCACCCTCCCAATCATAATAGAACGTGGGATCCTCTTTATACGACGGCACGATGGTGTACGGGATCAATTCGTCTTTCAGCTTGCTCTTTCCTGCTCTGGCGATGAATTTCGGCAAATTCTCGTTCTCTTGGCGGTCACGCCTGTACACGTCGATCAAATGAGAGATCGCCGCCGGTACGGCTTTCGCCGGCAACTTCACAGTCATCTGGCCGATCTTGGCCGTGCCGTTCACCGAACCACCGAGATGCAATTCATAGTGCGGCGCGACGTGGTCGCCGAGACGCTTTCCGACTCCGTGCAACCCGATCGTTGAAATGTGATGTTGCGCGCAGGAGTTATGGCATCCGCTGATTTTGACATCGACTCCTGCCAGATCTTCCGGCACACGGCCTGCTGGAAACACTTCGGCCAGCGCTCGCGCAAGGCCTTTGGATGATGTAATCCCAAGACCGCAGGTATCTGTGCCGGGGCAGGCAATAATGTCCTCGACCAGCTCAGCGCCAGGATCTGCCAATCCATGGGACGCCAGGTCCTCGTAGAGGTGCGGGATCTGATCGGCAGGAACCCAACGAATCACCATGTTCTGGTTGATCGTGGTGCGAAGATTGCCGTTCGAATAGCGCTCAGCCAGGTCAGCGACGAACAGCATCTGTTCAGTCGTAATATCCCCCATGAACAGCTTGATGGCCGCCGTGACATACCCATCCTGCTTCTGCTTCACGACGTTGGTTCGTTTCCACATCTCGAACGGCGTCTCTTTACCGTTAAGATGAACGCCATTTCCGTTGCCATTCTCAGCTCCATTCGCCATACCGTTACGGGTTGGCATGATGAGCTTTGGCTCATCCTGATGTTGCAACAGGGTCAAGGGCTCGTTCTTGGGAAGTGTGTGTCCCATGGCCACGTAGGCTGCTTCCCAGCGCCGTTTGAATTCGTCAAATCCCAGCTTGTCGATGACGAATTTCATCCGGGCCTTGTTTCGATTTTTTCGATTGCCGAGGGTATCGAAAACTTTAATAACGGCCTCGATACTGGGAATCAGCTCCTCCATCGGGGTGAACTCACGGAGAAGTTGTGCGACCCGTGGAGCAGAACCCAAGCCCCCACCTGCTACCATTCGAAAGCCGATCGCTCCGTCCGCTCGTTTCACCGCCAGCAGGCCGATGTCGTGGATCGGAGTCAGCGCGCAGTCGTGCGCACAACCTGATAAAGCAATTTTAAACTTTCTCGGCAGACTTTGATTCAAGGGGTTCCGCAACAAATGATAGGCGACTGTCTTCGCATAGGGAGTCACATCGAAGACTTCGCCTTGGCACACACCGGCGAGGTGGCACGCCGTCACATTCCGCACTGTGTTGGCGCAAGCCTCCCTGGTGGTCAAGCCGACTTCGGCTAGTCCTCGCATGATGCCCGGCACATCCTTCAGCTCGACAAAGTGCATCTGAATATCTTGTCTCGTTGTCACGTGGCCGACTCCGGTCGCATAGCGGTCGGCGAGCTCCGCCACGCGTCGCAGCTGATTCGCGGTGATGCCGCCGAAGGGAATCTTGATCCGGACCATCTGAACCCCGGGCTGGCGCTGGCCGTAAATGCCGTATTGCAGGCGGAAAGGCTTGAAAATATCGGTAGGGAGCTCTCCGGACAATGTTCGCAGAGCTTCCGCCTCGAAGGTTTCGATTTCTTCTCGAATGGCGGGCGGAATCGGATTCGTGACAATTTTAGGAATGGTGAGGGATTCCACTTGGTTCATATCCCGATCTCCTTGCCTCCTCAGGAGAGGAGCCTTCTAAGTCAAATGTGGTACATCGGATTGCGCTGAGCATCGATCGTCCGTAGACGCATCGCCAAGTGTTCGACCGTGATGTTTTCGAGAACTTTCCGTTCCGCCTGCTGAACCTGCTCCCAGACGTCACCTAACAGCAGTTCCGGCTTAGTCGCATGACGATCGCCGGTCCGCTGACCGACGAATGACCGATGAAAGACCGGTCCTTCCAACGCTTCGAAGATATCGGCGATCGACATCGTCGCTGGTTCATGCGTGAGGAGATACCCTCCTTGGGCACCCCGTTGGCTTTCTACTAAGCCGGCGTTCTTCATCGCATGGAGAACCTGTTCGAGAAAACGGACTGGAATCCCGTGGCGCCTCGCGATAGCCCGCGCTTGAATCGGGGCTTCTTTTACATGTATCGCAAGATCAACGGCTACCATAATTCCATATGTGGCACGCTTGGATACCTTCATTCTTTATTATTCCTGTAGGAATTGAGATACATATATCCTCTTCTCTCGAGGTCTGTCAAGGTACCTGAAACTTCGTTGGTTGAGATCGATATTTGTACTGGTGAATGCCAAGCCCAACCAGAAACCATTCTCTTTACAATGTATGTTCTGTGCGCAAAGCCATACGGAAAGCAGGCCGGAAGGCCGTCGCGTCCATAAAATACAATCCGATTGACATCGTTTACGTCCTAGGCAATAATCCGCCCTCTTCTTCGGGTGGTGCCTTCATGTCCGTGCCGTCATCCTCATTTACTCTTCTGTTGCTCGCGAACGACCCCGCCGTTCAGGCTCTGGCGAGGCAGGCATTCAAGGACGTCTCCGTGACGATCGCTCGGGACGTTTCGACCCTTCAGAAGGAGTTGCTGAGACATCGATTTGATGCCGTCGTGGTGGAGTCGCAAGGCCGACAGGAACAAATCGGCACACTTAATGATCACCTCGACCCCTCTCGCACTCTTTGCATCAGGGGATCTAGGGCTGTCTTGAAAAAGACGCTAAAAACAATCCAACTGATGAATCCGCCGGACAGCCCCCAGCAGAACAAAGCGCGCGACGCCTCCCTAGAGAGTTATTTAGAGGTGAGAATGGGAGAATTCGTGAAGGGGATGAGAAACGGATCGGCTAAAAACCTTCATCCGATCCTGATTTCAGCCGTGGAACGCCCTCTCATCACTTCAGCGCTTCGGGAGACAGGAGGCAATCAAATACAAGCCGCTGAACTGCTCGGACTCAACCGTAACACGTTGCGAAAAAAAATCGTGAACCTTCACATCCCCGTGAAACAAACGAAAGCGAGTCATAAGGCCTGAACCGGACTTTCACAAGAGTGCTGCCGGGCTCACTTCCCATATCCATCTCTCAAAACTCATGAAGGAGGGACATCATGACAAAGGAAGAGTTGATCGCAAAGATGGCCGCTTCAGCGGGAATTACTAAGGTAGCGGCCGGAACCGCCCTCGAAGCATTCACCGGGGCGGTGACTTCCTCGTTGAAAAAAGGACACCGCGTCTCCCTCGTCAATTTCGGCACCTTTACGATTTCAAAGCGCAAAGCACGAATGGGAAGGAATCCACGGACAGGTGAATCGCTCCGAATCCCAGCGGCCAAGGTCCCGAAGTTTTCAGCCGGAAAAGAGCTTCGCTCTGCCGTGAGGTGACCGTCCGCAGTCTGAAGGGTGTCTGATCCAAAAAGATTAAAGAGAAGGTCACACTTCTTTCAGATGGCTGAAGGAATGCAACCTTCTCTTTCGTTTTCTTGACAGTGTCAACGAGCCTATATTAGCATGCCTCCTCTTTCGATAGGCGCGTAGCTCAGGGGGAGAGCGCTACCTTGACACGGTAGAGGTCGACGGTTCAAGACCGTCCGCGCCTACCATTACAGCTCACGGGGCTGGTTTGCCTATGAGAGACTCCGGTGCCTTTGTTGTGTTCTGCCGTGGATCACAATCCATTAGTCATGAAGATATCAGTTAAAGACGGTTTAAGCGGTGAGATTCAGACCGGAGAGACAGTGGGCGATGCTCTGTCTAAGTTAGGGGTCGCAGGCCAGGATATTCTGGCGGCCAAAGTCGATGGAGCGGTTGTTGATCTATCAAATCCTCTGTCTGGGAGTTCCGTAGTCGAACCACTGCGGTTCGATAGCGCAGAGGGCCGGGAGGTGTATCGCCACAGCAGTACCCACATCATGGCTCAGGCAGTCAAAGAACTCTTCCCGTCCGCACAACTGACCATCGGCCCAGCCCTTGAAGATAGTTTCTATTATGACTTTGCCTTCGAACGCCCCTTTACTCCCGAAGACTTGGTGAGAATCGAAGAGCGCGTTGCCGAAATCATCACGCGTAATCTCACCATCACCAGGCGGGAGTTTTCGAAACAGGACGCGATGGAGTTTTTCAAAGCCCGTGGAGAGCACTACAAGGTCGAGCTGATTCAAGGTTTCCCCGATGGAGAGCCGATCACCGCCTACACACAAGGCGACTTCGTCGATCTCTGTCGCGGCCCCCATCTTCCTACGACCGGCTCCATAGGGGCCATAAAATTGCTCACCACGGCCGGAGCCTATTGGCGTGGCGATGAACGTAATCCGATGTTGCAGCGGATCTACGGGACATCCTTTCCGACACAGAGCGGAAGTGGATGCCTACCTGGCCCGGCTGGAGGAAATTAAGCGTCGCGACCACAGAAAAGTCGGGAAAGAGCTCGATTTGATCAGCATTCAGGATGAGATCGGACCCGGGCTGGTACTCTGGCATCCGAAAGGCGCGGCAGTCCGCCTGTTGATTGAAAATTTCTGGCGAGAACAACATATTCGGGATGGGTACCAGCTGGTCTATTCGCCTCATACCGCGCGTCTTGATCTTTGGAAAACCAGTGGGCACCTCGATTACTACCGAGACAATATGTTTCCATCGATGAAGCTGGAAGGCAGTGAGTACCAGCTCAAACCGATGAATTGTCCGTACCACATCATGATCTACCAGTCTCACCTGCGTAGTTATCGAGACCTTCCCATTCGGTACGGAGAATTAGGAACCGTCTACCGCTATGAACGCACCGGCGTCTTGCACGGGCTCATGCGGGTGCGCGGATTCACGCAGGATGATGCCCATCTCTTCTGCCGTCCGGATCAGATGGAATATGAAGTCAGCCGGGTCTTGGACTTTACATTTTTCGTGTTACAGACATTCGGATTCCATCAATTTGAAGTGTTTTTATCCACCAGGCCCAAAGAATCCGTGGGTGGTGATGAACATTGGACCTTGGCCACCAGCGCATTGGAAGCGGCATTGAAGAGCCGTAACATCTCCTTTCACCTCGATCCAGGAGGGGGGGCATTTTACGGCCCGAAGATCGACATCAAGATCAAAGATGCCTTGGGGCGCTCCTGGCAATGCTCCACGGTCCAGGTGGATTTCAACAATCCAGAGCGGTTTGAGTTAAGTTACATTGGAGAGGACGGGAAAGCCCATCGCCCGATCATGATCCATCGCGCCTTGATGGGATCCATCGAGCGTTTTTTCGGCATTCTAATCGAGCACTACGGGGGCGCCTTCCCGACCTGGCTGGCTCCGGTGCAGGCCGTCGTCATGAATATCACCGATCACCAGCAAGACTACGTCGCGGCTGTCGTGGCGCAATTGAAGGCGGCCGGCTTTCGTGCCGACGCGGATCTCCGGAATGAAAAGATCGGGTTCAAGATTCGTGAAGCGGAAAAGGCAAAAGTCCCGTTCATGCTGGTCGCGGGGAATCGCGAAGTGCAAGATGGGACGCTCTCGGTGCGAGGCCGAAGCGGGTCAAATTTAGGAAATAAGACGGTGGCTGAGGTGTTGGATCTCTTACGAGCCGAGATCACACATCCCCAGCGAGAACTTCAACCCACACACTAAGAAAGAGGTGGCCTATCGTTCCCAAATTGCGCGTGAATCGTGAGATCCGAGTCCGAGAAATTCGTGTCATTGGCCCGGAGGGAGAACAACTCGGCATCCTTCCCACCCCGGATGCCTTTCGTCAGGCTCAAGAAGGCGGGTATGACTTGGTGGAAGTCGCCCCGAACTCCGCCCCTCCGGTCTGTAGGATTATGGACTATGGGAAGTACAAGTATGAGCTGAGTAAAAAGGATCATCAAAGCCGGCGTCATCAAAAGTCCACTCAGGTGAAGGAAATCAAGTTGCGTCCACGGACGGATAAGCACGACCTTGAGATCAAAGTCCGACAGATGAAAACCTTTTTGGAAGAGGGCAACAAGACCAAGGTCACCCTTACCTATCGTGGACGAGAAATGGCCAACCAAGAGATGGGTCGCGAGGTGATGAAGTCCGTCATTGAACAACTGGCCCAGGCCGGCACGATCGAGTATGCCCCCCGTATGGAGGGACGAAGTTTGATCATGATTGTCGCTCCCAAAAACTAACGTGCGACGCTGTGAGCGCTCAACCAAAGGAATCTCCTCATGAAAATGAAGACGCATAAAGGGACGAGTAAGCGTTTTGCAAAGACCGGAAGTGGAAAAATCGTCCGCCGCAAGGCAGGCAAACGGCATCTTCTCACTCATAAGCGGCATGACCATAAGCGCCGCCTGAGTGGGACCGAGATCGTCGATACAGGGTTTGCCTCGTCGTTGAATCGGCTGCTGCCGTACCAGTAAGACAACAGTTCCACGGATTCGAAATATCAGGCGCATAAAGGAGTACTGAATTATGCCTCGCGTAAAGGGCGGACCCAAAACCAGGCAGCGGAGAAAGAAACGGATCAAGTTGGCGTCAGGTCAGTACGGCGGGAAAAGCCGCCTCTTTCGCTCGGCGACAGAAAGCGTTGATAAGGGCTTGACCTACGCCTACACGGGTCGCAAGAACCGAAAGCGGGACTTCCGGCAACTGTGGATCGCTCGTATCAGCGCGGCAGTCCGGGCACAAGGGATGACCTACGGTCGATTCATCAATGCCCTCAAAAAAGCGAATGTGCTCTCGATCGCAAGGTCCTCTCGGACATGGCGATCAAGGACGCCGCAGGCTTTGAAAAGTTGTCGGCCTCGCCAAGCAACAGCTGACTCCTGCCACGGCGTAAGTACGCCGGCTGAATTTCCAGCAACTCGAATGCTCTCGGGGGAGGGGAATACCATGCTGCCCCTCCTCATTCCTTTCTTCACGCTGAACCCATAATTTGTTACTTCAGATGATTTCCGAGGTGTAAAGCGGTATCCTCCACCCTCATGCTGACCGCTTACCACGCTAAATACTTCGCTCATGAGCTTACCAAGCGATGTCCGTCCGACAGTATCGAAAAACTAGCCGGGGCTCTTGTCGATGCTCAGGTTGATCTGAATCCCCATCAAATCGAAGCCGCGTTGTTTGCCTTCCGATCGCCGCTGTCCAAAGGCGCCCTTCTCGCCGACGAAGTCGGTCTCGGAAAGACCATCGAAGCCGGTCTCGTGCTGTCGCAGAAATGGGCGGAACGCAAGCGGCGCATCCTCGTCATTACTCCCTCAAACCTCCGCAAGCAGTGGCATCAGGAACTGCAAGAGAAGTTCTTTCTGCCGTGCCGCATTCTGGAAACCAAGTCTTACAATACGGACGCCCGGCAGGGAAATGTCCGCCCGTTTGAATGCAGCGACATTGTCATCTGTTCCTACCAGTTCGCAAGGTCGAAGGCGTCCGAGATCAGTCTCATGCGTTGGGATCTGGTCGTCATCGACGAAGCCCACCGGCTGCGGAACGTCTACAAGCCGACCAACGTCATCGCCAATACACTGAAGCTGTGTTTGAAGGACGCGCCGAAGCTTCTGTTGACCGCTACCCCCTTGCAGAACTCATTGCTTGAACTCTATGGCCTCGTGAGCGTGGTGGATGACCGGATCTTCGGCGACATCAAGAGCTTTAAGGAGCAGTTTGCCAATCTGCACAACAAGCCGACGTTCGACATTTTGAAAGCGCGTCTGCAGCCCCTCTGTAAACGGACCTTGCGCCGCCAAGTGTTGCCCTATGTGCGCTATACCAAGCGACTCCCGATCGTGCAGCCCTTTACGCCGGCAGAGAGCGAAGACCGGCTCTACCATCTGGTATCCGACTATCTTCGGCGGGACAATCTCCAAGCCTTACCGGCCAGCCAACGATCCTCATGACCCTCGTGCTACGGAAGCTCTTGGCATCGTCCTCCTTCGCCATTGCAGGAGCCTTGGACTCGATGAGCCAGCGCCTCCGCGACCGCCTTCGGCACGCCGAAGGGCCGAATCCGCTGGAAGAAGCCATGGAAGAAGACTTCGAGGCGCTCGATGAGATTGCCGAAGAATGGGAAGAGGAAGAGGCTCCACCTGAATCCCTCACCGAAGCGGACCGCAAGGCCATTCAACAGGAAATCGAGGATCTCGAAGGCTTCAGTAAGCTGGCCGTTTCGATCACCCACAATGCGAAGGGAGAGGCCCTTCTCACCGCACTACGAACAGCTTTCGGAAAGGCGACAGCACTCGGAGCGGCTCAGAAAGCCATCATCTTCACCGAATCCAGACGCACGCAGGAGTATCTTCTCCGAGTCCTCGCCGGCAGTCCGTGGAAGGATCACATCGTGCTCTTCAATGGCTCCAACAATGACGACAATCGAAGCAAATCTATCAAGACTGGTTCCAGCGGCACCAGGGAACGGATCGGATTACCGGGTCACGTTCAGCCGACTATGCGTTCAGCGATCGTGGACTACTTCAAAGACCAGGGCCAGATCATGATTGCCACGGAAGCCGGAGCCGAGGGGATCAACCTTCAATTCTGCTCCCTCGTCGTGAACTACGATCTTCCCTGGAATCCGCAACGCATCGAGCAGCGCATCGGTCGGTGCCATCGCTACGGCCAAAAGCACGATGTGGTGGTGGTGAACTTCCTGAACCAGAAGAACGAAGCCGACCAGCATGTCTTTCGAGCTGCTCTCCGAGAAATTTCAGTTGTTCGAAGGAGTCTTTGGGGCCAGCGACGAAGTGCTGGGCGCGATTGAGTCCGGCGTGGATTTCGAAAAGCGGATTGCCGACATCTATCAGCGCTGCCGCACCCCACAAGAGATCAAGACCTCGTTTGACCAGCTCCAGGGAGAGCTGGGCACCCAGATCGATGAGGCTATGACTCGCACTCGCCAGCTGCTACTTGAACACTTTGACGATGAGGTACGGGAAAAGCTCCGAGTGAGCGACGAACGTTCACGGCAGTATCTGAATCGATACGAGCGCATCCTGATGGATCTCACTCGCTTCGAGCTGCGCGATCAGGCCGAGTTTCTGTCGGACAGCGCTTTTCGACTGAACTCTTGTCCGTTCAAAGGCGAGATTCCCCTTGGTCTCTATGAACTGCCCCGTCGGACGGGGGAAGCCCATCTCTATCGCCTGGCTCATCCTTTGGCAGAACAGGTTCTGGAGCAGGCAAAGACCCGCCAGCTCGATCCGGCGGAACTGACTTTCGAGTACGCCAAGCATGATGGCAAAGTCAGTGTGCTTGAAGCCACTCATCGGCAAGTCCGGCGTCTTGAGCTTATTCCTGTTCACGGTGGAGGCACTTGATCAGGCCGAGGATTACCTCATCGCCTCGGGAGTCACCGACGAAGGAAACGATCTGGATGAGGAAACCGTTCGCCGCCTGTTCTCACTGCCGGCCACTGTCACTCACTCGTCCAGCTCTATCCTGCAGCATCCAACTCTCGAAAAACAGGTTGCAGAACGCCAAGATGCGATCCGTCGCCAGATATCAAGACGCAATGCAGATTTCTTTGAGATCGAGGTGGACAAACTCGATTCATGGGCTGAAGACTTGAAGGTAGGATTAGAGCGCGAAATCAAGGAATTCGACCGACAGATCAAGGAAGCCCGCAAGGCAGCTGTCGCAGCCCTGACGTTGGAAGAGAAGCTCGCCGGCCAAAAACAGATCAAGGCAATCGAGGCCGAACGGGGGAAACGTCGCAGGGCCTTGTTTGATGCGCAAGACGAGATCGACCGTCGGCGTGAACAGCTCATCACCGAGATTGAGGGAAAACTTCAACAGCGGGTCTCACAGGAATTGTTGTGTTCCATTCGCTGGACTTTATTATGATGTCTTGAACCGTTATTCTAAGGGGGCAGCTAGGAAGGAACATCATGTCAGCGACCAACTTCAACACCAAGAATGACACATATCGAAAGCTACTGGGTAATGGGCTCACCTACCGAATCCCTCGCTTTCAGCGCGACTACAGTTGGAGTGAGGAGGAGTGGGAAGATCTCTGGATGGATATCCTCGGAACGATAAAGTCCGGAGGCGAGCCGGCTCATTACATGGGATATCTCGTTCTTCAATCCGAGAACGACAAAGTGTTTGACGTTATCGATGGCCAACAACGACTCACCACCTTGAGCCTGATCGCATTGGCTGTCCTGAAGAACCTTCAGCGCTTGATTGACGAGAAGAAAGACCCTGAACGCAACAAACAGCGTCTCGATCAAATTCGCCAGACCTACATCGGTTATCTCGATCCAGTCACTCTCGTGTCTCGGTCAAAGCTGACTCTTAATCGGAACAACGACACCTACTATCAGACCTACATTGTGCCGCTTGGGCATCTCCCTCAGCGCGGCTTTCGAGCCTCCGAGCACAGCTTGCGGAAAGCCTTTGAGTGGTTCGAAAAGCGCATCAGGGACCATGTCAGTAAAGCTGGAGATGGCGAAGGTGTCGCGCTGGCGCAGTTTGTGGAAACCCTGAGTGACCGTCTTTTCTTTACAGTCATCACTGTCACGGACGAGTTGAATGCGTACAAAGTCTTTGAGACGCTCAATGCCCGTGGCGTGCGCCTCTCCGCCACGGATCTACTAAAGAACTATCTGTTTTCAGTGCTGCACCGTGACGGGCAACATGAGCATGAAATGAAGACACTCGAAAACCGCTGGGAGGCTATGGTCGGTCGATTGGGAAGTGAGAGCTTTCCCGACTTCCTTCGCATTCACTGGAACAGCCGCCACTCTTTTGTCCGCCAGACCGAACTCTTCAAAACCATTCGCGGAAAGGTGGCTAGCCGCGACGCCGTGTTCAACCTCATCCGTGAAATGGAGGAGGACATGGACGCCTATATGGCGCTGACTCAGCCTGAGGCCTCCCAATGGCCGACGGTGTTCAAGAACCATGCAGCGGAGATGCGTATGTTCAGCGTCCGCCAACCATTTCCATTCCTGCTTGCCGCCCGACGCATCTTCTCCGATGCGGCATTCGAGACGCTGCTTCGGGCTTGTGTCATCATTTCTTTTCGCTACAACGTCATTGGCAGTCAGCCCACGAATGAGCAAGAGCGCATATACAATGCCGTCGCAGGACAAATCTCCCGCAAGGAGATCACCAACGTCCAAGCCGCACTTTCCGCCATGTCCTCAATCTATCTCGGTGACGACGCGTTTCGCGCCGTTTTTTCCGAGAAGGTCATGCGGACGACTCAGTCGCGTAATCGAAGAGTCGTCAGATATATTCTTTGCTCACTAGAAAAGCGTCTTACGGGTCAGGACTTAGATTTTGACAGCACGAGCCTGAGCCTCGAACACGTGTTGCCTGAGAATCCAGAATCAGGGTGGGACGCTTTTTCAGAAGAGGAAATCGAGGCCCTGGTGTTCCGTCTCGGCAACTTAACGTTGCTGCACACAACTCAAAATAAGGACATCGGCAATGCGCCGTATGCACGAAAGCAACCGGTGTATGCGGAAAACAGTTTCGGCCTGACAAAGAAGATTGCCACTGACAATGCAGATTGGACACCGGAACGAGTAGCCGCTCGTCAGAACTGGATGGCGAATCAAGCCACAACCATCTGGCGCATCCAACAACTCTCCTAAGCCGGATGAACAAAGCAAAACTCGAACTCACCTGGATCGGGAAGGAGAACCGGCCGAAGCTGGAGCCGCGCATCCTACTCGAGGATCCGGAGAAGTCTTACCACGCACCGCACCGTGTGACCGACCACGACATCTTCGATAACCGGCTCATCTTTGGCGACAACCTGCTTGCCCTCAAAGCGTTGGAGCAGGAGTTCACCGGCAAGATCAAATGCATCTTCATTGATCCTCCTTATAACACCGGTAGTGCTTTCAAACATTACGACGACGGGCTTGAGCATTCCATCTGGCTTTCTCTGATGCGGGACCGCTTGGCGTTGTTCAGACAGCTGTTATCTGACACGGTTCACTGTGGATCACAATTGACGATAATGAAGGCCATTATCTTAAGATTCTTTGCGATGAAATCTTCGGCCGTCATAACTTTGTCTCAAACGTCGTATGGGAAAAGAAATCAGCTCCTCAAGCAAATGCATCATGGTTGTCAGATTCACACGACCATATTCTAGTGTTTGCAAAAGATAAAACCAGGCTCGTGTTAAATAAGTTGGCTGGAACGGAAGAGCAGAACGCCATCTATAAGTACTTAGACGAGTATGACGGCACAGACGACCATGGGCGATGGTACGGGCGCGGGCCATGGTATGCGGACAATCTGACGCTGAGTTTGGCATCCGGTCAGCGAGGTAAGCAGTTTGCGAAGACCGGAGAAAGTGCAAATATCTATGCGATTAAGACGCCGAGTGGTCGGGAGGTATGGCCTGCTAAGGGACGGGCCTGGTCTTATACTCAAGAATCATTAGAAAAGTTGTTGGCCGATAACCGAGTGTGGTTTGGAAAGAATGGGGACAATAAACCGACATTGAAACGGTTTCTTTCTGAAGTGCAGGATAGAGGGGTTGTCCCCACTACAAGCTGGCACTACTCCGATGTAGGCGAAAATCGTGTTGCCATGCAGGAGATGAAGGAGCTATTTCCCAACGATCCATTTCCAACGGCAAAGCCCGAAAAGCTGTTACAACGTATCCTCGATCTCAGCACTGACCCCAGAGATCTCGTTCTCGACTCCTTCGCCGGTTCCGGCACCACTGGTGCGGTCGCCCACAAGATGGGCCGTCGCTGGATCATGGTGGAGCTGGGCGAGCATTGCCACACGCACATCATTCCTCGGCTCAAGAAAGTCATTGATGGCGAGGACAAGGGCGGCATCACAGAAGCAGTCGGATGGAAAGGTGGCGGCGGATTCCGCTACTACCACCTTGCGCCATCGTTGCTGGAAAAGGACAAGTGGGGCAACTGGGTTATCAACAAATCCTACAATCCGCCATGCTGGCTCAGGCGGTCTGCAAGCTGGAAGGCTTCACCTATGCGCCGAGCGACACGGTCTATTGGCAGCAGGGCCATTCCACCGAGCGAGACTTCATCTATGTCACGACGCAGAATCTGAGCCACGATCAACTGCAGGCCTTGAGCGACGAGGTCGGCGAGGGGCGGACGCTTCTTGGTGATGTGCTCTGCCTTCCGCGGCAAGCCCGATAAGTATCCCAATCTCACGATCAAGAAGATTCCCAAGACTGTGCTCTCTCGCTGCGAATGGGGCCATGACGACTACAGCCTGAAGATCGAGAATCTGCCAAAGGCTCCGCCTCTACCTGGGCAGCAAGGATTGGAATTCTGCTGATGGCGGATGGGAAGTTCTATGAGCTATCGGATCACGCGCAGGAAAGTTTGCGCAAACGTCCGATCATTCAGATGGAATGGATCGAACGGGTCTTACAACAACCTGAGCGTGTGGAGTCGGACTCTGTCGATGTTGAACTGGAGCATCGGTTGGGGCGCATCCCAGAGTATGACGGGCGCGTGTTGCGTGTGATCGTCAGAAAAATACCAGTCCACTACTGATCATCACGTTTTATTGTGATCGAAGGATGAGGAGGCAGTTATGAGACTTAAAGTTGACGAAGAAGCCGATGCGCTGCATCTTCAATTAGTTGATGTTCCTGTGGAGGAGTCGGAAGAGGTCGCGCCTGGCGTGATCGTGGACTATGACAAGTCCAATCAAGTGGTCGGCATTGAAGTGCTCTATCTCTCGAAGAGACCGTATCCGGTTAATTTAATGGATTTTCCAGTTCGAGACTCGACCCAAGAAACTTGCTTCAACCAGTTAGGATGGTGGAGTTTCGATGAACCGTCACGTCAATGCCATCGCCGGCCGTCTGAGCCTCGGCCGCCGCAACGGCACTCGCTGGAGATCCTTGACCGGGTCACGAGATCGTCCTCCCGAAGAAGGGTGCCGACGTTGCCACGGCGCTGGCTGCGATCCAAAGCGAGTTCCCGACTGTCACCGACTTCGAACGCGAGTTTCCTTCGCTCTGCTTTGCCCTCGCCACCGGCGTCGGCAAGACCCGGCTGATGGGCGCCTTCATCAGCTATCTGCACCTCGCGCACGGGATCAATCACTTCTTCGTCCTGGCGCCGAATCTGACCATCTACAACAAGCTGATCGCCGACTTCACGCCGAACACGCCGAAGTATGTCTTCACGGGCATCGCCGAATTTGCCACCGAGCCGCCGACGATCATCACCGGCGACAACTATGAATCAGGCGTGGCGGCTCGCCTGACTTCGCTGCCTGGATTTGGCCAAGAAGTGCATATCAATATCTTCAACATCTCGAAGATCAACTCGGAAGTGCGCGGCGGCAAAGCGCCGCGGATCAAGCGCCTGTCTGAATACATCGGCCAGAGCTATTTCGACTATCTGGCAGGCCTTGACGATCTCGTTCTCCTCATGGACGAGTCGCACCGCTATCGCGCATCGGCCGGCGTGCGGGCGATCAACGAGCTGAAGCCGGTCTGGGGCTGGAACTCACGGCCACGCCGTTTGTGGAATCAGCCAAGGGGCCGATGCGGTTTAAGAACGTCATCTACGACTACCCGCTTAGCCCAGGCGATGGCCGACGGCTTTGTGAAAGAGCCGGCGGTGGTGACGCAGAAGAACTTCAATCCCAGTCAGTTCACGCCGCTCAGCTGGAGCAGATCAAGCTGGAAGATGGCGTTCGCCTCCACGAGAACACCAAGGTTGAGCTGGAAACCTACGCAAGGCAGACAGGACAGCGAGTCGTGAAGCCGTTCCTGCTGGTCATCGCCCGCGACACGACGCATGCCGGGCAGCTGATGCAGCTGATCCAGTCAGACCAGTTCTTTGAAGGCCGCTATAAGGACAAGGTGATCCAGGTGGATTCCAGCAAGACCGGTGCAGAAGAAGACGAGATGGTGCAGCGCCTCCTCGCCGTCGAAAGCCCGGACGAGCCGACCGAGATCGTGATTCACGTCAACATGCTGAAGGAAGGCTGGGACGTCACCAACCTCTACACGATCGTCCCGCTGCGAGCCGCCAATGCGCGCACGCTGATCGAGCAATCCATCGGACGCGGCCTCCGGCTTCCCTACGGCAAGCGCACTGGCGTCAGCACGGTGGATCGACTGAACATCGTGGCTCATGACCGGTTTCAGGAGATCGTCGACGAGGCCAACAAGCCGGACTCTGTGATCCGATTGACGACAAGTGGAATCTTGATCCGGCAACCGATCTCCAGAAGACGAAAACCGTCGTGGCTCAATCGAAGATCGAGGAGCAATTGCATGGGGCCTCCCTCTCTGGCTTCTATGGGGGGTCTGCCACAAGCCACTCCGATCTTTGCCGGTGAGGTAGAACGGGAGATTGCGCAGGCGGCATACAAGATTATCCAAAAGTACGAGAATCTTCCTTCCTCTTCCGATCTCCTGAAGCCGGAGATTCAGGCCAAGATTGGGAAGAGGTGCAGCAATCCGTCACGCCAGCCAGCAGGCCTTGCCGGGGATGGCCGCGATGCCCAGAATATTGCCGCCGTTGTCGCGAAGACCGCCCAGCTGGTCGTGCAACAGATCATCGATATTCCGCGCATTCTCGTCGTGCCGAAGGGAGAGGTCACTACAGGCTTTCATGCCTTTGCGCTGGATTGTTCGAACATCAATTACCAGCCGGTCGAACGGGATCTGCTTGATTCAGCATCTTCGGACGCACGAGCAAGAGACATTGAGTTTTGGCGGACGGATGCAGCCGGAGGAACGGCTTGAAGATTATATCGTCCGTGGCCTCGTTGATTTCGACGACATCAGCTACGATGAGCATTCCGACTTGCTCTATGACCTCGCAGGCCAATTGGTGAAGCATCTCCGGTCGTATCTGTCAGAAGACGACACCAGGAATGTCCTGATCTACCACCAGAAGCCACTGGCCGCGTTCGTTCATGCGCAGATGCAGGCAAATCAATGGGAGAAGGCTACGGGCTACGACGTGGTGGTGAGTAAGGGATTCACGGATCTGAAGCCCAGTGCCTACACAGCGAAAGATGGTGAGCCCATTCACGACTTTCGTCAGACCGTCACGGACCCATCCGGATCGCGCCAGATGCTCTTTGGCGGGTTCCAACGAGGCCTCTATTCCGTCCAGAAGTTTGATTCCGACACAGAGCGGCGACTGGCCATCATTCTTGACCGTGACTCACAGAAGTGGTTTCGACCCGCGTCCGGACAATTCCAATTCTCCTATAAGCTGGGCATCTCTCAGCACGACTACCAGCCAGATTTTGTCGCGGAGACAGGGGATTGCATCTATATGCTGGAACCCAAAGCCAAGAACGAAATGACATCGCCGAAGTGCTCGCCAAGAAAGACGCCGCCGTTCTCTGGTGCAGCCGCGCCACGAATCACGCGCTCAGCAACGGTGGCAAACCCTGGAAGTATGTCCTGATTCCGCATGACGTGATCGCTGAGAATATGACGCTGGCGGGGTTGGCGGGTCAGTTTGCGATCAGCTGAGACAGATTCACGTCGAAGGCGACGACCGGCATGGCGATCTGCCAACGTTCCAGGACTTCCGGATGGACTTCGCCGATGACGCCGACGGGCTTGCCCGAGACGAGAATGCGGCCGGCACGGCCTTCTAGAAAAGACGGATGCTGCACTGGCTCAAGACTGTACTCTTTACCGAGGTAGTAAAACAGCACATCGAGACTGGAATGGATTTCTGAGAAATGGGTGGTGGCGTGAGCGATCAAGGCGCCCAAGACGGTTTCCGTTCGAGACCCTAACTCATGAGTACCATCGGGAATCGCCACATCACCGGCCTCGAAGAGGCGATGGGGATAGAACGCCCGACTCGATGCGGCTTCGATGCGCAGCAATGAAGGCAGCATCCATTGTCGGAGACAAGAGAAGCTCAACGACATGACGTTATCGACCTCAACCATCCGTCCCCATTCCGTTCCCTCCAGACGCATAAGACGGGAATATTGGTCCGGTGAGCCGAGAATGTTGGAGATGATTTCCTGAAAGCCGAGCCCCACCATCAATTCTCGGGATCGATCGGACATCTGTTCAATGGCGGATAAGCCTCCCACCGTAAACTGCGCCGGCATGATAGGGGTAAACTCTGCATAGCCACGACTCATGGCAACGTCTTCAACGATGTCCATCGTATGCATCAGATCGTGCCGGTACGGCGGGAGTTTTGCCTTAACCGATCCCTTTTCTGCCGACACGTCGTACCCATATGCCTCAAGCGCTTGCTTCACGACCGTCTCGCCGAGTTCCTGACCCAGCGCCTGTTCAATCGCCTTAATCCGAACGGGTTTTGGCTTCCCGAAATCTTGAGGAGTTTTGACCCGTTTGCCCAGCATCGTGCTCGTCGGATACCGTACTTCCACCGGCTCGATGGTTGCGCCGCGGTCGGCCAAATTCGCCGCGAAGATATTCAGCGAAAGCATCACCATGGGCAGATCTGTCCCGGTCACTTCAACGAAGAGTTCATCATCACCCACCCGTACTTCTCCGATCTCCCGACTATTAATAATCGGCGGAAACGACAACGGTTGGTCCTTCGCATCTCGGAGGATAGGGAGCAGACTTTTGACGGCCAGAATAGGCCCATACTCCAATCCCTTGGGATGAACCATGAGAATTTCAGACAGAGTCATCGTCGTTTCCATACCCAATGGGGTAAACCGCACGTCGTCCGGTTTCACCAGCTCATAGGTCACAGGAAAGGTAATATTCCGCAGCTGATAGATTCCGATGGAGACGGTCTTTCGCTTACGCCCAAAGATGTCGGCCAACTTCTCCTGAGTTTGAATCAGCTGAGCCAACCCCTTCTCGGTGACTCGATACCCCTTGGCCGTACAGGCTGCCACATACGGGCGCACCTGCTCCATACCGGGCTTCACGATCAGATGATGCGGCGACTTCGGTTTTTTGGCGAAGAAGGGATAGGGCTTCAGCCGGCCTTGTTGCTTGATGCGAATTTGTCTGGCAATCCCCTCGCAACACCAAAGGTCCGGCCGATTGCTGTCTTGTAGTTCGATGCGTAACTCTCCGGTTTCCGCGTTGTGCCCCTTCAGCTCACCTTTCACGAGCATGAGCCACTCCTCCAACTGAGCCATCGGGACGCCCCGGTTGGCATCAAGACCTCCCGCGAGAAGCGACTCTAGATCATCCTTAAAAATAGTGATGGTGGGCATGGGCGGTTAAAACAGTCCCTTGGTCGTGCGGATCAATTCTAAGTTGTCGGTGAAGAGCTCGCGTATGTCATGAATACCCAACGCCACCATCGCCATGCGATCGAGCCCCAATCCCCAGGCAATGACCGGCACCGTGACACCGAGCGGCAGCGTCACTTCGGAACGGAAGAGACCGGCGCCACCGAGTTCCATCCATCCTAAGCGTGGATGCCGCACATGCAACTCGACCGACGGCTCGGTAAACGGGAAATAGGCCGGTAAGAACTTTACTTCTTTCGCTTGCGCCACTTCACGAGCAAACAAATTGAGCAGTCCCAACAGCGTCCTAAAGTTGATGTCTTCTCCCAGCATGATCCCCTCTACCTGGAAGAAATCCGTGGCATGGGTGGCGTCGACTTGGTCATAGCGAAAACAGCGGGCGATCGAGAAATATTTCCCGGGAATGTTTGGCGAGGCGGCAAGCGTTCGAGCCGACACCGCCGTGCCCTGACTTCGCAACACCAACCGTTTGGCTCGGTGAACATCGAACGAATAGCCCCAGCCTGTGGAACCAGTTTCCCCGCCGTTCTCATGCGCCTTGGCAACCAGCGACAAGAACGGCTCGTCCACGGCGGTGGTATGGCTCGGCTCCTTGACGAAATAGACGTCATGAATGTCCCGGGCCGGATGGAATTGCGGCATGAACAGGGCATCCATATCCCAGAACTCCGTTTCGACCAGCGCCCCCCGCATCTCTTGGAATCCCATGCTCACAAGTTTGGCTTTGACCGTATCGAGAAATTCGCGATAGGGATGTTTCTTCCCGGCGCCGATACGAGGCGGGCGCAGACTGATCGTGTACTTTCTGAATCGCTTCTGACGCCAACTCCCGTCCTTCAACAGGTCTGGAGTCAACTGCGATACCTCTTCAGCCACCCCTTGCTTCAACAGCTGTTCCGCCGCACTGACACCATCCGTGGACAATATGAATGAGCGAGCCACCCGCTCGTCCACCCGAAACGGCTCTTTGGCATTGCCGCGTTTCACGGCATAGTCTTCAATAACCTGCCGGTGGGCTTCCGTGAAGCTCTTCAGCTCCTTCGACGAGTCATGCATTTCTCCCAGGAGAGTTCGGAGTGCCTCAGCCGTCGGACTCTGGCGCCCGGTCGTTTCGATGCACCCTCCTTGGATGATCAGGACCACCCCTTCCTTCTTGAGTCGCCCAACGGCTTTGCTGACATCGGAAGGGTCCAGCCCTTCTTGCGACTGAAGGTCGGGAATGGTCAGCCTTTTCCCGGTGCCGGTGGCCTCCCGCGCAGATGCCAAGACTCGTTCTATGGGCGAAGCAGTTTGGTAATACTCTTCCCCGATCTTCGTCAGCGAGACGATCGGTGTTACGGTTTCCGTCTGTACCGTGATGAGAGACTTGGCCAGTAGCCACTCGACGGCCATGCTGAGTTGGGAAGCCTCCAGCCCGGCTGCGCCCGCCAACTGTTCGTTGTCCAGGGCGGTTTCAGGCGGACGTGCGCCCAATGTCGTGATGACTTTGATTTCGAGAGGATGAAGGCTGTCGATGACTGCGGAGATGTCCACCCTAAATGGCCTATCGATTGACCGCTGCGCGGGGCGCCTGTTGAATGACCGTCTCTGCGACTGCTCGCATGGCTGCGATCGTGGCCGCGTAGTCATGGTGAGAAAAAATAGCGGACCCCGCCACGAGGGCCGTGGCGCCGGCGGCTATGATCTCCCCGGCATTATCGACCTTCACACCACCATCCACTTCGAGCAATGCATGGCTGTTGATTGCATCCAACATGACTCGCGCTTCGGTGATTTTCTTGAGTACCGATGGAATGAATGTCTGTCCGCCAAATCCCGGATTCACCGACATAATCAACACAAGGTCGACATCCCCCAAGATCTCCTGAAGCAATGAGAGTGGCGTAGCAGGATTCAAGGTCACTCCGGCCTTGACCCCCCGTTCCTTAATCGATTGAATCGTCCGATGAAGGTGCGGACAGGCCTCGACATGGACGGTGAGATAGTCGGCGCCCGCTTCGGCAAACTCCGGGATGAAGGCATCCGCGTTGGTGATCATCAAATGAACGTCGAGCGGAAGCTTGGTGACTTTTTTCAGACTTTCGACGATAGGTGGCCCCACCGTCAGGTTCGGCACGAAATGGCCGTCCATCACATCCACGTGCAGCAGGTCGGCACCCGCTCGCTCCACCGCGGCAACTTCGTCGGCCAAGCGAGCGAAATCGGCGGAAAGAATCGAGGGCGCAATGTAGATCGGATGACCCATTAACCCTTCTTCCGTAGGCGGGCGGCATAAAAGCCGTCCATCCCGCAATCGTTACCCATGGTGGAAAGTGCCCCGCAGATGGTCACAAAGGGGAGAGCCGTGGAGGGGAGCCACGGCGTCACAGACTCACTCATCCATCCTGGATAGGCTTCGCAAAAACGGCTTACGATCTCCTCAGTTTCTTCCGTTTCCGTCGAGCAGGTACTATAGACCAGCACCCCACCGGCTCGCAAGCAGGAAGCCACCGACGCAAGGATTTGTGACTGGAGTTGGCGATGGCGAGTGAGCGCTGAACGGTCCTTCCGATATTTGGCTTCAGGATGCCGACGCAGCACTCCCAGCCCACTACAAGGAGCGTCCACAAGGATGCGATCGAACAACGGCAATTCGCCATGAAGGTTCAGCTTGCTTGCCATCACCCCAGACCATTCGGATGGTTTTCTCACATCACCGACGATCGGCACGACGCTCTGGACGCCCAACCTTCCACAATTTTGTCGCAGCAGGTCCATCCGGGAAGTCTTCCGATCGACCGCGTAGATCGTTCCGCGATCGCCCATGAGTTCGGCAAGGTGCGTTGTCTTGCCGCCTGGAGCGGCGCAGGCATCCAGCACGGTTTCGCCAGGTTGCGGATCAAGAATCGGAGGAATGAGTTGCGCCGCCTCGTCTTCCACATAGAAATCGCCCGCTTGGAACCCCGGCAACGACGTGACATCCTGGCCTTTTTCCAGCACGACTCCTACTGGGCTGAGAGTGGTAGGACGAGCAGACAACCCCTCCCAGCCGCAAACGCTCCAGAAATTCTTCCCTGGTCACTCGATTGGAGTTCACTCGAAGGGTGACGCTCGGGACCCTGTTGCTTGCTCGACAAGCCGATTCTGCTTGTTCTAGCCCCATTCGATCAATCCACCGTTCCGTCAGCCATTCAGGAATTCCATACCGGACGGACAGAGAGAGAGCCGGGTGTATCGACCGGATCTGGGAAGGGCGGCGCCGGGAGACGAACGAGGTTGCGCAAGACTCCGTTCACTAACCCGCTCCAATCGCGGCTCAGTTTTTTGGCGTAGGATTTGGCTAGTCGGACAGTTTCATTCACCGCTGCTGAAGCAGGGATGCGATCGAGAAACAACAGCTGGTAGGCGCCCAGCCGCAACAACATTTGAACGACAGCAGGCAACCTGTGAAGAGGTTTGGAGAGTACCGCATCCAGTCTCCAATCGATCGTCTCTTGCCGCCGTAAGACCCCGTACACCAGTTCCATCATCAACGAACGGTCACGTGGCTGCAAAATCGGCGTGGCTTGTTGCTCGATCAACTCATCAAGTGCGTCGTCGGTTCGTCGACTCGAGAGAAGGATAGAAAGGGCAACCGCTCGCGACGACGGTCCCGGCGCGTCGCTATCCACATTTCGTTCGTGTGCACTCATCCGGCCTAAGGAAGTGAGGGCGGTTGTGAGGAAAGGATTATGCAGCCGATGAACCCAATTGCACACCGGCCATGACTCGATGTCCCGCCAGGAATTGGCCGACGGACATGCGTTTTGAATTGGCAGTTTGAATTTCACGGATGTCGAGAAAACCATTGCCTGTCGCCACCACAATCGCCTGCTTATTCGTCGCGACGATCGTTCCAGGTGTATCGGTCGTCACACCCTCATTCGAGACCGCCTTCCATATGTTCCAACGCTCCTCACCGAAAAACGTATAGGCCCCCGGCCAGGGAGAAAGCCCTCGCACTCTATTGGCGAGCGAGGTGGCATTCATCGTCCAATCGATCAGGCCGTCTTCTTTTTTCAAGAGCGGCGCCAAGGTCGCCTGCCCATCGTCTTGCTTCTTCGGCATCAACGTCCCGGTTTTCAATTGTGCGATCGTATCGACAAGCAGCCGCCCACCCAGCTCCGCCAGGCGAGGCGCCAATGTCCCCGCCGTGTCGTCAGGCGAGATGTCCAACCTCTCTTGCAAGAGCATCGGCCCCGTATCCATTCCTTCATCCATGAACATCGTAGTAATACCCGTTTCGGTCTCGCCATTGATGACGGCCCACTGGACCGGAGCCGCGCCTCGATATTTCGGCAGCAGTGAGCCATGCACATTCACGCAACCCATCGGCGGAAGTCGAAGAATCGGTGTATGCAGAATGCGTCCGTAGGCTGCGACGGCGATCAGATCCGGCTGCCAGGCAGAAAGGGCCTGCAAGAATTCTGCGGTGCGGATCTTCAGTGGCTGTAGGATAGGAATACCGGCTCGCTCAGCGACAAGTTTCACCGGCGGAGGGACAAGCTGTTGTCCTCGCCCCTTCGGTCGATCCGGCTGTGAAATCACTCCGACTACCTGGTCATCAGATAGAAGGAGCGCTTCGAGCGACGGCACGGCGAATTCCGGTGTACCCATGAAGACAATACGCATGCCATCGCTTTAGCATCGTGTTAGCTAGAATGCAATCATGCCTATCTCACCTTGACTTGCCGTTCAGCCCTTTGTTAGCATTCCGCCGCGGGGTGGAGCAGCCTGGTAGCTCGTTGGGCTCATAACCCAAAGGTCAGAGGTTCAAATCCTCTCCCCGCAACCAACCTTTTTAAGTTACTTTCCGTGTTTGCACTACCCTTTTTGATTTTCATCAACGCAGCGCATCGGCCCGCCGAGTGGTGACCTTTCACGCGAGCCACCTGCTCAAAGCGCACATGAATGCTCTCTCCACAGCGGCTGAAGGGGAACTATCCGACAAGGGCAAGTAGGAAAGAGGCAATGCCATGACGTATAAGGGTTACACCATTCAACCCGCTCCACGAGAGCTCATCAATACTGGCCAGTGGGGATTAAATCTGTTCATTGTGTGGTCAACTGAAACGGGAGAGGAAAGTCGGCATTTCTTCACCAGTGATGAATACGCCACAAAGGAGGAAGCCGCTGCTCACTGCCTGAACTATGGCCAACAGATCATCGATGGCACGATTCCCGGCGTTTCGGTGGGATGAGGCGGATGTGAATGGAACGGTGAGTCTCTCGGGCGCGAATACGCTCCTGACAAACTAACCTGCCGCGAACGCAGCGGTCCCCTCCCAAAGAGCAGGAAATTTCAACTGATGGTCGGGATAAGAAGTTAGGGGAGGCGCATTACATCGGGGGCTCGCCGACCGGCCCGTTCAAAAAGGACGATTACCGGTACTAATCAGAAACCAGATCCTGATACTCGCTATGCCGCTGAAGCCAACTGGCGGCATAGCCGCATACGGGCACCGTCTTCAGTTTTTCCGCGCGCACAACATGCATTAATTTACTCATGAATTCCCCGGACGCACCCTTGCCACGCAATTCCTGCGGCGCGAAAACGTAATCTATGTAAAGCGTGTTCTTATCCTTGCGGACATTGGCGTAAACCACCAAGTTGCCGAACGGCATTTCATAGCGTCTTTCGGCCTCATTGTACGTTACTTGATTGTTTGCAGTCATGGCTTTACCACTCCTGTTGAGCAATCTTGATGGGCGCTGGGTCCACTTACCCGATTTTCACGAACGGCTTCGGATGACCCCATTCACAAGACTTCCAAAACACTGAACTGTGCACAGCCCGCAGTTCACTTCACTACTCGAACGCGACCTGATAGAGAGCCGGATTCATTTGAATGTTCAGCTCCCCTAGCTTTGCCTTCATAGGCGTCACGCAGCGCTTTGATCTGTTTCAGGGTCAGATTCGTCAACCATTCGTCATACGGCATTCCCTTACTGGTCGTCACTTTCTCTAGGACTGACTTCGCCGCCTCGACAACTTTTTCTTCGGGAAGCGGATTGGGGCCTGGATTTTTCTTGGACTCAGACAGAGATGTTGACACGGATGCGCCCTTTCTCCGTGACGCTTCTCCTGGATGGAATAATGAGGCCGCGAACCGGGGAGAAATCCGGCGTGTCGGTGATCAGCCTAGCGGCCTCGGCGAGGACTATACCCTGGATAGAGGAATAAGGAAAACAGGACAGATTCGCCTTGCGCCGTCGTTCATATGGCTCCTAGAATGGGCTCCTACCGCCTCCTGTCAAAGAGGACTAGTTTTGATGCCTCCGCCGCTCAAGTGAATTTATGGCAATGTCTCCCGAGGAATTCGTTAAACGACTCCAAGACATTTCCATGAGCGATGGCATTCCTTATGGTCGAACTCGATTAATCACTCTGGAGGAGCAGAAGTACAATTCTACAGTTCTTCAATATAAAGGCCACTTCGCGCTATCTAATGCCTTCAAATGCTTCTTCCTTGAGACAGTCGAACTAGTCAACAGCCACTGCCGTCCCCAAATTACAACAGCTGTTCCCGTGTTTTATGGCCTCTTCGTCCCTCGTATGGCTAATGCTTTTCAGTCCCTTTGTGGTACTGAGCGAGTCGCGATCAGTGGGTATCCATTGCTCGCCTACACAGTTCTTCGTAACATTTTCGATAATCTTATACTGTCGTCCGCTTCGCTTCAGAAGATAACCGACTTCTATAGCATTGAAGGCGTGGATTCCCGGAAACCCTTCGACGTAGCTACGGTAAAGAAATTGCGCAAGAAAGCAGAATATGCAGTCCGCCTAAAAATGACCGGTGACCAAAGCAATCTCAAACAAGAAACCCGAGATGCACTCGAAAAATGGGATATGTCGTTCGACTGGGAAGTCCACGGGGCTCGGTTATCATTGATAGGAGCAGAACCATGGTTGAAGAGCGTCGGACCGTTACCGATCTTGCCTCGATTTGTTGAGATAGAGTTTGCGATGTTCATGAATCGGTATTGCGAGATCGGCTGGATGATACACAGACTTATTCCCTGCCTCCAACCTCCCGGTGTGCCACTGCCCGATGCATGGAAAAAGAAATGGCGGGTGCTCGACGATTCATTTGAACTCGTGGCAAGGGCACTTACCGAAGATGCTGGCAAACCAATCGGTGCCGCAATTGTTGAGCTAGTGAAGACGAAGTTCGCTTTCAATGAGCATTCTGAATTTCCACGCTAGTTATGGAGCAGATCTTCTCTCCGAGCGAATTGGAAGCAATCGCGGCGGCGCTCGCCGACACGTCTGCGGGATTATCAGGATCAGAAATTGGACACATTCTGTCATTGTTGAGGATGAAAGACCCTGATTCAACAATGACCAAGTCGAAACGACTTCATAATGCTTTTGCGGAACGTCAGAATAAAAGTGGCAATCGGAGGGCGATACTGGAATTTATTCGGCAAGCTATGAAACCGGCGCGTTACGCGAGACAGCCTGCTCGGTTTGAGCCACTACGGACAAACGTGAATCGGGCGCTGGCTTTCTCAGGCCTGGCCGTCGATGCGGCCGGAAAGGTCTGCAGTGTCACACAGGCGCAAACACTGACTGAGGCTGCCCGGCGAGCCGAAGAATTGCGGGCTGCCCTCACAACACGCGGCGTTCATCCCGACGTGCTGCGCTTCTGCCGAGCGGAATTAGTCACAGACAATTATTTTCACGCCGTGCTTGAAGCCACAAAAAGTATTGCGGACACGATTCAAACCGGATTAACGGATGATACGGCAATTTTAGTAGACAAGACGCTCGCAGGTGACTCACCTCTACTGGCAATCAATTCCCTCTCCACAGAGAGCCAGAGGAGCGAGCAACGTGGTTTTGTGAATTTGGTGAAGGGAACGTTTGGGATGTTCAGAAATACAACGGCCCACGAAGCCCGCATCCTTTGGACAATGGACAAGGCCGATGCTGAAGACCTTCTATCAGTGGCATCTCTGATTCATCGCCGCCTCGATTCCGCTACTACACGTACGTAAATCAGCCGAATAGCTCCTTGATCATCGCCCCTGGCATTATGGTTTTAACGTGTGGGGGCTAAGGAAGAAAGAGAGAGCTAAGTGGCAGAAACTTCCGAGCTTCCGGCACCTGAGGGAGGCGAGACTGAACTTGAGGACCCCGAAGTGACCGCGGAGGAAAATATGGCTTCGAAGTGAACGCAACTTCCAACAGGCACCTACGAAGATGTTGGAACGCGAGGTGGCAATTGACCAGTTTTGTGAACAATATGATTTCTCCACGTCACTGCTTGGAGCACCTGATCAAGTTTTATATCCCTGAGATATGATTCGTGCATCGTGAGGTCAAGAATGCCCCCTAGACGTGGCGTTAACCAACGCTTCCGCAAAAATGAGTCGATTTCTCGTTGTCTGGCATTTTCTTCATTGGTGGCAAGGTAACACCTCAGAGATATATTCCGTTAACACTATCTCCAATCCGATCACCGCGTCGACAAGGGCTGCTAGACGCAAGTTGACGCGCGAAACGCCCATCGTATTCGTCAAAAATTCATCTTCTGGTGCGATCTCCAAATTATCTCCAAAACACTTCCTGATCCGCGCACCAATAAAACTTTTCTCGGCATCGAGTCAAAATCTCGACGCAAAACCCGATTCGACCGAAAATCCCAAAAAGCGATCCGTACCTCAGCTCCGAAACAGCGAAGCCGCGTTGGCCAGGTAACCCCATCATCTCAGATTTCAACTCATAATATTCTTCAGAGGCTTATTGCGGTAGAGATTCAGGAAGTCGGGCACGGCCACAGGTTGACGCGGACGCGGATTGCCTTCATTGCGCCCCTTCGATCAAAGTCCAACAGATTCTTCGGTGAGCTGGAGGTGTAATGAGATCGGTAATCGACCTATGTGACCTTTCCGTTTCCTTGATAACCAGTAGGGCGTGCGTCGTTTGGCTGTACCACCGAGTATAGTCTATTGCAGGCTTACCCCAAGTTGCCTTTTTCACCTCGCCTCCTTCAAGGGTAACTATCGCAT
>CAVQFZ010000021.1:0-12946 GCA_963711905.1 uncultured Nitrospiraceae bacterium | reverse complement strand
GCCTACCCTGCCTGGAGGTCGTGCACTTGGTCGATGAGACGTTGGAGTTTGGCGACGGCGTGGCGGCGTTGGTCAGGAGTCATGCGCTGGTCGATGGCCAGGACCATCGTCTTGGCATTCTCGCGCATTTGGCGAACCGCGTTTCGATAGGCCTGGGGAGCGGTCTGATCGTGGTACACAAACATGGAGCGGAGTTCTCGGGTGATCTGCTCTGGAGTCCGGGGCTGATGCAGGAGGGTCACGATCTCCTGTCGGCGCTGCTGCTGATAGGCGACCCACGTCGGTTCCACATCGGGGAGCGCGAGACTCCATTCAAGAATCTGCTCTCGCTGATCTTTGGCCAGCGGTCCCAGCCATTCTTTCACCAAATCCAGAGTGTCCTGAGCCCTTTTGTTCAAACGCTCCGGCGCAGAAGCCTGAACAAGGCGCACGGCTTTGGCATTGTCTTTCTGCAAGGCCGATTCGAGCGTGCGCACCTGGCGGGCTTCGACGGAGGCGAGAAAGGCCCCGCTGTCAATCACGACACGCTCGAAGAGATCGGTGCGCAGCCGATCGTAGGTGGCGTAGGCCCAGTCGATATCCGGACCGGTAAGCCCTCGTTGGACGCGCTGACGGATCTCCCCGAGGAAGGTTTCATATTGCGGCAGGGCCTCATGTTGGTGCCGGGCGAGTACAGGCGTGAGGCGTTGCGCAAGATCATGACGCTGGTCGCGGTTGAGGTCGAAGTAGTGATCGAGCTTCCAGAGGATGATTCGGTCGGCGTTGCGATAGGCGGTGGTAGCGAACGAGCAGCCGGCGAGGACGACCAAGAGCAGGGCGACACACCAGGACCAGCGGCCTCCCGGCCTACTCCCCTCCTTTGTCTTCCAGTACCTCATGACGTGTACAGATATGTTCTCAAGCAAAGCGGGATGATGCAAGGGCATGCCGGGCGACTTGAATGAACCGTGGACCAAAGCCGCAGCACACTGCATGAGCAGACTGTCAGATAGGAATGTCGCGAGTACCCTCGTAGGAGGTGTGGGATTGGAAGGAAAGCTTGACGACGTCGCCGTCGCGAATCGGTGAATCTTCCGACCCGATCTTCTTGTTGATCGTAATAAGCGCTTCGCGGCTCTTGATGTACTGAAGCAAGGCGCCCAGTTGTGCAGGGTTCGCTTCGATCAGTTGCTTCACAGTAGTCGGACCTGTCACAGAAACTTCGAGCTCACTCTCCTCGACGACCGCGCGCAAGGTCTGGCCGAAAATTTGTATTACTACCATTGAACCCTCAAGGCGTTAACCGAATATCTTGCTTCTCACGCCGGACTGGAACGCACTCTGCACGACCGCAAGCCGGACTCAGCTTTTCGCACCTTCGGCCGCTCGATAGGCGTCTTGAAGAAGCTGGGCGACATGTTTGATCTGTACAGAGTCCCCCACTCCATTCTTGAGCTGGATCATGCAGGCCGGACAACTGGTGGCGACCACGTTCGCGCCGGTTTGTGTGATGGCGCGGGCCTTACGGTCGAAGATCTTCTGTGACGTGTCGTAGTCTTTGATGAGGTAGGTGCCCGCGCCGCCGGCACAACGGTCGGCGTCTTGCATCTCGACGAAATTGACCCCTGGCAATGACGACAGGATTTGTCGCGGCTCTTTCGTCACCCCGGCTGCCCGCAGATGGCAGGATGAATGATAGGTCACACGTTTCGTCGTTCCATCGGTTTTGGCCATAGGAGGATGCTGTGGTGAGCGGGCGACGAATTCCGAAATATGCACGACTTTCTTGGCCAGTTCCTCGGCTTGCTGCCGCTCGGTCCCTTCTGGAAAGAGTGCGGGATAGTCTTTCAGCATCAGGGTACAGGAGGCACAGCCGGTCACGATCGTTTCGTAGGGGGCCAACGATCGGAGATTGAATCGCGCTCCGTCTCTCGCCAGATCGACGTGTCCGTAGGTTTGAATCGGGGTCCCGGAACAACGTTGGGGCGGCAGCGCCGGCTCGACTCCGTGTTTCTTCAAGACATCAATCACCGCGTCTCCCACTCCATCGTCGAAATAGTTCGCGGCGCATCCGTGGAAATACGCCACGGTCCGAGTCGGTGACGACTCTGTTTCACTGGGAATCAAATCGGCATAGCGTTCGCGCAAGTGTCGCGGAGCGAATGTCGGCAACGCGAGATCGTGTGGTAACCGAGCCGTGGGGGCCAAGGTCTTCATGATCGGTGCCGTGAACCGTTCGAGCAGCTTCCTCAAGAACGGGCGATCCCAGAGAGTCTGTGTTCTGGCAAGAAATCGCAGGAAGGATTCAAAGGCTGTTCCCTCCGCCTGCCGCCTGAAGATCCAACCCGCCAACCGGTTCGGATGTTCTGCCCGTTTCTGAAGTATCAGGTCAGACACGTCCACACCAGCCGGGCAGATCGTCCGGCAGGATTTACAGTTCAGACAGGCTTCGACCACTCGTTTGGAATTGAGATAACTGTAGTCCTTGGATGTGACGATCTCGAACCATCCGCGCGCACTCATGTCCTCCGATTGAAACACGTCGTAAACAGGACAGACCGAATTGCACTTCGCGCAGGTGGCACAGGATTTCGAGAGTCTTGTGTAGTCGATATGGTCGGTAAAAGGCGCGTCGCTGAGCTTGATGCCGGGATTGAGCACGTTTCCAGGGTCGAACGCTTTCTTGACCTGAACGAAGAGGTTGTACAGGTCCTCGCCGAACATCTGCTTGACGAATTCGGCACGGACGCGGCCATCGCCATGCTCGCCACAGATCGATCCGCCGAAACGATTCAGGACCGTGGTATGGATGTCCCGATAGGCGCGTCACCATCTTTTCGAAATCGCCACGATCGTTCACGTCCAACAGCGGAACGATGTGCGCGTTCCCGTTTCCAATATGGCCGAAGATCGCGACCGGCACATGCTGCCCTTCGAAGAAGTCTTCGAGATACCGGATCAACTCGCTGATCCTCTCAGCCGGCACGACGACATCGTCGACGAAATTGATGGGCTTCTTCTTCGGGTCAAATCGATAGAGCGTCGGATACAATGCCTTTCGTGCCTTCCAGAGCTGCTCCCGACGCTCCGCATCAAACGCGAGCGTCGGTTCCGACGCCAGCTTGTAGGGCCGACAGATGGCACTGAGGGCGTCGGCTCGCTCACGAAGGTCGATCTCCAACGAATCGGCGTCGAGCTCAAGCAGCAGCGTGGCTGCCGCATCGGCCGGAATGCCATGCGCTCCTCGGCCGATCAAGTTGAGCGTATTGGCGTCCATGACCTCCAAGGCACTTGGCTGGAGCGTCAGGATTCGAGGCACGGCTTCGCCGACTTCTTCCAAGCTTCGGAAGTGAATGAGCGCGGTCAGCATGGATGTGGGTTTGTCCACCAGCGTGAGGGTCGCTTCACTCATAACGCCCAGCGTTCCTTCGCTACCGACGAATAGCTTAGGAAGGTCGAACAAGCCTCGCGTCAGGCCCTCGGCCACCCCGAAGAGATTGTATCCGCAGCTGTTCTTGCTGACGGTCGGCCGCTTCGCGGCAATGAGGTCCGCGTGGGTCTGCGTCAGCATCAGGACGTCACGGAACGCCGGCACCGTCGTGAGCAGACGCTTCCAGTGTCGGGTCATTGAGGGCATAGGATCGCGCCTCGATCCAGGACGACGTGGTGAGGCATAGCCGGATGCGTCGGACATTGTCTTTGACTGAGCCATAACGCAAGGTATGTGGTCCCGAAGAATTGTTGGCGACCATGCCGCCCAGTTTGCACATGTCGCCGCTCGACGGATCGGGACCGAACAGCAACCCCTGGGAGCTGAGCTGTTTGTTCAATTCCGCCAGGACGATGCCCGGCTGGACCCTAGCCCATCGCTCCTCCCGATTCACTTCAAGGATCCGATTCAGGCGTGAGACGTCGAGAATGATCCCGGAGCCGATCGCGGAGCCGGTCAGATTGGTGCCGGCCGCCCGAGGCGTGAGTGGAATGCCTCGGGAGACGGCATAGCCGATGGTTGCGGCAATATCCTCTTCCGATTCAACGAGCACGACCGCCTGCGGCGGGATGCGATAGATCCCGGCATCCACGGCATAGGCCGTGATGGTGGGCACATCGTCCTTGACTTTCTCTGAGCCCAACAGGGCGCGAAGATCTTTCGCAACCGCGTGCGACTTCGTCGGCAGGATCAATGTCGGTGAAGCCGTCATAACCAGTCACACTTCCGGCTAACAGACTCGTGGGAACATCAGAGCCGTTGTCCGTTGCCTTCGATTTCTCCTACAATGGACCTCACGATGGAGCATCCGACCTTATACATCACTCGCCTGCTGCCTCAACCGGTACTGAACGCGATCCCGCGCCACTACCGGATGCTCACAGAACCGACAGATCAGCCACCGACGGCGGAGGAATTGCGTCACGGTTTCGCCCAAGCCGACGCAGTCATCTGTACGCTGACTGATCGAATCGACGCCTCGCTGCTCGCCCACGCAACGAACCTGAAAATCATCGCCAACTATGCAGTCGGCTACAACAACATCGATCTGCCTGCTGCGACCCAGCGGGGCATCATGATCACCAATACACCAGATGTGCTGACTGATGCCACTGCCGATTTGACGTGGGCGCTGTTGCTTGCTCTGGCGAGGCGTGTCGTCGTGGGAGACACCTGGGTCCGAACCGGCAGCTGGCCTGGATGGACACCGACCCAGCTGTTAGGCGCCGATGTTTCCGGGAAAACGATGGGCATCGTCGGCATGGGGCGCATCGGTCAGGCCGTCGCGCAACGAGCGTCCGGGTTTCGGATGTCGGTGATCTATGCAGGCCGTCAGAGTGTTTCCAGCCTGTCCGGTGTCTCGTGGACCAAGCGTCCCTTCGATGAAGTACTGGCGGAGTCTGATTTTCTTTCGCTCCATGTCCCCCTCACCGAGACCACTCGTCATCTCATAGACCGACGCACGCTTGCCCTGATGAAACCAACCGCGTACCTGATCAATACGTCCCGCGGACCGGTCATCGATGAGGCAGCGCTGGTGTCGGCGCTTGAGGCACGAACCATCGCGGGCGCCGGGCTGGATGTCTACGAGCAAGAACCGATGGTCTCTGCCGGTTTGATCGCCCTGCCGAATGTGGTCCTTCTTCCCCACTTAGGATCGGCAACACTCGAGACTCGCGTGCGTATGGGACTCATCTGCCTCGACAATATTGTGGCTGTGTTGGGAGGCTACCCGGCGCCGAATCGAGTGATCTAAAAGGTGGGATAGGGGAATGGGGCTGAGCCCTTATGATGCATACCGAAAACCGACGTGTCCACTCCCTTGCTTCCCCTTCAGGACCGCCAGTCGCTGCGGGACATCATGGAATGAAGGAATAGACTCAAATGCATGAGCGGCCTTCTCCCACTGTTCCTCCGCTTCATAGAGTAAACCCAACTCATAGCGAATGGCTTGCCCCTTGGCCCCTTGGCAACGAGGATCAGCCAAGACCGTTTCCAGTCCCAGAATCGCCTGAGCGAGATGACGGTTTTCCTTGAGACAGACCGCGGTCATCAGCGCCGAATCAAGATAGTATGAGTCGCTGTTCATCGATACGTGAAATTCCTCCTTGGCTTCCTCGTACAATCCCATGTTTTTGTACGCCACGCCCAACGCATAGTGCGCTTCGTAGTCAGGCGGCGCAGCCGGTTCCTTCATGCTCCCGCGGGCAGAGGCGGGATTGCTGGAGACCGCTGGTCCAGTTGAGGTCTCGCCGGCAGTGTGCTCCGCTGGAGAGGTAACGGGTGATGCGGTCGCGATCTCGGAAGCCGCTGAGGGTTCTACAGTCGCTGAAAAATCTTGGTCCTCCTTCAGCCGACCCTGTGGACGGACTGCCTGAGCACCGTCCGAATCCGCTTCCAGTGATTCGCCACCGGTCGGTATAGAATCGGCGAGGTTCATCGGCGCCGGATCAAATACGTTCTGAGCAGATTCGTCCGGTTCTGATGGAGCCCCTCCCTTCATCCTTGCCGCCAGCCGATTCACGAACGCTTCATCACCGGACAGCGAGCGCACCTTTTCGAAGAGCTCCTCATGCAAACTTTCCATGCCGGGCTCTGGGTGCTCCAACAACAGTTCAATGGCCTTCGCATACTGGAGAGCGGCTCCCCTGCCCTCGCCTTGTTCTTCGAGCAGTTCTCCGTTCAATTCCAACAGAGGGACGGAGTTCGGGTCAGCGGACAAGAATTCCTGAATCAGTGATTCGGCAAGCGCTAGGTCATGCGCCCGCAACGCAGCTCCAGCCAAGAAGCGATATTCCCCCAGCGCCACTTGTATATCCCCGCGTTGCAAGTGCAACCGAGCCAGAAGCTGACAGACTTGTGGATTCCCTGGTTCCCGCGTGAGCATTTGGTTCAGGATCGCTTCTGCGCCGGCATACTGTTTTTCGTCGATGCGGCGAACGGCCTCAGCCAGCAGATCGACCGGTTCGGACGGTTTCTGTGCCGGCGCGGTGGATCCCGGTTTGACCGCTTTGATCGATCCGGTTCCGTCTTTCTTCATGCTCTCCACGAATTGGGCCGCCTCGCTATTTTCTGGATTGATCCTCAGGACGGCAAGATACGCGTCTTTCGCCTCATCGTATCGCCCTTGCGCCGATCGCTCACGGCCCAACTGGAGATACACCGTGGTCGCTTCATCCTGCTGGTTTTCCTGGACACAGAGTTCGGCGACGCGTTGCTGCGCGTTGAGATTCGACGGATCGTGGGCGACGATCTTTTTGTAGATTTCGAGCGCGTCTTTTCCTCGACGCTCTTTCAGGTAGTACTTCCCTAGGGTGAGGTAATCCTGGACCGCACTGCTGATGAGTCCGCGTTCAACGTTCAGGTCTCCAAGGTGGCGATAGACTTCGTATCGTGAGGGATCGCATTTCAGGGCTTTCTTAAAGGCGGCGATTGCCTTGAGGGTGGCGCCTTCGGCTCGGAATGCCGAGGCCGCCTGCAAAAAAGCGGAGGCGGCTTCTCCAGGAGCGTTTCGCTTCGATTGCAAATCGCCGATCGTATTATGAATGGTGCCGTCGGCGGGGGTTTCTGCGGCCAACTTCTTCCATTCGGCTATGGCCGCTTCGTACAGTCCGCGGGAAGCCAGGAGCTGAGCTTGTTGAAGAACTCGACTTCGATCCGGGGGCACAACGATCCCTCCACGAACAGAACAGCCAAACGCTAACAGTCTCACTTATTTTTGTCTAGAAAATGGAGGAATCAGACGGTGACACACTCGGGGAGAAGAGCCGACCCCTCTTGTCGGAGGATCGACTCTTCTCCCGAGCCGAACGGAAGATGTGACGACTTAGGACGCGGCGATCGCCGCCTTGAGCACATTGGCCGCTTGAGGACCCTTGGCTCCCTGTACGATCTCAAACTCGACGTTTTCCCCCTCTTTGAGAGTCTTGAACCCTTCTCCTTGTAACGCGGAGTAGTGCACGAAGACATCTTCTCCGCTATCCAGCCGGATGAATCCAAACCCTTTTCGATCGTTGAACCACTTGACCGTTCCTTTTGTCTTCACAAAAACCCTCCTTTTTTTCAACAACGACGACTGGTTACGTAGCGCTACACTCAATCGTCCCGCATCAAAATGAAAATAGATTGGACAAGAATCCGGCTTGGAGAAGGGACGGGCACCTGAAGGAGTGATGCATCGCTCACGGAACCCATCATGTGAGTGGAAAGTCGCGCTGCATGTAACATAGGCTTCATGCTCTGTCAAGCGAATCTTTACGGAGAAGATTTTCTCCTGTGTTTACAGGTGAGAAGGACTCCCCTATAGTGTTGAACATTTCTCCGACCCAGACACTCTGTGATCTTACGAACGCTGCTCGATCGCTACATTTTCACGGAACTGCTCGCTCCGTTTGGTCTCAGCCTCGGCGCGCTCTGTTTTGTCATGTTGACCAGAGAACTCTTGCGTCTTGTCGAACTGCTCGTGTCCAAAGGGGTCGGTTTCTTGGCAGTCCTCAAAGTCATTGCCATGCTTCTCCCCTCCGGTCTCGTGCTCACGCTTCCGATCGCAGGCTTGATCGCGTCGGTGACGGCCTTTGGCCGATTATCCTTTGATAAGGAACTGGTCGCGATGCGCGCAACCGGGCTCAGCCTGTTTCGCCTCTCGCAGCCGGTCCTCCTCTTCTCGGTCTGTGTCTTTACATTGACCTTGGTATTGTCCCAATGGGGGCAGCCATGGAGTTCATTGAATCTTAAGAAGGTGGCTCTCAATCTGCTCAAAGATCAGCTTGTTCTGGCTTTGGAACGGGGCACCTTCAATGAGCCGATTCCACGCATGATGATCTACGTTCCAGATGGGGAACCGGGCCGTCCGTCCGAGGGCATCTTCATCTCGGATGAACGCCTGCCCGAAGAACCTCGCGTCATCGTGGCGGAGCAGTATCAGGTCTTTATGGATACCGCCCATACGCAGATCGCGCTCCAGCTGGTGAATGGCGTCATTCATAGCCGACCTGGTCAGGTCGACGAGTATCGGCAGATTGCGTTTGCCAGTTACGATCTCAAGATCGATCTAAACCTCAGCAGCTATTCGGCCGCCGAAGAACGCCCGTCCTATGAACAGATCATGGCCCGGCTGGCCGAGTCCGGCGGCAAGGATGCCGGCTCGCTTCGTCGTCTGATGGAATACTATAAAGACTTGGCCTTTCCGACCGCTTCGCTCGTATTCTGTCTGCTCGGCGTGCCGGTCGGAATCGTCTCGAAGCGTTCCGGACGGGTCGGTGGGTTTGCCGTCGGCGTGGGGATCATCATCGCGTTTTATATCCTGAATGTCGGGTGCGATTTTTTGGTGACGGCTTTGATCCTGCATCCCTTTGCGGGCGCCTGGCTGCCGAACATCGTGTTCGTCGTCATCACCGCCGTTCTCTTTTTACGGATGAGCAGGCAATAACAGTATGACGATCCTCTTTCGGTATATCCTTCGCGAATACTCCAAAATTTTCGGCATGTGCTTTTCCGGCTTGGTGACCATCTATCTCGTGATCGACTTTTTTGAGAAAGTCCGCCGATTCTTGCGCTACGAATCGGGAATCCTCCCGATCCTCACATACTTCGCGTTGAAGATCCCCTCGATTTCGTTCCAAGTCGCTCCGTTCGCGATCTTGGTGGCGACCTTGCTGACGCTCGGTTTGTTCGCGCGCGGCAATGAAATCACCGCCATGCGCAGCTGCGGGATCAGCTTGCTGTGGATGACCTCGCCCTTTCTCCTCTTTGCCGGCGGCGTATCGGTGATTCTCTTCTTCTTCAGCTCGACCGTCATTCCGCTCGCCTCGGAGAAAGCCGAAGAAATCCGTGTGGTCCAGATCGAACAATGGCCGGCTCCTGTCACCGTCAAAGCCGCCCAGCCCTGGGCCCGTATCAGCGCTGACGCCCTGATGGAAGTCCATGAGATCGATGTCGCAGGCAGCACCCTTCGAGGCATACGCATCTTTTATTTTCGCCCGCCGTTTACACTCGACCGAATTACGGAAGCGGCTGAAGCCCGCTATACTCCTCAAGGCTGGATTCTGCTGAACGGGAATCATCGCCGGTTCCAATCGGACGACACCGTCGAACTGGCGCTGTTCACGGAACAGGCGATCAGCATTCCGTTGATTCCCGATGATTTCTCCTCCTCTCTTGTGGGGAACTCGGAAACCATGACGTTTCGGGAAATCCGACATTACCTCGCGCGCTTTCGGCACGAAGGGTTCTCGTTCGCCCGCCTGCTGACGGACTACTACGGCCGTGTTGCCTTCCCATTAGTGACGGTCGTGATGGCGCTCGTCGGGATTGCATTGAGTTTGCGGCGAAGCGGAGTCCGCGGTGGCAACATGGCCATGGGTATCGGACAAGCGTTCATCGTCGGATTCTGCTACTGGACGACACACTCCGTCGCCATCGCACTCGGACGAGGGGGAGCATTGGCTCCTATGCTTGCCGGTTGGATGGCCAATGCGCTGTTTCTCAGCTTCGGTCTCTATCTGTTATTGAAAGTGAGGCATTGAAGAGAGGTTTCCTAGTTGACTGTACATCGGGCTTCCGGTAAGAAAGGCGCCGTGGGCGCCTAGAAGGAGGGAGAAACATGGCCTCGCGTGTGGTAATTACGGGTCTGGGGGTGATATCTCCCATCGGAATCGGCGTGAGTGAATTCTGGAAGCGGCCCTCGCCGGTCGCTCGGGTGTCAGCGCGATCCCTTCCCTAGGATGGTTTCCCATGTCCGGGTATCGTTCGCGCGTCGCCGGACAGGTCCACAATTTCTCGCCGGAACAGTATTTGACGGCGACGCAGGCGAGTCGCGTGGATCGTTACGCGCAATTCGCCTTGGTCTCCACGAAAGAAGCGCTCACCGATGCCGATCTGAGTATGGCCAAGGAGGCTCCCCATCGCGTCGGCGTCATTGTCGGGGCCGGCATGGGCGGGATGGTGATGGGAGAGCGTGAAATCACACAGCTCTTTAAAACTCAGCGACCGCAGCGCGTGCACCCCAATTTCATTCCCACGATCACGCTGAATTCCGCTTCGGGCATCGTCGCGATGGCGCACGGCGCCAAAGGACCGAACCTCACGATCTCGACGGCCTGCTCCTCCAGCGCCCATGCCCTTGGCCAAGCTCTTCAGTGCATTCGCAGCGGTCAGGCCGATGTCATCATCGTCGTCGGAGCTGATGCGAGCATTACTCCGTTGGTCTTTGCCGGGTTCTGTTCCTTGCGTGCCCTCTCCAGCGAGTTTAACGATGCTCCGGAGCGAGCCTCACGCCCCTTTGATCGACGCCGTGATGGATTTGTCATGGGCGAGGGAGCCGCTGCGTTGATCGTGGAATCATGGGCGCATGCCAAGAAGCGGAAAGCGAGAGTCTATGCTGAACTTGCCGGATATGCCGCCACCAGCGAAGCCTATCACATGGTCATTCCTCAGGAAGATGGTCAGGAAATCTCCACGACCATGAGGATCGGTCTCGACTCTGCCGGCATCGGGCCGGATCAGGTCGACTACATCAACGCCCATGCGACCTCCACGACGATCGGCGATGCCGTCGAGACCAAAGCGATCAGGATTCTTTTTAAGAATCGCGCGGACAAAATCGCCGTCAGTGCCACGAAGTCACTCATCGGCCATACATTGGGGGCAGCTGGGGCGATCGGCGCAGTGGCGACGACTCTCTCCATCCATACCGGGCACATCCACCCCACAGCGAACTACGAGGATCCGGACCCAGCTTGCCGTTTGAATGGAATCCAACGTGCCGTCCAAGAACGAAAGGTTCGTTACGCCCTCTTGAACGCATTCGGATTCGGCAGCAACAATGCCACGGTCGTCTTTAAAAAATTTGTGGCGTAAGAACGATTGAACGATATCGAGGCCCCCTCGCCGAATGCCCATGCGAAACGCCTCATTCCACTTGAAGGAGTACCCATCATGACTGAACCGATCGATCCCGCGATTACCTCTAAAATCATTCAGGCCTTGGCCAGTTATCTCAAGCGAGACCCTGCGTCGATTACCGAGGCTTATCATCTCCGCGATGATCTCGGCCTCGATTCGGTGGCTGTCATTGAACCGCTCTTCGAGATCGAGGAACGGTTCAAACTTCAAATTCCGGATCAAGACCTCCCGGGGTTGAGCACCGTTGGGACCGTGGCTGCCTATGTCCAGCGGCGGCTCGCGGAACCTACGACTGAGTCCAAGCCTGAGCCGACGAAACCCATGACCGCGACAAGCAAATCGAAAAGCCAAGTCGACCACGACCAAGACGGCCTCAGCCAAGTCCCTGTCTACCAAGAAGGCAGCTTCAGTAAAGCCCGCCTCCGCCGGAAAGCCGAAGAAGACATCCGCCGTGACGTTTGGGAAGAAGAAGTCGCGGCCCGATGAGCAAGCCCCAACTGCCTTCTCCAATCACATTGGCGCAAATCCACGAGGTTGTTGGAGGGACGATTCACGGCGACAACCAGACATCGATCTCCGGCTTAACGAGCCTCGGCGAAGCCGATCCACACGCGTTGTCGTTCGTTGCTAACGACAAAATGTCGAAGGCGGCGGCCACTCTTCGCGTCGCGGCGCTGCTGGTCCATCGGCATATGCCTGATTTCGATGTGCCGCAAATCGTCGTGGACAATCCGCTGTTGGCCTTCGCGCGCGTCGCGCAAACCTTTTTTGTCCGGCAACAGGCTCCTCGGGGCATTGCCGAACAGGTGATGCGGGGTGCCGATGTGCAGATCGGCGCCGATCCTTCCATCTGGCCTTTCGTCACCTTGGGTGACCGCGTGACGATCGGCAATCGCGTCACGCTCTATCCTGGGGTTCTCGTAGGATCGGATTCAACGATCGGGGACGATTCCGTTCTGTATCCTAATGTCGTCGTTCGCGAGGGCTGCTCACGGGCGCGCGAGTGATCGTGCACAGTGGATCCGTGATCGGAGCCGACGGGTTCGGATACGTGCAGCATCAAGGACGCCATCAGAATACCCCGCAACTTGGCGGCGTCATCATCGAGGACGACGTGGAACTGGGAGCCAATATGACGGTCGACCGCGCGACATTCGGCCGGACGCTGGTCAAGCGGGGTACTAAAGTCGACAATCTCGTCCAGATTGCCCACACTGTTGACAGTGGGAGAGCACTGCATCCTCGTTGTGCAGGGTTGGGACATCGCCGGCAGCACAACCATCGGTCATCATGTGATGATTGGTGGCCAGACCGGGATTGCTGATCATCTCACCATCGGTGATCAAGTTATGATTGCGGCCAAAGCCGGCGTGATTCGGAGTGTTGAGTTCAATCAAGTAGTCGGTGGCATTCCGGCAATGCCGCAAGAAAAAGCATGAAGGATCCTGGGAGTTATATCCTAACTTTGCGGATGAAAGAACTGGTCTGCAGTTTAGAACAGCGCGTAGCCACCCTTGAGATGCAGTTGAAAAAACCGTCAGGTTCAGTTTCCCGGTCAAGAGCAGGTCGGTCTAA
>CAVQFZ010000020.1:0-167088 GCA_963711905.1 uncultured Nitrospiraceae bacterium | reverse complement strand
TTGAACAGTCGATTGCGACATCATCACCATCGGTCAATATCTCCAGCCGACGAGAACCATCTGCCTGTCGCCCGGTTCTACGATCCCTCAGAATTTGCGTTGTTGAAGGAAGAAGGCTTGCCATGGGATTCGCCATGTCGAATCAGGACCTTTGGTCCGCAGCTCCTATCACGCAGAACAACAAGTAGCTAGTCAGTAAACGATATCTCGGCAGGCTCGGAAATCATCAGTCAGTCTAGGGATGCGTCAGCTCTTAGGTGTTCTCTTCTCCTCTTCATTTTTCTCTCCTCACGCATCCATTGTTGCTCTCCGGACCCTGTTCGCATATCGACTTCATTCGGCTTGTCAGGGACTGGCTCCGTTTTCCGCGACCGTGCCTGTCCCGGTTCGGACGGGGACAGACCACGCGCAGACGCGGGGAAGAGTGTCAGTCCCCGGATCCGCGTGCAGAGCTGTCGCCGGGTTGGTTTGAGGCTCAACGAGCAATGGGAGGTGCGCATGATCGAAACCTATCTCAGCCGATTCGTGGATCGTTCGTTCGAATGGATTTCTTCGTCAGGCCTACGGATTATTTTGATTACATTCGGGATGCTCCTTTTATTTTCACTCCTTCAGCGGATGGTGGAGCGGTTTCGTCGTCTCTATGAAGGACGACTCTTCGGGCCGACGGAATTGAAACGAGCCGATACGCTGACTCAAGTCATCCGTGATCTCGCCCGCGCCGTCATTCTTGGAGTCGGGGGGATGATGGTGCTCTCAGAGGTCGGAGTGGATTTGAAGCCCCTGTGGCCGCGGCCGGGCTGGGCGGCCTTGCCATCGGTTTCGGCGCCCAAAGTCTGGTCAAGGATGTGATCTCGGGATTCTTCATTCTTCTCGAAGACTCAATCCGGGTCGGGACGTGGTGGAGATCGCCGGGGTGGGCGGCTTGGTGGAAGAAGTGAAGCTGAGGACCATCGTGCTGCGTGATGAGTCCGGAAGCATTCATGTCATTCCGAACGGCACTATCAATACGGTGAAGAACATGACCCAACTCTATTCTTATTATGTCTTCAATATCGGCGTCGCCTACCGGGAAAACGTCGATGAGGTCATGGCCTTGTTGAAGGACATAGCCGAAGAATTGCGCCAAGATACGGAATTTGCAGCCGACATCTTGGAGCCGCTGGAGATGTCGGGAGTCGATCGGTTTGCCGATTCCGCCGTCATCATCAAATGCCGGATCAAGACCAAACCGATTCAGCAGTGGCGGATGGTCCGCGAAATATCCGTCGAATCAAGAACACCTTCCATGCCAAGGGGTTCCAGATGCCGTTTCCTCACCAAACGATTTATGGGGAGCGCCCAAAGATGGAACGCCACCGCCACTCTATGTGGAGAGCGGGTCGTCCAATCCATCAACGGCGCTCATTGCGCGGCCGACGGATTGGATGACCCGCTCGCCACATAGAGTGGCGGCGGCGTTCCATCCTTGGGCGCTCCCCAATAAATCGTCTGGTGAGGAAACGGCATCTCGATGCCCTTGGCATCGAAGGTGTTCTTGATCCGGCGGTTCATCTCGCGGCCGATCCGCCATTGCTGAATCGGTTTAGTCTTGATCCGGCATTTGATGATGACGGCGGAATCGGCAAACCGATCGACTCCCGACATCTCCAGCGGCTCCAAGATGTCGGCTGAAAATTCCGTATCTTGCCGCAATTCTTCGGCAATGTCCTTCAACAAGGCCATGACCTCATCAACGTTTTCCCGGTAGGCGATGCCGATATTGAAGACATAATAAGAATAGAGTTGGGTCATGTTCTTGACCGTATTGATCGTGCCGTTCGGGATGACATGAATGCTTCCGGACTCATCGCGCAGCACGATGGTCCTCAGTTTCACTTCTTCCACCAAGCCGCCCACCCCGGCGATCTCCACCACGTCACCGACCCGGATTGAGTCTTCGAGAAGAATGAAGAATCCCGAGATCACATCCTTGACCAGACTTTGGGCGCCGAAACCGATGGCAAGGCCGCCCAGCCCGGCCGCGGCCAGCAGGGGCTTCAAATCCACTCCGACCTCCGAGAGCACCATCATCCCCCCGACTCCAAGAATGACGACGCGGGCGAGATCCCGGATGACTTGAGTCAGCGTATCGGCCCGTTTCAATTCCGTCGGCCCGAAGAGCCGTCCTTCATAGAGACGACGAAACCGCTCCACCACCCGCTGAAGGAGCGAAAACAAGACGAGCATCCCGACTGTAATCAAAATAATCCGTAGGCCTGACGACGAAAACCATTCGAACGAACGATCTAGAAATCGGCTGAGATAGGTTTCGATCATGCACACCTCCATTGCTCGTTGAGCGCTTCAACGCCGGAACGCCCGAGCTGACAGCTCTGCACAGCGCGGAGTCCGGGGACTGACACTCTTCCCCGCGTCTGCGCGTGGTGTCTGTCCCCGTCCGAACCGGGACAGGCACGGTCGTGGACGACGGAGCCTGTCCCTACAAGCCGAATGATTAGTCTATATGCGAACAGGGTCCGGAGATCAACAATGGATGCGTGAGGAGAGAAAAATGAAGAGGACGAGGAACCACCTAAGAGTGCGACGCACCCCTAGGACTGACTGAGATTCCCGAGCCTGCCGAAATACTGTTTATCGACCAGCTACTTGCTGCTCCGCGTGATAGGAGCTGCGGACGAGCGGACCGGATTCGACATGGCTGAATCCCATGGCAAGCCCTTCTTCCTTCAACAACGCAAATTCTGAGGGATCGTAGAACCGGGCGACAGGCAGATGGTCTCTCGTCGGCTGGAGGTATTGACCGATGGTGATGATGTCGCAATCGACTGTTCGGAGATCGCGCATGACCTCACGCGCTTCGTCGAGTGTCTCGCCCATCCCTAGAATCAAACCGGACTTCGTCTTCATCCCATGTTGCTTGACCCTCGCAAGGAGGTCGATCGATCGCTGATATTTTCCTTGCGGACGGATCGATGGAAAGAGACGCCGAACGGTTTCAATATTGTGATTGAGGATCTCCGGATTCTCGCACAGACCGTTGCCAGTGCTTTCTCGTCCCCCTCAAAATCCGGAATCAACACTTCAATCGTGCAGGCTGGATTCAATTCGTCTGATCTGTCTGATCGTTTCGGCAAAGACCCATGCTCCGCCATCCGGTAATTCGTCACGATTCACGGAAGTGATCACGGCATGGCGAAGACCAAGGGCTTGGACTGCTTCTGCAATACGACCTGGTTCTTCCCCATCAACCACGAGCGGCCTTCCAGTCTCCACAGAACAGTAGTGGCAGCGCCTGGTGCAGATATCGCCGAGAATCAGGAACGTTGCAGTGCGGGCATTCCAACATTCCCATCGGTTCGGGCAGCGAGCCTCTTCGCAAATCGTATGGAGCTTGAGCCGATCCATAGTTTGCTTAATATCGAGATAATCCGGACCAGTCTTGGCCTGGATCTTAAACCAAGCAGGAAGGCGGAGTCGGGCAATGGGTGATGAAGAGCGGAGCTGATCCAACGGAACAAAACTCATGACTGCTATCCATTCACAGAGCGTGACCGAAACCAGTTCAATATTTTACCAAGGAAACCAGGTCGCTCAGGCTCGGTTTGCGGTGGATCCTGGTATTCCACCCAGAGTTCCTGTGAGCCAAGGTAGACTCCGTTACGAAAACTCATTTGAGTTTTGAGCTGCCGGTAGCCCTGTGCATGTACAGTCTGGATCAACCTACCAAGCGCCTCATCCTGCGTAGGGTGTGCCTCTGTCGTGATGCGGAGGGTTTCATACCGTAAGATCGCTCGATACCCTTCTTCTGCCTTCTCAAACTCAACCGGCCTGCTGAATCCCCGTTCCCTATCGTCCAAGCCGGCGAGTTGATGCTTATCAAATCCTCTTCCATCCATCGCTCATGCTAAGGCTCGATAGACCGCAACCAAGTCGCTCAATGCGACGGTTTTATTTTGGAGTATCGCTCGTTCAGCTTGAATCATCTCTCGAGTCTTGGAATCGACGGCGCCGGACTTTAGGCAAGAGGCACCGAGCGTCAGAATTCGGTCACACTCTTCGGCGAGCTTCTTCTTCACGACAGGATTGACCGACAGAATCTCCATGAGCTGTCGGCGCGTTGTATCAAGGTGTGCTTTAAGCTCAGCCTCCGGGTAGCTCTTCCGAGCGGCTTCGTCAAAACAACGATCAAGGTATTGAGCCAAGAAGACGTAGAGACGCACGAGCGCTGCGGCGATGTCGGTTTGATCTTTCGCAGAGACAGGCATGTGTCACCTCGAGTAAGAGCGAATGGGAGATGGTTTATACCAAAGACAGCGGCTCATTCTCCTCTGAGCCATACGTGATATGCTATTCGTCCTTTGGCGCGAGCAAGGCTCATTGTTCAAGCAATACTTTTACATCATTGCCTTCGATTTTCACTTGATAGGCTTGTACTTTCGCGGAGGGGTTATTCATGCAAGCCCCAGTCGTCACATTGTATCGCCATCCGTGCCAGGGGCAGGTCACAATGTTGCCTTCAACCTCTCCCTCCCCCAATGGACCATCTCGATGGCAACAGGTATTGTTGATCGCGTGGATAGCCCCGTCCACGTTAAATACCGCCAGAGTCTTGCCGTTCGCTTCGGCCACAATGCCATGCCCCGGCTTTATCTCTGCTAGAGCTGCAACTCGTACAAACTCCGCCATTCCTTACCTCCGAAGTAATGCGTCTCAATTGTTACTAAACGGTTGTTTGATCTTCTTAAGCAAACTGTCGATTGATGGGCCGCTTTTCTCGGCATCACCTAGCGCTTCCATGATTTTCTTGGCGATGTCTCGGAACGCTGCCGCTTGAGGAGAAGCCGGATCAGCCACGACGATGGGATGGCCGGTATCCCCACCGTCTCGAATCGCCGGATCAATCGGGATCCGGCCAAGGAATGGCACCGCGAGCTTGGTTGCCGCCCGCTCTCCCCCACCATAAGAGAAAATCTCCGTCCGCTCACCGCAGTGACCACAAATAAAGTGGCTCATATTCTCGACAATGCCCAGGAGTGGAACATTTACTTTTTGAAACATCGCCATGCCCTTACGAACGTCGTAGAGCGCGACTTCTTGAGGCGTGGTCACGGTGATCGCCCCGGCCAACGGAACCATTTGTGACAAGGAGAGCTGCACATCGCCGGTGCCGGGCGGTAAATCGATCAGCAGATAGTCCAACTCACCCCAGAGCACATCTCGGAAAAAAGCTTGCAGGTATTGATGGACCATCGGACCACGCCAGACAAGCGCGGTTTCTTCCGGCACGAGAAACGCCATGGAAATCAACTTCACTCCATAGTTCTCAACAGGAAGAATTTTTCCGTCTTTCTGTTCCGGGCCGGTGGTGCTGCCCATCATCATGGGGATATTAGGCCCGTAAAGATCAGCGTCCAAGAGACCGACCTTTGCACCGGCCAATGCCAATGCGCAGGCCAGGTTGGCCGAAACGGTGGACTTTCCGACTCCACCCTTCCCGCTGCTGATCGCAACGACATGTTTCACGCCGGGAATCAAATTATCTTTTGCCTGGGGTTGTTGCGTCCCATGGGCATGTTCATCAGCCATAGCTCTTCTCCAATCCAGGTGTGTTCGATCGCGTCTTCCAGAAATGACGTCCCCCGATCGAGACGCCATTGAGCCTGATACCATCATCATAAGGGATGCGCCGCATGAAATGAAATGGGTCGGTCGGGCTATCGTCCATGTGCCGCCCGGGGAAGTGAGCCTGCGATGACCATCGGTCGTCCAAGATGTATACTGAAATTGGAACGGAGCCGATCACTCTAGGACTATCGATGACACCACCTTCCTCGTTGGAACCGACCATTCTCCGCATCGGCGAACAACTTGCCCAGCTCTCGTGCCGGTCTTTCACCTTCGATCTTTGATGGCCGCTGGTGGTCTCATTCGGCGATCAATCTGGCGATGAAGGATGCGTCGTTTAAGACCAGGTTGTTCCACTTCATCGATGTCCTTCCGGTCATTCGGGACGATGAACGAGTCGTCTCGCTCGCCGAAGAATATTTCGGCCATGAGATCGGCGAGTTGTTCGGGCTTCAGTGGGGATTGAAGGCACTGGCCTCAACAAGCATGGGTGCCCGTCTCACCGGTAAGTCGATCAGGAAACAGATCGAACAGATGGCCACAACGTTCATTGCCGGCGCCTCGATTGAAGAAGCGGTTCCGGCCTTGTCGCAGTTATGGAAAGACGGACGAGCCTGGTCTGTCGATCTGCTTGGAGAGGCCATCATCAGCGAGCAGGAAGCCGACCGCTATCGTGACCAGTGTCTGAACGCCTTGAATGAACTCAGCCAGGCCACCAAAACTTGGTCTTCTACTCCGCTGCTCGAACGAGACCACTTGGGACCAATCCCACGCCTGCAGCTGTCGCTCAAAATTTCGGCCCTCTCATCCCGGCTGGACCCCATCGATCCCGATGGAAGTTACGAGTCGGTCGCCGCACGTCTCCGCCCGCTGGTGGATCTGGCACAGTCGCTGCCGGCCGGATTGATTTTCGATATGGAGCAAGCGGAGACAAAAGAACTCATCCTGCATATTTTCAAGCGACTGTTTGCAGAGCCGGCCTATCGATCCTATCCCTATGCCGGACTCGCGTTGCAGGCCTATCACCGAGAAACTGAACGGGACATTCATGATTTGGTGGCCTGGGTGAGGACACGTCATGCGCCGATTACAATCAGACTGGTCAAAGGCGCCTACTGGGATGCAGACACCGTCCGATATCGGCAAGCAGGCTGGCCTCCTCCGCTGTTTGAGTACAAGGCGGAAACCGACATTCAGTACGAACGATTGATTCCGGTGCTGTTTGAACAGTCCGATCTCATCCGCCCCGCGTTCGGCACGCACAATCTTCGCACGTTAGCCGCCATCGAAGCCCATGCGGAATCGCGGGGTCTTCCTTCCGATGCCCGCGAGTACCAAATGATCTTCGGCATGGCAGAGCCGTTCCAGCAAGCCATGGTCAAACTAGGTCGCCGGGTCCGGCTGTATACGCCCGTAGGTCGATTGCTGCCCGGTATGGCCTATCTGGTGCGGCGGCTGTTGGAAAACACGTCGAACGAATCGTTCCTCCAAAAAGAGTACGTTGAGTCTCAACCATTGGCCAAGCTCCTCGCTCCACCGACAGCGCCGACCCAGCTCCAACACACAACATACGTCGGCGAGAGTTTCAGCAACGAACCGCACAGCGACTTTTCGCAGGCAGAGGTTCGGAAGGCCATGCTGGCGAGTATTGGATCGGTTCAATCTCAGCTGGGCCGACAATGGCTCGGTGGATCACCCGGTAGGAGGCTGACCGGCCCATGGCTGGAATCCCATAATCCTTATAGACCGAATGAGATCGTGGCCAAGGTGCAGAGCGCAGCGGTATCCGACCTGGATCACATCATCGAACAGGCGCTCAAACAATGGGGCCAGTGGCGGCGGAAAGATCCAGAAGCGCGATCTGAAATCCTGCGTAAGACTGCGTCGGAACTACGTCGTCGCCGGTACGAGCTGGCAGCGTGGGAGCTCTTTGAAGTCGGCAAAACCTGGCGGGAGGCCGACGCCGATGTGGCGGAAGCGATCGACTTTCTCCGCTACTATGCCGATGAGATGGATCGCTTGGCTTCGCCGGTACGATTAGGCAACCGCCCGGGAGAACTCAACCAGCGCACCTATGAACCGCGTGGCGTGACTGTTGTCATCTCGCCATGGAACTTTCCACTCGCGATTCCTGCCGGAATGGTTTCAGCAGCGCTCGTGACCGGGAATCCAGTCCTGTTCAAACCGTCGGAACGCTCGCCAGGCTTAGGGACCCTGCTCTCCGATATCTTCATCAAGGCCGGTGTACCGGCTGGTTGTTTGACCTGCCTCCCAGGTGGGCCCGAGGTCGGCCAAGCGCTCGTCGTGCATCCCGATGTCGTCACGATCGCGTTTACCGGATCGAAGACCGTGGGGCTCCGCATATTGACCGAAGCATCGCGCGTCAGTCCCGGACAGCCCATGGTCAAGCGGGTGATTGCCGAGATGGGTGGGAAGAATGCCATCATCGTCGATGAGACGGCGGATCTCGACGAAGCGATCACCGGCGTCGTCGCATCGTTCACCGGCTACGCGGGACAGAAGTGCTCGGCTTGCTCCCGAGTCATCGTCCATCGCGCCGTCTACGACTCGTTCGTTTCCCGCCTGCGTGAGGCCGTGCTGAGCATGGAAGTCGGCAATCCCATGCACCCGTCCACCAGGATGGGGCCAGTGATCGATGCCCGAGCCCAAGCGAGCATACAACGTTATATTGCACTCGGTCTCGAAGAAGGCCGACTCCTCGTGCAACAGTCCGTGGATCAGAACGGGTATTTCGTCGGACCGACGGTGTTTGTCGATATCCAACCCCATCATCGTCTGGCACAGGAGGAAATCTTTGGGCCGGTATTGGCCGTCATGAAAGCGGAGGGTATTGACGATGCGATCCGCTTGGCAAACGGAACCGAGTATGCCTTGACCGGAGGGATTTATGCCCGGAGTCCAGCAATTCTTGCCAAGGCCCGTGAGCAGTTCGACGTAGGGAATCTGTACTTGAACCGACCGATTACCGGCGCCTTCGTCTCTCGTCAACCCTTCGGTGGGCACCGCTTCTCAGGGGTAGGCGCGAAAGCGGGCGGGGAAGACTATCTGGCCCAGTTCATGATCGCCAAAGTCATCAGCGAGAATACCATTCGCCGGGGATTCGAATCGACTCAATGAGGCCTTCGCCGGTTTGACGTCGTATTCTTCAAGTTCTTCCGTGACTTCCGTGACCACGCCGCGGTCCTCCTTGATGGCGGATAATTCCTGCCGCTCTGAATACTTCACGAGACCGACCCCCTTGGCGAACCAGGCCGTCATCACGTCGATTCCGGAGACGGTCCGACGGCTTCCCGACAAGTGGATCTTCATGTTCATCCGCGCTTCAACTTTGACGGCATCCTGGAACGTACCGGCTGGGACCGTGATGGTTTCTCGACCGACCACCTTACTCCACCCCTGGGTATCGACCTTCTCATCGGTTTGGTCACGATCCATATCGCTGCCGAAATCAACCCCCGTTCGGTCGAACTGCTGGAAGGAGGATGGGATTCTCAGCGGGAATCGGAAAATCTGGTAGGGCGTAATGTGTTTCTCCAACGGTGTTCCAGGCTCCGACCCATAATAGACAATGCCGACCGCGTCGCGTCGATAAAAACTATCCGACGGTCCGTGATTTCCCGGGTTCGTATCGTGGAATACGGTTACCGTGACACCTTTGATTGCCTTGGTTCCCGAGACCGTCGACACATTCGTGAACAACTTCAGTTCGATAGTTTGGAGCGGTCCCTCGCTGAGCTGACCGCGATAGGTCCAGCGACTCCCGATCGTATCCGGGAAATACTCCTCGGACTTTGAAATCGTGACCGGCTCCTCAGCACCGAGCGTCACAGACCATGAGTGTAGTCCCAAGAATAAGCACGCTCCTACCGTCAATACCATTACCATTCGCAGACCACATGTACGCTTCGTCATCATTCCAGCTCCAGATATGATATTTTGACGGTATCATAGGAGTCCCGAGAGCGGCAAGCCGATAGGTGCTGCGCTGAGTTTCGATCCGCGCTTGTCTGGACCCGCTTCTCACCGCATAATTCTCTCCGATATGGAACCTCCTATCTCACCGACACCTCCAGCGAAGGATCGATTGACGAAGCTATCTGATCGTCCTGATCGTCCAGCTGTCCTCATTACCGGAGCTTCGGGTGGCATCGGTCGTGCCATCAGTCAAGCTTTCGGCAAAATCGGATGGTATGTGGGGGTTCATTACTATCAGAATAAACCGGCAGCTGATGCAACATTGGCGAGCGTCCTCGATGGCGGTGGAGTCGGCGACTCCTACCAGGCGGATATTCGAGAAGCTGAATCCGTTCGACGCATGATCGACCGATTCTCCAGCTGCGCCTCCGGCCCATTAGTATTGGTCTGCAACGCTGGAATCGGACAGAGCGAATTGCTCGTGCGCCATTCAGACGAGATCTGGGATAACGTCATCGCCACGAATCTCACCGGAACATTTCATTGCCTGCGAGCCATGGCGCCTTCCATGCTCGCTCGCGGCGGAGGCTCCATCATTGTGATCGGTTCATACACGGGGTTTCATGGCGCTACCGGTCAAGGCGCGTATGCGACATCGAAGGCCGGACTGATCGGGCTCGTCAAAACGGCGGCGGCAGAGTGGGGGCTACAGAATATTCGTGTGAATCTCGTGCTGCCGGGCTGGCAAAAGACCGATTTGACTGAAGGCCTGTTTCCAGAAGGACAAGGCTGGCTCGATCACGCGCTGCACCGGCCGGCGTCTCTCGACGAAGTCGTCGGTACGATCGTGCGCGTGGCCCAGCTCAAGGACCTATCGGGACAAGTATGGAACTGCGACAGCAGGAACCTGTAACAAAAGCTTATGGCTTATAGCCAGAGGAGAAGGAGCATGATAGACGGCTGTCCTGAAACCATACGCCATATGCTATACGCCATAAGCTCTTTCATATGAACCACGGCATCTTCATCACCGGTACCGATACGGGCGTTGGAAAGACATTGGTCACAGCAGCGCTCGCCCTGTATCTGAAGAAGCGCGGGCTGACGGTCGGCGTGATGAAACCGATTGAGACAGGCGTCTCGGCAGGAAGAGAAGCTCAGTCGGATGCAGCCCGGCTACGATCCATCATAGAAAGCGAAGAAACGCCGGCAGCGATCTGTCCCTATTCGTTCGAGTTGCCGATCGCTCCCCTTGCTGCTGCTCAGGCCGAAGGACAGACCATCAATCCTGACACCATCAAGAAAATCTATCGCCTCCTGTCCGACCGGTATGACTGCATCGTGGTCGAAGGAGTCGGCGGTGTGCATGTGCCGGTCACAACCAGCTCCAATGTCACGGATCTGATCAAGCTGTTACGCCTTTCGGTCGTAGTCGTTGGGCGATCTGGGCTGGGAGGAATCAATCATGCCTTGCTGACAATCGAGGCCCTTCGCCGAAAACACATTCACATCATTGCCCTCGTCTTGAATCGGACGCATTCCGTCAGATCGTCCCTGGCACGTGTTCAAGAGCGATCGACCATTGAAATTCTCCGAAAACAGGCCGACGTACCGGTACTCGGCCCCCTCCCCTATGAACCAGGCATGCCGGGACGGTTCCGACCTGCCGTCCAACATCTTGCCCGATCTGCTGCCATTAAGAAGCTGGCGCGGCTGGGGCTGAAATCCGCGAAACGAAGTCGTTGACCGCTCGCTGAATATCCGGCGCTTTCAGAATCGCTGAGATCACCGCCACTCCGTCGGCTCCTGCTCGAATCACCTCTTCAACCGATTCCACCGTGATTCCGCCGATGGCAAAGATCGGCAGTGCCGTCAGCGCGCGAATCGCTCGCAGTCCGTCAACTCCAACGACGGGATCATGATCGACCTTCGAGCCAGGCCTGAAGATCGGGCCAAAGCCGAGGTAGTCCGGTTCACCGGCTGTTGCCGCCTGAACTTGCTCTAGACTGTGCGTCGAAATACCGATCAGTTTGTCAGGCCCCATGACCTTGCGGGCGAGATTGAGCGGTACGTCTCCCTGTCCGAGGTGCACGCCGTCCGCATCCACGGCCAGCGCCAAATCGCACCGATCATTGACGATGAACAGCACGCCGAGCTCACGCGCCGCTTGCCTCAGCGGCAATGCTTCTTCATAAGCTACCTTCATCGAGGCATTCTTGTGGCGGTACTGGAACAGCTTGGCTCCAGCTGTGGCAGAAGCCTTCAAGACGCCCAAGAGAGACCGTTCAGGGCAGACCGACGGATCCAGAATGACATAGAGGCCTGCTAGTACCGCTGCACCAGGAGTCTTCTCTGTTGAAACTTGAACCATGTCGGTTACCGCTTGGAATGTTCCAACGCCTTCTGTTTGACGATACGAAAGTGCGCTTCCAGTTCCTGCCGCATGGCGACCGCCACCAGCCAATCCGGCACCATAGATTCAATTTCAACCACCAGCTCGAAATCGGCGCGCGTCTGATTCCCCGCCCCAGCCGGCTCTAACTTCCACACTCGATGATAGCGCTTGAAGTCCCCACCTTTCAGATCAGTCACCAGGCCGCCGTTCGGCAAAGTCCTCGATTCCGTGACCAACCGGTGTTCTCCAGGCATTAGAGAATGTTCGATACGAAGGTCGATCGTGGCCACCCCATCACGGATGCTCAACTCGGCCACTCGCATCCGCACTTCAAAAAGGTCCGGCCAATGTGAGTAATCCGCCAACAAGGCTTGTATAACTTCCGGCTTGGCCGGAAAGAGAGGATGCGCCGTCGCGCGGATTCCACCGCCGGATTCCGTCTTCACCTCTAAACCATCCGCGTCAGCCGCCGCCAGAGCATCCGCCTCCAATAGGGGAGCGGACAGAAACACAAGGACGGCCAACAACGGGACGAAGCTCGGTGACGATGTTGCTCGTTTATCCGACAATCGCATCCAGCAGCCGCTGATGAATCTTTCGCACTCGCTCAAGCTGTCCTTTGGCGGGAAACCGTTCATAAAAACCATCGGCGCGGAACTCCTTCGTCAGAGGAGCCCAGGGCTTGACGATCTCTGCAAACGGTTTGTGGGAGCGTTGCTCGTCCCAATCATTGATAAGTTTGCGATCCACGATCAGATCGTCCAACACACGAATCAACGCCTTGAGCGTCACATCGCGAGTAAACATATACCGCTCGTTCTGCCCCCAGACCTCGCCCATGACGTCCTTGACCCCCTTGAGGTAGTCGCGCACCAGGGCGTAGCAGCGCTCGGCCTTCATCCCCAAGTGGGACTCCATCCAGCGTTTATGTACCGTCACGACTTTCAGCAGTTCGTTGAACACCTCGGACTGCAGAATCCATTTTTCCTGTTTGCTTCGCCCTCCCAGGCGATTGATTTTGTACTGCAGCGGCGAGTCAGGTTCGCCATATAAGAGATTTACGACCTTGGCGGCGAATTTCTTTTCAGGACTTTCCCATGAGACCTTCTCATAGAGATCGACCAAATGCGATCGGTTGATCCGCGTGTGGGTCGAATTGATGATGACGAACATCTCCGTCGCGAAATCGGCGCTGCGTCCGTCGAACAACAAACAGGGCACTTCCACCTGTGCGCTCTGATCGGGATATTTCTCGTGGAAGAAGTGAAGCCCGGCGAGCCGGTGTTGCCCGTCGATCACCAGATACTTGCCCTTCGGCTCGCTCAAGTGGCCGATTGAATCCGAGCCATCCGTCTTTTGGAAGCGAAGCGTTTCGTCGGTAAAGAGCAGCACGGTGCCGGGAATCATCGGTTGCGCCACGACGGTCTCATAAAAATTGACGATCTGCTTGATCTTCTGCCGATTCAGGACCCGTTGGAATCCCTTCTCGCTCCGCTCGATGCTCGAAATAAACTGCGCCACGTCGTCATGGTCGGAAATCTTGGCCTGGGCGATCTCCTCACCTTCGAAGTAGTACCGGCTGGTGAACCGAACCTTGTCCAAGAGCTCACCGGCCTTGTACGCGATGAAATAGAATGCGCCCTCTTTTTGTGTGATTCGCGTCGCGAGCATGGAGCCTCCATTGGTTTGAATAGAAGCCGACGAGAGGATTCTACGCGGCCCTCTCCATGGCCGCAAGACAAAGGACTGTGCTACCATCGACGACCATGACGATACGACACATGGCCTTTGGTCTTTTCGTTTTGCTCTTGATGCTTCTCGTTCCCTCCCTCGACACCAAGGCGCAGGAGATAGAGGATTCCGGAGCCACAACGGAGTTATCGTGCAGCTTTTCAATGGAAAAAGGTGAAACCGGACGCCCCTGCCACGTTCCGTTCCCACAAGGATGCCGGGTCGCCACCATTCCCGGAACCAAGCAACCCTGGACCACGATCTCGAAAGGCGGCCGACTGAATTGTCGGTTTGATAAAACGGTGACCGATTGGAAGACGAACATTGTCGGCGCCTGCGAGCGATGCCGATCGGTCCGATGTTCGGCTCACTTCAGTGTCCGCTTTGATTGCTCCGCTCAGCATTGAGTCCTTCTATCCCATGTCCATTACGACAGCCATCAAACAAGAAGCCCGTGCGCTGGGATTCGATGCGGTTGGGATTACACATGTGTCCAGTGAATCTACAGGGTCAGCTGCAGGCGACCGGGAAAACAGCCCCCCTCTCAATTCCGAGACCGCAGTGCCTCAACGCCTCTTCGACCGTCTCACCGAATGGCTCCAGCGAGGCTACCAGGGCACCATGGCCTGGATGGAACGGACCCCGGATAAACGCGCCGATCCTTGTCAGGTGCTTCCCGGCTGCCGATCCATCATCTCGTTGGGCATCAACTATCTCACCGAACAGTGTGCCAACGAACAGCCCGGCTACGGCCGCATTGCCCGATATGCTTGGGGAAGGGACTATCACAAGCTTTTTGGCAAACGGCTGAAACAGCTGGAGCAGCGCATCTCCTGCCTCGCACCCGACGCCCAAACCCGTTCATACAGCGACACCGGCCCCATCATGGAAAAAGCCTGGGCGGAGCAGGCAGGCCTAGGTTGGATCGGGAAACATTCCAATCTCGTGTCAGCCGAGTATGGGTCATGGCTGCTGCTGGGAGAAGTTCTGACCACGTTGGAGCTAGAAGCTGATGAACCGGCAACCGATCTCTGCGGCAGCTGTACGCTCTGCATTCAAGCCTGCCCCACGGGGGCTATCACAGAGCCATACATTGTCGATGCCACTCGTTGTATTTCATACCTCACCATAGAATTGCGTGGCGATGAGACCGCCATCCCTCACGAGTTACAAACAGGCATGGGAAACAAGATTTTCGGCTGCGACGATTGTCTCGATGTGTGTCCATTCAATCTCCGAGCCGAGCCGACTCAGGAACCGGCTTTTCAGCCTTCGTCGTTGACCCTCTCGCCTCACTTGCACGAGCTTTCCAAACTTGATGAATCAACCTTCACTACGGTATTTCACCAAAGCCCGATTCGGCGCGCAAAACACCGGGGCCTTCTCCGAAACGTGGCCATCGCGCAACGCAATCTGAAACCGTCCTCAGCCTCTTTGGCACCTCACTGAGCTCGCCACACACTTTCTTCCATTGACGGACGAGGTTCATTGGGCTAAAATCCCGCCCGGTTCATCGAGATCAATGCACTTCAATTCACCTGAATTGAATCGATGCATGTCCGCACATCAATGCTGACGAGAAATGGGAGGGGGGCCAGTAGGCTGTTCGTCAGTGGAGTGGTCCTTCTCCTCAACATTAATTAAGGGAGGCAATCATGCAGAGGTTTCGTGTGCTCACATTCACTCTTGGACTTGCCCTCACGTTGGGTGCCGGCGGCTGTAAAGTCATGCCTCCGCTCGGAATTGCGAGCGCCCCTCCAAAGGTCCATGATGTCACATTTACGGCGACCGAATCGGAAATCGTCATCGGCGGTTCCGGTGAGAAGTACAAGGCCTGGACCTTTAACGGCCAGATGCCCGGCCCGGTCGTCCGGGTCACTGAAGGCGATACCGTGAACTTCACCCTGATCAACCCCGCGACGAACGCCCAAGGCCATTCGATGGACTTTCACGCGGCTGAGCTCGACTTCTTGAAGAACTACCGCGAAATCAAGCCCGGCGAGACGATCAAGTATACCTTCGTCGCCAAGAAGCCCGGCGTGTTCTTCTATCACTGCGGCGCGCCGCCGATGATCCAACATATTGGTCGCGGCATGTTCGGCGCGATCATTGTTGATCCGAAGGATGCGAATGCCTGGCCCAAAGCGGATCGGGAATTTGTCCTGGTGCAATCCGAGCTGTGGAAGAACCCGGACAACGTGCAGGCCATGTTCGATCGGAAGTTCGACCATCAGATCTTCAACGGCGGCATCTTCAAGTACCATCCCTTCTTCCCGGGATCGGAACCGTTGGAAGTCAAGGTCGGCGAGCGAGTGCGAATCTATTTCGTAAATGCCGGCCCGAACGAGTTCTCTTCTCTCCATCCAATCGCGGAAATCTGGGACAATGTCTACGAAAGCGGCAATCCGGCCAACAAATTCACGGGGGTTCAGACCTATGTGGTCGGTCCAGGCAGCGCAGCGACATTCGATCTGATCGTGGATGAGCCGGGAGCGTATCCTGTCGTCACCCACTCCTTAACAGGCGCTTTGCGAGGCGCGATTGCCGTGGTGATCGCCAACCAGAACCCCAAGAAGTATGACAACTTGATGCCACTCACGCCCTGGAACCCATAATCATGAAGCAGGTACAAACGTCATGCAGGTAGTTCATTCTTACACAAAGGAGCAGACGATATGACATTCAGCAAAAAGATTGTGTGTACGGCAGTCGCAGTCGCGGCAGCTTGGACCTTGAGCAGTGTCCCATCCTTTGCCGCGGACCGGTCGCTCTATGAGCGGCTTGGCGGACAGGGAGCCATTCAAGCCGTCGTCACCAAGTTCATCGGAAATGTGGGGGCAGACAAACGCATCAATAGCTATTTCGCGACCACCGATCTCAAGAACCTCAATAAACTCTTGGTCGAACAGGTGTGTGCGGCGAGCGGCGGCCCCTGCACCTATTCAGGTCGAGACATGAAGACGACCCACAAGGGCATGAAGGTCACCACCGCAGCCTTCAACGCGCTCGTGGAGGACCTGGTCAAAGCGCTGGATACCTTCAACGTCCCAGAGAAAGAGAAAGGTGAATTGCTCGCCGTCCTCGGGCCGATGAAGAGCGACATTGTCGAAGTGCCCTGAGGATTTGCAGTGGTAATCACTGCGGTAGTCCCAAGTTAGTCTCTCGCCAAGCCCGGGCTGGTAGGTTCGGGCTTGGCGAGGTCCTCAGCTGGAATCCCAAACCTGCCTCCAACTCGACTTCGACCTGATAATGTTCCACGAGACATGGGCACTGCGACTTAGGGTGATATCGTGTTATCATATTTTTTGTTATCCGCGCCTCCGAACGCGCGGCGCGAGCAACCATCTGGCTCTAACAACAGCGGTAATCACAAGGAGGAATTATGAGAGGGAAGCGTTTGATCATGACCATGTGCAGCATACTCGCCGTTGCCTTGTGGAGTACGGCAGGATGGGCCGCTCCAGAGGCCGACCCCTTGAAGCCGCGTGTCCCGGATGCTGAACGTGGCGACGCGCGAAAAATGAAGAGTCCGATAACCGTCACACCTGAGGTCCTCGCCAAGGGGAAGGAACTCTACGAAGGCAAAGGCACCTGCCTGAACTGCCACGGCCAAACTGGAGCAGGCGACGGCGCCGGTGGAATGTTGTTGTCGCCGGGTCCCAGAAACTTGACGAACTGTAAGTTTCACAAGAAACGGAATGATGGGGAGCTGTTCTGGGTCATCAAGAATGGAAGTCCCGGCACGGGCATGCCGGCCCTCGTGAAGGGCAACGTGCTCACGGAGGAAGAAGCCTGGACAATCATCGCCTATGAACGAACGTTCTGTGCGGACAAGGAATAGTTGCTCAAGAAGTCCAACGTCACGGCGAGCTGTCAGTCGATGCTTTCGACTGAACAGCTCGCCGGAATCGCATCATTCCTGTTCTCGTGGTAGACCCGTTAAAATTCCCTCGCTTTTCCCCTTCCTTCCATACGCAAGGCGGTGTAGGTTATCAGTGATTCCAAGGGTTCGGTTGGCGGCTACAATTAAGAGGCACTCCGATGAACCTTCAGACGTTTCTTCTTAGGACTCCCAAATCCGGCAGCTTGTCCAGGCTGCAGCTCCTCAAACCACCATTCACTCGACGGACAGAGTTCCAGAAGGACTCGCACTCTGGCCTGAGATTTCCCCGGCTCTGGTTCTCGGTGAAGGCAGTCCTCACACTCTGGCTGCCCCTGCTGGAATATGCCCAAGCCGTCGTTGCTGGCCTTCGGGCTGTCGTTTCAGGACATGGAAAGGCAGATGCTTGAAGAAGCGTTGCGAAAGTCATCGGGCAATGTCTCGGAAGCGAGTCGACTCCTCAACATGACCAGGAACACGCTGCGCTACCGCATGGCGAAATATCATCTGCAGTCAGGAGGTTGATCGTTGAGAGCACTTGCACCGCCGAGCAGCCATGCCACCGCCGCCCAGCACAACTCTGAGGGAATTGCTCACTATGAGATGGGGCATTGGTCGATCGCCAAGGATCACTTTCTGTCAGCTATCGAGTCCGACCCGAATCTCGCTGAATCCCACTTCAATTTGGCCCTGGCACTCGACAAACTCAATCTTCGGTCGGAGGCCACAGCTCATTTTAAACAAGCGGCTGAACTGGCTCCTGCCAACAGTGCGATAGTCGAGTCAAGCGCGTATCGAAGCCACACCGCTCCTCCTTCGCCATCCAGCTACGGCACAAGCGGCTATGGGGGAATGGGAGGATACTAGTGGTCGGCTAGGTTAGCCTGCGCGAGCAAATCTCTCAGCGCAGATAAAGACGCCGCATCGGAGCATCACGGCCATCCTTGCCCCCCACCAAGCAGGCATCGACTCGACTCTCTACCTGACAAAAAACAGCCTGAATGGGCATCACCGCACCCTTCCTCACACCCAACCTCGATATCGTGACGGCTACAGAGGTCAGAATGAGTTTTTCCGCAACCTGCTAAACTAATACCTTATCGATCCGCTCTCGGGCCTTGCCTTCAGGAGTCGGCATGAGGAAACCGCATCCAGGGGGGATATTGGCGGAGAGGCATACCTGGTTTTGAGAAGAAATGCAATCATTCTGAATACGGGTTTGTTATAAAAACGGCTCCGTTATCGTTATAACTTCCTTCTCACCTCCTTCCAGTCTTTCGCCACTTTGGCTTTCCGCGGTACGTCGCCCTTCGTGGGTTCCGGCACAATGATCGCTTCGAGGCGTCGTTGCAGAAACGCGTCGGCAAACGCTTTGGATCGACCGATCCCGGTCTTGATGGTTTTCCAGCCCCCGGCATGGAACTCGTCGATTTTCGCGCCTAAGATTTGGGAGCCCGGCGGTAACACCATCACATAGCCGGTCGGAAGTTTGTGCGTCTTGAGCCAGTCTCTCACCTCTGCGCTCACCTGTGCTCCATCTCCTCCGGCAGGCACAGTTGCGACATAGATGATTCGATAGTAGAACTGGGTGAGCTTGCCGAGTTCATCCGCTACCCCAGGCATCGGTTTCCGTTCCAACTCGAACGCGATCCCCATGGTGGGGACACGACTCGGAGTCGGTTCTTCGAGCAGCGACGACAGCTCGATCATAAGAATCGGCTGTCGCTTCTCCCACACAGCCAGAGTCGCCTGTCCTTCTGTCGGAGCGACTCTCGGACTGCGACCGATGCGGACTTGAAACGGCAGCTGGCCTTGCGCCTTCGGGATATACGTGAAGAATGCCCGGCCATCCCCTCCGGTCATGGCAACCGCAATCACCTTCCCCTCCATCACCAATTCGAGCGGTTCGCCACCAAGCCCAGTACCGGTCAAGAGGCCTTTCCTGATCAGTTTGGCTTCAACTGTCGCTGGTTGATGTGGGGACGTCAATACATCTTTGATGAGCAGGGACGCAGCGGTTTTCTCCGCTGCCAACAGAAGGCCGGGAGAGGCGGCGAGGATGAGGAGCAGAGAGATACAGGCTCTGCGGGTTTGGCTGATCATCGGCCGCACAGCCTTCCGGAAAAGGACGCTAGGCTTTCAGCACTTTGAGCACTTCGTCCGCGTGACCGTCGACACTCACCTTCCGAAAGATCGCCTTGAGCTTACCCTCGGGATCGATGACGAACGTGCTGCGCTCGATACCCCAATACTTCTTGCCGTACATGTTCTTCTCTTTGTAGACACCGTAGGCCTTGGAGATGGCCGCGTCTTCATCGCTGAGCAAGGGAAACGGCAGTCCGAATTTCTTGATGAACTTCTGGTGCGATTCTTTTCCATCCAGGCTCACGCCGACGATCGCGCCTCCCGCCCGGAGGATCTGCGACTCGACATCGCGAAAGTCACAGGACTCTTTCGTGCAACCCGGCGTATCGTCTTTCGGATAGAAGTACAGCACGATTTGTTTGCCCTTGAAGCTCTTCAGAGTCACCGTCTTTCCGTGCTGATCCGGGATTGAAAGTTCCGGGGCCTGATTCCCCACCGCCAGTTCTTTATTCATAGATCCTTCCTTTTCAATACCTCGGCATCCCGCCGAAATTCGGCCGATGGGTCCCGTAGGGACGGGCCTTGGTGCGGTCCTTGTTCTCAGGGTTTCCATACGGTGAGAGCGCCGGTGAGTCCCAGATAGTCTTATCTCCAGGCGACAGATCGGCAGCTTCCAAAAAATGCCGCCGCGCGACCTCCGCATCGCCGAGTGCATTCAAGGCCAACCCGTAGTTGTAATGGGCCGGTCCGGATTGCGGTGCCGCTGCGACGGCTTGTTCGAAATACCGTTTGGCCTCTTCGTACTGGTGCGCCTGATACGCTTGCGTTCCTTGTTCCGTCAGCGCCGTGGCCTGCGACTTCACTTCGCCGTCAAGGGCAAGCGGCACGAGCGGTTTGCGTTTTTGCGAACAAGCCGTCCCCCCCATCAGCATCAGCGCGAGACTTAAGATTGCCAATCGTTGTAGGGTCTTTTTCATGGGCAATACGACCTCAGCCTTCAGACCTTCGTCTGTTTACGCGTCTCTTCCTCGAACGTCTTTCGATACAGCACGTCCCACTCGTTACTCCCTTCGATAATGCCTCGGGAATAGGACGCGAGTTTGGCTTTCACCCGTCGATCGATTTCCTGTTCCTGGACCAATTCAGCGGCCAACACGCGCTTGATCTCTTTTAACAACCGCGCCTCGTCGCTCTTGACTCTCGCTCCAGCATGTTGTTTGACGGCCGTGAGAATCACATGGGACAGATGACTGACTTTGTCCTCGCTCAACATAATAAGAGGCCGGTAAGGAGTTAGGGGTGAAGGGTTAGGCGACATACCGGCCCTATCCTACACCTTACCCCTTACATCTCACTCCTCACTTTTCACAAAATGATGCCTCGTTCACGGACTAACTTTTGCTTCACCATGTGGAACATTTTTTGATAGTCAACCTGCCCTTGCTCAATCTGATGTTCATAGGCCTTCAACAGTTGCCGCACTTCCGCATTCACACGATCCTCAACGGATAACTCATGGGTGATGGCCTGATCCAAGACCTCGACGAATCCCTTACGCTCTCCGATGAGTTCGATGTGTCCTTCCTCTTGGAGACGACCGGTGAGGCTTTCGGCCATATGCCGCACACGCTCTTTGGACAGCCGCATGGCACTCACCCCGGTTCGAGATGAATCGTCGGGGCTTCCATCACCTGCCGAAGTCTGGTCGCATCCCCTACGATGCTCCCGATGATATTCACGCGATCCGCGGGGACCGGATCGACCCCCACACTCATGGGGGTTCTTCCAAAAAAGATCGCCAGGACCTTCCCTGCTCCCCAGAAAGCTATATCCCCGACCTTCACCTGAGTGGTCGCGGTTTCCCGATAGTCGCGGACTCCGGGCATCGGGAAGTAGAACTCTTCTCCCCACGTGGTGATCGCAGCCGTGACTGGAAGCGCCGCGTAGACTTCGCCGGCCGTCTTCGTCGTTTTGAGTTCTGCCTCAAGCTGAACTCCGCCCACGGTAATACGAACTCGTTTCGCCGGCGCGGTCATGCGGTTGATGGCCCACCCTTTTCTTCACTGCGTTCTTCGTGATGCTGCGAACTGTAGCTTGTCTCCTAGGGGAAATCAAGGCTACAATCCCCCGGATGCTGACCTCCAGCTTCATCTTCCTCCCGGGCGTCAGGCCAGTCACGGAACGCCGCTGGTGGCAAGAGAGCTTGTTCGATTGGCGACGCTTCTTGGGGCGGTCATCCATAGCGGGCCTCTCCACGCACCGCAAGATCTGGTACGATGAAGAGCTTCGAGAGGCGCAATCGCTGACGGAGAAGAGACACGTTCACATGTTTGACTCCCGTTTTTCACGCCGAGAACACACGACAATCAGCAGCCTAGACCGATTGGACGCGGTCCGTCTGTGGTTCCAGTGGCGCCGAGGTGACAGGATCGCCCATGATACCCTCTTGAGCTACAACCGGACGGATACCGAAAGCCTCGTGCTGCTTGCCGACCGCTTCTATTATGAGGACATGGTGCCACGGTTCGGACCTTCCTCCTTGTCGACCACCCTTCATCCGGTCTATTCCCAATGAGCACCTGGATCGGCGTCGGTCGGAGCGAGATCGGATTCGTGCGCGCCCTCAACCAAGATGCGTTTGCTGTTCTCAATGAGGTAGGTATCTGGGCCGTCGCGGATGGAATGGGTGGTCACGCCGGTGGCGAAGTCGCCGCTCAGACAGCCATCGCAACCGTACAAGCCGAAGCGGGAGCATCGAGCAACCTGCTGGCCAACGATCACGCGTCCCCAGCGGATGCGTTGACAGACCTGATTGGTCGAGCGCATGAAGCGATCCTCAATCGGGCCAGTTCCAAGTCGAAGCTGAAAGGGATGGGCACCACCATCGTGCTGGTGGCGATCGTTTCCACTCCTGTCCCGATCGCGTACCTCGCCCATGTCGGCGACAGTCGCGCCTATCGATTTCGATCAGGCACGCTGACCCCTCTGACAAAAGACCATACGTTGATCGAAAAATACTTGGAACGCGGTATTCTCACGACAGAAACGGCGAAAACTCATCCCGAACGGCATGTGTTGACCCGTGCCCTGGGGGTAGGGTCGGCGGTGAAACCCACCATCACCGCGTTTCCCATACTGCCGGAGGACCTGGTCCTGCTCTGCTCGGATGGGCTCACCAAGATGTTGGAGGACGAGGATATCCAAGCCGTGTTCGCTGCCGGCGAACTCGACCCCACTCAGGTCTGCAACCGCCTCGTCACTGCGGCGCTCGATCGAGGAGGCGAAGATAACGTGACTGTGGTGGTGGTCGCTCATCGTTCCTCCTGATTCGACTTCATTGTTGACATGGCCCGTCAGGCCGTGTAGCTTCCCTGTTCATTTGAACTTTGTCGCATTCATGGAAACCCTTATGTCCCGTCGAGGATCGGTCGTTTGCGGAAGCCTGTTCCTTTTCATCGGCTTTACCGCAGTTGTGAGCGCCGGTGAGCCTCCCGACCCGGAAACGGCCATTCGTCAAATGGTCCGGGCCAATGCGGAAAAAGATCTCCCGACGCTTGCTCGCCTCATGGCTCACGATGCCGATATCGTCAGTTACTCGGTGGGTGGTCGCAAATACGTCGGCTGGCCGGAGTTTGAACGAGAAATGCGTGAAGAATTCGTCAACGCTCAGAAGATTGAGATCCCGATTACTGAGCTCAAAGTCTGGACGAAAGGCGACCTGGCTTGGTTTACGATGGAGCTCGACTATACCCGCTATGTCGGCGAGGGATCCGCGGTGAAGCGGACGGTCCTTCCCTTAAGAGAAACCGGTGTTCTTGAACGCCGTGCCGGGCGTTGGCAACTGTTGTCGTGGCACGAGTCGTTTCGATCCGCTCAACTTGGAGGACCGCTTGCCTCGCCATCGATGGCCGTGGGATCGCAAAAGCTCGTCAGCAATGCTGCCACCACAATGCCGGATGTGAGCGGGGAATGGGATATTCTCGAAGTCGAGGACGAAAAACGCTACAAGGCGACGTTAGACAAGAACGGGAACGGCCCCTACACGCAACACGGCGGACGGTTTGTCACCACAAAAATTGAGAACCGACTGTGGCAAGGCACCTGGCACCAGCCGGGCAACGATCGCGAAGGCGGGTTTGAGGTGCTCCTCTCGGAAGACGGCACGCAAGCAAAGGGAATCTGGTGGTACACACGAGTCGATACGAGAAAAAATATTCCGCCGAAAGAACACGGCGGCACCTACCACTGGAAGAAAGTGGCACCATCACCGGCCGGCGCCCAATGAGCCGGTGTGTTCGTTTCAACCATACCAAGACATCGGAGTCCGGTTTAACATCACCGCTTCAGTTCCTCTGGGAGGTTTTATGCGCAGATCCTTCATTCTTTTTGTCTCTCTCTTCTTCATGATCTCATCAGCCTACGCTGATGGGGGGCATGAGCACCACGCCATCCCCACGCTGAAAAAGCAAGTAGGCTCAAAGATCACCTATGGAGAAAACACGGCGACCCTGACTTTCGGCCCCATCGATCTTCCAACCGGCCATGGTGAAGGCGACATGGGCGATTCCATGCCTCGGTTTAACTTTCAGTTGCCTGAAGACAAGTACCTGATCGGCTTCAAGTCGGCTCTCTCCACAGTCGACGGGAAGGAATTGCCGAGAAACTATCTGCACCATATTTTGATGATCAACAACACCAAGCCCAGCGTATCCTGCCCCGGTGAGCCGCTCTTCTTCGGTGGAGCCGGGCTCGAAATGGCCGAGACGCAATTCCCCGACGGATACGGCGTCCAGCTGTCGGCAACCGACAAACTCATGACGGTCGTCGCGTTCTATCACGGCGCTCCTCCCACGAAGAACGTCATCGCAACCTTTACGATGTATTTTTCGCCGAAGTCCAAACCGGTCAAAGCGATGGACGTCTATCAGGTCGGCGTCAACATCGTCTGTTTCACCAAGTTCGGTGATCGGCCCGCGGATCAGACAGACGAAGGGATCGAAGTCGGGCCAGGTGTCCAAGTCCGTACGGCGCCACTGAAGTTTGGCATGGACGGCTGCGTCAAATACGCGTACCCGCACGGCCACGACGAATTGCTCCTGATTGCATTGGAGAATAAGACCAAGAAACAGACCCTCCTTAGGACTGTGCCGGACGTTGAAAGGGACGGAACGATCCGCGAATTCTTACCCCATCAAGTCTATAAAGACGGACAGGGCTTCCCTATTTCCAAGGAAGATGACTATGAGATGGTGATGGTCTACCACCATTCTCTACAGAAAACCGAATTCCAACATGGCATGGGCAATTACCTGCTCTATATGACGCCCGGTGCCTGCTCGGAGCAGGGCAAGACGGCCGCCGCCCATTGACCTCCGCTTGCAGGCCTGCCGGCATCATCCGACAGGCCTGCAAGCGGTCTACTAGTTTTCCTACCATCCCAAATTGTTCATTCAGGCAGCCTCATAACCACCTCTCCGGTGGCTCTCCTGGCAGATGGTTCATGCAGGCGCGGGCCAGATCCAGTTTTTCTCCGTCCTCGACAACCAACCTCTACTCGCCATTGTCCGGAAGACCAAATCCGTTGGATGAAACAGCCCCTCGGGTGTATACTTTCAACCTAGTGATGATACGTAGACTCGTTTCCACCACGACGACCTACGCGGACGCATAAAACCTCGCACACCACGCTCATGACGGATCGCATGGCTCCGCAATCTGACCCTTGTCAGTCAAACACGGCTTGGCTGCAACGACTCACGCAGTTTGCGCGGGACATGGGGCACCCGACAAGCCTCTCCGTCATCGCGGAACGGATTCTTTCCGGCCTCTCTGATGTATCCCGGTATTCTCAAGGTGTACTGTATCTGCTTGATCGTGAACGCGAACATTTCTACCAGGTAGTTGCACAAGCGCCGACTCCTGTGCCGGCAGTGCCTCCCGTCGTTCCCCTCAATCACCCCTTTGTTCAACAACTGGCTCACCCCCAACACATTCTTGACTCGTCCGTGCCGGCCGATTCTCTATACGGGGCATCGTTGGACCACGCGACCGATGCCCCGTTCTCCCCTCTTCCCGTCGAGCTGGCCATCCCGCTGCTGAATCGAGGGAGGTTGATCGCCTTCGTATTATTCCAATCCAAGATCGAAGCCTCCGTCATTCCCTCCCATACCAAGGAACTACTGGCGGCTATGGCCCAGAGTGCCGCCAATGCGCTTGACTCTCTCCTGCTGTATAACGATCTCCAGCAATCTCAAGCCCTCATGCGACGAACGGATCGATTGCGTTCTTTGGAAACCATCGCGGCAGGCTTCGCTCATGAAATCCGAAATCCCTTAACCTCGATCAAGACCTTCATTCAGCTGGCTCCTGAACGGAAGGATGACCGTCACTTTATCGGCGAATTCAGCCGAATCGTACTCGATGATGTTAATCGGATTGAACGGCTGATTCAGGAGATTCTCGACTACGCTCGGTACATGGAACCTCAGTTGACTGATGAGGATCTGAATGAAATCGTCTTGTCGTGCCTGTTCTTCATCCAAGTGAAAGCCGACAGCCGCGGGATCAAGATTGAAAAAGAGTTGGCGCCTGGGCTTCCTCGTGGCATGGTAGATCGGCAACAAATCAAACAGGTCCTTTTGAACTTGCTCTTGAATGCGATGGATGCCATCGGTGAAACAACCGGAATGCTCCGAGTACGGACCGCGAGAATCCAAAAAGCGGACGGCGAGGTGTGGACTCAGATCGTCGTCGAGGACACGGGACACGGCATCTCAGCCGAAAACCTTGACCACATCTTCGACCCGTTTTTTACCACCAAACATGCGAGCACCGTGAACGAAGGAACGGGGTTGGGACTGACCATTGCTCATCAGATCGTTCGGGAGCATCGAGGAGAGATTCAAGTTCAGAGCACGGAAGGGATCGGAACGACCTTCCGCATCAACCTTCCCTCCCATCGAGATTAGAACGTAAGGAGCGCCTGTGGAAAGCTCGGTTGTTCGGAAACGAGTTCTATTGATCGACGATGACCCCCGTGTCCGCGCGTCTCTCAAGATGGTTCTCGAACCAATCTATGACATTCTCCAAGCCAGTGATGGACGTGAGGGGCTCGATATGTTTCGGAACGATGAGCCCGATCTTATCCTCCTCGACATCATTCTCCCTGGAACCGACGGCCTCGCGGTGCTTCAAACGCTTCGCCTGGAGAGCAAGATGACCCCTGTCATCATGCTCACAGGTACCAAATCCGTTAAAACAGCCGTCGACGCCATGAAACTCGGGGCCGCTGACTATCTCTCAAAACCGTTCGACGTCGATGAGCTCCGCATCGTCATCGATCGCGTCCTGAACTCATCCGAATTGGAACGAGAGGTCAAGCAACTGCGGGCTCAAGTCGTCCAGCGCTATGCCTTTCATAATCTGATCGGCAAAAGCCAGGGCATGCAGGAGATCTACTCAAAAATCGAGCAGGTCGCCGACAGCCGTACCACCGTGCTCATTACAGGGGAAAGTGGCACGGGAAAGGAATTGGTAGCGAGAGCCTTGCACTACAACAGTTCCCGGCGCGAACGCCCCTTCATTGCACTGAACTGCGCAGCGTTGCCTGAAACACTCATTGAAAGCGAACTCTTCGGTCACGAAAAGGGGTCGTTCACGGATGCCACAGCTCGACGCGTAGGACAATTCGAATTGGCCCATACCGGAACGCTGTTCCTGGACGAAATCGGCGACTTAAGTCCTCTCACCCAGGCCAAGCTCCTGCGTGTCATCCAAGAGCGCGAGTTTACGAGGATCGGCGGGGTTCAGTCGATCAAGGTCGATGTCCGCATTGTGACGGCGACGAACAAGAATCTCGACGACCTCGTTCGAAAAGGGCAGTTTCGAGAAGACCTTTACTACCGTATCAATGTCATTGCGCTCTTTCTGCCTCCACTCCGTGAACGCGGCGAAGATATTCCCCTCCTGGCCAAATATTTCCTCGAGAAACGGTTGGAAGAAGAACGACGTCCCCCGATCGAATTCGGGAAAGACGCACTGGAACTTCTGACTCGTTATTCTTGGCCGGGCAATGTCCGCGAGCTGGAAAACTTCGTCGAGCAAGCGTTCATCTGGTCCCAACATGCCGCACACATCACTCCGGAGCATTTGCCGACGCTGATCAAGAGTGACTCTCGCTCATCATCGCTTCGAGACGATACGCTCGCCGGTCGCATGTCGCTTGAAAAAGCCGTGATGGAATTTGAACGAGAGATTATCCTTGACGCGTTGAAACGAACCAATTACGTGCAAACCCACGCCGCGAACCTACTCGGAATCAGCCGACGAATGCTGAAATACCGGATGGACACCCTCGGCATCGGTCGCCCTGACAATTCCACCATCCAAGAAACTGACCCACCCACGCAAGAATGACACACTTATGCACAAGAATGTCACACTTATTCACACATTATCCCGCCATCTTGTTAATAAGATAGGTACACTATTATTATTGTAAGCTACGTATAGTTGCTCATCCTGCCCAGCACCCCTTTATATTGAAAAGCTCCGTAACATCATGAAAAGGAATGAGAATTGCTTGCTATGAACGAGCTTTGGAGTAAGCGCCGCATATGGTCACAGCAGCTTCCTGTCAGGCGGGAACACAACCGACGGTCCTCGTCATTGATGATGAAGCAGGGCCTCGCGATGCCCTTAAAGTGATCCTTCGCACCTTCTGCACCGTTCGTTCTGCAGAAAACGCCAAAACAGCTCTTGAGGTTCTGAGTCAGGAACCCGTTGACTTGATCACTCTCGATCAAAAGCTACCGGATCGTCATGGGCTTGATCTTCTCCGAGACATAAAGCGCCATCGCCCCGACGTGGAGGTCATTATCGTCACGGGATATGGGAGCCTGAAGTCAGCCATGGAAGGCATTCGCCACGGAGCCGCCGGCTATTTGCTGAAGCCGTTCAACGTGAACGAGCTCACCACCCTCATTCAACAGACGATGGACAAGAAGCGCCGACTCGATTTTCTGCGCCACTGCCTTCGGACAGTACCGGACCTTTGGGGCTCAGAGGTAGAGAGCGCACGTGCGTGGGACAAGGTTAGGGCGGGATATGCTTCGCTCTCCATCAACGCACAGAGCGACGCCGCTTTGCAGCAAGACGATATGAACCTGCTTCCGCTCTTGTCTGATACTCTGGAGGCCACAGACCGACAATTGCTCAATCATGCGAGCCGAGTGAGTTTCTATGCCACGTTGATGGCCGGCCGACTCAATCTGACCGTCTCCGAGCAACAATCATTGGCCCTGGGAGCTTTTTTGCATGATGTAGGGAAAACGAGCCTCCCATCGTATAGGTTTTCAGAAGACCAGATCTTTCCTTCGGGCGAAGCATCCCTCTGTAGGGAACACGCCGACAGAGGCGCACGGATGATTGCGCCGTTGGGTTTACCGATTGAGGTGAGGCAAATCGTCTCATCCCACCACGAGCGATGGGATGGGCACGGTTACCCTTGTGGACTCCGAGGCACGGATATTCCGTTACTGGCTCGCATGGTCGGCATCGCCCATACGTTTGATCATTTAACCGCCGACGCACCTGGGCGCGTCGTCCTTCCGCTCGATGCTGCAATCCGCCGGATCTCGCTTCAATCTCATACCCATTTCGACCCGCTGTTGCTGGAACTCTTCATTCAGGTCGTGAAGGACTCTCCGGTCTCGCCTCCTGCCATGGACATCGCTCCCGCCGCTTGACCTATTCATGCGATCCGGCGATCAACTCCGCCGCCGCAGATCGAGTCTTTTGAGTGATTCGCTCCCCACCGAGCATGCGCGCAATTTCACCCTCTCGACTGATGCCCGTCAACGAACGCACCGTCGCCACCGTCCGTCCCTTCACTTCCGATTTTTCGACGGAGAAATGATGTTGCGCTTGAGAGGCGACCTGCGGGAGATGCGTGATGCACAACACTTGATGGTATCGGCCCAACTCCCTTAGCCGTTTCCCGATCGTGGCCGCAACCGCCCCTCCCACTCCGGTATCGATCTCATCGAAGATCAAGACCGGCACATGATCGACATCAGCAAGGACGGATTTCAACGCCAACATAACCCGCGAGAGTTCGCCGCCGGATGCCACACGAGACATCGGTTTCAACGGCTCGCCGGCATTGGCCGACAGCAGAAACTCGACACGATCGCCCCCATCAGGACCGTGGACTTCGTCAGCTCCGCTCGGCATGACTTGGACCAAAAACCGCACCGATCCCATTTTTAGCGCGTTGAGCGCTTTATCCACCAATTTTGTCAACCGCCGAGCTGCTTCCGCCCGCTTTTCTGAGAGCGCTCGAGCCAACACCGAGACGTTCTGTTGCTGCTCCTGAATCAGACGATCGTACCGACTGAGCTCGCTGTCCGACCGCCGAAGTTGCTCCAGTTCTTGTTTCACTCGATGATGAGTTTCCAGGACGGCTTGGATGGTCCCTCCGTATTTCTTTTTCATCGTCTGGATGACAGCCAACCGATCTTCGATCACACTGAGTCGCATCGGATCGGCGTCCAAGCCCTCGGCATAGCCGCGAAGGGAATCGGCGACTTCCTTCAAGAGGACTTTGGCTTCGGACGCGAGCCGACCGGTTCCTGCCATCGCAGAATCGATCTGTGCCAGCTCTCCTAACACACGCTCCATCGACACTAAATTCGCCAAGATACCGTGAGCATCACCCTGAACTCGTTCCTGAGCTTCCGATGCCAACTCAGCCAAACGCCGCGACGCCCCCAACCGATGGCGTTCGGCTTGCAGCAACTCTTCCTCTCCGATACGGCAGGCAGCCTCATGCAATTCCTGTTGTTGAAAACTCAGCAGGTCCTCGTGCTGGGCCCGCTGCTGGAGAGTCGCGGCAAGCTCAGCTCGTTCTTCACGGGACCGTGCCCAATCACGATGGGTCGATCGATACTGAGACCGAAGTTCCAGCAGGCGACCGAAGGCATCCAGAACCTCGATCTGCGCGGAGTTGGACAAGAGCGATTGCTGGTCGTGCTGACCGTGGATATCGATGAGCGTACCAGCAAACTCTTCCAGCACATGGGCCGGACTTAAGACTCCATTCAGGTACACCCGGTTTCTTCCTGAGCGTGCAATGATGCGCCGAATGATGAGCTGAGAACCGTGCGGTCCAAGGACCTCTCGGGCCCGCAATCGTTGAAGGAGAGGATGCGTGAGCGGAATCTCGAACGACGCTTCAAGCTGAGCTTCGTCTTCGCCGAATCGAATCTGGTCGCTTGAGGCGCGTCCACCGACAAGCAGGGCCACTGCATCGATCAACAACGACTTACCGGTCCCCGTTTCTCCGGTCAACACGGTAAACCCTGAGTCCATGGTCAGACTCAGTCGTTCGATCACGGCAAAATTCGTGATACGCAGCTCAGTGAGCATGACTGCAAGGGTGGCGAGATCCAGCTAGCCTCAGAAGACACATATGGCGCTCACAACGGCCAGTGCCGGCTAAAAATAGATGGAACAGCACGCAAAATGCTCAAAACGGCTGTCCAGCGAGTAAAGAGGCTGAGGCGTATCCTTTCTCACCCGGCCCACCCCGAGCTGCGCTTAGCAGCTCTTGCCCGGTGGTACATCGAGCCTCTGAGTGATGCGCGAACAAGGCTGGCTGCCGTTTTCAGCATCTTGCTAGGCGGTCCCGGCATGCTGAGCAAGCAGTGAGTCGATCAGTTCCTTGAACTGACGTTTTGGTCTGGCACCCACCAGCTTTTCGACCGGCTGGCCGTTCTTAAAGAAAAGAATAGTGGGAATACTCATCACCTGGTAACGACCCGCCACCTCAGGATTCTCGTCGGTGTTCAGTTTTCGTACTTTCAGCTTCCCGGCGTATTCTTGTGCCAGCTCGTCGACGATGGGAGCCACCATTTGGCAAGGGCCGCACCACACGGCCCAAAAATCGACCATGACGAGTTCGGAAGCCTTCATGACTTCGGCATCCCAAGTGGAATCTTCAACTTTCAAGGCGTCACCAGCCACGTCGCGCCCTCCTTCAGGGGTGAGATCATTGATGCGTGATTGCCAGGGCATCGTACCCTACCACTGTTTTTAGTGTCAAACACGGATCACCGTCCGGTTTGAGCTCCGGGCAATGCGTCGCCCGCTTCTGCGGTCTGCGGAGGCAGGCCATAGGGACCTCCCGGTGTCCTCCAAGGCAGACCACGCTCACCCCATAGAAGCGGGCTCAAGAGAGTCCGCATCACCCGCGTCCCGGAGTCCTCAGTCCAGCCGATCCCGGTGAGGCTCAACATGAAGCTATACTGCTCACGGTCCGGGAATTTCAAATAATAGAACCCTACCGACCAACACTTGCACGGATTCTGATAGAGCGCAACCATATCCAATTCAGGACTTCGTCCGTTGTCGACGTCATAATAGGCCTTTGCCCCGAATGTCCACCCCCAAGGGGTGCGGAAGGCGCCGCCCATCGTGACAAACTGGATTCCCCCATTGGCCGGAACAAACACTTCATTGAACGAAATGGGATTCCAAATATCCCCTCTCCGTACCCGAGTGCCGTCTCGCGCGTAACGCTGGCCCACTTCGACATACCAATTGGATCCTTCCTGGAAACGAAGGTCGGTGTTGAATTGACTGAATTCTAGTCGATGGGGATCGACGAACGCATCGATGGTCAGATACCGATTGATGGGCGGGCGTACCGCCCAGGCTTGGGATGCGGGTCCGAATATCGGCGTACCCAGTTGGGAGAGTCCAAATGGCGACGGGAGGTTGTTGCCGATGACGGCCCGCATCCAGATATCAGAAAACTTCTTCCCTTGAATAGGTACGGTCGCCGGTTGGAGCGGCTGGGTAGTCGTTCCCATGGCGGGAGGGACGCCCGGGGCGTACACGCTCGCCATCTGCTGCACATCACCGACATGATAGCTCTGGGCCACCATCAGATCGAGCCAGTTGAAGGCATCCCGCTTGCCGGATTCCAAGAGCCGGCTGCGCAGCATGTAGGTCAGCAGATTCTTCCCCGGCAGGTCATCGACTGCATCGATTTGAGGCAGATTGGACTGGTTGGTCACCGGAACATACTCGTAGGTCACCGTCGGTTCGATCGTATGCAGAAGACTGTTTCCATCAGCAAGTGGGAACCGGCCCGCCAGCTTGGACGTGGCGTCCACCCCCAACCAGAAGGTCTCTCGATTTTGCGCATCATCAGTTTGCAAGCCTCTGGTGTAGTACACCTCACGAAACTTCGCCTGGGGACGGATTCCAAGCATACGCCCAAGATGAAACACCTCGGTCGAAATACCAGGAACCATATCGATTCGATTGAGCGTAAATCCTTCCTGTCGGTAAAAATAGACCTGTTGCCCGTCCATGCCAAACAAGACAGGTGACTTGAACAGTGAGACATAGGGGAGGTTATAGCCGGCCTCTGGAAGACGTTGAAATGTATCCGCTCCTCCGGCTTGTAACGGCTGTAGATAAAGCCCCCTGAGATAGAGATTCCCGTAGGCCAAGCGTTGGGTCGCCAAGAAGGTTGATTCGGCACTCGGTAACGCTCGGAGCGCTCCGGAGTTGCTCAACTGCTGCAAAATGCTTGGGTCTGAAAGCAAATTCGCGTTGGCTCGGAGTAAGAGGGTATCGGTGATGTATTGCGTATGGGTTCCGGTAAGCGTCGCCCGTGCCCCCAGGCTATCCTGCCCGTTGTCGGTCCCATCACCGTTGGTAGCTTGTGTTTGTTGTAGATAATTCACGAACCATTTCCCACGGGATCGCCTGTCCAAGACATACCGATACTCGAAATCAGAGCCATACCCCAGATTACTGTAGTAGGACGGCGAGATTGTTACATCATGACTCGGATTGATGGCCCAGAAAAAGCTTCCCTTCAGATGGACTCCGAAACGATTATCATACCCGGCGGTCGGCATCAGAAACCCGGTTTGTCGCCTGGTCATCGGATAGGCCATGGTGGGTAATGGAATCGTCGGCACATCGAGCACACAGAACCATCCGCCCTTAAAGGCCAATGTATCCCCCAAGGTCATATCCAGATCCTTAAACCGAAAGCGCCACGCCGGCACCTCTCCCTCTTGCGCATCGCAATTCGTGAAGGTGCCCTCTTTGGCTCGGTAATGGTATTCGGAAAATCTCTGCATCAGGCGGCCGGATATCGATGAGTTTGTCGTCGGAACGTAGAGCCGACCATGGGTCACGACGCCGGCCTCGGTATTGATATTGAGCTCCATCCGCTCAGCCGTCACATCAGCCTGCGGGTCCGTTAAATGGACATGGCCGACGGCAGTGAGAATCCCTGGCAAGCTTTGAATGGTGGCGTGGTCCGCCGTCAACCTAATCGCTCCCTGCTGAATGACGACCGATCCATTCGCGTCGTAGACGTCTTCATCTTGTCGATAGTCGATACGCTCTGCCGTGATATCGAGGGGAGCGGATCCAGCGGGCGACGGTCCGGCACCCGATTGGGTGTCTGCCGCTGATCCTGGAAATGGAACGAGAGAGAGGAGGGCGACGACGAGAAAGAGCCGGCGGCGGACCCGCGCGAGAGGACCCGCCATGCTAACCACGAATCGGTGACAACCCACAGCCACGCATTGCCGCTTTGATATCACCTAAGAGCATCAACGATCCGGTTATACAGATGAGATCATGAGGCATGGCTCGGTTTCTGGCGGCTGTCAACGCATCCATGGGAAGGACGGCCTCGAGCACCGGCCCGTGCCATTCGCGCAGAGTGGCGTGGAGTTCTTGGACCGTGGCAGACCGTGCGAGAGTCGCCTGGGTCAGCACGATTTCCGACACAATCGGTAACAGCGGAGCGATAAATCCCCGGCGATCTTTATCCCGCATCATGCCCCAGACGAGGATAATCCGAGATGTGGGGTGACTGATGGAAAAATCCTTCAGATACCCCGCGAGCGCATGCGCGGCGGCAGGGTTATGGGCGCCGTCGAGCACGACCTTGGGTTCCTCGTCGATCGACTCCAAACGACCTTCCCATAAGACCGTACGCAGACCATGACGAACAGCTGCTGAATCCGTGTCGATCCCAGCTTGACCCGCCGCTTCAAGGAGCGCCAACGCACAAGCGGCATTGTCCCACTGATGACGCCCTGCCAATGCACAAGATAGATCCTCAACCACGCGAGTCACTCCCCGATAGGTCAGTCCCTCGGGACGATTTCCATCAATGGCAAAGTCCCGGCCCAGCTGCCAAAGGGGGGCTGACCGATCCCGCGCAATCCGGCGTAGAACCTGTTCAGCTTCCTGTCCCATCCGTCCGATCACGACCGGGACAAAGGGCTTGATGATTCCCCCTTTTTCAAACGCGATCGCTTCCTCCGTGTGCCCCAAATACTTCTGATGATCCAAGCCGATCGTCGTGATCGCGCTGGCCAACGGTTGCTCCACAATGTTGGTGGCGTCGAACCGTCCGCCCAACCCAACTTCCAGCACGGCGACGTCGACTTCAGAATCTGCGAAATGGAGGAACGCCAGAGCCGTCGTCATCTCAAAAAACGTCGGTTCCAGGTTCTCTTCTAGAGCGGCCCGCAAGCGCGCGATCAACTCCTCGACTTGACGCTCCGTAATCATGCGCCCGTTGACACGAACCCGCTCCCGGAAATCGACAAGGTGGGGAGACGTATACAGGCCGACGCGCCGACCTGAATGTTGAAGGACTGCCGCCACCATCGCCGCCGTCGAACCCTTGCCGTTGGTGCCTCCGATATGAAGCACGCGAAGTGAACGATGGGGATTGCCGACCCTCTCCAGCAGAGTCTGCATGGTCTCCAGGCCCAGCTTGATGCCGTGCTTTTGGAGCGCGTAGAGGTACTCAATGACGGAGGAGTAGCTCATCAACAAGCCGGGAGGACGCTGAAGGCTAAAAATGATTCACGAGGGCGCCGACCGTTTCCTTGAGACGCTTGCGCTCCACGATCATATCGATCATGCCGTGTTCGAGAAGAAACTCGGCCCGTTGGAACTGATCCGGCAACTGTTGCTTGATGGTTTGTTCGATGACACGAGGTCCGGCAAACCCGATCAACGCTTTTGGCTCGGCAATGATGACATCTCCCAACATGGCCACGCTGGCCGTGACGCCGCCGAACGTGGGATCGGAAAGGATCGAGATGAACGGCAGTTTGGCCTCGCCCAGCTTCGCGACCGCGGTCGAGGTCTTGGCCATCTGCATCAACGAGAGAATGCCTTCCTGCATACGTGCGCCCCCGGAAGCGGTGACCAGGATAACCGGCAGCTTCAGCTCCAGCGCCCGGTCGATCGCGCGGCAGAGCTTTTCCCCGACCACAGACCCCATGCTCCCGCCCATAAAGCTGAAATCGAAGACACAGAGCACCACACGGCGCCCGTTGACCAGGCCTTCGCCGATGACGAGGGCATCCTTCCGGCCCGTCTTTTCCTGGTGGGCCTTCAAGCGATCGCGATAGGGCTTGGTATCTTGGAAACTCAAAGGATCCTGCGCTTCTAAGCCCGCATCCCATTCTTTGAAGGTTCCGAGGTCGATGAGCAATCCGATCCGCTCGATGACCGAGATCGGGAAGTGATACTCGCACTTCGGGCAGACCTTGTTGTTCCGGTCGACTTCCTTGCGATAGACGATTTCCCGGCAATGATTGCACTTGAGCCACATCCCCTCGCTGCCTTTCGAACGTGGCGGCGGGACGGATTCTGCAGGTTTCTCTTTCTTGAACCACGCCATGGTTATCGTCTCAATGCGGTCGTGCCTCTTGACGCATCGCTCCACGCAAATCGGCAGAGAATAGCACAGGCCTACCCCTGATGCACATTCCTACGCGCCGCTACCGGAGATACCGGACCGCGTCAGTGCCCGACAACTGAGGGGATCAGTTTCACCAACATCCACACCCCGACCACAACACTGGCAAGCCCGGCAAATCCTTGTACTCCCACAAAAAATCGCTGACTCATCGATCGCGAATAGATGACGGGCACGCTAATGGTCAACCCGATTGCCATCATGCCGATGATCGATCCGACGCCGAAGACGAAGATCGAAAAGAGTCCGGTGACCATATCGGTCGTGGTGGCGAGAATCATCAACATCAACGCCGCCGATCCGGCCAGCCCATGGGCCAGCCCAATACACAGCGGGCGAATCGCCTCGGCCATCCAATGCCGATGGCGATGATCTCTCTGTTGCTGATGGCTGTGCAAGTGGACATGCCGTTGGCCGTCGTGGTCATGGCTGTGGACATGCCACCGCTCGCGGTACAGCTTCAGGCCCAGACTCCCTCCAAGAACGATCAGGAGTATTCCTACTCCTGATTCGGCGATGACTTCGAATTCAGCAGGAATATGAAGGCCCCAGGCGAGAACGATCGATCCGACCAGCAGCAGTGTCAGCGTGTGGCCGATGCCCCACCACAATCCGATCGCACCAGACGCCAGAAACGACGGCCGCTCAGCGAGGACCGTCGAGATTGCTGCGAGATGGTCGGTATCCAGCGCATGCCGTAGTCCCAGCAGAAAACCAATCCCGAGCAATGTCAACAGGTCTGTCTCAGGCATCATGTCCTAAGAAATCCGCTGGATGACCTCTTCCCCCACAATCGGCAAGCACATGCGGTAAAAACATGGGCATCGAAAAGGAGTCACCAACCCTACCGGCTGAGATCACATGTAGACCTCACCCCCCACGGGCATGCATCTCCAAATGTGGATCCTCTCGGAGACGATCGATCTCGATCAACCCTCCGTCTCGAAGCCCCACTCGTTCCAACGCCTTACGCTCCTCAGCTCCACGATCGCCGCGAGCAGTCCATCCCGATCGAATGATGTCGCGCATCTGCTCTGGGCGCTCGTTCATGCGAAGAGGCTTGCGTAGATCGACTCCCGATCCCGCGTACAAGCACAGATACCACAAGCCGTCGGCGGTGATACGACTGCGGTCGCACTGCGCGCAAAACGGGACCGTCGTTGACGGAATAATTCCAAAGATCGTGCCGTTCGGCAAGCGAAATCGCTGAGCCGGAGCGGCCCCTCGCTCTGAAAGCGTGGTGATGTAGCCATACCGTCGGCCGAGGAAATCCAGGATCATGTCTTGTGACAAGACCTTATCCATGCTCCACTCGTTGGCTCCCCCAACGTCCATATATTCGATGAAACGCACCTCGGCTTGGTAGCGCTTGGCATATTCAATCAACTCACTCAGCTCATCCTCATTGAACCCGCGTATCGCGACCGTGTCGATCTTCAGATTGGCAAAGCCCGTCTTCCCAACCGACTCAATGCCTTCAAGGACCCGCGAAAACTCATCCCGCCCAGTCAGCCGGCGAAACCGCTCAGGCTTCAAGGTATCGAGACTGACGGTGATGCGGTCGAGTCCGGCATAGTAGAGCTCCTGTGCAGACTCGGCCAGCAACACGCCGTTCGTGGTCAAGGCCACTTCGGTAATCCGTCGGTCCTGTCGAAGCAGCCGAACCAGCCGCGCAAGATCCCGCCGCAACAACGGCTCGCCTCCGGTCAGTCTGACCTTGTCGACTCCCAGGTCAGCGAAGTATCCCGCGAGCTTCGCCATTTCCTCGAAACTCAAGATGTCCTCGCGTGGCAGCCAGGCATACTCGGGCTCCGGCATGCAGTATCGACAGCGAAGATTACAGCGATCGGTAACGGACAGTCGTAGACTACCAAGCGGCCGACCGAACGTATCGACCACCGCTGACAGAGAGGTATTGATCGAGCCTGGACTCACTGACTTCCCTTACTTCAGAAAACACTTTACCTTTCACCCCTACTTTTTACTTTTCACTTCCCTAGGGGTGTTCCTCCACCCACACTTCCCCTTCCGGCGTATGTTCCAGCTTCCAGATCGGCGTGATCTGCTTGAGCTCATCGATCGCCCACTTGCAGGCCCGAAACGCGTCGGCGCGGTGCTCCGCGCCGGCGATGATCAGCACAATATTTTCACCGATCGCAATGTCTCCATGCCGGTGGATGATGAGCAACTCAAGAATGTCGAAATCTTTCAAGGCCCGTTCTCGAATCTCACACAACTTCTTCTGAGCCATTCCTTCGTAGTGCTCGAACGTCATGCCATCGACATCCCGTCCGCGAGACCGATCACGAGCAATACCTAAAAACGTGGCAATTCCGCCGATCCGTTTGGATCGGCTACGCACCCGATCGAGTTCCTGATCGACGGAAAAATTCTCCCGCTGCACACGGACGAACTGACGTTCGTCCATCGGTTCCTGCCCTGATCCTCCGGCGAACGGAGGGAGCAATGCAATCTCGTCATGATCCCTAATGAACGTCTCTTCGTGCGCGATTTCCTGATTCACAGACACCAGTACCTTCTTTTTCTGGATCAATTCGCCGATCGCGGGATAGCGAGTTTCGATGAGCCCAACCAGATCCTTGACCTGTCGACCATCAGGCACATTGACCGATAAAGAACTTTGATTCCCCGCCAGCATTTTTGTCATGCCGAACAATCGAACTGTAATCATTGTGCCCAGACCTTCGTCTCAACCATTCCTGGTATAAGTTCCCGATTTCCCACCCGATTTGGAAAGCAGGCAGACCTCGCTGAAACTCATTCCGCGATCGACCGCCTTACACATATCGTAAATGGTCAGTGCGGCGACCGTAGCAGCCGTCATGGCCTCCATTTCGACTCCCGTCGGTCCTGTTGTCTTGGCTGTCGCAGTAAGGGTGATAGAGCAGCGCCCTTCTGAATCCGGATGCGGCTCCTCCTTGAAGGAAATATCGACGCTGGTGAGAAGAATCGGATGGCACATGGGAATGAGGTCCGGCGTCTTCTTCGCACCCATCACGCCGGCAACTTGAGCGACAGACAACACGTCCCCCTTGGCAATTCTTCCTCGTTGAATCTTTTCAAGGGTTTCGGGGAGCAGGAACACTTTGGCTTGAGCAGTGGCAAACCGTTCCGTCGAGTCCTTGGCGCTGACATCAACCATTCGGGCTCGCCCGGATTCATTGAAGTGTGTGAAGTCGGTCATTTTGTTCATTGAATCAGTATGTTGCAATCGACAAGTAGCGGATTATAGGTGCCGCCGAAGAGGAAGGTCAAGAAAGGGACTTGGCCGTCTTAATCTTAAAAGTTGGTGAGAATTCATGTTAAGCGACATGTCATGCATCATAAAGACTTTCCATCAAAGCTATATTTTTCCGTTGAGCTTCTTCCATTTCCTGTTTGGTAATTGGTTTCAGAAAAGGATTACTGCGAGCTTTAACGTGTTCGTTGAACCATTCCATTGCCATCTCATCGGCCTCATCTTCCTGAGTTAAATTCTCTTGTTCGGTTAAATTGTCGAATTTTAGTGATTTGTGTTTCTTGATGGCATGTACGACTTCATGCAGCACGACGTAGATGAAATACTTGACTGCTGACTGCCCTTCATCCGCTCCGTGCTTTGGCAGTATTCGCTCAGACAGAAGAATGACTTCTCGGGTTTCACAGTATCTCCTGGCGACTCGACATCCATCTCTTTGAGCAGTAGAAATGAACACAAGCCCTTCCTTGTGTTCGTCTAGTACTGCCTCCGGCAAGTACTCTAAGGCGCATTGGACCCATTCATTGTAATAGTCACCGCAATCGAGCATTTGATTGAAATAGCTGCCTTCAATCTTCCAAGATTCGTATAGCTTGTCATTATCGGCCATGGTTTGGCTGGATCAGCACGTCTTCCATCTGAGTCGCATCGCTTCTTCAAGAACCTTTTCAATGCCACAGCACGGATACTTTTCGCACACCGAATCGAAATAAGAAGCCAGCCATACATATTTCGAGAACACAGCTTCAGAGCAATTCTTATCGTGTGCCATTTTGAGAATCAGACCCCTGATTGGTCCTAGTCGGGACTGCCATAGTGGACCATCAGTGAAACCGGATTGCCCATAAAAGGCGGGAGAAAGTTGAAGAAAAGGTAACCATCGGGACTTGGTATCCACGGTTCAGCACCGCTTGTTTCGACACCGCCCCATTCTGTGGAGAGTTCTTTTGACAGCATCACGCGCGGAGTTGATGCAGTCTTACCCTCCAGTTCATAGGCATCGATGAATCCCGGACCGAATACCAAACTGCCTTCGTGAAACAGATTGCCCCTTGCTACGCCGCCCCTCAGTAAGAAGCCAGACTCAATAAGTGTTGATGTCAAAACAAACAAGGCATTATTTAGCGCATCCCTCCCCAGCCTGTCGTCATCTACGCTAATCACCAGTGAGTCGGAAAAACTGTGTCATTACGGCGTTTCCCGGCCATTTCTGCTTATCCGGTAATAGCCCCTGTAATGAATTGGTGAACTTGGCAATACCCTGCAATTGTGCCAATGTCTTACCGAGCACCTTAACAACCGCATTGCTGTCCTGCCCGCTGGATCTTATCGTCTCTGTCCAGCCTAGTATGTCTAAAAAGGCAATGATGCGCCTATCGTATTTGAGCGAGCATTCGAGCTTTGCGGCCTCCTCGGCAAGATGTTTTGCTTCAGCCTCTCGCTGTGATGCTGCGGCTTCCCAATCAGCTTTCTGTTTATTGGCTTGAGCTTCCTCTTCGTCCGAATATTGCACGTAGAAAGTTTCCCCTGTTTCACCGTTCGTGGTGAGAGCATATCTCCTGGTGGGGTCTCGTGACTCCATCCGCACAAGCTGACCCTCTACCTTCTTGTATGTCGGATAATGACCCGCAAGATTTACGGTCACGCTTTTTGCTTGGTTCATAGTTTGCCCTCTATAAGGAAAGCACTCAGAGTCGATGGTAGAGCGATATTGCGTGGGCCATGTCGTCGACAATCCTGATGGCACAACTCCAGTATGCTCTGTCAACGGGTAAAATCAATATGAGACTCGACATCAGTTCACTCGCAACGAGGCGACCCATACAATCAAGGACATCCTTAAAAAAACTGAAAACAGGTGTATAATCGCCTAATTTTGACCGGCTCTCATCATCATCCCCCTCTTTTTGCAGGCTGGAAAATCGCCCCCCGTTTCAGTACACTCTCCCAATCTTTTGCCGCTTCATCAAAAGGCAAGACGGCCGTATCACAGCTTCATGATCGTGCAGCGAGGATTCCAATGGGATTTCTAAGCAGACTTCTCGACATGCCATCGTTCAATGGCGCTACTAACGCGCTCTTGGTAGAGTTGGCCCTGCCCGAGCTCACAGAACCGCAACGCTCCCAGCTGAAAGGCCGGGTAATCGAATTGTTCCGAACGCACCGCTCTTTAGATGGATCGGCGGAAGTCGCATTAGTCGAGCTGAACCAAACACCGCGCTTCTTTCAGCTCACCATGTTGGCGCTCGCCATGAAGGACCTTGGCTACGCGCCTCCGTTTAAAAAAGAGAAGTTACGGAAGATCAAGAACCCCTTCGACCCAAGCCATGCGGATGAGCACGCGATGCGAGCGGTCGCGCGACGCTTGAAATGGCACTACGGCGTCGAGGTCTGGATCGCGGAAGAGTCGATCAGTTTTGATTCGTGGTAGCAAGACCATCGCTTGACAGACCCATGATGCGCAGTTATTCTGCCGCAGTTCTTTCATTCAAGTCAGGAGGCACAAGAGACGATATGCGTATTCCTGCTTTGCGAACCCTGTTCCTTGCGGCGCTACTCTCTCCGCTTGTTCCACTCGTGGCGACATCCGCTCAAGCCGCGGAATTCAAGATGGGGGTGGTGGACCCGCAGTCCGTGTTGGAAAAATCCAAGGCAGGGAAGAGAGCGCTCGAAGGGCTGAAGGAATACGTAGGGACCAGGCAGAAGCTCCTGGCCAAAGATGAGGAAGACCTTCGCAATAATGAGAAGCAACTGAAGGAGCAAGCCCCCAAGTGGACCGACGCGGAAAAGAAGGAAAAGGAGGGGCAATTCCGGACGAAGGTCCAGGACTTCCAGAAGCGCGCGCAGGAATTCAACATGGAGCTCCAGAAGAAACAGAAGGAGTTGGTCGACGAATACATGAAGAAAATCTCCACCGCGACACAAGCGGTCGCTGAAAAAGGAGGGGTTTCAATCGTCGTCGACAAAGGAAGCGAACAGACCGTCAAGATCGTGATCTACAACAAGGATACGATTGACCTCACCGAGCAGGTGATCAAGGAGTTCGATCGGACGAACAAGTAAGATGGGGCAACCATCACGCTATTCCACGCGGGTACCCAGCCTCCCGCCACGCGCGAATCCCTCCATCCATCGAGATCACATTCCCATACCCCATCTGTTGCAAGGCATCAGCCGCCAGCGCCGATCGATACCCTCCGCCACAATAGAGCATGACTGGGTCCTGTTTATCGGGAACCACCGACTCGATATCCCGCTCAATGATCCCCTTCCCAAGATGTCGAGCGCCGCGAGCATGGTCCTTGGCGAATTCATGATCTTCCCGAATATCGATGAAATGGAACCGCTCGCCCCGGTCGAGACGAGCCTTCACCTCGGCCACGCTACACTCCTTGACACGTCGTTTCGCCTGTTCGACAAGTTGCAAGAACCCCGGATTATGTTTCATGTCTCCTCCTCTCTCTTCAAAACAGCGACCCCTGTTCGACGCCTGGACGACGAAATGTCTGAGGGATAGCGCTCATAGTCATCTTCAGGAAATCCCGCTCTCCGTTTAGCCAGAGCGAATAACTGCTCGATCAACTCCCAATAAGGTCCCTGTCCCGCCTGCCGCTTGAAAAATCGGCTCTCCGTCAACGCCCCGCCCCTGATCTCACGGAGCCGATTGGTGATTTTTCCGATCCGTTCTGGAAATGCCTCCCCCATCCGATCTAGAAACACCGACTCCAGGCTGCCGGACAGTCTCAACAGGCTATACGTCGCGGTACGGGCTCCGGCACTATAGGCTCGATCCAACAATTCAGGAATATCATCTTCATTCAAACCGGGAATGACCGGTGCGATCGAAATACCGGTCGGGATACCGGCATCGGAAATTGCTTTCATGGCAGAGAACCGCTTGGCGATCGACGGCGCCTGCGGTTCCACTTTTCGAGCCATATCGTCGGACGAAAATGGAATGCTGAAATACACCAGTACCCAAGTCTCTCGATGCAACCGAACGAGCACGTCGAGGTCGCGAAGAACCAACGCCCCCTTCGTGATGATTCCAACCGGGTTTCGATAGTCCGCACAGACTTCCAAACAAGCACGGGTCAATCCGTACTCTGCCTCGAGCGGCTGGTAACAGTCCGTGTTTCCAGAAAAGACGATCAGTTCTCCATGCCATGACGGCTTCTCAAAAGCGCGCCGAAGCAATTGCGGCGCATCCTCCTTCACCACGATCTTGCTCTCGAAATCGGTTCCCGCGCCGAATCCCCAATACTCATGCGAAGGACGCGCATAACAATAGGCACAGGCATGAAAGCAACCTCGATAGGGATTCACGCTCCATCGAAACGGTAAATCCGGGCTCTCGTTACGGCTCAAGATCTCTCGACTGTCGTCCGCATAGAGTGTCAACTTGGCTGTGCCGGCCGGTTCAAGCAGGTCCCGATGCTGCGACTCAAATGGGTTTGGTGGATTGGAAATTTGGCGCATAGGTCCATCCTGTCTCTTCATGCCCGATCGATGTCAATTCTCTGCACCGAGATCGTCATAGTCACTGATGCGTTTCGTTGACTCTCTGGAACTCAGGTGCTAGATTCCAACCGCTTTTTGAAGGAGCGACCTGTGTACGATCTGAAGCAGCTCCGCGAAAACCTCGACCATATCCGCACCTCTCTCGGACGACGCGGGAACGATGTCCCGTGGGCTGATATCCAAAAACTGAGCGAAGAACGGCGAACCGTCACGACGCAGGTCGAGCAGTTCAGGCACGAACTCAATAAGGGCTCGGAGGAGATCGCTCGGCTGCGCCGAGCCAAAGAACCGGCTGAAGAGGCCATGGCGGCCATGAAGCAGTTGGGGGATCGCATTAAGGACACCGAGGGAACCCTCCGAAATGTCGAGGAGGCGCTGACTGACCTTGCGCTTCGCATCCCCAATCTCCCACATGCCTCGGTCCCGGTGGGGGCTGATGCCTCAGAGAATCTTGAGGTCCGTCGATGGGGTACCATGCCGACTTTTTCGAGTCCCCCCAAACCCCATTGGGAAGTCGGAGAAAAACTCGGAATCTTGGATTTCGATCGAGCCGCGAAGATTACAGGAGCCAGGTTTTCCGTCATGACCGGGGCAGGCGCCAGGCTGGAACGAGCGCTGATTAACTACATGCTTGATCTGCACACAACCCAGCATGGATATCGAGAGGTCATTCCTCCTTTTATGGTGAATCGCCCTTCGATGACCGGAACCGGTCAGCTTCCGAAGTTCGAAGAAGATCTCTTCCGCATGAAGGACGAAGACTACTTCCTGATTCCGACCGCGGAAGTACCGGTGACGAACCTGCATCGTGAGGAGATCCTGAGTGGAGACCGCTTACCGCTCCGCTATACGGCCTACACTCCTTGCTTCAGACGAGAGGCAGGGTCCTATGGAAAGGACACGAGAGGCCTGATTCGGCTTCACCAATTCAACAAAGTTGAGCTCGTGGCATTTACGACACCGGATCGTTCATACGAGGAATTGGAACGGCTGACGGGTCATGCTGAGTCGATCTTGCAGGGGTTGAACCTCCCCTATCGCGTCATCGCGCTTTGCACGGGTGATATGGGATTTTCCGCTGCCAAGACCTACGACATTGAGGTGTGGCTGCCTTCTCAGCAACAATACCGGGAGATTTCGTCCTGCAGTAATTTCGAATCCTTTCAGGCCAGGCGAGCAAGCATCAAGTATCGACCAACCGGAGGAAAGAAAGAGGCAAAGGCCGACTTTGTCCACACGCTCAATGGTTCCGGACTGGCCGTTGGGCGAACCGTGGTGGCCATCTTGGAAAATTTCCAGCAGCCTGACGGCTCGGTTGAGATACCTTCAGCACTGCGGCCATATATGGGAGGGCTGGAACGGATTACCCACGAGTAAGACACCGAGTAAGGGTTTTATCCAGCGACTCCATAACTAAAAAGCGATGAATAGTCGCCGGGTTAACTGAAGGTTGGTATGGAGCGGCCGAACGTGTCGGTCTTGAAAATCCCGATCTGGGAAAGTGCGAACCCCGCGAAAAACCTCGAAACCTCGTGTGAACACTGGCGACAACTGCGCACCCGGTATTACCGTCTTCTACCGTCCTTTACCGTCTATTACCGGGGTTTCCGCATTCTATTCCCCCCGAATTCCCTACCACATCGGACACGATAGGATCTGCCACAGTTTAACCGCAATGTTCTTTGTATACGGTAGGACGAGGGCGACATTGCAGATACCGAGTAGCAGATACCGAATTTCGTATTCGTCCGGTCCCTTGCGACCATGGGCCCCTTCATCGCCTCGATGCGCAGAAAGTTTGACGATAGTGCCTCGAATCGTGCCGTGCAGTTTGGGAAACGACTTTTCAAGAGCCGTATGGTCACTCAGCTCAAGTTTCGGAGTGCCGCTAATCTCGCGGGCTAGTTCCTCTAATGCTTTGAAGGCATTCCCGAACACGGTATTGGTATCAACTCCCTTGAGAAGGTCGTGGTATGCCTTGATCAAATCTGCGGCGCGCTCAGGAAACTTCTCTTCGAGACGAGGCAATAGCTTGTCCAGTACTCTTTCTGAAGAAGCGGTTCTTCTAGCGGCACTAGTGTTGGAGGGCTTCCTTGGACGTTCAACCAGATATTCGATCCGCCGCAAAACGCTTAATGTCCCTAACCAGAGACGGCAGAGCGTTATGCCTCTGATGATGCGGCAGGAGAATGAGAAACGATTCCAGGACTTCAAGACGGTCTAGAATCGGACGAAGGCGATCTTTCTCCCTGCACTCGTGCATCTCCTTGTTAATTTCATCTGGAGAAAAGAATAATCGCAATCGGAGACAGGGTGTGTAAGTGTTATTTTTCGCGACAAAACGGCCCAAGGACTCGGCGGATAATCGCTCCAGGAAATGATCATAATCCTGGATACCAGCTTCGCGATGCTCGATGAGGCTTGAAAGACGATAGCTTAGCAACGACAAAAACTTTGTCAAGCCCCCTTTTCAAAAATAACTTGGTACCGAAGGGACCACGGTACGTGGTCTCCCCAGCGATCATCGTGAGATGGAGCACGGTCCTTGGTCATATTCATACTCCCGTGTGTGGCGAAGAAAGTACAGGACTCAAGCAAGATCTGGCAAGAGTCTGACGGGAATCGCAGATTCGCAGTCTTTTACCGACTTTCCGCCGCTCGCTCCGCTTTTACCCTATACAATTTCCGTCACACTTTGAATTGGAATTGAACTCGTGTACAACCCCGCCTCCAACAAAGGAGCCGAGATGGGGAGAGGAGTGGTCCCTGAGTCAAGAAGAAGAAAACCTACACCGGCAGGGTCTGTTCCGAAAGGCGAGAAAGGGTGACGAGAAAGCCAAGTTGGAATTACAAGAAGTCTATGGCGTGCGACTGTGGTCAGAGAATGAACGTGCAGCGTTGGTGTATGAAACTCCTAAACGCCGTAAACAGAAGGCTCGAAAACCTTGATCTGAGAAAGTGCCTGGTTTACTGCTTCGTTGCCTCCCCGAATTCCCTACCACATCGGACACGATAGGTCTGCCATCGTTTAGGCACAGTGCATAATAGGAGCCATATTACACTTAAAACTTCACGATTTTTACTGGATACAGAGTGCTGTATGATTGCCGAATGCGTAAGTTATTCGAAGCAGTATGCGGCATTCTTTTTTCTTTAGTTCTTGCCACTACGGTAGGAACCTTGCCTGCCATCTGCTCCCTTCTTCTCTTTGGGACATACTATGCTGCAACGTCCCAGCTCTTCTCAGGTCCGATGACAAGATCATTTGCTTATTTCGGAGCGAGGACACACATGGGAGAAGTATTTGTGATGGCGATCATTGGAGGCATCTTTGGTGTAAGTATTTTTGGTATAGGCTACTGGGCAGAATACAAAAGCAAAGAGGCGGAAAAAGAAAAACAAGCTCAACGTATCGCGGAGGAAAATCTCAAACTCTCCCCGAAAGTAAGAATAAAGCTATTTGCTGATCTTCCTGAGACACAGCCGTACAAGCCACCGCTAAAGCGGTACCATTTGTATATAGATAATGCCAACCAGAATTCTGTCCCAATTACCAATTTACGCATGGAATTCAACTTTAAACATGTCATTGACAATATTCGAAAACAAGTAGTTCTTCCCGATCTTCGCGGAGGTGCAACGCTCGGTCCCTTTGAGGCTTGGGCTGATAAAAAGGACGGATCACAGGACATCATTAAAGACGAACCTCGCAATTATTCGCTAAGTAAGAGATTTACATTCGAAATCGACACTGAAAATATTAATAAAACCATCAAGAATACCAATATTGTTTATCTCGATGTTGAAAAATGGGATGAGCAAGGTTCTACTTTTGTGGGGGAAATCGTTTTGGATACATCAAAGCAGCCACATAGAGAAAAAAAGTTGGGAGAAAGAGGCACATACACCGGAAAATATTCCTATGAAATTGGAGGTAGACCATTTACTGAAAGAATGCATGAGAAAATCTCTGACGAACCGGTTGGATGGGAGTCAATCTCGGTACCACTGCATAGTAAGAAGCCGTGATGAACCCAGTTTCGTCTAGTCACGTGACGCCGCGACGCGATTTAGGCGGCTCCCCGTCTGGATCAGTAAGGCCGACATTGTCGCCTCCTTCAGGCTCAGTCCGACCGATGCCCAAGCCCTCTTCGATAGTGCCGCTTGTCGGTGCCTCATCGACGGTGGAGAAAATCTCCAAATACCAGCTACAAACCCCTCCCTACCCCGACCTGATTCGGGTGATGCAGCGCCATCCGTCCCGTCCGTCAATTCGGCGGGTGTTCCGTGCGGGGATTGAAAAAATCCTGCGCGATCCGACGCACCCCAGCATGCGGCGTTCTAGAAGAGTTTAGGAAGTATCAGTCAAGTGTGCAGGATGAACCGTCTCACGGTTCAGTGGGTTTGCCCTGCCGCACCAGAACACTCGCCCGCATATCAATGCTCACCAGCAGCTCATGAAGGCTAAAGAGCAGGATCGCCCCTTCACACATCATGCGCCACACCAGATTCCCTATCAGGAGGACCGCGATTCCGCCCAGGCGAGTCACAATCGGACCAGCCTCATACTCATCCAGCGTATCGGGAGACACGATCGACAAGAGTCCCGCGGCGGTAATGAAGCAGGCTCCGACGAGATAGACCACTTTAATCAGCTGGGGGGTCACCAATTCCCGAAAGGCAAAATACTCCGCATAGAAGCTCGTGTATCTCACCGATTTCACTCGCTGTGGACTCAATGCCTGCTCACACACTGAGCACTTCGTCGCCGAGGCGTCATTTTCCGTGAAACATTGTGGGCATTTCATAGACTCCCTCCGGACAGTGGGTCAAGAATAGGCGAAGGCGCTTCGTGCAGCTTATCTGACTTCGGGGTCAGAGGCGAGAGCCGAGTCCGCTAGTGGATCCTTAGCTGCGTGAGTCGTCGGAATCTCTTCCGAAAAGAAAAGGAAGGTGGCAGTGGGCCCTCATCACAACCTACCTTCTTACGTCCAGATCCTACCTCCCCTCCGGCATGATCGGCGCACCCTGCCACGTCATTCGTTTAGGTTCCATATTTGATTTCCAGCACCAGGGGCAAAGAGTGGCTTCGCCACAGGCGTCGGCCGTTTAAAAGGTTCCCAACGTTCCTCTGGTTGTAGCTCTAACGTCTAATGACGTGGGCTGATTGAGCCGATCATAGCGGGATGGTATTGCTGATCAGCACCAGGACAAAGTTAGCGAGGTCATCGTGCTCACGTCGAGAAGCATGAAAGTGGTTCGCCTGTACCCTTCTAGAACGTTAACTAGGGTTACTCCTAGTTCAATCACCATACACTCCGAACTCTCTAGCCTACAGTTCCTCATTTATTTATTATGTAAATCCTGTTGCCCTTGCAAGTAGCATTCCTACCTAACGTATTACAAAGACAACAAACCTCTTCAGGAAAGACATATTGTCCGAGTGCTTATTGAGAGTCTAGCTGATGGCATTCGATTTGCTTACTTACAACCGCTAGAACTTGGTAACACAGGAGGAACTTAGTATGCGACAAGCGCACGGATTTCTCATGCGTAGCATAATCAAGGCGGCGTTGTTCGTCCATTTTGAATGGCATCTCACGCCGAGTGGATGGGTACCTGGAGATTGGTCCGCTAATGATGAACCCATTGAACCAAAAACGCCGCCACCAGTCGATCGTATTGAAACGTGGGAAACCACAGTAACCTCATACGACGGGCAGGTCACAAAAGTAAAAATGGACTGGGCGCTAATATGGGCTTCTCCGCAGCACAGTGAGGCAGAGAGACGGGGATTACGGGCATGGCATCATAAGCCCGGGCGAGAGTCTCAGAATCCCAAGGTCACCTCTTGGGATTATCCTCTCTAAACTAGTTTTTTAGGACTTCCCGCTACCGATCTCAACCAACACACCCTGCCATGTCACAGGCATTCTTTTCCCTTTGCGTCACGGGAACAAAAAGAAAAGCGGCCTAGTCTGTGTTACAAAGCTAAAATTACCGCTATGACTAGATCTTTCGCCAGCGCAGCGGTCTACCGACTAGGCCGATCGTCCTCTACTCGTGGCAGCGTGTTAGAGAGAACAACCGGTGATTATGGAATTTGACATGCGTAGATAGAGTTGGCGGGGGTAGCGTGAACGAAGTAAGCAATGACAATGCGTTAGAAGGATGCACCAACGCCGTGTGTAACCAACCCGGTGAATAGAATTAATCTTCAACCGCTCGCCAAAATGCCCATTATCATGACGCACAGTGTCAACGCCATGCTCGCGGAATGCTCTGATCATGGTTATGAGTCTGAACTGATCCATGAACATGCTCGTGGGTGTGTACGTGTGTATGGGGATGGGAACCTTTCATGGCAGTCCTCCTTTCGAACAGGCTCTTAAAATACTACCACCCATTCTCTTGAGCAAAAGAATATGTCTTGGTCTTCCTTCCATTATCAACTCTGTTAATACCTGTCTCACCCACTCAATTTGGCACAGCCCCCACCCCGTCGTTGGCCTTGAGCCTCTTTTTGGCTTTGCAGTACCGTTAGCAAAAAAGATTCGCCTAACGCAGTTCAGGTAGCTTTTCAAGCAGCTGGTGGTATTGCGTTGGACCGAAGATGGTGAATATGCTGAACGTAGGGTTCTGATATACGCAACAGTCACCACAGAAAGTCAGAATGGAGCGAACTCATGGATTCCCTTGTCACCTGGACAAAGGTCGTGTACGCCCTACACGCATTCAGCCTACTGACCGGCATCATTGGCACTGCCACGGTGGTCGGCGCATTCCTCACCGGCTGGCCTTCGATCATTGCGGTCATTCTGAACTACATCAAGCGGAGCGAGGCTCGCGGCACCTGGCTTGAATCGCACTTTCGCTGGCAGATCCGAACGTTCTGGTTTGGACTGCTCTGGATCTCCCTTTGCGGGGCCTTCATCATCGCGACATTTGGGATCGGCCTCCTCTTCATGTGGCTACCGATCGGTCTGGTCGGACTCTGGTTCGTGTATCGCATCATTCGCGGCTGGGTCACTCTTAGCGATAGACGGCCAATGTACGTGTGAACTAGACGGCCTTCATGAGCACACCACTCCCCGGTCCTCTTGGGGACCTTGTCTTAGGCGTGATCTCAATTGCAAAGAGAGCAGGACACGTCTTCCGACCTGGTTGCACATCCCAATCTGCTGAAGCCAACGTGCTGAAGGTTTTCGAAGAAAAGCGAATGGGTGTTTACCAAGCCCAACGGAACCCCGTATACTGCGCAATCTCGTAACCGCTTGAAAGAACAGTATGCTCCGGGTCGAGCGAGGTATGAAGAGCGGCGGCGTCCTATCCCGTCGCCAAGAATCATCAGATTGGCTCTGGGCGAGCAAGCTTGGTTCATTGTGTTAAGACACTAAAAGGGTTTTATCCGGCGACTCCATAACGAAAAAGCGATGAATAGTCGCCGAGTCAATAAAACGTGATATGGAGGGGTGACGGAGCTGGAAATCTCTTGCTCAGCACTGTCGATAGGGCAGGATACAGCGCTGGACACTAGGGAGCTACTTTGCAATGCAATTTAGGGCATCGAGGCTTGCCAACAATCACTGACCTGGGGTCAGCTACTGAATGTAAGAAAGGGAGGGAGTTATATGAGCGTAAAGTTGACAGTCGGTCAGAACCTGAATGTAACTGCACAAAAAGTAAAAGATGAGGCTGGAAATTCCAGCTCTCTCTGTCTAACGAAAAACGGTAATGTGGGAATTGGCAAGACCGATCCTGCGCATAAACTGGATGTGAATGGAACTATTAGACTACGGTCTTCCAATTTAGGCGAAGGTTTATATTTTGCCAAAGGCTATTCATTAGGGGATGGAAGCCAGAGATTCAGATTGCAAAGGAATTTTAACCCTGGGCTTGTGTTCCGTATTTTTGAGGTAGTCCTTTCTGATCCTGACGAGAAAGGCGAGTTCTTTTTTGACAATGTGGACGTATATCCTGATGATGACAATGCGCAGCGTCTTGGTACAGAGGATAATAGATGGTCGGAGTTACATGCAGCAAAAGGACTTTTCACAGAAGGGCTTAACTTGGCTAACTTGACTACCCCGCCTCCAGGTGTGAGTACTGTTGATCTCGTAATTGATCCGAAGACTGGAACGATTTATCGTAAAAATTAGAATCGTGCATTGGATCGACGGTGTAAGACCCGGTCAGGCTTCGGAGTACTTGCATGAGCCTCGTCTAGGATGCACAGTGTGACGCCGGGTCTCGACTCGCACCTCTTTGAAGGAGACCATCGGCATCAAGTCCAGCGGCTGGATGATGATGCAACTGAGACCGGGACAGCTAGGCTGGACCTCACCGAAACCGCGCCCCATCTGGAACCTCAATAGGATGAGGTTGATGGCTAGTCAGCGAACGCATTGAAATTGTACAGAATGTGATACATGGAGGGGTGACGGAGCGGCCGAACGTGCCGGTCTTGAAAACCGGAGATGGGGTAACCCATCCGCGAGTTCAAATCTCGCCCCCTCCGCCATATGCTCAATACATTGTGATGGCAATTCGCGAGCTCACTGAAACTGAACAGAATCATTGACGAGATCTTGCCGTGCGGAACAAGAACGGGGTGACCTCGCATCAGTCGCTCAACCTGCTCGAACGCTTGGGTAGCATCATTGAGATGGGGCGAAAGGAACGATGCACTTGGAGCCTGTTGGATTATGGCGAGACACAGATGAACGGATGATAGATAAGAACATACGAGAGTTGGTGCTATTCCTTTCCGGTTCTACAATCTTCGGCTATACTTCTCCTGTGAATTCGTTTCAAAGTGACATCGGCAAGTCTTCCTCCCTCGAAACCGTGCTCCGTCTTCAGGGCCTTTTTCGTCATCGCTTGCACCCGCTTGGCGTCTCTCCTCTCCAGGCAAGTATGTTGCTCTATCTTGACCGGCATCCTCAGTGCGAGGTGATGGAGATTGCTTCGGCGCTCTGTCTTCAGAACCTCTCAGTGGTCAAGACCGTCCAGCTTATGCAGAGACAGAGATGGATACGCAAGCCACAGGTCAATGCGAATAGCAAATTAGTCAGGCTACAGCTCACGGCAAAAGGCATAGCCCTCGCTCAGAAGATCAAAGAGAACATAGCAGTAACCGATAAACTCTTCGCTCTGGCCGACGGCCGCAAGGCCGCTTAGCATTTCTGGATCTTGCCATCACTCAAGCGTACCGTGTAATGCTGTTCGTACAGATACCCCACCTAGGTTAAAGCAGCTGAATGTTGAGTCGTTGAATCTTCATTGATTGATCCTTTCGCAATAAACCAATGCCTACTGATGCACATTTTGTATCTTATGGTATCAAGTGGTGTTTGACTGAACCAAATGGATTGCGTACTCTCCTCTTCATGAAGCTTGATCCCAAAGCCGAGTTAACCGTTCTAAATCTTAGAGATATGCCGAGAGCCTTGAGCGCGAAGATCAAGGCCGCTGCAGCGCTGGAACACGCCTCTTTAAAAGAGTGCGTGACAAAAATTCTCGACCATCATGTGACCGAGTTCGAAAAGAAGGGCCGGCTACCAAAGGGGCAATAGTTAGATAAGGTCTCACAGCAAATGACCCAGGCCGTGACTTATAAGGGGTTCACCATTCAACCTGCGCTTCGGCAGCTCGTGGATACCGGCCAATGGGAATTGAATGTCTTCATTTCATGGGCCACTGAGGACGAGGAGGACAGTCGGCATTTCGTGAAGACTGGTCGGTATGCGACTGAGGATGAAGCCACGGCCCAGTGCATCATCTATGGTCAACAGATCGTGGATGGCAAGGTTCCCGGCTCCTCGGTGGGATAAAGCAGATGTGTGGGTCGGCATGGCGCTGCCGAAAGGTAATGATGCGTTGGAGATTGGAGAAAGGATTGCACCAAGAGGCTGGACGCAGAAGAGAGGAACCTCTCACGAGGCCTTTGAATAATTGTATGGCTTCCCCATTGGGAAGTCCCAACTTCCCGAACAGCTATTAGTGAGCCTCTATGGATCTTCCCAGTCCCCCCTACAATCCGCGCTCAGGTACAATGATCGTGTTGGGAACCAATTACGGCCTAACGCTCATCAATGGAGGTGGTGCCTCATGGATATTCTCCTTCTGAGCCTCATTGTCTTGGTGGCCTGGTTTGGATGGATGGCGTTTCGCACACCCTCCCGCTAGCTCATGTCAGCGCTCGCTAGTCTCACGCGCATCTATCAAAACCTGAATCGTCAGCATTGCAGGCTTGGACATCCGGATACGTCCACCAAGGATGTTAGGTGATCTATGATCTAGGCGTTTTCCCAGTTCTCGATTCAGTTATCCTTTGCGAGAGTAGGGGCGTGTGGAGCGATACGGCACGCATGCTCCCCCCTACCTTTCCTTTATACGAGATACGAGGCAACCATGGCTGAGAAGAAATGCGCCCATCCCCGGTGTAAATGTTTCGCTGAAGCGGGAAAAGAATTCTGCTCTGACGAATGCCGCACCGGCCGCACGGAGGGAAATGCTTGCGCCTGCCACCATCCGGGATGTCAGACCTCCAAGTAAGAGTAGGCAGTCTGGTTCTCAGCAATGAGAACCAGACTGCCTACCGAACGTCACGTTAAGCCCACGCTTTACTTTCTCTTCGACAGCACTTCGTTAGTTGACACTCGCCCTTCCTCCACGTAGGGTTTTTCCGTTTCGGATCGAAAGGCACGCGCTTTCTAAGGAAACTTCCCCATGGACTGGCTCTTACTGATCGCCTTGCTTGTCGTACTCATCATCGCTGGCACGGGCGCTTTTGCGCTGTATAGATTCGCCGGTAAGATCAAGCGCGAGTTTCAAGAGCATCTACCCGCGCTTCGCATCACCAACATGTCGGCGATGAACGCAGGAGAGGTGATCACGCTGACGCCGGAGGTGGAAAACGTGGGCCCTGGAGTGGCCCATGATTGCATCGTGCAATTGGCAGGATGGGAGGGTAGTTTTGCGGTCAAGAGCATGTATCCCAAAGGGCCTCGATATAAACGCCATTCCGTTCCCATCGTCCTGGGCCACGATGCACCGATCCGCATGAAAGTATTGAGCCGATGCTATCTGCGGTTAGCGTATCGGGACCGCTGGGAACAACGGTATGAGTGTTGGTACCCGGTCACTCAGGTCAAGAACGTGAAGACCTCTCTCTATGACATTCAAATCGATCTCGCTCATCCGGAACTGACGGAGCCTCATCCATCAATCAGAGAAATGTGGAAGCTGCTTCGAAGAACTCCTGCGAATGAGGTCTTATCTTAACCCGCATTATTCATGACAGTTCGTCGCGAAATCGCCAAGCCGCGTCGTGAGACCGGCGTGCGGAGCCCGGAGGACCTGAGGCGTACTCGTGCAGTACGTCGAAGGTCCGAGGGGCGAGCCCGCCGGCCGCAGGCTCGTCGGAACAGCGGATCGGCGATTGCAGCAGAAGTGTTCATGAGTAATGCGGGTTAGGCCCTTGCATTCTGGGTTCCCGAGCCGTACCATTTTGATAGTCCCTCACAGAACGCCGCTGGCGGACTTTTTCAGCATCCTGTAGAGCCCTGTAAGACTTCGGTATGTCGTCCGACTGAGAAGCATCACATCACCGATGAAGGAGAAACCCAATGCCGCCTACTATTCAGATCGATCCCATCGTGAAGGTCACGAAGACCGATGAAGAGTGGAAAAAACAGCTGCCGGCTGCCGCCTATCGTGTCTTGCGGCACGAAGATACGGAGAGACCGTTCGTCAATCCTCTGCATGAGAACCACCAATCAGGTATCTATTATTGCGCCGGTTGCGACTTGCCGCTCTTCTCATCCGAGCACAAGTTCGACAGCGGTACAGGGTGGCCCAGCTTCTGGCAACCGATCGATCCGCGCGTAATCGAGACTCGAACCGAATTCAAACTCTTCATGCCTAGAACGGAAGTCCATTGTGCGCGATGTGAAGGGCACCAGGGCCACGTGTTTAAAGATGGGCCAAAGCCCACCGGTCTCCGTTACTGCATCAACGGCGTGGCCTTGAGATTCGCAGCCGGCTGACTGTCACGAGCCGTCACCATCCTCTCTCGACCACAGGGCTTCCTTCACACCACGGCTCGCACATGGTGTAGCCGCTGGCACTGCTCATCTCATTCACGGTACAATCGGAACCACGGATCATCGAGGCAACGTTGCGATGTTCTCACGCGTACTCTCGTACACATTTCTTGGACTGGCTCCCTTGCTTCTTTCGTGCGGTGAGTCATCCGGCCTGTTCGGCTCGAAGACATCCCCTTGTTCCTTGATGACCGTTGCAGACGCAGAACGGGCGCTCGGAGAACCGGCTCAGGAAGGGACGCCGGCCGATCCAACAACCTGTATCTTCAAAGCCCAGCGTCATGAGGGAAATACCGTCACGATCCAGCTTGATGAAACACCTGGTAAGGACCGTCGCATATGGTTCAATAAAGAGCGTCTGCGCCGTGACAGCTATCTGATTCCCGGCCTAGGCGACGGAGCGGTGAGAATTGACTCCTCTCCGACCCTGTCCCGACTAACCTTCATGCATAAAGACGCGTTTGTGACCGTGATCGTCTCGTCGACCCAACAGAAACGGCTCGGTGAATCTGTCACCCAATTGGGCAGGACCGCCGCAACCAGGTACGGAGCCTCCTTGACAGCGACGCTCCCTCCCTCCGTGTCTGCGTCTTCCTCCGCCTCCGCCCCAACCCCCATGCCCGTCCGCGGAACGCAGAGTGAGACCATCGTTTCGCCGACCCCCGTGAGGCTCACACAAACGCTTCCCTCCCCGTCTGATATCCAGGCCGGACCCAAAAAAGCGACTTCGTTCGATCCGACGAGCTTGGTAGGAAGCTGGCGTGCGCATGTCACACAAGGCACGACCCAGCATGACATGCTCCTCGTCATTCAGCCTAATCTAACGTGGTCGCTCTCATCGATGATGCAGTTTGACGGTATCTTGAACGCTGAAGCAGGTCTGTGGTCGCTTGAGCGGGCGAACACGTTCAAGGGCCTTGGATGGAAAGGCACCTACCGCAAGACGACGCCGAATTCGTTCGCCAGCACCGGCAGTATTCAGGCGACCTGGAAAAGACTCTCGATCGATCAAAACCCAACGCGCATTCCAGCCGAACTGTGGAGACTCCGGCGCGAAGCAACCAGTGTACCGGTCTTCCAACTCAAGACGGTCGATGCTGACCTAGTCGGTCAATGGGAGGGAGCCGGCAGGTATGCCGGAGGTTCCGCCGCCTTCGTATGGGCGATCAAATCAACCGCTGCGACCGACTTGCTGATTGTCGATACGCTCCGCGGGACCGTGCAAACCAAAGACGACATTCCCCAACTCCAGCCTATTCAAAAGAAGCAACAACGCGTCAGCGTCGTCGCGTTCCATGACCGTGGCTTTACCACGACCGATGGGAAGACCAACCTTCGATGGACCAAGTTTTTTTCTGAACCGACAGAGGACCGTCTGCTCTAGCCCCATCTTTGGTCGCATGGCTCCGGGAAGGATGCTCTCTCATGGCAGACACACAAGCTCGCGTTGGATTCGTCGGGGTAGGCCGGATGGGTGCCAATATGGCCAGGCGATTGAAAGAACGGGGATACCGCATCGCGGCGGTTCATGATCGGCATATTGAAACGTCGCAATCCTTGGCAAACGAACTGGACTCGGAAACAGCCGCATCACCGGCGCGGGTTGCCGAAATATCGGATATCATCTTCACTGTCGTATCGGACGACGCGGCGATGCGGGACATTTATGCGGAATCGAACCCGGCCGGCCTGATGGCCCACGCGAAAGGATCGGCTATTCATCAACTGTGCGACCCTCACGCCGGCGATTCACATCGACATCGAACAGGCGGTTGAACGGCATGGTGGCGCGGCCCTTGAAGCCTGCATGGCGAGCAGCATCACCCAAGCGCGCCAGGGCACCCTGTATCTCATGTGCGGAGGCAAGCAGCCAGTATTCGACCGGGCTCGCCCGGTGCTGGATGCTCTTGGCAAGACGGTACGATATATCGGCACGGCTGGACAGGCGGCAAAAGTCAAAGCGCTCGTGAATATGGTGATGAACAGTAATACTGCCGCGTTAGCCGAAGGGTTAGGGCTGGGGACGGCGCTGGGAATCGATCTAACTCTCCTGCGTGAGGTATTCAGTCAGACCGGAGCAGCTTCGCGAGTATTGGAAACGGACGGAGAGGATATGCAGCTGCGCGCGCACGACTGTTACTTTTCGGCAGTCCACGCCGCGAAAGACTCGGCCATCGCGCTCGACTTGGCCAAACGGGTCGGCCTCTCCCTACCCGTCGCGCAGGCGACGCTGAGCCAATATCGACGACTAATTGAATTGGGTAAAGGTGACCTGGATAAATCTGCGGTTGCCGAATTGACGTTCCCTGACAGAACGCTAATCTGAATAACTTCAGGATGCTCAAAAAGGCTCCTGATCTCACCCGCCCAACCCCGGCGCACCGAGATACGCCTCTCCACGGGCAAGGCCGCAGCGAGCGAAGCGGCGAGGCGTAGCCTATTCTTACCCGCCCGCCCATCGCCTGTCGGAACAGGCGTTTCCCCATGTGGTACGTTGAGTCTCTGAGCGATGCGAAAACGCCGCTGGCGGACTTTTTCAGCATCCTGATATATCGGTTAGGTGAAGAACTGCTGAACCTGTTCCTCAGGTGCACAACCGACGAGCAGATCGCCGTCCGGCGCCACGAGAAGGGGGACTCCATTTTGACCTGTCGCATGCCAAGCAGTTTCCCATTTCTGTGCGACGATCTGGTTCTGCCCGTCAACGTCTTCAGCAAAATATTCTCCCGCCAACTCCTTCACAATCGACGGATCAGAAATGTCTCGACCGTCGCGCCAAAACGCACGGTACGTCCGCTGAACAAAATCCATCCCCTTCCGTACATCCTTTCCTAGAAGCGCAACCGCCTGTTCAATCGCCGGCAGCGTATTCGGCTTTCCAGGCGGCAACACGATCGGCAACCCCGGCGCCAATCGCTGCACCATCGCGACTTCGTGCCGCAATTCCGCCTCCAACGAACCGCTCCACGGCTTCATGGGGCGGGGCAACTGCGGCGCATGCTGCACCCCGCGCCAGTCGCACCGGTCGATGAAACCCAAGTCGTGCAGCCGTTCGTGTAGCGCGTAGCAGAAGGGACAGTTGAAATCGCCATAGAGAAAATATCGGCCGGCAGGAGGGATGGTCGTCATGGCGCCACTGTACCGAAGTGGCGCGGCAGAGTCTACCCCGGCGGCAACGGATGAGAGAGCCTCGCACACGACTGCATCAGGAGTCGGTTTTGTGTCAGTTCTGGAAGCGTCGCACGGACCCGGTTAACGTCACCGGCTTCGTCGCGAACCCGATCCATGCCGGCTTGACAACACTTCTGGACTTCTTCGTTTGACGTATGACCGGTGGGGGCCATGAGAGGCAGATGGTTCAGCGTCTCTTCCTCGCGTATCGATGTGCACGATTTCTGGAGGACGGCATGAGATGCAACCGGTTGCTGTCGGTTGATGTACAGACCACTCCTGCCGCTTCAGTTCTTCCTGTACAAACCGATACGATTCTCGACGGGGCGTAATAGATCGTCCCGCGGAGGTGTCTATGATATCCGCCATACACACCGCGCTCTCAGGCCTGGCTGCCTTCGGCAAACAGATCGAGGTCGTTGCGCACAATGTCGCCAACGTCAACACCGACGGGTTCAAGAAATCCAGAACGGAGTTCGTCGAAATCCCTACTGGTGGGGTCCTCCCTGTTGTTGAGAAAGACGAGTCCTCCGGCCCAACGGTGCTTCGCGACACAGGTGGCAATCAGACCATGGTCGAGCTCTCAAATGTCGATCTGGGTGAGGAAGCGGTGCAGCAGATCCTGGCTCAGCGTAGTTTTGAAGCAAATCTCCAGACCTTACGAACGGGAGATGCGTTACTCGGCAGTATCCTGGACATCAAAAAGTAGCCGGCCACCGCCGTTCGTCGCATGTCACTTACTTGTACCCACACAAACACCGGCTATTTTTTGGACTTGGCCGATGTCTCTCAGCAAGTGCCGGCACGCTCTTCATCTCTCCGAACGTAGCTTTCCCGCCGATCCCTATGCTATGTCGAGGTCATGGCTTGCCCTCGTGTCTTGTTGGTGATTCCTCCCTTGACTCAGTTGAACACTCCCTACCCATCCATCGCCTATTTGACGGGGTTTCTTCAGTCTCGTGGAATCGAGGCAGAGCAAGCCGACCTGGGCATCGAGATGGTGTTGCGCCTATTCAGTCCCGAGGGGCTACGGAACGTCTTCCGGCAACTACACGGCCGGAAGGGTTCTCTCCCCAAGGAGGCTCTCGGCATGATGAGGGCCGAACAGACCTACGTGGACATGATCGGACCGGTCGTCGCCTTCTTGCAGGGCAAATCCCCCGAGATGGCCGCTCGCTTGATTCAACCAGAGGTGCTGCCCCAGGGCCCCCGATTCCGTGGTCGCAGGAAATTCGCGCGCGCTGTATCAGTGACTGATAGGGCCAAACAATGGGCGACATTCTTCGTCGAAGATCTTGCCGATTTGGTGCAAGCTACTATTACACCGCACTTCGCCTTGAGCCGATATGCCGAGCATATCGGGCGCAGCGCCTCATCCTTCGATCAAATCGCCACAGCCTTGGCGGAGCCGCCGAGTCTGACGGATGAATGGCTGCTGGATTCATTCTGGGAACACGTCAACCGAGTCGACCCGTTACTGATCGGTCTCTCCATACCGTTTCCGGGTAATCTCTATGGGGCATTCCTCATTGCAAAGGCGCTCAAGCAGCGCCGCCCCGATCTGCCTGTCGTCATCGGCGGCGGCTATGTGAACACGGAATTGCGCCGGGTTACCGACCCTCGCGTGTTCGACTATGTCGACTTTGTGACGTTCGACAACGGTGAACGGCCGCTCCTCTCCTTAATCGAACATCTTTCCGGCTTGCGTCCGCGCCGATCGCTGTGCCGCACGATGTATCGAGAAAACGATCGGGTTTTGTATGCCGACGATCCCTTCGTTACGCGACTTCACGATGGACGACATCGGCTGTCCGACCTATCGAGGCCTGGCGCTGGATCGCTACCTGACCATTCTCGACAGCACCAATCCGATGCATCGCCTCTGGTCGGAAGGCCATTGGAATAAACTCACCGTGGCCCACGGCTGCTATTGGAAACAATGCACGTTCTGTGACGTGGGGCTGAACTACATCAGTCGCTATGAAATGACACCGACCGAGCGGCTCATTCGGCAGATCGAACAACTCGTAGCCGAGACGGGCCGGAGAGGGTTTCACTTCGTGGACGAGGCCGCTCCACCTGCTGCATTGAAGGCATTGGCCCTTGCTATCTTGGAGCGACGAATCGATATTGCCTGGTGGGGCAATATCCGTTTTGAGACCGCGTTTTCACCGGACCTTTGCCGCCTGCTCTCCGCCTCCGGCTGCATCGCCGTGACGGCAGGACTCGAAGCCGCGTCGGATCGCCTCTTGGACAATATGAAAAAAGGCATCACCGTCGATCAGACCGCGCTGGTCGCTGCCGGGTTCAAAGATGCCGGCATCCTGATCCACGCCTATCTCATGTATGGTTGTCCATCGGAGACGATTCAGGAAACCGTCGATTCACTCGAACGAGTCCGCCAGCTTGTCGCGGCGGATCTCCTGCAATCAGCCTTTTGGCATCGTTTTACCGTCACCGCTCACAGCCCGGTAGGGCTGAATCCCGCGGCCCATGGCTTGCGCATTCTCGGGCCTGAATTTCAAGGCTTCGCGGAAAATGACCTGCTGCATCACGATGACCGAGGGGAAACGCCGATCTGGCTCGGTGAAGGGCTGCGACGATCGCTCCTGAACTACCTTGAACGACGGGGACTCGATCTCGATGTCCGTCAGTGGTTCGAGTATGAGGTGCCTCGCTCTCGCGTCTCTTCCACGTGGCTCAAACGTCTGCTCCACAAGCGACGAGCTGAACATGATGCCCCTACGGAGCGGCACGTAGTCTGGGTGGGGGGCGAGGTAACGTGCGAGTCGGCTCGGACAAAAGCAACCGTCATTTTTTCAGGCCCTCAAAAGGATCGGATCCTTATACTCCCAAAGCCACAAGCCCGCTGGCTGGAGGAACTGATCCGAACGGCCACGCCGCAACAGACATCACAGACCTACCCGCACGTGCGTGAAGCACACAGGACATTTCCTGGTCCGGAATCCGACTTGACGACCTTCCTGAACTCTCCCTCCTGGAATAAATTCCGCGCAGCCGGCTTAGTGCTTGTATAACTGTCTTCAACCCCTTTGCTCGCTGACCGAACCGGCTCCATCGGGAAGGACAAAAAGAAAGAGCCGGAATCCATGAAGTGGATTCCGGCTCTGTTGCGGAACAAACGTTCTCGCTACGCGAGCTGCTTAATACTGCAGCTGCAACGCCACGTGGAACGAATCGACCTTGTTGCCGGTCGCACCCGGCCCAAAATTTCCGGCGAAGCCCTTGGTGTCGATATCGCCGTACCGGCCATAGGCGGAGATGCGCGCATTGTGACCGGAAATGATGTAGTTCACCCCATACTCAAACTCCTGCCGCATGGCGCTGTACAGCGGATCGATACTGACGAACCGAACATAGGGTTGGAACCGTCCGATGCCGACCTCATGTGGAATGAGATACAACCCGTACACCGTCCAGGAGTGGCCATTGAAGATGCAGAACGCGCACCCGGCAGGGTTCGTGAACGCCCCGACCCCATAATTGGCCCAGTACCGCTTAAATTCGGCGTTGAACGTGAAGACGCCCGCGTTGTTCGGCATCAACTTTTCAACCAATAGGTCGACAATCGCGCCGGTGTAATCGGAGACATTCCCGGTCGTGAGATCCCCCGCGCCATCTTTTTGATGGATCACGTTGCCCGAAATCGCCACGATATCTCCAGCCGTCCCATAATAGGTGCCGGAGGTGTAGTAGCCGGGATTGTCTTCATCGTTCAAGAGGTTCCACTGCAGACGACCGGCGTACAACATGCTGCCGGTGGGATTCGATCCACCGCGCTGGCCCGTGAACACCGAAGCGACATACAACAAATGGGTCCCGAAGGGATGGATCTTCCCGAAGAAGACGGCGCCGTTGTCACGACCATAGAGCCCAGCCTGTCCGGTGGTAGGTCCAGCCCCATTGGGGCCGCTTGGATGGTTTCCGCTGAAGTCTGCCGGATTGAAGGGCGTCCGGAAGCCATCGAAGGTCGCATGGTAGAACGGACCGTTCAACTCACCGCGCTCGCTCGGCACCAAGGTGCGTCCGACCCAGAGGTTGACCCTCTCGTTGATCTCGAATTTCCCGATCGCGTCGAGCAGCCCGATGTTGGAGTTGCCGCCAAAACTATTGGCGCCGCCGCCGACGTTGCAGTTAAAACAGTCCGTGTTGAAGGTGAACTTCACATACTTGTGAATTTGCCCGTTGATGTAGATACGAGCGTTGTCGACCTTGAAGTCGTTGCTAAAACCGCCCCCTGAGCCCCCTCGATTGCGTTGAAACTGCTCCGGATACCCATGCCGATGGAGATCCACTTGTCGTCATCGGCCTTGATCGTGCCGCCCGCATAGGCACTCGGCAGCGTGGATCCCATTCCAGCCACCAGCGCCGTCATGGCCCCAGCAACTACGAACCTTGTTTCCACCGCCTCGCAGGATGTTCCTTCATACTGATGCCCTCCTTGTGAGTGATAAGAAACCACTGCCCACTGCACCTCTGTCCAAAATCGTATCACATCCGAGGAAATCGGCGGGGGTATGCCTAAGTTGTCGAAACATAGCAAGAAAATTCTCCGAGGGTGCTCATACATCTTCCACTATACGTATGTATTTCTGCTTGTCTAGGCAAATGCAGAAAACGATCAGGTGCGATACTGATGTGACTTTCACTTGCGCACATCAATATACCCCGCGCAGATCGAGTACAGACCGTACGCCGAAGCCTTGGCGAAGGGAGGACAGGTTCGGCTAGTTTCCACCGAAGAAACCAAACGGACCACGGAAGCAATCCTTGTACCCCATCTCTTGGCACGCGACGACATCTACTCTCCGAGAGAATAGAAGATCGACAGCTGTGAGATTTATACCTGCACTCTAGAAAGGTTGGAGGAGATAACTTGATGATAAATAAGTGCCAGGCAGAAGAGGTTCGTCACCCTCTGCCTGGCTTTCTTGATGACACCGGCAAGAACCTATCGGTTCGGCTGAGGAGTGTAGCGGAGATACGGCTTGACGGTCTTGAACCCTTTAGGAAACAGTTGTTGCGCTTCCGCATCACCGACGGCGGGCGTAATGATGCAATCTTCCCCCTCTTTCCAGTTCGCCGGCGTGGCGACCTTGTACTTCGATGTCAGTTGAAGAGAATCGATCACTCTCAACAGCTCATCGAAGTTCCGGCCGCAGGAGGCGGGATAGGTCAAGGTGAGTTTGACCTTCTTGTCCGGTCCGATCACAAAGACCGATCGCACCGTCATATTGTCGATGGCGTTGGGATGGATCATATCGTACAGCGTGGCGACCTTCTTATCCGGATCAGCGATGATGGGATAGTTCATCGTCGTCTTTTGCGTTTCGTTGATATCGTTGATCCAGCCTTTGTGGGAATCCATCGGATCCACACTGACGGCAATCACTTTTACGCCCCGCTTTTTGAACTCCGGCGAGATCTTAGCCACGGCGCCCAGCTCCGTCGTGCACACGGGAGTGTAGTCCTTGGGGTGCGAAAACAGAATTCCCCAACTGTTACCCAGCCATTCGTGAAAATTAATCGTGCCTTCGGTCGTCTCCGTCGTAAAGTTCGGCGCATCATCGCCTAATCGTATCGCCATGGGATACCTCCTTGTATCGCGATCACCTACCACAAGCTTCACTGTCTCCGTACATTACTGTGCCCCAACGGATGAGTTCAAGGGGGTCATGGGGAAACAGGACAGGCACCGGAGGCTGCCGGAACCAGTCCCTCTCGGCTCAAGTTCCTCATCCCCTTGCCGATATGGCTCCTGAAGCCCTTCAACGGAGCAAGACATGGACAAGACTGACCACCAGCGCATAACACTCCACATCTCAAAGGATCCGATGTACGTCATGCTCCGAGAAGGCTGCATCAAGGAGTTCAACGCCAAGAAAGCTTCCGGGGACACATGCGATCTCCGGGGCTGTGATCTGCGCGGCCTTGACCTTCGAGGCTTAGATGCCGACGGGCTGGATTTGAGCGACTGCTATTTCCGACAATCCGACTTGCGTGGTGTCGATCTGAGCAAAGCCAATATGGATGGGGCCAGCATCAACGCCTGCAAGATCTCAGGCGTCCTTTTCCCCCGAGAACTCAGCGCGTCGGAGCTCGAGCTGTCTCTTCTCCACGGGACGCGGATGCGGTACAGCGTGAGGTAACGGAGTTGCGCCTGTGCCCGCTTAGAACGGCACGTCCCGCTTTCCAGCCATCTTCCAATAAGGAACCCGCGACAGGACTTCAAGGCATCTCAGGATTTGACGCGGGATGATCCGGCAATCCTGCAGATAGGGAAAGTTGAGTCCGCACCTTTTCATGACCAGACTCGGCAACGCCCGTTTCGAGAAGAGCGACTCGCTCCCCCGTGAGCTTTCCACCCTCCAAAAGATGCCGGCGGATCGCCTCAGCGCGCCGGTGAGCCAGCGCCTCGAAATCACTCGAGGAAATTTGGATGGCCGCCGCGACTTTTCGCTTCATTTCCGCCACGGTCGGCTGTGGGGATTCTGCCGGTGTCGTGGAAGGATCAGGGAGAGGAAGTTTCGCGTAAAGTTTTTCCACCAACCGTTGCTCCTCTTTCGCTGACAGCTCTTCTTGATCGGATTGTGCCCCGCCGCGCATCGCGAACAGCTGATCTCGAAGTTTCATCGTTTGGAGCACTTGCGTATCACGACCCGAATCGGTCGTTCCCTTGATATCGAGCCGGAGTCCCGCCCGCTCATCCAACGCTTTCTCCATTGCCTTGAGCTTTGCCAGTTCACTGTCAGCCAGTACGGCGCTCCCGGGTTGAAACTCGATAAATTGAAGATCCTCCTCGCTACCGCCGTCGGGCACAAGCTTGGCCATTAACGCAAACGGCGAGGCCACGACCTTTCCAAGCAGGTTGAGCAACGTCGATAAAACCGCCTTCCCATACTTAAAATCCGGATCCTTGAGATTGCCGCGAACCGGCATATCGATTTCGATCAGACCCTTGCGATCTTTGAGGAGCGCCACGATCAACTCAACGGGTAGCGACGTGGCGTCCGTACTATTCGTCGTCTGACCGAATGTCAGCTGGTTGACATGCACGAGATTTTCCGCTTCCAACACTTTTTGCGACACCTTGTACTTCAAATCGAGCGACAACGTTCCCTTCGACAATCTATAGCCCACATACTTCCTGATGTACGGTTCGGCCTGCGTTAAATTCATACCCTCAACCGACACCATCAAATCGGTGAAGGCATCTTCGCTCAGCGGGTTAATCTTTCCCACTATCTTGAGGGGAGCCGCTCTTCCAACTTTTCCTCTCAGGTTGACGTCGGCTTTTTGCAGCTGCTTCGACGATAGTCCTTTGATGGTTCCGCCGAACTCCGTGAGACTGGTTCTCACGTTCGGTTCAACGGACAAATCCTGGAATGTTGCGGCTAATCTGCCTATCTTGACCTTGCCGATGGAGATAGGTACGGGATCCCTTGCGTGAGGTTCTGGACCCGCCGTCCGATCGCTAGGCTGAGACGAGACGAAGAGATGCGAGAGAAGCGAGAAAATAAGTCGGCCTTTGGAGTCCACCACCATGTGAGCGGATGGCTCTTGCCAGACAACTTCTTCGATTGTCACAGCCGTCGGCTCTACATCCAGCGCGATGCGGCTCACGTTCAACGCTTTCCATGTCAGAACATTGTCGACGTTCCGTGCGATCCACGATCGCCAGATTATTCACCGCCAGATTTCCTTGAAATCGCATCAGCGGTTCGTTCGCATGTTCCTTGGAAAAATGCATTGATCCGACGAGATCGATCGCTCCCTTCTGCACATCGGCGTTTAGGAACCGATCCAGATAGGGTTGGAAGGGACGGATTTCGACATGTTGCAGATTCAGCTCCGTATCGGCAACCAGAGGTGCAAGTCCCACCTTCCCCTTTAAAGTGATGAATCCGGTCTCATTCAGATTCAATGACAGATCGATGGGAAGCGATTTTTTGAACGGGATCTGAATATCCTTTACGGTGACATTCATCGCATGCACATTCACATGTCCAGGACGCTCGAGAGTTCGGTCTTCGAAAGTGGCTCCATAGTTTCGCAATGCGACTTCATCCACCGTGATCGACCAGGGCTTGGCAGGCTTAGCTCGCTCGCTTCTTGCACCTCCGGACTCTTGCGTTGTGCCATCGCCTCCACCGACAGGCGCGAACAGAGGCTGGAAATTGATGACCCCGCCTGGATCCATCCAGGCATCGAACTGGGCATCAGCCGAATGGACTCTCGCGACATCGATCGTCTGCTTTTGCAAATCCAGCTGAATCCCTTCCACACCAAGACTGGAAATATTTACAACCGGATCAATCCCACCTCGTTCCACGATCGCGAGATTTTGAATCGACACGTTTCCGTTCTTGACTGTGGCCTGTGGAGCCTGACCGCGGAGATCGAAATGGTACGATGCGGAGAGGCCGAGTACGCCCAGCGGAACATCGAACTGAAACTGGTCGTGAACGATTTGATACAACGTGTGTAACTTGATCCCGGATAAATTTACTTTGCCGTCGGACTCCACCGGTGCCAACGAGATGGTCCCTTCCCAGGCCACCGTTTCACCCTTTCCGATTTCGGCCTTGAAGGCATGAGCATTCTCGCTCTCTTGGCTCGGAATGGTGCTGAAGTCCCGTAGCACGAAGTGAATCGGCACGACATCGATCAAGACCGGCCTTGGCTTGGACTGATCCCTGTATTCCAGTATCCCTTGTTCAATCTCCAGCAGGTCGATCTCCACCGGCATCATCTTCTTGGGTTCCCCAGATGGTGGGGCCGGTTGTCGCACGGTTTCAGTCGGCGGTGGAGCCAACGACATCAGATTCATTTTCCCCTCAGGGCTCACCCTGGCCGCCACGAACGGCATGACGAGACGGATCTCGTCAAACGCCACCTTCTGCAAGAACAGCGTGGTCGCGCGCAGATTCACGAACAGCTCCTCAAAACCCAGCATCGCCGTTTGGTTCTGCTCCCGCACTTCCAGACCGGTGAGACGAAGTGAGAGCGCGAAAGGATTGAAAGCCGCCTCGCGAAGAACGATCAGGATGCTTGATCTGTTCCGAGACTTCGGGAATGACGTACGATTGAATCAGATAGGGAAGCAGAAAAAAACCAACAAGCGAGTAGAGAGTGATGAGCCCTGCCAACGTCCCTACCAGCACTCGAGGTCGGAGGATCTTGCGCATGGAGTATGAGATCCCTAAACGACAATGGGAGGATCGAATCGCGCTAAACTATAGGGGACCCGCGTGTGGAATGTCTACTGGAAGATTCCCGTTTGGCTGTGAAATGTATTAGGTAATATGACGACTGACATCGTGAATGTCTGCGGAGCGGCCTCGTTGATGCAGTCTCTCACACGCGCCCCAATCATCTCCATAAAAGCATGTCCTCGCGGCACTGTGCGCAACCATACCTGTCCTGTACAAAAAGCCGCTGGGTCTACTCCGTCACCTAACAGACACTGATCAGCGCTGGGACATGAGGGCACTCGATTTCCGAGACTGGCCCAGCGTCAGGTCAAGATTGGAGATGCCGGTCTCTTGGTGCTTCAGCGTATCGGATTCCAGTCTTCCAAATCCTTCCGACCACGCGGCATTCACCAGGCGAAGCCTCGCTTCATGGGGCGGGATGGATTCGTTAAACATCGTCGAATAGGTGTCGCGCATGTTCTCCTGAAATTGCGGGCGGCGATCCGTAGGAATTCCTGCCAGGACAGCGAGAGAAGCGATATGTTCACCGGATCCTCGGGCGGATTCTGCCCGCAAATGCTCGTATGAATAGCCCACAAAGACCTCGGTTTTCTCCCTGGCGCGAGTGAGACGGTCAATAGCGATGGCTCCCGGAGTCGTGCTCGAGAGGAATTTTTTCGTCGGCTCGAGTATTTCGCCGATGGCGTTCGATGTGCCATTGGTCAGCGCCGTGGTCGCATCGAATGGAGCTTTGGTCAGTTCCACCGTTGCGTCTGTTATGCAGCCGGACAACATCACCATTCCGAAAAGTAGCCCACATGATTTCCATCCACCCATGATTTCCACCTCCTCGTAATTAGGACCCCGTTATTCCGTCGAACCGGTCAAGCTCACCATATTCGTTTCTATCCTGATCCACGCCTAGGAAAAACCATAGGTCGCGAAGCAAACAGGCTCGGGGACAAGGTTCCAACCGGAGTTCGATCTAGGGGTTTATCTAGGGGACTTGCCTGAAAATTTCCCTAGTATAGGACCGCCCGCTCTCACCTTCTTTAAGGAGCACGGCGAGGGCACCGTGACCAAGACTACGAGGGCGATTCCAAGGCGGTGGTGAAACTGCTCAATGACGCACTGGCCACGGAAATCGTCTGCGTATTGCGTTACCGGCGGCATTACTTCATGGCCAAGGGCCTGAGTTCGGAGAGTGTGAAAAGTGAATTTCTATCGATAGGAGGGAGACATGAACGCAGATCAATTCATGGGCAAGTGGAATCGATTGAAAGGGGACCTAAAAAGGAGCTGGGGAAAGTTGACTGACGATGAGTTGATGCAGGCCGAAGGGGATTACGACACATTCATGGGGCGCGCTCAGGAACGGTACGGCAACATAAAGGAGGAGGTGATTCGGTGGGAGAGAGCGGTCTTCCGGAGCCGCCTCACACTGACGCGCTCCCGCACTCAGCCACAGGAGTGACCCGGTCGAGATGACCGGACGACTTATGACGGTGAAACTTCCGCTGGATCTTCTGTCTGATTGTATGGTGCGCCCGGCTGGAATCGAACCAGCGACCCTCAGCTTAGAAGGCTGATGCTCTATCCGACTGAGCTACGGGCGCGTTCTTATGCAACTCCGGAAACTCAACACTCAACACCGCTTCTCTCACACCACTTCGATGACCGCTCTATGCCCAGACGAGGATGCTAACTTCCGATCACGCGTGATCAGCGGAGCGGACAGCGCCTCAGCTAACGCCACATACGCGCCATCATACGCCGTCACATTTTGTCGGAGCTCCCAAATCCTGAACGCAAAGGCATCGTGCGCATATCGAGTAATTGGAAAGTCGAGAAAATCAACCACCGCTTGTTCGGCTCGCTCCAACGTGATTTCACCATTTGCGCAATACCGACGTAATACTTGCAGGACTTCCAGATCCAACACGTGTGGGGCATGAAGAGTTTCCCCAGTGCCTGAGAGACGTCCGTACACCGAAGGGGCAGCCGGTGTCGACAACAGCACTTCAAGAATCGCCGAGGCATCGAGCACGATCAATGTCGATCTCGCTCAGCACGGACAGCTTCTTCAGGAGCAGGTTGTGGAGTCGTTTTTGTCCGATGTTGCAAACGTTCGGTCATCTCCGCGAGGGTCGGTCGATCGGCCGCGCGCCGAATTTCCTCAAGCAGATAATCAGAGAGCGATCGTCCTTCGGTCGCGGCTCGGGCTTTTAACTTCCGATGGAGTTGATCTGGAACGTTTCGGAGTTGAATCATCTTGGACATGTCGATTAGCCTACTCACATGTGGACCACATGTCAACGTGGGAAGAGGCATGGTGAGCGGTGCTTAAAAACAGCTTTATCGTCCGTCCGAATGATGCTATCGTTAGTGATAGCAAAAGGAGATAGCCATGGGACAAGTGATCGTGCGGAACCTTGATGATCACGTTATCGCCGCGCTGAAGGCTAAGGCGGAGTTACATGGCCAATCGCTTGAGCAGGAGCTGCGTGCCATTCTTTCAAAAGCCGCCTTGCCCAATACGAAGGAAAGGATCGCATTGGCCGATCGAATTCGCGCATTGACACCGAAGCGTCGTCAGACGGATACGACGGTTTTGATTCGGGAGGATAGGGATCGGTGACCTGTGTCGTAGATGCCAGCGTCGCGGTGAAATGGTTCGTCGAGGAGCGCGGTTCGACGGCCGCCCGCATGGTCCTCTCCAAATACGAAACGCTTCTGGCACCGGATTTCATTCTTATCGAAACGAGTAATGCCGCTTGGAAAAAGGTGAAGCGCAAAGAAATGACTCGGGAGCAAGGCGAGGCGATGGTGCGCGCACTGCCGCTCTATTTTGATCGGCTCGTCCACTCACGTGCGCTGGTGGCTCGCGCCTATGCTCTGGCGAGTGATCTGAACCATCCAGTATATGACTGTCTCTATCTTGCCTTAGCCGAACTCAACGATGTCGATTTGATTACCGATGATGAACGGCTCATCAAGGCTGTATCCCATACGGAATATCAGCGGCGAGTCCTTACTGTCGAACGCAGCCTGCGATGATTCCTCTCTGGGCCAAACGGAGAAAGTTTCGGAGACTCTATCATGAAACAACCCAATCTCCGTCATCTGAAAATTGACCGAGTCTCGACGAGAAAGATCCGAACAGCGCTTTCAAAGAAGGACCGGATAACCATTACCGTCAATCTGGACACTGGAAGCCTTAGGTCTCTGCAGCGGCTCTCCAAAAAGAACGGGATTCCCTATCAACGCCTCTTGAACACATTGCTGACAAACGAGGCTGCGCAGCAGAACTCAATTCAGTTTCGCCTAGATCGACTTGAACAAGAACTCCAAAAGATCAAGCGTCACGTCGCGGCCTAACTCCGCCGTTCCTCCTCCCTTGCACTGTTCCATCAGTACCTGCGTCTGATCGCCCAACTTCACGACGAAGAACTACAAAGAGCTTAGACGATTCTAGCGAGGTCCTGCGTACTGCAGTGAATCGAATTAGATTCATGGTGAATCTCTTTAGGTTCACCCCCAATCCCCTGCTCTCTCGCCTTGACAGAAAACTTTGCAGGAGCAAGAAGACCCATAACGGCAACAATTCAGTCGTTTACGTATTTCTGTCGAGATGTGCGTTCGGTTGTCACCTCAGTGGCTTGCCGTTTGCTAGTACGAGCACAGCATAGGGCCGATCAGTCCCCAAAAGAGGAAAAGAGATTGGGATGATTGCCCGGAAGGGAAGGCACCATGTGGATGTTGGTCATCATTCTGCTGAACACAGTGCCCGGGATCAGCACAGTGACATTATTGCAAACGTATCCCACATCCCAGGAGTGCCACAGCGAGCGCGAGCGTGTCGGTGATGAAATGGCAGAAGCGTATCCCTATGAGCGTGACTTCGTGATTGCCTGTCGGCTCGATCCATGGCAGCAATCGTAGATTTCGTAATTTCCTCTGGTAGGGCTGAATGGACTTATACGAATAGGCGGAAACTAGATATGCAACCCCCAAGAAAACTGGGCTTCAGAATATTGTTGAAAACGGGCGGCTGGAACATTTTGTCCGGGCAGTGAAGGGGAATGCAATCACGTCAAAGGGTTATTGTGGGAAATAACTAATTGGAATATTGAGCAGGCCGGAACAGCTTGTTACCTGAGATCAGTGAGGAGCGAGTTATCATGGCTGTAGGTCGCCAGTAGAGACTAACGACCTTTGCGGGGTTATTGCGAGATTCTCAATTGTAGGAATAGCTAGGCAGAGCACTACACCGGTAGTGTAAATGCTTACCGGGGGCAGGGATGAAATCAATATGGCATGACGGTTCGTTTAGCCGAGCGATGGAAACAATCGTCATTGTTGTTTCCGCGATTACAATTGCATCTGGGGCTTTACTTCCTAACTCAGTGGTAGCTTCACCATTCACACCTCTACAGTGGCAACAGGTAGTCAAAAACGTCCCCGGCCAAGAGCAATACAAAAAAGAATTCCTCGAACAGCGCAAGCACACGAACTGGATTCGAGATAGAAATCATAACTTCATTGATGATCTCATCGACGAGGAGATGGAAGGCGTCCACTTTAAACCACAGCAACGAGTCAATATCCTTATTGCTCTCAATGCTTGTCTGCCAGCCTGGAATCTCACCCAGCTCTTGGGAAAGTATGGAAAGATTATGCATATGGGGAATTAGTCACCTATGTACAGATGGAAAAAGTTCAGGTGGAGGGGCTCCCGGAGATCGCTCGTTTATCGATTGTCGCGATGGTAGAGTGGCAGGTGCCAGCATATCCTATGAATCGTATTAGTACCCGCGCGATTCAAGCCCGCCGTAGCGTCACTTATGAGTCAATATACGGGACTCCTTCTTCTGCAGAGGAGCTCGGGCCCGGGCCCGTCGGCTACACAGGCTTGGGAGTCAATATTGCCATTGTCGACTCTGGAATTGACCCCCTACATGAAGCATTTAGTGGGAGGTTTCTAGGAGGATATGATGCGACCACAACCCCGCCGAGTGTAATCAGCAGTAGCAGCGCCACCAATAGAGATCCTGGAAATCATGGTACCCCTGTTGCCGGAATCGCACTTGGCGGGCATACCAGTCCACCCAACCCACCGGATCCTTACCCTATATTGAAGTGCTGGCAGGCTGATGACGGCTCATCCCAAGATTGCGCTGGAGTTGCACCGGCAGCGGGGCTTGTTGACATCAAAGTATGCGTCCATAATGACCCCACCGATCCCTGCAGGTTCCGTTTTCTGGGATATAACTGGCTAGCAACAAACGCACAATCTCTCAAAATCAGAGTCGTTAATATAAGTGTGGGACAACGGTGTGCTGACTCGGATGGAAAAGATGTAGAATCCGTAATAGTGGATCACCTGGTATCGCTTGGAATGGTGGTTGCGACCTCCCACGGCAATGCCAATCCTTGTATTAATCCACCCTGCCCCCCCCATCCGCCCACCTGTCCTATTGGGGACAGACTGACGCATCCTCCAGGATCGTCATCATTCGCTATGACGATTGCCGCTACGGAGGATGACCAATTTAATCAGACAGTCAACCGTAATAATGATGTCCCCTACAATGCTGGACTAACGGGTCCCAGGCAGGACTTCGATCAGAATCCCAATCCCTTGGCCCTAAAGCCGGATTTCTCAGCCCCAGGATTCAGCATCACGGCTGTTTCTCGAGACACCACCAACCGAACTGACATTTATGACATAAATGGTGGTACTTCGGCGGCCTCTGCGCTTGTTGCCGGCGCTGCGGCGCTAATAATTGAAGCACGACCCACTATTACTCCAGGCAGTTTGAAAGATTTGCTCAAGCGCACCGCGGTTCCTCGGCCTAACGTCAACCCTCTGCCGCTAACGAGCTCGTACGACCCAAATTGGGACCGGCACTTGGGTTCCGGAATCATTAATGTCTTCGATGCTTTGTCATTACCCAGAACTGACGTACGGTTTCCTAGTTGTGTAGACCCACCCAGGATGTTTGCAGGACTCTGCGATCTTAGTACGTCAGACCCACCTTGGAACAATACAAATGACATCACGACGATAAGCCCTCCCATGGTCGGGGTGCCTAACACCATTAGAGCAAAAGTACAAAACAAGGGGGCGGCGACTAGAGTACTTGTGACATTTGGGATTTACCACTTCGCGGCCGGGAACAGAACTTTCTATCACGTCGGTACCGTTCGCCGAGACATTCCGGCCAATGCTACTGTGGACGTAGATCATCCCTGGACGCCTGCCGACAAGGATCATCAATGCATTCAGGTTAGTATCGAATATGGAGTCGATTCCCACTTTGAGAATAACGTGACTCAACGCAATGTGCAGGTATCTGAAGTAGCTCCTTATATATATAAGGCTCGCATTGAGAACCCCTTCATGATTCCGGCTCGCTTCGTACTCAAACCTATGTCCGACCGCGAACGCTGGAAATGTCGTGTAAACGATGAGTCTTTTATTCTCGATCCGCTTACGGATTGTTCACGAGATATTAAAATTACCTTTACTCCACCTCCTGGCACTCCATCAGGCGAGAAAGGCAACTGCAATGTGGCAGTATTCGCAACGCCAAAGGAATCCGACAAACCTATTCTGATTGGTGGTGTGACGGCACAGGCAGTCATCCCGAAGCCTTGCAAAGTTGTCGGTCAGATTGTTGACACAAAAGGGAATCCTGTGCCCAATGCAAAGGTATTGATTTTCTCATCTGCCCCGATAAAGCCAATTAGGGGCATTACAGATAAGGAGGGAAATTTTTTGATACCTGTTCCATTTTCTCTGTACAACATTGCAGCTGAAGCAGCAACTGCTGGCAAGGGCAAAACGAAACAGTATTTGGAATGCGGCCCGAGCAAGAAACGATTCGTCCTGTCTGGCAAGGAGTTGAAGCTGTTCTAGCGGATGCAGCGCTAAACCATAGCATTACAGGGTTCTCAATAACCAGGAGGTTTCATGATGGGTAAGAAGCGTCCATTGACCCCAGCAATGCCACTGCTTGCAATCGTTTTGATTCTTGGCGGATGTTTATATACAGATAAAAAACCTTTAGCTGTTAAGATAGTGCCATCTAGTGAAGTAACTGAAGTAAGTGAAGTAGAGTTCCAGTGCCAACCAGTAGGAGGCGGTGCATGTCTTGGAGGAAATTACCCCCCGGGATATGAAAACAAGCCCAGGTGCCAAAATAACCCTGCTAAAAAATGTAAAACCATTAACAATTATTGCCAGTGCGTCTACTAGTGATTGAAGGAGCAGCGTATACATGTCCGCCCCTTAAGGACCAAGCAATGAGTCTTCAATCTTCACTGATTTCCGTGACAGGACCTTCCTTTCTCATAACTGCGGCTCTCACTGGATTGCTTGGCTCAACATTCGTGGCCCTGTCATCTCTCGACGTACGAGCACAATTGCCCCAACCTCCCATCACATCGTCTGGATTAGGCACTCAGATTAGTGCGCCTATCACTACTCCAGGGGAACAGATTCAGTACAACATCACAGGCGGAACTAGGTCGTCAGGTGGAGTAAATCTCTTTCACAGCTTTGGCAACTTCAATGTTCCCTCCGATAACGTCGTGAACTTTTTGAACGAAAGTCCGAGTCTGCAAACTTCGAACATCCTCGGTCGAGTCACAGGAGGAAACATCTCAAATATCTTCGGTACGATTCAAACAACTGACTTCCCAGGTGCCGATCTCTTTTTGATGAATTCGGCCGGATTCTTATTTGGACCAAACGCCGCTCTGAACGTTGGAGGAACGGTCACTTTCACATCAGCTGATTATCTCCGATTGACTGATGGCGGACGGTTCAATGCGTCAACGACCTCTGCCGCGCCGGACTTGCTGACCGCTGCCCCTGTGACCGCCTTCGGATTTCTGGGCTCTAGTCCCAGCGCCATCACCATTCAAGGCAGCCAACTCACGGTGTCACCAGGATCGGGTATTTCACTCGTCGGGGGAGACATCGGAATTGAAGCCGCCCAGCTTGGGTCAGGAACCCTTCAACCGGCCCATCTCACGGCACGGGGCGGCCAAATCAATCTCGTCAGCGTCGCTGGTCGTGGGGAAGTTCAAGTGCCACATTTTGAACCGGCTTCATCAATGGCAATGGGCTCAATCAATCTCTCGCAAGATACGGTAGTCAATGTCAGTGCCAACTCAGGAGGAACAGTTCGCATCCGTAGTGGAAGTTTAGTAATGGATACTGCCCTCATCTCGGCTGATACGATGGCTGCTAACGCAGCTCCCCTAGCAATTGACATGAACGTTACAGGAAATGTGTCAATTTCGGCGATCGATGCGCCAGCCTTAGCCGCAAGGACAGTCGGGGCTGGGAACGCCGGAGGAATTCGAATTTCTTCCGGTAGCATGGATGTCACGGCTACTGCGATCACGACTTTTTTCTCGACCTCGACTATTGATACGCACACGTCGGGGTCTGGAAAAGCGGGCGGCGTCAATATTTTCACGGGGGATCTGACAGTTGTAGGTGGATTCGTGAACTTCATCGACAGCGGAACAAGCGGAGTGAATCCGGGGCGTGGAGGTGATGTTACGATCTCCGCGCATGACATTCAGGCGAAGGATGCAACTATCACCACCGGAAACTTTGCAGCTTCTTTTCTTGATGGAGGAGGTGCTGGCACTGCTGGTAACGTCACCATCATCGCTGATAGTCTGCAAATGTCGGGGACGTCTCAGATTGTCACAGACTCTGCCGACTTTGTAACTCAAGTTGGAACAGGGGGGGACATTACTGTTACGGCTCCAAACATTAATCTTGATGCCACTTCCTTCAGCAGTGCCGGTTGGGACCACGGCGGAAGCGTTACGATCTCTGCGGAGGAGTTATTCGCGAATAGGTCGATCATAGCGACGCAGACGATTGACGGCGCAGGTGGACCCATAGCTGTCACCGGGAAGACAATCGAATTAAAAAATGGCAGCAGTTTCGTTTCAAGTACTGGCGGTGACGGTCATGCTGGATCGGTCTCCGTTGCTGCCACTGACCATCTCAGTCTATTGCAGAGCCTTAAATCCGGGCGACCGAGCGGCATTTTCACCAGTTCATTCGGAGACTTTGAAACAGCTGGAGACGCCGGGGACATACTCATTACGACCCCGAGACTAGAAATGACCGGCGGCGCTCGTATTGATTCAAGCACTGCAACGAGTGGGCGCGGAGGAAATGCGATCATTCAAACCTCAGATTCCTTCTCTATATTGGGTGAGACAGAAGGACAGCCCATAGAACCTCTCTTTAATCTTGGAAGCGTTCAGTCAAGCGGCATCTATACCCGCACTATTGGCGGCAGTTGTAATGGACTATGTGGCAATGCGGGCAATGTGTCCATTACCACTGGATCACTTTTGTTGGGAACTGGTTCTCAAATCAATAGCGGCACGAGCAGCAGCGGTCAAGGTGGAACCATCACAATCAATGCCGCAAGCTCGATTTCTATGTCTGGCACGCTGAGCACAGGCCAACCTGGCGGAATCCAGAACCGAACAATCGGCACATCACCAGACTCCGGCCCAGGCGGCAAGATCTCTCTGACTGCCGGGCAATCTGTGACGATCCGTGATGGAGCGTCTGTCTCCGCCAGCAGCACCGGACCGGCAAATGCAGGTAACATCGAAATCAACGCCGGACAGCAGCTTGTGATGCAAAACGGGTCAGTCAAGACGGAAGCAGCGCAGGCGGGCGGGGGGAACATCGACATCCAGGCAGTGGATATGATCAGACTAGGTAACAGCAACGTGAGCACCTCCGTCCTTGGTGGCGCCGGCAGCGGCGGCAATATCAAGATCGATCCAAAGGTCGTGGTCCTTCAGAACAGCAACATCCTCGCACAGGCGGTACGCGGAAAAGGCGGGGATATCACGATTACCACGCCGCTGTTGTTGTCCGATTCATTGAGTCTCATTGATGCCTCTACGCCTTTCGGACTAAACGGCATCGTGAGGATTCAGTCGCCATATGCTCCATCCAGCGGCAAGATCCAGCCGTTGGGAAATCGACCTCTCCAAGTTGCATCGCTTCTCAATCAGCGTTGCGCGGCGTTGGCCGGCGGTCGAGTTCAGCAGTTTCACGGTTGCGGGCAGGGACAGTCTGCCGACAGAACCGGGCGGCTGGCTCTCAAGCCCATTGGCTTCCGCAATGATCTCCGACCCCATGACCCCATGGCGATTCGATGACCAACGCTGACTCGCGGTTTGAATCTGGCTGGACCGAGGGAGAAGCTCCCCTCCTGTCGTTGCGCCAAATTGCCCCGCCTGGATTTTTGACGAAGGCCTTTGCGGCCCCATCGTCAGTCGGTTGCGCATCATGATCCATCAAGTGGGAAACTGGAGCGGGATCACTCTCTACCTCTTCGACGACATTCACGTGCCGGTCACAATAATAGCTAAGAACGACCGATGATTGGAGTAGCCGGCTGTATACCATGACTCATTGCGTTAGGGAGCCGTCCCCTCCCACCTCATTCGGATTCTTCTCCATCGGTATTGTCATCGTCATGCTGCTGGCACCTACATTAACCTTCTCACAGACCGCTATCGACCCGACGGGACGCTCCGGCCAGCCGCCTGGGCCATTGAAAGAAGAGTTGCTCAAACAGCCATTGACCCCACTGGACGATCCGGCCAACCGCCCGGACCATGAAAGAAGAGTTTCAACGCCTCAACCGACTCCGCGTCCTGTTCCTCCCCCTCCCTTCAGTTCCTCCCGAAAAAGAAGTCGAGAAACAACCCGGCGCAGTGCAGGTCTTCGTTCGGGATGTGCGCGTGACCGGCAACACGGTCTTCTCGGAGACCGAGATCGAAGAAGTGACGGCGCCGTTTAAGAACCGGACTTTGATGACCGAAGATCTCGAGCGGCTTCGGCTGGCGCTCACACTGCTCTATATCAATAAAGGATATTTGACCTCCGGTGCGATTATCCCCGATCAGGACGTGATCGATGGAATCGTGGACAGTTCAAATCATCGAAGGGAAGTCTGGCGCGCATTGATGTCGACGGCAACCGCTGGTTCAGCTCATCATACTTGCGTGATCGCCTGTCAGTCGGGGATCGCAAACCGGTCTTACTGGCCCCTTTGCAAGAACAGTTGCAACTCTTGCAACAGGATCGCCGGATCGAACGCATTAATGCGGAACTCCGACCCGGCGATCAACGTGGCGAGAGCGTGCTGAATGTGCGTGTGGCGGACAGAAACCCGTTTCACGCATTGTTCGATGTGAGCAACTATCAGACCCCGCTGGTTGGAGAGATTCGCGGGATCGGCACGCTCATCCACGACAACCTCACCGGTCGAGGAGACGCCGCTCAGCGTCAGTTACGGCGGTTCAGAAGGCGCCCATCCGATTATTGATGCTTCATATGCCCTCCCCTTCAACCGATACGGTACGACCTTTATGCCGTACTATCGACGCTACGACTTCAGACTGATTGAGGAACCTTTCGAACCGCTCAACCTCAATACCGACACCGAAATCATCGGCATCAACTCTCCGCCACCCGATCTATCGGACGGTGACGGACGAGGTGGCGCTCTCGCTGATCGGCGAGCATCTCTTTACGCAAAGCTTTATCTTTGGAGACGTGCCGTTCGATATTTTCCCCGGCTTCCAGAACGGCGCGGCGACCGTCTCAGCGCTCCGGTTCGCCCAGGACTGGACCCATCGCACGCTCGACACCGTCCTCGCGGTACGTTCGCGGTTCAGTGTGGGCCTCAATGTCCTCGGTGCGACGATCAACAGTGATCCCGACAAGCCCGACGGACAGTTTTTTTCTTGGTTAGGACAGGTCCAGACCATTAAACAATACGGCGACCGGTTATTCGGTATGCAACTCCTGGGACGCATGGATCTTCAACTCACGACTTCTCCCCTCTTTCCTCTCGAGCAAGTCGCGCTTGGCGGCCGTTATACCGTGCGCGGCTACCGTGAGGTGACGATCCTGCGCGACAATGCGTTCATCGCATCCCTTGAATCGCGATTTCCGCTGATCCGCCGGCGGAGCGGCGAGCCGATGGTGCAACTCGCTCCATTCGTAGATGTGGCCCACGGATGGAGTCTGGGGGAAAACCGTCCCGCTCCTATCGCGCCGTTCACCGACTTTCCCGATACCCTCGCCAGCGTGGGTGTCGGACTCCGCTGGAATATCCTCGCCCAAGGTCGAGCCGTCTTTGAGGTCTATTGGGGTCAGAAACTCCGTCCCGTGCCCGGACGTCGGAAACTCCGTACAGGATCATGGCGTTCATTTTGGAGTGATCGCCAATCTTTTTTGATACGAGCGGTTACATAAGACGATGCTTAAGTTACAGCCGTCTATCGGCATTCAATCGACAACGCGCTCTTTTCGTCCTCCGTGGAATCTGCTGTCCTTCTTTGTGCGACGTTCTGTTTCTCTCGTCACGCGATCGGAATCGCATGAAATCTCTTCTCCTCTGCCGACTCGTTGATGAAGGAAGGGCGCTGAGTATTTTCAACAAGGAGCCTTCGGTGAAGCCTTGTCCCACTGGAAGCAGGCTGCGGATCTGTATAAAAGTGCCGGAAACAAGCCGGCGCAGTTCGAAGCCCTCGGCCTCTCGGCTCAGGCCTCGATGGGGCTGGGGCAATCCAAGCAGGCACTCCAGTCTCTGGAACTGGCGCTTGCGCTCGCGCAGAAGAGCGGCGATCCTCTCGTGGAAGCTTCCGCGCTCGGGCAATTGGGACGGACCTACCTGACGCTGCGGCAACTTCCTGAGGCGTCGGACTATCTCCAGCAAGCGGCGGCGTCGGCACGAAAACAGAACTCCTCCCCGCTCTTGGCCACCACGCTGAACGATCTCGGCATTCTTTTGGCCTTGAAGCAGCAGGACCAAGATGCGTTGGACGCGTTTCAGGAAAGCCTGACCCATGCCCAGGACGCCGACCTTCCACTGCTCGCAGCGACTGCTCGTACGAATGCCGCACAAGCCTTCCTGCGACTTGACCAACCGGCTAACAGCCGCCTTGCCCTAGACGCCGCACTCCACCAGTTGAAGGATCTTCCGCTATCTCGGAACAAGTCTCACGGATTGATCGGCATTGCTCTGGCTTACCAGCGACTCATTTCTCAACTGCCTCAAGAAAGAGATCCTCTCGTATTGCGGACCGCGGGCGTCCTTCAAGAAGCGGTCACGGTCGCGGAGGAACAGAGAGACAAGAGAACACTGTCCTATGCTCTTGGTTATCTCGGGCATCTCTATGAGACAGAATCTCGCCTGGACGAGGCATTGCAACTGACCAGACGGGCGTTGTTCATTGCACAATCAGTAGATGCACCCGAGTCGCTATACCGATGGCAATGGCAGTTGGGACGGCAGCTGGCCGCAACCGGACAGTTAGACAATGCTATTGCCTCGTACCGACAAGCGGCAACGACTCTCCAACCGATACGGATTGAGGTGACGCAAACCCCTTCCGAGGGTCCGCTAGCCGGCCAAGAAACCATTAAACCGCTGTTCTTCGAGCTGGCCGATCTCTTGCTGCAGCGGGCCTCGCTCACTGAGGACGGCACACCAGCCGAGGAGTATCTGCTCGCAGCACGGGATGCGATCGAGGCTTACAAAACGGCAGAGCTGCGGGATTACTTCAAGGATGACTGCGTCGATGCCGTCCGCTCCAGACTGACGACGTTTGACCGCCTATCGTCGGACACGGTTGTGGTCTATCCCATCATGTTCAGTTCCCGGCTGGAATTGCTCATGAGTCTACCGACCGGGTTCAAGCGAATCTCGGTGCCCGTGACCGCCGATCGGCTGACTCAGGAAATCCGCGAGTTTCGCCGCTTGGTGGAGAAGCGGACCTCCCGCGAATATCTGCCCCATGCACAACAGTTGTACGATTGGCTCGTGCGTCCGCTGGAAGGGGATTTGCAACCGCAGATCACCACGCTGGTCTTCGTACCGGATAGCGCTCTACGGACCATTCCGCTGGCGGCGCTCCACGACGGCTCGTCTTTCTTGATCAACAAGTTCGCGCTTGCCATGACACCCGGCTTGACCTTGACCGATCCACGACCGCTGAACCGCGATAAGTTGCGATTCCTCGCCGCCGGCCTTACGAAATCCGTGCAGGGCTTCCCTCCCCTTCCCTACGTCGCCGAGGAGGTGGCTTCGATCGAGCGACTGTATAAGGGCGATCAACTGATCAACAACGCCTTTCAAGCTCCCAGGCTGGAACGAGAATTGCGTGATGGACGGCATGGGGTCTTGCACATCGCCACACATGGCAAGTTTTCAACCGACGTGAATAATTCGTTTCTTCTCACGTTCGATGGAAAGTTGACGATGCAAACGCTCGATCAACTGGTCGGCCTCTTTCGATTCCGACAAGAGCCGCTGGAACTCTTGACCTTGAGCGCCTGCCAGACAGGCGTCGGTGACGATCGCGCCGCGCTCGGCCTGGCCGGCGTCGCACTGAAGGCCGGCGCCCGCAGCGCATTAGCCACGCTGTGGTTTATCAATGACGAAGCGTCGGCGACCTTGATCTCTGAATTTTACCGACAACTGCGCAATCCGGCTCTCTCGAAAGCCGTGGCGCTCCAGCGGGCGCAGTTGAAGCTGTTGAGCGACAGGATCTATGAACATCCGGCCTACTGGTCGCCGTTCCTGTTGCTCAATAATTGGCTCTAACAGGATGCTGAAAAAGTCCGCCAGCGGCGTTCTCGCATCGCTCAGAGGCTCTTGGTATGCAATGCGAAGGCAAGGTACTTATCCGCTCGCATGTGATCGAAGCGAGCGGTTCAAGCGAAGCTTGGTATGTACCTCCTCGCCTCTTCGTTCGCTGCGGCCTTGTTCGGTGAAAGGCGAGTCTCGGCGCGCCGGGGTTGGGCGGGTGAGAACGGACAGCCTTTTTGAGCATCCTGAAGTGATTCTGGTATTAGCAGTGAGCGGAAAATTCCGGTCCTATTTTAAGTCTCAGCAGAGTTTTTCCGCATCCTGCTAAGAAGGAGTATCGCCATGAGATATGTATCGATCCTAAGTTTAAGCCTTCTCCTGACCGTCTCGGGAGCGCATGTCCTGGACGCCGCAGACAAGGCGCCGGCTGCAATGGCCGGTCAACAGGATGACCTCATCTACACACCGCCGAAGAAAACAACCCCTCGCGCGCGTGTCGGGGGCACGTTGCGAGGAACGGATGGCAATGAACCGGAACTTGTCGCCTTAGTTCCAGACCACGTCGGGTTGACCGTCAAGCAGACACCGACCCTGAACTGGTACCTTTCGAAACCAACCAATTATCCTCTCCGATTTACGCTCAATGACACTCAAAAAATCATTCCAGTCTACGAAGGTCCCCTCCCCATTCCAACGCAAGCAGGGGTTCAATCCATCGACCTCAAAGCCCTGAAACTCACGCTCGAGCCCAATGTCCAATACCGCTGGTTCGTGTCCGCCAGACGCAATCCCGGCTCCTACTCAGAAGATATCGTCGCCGGAGGCATGATCGAGCGATGCGAGTTCAGCGAATGTCTGACGGTGACCACAGTGAAAGTGACCTGCGACCGCGAAAGTGTACGCACCAATGCTCTAGTCGGGTTCTGGTACGATGCGATGGGCTGTGTCTGCTCGCTGATTCAGCAAGAACCGAACGACCCCTCGCTTCGAAGGCTGCGGGCCGCCCTTCTCAGGCAAGTCGGCTTGAACGGTGTGGCAGATTGGGATCTCAGCTCCATACAGAGCAACCCGAAGTAGCTGTTTGTCTTCTCGCCACAAGATCAGAGACGAGTTCGATTCAGTGAATCTATTTTGATTCACTGTGAATCCATTTTGATTCACCTCCGCTTCAGACCTTTATTCGAAGACCATCTCGTATCAAGATTTGCTGTGTCCTGCATGAATAATATTCTCACTGCCGCTGCTGCCAATCGGGGCGCGGATGGCACACTGCTTGCCATATGAAAACCGAACGCACATGGCCAGATATCGGCAAATCTTCTCTTTGGCTCGCCTTGCCTTCGTCGCCGTCGCCTTGTTGATGTTGTTCCCCGTCGCTGCCCAGACAGAAGATCGTAAGAACGAATTGAGCGCGCCGCCTGCTCAGGGCATGCCTGATGAACTCCTCCTGCTGAAAGAAGAAGAAACGGTCAGCATCGCCTCTCGCTACGAGCAGCCGATCTCTCAAGCGCCGTCGAACGTCTACGTGATCACCGACGAGGACATCCGCCATTCCGGCGCCACAGATCTGCCGACGGTGCTCCGCCGCATTCCCGGTCTGGAAGTCATGCAGGTCACCGGAGCGGACTTCAACGTGAGTGTTCGAGGAGACAATCAGTTAAGCGCCAACAAGTTGTTGGTGATGGTCGATGGTCGCTCGATCTATGTCGATGTGCAAGGGAGCGTATTCTGGAAATCGATCCCGGTCACCTTGCCGGAGATCAAACGCATCGAGGTTCAGAAAGGCCCCGCCTCCGTCCTCTATGGCTTCAATGCCTTCGACGGGATCATCAACATCATCACCAAGTCACCGGATGAAATGAAGGGCGCGACGGCTCAATTCGGGGGCGGAGCCTATGGCACGATCAGCAGCGCCGCCGTCTATGCCAATAGGTATAAGAAATTCGGCTATCGCCTCTCCTACGGCCATGATCAGAACCAACAGTGGCGCAGCGGCAGCGCCCTGGCCTACCGCGACAACAAGTTCAACGTCCAGACGGAATATGCCTTGGGAGGTGACTCGAAGCTCTCGTTCTCAGGCGGTCTCGTCGATGTGAATCGCTTCGATGGTCTCGTTACTGATGCGGCTGTGCAAACCGGGGTGCCGGATCTTGGATATGCCCATGCTGTCTATGAGCGGCCGAATTCTTTTATTCGAGCGTTCTGGAACGGTTACGATATCGATGGCGCCATCACGACCAATCCCCTGCTCGCCCCTTTCCTGCGCTTCACCGACCGAAGCTTCAGTTCTGATCAGAGATTGAGAGGCAACACGTACAATATCGAGGCCCAGCAGGCGATCGAGTTGGGATCCGCCACGCGCCTATCCTATGGGTTCAATTACCGGCATAACACCCTGTCTCTTAACTTTATTGATCGATTTCGTACTGAGGATCGGGTGGGGTTCTACGTGCAGGGTGAATGGAAACCTTCACCGATGTTCCAAGTGGTCGGTGGCGCGCGCTATGACCTCGACACCTTCATCAATCCGACCATCAGCCCGCGCGGGTCGCTCCTGTTTTCACCATTCTTGGACCACACCTTTCGCGCCACGGTATCGGTGGGGTACCGTCCCCCGACGCTATTTGAGACCTACGCAGAGAATCTTATCTCCATTACCCTCCCCCCGCCCGCCCCCTCGCCGGCACCGTTCTTTAATCGAGGCAGTGGGAACCTCGGTCCTGAGAAGATCGTCTCCTATGAAGTGGAGTATCAAGGCTGGTACGTGCAACACCGGCTCAGGACTCGCGCCGCGCTCTTTTATAACCACATCACCGACCTGATCACCTTTGGACCCTCTGGTGTCACCCAGGCCGGTGTGGCCGACATCTATGGGGGCGAGGCCGGCATCGAATTCCTCGCAACGAAGTGGCTGAGCGGATTCGGCAACTTTTCGTACCAAGAGATCGGCCAGACGCTCACGGGAACTGCTCGGCGTGGCGGGCCCCGGTTCAAGTACAACGCCGGCCTGCGGGCCCAGTTGGAAAACGGACTCAGCGGTGAGATCGCCTATCATTATGTCGGCGCGGCCACGTATCCGCTTTCTTCCGGCTTCTCGGATTTCTTAGCATTCGGCGTGGTCCCGCCCAATCCATATGTCGGGAATTACGAACTCCTGAACCTGCGTGGGGCCTATCGGTTTTGGCAGGAGGCAGCGGCTGCCGGCTATCGCCGCGAGGCGGAAGTGGCGATATCCGCGTTCAACTCCTTGAACGACAAACACAGGGAACATCCCTTGGGCGACTTCATCGGTAGCCGGGTCATGGGCTGGTTAACGTTGCGGTTTTAGCTGTATTCCAGAAGGTTGGGAACGTGCTCTCATGATGGCACTTGACTTTAGAGGCCGAAGAAGGAGCCGCTTGCGCTCGCTGCATGCCTGGCTCGTGTCTTTCACGCTCATCGCCGTTTCTTGCTCCGTCCCTACCCAGGCACATGCTGCGGGTGTAGAGATTGCCATCCTGAAATCGTCCGACCTGAAAGCGTACAGCGACGCTGTCGAAGGCTTCAAGGCGACGGCGCCGGCCGGAGCCACCTATACTGAGTACGACCTGCGGGGAGATCTGGAGCGAGGAAAGCAACTCGCCAGAAAAATCCGCGCGTCGGATTCTGCGCTCGTGGTCGCTGTCGGCCTTAAAGCGGCACTGGCGGCCAAGCTGGAAATCGTGGATATCCCGGTGCTGTACATGATGATTCTCGACCCCTTGAAACATCGCCTCAACGCTGACAATATGACCGGGGTCCTACTGGACATTCCGATGGACCGTCAGTTCAAGATCATGCGCGCGTTCCTGCCCACCCTGCGCCGGATCGGCATCATGTACGATCCCGACAAGACTGCGCCCAAGTTGAAAGAGGCGGAATCTCGAGCCCCTACCCATGCGTTTCAATTGCGCGGATTTCCGGTCCAGAATGAGAAGGAAACTCCGCAGCAACTACGGGCGCTCTTGTCCGAATCGGAAGTCTTATGGCTCGTTCCGGACTCGACCGTGCTGACGGACGAATCGATCCGCTTTATCCTCGAATCGGCGGTGGCTCAACAGGTTCCCGTCGTCGGCTTTTCATCCGAGTTGACGCGCCTTGGCGCGCTGCTCAGCATGTCGATCGACTACGGCGAGGTCGGCCGTGAGGCCGGGCTCCTCGCCACACGTATTGTGAACGGCGAAAAACAGCTGCCGCTCAAGCCGGTCTCAGTCCAGCGGATCAGGATCACGGTGAATCAGAAGACGGCGAGGTATTTGGGCGTCACGATTCCCAAAGAGCTCGACAGCCTGATCGATGAGACCTATTGACGAGACCTATTGAATGGACCAATCCATGAGCAGCACAACGCCCCAGGAAGGCCGGACTCCCGATTCAACGCCGACCGTTCCGTTCTTCGGCCTCCGCATGAAGTTCGTGGTCTTGTTCGGTCTCATTCTCATCATGACGTGTTCGTCCTTGAGTTGGTATTTCATTGAAACCAGGCGCAAGGCCATGACAGACAACCTGGAGGAACTCGGAAACATTTTATTGACCAGCACCGTGCGCAACGAACACTTTCGGATCGCCGGCGTCGTCCTCGAAGATCGCGCCACGCTCGAGCAATTCATCCAGAGCCTCCTGGCAATCGACCATGTCGTCTATGTCATGATCTCAGCCTCCGACGGCCGGATCCTGGACCGACAAAGCAAACGCATGCACACACCGTCACATGAGTCTCCTCAACGTTCAGCGCACCCGATCTATCCCGATGATCGAATCACAGAATCACTGCTGCACGCTCCGCTGATTGCTCCACTCATGACCAAGCTCGAGTTTTCCCCGAAGAATACCCTGGTTGCTCAAGATACATCCTCAGACTGGCTGCTTCCCTTTCTCCTCCGACAAGAAACCCTGTACGACTTTGCCATGCCTGTCCTTCGGGAATCCTCGGTTGAAACCGCCCTGCCCCGGCTCTCGGTCGAATTGGAAGAAAGAAGCTTCCCGCTGCCGACGAAAAGTTCGCCGGTGGTCGGCCTTGTGCGCATCGGGATCACCGACGCGTCGGCGAAACAAGCGCTGATGGTCATCGTCCGCGATGTGTCGTTCTTCACCCTGTTCATCATCGCGGCAGGCATCCTGAGCGCTCACCTATTGACCTCCCGCATTACGACGCCGTTACGAAGCCTCGCCAACGCAGCCCGGCAACTCGCCAAGGGAATCGATGCGCCGACACCGCTGGTTGCCGCCTCCAATGATGAAGTCGGTGACGCTGACACACGATGTTTAACGTGCATGACCCAGTCCCTCCATGATCGAAATCAAGCGATCACCATGAATCTCGAGACCATCAGGCGGCAAGTCAAGCAGTTGACGACGGCACATCAAGCCAGCACTGCCATTGCGAGCGCCAACATGCTCGACATGAACCAGCTGCTCGACACGGTGCTCGCCTTGTTCATCGACAATCTTGGATTTTCTCGAATGACGGTCTTCCTCCACCATCCGGATCGGAACTGCGCCTCTCTCGCCCGCATTATCGGCGTTTCGTCGGAGATCGCGGAGGCTATCAGCCGTATCGACATCCCGGTCGTCGACAACGGCGGTATCACGGCCGAGCTTCTCCTGCACGGCAAACCGTTACTGATCCAAGATGTTGAAACCGCCGCTCAACGCTTGCACCCCCCAATACTTAAATTAGCGCGCCGTTCGGACCTGCGGTCTTTCATAGCTGTCCCCTCCGGAGCCATGCCAAGATATCTGGGATTTCTCGCCGGGGATCGAGGTGCACGCCAGTGCAGCGAAGAAGATCTCCACATCCTCTCAACGATCGCCGGGCATGTGGCGGCCGCCATCGATAATGCCAAGGCTTACTCCGATCTGGCCGAATTGACGCAGCATCTTGAAGAGCGTATCGAACAGCGGACCGAAGAACTGTCCCGCGCCAACACACAACTCCAGGAACATGACCGGCGCCGAACGACATTTCTCTCGGTCGTGTCACACGAGCTGCGAACGCCCATGACGGCGATTCGAAGCTTTGCGGACAACATGCTGGACGGCGTCACCGGGCCGTTGAACGAACTGCAACATACCTATCTCACCCGTATCCAGCACAATGTCTCCCGGCTTGGGAGAATCATCGTGCAATTACTCGATTGGTCGCGTCTCGATACCAAGCACGTCCAGTTTCGCTTGGAAGAGGTCTGCATCCATCAGATCGCCACGATCGCAGCCGACAATTTGCAGATGGTCGCCGCAGAGAAACACGTATCCCTCGCCGTGGCGCCGGTCGAGCCGCTTCCACCCGTGCAAGGCGACCGCGACAAATTGGAACAAATTCTGTGGAACCTCATCGGGAATGCGATCAAATTCACTCCGCCCGGCGGTCGGGTGACCGTGGAGTTTTGCGAATCACCACCTGGGTTCGTCCAAACTTGCATCGTCGATACCGGCTGCGGGATCGACTCATCCCACCTACCGAACATTTTTGACGAGTTTTCCCGAGTGCCATCGGCCATGCCCGCATCACAGGGAGCTCAACTGGGTCTGTGCATCACCAAGACCCTTGTGACCATGCATCACGGGAAAATCTGGGTGGAGAGCCGGCTAGAGGCCGGATCACGTTTTTATTTCACGCTCCCAATCGCTGAGTCTCAGGACGAATGGGATACGACATAGCCGTCTGTGACTCCCCGAGGTGGGGGATGGAACAGAGCAACGAATCTCTTCAAAGGAGAGACATTCTATGCGAGCTAAAATTCTTGTTGTCGACGACGACCCCGATATCCTCCTCAGCTTGCAGAATCGTGTCAGCTTTATGGGACACGAACCCCTGACGGCGACTAACGGCAAGGATGCCTTGCGCTTGATCGGGGAAGAAGAACCGGATCTTGTCCTGCTGGACTTGAAAATCCCGGATATCACCGGGCTTGACGTATTGAAGCGGGTCGGCGCGGCATCAATTCCGAGCGAACCTCAAGACGAGAAAACAACCCAGATACCCCCGTATACGACCCCGCTCATCGTCATCCTCACCGCATTCGGGACCATCGAACTCGCCGTGCAGGCCATGCAACTCGGCGCCTTTGATTTCGTGCCGAAGCCATTCACCGCGGATCACCTCACCGTGGTGATCAATAAAGCCTTGGCCACCGTCACCCTTCACCGCCAGGTCGATACGCTCCGCAAGGAGATCGATGATCAATTCGAACCGATCGTCTCGACCAGCAAACAGATGAGCGCGCAACTGGCTGTCGCCAAACAGGCGGCCATCGACCGCCGTGACCGTCTTGTTGCTCGGTGAAACGGGCACCGGGAAAGAAGTGGTCGCCCGCGCCATTCATCGCTGGAGCCCTCGCTCGACGAAACCGTTCATCGCCGTGAATTGTGCCGCCTTCCCTGAGAACCTATTGGAGAACGAGCTCTTTGGCCACGAGAAGGGCGCCTTCACCGGAGCCGCCAAGCGGGAGCCGGGCAAAATCGAGATCGCCGAGGGAGGCACGCTGTTTCTTGACGAGATCGGCGACATGCCGCTCACCATGCAAAGCCATCTCTTGCGAGTCCTTCAAGATCGGACATTCTACCGTGTCGGCGGAACCCAAGAAGTACGGACCGACGTGCGTTTTATCGCCGCCACGAATAAAGATCTGAAACAGGCGATTCGTCAAGGAACATTCCGCGAAGACCTGTACTTTCGCCTTGCCGTGATCACGATCGCCTTGCCGCCGCTACGCGAACGGATGGAGGATTTTTCTACCCTCGTCCACCATTTCCTCAGCCGGCCCAGCAACGTGGGCCTCTGTAGACGCTTGACGCTCAGCGACGAGGCATTCCAGGCGCTGCAACAGTACTCCTGGCCGGGCAACGTGCGTGAGTTGGAAAACGTGCTCATTCGCGCATTGATCTTATGCCCTTGCGACACGATCGGACCGGAACACCTGGCATTGAGTGCGTTACCTACTTCAGCTACCTCCACTCCCCCAGTTAATCAGGAGCCAGACACCGACATAGTGTTTTTCTCGTATCATAAGAGCATGGATGCGTATAGCCAGAAGCTGATTGAGGCCGCTTTACATCGGAATGGGTGGAATCAGACAAAGGCGGCAGCCGAACTCGGCCTCCAACGAACCTACTTGACCAAATTGCTCCGGCAGAAGCAGATTCCAGGCAAGCCGCCCACTTCCTCGGACTGAAGGGGCGGCATTCTGAAGAGGTTCTCATCTCCTAGTTCGCCTCTCCAAGAACAGCGACAGATCGACTGACCTTTCCCACTTATCCGCATCTAATTTTATCCGCCTGGAATCCATTCTGATTCACACTGGAATCCATTCTGATTCAGGGAACGCCGCCACACGATGAGTACATCTGCGTAGGCGCTGAAAATACCACGAGTTAGATTTAGATCCTGTGTGGCTCAAGAACTGCATAGTACTTGTCACGAGAAACGCTGGAGGATCCTCGATGCAGAACTGCTCTACCTGGAACGCGGACTTTATCAGTCGGATTTCGAGCACACCACTCACGCTCCATGTGAATGAATCACGATGGAGATACAGAAAGGATGGGTACGGATATGATGAGTGATGAGATGGCCATGTTGACGATCTCGGGCGCGATCATTTTTGCAGTGATGATGTTGACGATGCTCATGCGCAAGGCGTGACGCACCATCTACCGTCTGCTCAACTTTCGGATAGCTTTGTCTCAATCTTGCACGGCGCAGCATTGCGACGAACTCTACATCAAAGGAGGTGAGAGGTGATGATAGCATTGATGGTGTTGAATATTGGAGTGCTGGTAATCGGTGCGGTGTTCCTCATGTATGGGGCGCTTGGCCCTGACCGCGAGTAATCGTGGTGAGACGCGTGGCGCTGATCCCTTACTAAAGAGGTTTTCATCGTGAGGAATGGATCTGGATGCGAGCCGGAATGAGGGGACTAACCCATCCGGCTCGCATCGAATAGCTCAAGCACGAACACGAATGATTTCGTTCAATTTCGCTAGGAGTACTGCTTTGCAATCCGCCAGATCGAGTCTTAATGCGGATCAAATACGGCTTGAAGGAGATCCTGATTAAGAATCCCTGTCCTTACTCTGTTCACTATATAGTTTCGCGGTACGAACAAGCTTGGTTTGGTTAGGGAATCAAGGACTACTGGTGGGTTTTATCCGCCGGCACCAATTACGATAAAGCGATGAATAGCCGGCGGTACGCACGAAGTGAGATTTAGTAACGAGACAAAGATTACTTGAGGTGTTTATCCGGCGGCGCAAAGAAGAGCGGCGGCGCCGGGTGAGCCGCCGGCACGAGCAAGCTCGGTTTGGTCGGGGCGAGAGGATTTGAACCTCCGACATCCTGCTCCCAAAGCAGGCGCGCTACCGGGCTGCGCTACGCCCCGACGGCTCGTCATCTTCGCATTCTCGGTGAGACAACACCACGATTGACAGATATCTTTATACAAGAATGTTCCGATTGGTGTCCAGGCAACAGCTACATTACACCATGTGCCGGTATCACGCGGCTCAGAGCGTTCCAGCGGCAAGCGGTCGAAGAATGTCGGCCATGGATCGGAATGCCTTGGCTCGATGACTGATGCGGTTCTTTTCTTCAGCCGTCAACTCGGCCAACGTACGACCGAGCTCCGGGATGAAGAACACGGGATCGTAACCGAATCCTTGCGAACCTGCGCACGCTTCAGCGATGACACCGACAAGAGTTCCGGTAGCTATTCGAGAGTAGCCCCCCGGCATCGCCAAGGCGGCGACCGTTACGAAGCGGGCTGTCCGCTTGGCCAGCGGCACATCATCCAGCTCCTTGAGCAGCTTCCTACAGTTGTCCTCGTAGGTCGCGCCTTCCCCCGCATATCGGGCCGCAAACACGCCCGGCCTGCCACCCAGCGCATCAACTTCGAGTCCCGTATCATCCGCGAGAGACGGAATGCCCGTGGCCGAGGCAATTTCCCTCGCCTTTTTTAGTGCGTTGGCTTCACAGGTTGTGCCGTCTTCTTCGACTTCCGGTGCCGTGGGGAAGTCGGTCAGGGTACGGATGTGGACTCCAAGCTCTCCGAGGAGAGCAGCGAGCTCTCTGACTTTATCAGGATTTCGGGTCGCGAGAAGGATTTCTTCAATCGGCTCCTCAGTCGAGTGCACCGATCAGCTCTTTCTGAATGGCGGTCAATCGTTGGATCGCCTGCCAGCCGAGATTCAGAAACTCGTCCATATCTTGTTTCGCGAACGGCGTACGTTCCGCCGTACCCTGTACCTCGACATACCGGCCGCGGCCGGTCATCACCAAATTCATGTCCACTTCCGCCATCGAATCCTCGGTATAGGCGAGATCCACCATCACTTCTCCACCGACCTTTCCGACACTGATGGCGGCCAGATAGTCAGTCAGGGGAATCTTTTTCAAGAGCTCCTTTTTTTTCAGCACGGCACAGGCATCGGCCAGTGCGATAAAGGCGCCGGTGATGGACGCGGTTCTGGTGCCCCCATCCGCTTGGATCACATCACAGTCGATCCAAATGGACCGCTCTCCCAGTTGAGACATATCGGTCACGGACCGCAGAGCGCGTCCGACGAGACGTTGTATCTCCAGAGTTCGGCCGCCTTGCTTTCCTTTGACTGCCTCTCGTGGCGATCGCTCATGGGTTGCGCGAGGCAACATCGCATATTCCGCCGTGACCCATCCGGTTCCCTTGCCCTTGAGAAAGGGAGGCACCTTTTCCTCAACGGACGCAGTACAAATGATCTTCGTGTCTCCCATTTCAATCAACACAGCCCCTTCGGCATGTTTGGTAAAGTTGCGTGTCACTTTCATGGGGCGGACCTGATCTCTGCGACGCCCATCGAAACGGACTAACCCTGAAATTGCGCTCATTCGTACGTCCCTTCTGTAATATTGAGAGCCGAATTATAGTCAAGGCCCCAAGAAAGCGCAAACCAATCAATCGGGCGATCACCGTCAGTGGATTGACGGGTCATGTGTACACATCCAGGCCCTTGCCGTTGAATTCTGTACATCACAAGGCGTATGGCCACAAGCAACACCGCACAGGTATCGGATCATGAGAACAGCAGCCGACTCGTAACGGCTCTCCAAAAGCGAGGATTCCAACTTTGCCCCTGCTAAGCCGCGAGATGAAGACTGCCTGAAAATTCGAGACAAGGAAGAGGAAATGCAATGGCACACAAAGTGCATTTTCCCTACCGAGTTCCGACGGCATTCAGTTCCAACGCCAATGAGCCGATAAAGAAGAAACGAGACAATCCTAGACCCCGACGATCCGAGCACGATCCGACTCATGGCGACACTGCTGGACCAGACCACTCATCAAGCCCTGCTCGACAATCGCAACATTCTGGTGGTTGACGACGAAGAGCCGATCAGGCGTCTCCTCGCTTATTTGCTTCAATCCCATGGATATTCGGTCGACTGCGCCGCCGATGCCCGAGAGGCCCGGCAAAAGCTGAGTGACCAGCCCTTTGCCTTGATGCTGTGCGATGTCAACATGCCGGGAGAATCCGGCATGGACCTCCTGCGCAGCATTCTTTTGGACCATACCCATACCGCTGCAATCATGGTCACAGGCCTCGACAGCTCAGTCCTGGCCAATGCTGCGCTGGAGGGCGGCGCGTTCGGATATATCGTCAAGCCGTTCGAATCCAATGAAGTGCTCATCGACGTCGCCAATGCCCTCCGTCGCCGCCGGCTCGAGATGGAAAATCGCCTCCACCGTGAGAATCTAGAGGACATCGTCCGCACCAGAACACTCGCGTTACAGCAGGCATTGGACTGGCTCGAACGCACTGAAAAAGAGCTCCGACTGTCGCGTGAGGAAACCATTCAGCGGCTGGCCATTGCCGCGGAGTTCCGCGATAACGCCACGGCTCAACATATTCAACGCATGAGCCACTACTGTGAGATGCTCGCGCGTAAAGCCGGTCTGTCTCCTGAACGATGCGACTTGATCCGTACGGCCAGCCCCATGCACGACATCGGCAAAATCGGCACCCCGGATCATGTGTTGCTGAAACCCGGAAAGTTCACACAGGAGGAATTCGGGGTGATCGCGCAGCACGCTGAAATCGGGTACAAAATCCTCAGCGGGTCGGATGCAGAGTTGCTGAAAGTCGCGGCCGTGATCGCCTACACCCACCATGAACGCTTCGACGGCACCGGATATCCTCGCAGGCTACAAGGCGAGGCCATTCCCATTGAAGGCCGCATTGCCGCGATTGCCGACGCGTTTGATGCACTCACCACTCAACGGGTCTACAAGCCGGCCTTTGAACTCAGTCATGCGATTGAGCTCATGCTCAAGCACCGTAGCGAACACTTCGACCCTGAACTGCTGGACGTCTTCGTTGCATCTACAGATGAAGTGGCACGCATTCACAATCAATACGCAGACCGCGTGAACTCCAATACGTTCCGCGAACCATAAGCCCCTCCTCAACTGAACCCATGCGTTGCTCGATTGTCGGCAATTCGTTGACCGACTGTGGCCCCGCCGATATACTTTTTGAACCTACCGGAACAACCTGATTCGCTGCCACCAACCGGAGCCATAGGGAAGGGTTTGCCGAGCATGGCGAAAAAGTCGGCTGCGGTTCGCAAACGTCCCCGGAACCGAAATTGGATCGCCTACCTCTGCGAATCTCTGGTTGCCTCAGGCGTCATGCCGACGTGGGAAGCCGCTACCTATCTGACTGAGAACTTATTCGGAGACAAGCCGAATCCTCGCCTGCTGACCCCCGCCAACCCGCATGAAGTGACCGTGCAATTGTTCCACCGACTTTATCAGCCGATCATCGAAGCCGCTTCGCGGGAAGTCATGCTCCCCTCCGAATCCATGGTGCACATCTTCACCGACATCAGTCTCACCGGCAACTCCGCCGTTCTCGTCGTCTTGTTCTCCGGACCCAACAAGCCTCAGCAGCTCTTGATGCTGGAAGCAGCCAAGGCATGGGACCTTGTGTTCCCTGACGCCGAATCGTTTAATGCTTGGGCGGAAGACCGTTATCGACAGCTCGTGAATGCGCTGCGCAGCGCGGTGGTTGAATTAGAGGATGATCTGCTGAAATCTGTCATCTAAGCTCATTTCTACAACTTCTGCACCAATCTACTCAGGCTCGTAGTTGAGATTCGGCGAGAGCCAGCGCTCGACGGTGCGGAGATCCATCCCCTTGCGGCGGGCATAGTCTTCAGCTTGGTCTTTCCCGATTTTGCCGACGGCAAAGTATTTGGCGTCCGGATGGGCGAAATAGAATCCGCTTACGGCTGCGGCAGGCCACATGGCATAGCTTTCAGTCAGGGTGATGCCGGCGTTCTTTTCTACCGACAAAAGATCAAACAGCAACCGTTTTTCTGTATGATCCGGGCATGCCGGATATCCCGGCGCCGGACGAATCCCTCTATATCGCTCATGGATCAGCTCGTCATTCGTCAATCGTTCATCTTGCCCATATCCCCACTCTTCTCTGACTCTCTTATGGAGACGTTCGGCAAAGGCCTCGGCCAGCCGGTCCGCCAACGCCTTGGCCATGATCGAATTGTAGTCGTCATGGTCCTTGTCGAATCGTTTACACAATTCATCCAGCCCGATACCGGTCGTGACAGCGAACGCCCCGATGTAATCCTGCCGACCTGAATCTTTGGGGGCGACATAATCGGCCAGTGAGAGGTTCGGCCGGCCTGCCGGCTTCTCCGATTGCTGACGAAGATGATGGATCGTCGTCACCAGAGTCTTCCGCGAGGCATCCGCGTACAATGCGATGTCGTCACCGACCGACGCAGCCGCGAAGAATCCGTAGACCCCCTTGGCCTTGAACAGTCGCTGCTGGACGATTTCATCGAGAAGACGTCGCGCATCGTCATAGAGTTCCTTGGCTTTTGGCCCAACGGTTGGATCCTCGAAGATCGTCGGATAGCGTCCTCTCAATTCCCACGTGTGGAAGAAGGGCGACCAGTCGATGTAGGGAATCAGCTCAACCAATGATTGGTCCTCGATCGTTCGAACCCCCAGTGCAGACGGTGTCGGAATATCGGCCTTCGCCCAGTCGGACTTGAACCGATTGGCGAGCGCTTGGGCAATCGAGAGAAGCGGCTTTGCCCCTCGATCCTGGTGCGATTGTCTCATCCGCTCGTAGTCGTCCCGCACTTGCTTCACGAACCCTTGCCGCTGTGTTTGGCTGACCAAACTTCCCACGACGCCCACGGCGCGTGAGGCGTCCAACACATGGACAACGCCCGGCTCATAGGAGGGGGCGATCTTGACCGCCGTGTGAGCCTTGCTGGTCGTGGCGCCACCGATCAAGAGAGGCAGATCGAAACCCTCGCGCGTCATTTCTTTCGCCACATGCACCATCTCGTCCAGTGATGGAGTGATGAGCCCGCTCAAGCCGATGATGTCGGGTTTGTTTTCTCGAGCAGCGGCGAGAATCTTCTCACAGGGTACCATCACGCCGAGATCGATGACTTCATAGTTGTTGCAGCCGAGCACGACGCCGACGATGTTTTTCCCGATGTCATGGACATCACCCTTGACGGTCGCCAGCAAGACCTTTCCCTGCGCCTGGAAATTGCCGGACCGCTGCTTCTCTTCCTCCATAAAGGGCAGGAGATAGGCGACAGCCTTCTTCATCACTCGGGCGCTCTTTACCACCTGGGGCAGGAACATCTTGCCTGAACCGAACAGGTCACCGACGACGTTCATGCCGGCCATCAACGGTCCTTCGATGACTTCCAAAGGCTTGGAATATTTTCGCCGCGCCTCCTCCGTATCTTGGTCGATATAGTCCGTGATGCCCTTAATGAGCGCATGAGATAAGCGTTCCTCAACCGTCCCATTACGCCACTCATCCTCCTTGACAGCCGCTTTTCCCTTCGCCTTCACCGTCTCGGCAAAATTCACCAGTCGTTCGGTTGCGTCAGGGCGCCGGTTCAAGAGCACATCCTCCACAAGCTCGAGCAAATCTTTGGGAACTTCCTCGTAAACGGCTAACTGACCGGCATTCACAATGCCCATATCGAGACCGGCCTTGATCGCATGGTAGAGAAAGGCGGCATGCATCGCTTCTCGCACCACATTGTTGCCACGGAAGGAAAAGGAGATGTTGCTGATCCCACCGCTGACCTTCGCGCCCGACAGGTGCTGCTTGATCCAGCGCGTCGCTTCGATGAAATTGACGGCGTAGTTGTTGTGCTCCTCGATTCCCGTTGCGACAGTCAGAATGTTGGGATCGAAGATAATATCGTGCGGAGGAAAACCGACTTGTTCTGTGAGGATCTTGTACGAGCGCGCGCAGATTTCCTTCTTCCGCTCCTGCGTGTCGGCCTGCCCTTTCTCATCGAAGGCCATGACGACCACCGCCGCCCCGTAGCGACGAACAAGGGTTGCCTGGTCGATGAATTTCTGTTCGCCTTCCTTCAGGCTGATGCTGTTGACAACCGCCTTTCCTTGGATATTCTTGAGGCCGGTCTCCAACACCTCCCATCTGGAGCTGTCGACCATGATGGGTACTTTGCAGATATCCGGCTCCGAGGCGACCAGGCGAAGGAACTTTTCCATGGCAGCCTGGGAATCGAGCATCCCCTCGTCCATGTTCACATCGACGATCTGGGCCCCGCCCTCCACTTGTTGCCGCGCCACCGACAGCGCTGCCTCATAATCACCGGCCAGAATCAGTTTCGCGAAGGCAGGCGAACCGGTCACGTTCGTTCGTTCACCGATATTGACGAAGTTCGAGTCGGGCCTGATGGTGACGGCTTCAAGACCGCTCAATCGTGTGTATGGCTCGATTATCGAGAGGGCATGCGGTTTCACTCCATGCACGGCTTCGGCAATGCGCGTAATATGTGCCGGCGTGGTGCCACAGCAGCCGCCGACAATGTTCAGCCACCCATTCTCTGCCCACTTGCGCAGCTGAGGCGCCAACGTTTCCGGCGTCTCAGGAAACCCGGTCGGTAACAACGGATTCGGCAGGCCGGCGTTAGGATGGGCACTGACATAGATCGGTGCGATGCGCGACAGTTCTTCGATCAAGGGACGCATTTCCTTCGGCCCCAGGGCGCAGTTCATCCCCACGCTCAGCAACGGCACATGGGAGATGGAATTCCAGAAGGCTTCGACCGTCTGCCCGGTCACCCCGCGGTTGCTGCCGGCCTGGATGAACGTCACCGAGGCCATGATCGGGACCCGACGCGCGCCGGACGCGAACGACTGTTGGATCGCAAAAAATGCGGCCTTCGCATTCAACGTGTCGAAGATCGTCTCCACCAGCAACAGATCGGCGCCCCCGTCGAGCAAGCCCCTAACTTGTTGACCGTAGGCTGTGACGAGTTTTTCATAGGTCGTCCCGCGAGCTGCTGGGCTGTTCACATCAGTGGAAATCGACGCCGTCTTCGTCGTCGGGCCGATCGCCCCGGCGACAAAACAACGCCGTCCTGGCTGCACCAGCTGTACCGCCTCCACTGCCCGTCTAGCGCATTCCGCCCCGGCTTTGGACAGTTCATAACCCAAAGTCTCCATCTTGTAGTCGGCAAGCGAAATCGACTGCGAATTGAACGTGTTGGTCTCGATAATGTCCGCGCCGGCTTCAAGATACTGTCGATGAATCTCTTCAATGATCGCCGGCTGCGTGACATTCAAGAGATCGTTGTGCCCTTTGAGATCCTTCGTCCAGTCCTTGAACCGCTCTCCCCGAAAGGCCGCCTCATCCAACTTTCGCTGCTGGATCATCGTCCCCATGGCACCGTCGAGGATGAGAATGCGCTCGCGCAAGAGCGTCGCAATGGAACTCTCAGGAGATATCGACATGATCACCTTATGAAATTACCGGAGTGTTTGCGATTTACTATTTGCGATCATACTGGAAGGTCTTCAGATCGGGCAAGCAGGCTGCCCCTGTCCTTGACATGAATTTCGAGGCTTGGCTACGATGACGTATGCGGCATGGTTCGATCCCCTTACGAATCACAGCATGGATCCTTCTTCTCTACGTTGCCGTATTGTTCACCAGAGCTTCTGTCGCCGCCGCCGCTCCCTATTTCGAAGATGGTTTTTTAGGGCTTTCTCAGCATGAACTACACGAACAACTCGGCATGCCGCAGGCCGTGCGGGACCGAAAATCCGCGCTGCGCGTCTTCACGTATTACCCAATCGCCGACTGGTCCAAGTACTACAGCAAATTGGTGTCGCCTGAAAACGGCGAAGACGTGTATACCTTCAAGCGTGAGGGCATCGATGTCCGCTATTCCTTCAGTTACGTGGTTGACCCGAATGATCAAAGTGAGAACAGACTGCTGAGCGTGCGGCTGGTGGAGATCGAATTTTCTCCGGCAGTGCCGATGAGTCGACTCCCAGGTTTGATTCCGGAGTTCCATCCGTCAACTGATTCGGCCAACCCAGCTTTTCGATCCAACATTTGGGTACTGTTGTTCAAAGGACCTCCTTCATCGGATGCCCGTTTCATCGTGAGAGAGAATGGAAAAGATCAGCTCGATTGGACACTCAGCTACCAATTCTTCTCGCTGCAAGGACTCCCCGACCCCCTCACAACCGACGCCCTGATCGACCGTGTGGAGATCAGCACTCAGAGCCTTGTGTTGGTGACACAGCGTCAGCGGCATACCCATGAACGGATTCCGAATCCTTACTCTCACCAATTCAACCAGCCATCTGCTCCCCTCAAGCCATCATACAAAACAATACCCGTTCCTAAATACGAGGAATAGTCTACAGATAGTACACCGGAGATGGGGACGTTCACTGTGCTGCTTGATGAAGGCGATCTTGTTGAGCTTGGCCGGATGCGGAAGCGTTCTTCTTCATAGCGTCCCTCGGTCCGCCATCGCTCACATACATCAGCACCGGGGCTCCGATCCCGAGGACAATAAGGAGACAGAATCCTAATATCCGGATGAACGGACTTTTGCTGATATACATCATCAGCAGCAACACCACGGCGGCTGCGCCGGCATAGGTCAGAATTTTGGATTGCGCTGGGGTAAACCCCGCCATATCGATGTGAAACGACGGCATCTCCCATCCATAATCCTTTGCCCGTTCCTTAATCTTCTGTTGCGCTGATTGGATCATCGATGGCGTGTTCGACACAGTATCAGGCCTCTCATGCGTTTTCACTTTCGCGCGATATTTTTCAGGAATCGTCTCGGGCGTGTCGGTAAAGACCGGGTTCCCTTGATCGTCGATGTAGGAATACACGGTGGCGGCATGAGCCTCGACGGCACCCCATTGCCCGACGGCCAAGACACCGACGATCAAACAGAGCGGAACGATGCTCCAGCATCCCCGATATGACATGGTTGTCAGTATATCTCGTTGCCTGTTGTTTGGAATTGATTACTGAAAATAACCATGCCTTGACTCCATCACACTCCGTTGTTAGCATGCGCCGCTTCTGCGTACATCATGATCACTGACCTTCATCCGGCTTCGCCCGAGTCACAACCCGAAGAACCGTCGTTCATTCGCCGCCGCCCGGTGAGGATTATCATCTATGCCGGGCTTGCGTTGTTTGTCCTCATGATGATGGTATGGCCGATGATCGTGCAACTTGGCGATCAGGACTTTCAGAAGCACATCGAACAACACCGTGTCATGGTGGGAATGACTAAAGAACAGGTTCTGCAATCGTGGGGCGGACCGCAGACGATCAATACGACGTTCACCAAAGAAGGGATCCGGCAAGAGGAGTGGATTTTTGAAGATTGGGAAAGCTCGGCCGTTGTCCGTCACCGCTATCTCTATTTCGAGGAAGGGATCCTGATAGGAGGATGGTACGAAGGATCGCGCGAACGCCGCTCCCGTGATTTCCCGGCAGAAAAACCGCACCCCAAACTCCAGCCGTAACAATGGCCGTCGTCTTCGTTGAATGGAAAATTTAGGCTGATGCTTCCCGGATCGAGAGCCTCAGCCGGCTCAGAAGGACTTCGGCGCGAGCCTGATCGGACACGTCGACCATGACGCGACTGACGAAGAACGGCACACCGGGATAGAGGCTGCTGACATGTTCGCCATGGACGACGTAGGCGATGCGGTTGCCGTCGAGCAAGCTCTTGATCATCGCGAGCTCACCGACATTTTGCGCGTTAGTCAGATGAATCAGCCGCATGAGCCGTCCATCCATTGATCGTTCACGCGTAAAATTTACCCCTTGGTTGCACTTTACCGCCTATCGTTTTACACTCGAAGACGAGTCACGGAGTTTCTGTAATTCGCGCGCGCCGTTCCTGGCCCGGACCACCCGAGATGGTGAGCACACGCTTCCACTCACGAACCTGGTAAATAGCCCAGGCATTCGGTTGGCCCTTGAAAAACGCAGTCGGGTCCTCGCCGCTGGCATTGAGGAAGATTGGTTCGGTAAATCCCTCTTCTAACACGTAGTCGAGTAAGGAATCGGTCGTAAAACCTGTCCCACCAAGGGTCACGTCGGCCAACATATTGAGGATCTCGTCGGGATTTTGAATCGTTATTGGATTCATCGGCGGTTCCTCTGCAATCCGAATTGTAGCGAGACTCCACCCGAGAAGGCAAGGCATCATGTCCGTTTACATGAAGAAATCTGCGTTTCTTGAAGCGCTCCTCCAGATCATGGACGACAAGCATCACTGGGCATGGGAATACTTTTCTTCAGGCCGGCTCAGCAAAGCGCGGCTCAAAACTCACTTTCAGCATGAATACGCCGTCTACGTTCGAGACTTTCCCGTCTTCTTATCACGGATCCTCGGAACCAACCCTCCACTTTCAGTCCGCCATATGTTGGCTGAAAACATCTATGAAGAAGAAACCGGAGGACTCTCGCTGGGGAAATCTCATCCTGAGCTCTTCCTGACGATGATGGAAGGATTGGGCTACCGCCGACGGGATTTCGAACGTGCCCATCTACTGCCTGCGGCCCGAACCTATCGCGCCTGGCTTGAGCAGATGTCGAGTCACAGCCATTGGGTGTTGGCCGCTGCGACCTTGACTATTTTCGTTGAAGGCAGCGTGAAGGATCGCAAGGAGATTCTTGCGACTCCGGAGAGGAAACATTCGGAAGATATCGAATCCATCATCAGCCTTCATCCCTTGGTCCGGTATCACGGAGTTTCGCCAAGCCGAATGGATCTGATTCGAGCCCACCAGATGGTCGAAGCAGGCCATCGGCACGATGCCTATGACATGGTCGTCAATTACACCGCGCCCGCGCTTCGGCAATCGGTGCTGACATGCGTAAAAAAGAGCTTGTCTCTGTGGCTGAATTATCGCGATGCGGTCGCCAGGGCTTGTGGTATCAAGGCTCCCTAATGGCCCGACCCTTCCTCTCCTTGTGTGTACTTTTCCTTGCCATCAACCATTACCCATCGGCTATCCGGCGCTGACATTCCCACAGAGATGGCTCTCATTCCTCCGGGAGAATTTACGATGGGTTCCCCCGAAGGAAGCGACGGTTTCCCTGACGAACGTCCGGAACGACGCGTCTACCTCAGTGGATACTTCTTGGACCGATTTGAGGTGACCAACCAGGCCTATGCCGTCTACGTGCAAGCAACGGGTCATCGCCCTCCGGCAAATGCAAGCCAAGGGGCAACTCTCTGGACGAACGACCGTCCCATCTCGGGTATCGAATACCATCCCGCCGTCAATGTGAGCTGGGAGGATGCCGAGGCCTACTGCCGCTGGGCCGGGAAACGCCTCCCGACCGAAGCGGAATGGGAAAAGGCCGCGCGCGGAACCGATGGCCGACGGTACCCCTGGGGAAATATCTGGGACTTTACCATGGCGAATAGCGCCAGCTACTGGGCGCAACGGACGATCGAGTTCACTAGCGGAGCGGATTGGGATGCCTTCTGGGTCAGAGGCGAGGGTGCTCGTCTGGCTAAGGAGAAAGGAATACAGGGAGAAGTCCTAACGATGCCGGTTGACAGTTTCCCACAATCAGTAAGCCCGTACGGTCTATTTGGGATGGCCGGCAATGCCGCGGAATGGGTACAAGATTGGTACGATCCGAATTATTATAAACATGCCCCGCTCGGCGACCCCACGGGTCCGATTCGAGGGGCGATCAAAGCCATGCGAGGCGGGTCATGGCTTAAACCCGCTGCTAGTCTCCGCACAACCGATCGCGACTGGGGCACGATGGACAGCCGTCCCAGTGGCACCGGATTTCGTTGCGCGAAAGATGCGTATTAAGCGACGGCTCGGTTGTAAGCAGACATCAGAGACTCCACACCTGGGTGATCGTCAGTGAGCACGCCGGTGTCAATGAGAACTGCAAGCCGAGGAGCTGGGTTGAGTCGGCGCAGATCGGACTGAGTCAGACCATCGGTGGCCAAGGCCTTCTCATAAATTCCCAGCCAAGATTCCGTCACGGCGCGCAAGCCTGCATCCGTAGGTTTCATGCGGCCCAATCGCACTTGCTGCAGCAGCTTGATGAGAGGATCGGATTGAGAGATGCTGAGATCGCGCGTTGTACCGCCTGTTCATCCGGCGTGACCATAGGCTATTCAGTTCATCGAGCAAGCACCGGGACCGCGGGGATCACCGCAACTGCCGCAGGCGCCGGGACTGCCTGAAGAGGCCCAACTGCTTGTGGCCCCGACTCCGAAGGCCGAAAACTGTTTATCGAGTTTGGTCGTCTTGCACTTGGGACAAGCCGCCTCCGCCGATCCTTGGACCAGCAGCTCAAAACGGTGATTGCATTCGCGACACACATATTCGAAGATAGGCATAGCTGATGACTCCTTTGGTTGCCGAACGCATTATAAAATCACGCCGACTGAATCGCAACGACAGGGATTGTATGTACCAGGAAGACAAAACCTTTACCATTCGCTTCACGTTGGAAGCCTCGTTTCCGGACGACTATGCCGGAGACGAAGATGAACGCAATTGGGTACGAGAATGGGAAGCACGGATTAAACCCCAACTGCTCAAATCCGTCTTTGAATCGCTTCGCAGGCATGAGGGTTGGGCGTCGCACATCCGCAACCGAGGCGTCTCGCCGGCCGATGAAATCGAAATCGTATTGGCCAAGGATTTCTCACAACCTCTTCCCGTCTCGTTGAAACGATGAGCCCTTCGGACGAAGACCTCGGTCTGTATGTTCATATCCCATTTTGTCGCCGCCGTTGCCATTTTTGCGCCTTCTACCTTGAAATCGCTCGATCCGATCGGATGGCGCGGTTTCACTCCGCCCTCACCCAAGAAATTTCACTCTCTCGTCGGCAGGAGTCCCTGGATGGCCGCGCCTTGCAGAGTATCTACTTCGGTGGCGGGACGCCGACGTCCCTTCCCGCCGATCAGTTGGCCGCGCTTCTGACGCTGATTCGAGCTACCTGGCCGACCGGCGACACAGCGGAGATGACGGTGGAGGCACACCCTTCTTCCGTCACCGAAAGAGATCTCGCCACCTTGGCTGATGCCGGATTCAACCGGATCAGCTTTGGAGCGGAATCCATGGCGGACAAGGATTTCGCCTCACTCGGGCGTTTTGGACAAGCGCAAGATACGACGGCCGCGATCCAGGCTGCGCGCCGCGCCGGGTTCGGAAATATCAACCTCGATCTGATGTATGGGCTGCCGGGCCAATCGATGCAGGATTGGATACACACCTTGGAATCGCTCATGACGCTTACCCCATCGCATGTCTCTTGTTATGCGCTTACGATTGAAGAAGGTACGCGGCTCGCTCAGGACATCGCACGGAGTCTTGTCCCGCCGCCTGACGACATGCTTCAGATAGACATGGGATCAGCGGCAGAGCGCCTCCTTGCCGAAGCGGGATTTTCCCGATACGAAATTTCAAACTATGCCGAACCCGGCTATGCTTGTCGTCATAATCTCCTCTACTGGACCGGTGGCGAGTATCTTGGACTCGGCCCAAGCGCCCAGTCCTATCTCGATGGAATCCGGTTTGGAAATGTTGCGGATCTCGACGCCTATGCCGCATGCTTGAACGACAACCGGCTGCCGATGACCGACCGCACAACCCTTTCGGCATCCGAGCGCCAGCGAGATGCCCTTGTGTTCGGCTTGCGTCTTCTTCGGGGTGTCCCTCGAACAGCCGTCACGGACGCGGAACGAGATCATCAGATCGATGCGCTTGTCGCGAAGGGCTTGCTCGATGCCGATCACGATCGGATACGACTGACTTCCTTGGGTCGGCGCTACGCCGATACGGTGGCGGAGCAGCTGTTCTGAGTGGGCCACAAGAACCAGCACATCGAATATGCAGCAAGGCGGTAGAACTCATCCTGGTTCCAGCTATCACGCGTCTTTCGCCGATTGACAAGACGGTCAGAATGAGAGAAGACTAACAGCAGTTCTTGGGAGGAACCTCATGCCGGTCAACATGGATCCGTCGAAGAAACGGCGTCGCCCTCAGACGACCACCGCATCGGCCGCTGAGGACAGACGCACGGGCGCCACCTCGACACCGCCGCGAGGGACTTTTGGAGAAGAAACGGAGGCCGACCGTGAAAAGGATTTGGCTGAGGCCGAGTTGCAAAACTTATGGGATGCTACCGAAGTGATTGATATGGATAAGGTCTAAGCCACTGCATGACCTCCAGCGACTCAGAGTTGACCTGTTTCCGCTAGATCCGTTAGAAGCCCCGCTCCATGCCGACACCTGCCACGCCACAGACCATTCCAGAAACCACCGAAGATACGCAGACCGGTTCGGGAACCGGTTTTGAGTCTCGTGTTGTCGTCTACAACTGCGACTGTCACACCTACCAACAAGTGATCGAGCTCTTTTGTCGGTTTATTCCCGCGATGACCTCGACCAAGGCATTTGAGTTGGCCTATCGGATCGACCATGAGGGGGAAGCTATTGTCTTCACCGGATCGACAGAACAGGCGAATGATATTGCGGGAAAACTGACAGGAGGCGGGCTCAGAGTGGCCGTGCAGTAATCAAACTTGTTTTATTTATGTTTGGATGCGCTCTTGGCCGATTGTTTGGGTGTGCTTGTCGACTCCTTCTTGGCAACCAGCTTAGACGCCTTGCCCAATTTCTTCGAGGTCTTCGAAGCGCTCGATTTCTCGCTTTTCCCCGCAGCCTTTGACTTGCCGCTCTGCTTCACGGGAGTCATGTAGGTGGAGGTGCGGTTGACCTTGACCAATTGGTCTCCGCTGAGCACGCGCACTTGATAGAGTTCGAACAGCTTGCCGATGGCTTTCGTGTCGCCTCGTCTCGCCGCATTCAAGAGTTTGCGGCGTTGATTCATCTCTTCTTCTTCGGTATGCGAAGCGGCTCGTCGTTCCATGCCCATCCTTCCTCAACACAAGGCTGACCGGCTGATCAGGGCTGCTGCGGTCCAACAACCCAGCCTAAAAAATTGTCGAAGTATATCAGAATTATGATGATTTTTGGAATATCGAATGTTGCCCTACCGTTCGATCCACCATCAGAAGGCTCTCGCGTAGATGGAATAGAAGCCGAGAGGCCGCCGACTCAGGGGATTTCACTATTGAGTGCCGTCGCGCGCACCGGTATAAGTATAGAATCGATATGTTGATGCCAAAAATATGTCCGGAAGTTTCCGTTCGGTGCTAACAACAGAATAACTTGAGGGATGCTCAAAAAGGCTGTCCAGCAAGGCCGCAGCGAGCGAAGCGGCGAGGCGTACGCTTCGGTACGTTGAGCCTCTGAGCGATGCGAGAACGCCGCTGGCGGACTTTTTCAGCATCCTGTGAGAGGAGATCCATCATGGAGCACACACAAGCACCTTCGACCGTCACCGATGACCCTCACGCGCGCGATCTCCTGCGCCGAGCGTTCGAAGGAACCGCGCGCTGGCCAAAAGACTTTAAGGGGTTTACAGCTGACCTCACCGTGAATGTGAACGGGAAAGAAACCAGCGGCTCCGTCACCGTCAAGAGTCCCCGTGAAGTATCGGTTCAATTAGGTGATGGCGAGACCCAAAAATGGGCGCAAGAACAACTGGGCATGATCGCGGTCCATCGTGGACCACGGAGCTTCGAAGAGTCGGACGGAAAGTATTCGTTGACGATGGAAGAAGACGGTCATCCGTTCGGCACGAAATTGATCATCCATGGCTCGAATTCCTTCTACCGGGTCAAGGACAACCGCATCACACAGATCAACCGCAAGATGGCCCATCCCGGCATGAACCCGTTCGCCTTTACGATCAATGTTGAAGAAAGCGCGATCACACAGGACCAGAAGAATCTCACGACCAAGTACACGGTCTATTACTATTCACCGACCGACGGCAAACTGACCAATGTCGAAAGCTTTACCGATACCCATGTCCGTGTCGGTTCATCCGATCTTCCCTCGACCAGACGGATTATCACCTATGAGAACGGTCAAGTCGTCGTAAAGAACCTGACCTTCAAGAACCACAAGTTGCTCTAACGATGGATTTGCGCAAAGATTTTCCGCGCAGTATGCGATTCAAGCTGGTGGGCTATGCCCACCTTGCACGCATGATCGACAAATGCCGCGCCGTGCTCGCTGGGACGGAAGGCGAGTATATCTATCCCTGTCCGATGGACGAACGGCTGATGGAGTTTACGGGCATCACCAGCGAGCAATTCACGGCTACGGTTAAGGCCAATTCGTCCGATGAGGGAGTCGTGAAGTGGCTTGAGCGAACGGCAAAGCCACACCAGCCTACTGAGTTGGAAGAATGGAATCAGAAGCTGTTGGCACGCGGACCGAGTTCTCCTGAAAGTGCGGCCAAGTTCAAAAAATACCTGTCGGCCATCGATCCGTCACGCACCGATATTACCGCTTGGTCGGATCTTCAAGATCTAGAAGAAGGCCGGGTCGTTCCAAGACGATAATCAGCACATCGACGTCAGTAGGTGAGGGCCACATACTTGCCAAGGTATGTCGGGTGCTCCGCCTGTGCCAGCATGAAATGTGTCACATCAGCACGGGAAATAGCGCCAACCTTCATACCTTTCGTCAGTTCGTCCAGCACGCGATAATGGCCTGTCATTGTGCCGTTGGTTAACCGGCCGGGACGCACGATTTCCCAGCGCGGATATGCCCCAGCAATTATGCGCTCTTGCTCGCCCTTGTCCGCATAGACTGCCTTGAGGAGCAGCGTGAAGAGGATCTTCATGGGGAGCGGGTTATAGCTCCAGCTGTCGCCTGCGCCGAAACCGGTGAGCACGAGGAGTGTTGCGGAGGAACCGGTCTCTTGTAATACTTGAAGCAGGAGGCGCGCAGAGTCTGAAAACAGCGTGGTGGCAAAGGGACTCTTCACACCGAGCGTGACCAGAATGGCCTCAGCGCCTTCTGCTGCGGCCCGCACATCACTTGGGTTTGTCGCACTACCCTGTACCCTTTTCAGCTTGGTGTGATCGGGGAGCGGAACGGCCCGGCGCGATAAGGTGGCGACCTCATGAGCCTTTTCTAGGGCGAGACGCGTGACTTGGAGTCCGACACCGGCCGAGGCTCCGATAATGGCGATCTTCATGTTCCCTGTGTTGTTGTCTGTGGCTTACGAATGTTGAGTTGGACCCGCCTAGCTCCAGGTCCTCAGCATAAGCCACATTCTCAGCCTGTTCGTTGGCTTTGGTCAAGGGCCGCTGAGCCAGCTGGGAACTATTATGAGGTCTGGGTTTCTTCAGGGAGGAGGCACTGGCTTACCGTAATCGCGATTTCCAATAGCCCGGTCGTCGTTTCAGATGCATTACAGCAACGACGAGCAAACTGTTTGAGCGTTGACTGTAGAGCACTGCGAACGGGAAACGATGCACAAGGAAGCGTCTCGTTCTTGGTCGAAACTCAGGCCAGATATTCGGAGCTTCCTGAATTCGAGTAATGGCGGCAGCGATTTATTGAAAGAACGACTCCCCGAGCCCATGCTGTGGCTTATCGTATCATTGCATGGCCTGTTCCAACTCTGCCAGCGCCTGCCTCGTACGAACGATGGTCTACTCCATCGCTTGTGCGCAAGGGCAGTAATGCGCTATGAAAAGAAGCACCGGCTGGACCGACGATCCGGCTGGCGAGAAGGTCATGATGACGCGTCACCCCCTTCCGGTCTTTTCTTCCCTGTGGTTCTGTGGATCGTTGCTCATTGGCTTGACCATGGCCGCTCGCGCGGAGACGGATGTCACCGCGCTGAACCCGGGCCGATGGTCCGGCGGAGCCGGCCTCGGTTTCATGGCCAATACGCCGGACGGCGTCGCGGAGTTCGGAATTAAGGGACATGCCGATTATTTCGTCATGCACCGGTTCTCCATCGGCGGATTGGCTCAATATGCCGGCGTGGGGAACGACTTTTTATTCGGGCTGTCGGCCCAGGCGAAATACTGGTGGGATATTCCAGGAACCGAGCATTTGGCCAAACTCGTGCTCCAAGGCGGTCTCGGGTTTGTCCGGGCCGGCATCGAGGATGCCGACAGCGGGGCCGCCGCCGACACCTATGGGTCGTTCTTGATTCCGCTCGGCGTCGGGCTCGACTATGCCGTGACTCCACGACTAGCGATCACGGCCGATTTCCTGCTCAACTTCACGTCGCTCGGTGACAACGTACGCGTCGGCGGAGCCACCGTCGATTTGCACACCAATGTCATGCCGGCATTTTATCTCGGTGTCCGATTCTGACATGCCGATCACCCGCTTCGCCGCCGGAAGCAACCTAATTCATACTCTACGGCAAAGGTTCATCGCGAACCATTAAGGGGACTGGCCTTTTGCTTCACAGGGCACTACTGAATTGACTGCGGGCTGAGAACCTCCCGCCAAACAGCGGCAAGATCGTGAAGTGCTTTACTTCCATCCCCTACGTAGACCGATCCGTGCATGGTCGCCAGCCGCTTCGGCTGTAGCGCCGCCAACTTATTCAGCGTCGTATCCGTCAACGAACAATAGGGCACGTAATTCGCCAATGGACCTTGCTGATAACCCACCAGCGTCTTCCGACAGCGATCGATCACGTCCGATTCCGTTATCGGTTCTACGTCCCCATCTTGGTGAAAGAGATCCGAACACAGGAGCGTCCGCTCCGTTTCTTCGAACATCAATCCCGCTTCCCAGCAATGGGGCACATGCGGCGTCGACAGAAAGCGGAAGCGGTATCGTCCGGTCTCGATTACCTCGCCGTCGGCCATCCCTTTGGCGGGTCGAATCGCCAGACAATCATCGACGCTCACCATTTTGCCCACCATGCTGCACACCACCTCGGAGTGCGGAGCCTGTTGCTGCCACTCCGGCACTGTTGCGCATTCGTCGGATTCAAAATGGCTGAACCCAATCCAGCGCAAAGTCTGCGGATCCATAAGCGACGCCACGGCGGCTTTGACCTCTGGAAACAGAGCGCGCGGGCCCGTATGGAACAATAGCGACTCATCGTCGCGCATCAAGAACTGACTGAACTGAATATTGAACGGCTCAACGAACGTCGTAATGCGGAATAGGTCCGGAGCGATCTCAGTGATCTTCGCCATAACGCCTCCTCATGAAAGAAGCCGTGCGATCATACGCACCGCCAGACCGAGGTGCAACATGGCCAAATCGGGTCGAGATGATTAAAAAATGGCGGTAGGCTACTGACTCATCGAGGTTCTGCGAGGGCTGATCACAAAACGTCACGTGAAGCTGGCCACGTAGCAGTGGAGGTACTCAAATAAAGACTCCCTACCGTTAGACCGTTCAGTAGCGCGATCATCAGACCCCCTGAGTTGAGATGCGCGATAGCAACAGAAGCTCCTCAAGCATTTCAAGAAGCAATCCCGGGGGAGGTAAGTAGGTCGGTTTCCCATCGTCACCGAGGACTGAATATCGAAGCGCGTGAGTTTGGTGCTGCTCAGAGAGCTGACGCACCAAACTGGTCGTTCCTGGTGTTACTGTAACACCTTTTTCCATGAGCGCCGTGAGGAGCTTGTCGAGATTGTGCCGGTAGCCGAACTCCCTCAACTCCTACTCTGAGAATCCTCTCTTCAGCAGCGCCGATTTTAATAAAAGCTCCGCGGCGTGGGAAACGAGGAAGTAGAATGGGAGCGCCGCCAGCTTCATGGGTTACCCCCGGTCGTCTACTTCGATCTTCTCACTCAAGTGCTTGGCGCTCTGCCAGAAATTCACGCCAGTGAGACGGTAGATACTTGCCATGTAGATGCTGTCATGCATTTAATCGACCTAACGCCGGGCATAAGGCGCGGCGGGAAGCGGGTGCGCAGCGGACGCTGTACGCCGTCGCCTGCATGCCTTCGTTAGGCGCCCTCTCAAAAGCCCCTACCGAGCACAATGTCAAAAACTCCGCGTCGAAGCTTACCGTCCTGCTTTAGATCGATAGCCAAGGATTGCTTGTGGCCTGCCCAGGGGTCCTTGGCGATGAAGGGGTCACCCTTGAAATAGAGCTGCGCCGTGAGCGGGACGTGCAGCGATTCGATCACCCGGAAGTGAATGTGAGCGGGTCGCGTCAATCCCGCGTATTTCACAAGCCCCGGCAGATTCGGCGGGACCGGATAACGGCCCGGTACAATCGTCTCAATCTGGTACTGGCCTTTTTCATTGGTATACAACATCCCCCGCAAGTGGAACGTGGAGGCCTCGGTGAAGTTGCCAGGCTTGCTCGTGTCGTATAGGCCAGCGTTGTTCGCTTGCCACACCTCGATCAGCGCCCCAGGTAAGGGTGTACGGCAGTCTGAACTGAATACAGTGCCGGTCAGAATAAGCCTGTCACCGGGCTCGTCAGGTCCTGCCAGCTGACTCCGAAACGGCGCGCCGAACCGATAGAACGGACCAACTATCTCGGGCTCGGTGAGGCGACAGACTTGGTTGGCGGCAAAAGCGGGCCCCCCCAGAAGCGCGCCCCCAAGCATCACTGCGCTCCGGTACAAGAACGTCCGCCGTGATGTGGCCAACGTCATCTTTGGAATCAGATCCTTGCTCATGTTTGCCTCCTCTCCGGATCTGTAGACAAATGATACGCCTAACTATGTTTAGGACGATCCGCATAAGAGCCGGATCACCCGATTTCTGCCCGTATAACACGCCACTGGGGTTTAGGAAACATCCGCCATGACTGTTGCCGTTTCAATGGGCTGCAACGGAGGGACCGTTTACCACGGGTGCTTATCCAGATCGGCATAACACCCTTCATCGGATGGATTCATATCCCACCCAGTAGACAGCAAACATCGGTACCGCCCTACTGTCCCAGTGCGTTTCCAACGATCCGTCATCTTCCATGTCCCGCCCGCGCAATGAGTTCTTTTAGCCCCTTCAAATCCAACCACCCAGGCACCAGTTCGTTACCAACGATGAAGCCGGGTGTCCCCGAGATGCCGAGTTCTCGGGCGAGGGCGCGATTCTTCTCAATGACAGCCTGCCACTTGGGATTGGCCATGTCGGCTTCCAGCCGTTTCGCATTGAGGCCTACGCCTACGGCAATCTTCAAGATGGCTTCCTTTGTCATGTCTGCGTGAGAGGCGAGCAGCGCCTCATGAAAGACTTGGTGCTTGCCTTGCGCTTGAGACGCGAGCGCGGCCTTGGCCGCGAGCACCGACGGTTCGCCCAGAATGGGGAGGTCCTTGTAGACCATCCTTACTCGTGAATCGACCTTCTGAAGTTCCGTGACGGCCGATGCCGCCTTCTTACAGAACCCGCAGCGGTAGTCGTAGAACTCGACCACGGTGATCTCGCCCTTCGGATTGCCGCTGACCGGTGACGCCGGATCGTGCAGCAGTTCATTTTGCTTCGTCGCAAGGGCAGCTTTGTGATGCTCCTTCAGTTCCGCTTCACGTTTGGCCAGCAATCCCTGCAGCGATTGTTCGATCACTTCCGGATGGGCACGAATGTAGCGCTCAATCGCGGCATCGGTAAGATCTTGAGTGGGGGTCGAGCTTTGTGGTCCCTTGGCGGTGGTTGAACAACCTGACAGGAACACAACAAGCATAACGAACACAACTGGCGTTGATGTATTTTTCATCCTCATCGATACCCCTCCCCGCTTGTGCCTCCCCCAAATCCACCCCAGTTGCCGCCGAAGCCTCCTTGGCCGGTTCCCCAATACTCTCCTTTTTGAATCCGCCGATAGGGGTGCCGTAAATCCGGTCGGCTCAACCACCAGAAAAAGGAAACAATCGCCACGGTGGTACCGAGCGTAATCCAGACCCCGAGCCCCTTCATCCGAGGCTTGGATGGAGCAGTGAGCCTCACCTCTTGCGCCGGCGTCGCCAATGCAACCGCGGTGCGATACAGCCCTTCACCGAAATGTCCTCGCTCAATCGCGGGCTGAAGATAGGCGCGACTGACGTCGTTCCTGACGGCCGGGGTGATGACCGGAAACATTTTTCGCCCCAAGGCCATCGCGGCCTGACGCTCTTGCACCGCTACCAACACCATGAGTCCATGTTCCTGCTGGGTCGAGCCGATTTGCCACTTTTCATACAGCGCGTCCGCATAGTGCTTGGCCGACGGATAGGGCTTGATGCTGGGCACCGTCACGATCACCATTTCCACGCCGCTTTTCTTTTCAAGATCGATGCAGACGGACCGGATGCGTTCCTTCCACTCCCCCTCCACCACTTGTGCATGATCACTGACATATCCAATGGGGCTGGGAAGAGGTACGCGCTCTTTGGGCCGCTCGTACAGCGACGCCGGGACATCAACCGCTGACAGCACAAGCATCAGGCTCAGCAAGCTCACATCAACTGTTCGTCTCTTAGGTCGAATGATCATTTGGTGATCCGCGCTTCGGCGGTGGTCACGAGCCTCGTCAGACTTTCAAGATATCGGTCCATAAGCCTGGGGATCTCTTTCTGCCCTGGAGAGATGTGCCCACGCTTGAGCGCCAGCGCATCACGAAGGCCTGTGAGATCGACCTCCAGATGAGATTCGAGGTCCTTCAGGAGCGGCTCCCCATGAGCAATAACAGGGCGATCCAGCAATCGTTGCAGACCACGCAGCGCCGGCAGAAGTGCCGTTACGGATAGCGACAAGAGGATGGTGATGGCCTCCTCAGTGCTTCGTCCTTCCACGAGACGCTGACGGAGGCGGAGCAGATTCCCCCGCAATGCCTGGAGAACTTCTGCGGCCAAGTAACGGGCATCGATCTTGAGGCCGACGAAGGGATCTTGCCCCCACAGCAGTCGATGGCATTCGTGGATGTCTTGGTATTCTAGAGGGAAGGCAAACGAAGCGGACTGAAGATCGGCTGCTGTTAGGAAGAGCGGGACCACTACGTGTTCCTTGCTCCAGCGCTTGTGAATGCTGTCATACTTTTTCAGCACCGCGAGATCATAAGACGACATCACCAACAGCACGTTGAGATTGGAGCTGCCCGGTAGAAATTCCCCTCGCACCGCACTGCCATACAAGAGGATTCCTTCCAATTCATTTCCATAGACCTTCGCTACATCCTTCACGTATGACTTTAAGAGTTTTTGCGTTTCTTCCGGCAAGCCGTCGATGGTCCAATCTACCGACTGCATGGGGTTACTGAATGCCTCTCGCTGCCGTATCGCGAGCCGAAGGATCCGGCAGGAATCCCGCCGCCATCAGACGATCCATCATGCCGAAGGGAGGCTCCTTGCGGAGTCCGGCTGTCGTAGACAAGACGCGATACCGGAGTCGCGCATTCCGGTCCAACGTGCCGAAGACGCGATCACGAAGACATCCGATGATCGGATTCGCCGTGTTCCAGAACAGCACCTGTTCATCAGCCAACTTCTGCAACATGGTGACTTGAGGCCGACGGGCGGTTTCGTACGTCCTCAGTTTTTCGGCGGTGTAATCCTTCGTCGCCAGACACTCAGGTAGAAGGTCAGCCAGCGTCATCGCATCCACCATCGCCTGCATGCGGCCCTGCGATGCGTGAGGATTCATCGCATGGGCCGCATCCCCGATCAGTACCGCGCCGTCAGCCACCCACGTCGGAGTGCGGACACGCCCGGTCGGCATGAAGGCGGTCTGTTTCCAGTCGGTCAATGTACGGAAGATGGCCTCACTGGAGGGATCGATCGCGATCCACGCGTTCTGCAGAGCAACCATGCCTTGCTCTTTCACTTGCTCATACGAGCCGGTCTTGATCATGTAGAAGAGGTATACTTTGTTTCCGGCAGCGGGAAACATCCCCAAAATCGTCCGCTTCCCCACAAAGTATTTCGCTTCACTCATGGGAACCGCTGCTTCTAAGATAGCGATCAAATACCCCTGTGGGTAGAGATGAAGATCGGCTGAGATCTGCAAGGCCTCCCGAACTTTCGAGAATGCTCCATCGGCGCCGACAACCACCTTTGCCTTTACGGTTACATGATCTTCACCCTGCTTGGCGGTCAACCCCACGACCCGCCCATTCTCTCGAAGCAGACCCGTGAAGGCCGATCGATACCGCAATGAAACAGAAGATTCGCGCTCGATTGCGTTGAGAATGGCATGGTGCGCCACATTCGGCAGTGTGACCACGGCTCGATTGTACGGTGGAGGCAGTTCGCTATAGTCCACCGTGCACAGCCGCTCGCCCCCGACGCGGCAAAAATGAAACTTATGCACCGTACAGGTAGCCTCGGCCGGCAATCGACTCAGGAGCCCCAAGCGATCGAGTACTTGTTGTCCGTTCGGCTGCAAGATCTCTCCACGCAAGCCTTGTGGTGGTCCCGAGGCCTGCTCGAAAACGATCGTGTTGATCCCCTTTTGGGCCAGCGCAAGGGCCAGCACGGCCCCTCCTCCACCGGCTCCAACGACCGCAATGTCGGTTTCTTCTAGGTTCACTCCTCACTCCCTCGCTCGCTCTTCACCGTAGTCCTTACCATTCACCCTCACCATTCATTTCCATTCCTGGAATCGCTCGTGATCTTTCCAGAGCGAAAGAAACTTCTCACGCGCTTTGACGGAAAGCGCATGGTCTCTGATGATATCCAGCCGCTCATCATTGTAGCGGTTCCCACTGGTCGTCTGATTCATGGACCCATTGGTATTGATCTCGTCGTCGATCACCGCCTGTTTCAAATGCATCAGGGCGTCGTGCCGATTAATCTTGACCGGAATCCCGGTTTCGCGCAACGTGGAGAGGGCCGTCTGCTGCTTCACATCCCCCAGTCGCTCGCGATCCGTCAGGACACGAACATCCACGCCGCGCCGTTTCGCCTCGACCAGCGCCTTCACCGTAAGCGGCGACGTTAAGCCATACACGGCCACAAAGATGTATCGTGTGGCACGATCATACATCCGCACGAGATGTTCGAGCGGCCTATCCTCCGGGCCATACCAGACTTCTACCGATGCCGCTGAGACCTCCAAGCTTGGCCCAAGCAGACTTGCGGCCAGTAGCCAGATGATGAACCCTCGGCAGCGCTGCGTGGATAATAGGAACGGCGAAGGCCTGATCATTCCGGCTCGAAGAGGTCGTGGAAGTGATCTTCAGATGATTCCCAGGCCTGTGGGGCATGCACCTGAAGCCATTGTCGGAGAAACAGTTTCTGCTCCTTGGTGAGCAATTGCTTGATCTGATGTGAACGTCCTTGAAGCGGCTGGAGCAGACTCACGTGCTTCCTCATATCCAGCATCGCGGTTCGGACATAGAGATTCGTAAAGGTCGACGGCTTCTCCTCCGTCCCTTCGCCCTGCACCCACACCGAGAGAAACTTGTCCAGGACAAGGCCCGCGCTGTCCAGCGCCGGTTCCGTATCATGGAACAGCTCGTTCTCGGACTCGATTAACGGTGTCGATTCAGCGGCGCGAAAGAGAAAGTTCTTTTTCCACATCCTGGCGTCCTTGCAGGCGGCATAGTGGCGACGAGCCGGATCAAAGTCAAGGCTACTGTTCTTGCGTCCCGACTCCCGTCGAGACTCCGGCCAACTGGCTCTCCTGAATCGATCAGTCGCTCTTCGATCATGAACTCATCGCCCTGCGGATCGGCAAACGCGTGGAGCTGCTATTCTGGCGTCGAATGCCCACACGGCAACAGAAGTTCGATACTTCCTCCAGTCCCTGCGTCGGGCTCTGTGAACACCGGGTGGTTGCTAACGCCCGCGGTGAGCTGCGGGGAAAAAGCGCCAGCTTTTTCCCCGTCAGCTCCACTGCGTTGTTAGCTGGCCCTGGACACGCGAACGCCGACTTACGGTAATCCACCTGCCAGACTTCGTCAGACTGACCGCTGGGAGTGGGATCCCTTCTCAAGTGACTTCTTGCCCCGTTGAAGCGACGCGATCCAGAGGGTCACTTGACCTCCACCGTCACCTTCTTCAGCGTGCCGGTGAACTTGAACGGAAGCTTGTAGGTCGGCGACACCGGCGTGCCCCAGTCCTCACCCACATCGAAGGTGTCGTCCGTCGAGAAGACGACCGGCACCGTTTTCTCGATCCGGCCTTCGGCCACCTTCTTGCCGTTGACCGACAGCGTGCCCGTGCCGCCCTTGCCCGTGCCGCCGCCGTCGTAGGCGAAGTCGAAGCGAACCGTGCTCTTCCCCTTCGGCAGCGGCTCCGAGGAGGTGATCGTGTACCGCTCCAGGCCGAGAAAGTTGTAGTGGAAGGTTGGCTTGCCCTTCTGTACCACGAGCGCGTAGCCGCCCGTCTCCCCGCCGAGGGTGACGAGCATGCCTTCGGCGTTGCCGTCCGGGTTGTCGACCTCGGCGACGAGAGAGAACGACCGGTTCTTGATGTTGATGACCGCGTCCTCCGGAAGCCGGACGGTGCCCGGGCCGTAGCTGGCCTTGTTGCCGGAAACGAGCTTTGGCCGCTCGGCGGTCAGCAGGGCTCTGATGTCATCGGCCATCGGATAGACGTTGTACTTGCGGGCCTCGCGGTCGAAGAGCGCCTGCAGTTCCTTGAGCTTCTCCGGGTTTTTGGCCGCCAGGTCGTTGGCGTGGCCGAAATCGGTCCTCATGTCGTAGAGCTCCCAGACGTCCTCGTCGAACGGCGTGCCGCCATGCGCAGCGGTCACGCCGTCCACGCCGTGGCGCGTGCCGGCCCACCAGCCGTCGTGATAGATGGCGCGGCCGCCGAACAGCTCGAAATACTGCGTCGTGCGCCGGTCCTTCGCCTTCGCATCGTCGAACGTGTAGAGCATGCTCACCCCGTCCATCGGCTTCTGGTCGACGCCGTTGACCCGCTTCGGCTCCGGCACCCCGGCGCTCTCCAGGATGGTCGGGACCACGTCGATGAGATGATGGAACTGCCGGCGGATGCCGCCCTTGTCCTTGATGCGCGCCGGCCAGGAGATGACCACGGCCGTGCTGCAGCCCCCGCCCGAGTCACCTCTTTGCCGTAGGTGAACGGCGTGGACGTGGCATAGGCCCAGGCGGCGGGATAGCTGCCGTGCGACTTCGGGCCGCCGAAATCGTCGATCTGCTTCGCCAGGTCGTCGAGCGACTCCGGGACGCCGTTGAAGTAGCTCAGCTTGTTCATGGTGCCGTGCAAGCCGCCCTCGGGCGTCGGGCCGTTGTCACCGGCGATGTAGATGATGAGCGTGTTGTCCAGCTCGCCCGTCTGCTCGATGGCCTCGACGATGCGGCCGACCTGGTAATCGGTGTACTCGACCGCGCCGCAGAAGACCTCCATCCAGCGGGCGCCGACCTTCTTGTCGGTGTCGGTGAGCTTGTCCCACGCCGGCAAGCGCCGCGGGCCGTGGCGCGAGCTTGGTGTCGGCCGGGACGATCCCCAGCTCTTTCTGCCGCGCCAGAATGCGGTCACGCAGCTTGTCGTAGCCGTCGTCGAACTTGCCGCGGTATTTCTTGATGAACTCGCTCGGCACGCCGACCGGCGGCTTGTGCCCGTTCGGGGCGTAGTAGGCGATCCACGGCTTCTCGGGATGGATCGACTTTTGCCGCTGGATCCAGCCGATGGTCTTGTCGGCCATGTCGGCCTCCAGGTGATAGCCCTCCTCCGGCGTTTTCGGCGCCCGCATCGGCGTGGTGTTCTCCCAGAGCGGCGGATACCACTGGCTCACGCCGGCGCCGAAGAAGCCGTAGAAGTATTCGGCGCCCATGCCGGTCGGCCACCGGTCGAACGGCCCGGCGGAGGTGATTTCGTGCATGCGGCGTGAGGTGGGTCTTGCCGATCCAGGCGGTGCCGTAACCGTTCTGGCGCAGGATCTCGAACACGGTCGCGGCGCTGCGCGGGATCACGGCGTTGTATCCGGGGAATCCGACCGCCGTCTCCGGGACGCCGCCCATGCCGACGGCATGGGCGTTGCGCCCGGTGAGCAAAGCGGCTCGCGACGCCGCGCAAACGGCCGTGGTGTGGATGCCAACGCCAGTCCTGCGACGCATTGGGGGTATTTCCGGTCAAGGGCGTGGGGAAGCAGGACCCGGCCCCACCCGTCGGCGAGATCCCGTTGATGAACAGCCTTGACCCGCGTGAGGTGCTCACTGAAGCGGGGCCTTGAGCGACTCCGGCAGCATAGTGATCCGATCTTTCGCGCCCTTGCCGTCTCGGACATGTATCTCCTTGCGGGAAAAGTCCACGTCCTGCACCCGCAACCGCAGGCATTCCATCAGACGCAATCCCGCGCCGTCAAGCAACGAATAATCATCGCGCCGGGAAGGAAATGGGGTAGCAACTGTCCTTGCGACCGAATCCTCTGTGACAGGATCCGCCCCTGCATGCCGGGCGGACTGAATCCAATCTTCAGCCCATGACTCTAACAGACCACACGATCGCCTTGACAAGCAGAGCCTGCCTTTGCTACGTTCAAAATTCTTTAATCTCTAGGCCAACTTGGGAGAATCTGTGCAGGTCAAGATCAATGGAAAGCCTGAGGAGATCCAGAGCGGAACCGTCCTCGATTTGCTGAAGACCAAGAACATCGAGCCTCAGATGGTCGCCGTCGAGGTCAACGACAAGGTGCTGGATCGTGACCATCTTGCGACGACCCACCTCAATGAAGGAGATCACGTGGAGTTTCTCTTTTATATGGGAGGGGGTCGGTGAGTATGACGCCACACAAAGACATTACCGAGCTGATCGGTAAGACTCCGCTCGTTCGGTTGAACCGTTTGTCAAAGCCCGGCTCGGCGACGATTTATGGGAAGGTCGAGTTTTTCAACCCCGCCGGCAGCGTCAAGGATCGGATCTGCCTCAGTATGATTAATGAGGCGGAACGTCAGGGGAAACTCAAGCCTGGCGGAACCATCGTGGAGCCGACCAGCGGAAACACGGGTATCGGACTGGCCTTGGTCGCGGCAGTGCGTGGATACAAACTGATCCTCGTCATGCCGGAAAGCATGAGCATGGAACGGGCCAGCTTGCTGTCGTCGTATGGCGCGCAGCTGGTGTTGACACCGGCCTGGGAGGGCATGAAAGGCTCCATTAAGGAAGCGGAAAGTATCTTGGCCCAAAATCCGTCGTACTTTATGCCCGATCAATTCTCGAACCCGGCCAACCCTGCGATACATAAGTTGACGACGGCACTGGAAATCTGGGACGCGATTGAAGGGAAGATCGATGCGTTTGTGGCCGCCGTTGGAACCGGTGGGACCATCACGGGATGCGGTGAGGTCTTTAAGGAACGGAATCCACACGTACAAGTGATCGCCGTCGAACCGGCCGGCTCACCCGTGTTGTCAGGGGGAGACCCTGGCCCCCATAAGATTCAAGGCATCGGCGCGGGTTTTATTCCAAGGGTCCTCAACAGAAAAATTCTCGACCGCGTCATCACCGTGACGGATGACGAGGCGTACCAGACCGCGAAACAGCTCTCGAAGAAGGAAGGCCTGCTGGTGGGCATTTCCGCCGGGGCCAATGTGTTCGCCGCCCAAAAGATCGCCGATGAACTGGGACCCGGCAAAAATGTCGTCACGATCCTGTGCGACACCGGCGAGCGCTACATCAGCATTGAGAAATACTTTAATATTTGATGATCAACCAGTTATTAGGAGGGATGCTCAAAATGGTCGCCAGCGAGGCCGCAGGCGAAAAGAAACCGGAGGCGTACCCTCTGGGGTACGTTGAGGATTTCTTCGAGCCGAGAACAAAGCGGGAGGCCATTTTCAGCATCCCTGACTGACATGGATTTTACTGAAGAACAAATAAACCGCTACAGCCGACATATCCTGCTGCCTGAGGTCGGCGGCAAGGGGCAGAAGAAAATCTCCAAATCCAGGATTCTTCTCGTCGGTGCCGGTGGTCTCGGCTCCCCTGCCGCATTGTATTTGGCCGCAGCGGGTGTCGGCACCATTGGGTTGATCGACAGTGATGTGGTGGACCTGACCAATCTCCAACGCCAAATTCTTCACCATACTCCCGACGTGGGTCGCCCCAAGGTCCTCTCCGGCAAAGAAAAGATCCAGGCGTTGAACCCTGACGTATCGGTCTCGATGTACGAGGAACGGCTCACGGCCGGCAACGCCCTCAAGATCATCGGCGACTATGATGTCGTGATCGACGGCGTCGATAATTTTCCGGCCAAGTTTCTGATCAACGACGCCTGTTTTTTCGCCGGCAAGCCGCTGGTCCATGGCGGCATTCTGCGATTCGACGGACGTGTCACGACCATCATCCCGAAGAAATCGGCCTGTTATCGTTGTGTGTTCAAAGCGCCTCCTCCACACGGCTTGGTGGCCTCTTGCCAGGAAGCCGGAGTCATTGGGGTCTTGGCAGGCATTATCGGAACGATTCAGGCGACAGAAGCATTGAAGCTTGTCCTCGGTATCGGACGACCGTTGACAGATCGCCTGCTCGACTTCGATGCGCGCAAAACCCAATTTCGAGAAATCAAAGTCCGGCGTAATCCGAATTGCGCGCTCTGCGGGGAACATCCGACGATTACCGAGCTGTTCGACGATGGGGACCCCTATGCCGGATGCGCCATGCGTCCATCTGCATAGGGTTTGATAAGGTGGTGCCACGATGAACAAAATGAAAGCGCTGGTTTGCCGTGAGTGCGGCAAGGAATACCCGACGAAGGCGATCCACGTCTGCGAAATGTGCTTCGGTCCCCTCGAGGTGAAGTACAACTACGACGAGATCAAGAAGACCATTTCCCGCAAGAAGATCGAGGACGGCCCGGACAGCATGTGGCGCTACCTCGACCTGTTGCCGGTCGAAGGAACCAACTTCGTGGGGCCACATGCCGGGTTCACACCGCTCGTACGGGCGAAGAACCTCGGCGCGTATCTCGGGCTCGACGAGCTCTATATTAAAAACGACACCGTCAACCACCCGACCCTGTCGTTTAAAGATCGCGTCGTCGCCGTGGCCCTCACGCGCGCGCGCGAGCTTGGCTTCGAAACCGTGGCCTGCGCATCAACGGGCAACCTGGCGAACTCCGTGTCTGCCCATGCTGCCGCTGCCAATCTGCACTGCTACGTCTTCATCCCCGGCGACCTTGAAGCTGCGAAGGTGCTCGGCAACCTGATCTATAAGCCACACGTGGTCGAGATCGAGGGTAATTACGACGATGTCAACCGGCTCTGCAGCGAGATCGCCGGTGAACATGGCTGGGCGTTCGTGAATATCAACATCCGTCCCTACTATGCTGAAGGCTCCAAGACCCTTGCCTTTGAGACCGTGGAACAACTGGGATGGAAAACACCGGATCAAGTCGTCATTCCAATGGCCTCAGGCTCTCTTTTGACCAAGATTTGGAAGGGCTTGCATGAGATGAAGGCCTTGGGCCTCATCGACAACGTTCGCACGAAGATCAACGGCGCCCAAGCGGAAGGCTGCTCACCGATCTCTACCGCGTTCAAGGCGGGACGAGACTTTTTCAAACCGGTGAAACCGCAGACGATCGCTAAATCTCTTGCGATCGGGAATCCAGCCGATGGCTACTATGCACTCAAAGCCACCGCTGAGAGTCATGGATCCATGGACATGGTGACGGATGAGGAAGTGGTTGAAGGCATCCAGCTGCTGGCCCAAACCGAAGGCATCTTCGCGGAAACAGCCGGAGGCGTCACGATCGGCGTGCTCAAGAAGCTCGTCAAGCAAGGGGTGATCAAAAAAGATGAGGTGACGGTGGCCTATGTCACCGGCAACGGACTGAAGACCCAGGAAGCGGTGATCGATTCAGTCGGTCGTCCAGTGCGGATTCAGCCCAGCCTGGTGGACTTCGAAAAGACGTTTAAGATGGGAAAGAACGGTGGTGGCGCATGATTAAAGTTCGCATTCCGACTCCGCTTCGTCCCCTGACCAAAGGCCAGGGAGAGGTCGAGACCAAAGCCGGTAGCGTGGTGGAGATGATCGACGCGTTGAACAGCACACATCCCGGCATCAAAGATCGCCTGTGCGATGAAACGGGAGAGCTCCGTCGCTTCGTGAACATTTATGTCAACGAAGAAGACATTCGTTTCCTCAAGGGGAAAGACACGTCCCTCACGGATGGCGACGAAGTCTCCATCGTCCCAGCGATCGCGGGAGGGTAAGCATGGCACATCTACGTTTCCATATTCGTTTTCCAGAGGACAAGATTCGAGAGCCGATCATCTATCAGATCGGGCGCGAGTATAACGTCGTGACCGATGTCAGACGAGCCGATGTTCGCGAGACGACCGGATGGGCTGATGTGGAACTCTCCGGCGACACAGCGGAGATCGAACGGGCCGTCGCTGGGCTGCGTACCAAAGGTTGTGTCGTCGATCCGATCGAATTGAATGTGGTGGAATAATTCCGTCAGGGGTAAGGGGTGAGGCGTAAGGGGAACAAAACCAGCTGAGAGTCATATCGCCTAACGTTTCACGTTTTACGGAACAGATAATGGAACTGACCGAGCAACAAATCCAACGTTACAGCCGGCACATCATCCTCCAAGACGTCGGAGGAAAAGGTCAGCTGAAGCTGAGCCGAGCCAAGGTCCTGCTGATCGGCGCAGGCGGCCTGGGATCTCCAGCTGGTCTGTATCTCGCTGCCGCCGGCATTGGGACCATCGGGTTGGTCGATGGGGATGTCGTTGACCTCTCTAACCTACAGCGACAGATCCTGCATTCAACCGCGACGCTCGGACAGTCAAAGGTGGAGTCGGGTCGGAAAACCTTGTCGGCTATTAACCCTGAAATCACCATCAACACCTACCATCAGCTGGTCGATGCAGAAAATATCCTTCCCCTCGTCTCGCAATACGATATCGTGCTGGACGGATCGGACAACTTCACGACGCGGTTTCTGGTGAACGACGCCTGTTTCTTTGCCAAGAAAACGCTGATCTCCGCCAGCATGTTTCGCTTCGAGGGTCAGCTGACGACGATCAAGCCGCATCAAGGCTATCCCTGCTACCGCTGTCTCTATCCCGAGCCCCCACCGGCCGGGTTGGTCCCCAATTGCCAAGAAGCCGGTGTGCTCGGCGTGTTGGCGGGAACGATGGGCATTCTCCAGGCATCGGAAGCGATCAAGGAAATCCTTGGGATCGGAGAAACGATTGCCGACAAGCTTCTGATTTACGACGCACTTGAGATGAAGTTCAGAAAAGTCAATCGTCCGAAAGATCCGGCCTGCCCGCTCTGCGGACCTAATCCTAAGATCAAAGATCTGAGTCTCGACTACACCGTCACCTGCACGATCTAACGTGGCCGACCTCGTCATTCCCAGGATCATTCTCGACGACATCATCGCCCACGCGAAAGAACTCACTCCGTACGAATGTTGTGGGCTCCTGGCCGGCACCGATGGTGTGGCCAGCCGCCTCTATCGTATTAAGAACATCGTCGCGATGGAGGGTGCGCAAAACCTGTCGTCATTCGATTCGGCAAAAGTCGCACATCTTGAGCGGCTCTCACCGGAGGAACGGGCGGAAATTGCTTTTGTCATGGATATGCAGGACTTCTCTACCGCGAAGAAAGACATGCGCAACAATGGGCTCGATCTACAAGTCGTCTATCACTCTCATCCTCATGATCCGGCCCGTCCATCGATCACCGACATCAAAATCGCCACCGACTACGAAGAAATTTGGCCCAAGATCAACCTGCCCATTCCCGCCTATCTCCTTGTCTCGCTCATGAATTCAGAACCGGACATCAAGACTTATTGGATCGCATCAGGTCGTGTCGCTCCTGCCGATGTTCTCATCCGTTGACCCGTTTTTTGCAGTTCACATCGTCGCCAGAATGTAATAATGTTTCCCTGTAGCTTGAATCAGGAGCATTGCACATGCCTGCTCGACGACGATCATTCGGCTATGGCCTCGTTCTTGCGCTGACCGTGGCCGCTTTGTCACCAATGCCGGTCTTTGCCGAGGATCGCAGCTTTTACAGCCCGGTTATTTACATTGATCAAGAGCAGAATCAGATCCTGATCTCCACGAGCGGGAAGGTCTTTTATGTTGAAGTGCCGGACGCCGCGAAGCCGCACATCGAAAAGCTTCCGATTTCCGGCCTCGTAGATTTCGTGGTGGAGATGAGAGGCGACGACAAACTGCCGCTGATCAAAACCTGGAAGGTCAAATCAGGCGAATCAACCTGTATGTACTTCAATGGGATGGAGTGCAAATAACGGTGGGGCGATGCCTTCAGCCGCTTTCTCAAGGTTCATACTCACCACACGAGCCCGACGGTCAGGACTAGGCCGCGATGCCTTCAACGATCAAATGGCTTACATCCGTGCGCTGACTTGCATGCTCAAAAGTAATTGCGCAGACATCGCCTTTCGCATCCACATCAAGAACGGTATTTTCGTCCAAGTCTTTTGATTCTGAGATGTCGCTGCCCAGTAATTCGATGTAACGCGTGTCAGTATCTTTGAAATAACTCAATTTCACGACAACTACTCGATCACAAAATTCGCTGAGCGCCCGCTCGCTATTGCATCGCTTCACGCTTCACGAACGACGCTTCACCATTACTCGCCGCTGCCGGCCATGTCGTCGATCAAGGGGCGATTGATATCGGTGCAGCCGAGACAGATCAGATCGAACAGGTCGTCATGGTTGGCGACAAAGTTTTTCTCGTCCGTGAGTTTCTCGGTCATCACCAGGGCATGACAGGTTTCGCACAGCATCATCAGGCCTCGCGAGACACCGACCGTTTTTCTCCCTGCACTCCCAGCCATTCGTCCTACACCGATCCTTTCTGAAGAGCCATAAAGAAATCTTCCGCCTCGAGATCGATCCCGCACTGCCGGCATTCGTACGGCGAATCGGGTGTCGGCACGTTCAATGGAGTTTGATCGATTCGCCCCCGGCAGACGTGGTAGAACCGCCCTCGCGCGTGTTCGTCATCCAACGGATCACTCTCGTACAACAATACCATCGATCGACCGTCTCCGATTGTTCGCTCTAAGGAGTATACCGACCTCCGCTTCGGACCCGCAACCGCCAAAAATACGAAAGACTGAGGCTCAGGTCGAGGTTTAGGTTGGTTAGCCTTACCCTCGCTCCGAACTACACCTGAAACTGGGCCTCATACAGCCCTGCGTAGACTCCTCCTCGGCTCAACAGCTCATCATGTCGGCCATCCTCCACCAATCGACCTGTATCGAGCACTACAATCCGGTCCACATCGTGAAGCGTGGATAATCGGTGGGCAATGATGAACGTGGTTCGTCCCGTCGTCAGCTCGTTCAACGCTTCGCGGATTTTCACCTCGGTCTCCGTGTCAATATTGGATGTGGCCTCGTCAAAAATGACGATGGGTGGATCTTTCAACAACACCCGCGTGATGGAGACTCGCTGTTTTTGTCCGACCGACAACTTGACGCCTCGTTCGCCGATCCAGGTGTCATACCCTTCGGGTAACGCCGCGATGAACTCATGCGCCCGAGCAGCGCGCGCAGCCGCTTCCAGCCGAGCCTGGTCTGCATGCAAATCACCATAGAGAAGATTGTCCCGAACCGTCCCGTTGAACAAGAACGGTTCTTGTTGTACGAACCCGATCTGCTGACGTAAGTATGCAATCGGCAGATCACGGATATCCTTCTCATCAATAAAGATCGCCCCATCTGTGACGTCGTAAAACCGCATCAACAGCTTCAGAAGCGTGCTCTTCCCCGCCCCACTCATCCCGACCAGCGCCACGCGCTCTCCTGCCGGCACAGTCACTGAGAACCCTTTCAGGACCGGAACGTCAGGTCGATAATGGAACTGGACCTGATCGAATTGAACGGCTCCATGGGCACGATGGACCGGAGCCACTGCATGGGAACGATCGGCGACTTCCGGAATCGTATCCAGCACATCAAAGACCCGCTCGCTCGCCGCCAACGCATGTTGCAACATATGATTAACCGAATGAATCTGGTTGATGGGCACATAGAACATCGCCAGGTAGGACAGAAACAAGACCAACTCGCCAAGCGTCAGACGGCCCTCCATGACTTCCCCCGCACCGTACCAGAGGATCACGACGGTCCCGAAGGCGGCAACCAGAATCATTCCCGGCGAATACATCGACCACAGGACCATCGCCTTGAGATTCTTCTCGCTATACGTCTGGCTCAGCCGGTCGAAACGTGCTTGTTCGTGTCCCTGGCGCCCAAACCCCATCGTCTCCCTGATGCCGGACAAGGCATCTTGCAGATAGCCGTTCAGTTCAGCGGCGCTTTGACGGGTCTCCCGATAATACCCATGGACCCTCGATGTAAACCAACTCGCGGACAAGGCAAGCAATGGGATCGGCAAGAGCGAGAGTGCCGCCAGCTTCCAATTGAGCATGAACAAGAGTCCCGTGATCCCGATCAGAGTCAGCGACGCCGTCAGCATCCCTTCGAACCCATCAATGAAGATCCGCTCGACATGCTCTGTGTCGTTTGTCACCCGGGACATGATCTCCCCGGTCGAGCGATTCTCAAAATAGGAGATGGACAGACGTTGGAGGGCGGAGAAGATATGCCGACGAAGATCGTGGACTACCGTCTGCTCAAGCTGATTATTCAGCCGGATTCTGAGCGAGGCAAACAGGTTCTTGAATACATGGGCGCCTACCAGGAGACCGATCGCCCATGGCAGCAATGACGCCTGCTTCGCCTGAATCACATCGTCGATGATGATTTTGATGACCCAGGGGGGCACCAGCTCCAACGCCGTCGCGCACGCGGCGCAGATGAGCGTCGTGAGGGCCAGAGCCCGATGAGGCCTGAGATATTGCAGAACACGAATAAGGGATTTCACAAGCGGTTCGGTACGGGAGGCGTTAGATGACGTTCGTGGGCTCTTTCTGCCAATACTGCGAAAACTCGTGGAGCTGAGTGAGCGTTGACATATCGGTCATGCGATCGAGAAAGACTTTGCCGATCAAGTGGTCGAGTTCGTGCTGAATACAGACCGCGTACAGTTCTGTCGCCTCGAAATCCAGAGAGTTGCCCTTCCGATCCAGCCCCTTCACCCGCACCAGTGAGGGTCTGGTCACTTTGCCCCTCAATCCATCGACGCTCAGACAGCCTTCCCAACTTTCCACCTGTTCAGGCCCGTAATAGACAATCGAAGGGTTGATGAGGACCGTTTCGGGAAATCCGCCTTCACCTTTGCAGCCCATCACAACCAGTTGAATCGACCTCGAAACCTGAGGCGCCGCCAGCCCGATGCCTGGCTCGTCATACATCGCTTCAAACATGTCGTCGATCAACCGCTGGATCTCCGATGATTTGATCTCACGCAGATCGATCGGAGCAGCGATTTTGCGAAGGATAGGATTGCCCAGCTTGGCAATCTTCAGCATCGTTTCTGTCTTCGTCTTCATATCGTTATATTCGTAACACAGGAATCTCTCGGCCCGCAACCGCTCCGAGGCGCCGCTATGAGCTCCGTCTGGGCCGCTGAGGTTCCGGAATCTCAAAAATCTCTTTATTGGCATCCCACCACTCGGTCCATTCACTCGACCATGCCGCACGATCCTGCTTGGTCGATGTGTCCCAATCGTGGAACTCGGTCTCATGGCGAGTCAGAATCCAGAGCGATTGCAGCGCCGACAGCGCCACGAAGCGCTCGTCGTCGCTCACCATCGGAATCAAGATGGGGATGACGGCTTTCTGCCGAACATACCGCGCTTCGAATGCCGCAGCTTTTCTGACGGATGGATTGGGTTCCTTTGCCATGACGTCAATCGCCTCAGGCGCTTTCGTCGAATCCAGACGAACGACAACGCGCAGGGCATGTTCCCGCACCCGAGGAATTTCTCCGGGCTCCTTTGCGGTGGAGACGAGGGCCGGCACCCCGGCGACTCCCTTCATCATCAGCAAGGTTTCGATGGCGTTGTACCGAATCCGCGGACTCGGCATGGTCAGGGCTTGAACAAGGACGGGAACGGCCGGCTCTCCCAAATGCACGAATTCCCCCATCGCCCAGAATTCCTGTTTCCCTTCAAGCAACGGCAGCAAGGCTTCCGCGCGCCTGAGATCTTCAGGACTGAGCGGATTCTTATTGGGGGCAATCGACACGTCCGGCGCATCCTGATTCTTCGGCGGGGCTTCATAGGGGATTTGGATCGGCCAAGTCCGCACAGGCTGATCGGACCACGCATGGAGAGTCTGCGCGTCCACTAGACCGGCGAGAATAACCGCGGCAATACTTGCATAGTTGATCACGACGTGAGAACTCCTCTTATTTCCAGATCATTGCATGCGGTACGTTTGGGAAAGGGGAGATTGACACGGGCATGTATCCGGCAAACCGGCTTGAGCAGGGGTCACAACCGATCAACGTTCATCGGCCTTAGTCCAACCCTGAGCCGGCTTCTCGCAGATGCTTCCTCACCCGAACTTTCTCATGATGCTTCCGAAGCAACTGCCGGCGGACCACATCCTGGTTCTCGGCGACAATACGAACCAGTCGATCCATATCTTCGGCATGGTCCCGAACCAATTCCGAGAGCTTCTGTATTTGCCGTTCTAACTTTTCCAGTCGCCACGTCATGTTCCTTAATGGGCCTGAGGATTTCTCAGCAAGTCTCGTCATACGCCTGGAATCGACTCGTGGGAGCGCCGCGATAACGACATCTCGCTTCATGCTCACTCCTTCGTTCATGGATCAACCGATCTGAGATGCTCAATTCGGTGTTCTGGTGGCTAGTATTATCCGCATCGAACGGGAAGTCAACGATTCCGCTTGCTTTCTATTTCATGGAGGTCCTGCTAGAATCGGGCGATGAAAAACATTTTCACCATGGTATTGGCCGGCGGGAAAGGCGAACGACTCTTTCCGTTGACGGATCAACGTGCGAAGCCGGCTGTTCCCTTCGGTGGGAAGTATCGTATCATCGATTTTACCTTAAGCAACTGCCTGAATTCAGGACTGCGCAAGGTCGCCGTTCTCATTCAATACAAATCCCATTCGCTCGACCGTCATATTCGAAGCGGGTGGAATATTTTCAACGCCGAACTGGGGGAGTACATCGCCTCGATTCCGCCCCAGCAACGGATCAGCGAAGATTGGTACCGTGGCACCGCCGACGCCGTGTATCAAAACTTGTTCTTGATCGACGGGGAACAGCCGGAGTTCCTGCTGATCCTCGCCGGCGACCACGTCTACAAAATGAACTATGCGGAGATGTTCCACTGGCTCATCGCGAAGAGCGCGGATGCGGTCGTCGGCGCCATCGACATTCCCGTTCAGGAAGCCACTCGCTTCGGAGTCATCGCCGTGGACGAAGGCTACCGGATTACTCGCTTCGATGAAAAGCCGGCGCATCCCATTCCACTCCCCAACGATCCCGCCCATGCTTTTGGGTCAATGGGCATCTACCTGTTCCGCACCAAGGCGATCCGGGAACACCTGATCGCGGACGCGCGAGAAGGCGGCGCGCATGACTTCGGAAGGAATATCATCCCCAGGATGATCGAACAAGGGCGTGTCTATGCCTTCAAATTTCAAGATGCCAACAAAAAATCCGTCCAGTACTGGCGCGACATCGGGACGCTCGACGCATACTGGGAAGCGAACATGGATTTGGTCGACGTCGATCCTCAATTTAATCTGTACGACCCTGAATGGCCGATCCGAACCTATCAAGGGCAGTTTCCACCGGCCAAGTTCGTCTTCGCGCAGGATTTTCAGGGAGGCCGTATGGGGGTCGCGCTCGATTCGATCGTCTGCGGCGGGTGCATCGTGTCGGGTGGACGAATCCAAAATTCGGTGTTGTCCCCGAACGTCCGCGTGCAAGACCACGCGGATGTCCGTGAATCCATCCTCATGGGAAACGTGACGATCGGCGCGCACAGCCGCATCAGACGCGCCATCATCGACAAGGATGTGACGATCCCTTCCCATACGGAAATCGGATACGATCGAGAGGCCGACGCTCAACGATTTACCCTCACTGAATCAGGCCTTGTGGTTATCTCAAAGGGAATGAAGCTGCATGCCGCCGTCGATCCACCCGGTTGATCTCGTCACGGCACTCCGCCAACGTCATCTCACGCCAGCCATCGTGTTTCTCACCTCGCGCCGGGCCTGTGACGAGGCCATGGAGGCGTTTGACCATGCCGATTTCGTGCTCCCTCCGGTACGACAAGAGGCGATCGCCGTCACGCTTGAACAGATCACGGCTCAGCATCCCAGCATTGCCGAACACCCGTTGATTCCCATCGTGAGACGGACCGGGGTCGCCGCCCATCATGCCGGGCATCTGCCTTCCTGGAAAATTACGATTGAGGAGCTGATGCGACAAGGCCATCTCGATGCAGTCTTCGCCACCACGACCCTGGCGGCCGGTGTCGATTTTCCAGCCCGCACGGTCGTGATCACCCAATCCAGCATCCGCAAGTCCCGCGACTTCACCGACCTGACCATCGGCGAAGTCCAGCAGATCGCCGGACGAGCCGGCCGCCGCGGGAAAGACCACGTTGGATTTGCGGTCGTAACTCCATCTCCCTATATAGATCTGCCGGTGCTGACCAAAGGACTGACCGGTCAGCCGGAAGCCATCGACAGTCAGTTTACAATCAGCTATCCGATGGTCTTGAACCTCTTGAAGGCCCATCCTCATGAGCAGATTCAAGGAATCTTGGCCAAGAGTTTTGCTCAATTTCAACTGAATCAGCGCGCCGAACTCCTCGAGCACAAACTCGATGCCCTCCATGCGCAGATGGAGCCGTTCGGTCCTCGCGTCTGTACGGACTGGATCACTCAATGGCACATCTTTGATCATGCGCGACGGCACCGCCACACGCGGCATCAGACGCACCGATCAGAATCGCCGGAGATTTCTGCCCGGTTGCCGTTCCTGACACCAGGGCGTGTCGTAGGACTCAGCAGAGGCCGAGGGGTTGTGCTCCGGCAATATCGGAGTAAGGGCCAAAAGAATTCCATGCTCACCGTCTTACGACCGGACAGCGCCGTCACCGAATGCCCTGTCACCAGCGTAAAAGAAATCTACGACCGCACGTACGACTTCGCGGAGACGCCGACATATCCGTGGTGTCCCATCGAAACATTCGATCGACTCAGCCATCAGTTAGAAGAGCTTCCGCCTCGTTTGCCCGTGCTGCCCATACTCGTCTCCGCCAGTATCGAGCCATTGCCTGATGCCATCGTCCAATCGTTGGGTGACTTCCCCTGCCCGACTTGCCCTTCACGACCAGCCTGCCAAAAAGACTTCTTAGCCGCATCGCGACTTCGCCAGGAGCAACAGCGTCATACGAAATCAATACAAGCGCTGCGGGCCAGTCTGTGGCATCGCTTCCAAGAGCGCGTGGACGTGCTTCAGAAATTCGGGTATCTCACCACGGCGACACAATTGACAGCGGACGGGGAATGGGCGAGGCTGATCCGGATCGATCATTCGCTGCTGATTACCGAACTGATCCGCGCCGAAGCCTTTACGGGAGCAGACCCGTCCCTCCTCGCCGGCATCTTGGCCAGCCTGGCCCACGACGATGATCGTCCCGGGGCATTTCCGCGCATCAGTCCTGGGCTGAGTTCCCTGCTCGGGCAGGTTCGCAAGTTGGCGGAGAGTTTGTCTCCCTATGAAGATCCCCCCCTCCTACGCGCCGATGTAGCAGCCTTGGTTGAGCGCTGGGTCGCCGACCCGACCCTCACATGGATTGGACTCTGTCGACTGACCACGATGGCAGAAGGCGACATCTACCGACTCCTGGCCAGGACCTTGGAATTTCTGTCACAGGTGCAGGCCTTAAAATCTACCCACCCCGGCCTCGCCGAATCCGCTTCGCAAGCCATTACAGTGATCCGTCGCGGAGTGTTGGAGGAACTGCCGTGAAAGGGCGCGAGAAAAGCGCGATAGGCGTGACATGGCCGTCTCGCGTTTCGAGCGAGTCCCGCCAGTCTCGCTCTACGTTATGACTACTGACGAACTTGAAAAATTACTTGCCCAGCAACCTGTCTCACTGTTGCATCGCCTGGCCCGCGGACGCGTCCATCGGCAGTTTCGTGCCGGCAAGAGGCGACTGATCGAGCTACTCCTTCAACACTCGAGCCACAACCGTGCCGGGTTCGAATCCGATCTACAGACCTTGATCGGGGAACGGCACTCTCGCTCAGAATCCGGATCGCCCCGCATCCATCGTCCGCCGGCAATCACTCACAAGAAAGCCCCACGTGGAGCAGAGCCGGAATCTGCGGAAACCGCCGTCTCGCTATCGGTCTGGCTGGAAGGCCTCGGTGTTCCTGCTCCGCAACCATTTGTGCCGGACCCCTGGCAGAACGAGGCCTTGTCCGCTCTGAGTGAAACCGACGTCGTGATCAGCGTGCCTACCGGCAGCGGAAAAACCTATGTGGCCGTTGAAGCCGCCCGCCGAGCCATGGGAGACAATCGCAGTGTCATTTACACATCACCCCTTAAGGCCTTGTCCAACACAAAATATACGGAGTTTTCTCGGATCTTCGGCCCCGATAAAGTCGGCATTCTGACCGGAGATCGTCAGGAAAACGGGCAAGCGCCGTTGCTCATCATGACCACGGAAATTTTAAGAAACCTGCTCTATGATGCCGCAAGTGGGGAAATCGATGTGAGGTTGGACACACTAGGTCTCGTCATCTTGGACGAATCCCAATATCTCGCGGATCCTGAGCGCGGAGTTGTGTGGGAAGAAACCATCATCTTTTGCCCTTCACAGGCCAGATTACTGTTGCTCTCTGCTTCGATCGGGAACCCTCAGGATATTGCCGATTGGCTGACCTCAATCCGATCCACCGTCTGCCGGCTGGTGCGTCACAGCAAGCGCACCGTGCCCCTTAGAGCCGGTTATCTGCATCCGAACGGAAAATTGGCGCCCCTGTTTAGAACGTTGGGAATCCCCTATGGACACCCCAGCCAACTCCATCCAGAGGCCAAGCGACTCTTCCTTGAGTATGAAGATGAAACTCTGCCGGCCGGACGACCGAGGCGATAGCTTGCCCACCATCTGAGCGGTCTAGAAGGAGCCTGTCAGTCCGACGATGACGCCATGGCGGATCGTTTGAAATTCGGCAAGAGGAACAGTCTCGGAACCGGTACCAAGCCCATGCACTTCCCATCGACCGTAGTAAGTCCGGTTCCACATGACTCGATACCCTCCGGTGATCGCAAGATTTCTCGTCAGCATGAATTTTAAGCCGGCGCCCGCATTGGCGCCGACGCCGACCCCCCACATGGAAAAACTCGGGTCTTGTTGAAGGTCTGGGCGAAGATGATGCACGTCTTCATTGTACAGGACACTGAGCGGACTCACTGAGGCCTTGACGTCGATACTCAGACGGCGAGTGACTCGGTATTCCGTATTGATCCCGACGTGAATGGGGGTGATCCAGTGTGTGGTATTCGTGATTGCCAGCACGCCGGGCAGGCTGAGGTTCGGCGTACAGGACACATCCGGAATCCCAGACGGAGCGCAGACCACCTGATTGACTCCGGTTGCCTCGTACTGGGTTCTCCAATATTGCAGTCCTCCGAACACATCGAGATGGCCGCGCGAGCCTGGAAACTCGACGGCGCGAAGACCGATATTGAGCATCACATATTGGGTACCTGATCCCGTTACATCACTGTGTGTGCGCGAGAATACCCGCTGTCCACCTACCGCTGTATAGTCATCATCGACAAGGACGCCGCGGTCAAACGATACAGAGAATCCACCATTGGCTTGAAGAAACCCACGACGGCTAAAATTGAGCCGTCCTCCCAGCTCTATAATATGGGTGTCGTTATCCTTATAGATCAGCTTGGAAGTGGGATCGCCCAGCCGAGGATCGATCCCGGATGCATCATGGCTCCATTGTGTTTCGCCGGCCGTGAACAACCACGACCTGAGAGACAGTTCCACACGCGGCCGTACTTGAACTTCAGAATCTTGTCCCCAGCTCGGAGCGGACGGAGCAATCAGCAACAGAAAAACAATTACTGAGGATACCTTGGCGTGTACCCGCCATGCTCCCATCACCGCCGTATTCCTCCTCGCTGGATGACCACCGTATCAAAGCATCGTTCAGCCGTGTCCGGCATGGCTCGTCGGCACGCTGCTCGAATATCTTCTTCTTGAAGGTTTCGCTGAACAAGCGCCGAGAACCAGACCAGCCATGTACCGATCATTGCGAGCAGTAACATAGTGACTCCGATATAGGTCCAGACTCTCGTAGCAGAAGTGTCTACGGTTGTGACGGGTGCCGGAGGAACTTCCTCTTGCGTCACGATCCGAACAGACGGCATTATTGATCTCCCGCCTTTTTATACGCTGAAACAAATTGTTGCCGCAACCATCTGAATCTTACGGGAGACGATACCCTATGGATAGGTTTTTTTAATCTCTCACAGGCAAGGCGTACTGCGGAGACGCACCGGATCATTCAAGACCGGGTGTCGTGACACAACCTAGTGTGGCGGCCTTAAGCGTTCGCGGATCGAAATCCAATCCCAGGCAATATTCGTCTTGGGTAGCTTGATTCTAAAGGCACACCATCCCATTTCCGTTCCCCCAGTCCCCGTCATATGCGTCAAACGGTCAAGAAGAAACCCTGGGAATCTTCCTGTTCCTGCTTGATCCTTGTGAAGGCTGTACCCTTCACGTTCTACACTTTTAAATCTCGACTACTTCCACTAAGTAATTAAGAATAAAAGTCATCGCTCATGTTTCTCTTGGCATCGCTTTTGCTGAACTCTAATTCGGCGGGGAAGACGATACTGGTGATGATTCTCTCTGTCTTACACTGATCACACTGGACGAAAGCTTACTACCATCACAACTCCATGCCAATTCACCTATAGGAGTGTCTTTATGTTGACGCTTGAGACTTTGGTCGGCTTTGTCTCCTGGAAATCGAATATCTCGATGGCCAATCTGATACTTTTACTTCTCCTACTGATGCCACTGGCTGGTTGCACAGGAGAGGGCGCCGGAGGACCGGCAGTTTCTAACCTTTCTACGCCAACGGATGCTTCGGAAGGAATGGACTCGGATCTCGCCCCTGATTCTGAGGTGGCAGATTCTGATGATGGAATAGACCCAGTAATTACCATGACTCCGACGCCATCGGGGGTGACCGCCCATGTGACATGGGCTCCTCCCCCAGGTGCCGACATGGCCGGTTACCACGTCTACTATGGGAAGCGCTCATCAGAAGAACCAAGTTCGGAAGAGACCAGCTCAGAAGAGTCAAATTCAGAACAACCAAGTTCATGTTCTTACGGGGAAAGCCAAGCCGTCGAGGCCCCACCCGCCACAATCACCGGGCTCGAACCCAACGCACCATATTTTTTCACTATCCGCGCATTCAACGACTCTGAGAGCATCTGCTCGAACGAGATCACGGCGGTGACGCCTTCAGCTCAATCTTAAGAGGAAGAGAAAAACTCCTTAGCGCAAGCGCAACCCCTCTCATCGAGGAAAGGCCATGACACTGATGCGACACTTCTTAATGGCACACACCAGCCAAACGGCTCGATTTCATCGTACGACTTCGTCCACACCCTGGTTCTGGCAGGTGCTTGGACTGACGGTATTCCTCTGCCTGGGGCTCGCTGCTGAGGGTTTGGCGTGCCACACTCCTAAGGTTACGCCGACATCCCTGACCTATTATGCTGTGCTGGGTGCAAACCCACTGAACCAGACAATAACCTTTACTAGGACCGCCTCTGGCACGGTTACGGCTACGGCATCGGATAATGCCACTTGGCTGACAGTGTCGCCTGCCTCAAAATCCATGACCACAAGTGCGAAGTTCACAGCTGCTGTCAGTACCGCCAGCCTCCGCACAGCGGGAACCTACAAAGCATCCATCCCGATCAAGATGGCCACCTGGTGCACGTATACAGTCCCGGTGACGTTGATTGTTTCGCCTGCTCCTTCATCACCCCCCTCATCACCTCCACCCGCAACGTCTACTGCTAGCCTCACGTGGAACGCGGTCACCGGCACCCCGATCAGCGGCTATAAAGTGCACGTTGGGGAAGCACCTCGCCAATATTCGCGAACCATTACGGTGGGTACCGGCACCTCCTCCACCGTGAACAGTCTGACCGTGGGCCGGATGTACTATTTTGCCGTTACGGCCTATAACAGTGCCGGCGAGAGCACTCCCTCCAACGAGGTCAGCAAGACGATACAATGACCCAAGAGAGTGACCTCTCGAAACAGGAGCGAACTCGCACTTAGCATGAGGGAGAAGTCGGCAATTAACGTGGGGATTGTGGAGGAGAGTAGAATGAAAGGGAGGTGCCTATGCCGAAGGCTTCGACCAAGCAGGCATGGCAAGTATTGAGAAACAGCAGAAGGGCAAGAACGTTTCGCCGTGCAGGACACAACGGGAGAATTACGAGAACCGTGAACGTGACGCTCACGCAGAACGCGCTGGCCACATCATAAGCGATGCTGACATGTAACGGGGTGGGTGGGAAAAAAGAAAAAAGCGAGGACACAATTAAGACATTGCGTGTAATTGTAGGAGGTGCACAACTTCCTCCTACAAGATAAGGAAACTCCTTTAGAGATCACTAGATTAGTTTCTTTAACGCCCTGATTTTATTCAAGCACTTCGTATGAATAAGTCATTTTCCAACTTGAACAGGATGGGCATATACCTTGCTCATATTTCTTTACAGCACCAAGCGGGCGGGTAATATGGTTGTGACGATGTCACTATTGACAATGGTAACTTTAATGCAAACGTTCGGTTCATTCCTGTCACAAACACATAAGATCTCGCAGAGGAGTACGTATGGATTCTGAGAAACTATTACCAGGGACGAGAACGCCTAAGCACTTAAGCTATCTGGCTATTGCGTTGATCTTGCTGTCTCCACTCGCGCTCTTGGACGCGTCTCATGCTGCTGGACGCGTCTTTTACGATGATTTCGAGGACGGCACCACAAACAAGTGGGGCCAAGATGGCTCTCGTAATAGATGCACGGTTGTCACCTCAGCCGCCGATGGGCTAAGAGGGCCCTATGCAGGATCTAGGATGGCCCGCTGCAACTGGAATGGGACAGTGGCCGATACTTCTGGACCTGCCTACGAAACGCTGAAGATTGCCTCAGTGCCCTACACGAACGAGATATTTTATCGGGTGAGACTACGCATTGATCGAAATGTGGAACGGACAAACGGCTCTCCCTTAAAACTGTTACGCATTTTCTATTGGGATGGTGACCGAGCCACTTACAGGGATCTGTATGAGAATTCTGTCCCTGAAAACGGCTTGAGCAATCGTGGTGCGGCGGGGACTTCAGAGATTGTTACCTATTGGGGCGAGACGCCTGGAGACAACACGGGATTGTCGACTACCTGGCATACCATCGAGTATTACTTTAGCCATGCAAACGGCCAAATCAGGGTCTGGCATGATGGCATATTAATTCGCAATGACACGGCGAGCTTCAATGCTGCAAAATGGCTTCCGTTTTATTTAACGTCAAATTATTCCGACCAGCACGATGCCACGAATTACATTTACTTCGACAACATTGAGATTTACTCCGATGCAGGAAACGGAGCAACGGGATTAATGTCAAATGCTACCATCAGTGCCTCGGGTTCAGGCGCCATCTCTCCCCCGAGCCCACCACAAAACTTGCGGATTCAGTAGATGCATCTGGGCTTGAGGACTCGATTCTGCCACGAGAGGCACAGGAGAAATTCTGTGGATGGTATATTCCTATACGGCACACAGTATTGGCATGATAATCTTCAGCAGAGGAGAGTCAAAACGTGTCTGGTTAACAGCTATCTGCTTCCTGCTGTGCATTTCTGACGCAGCAATAGCTACGGCTATCTCTCGTAATGAGTGTATGTCGCCTCCTCCAGGAACAGTCTTTTGCGAGGATTTTGAAAGCGCTAACCCAAAGGATAATTTCGATGACTACGACGGAAACCCTAGCGGTGAGAATCAGGTGATTGCAGATATTGGACCCTCCAGTGATGCCGCAAACAAAGTGGTTCGACTACGAGCTCCTGCTGGTCAACGTGGCGGAGCCGACCTCATCAAGCTGTTGCCTGGTGCGCATGATAGGCTCTTTGCAAGGTGGTACCTCAAATACGAAACCGGCTTTAACTTTGGTGCCCCCAATCATGGTAGCGGATTAGCAGCTGGACATCGCGATTTCGTAGGTTCATCTGGCAACCGACCAAACGGAAATGATTTCGCTGGATTCTATGTGCAATATCAAGAAAACACTTCCAGGCCGTACGCATATAGCTATTACAGAGGGATGTATCAAGACTGCGGTACACAGGGCAGTTGCTTTGGCGACTCACTACCCTGCGTGTACGATACAGGCGGGGGCTATTGTACAAAGCCCCAGCATCGCCCATTGACGCCTCTACCCACCTTCCAAGCAGAACAATGGTACTGCATAGAGCAAATGATCGATATGGGAACTCCCACCTCTACAGGAACTTCTGCGAATGGTCATCTATCAGTCTGGTTGAACACACAGCCAGTTGGCGATTATCAAGACCTATGGATAAGAACAACTGCTACTCTCAAGATACAATCTTTGTGGTTAAGCTTATTCCACCACGACGGGACGCACTCCACTGTTGGAGAGCTGATAGACAATGTAGTTGTGTCGGCTGAACGAATAGGTTGCGGCTCTGACCAAAACCCACCCAGCGCTCCAATAAATCTCCGCATAATCCCTTGACCCTTTCCTGAAAACCAGACCACGCTTCAATCTTCTGTCTGGCATCGTGGAGCGACACAAAGACATTCGCATTCAATCATTCATCTCAAAACCGTCCATTGAAATGCTCAATCACTGCATGGGCTACCATAAGCTCTCCTGAAAAAGTAGGCTTGACGGGGGAGCTTACGGTGGCCTCGGGGAGCAGAATATGTCGTGCTTATTGATGGAGTCGGTGCCACGCCTGGAACATGATAAGCCCAAATAATACCTTCTCGTGCGATTCCCGCTCGGACAGATGCGCCTCCGTAAGTTGTCGTACCCTCGTGGGTGAAAAATATCCCTGTTTCTTTAGGGTGGCTTCCGACAGAGTATCGCCCATCAGCTCCTTCAGTTCATGTCGCAACCACGAAGCCATCGGAGAAGAAAATCCTTGTTTCCGATGATTGATAACATCAGAAGGCAAATGCGTGGCAGCGATCCTCTTGAGAAGATACTTCTTCGTCAATCCATTCAGCTTGAGTGTGGCAGGAATCCGGCAGCAGAACTCCACCAACTTGTGGTCCAGAAAGGGAACCCGCAATTCGAGCGAGTGCTGCATGCTGAGGCGATCGGACAGTGTGAGCACGTCTTCGGGGAGATACGACTTTAAATCCTGGTACAAGGCTCGATCGACGATGTTGGCATGCTTCAAGCTCTTGAAATGCCGAATACCCAACTCTTCAGTCACTTCCCACTGAATGTTTTCGAGAACATCCGGCGCGTACAATTCCGCCCGCACGTGATCGGGAAGCGACAGTGTGTATTGCCGATAGCGCGCGGCTTCATCGCCCCCTGACATCCTGATGAATCGTTTGATATGGCCGAGTAGATAGTGCGTGTTGCTCGTCGACGGGATCATGTGACTGAGCGCAGAGAACACCGTGTTTCGCAAGAATCCTGGCATCCGACTATAGGCTTGGCTCAACGAAAGACCGAGATAACGTTCGTACCCCGCAAAGAGTTCATCTCCTCCCGCTCCGGTCAGCGCGACCGTGACGGCCCTTTTTGCTAACTGGCAGATATAGAACGACGGGACGACTGAGTCGTCCGCGAAGGGCTCATCGAAGGCTTGGACGATCTTGTCAAGAATCTCAGTGACGTTGGGGGCGACTTCTAATTCTGTGTGATCCACACCATACCGTGCCCCAATCTCCCTCGCATAGGGACGTTCATCCAGATGGTTGCCGGATTGGGAAGCGAACCCGATCGTGAAGGTCTTGACAGGCTCTTTCATATATTGCGCCATACGAGCAACGAGAAGACCGGAATCAACCCCCCCGCTGAGAAAGGCACCCAGCGGCACCTCACTCATAAGATGGCTACTGACTGCGTCATCGAATAAAGCAAGAAATTCTTCTGAGAATTGTGCTTCGTTCTTACTATTATCTGGCTCGAAAGACAGATCCCAGTATTTCTTGATCTTCACACCTTGAGGTGAACACGACAAAGTGTGCCCAGGTTCAAGCTTACGGATATTCTTGAAGATCGTTAAGGGGGCAGGGATATAGTTATATGCCAGGTATGCATCCATAGCATCAAGGTCCATCGCCCGCGAAATGGTCGTGTCCTGAAGGATCGACTTGATTTCTGATCCAAATACCAACTTCTTCCCGGTATCTGCAAAGAATAAAGGTTTGATCCCCAAGCGGTCTCTTGCGATCAATAACGTGCGACGGTTCTCATCCCAAATGGCAAACGCAAACATGCCGCGCAGGTGTTGAACACAGCTCTCCCCGAACTCTTCATAAAGATGCACGATCGGTTCCGTATCCGACGCTGTCCGGAACACATGGCCCTTTTGCTCTAGCCCTCGCCGCAACTCTTCGTGGTTATAGATTTCACCATTCAAGACGACCCAGATACTACGATCTTCATTGGGAATGGGCTGTTGGCCGGATTCGCGGTCAATGATACTGAGACGCCGCATGCCGATCCCGACATTACCCGAGACACGCTGGCCAGACCCATCCGGCCCACGATGAAGGACCGCGTCACACATGCGACGCAACAGAGCTGCATCTCCCTTGGCGGTGGAATCGAAATTATAGAAACCGGCAATTCCGCACATGCAGGTGCCCTCTCACTCCTGTTCGACGGATTGACGTCTCGGCGTCATCGTCCGTCACAACATTCAACTCTAGCCATCTATAACGTAGACGTAATGACCTTGATCAAGCGGTGTTTCCGCTCCTGCCAGCGTCTTTCGAGATCAGGCCGGAGCTTGACGATTTCTTCGGAAAGCTCGACCCTCGATGCAACCGCTTTGACGAGAGCCTCATGGATATGGGCCGCATCGTTCTTCGTATGGATCACACCCGAGGGGAAATACCCTCGCGAGGCGGAAGACTCGCTCAACACCAGCGGCTTACCAAGCGCCACCCCTTCATAGGCCCCACAGACCAGGCAATTGTCCATCAACGTCAGATCGAGAATCACATCTACACTGTTGAGCAAGATCTGATACTCCTCCTCTGGCAGATAGCCGGTGAGTTCAAGATTGGCGGGAAGCGGCACGGAATCTCGCTCGGCTAATCGCTTTGAGTTTCCCGTCATGTATACATGATAGCGCTGTCCCAGGTTACGGATGGCGGCAAAGATCTCCTCGATCGGCTCGTCTTTTGAAAAAGTCGATATGCAGGCGATGTTTGCCTCACCTTTCAGCGGCACGATCCGACACGGTGTCAAGCAGGGAATCTTATCCTCCAGAATCACCGGTCGTCCCCCATTACGTCGCACGATTTCGGCAAGCGGCTCATTGGTGACAATAGTCACATCTGCGGCACGATGCAGATATCGACACAGGAGCTCCACCCATCCATATGTCCAAATGAAGGGCGTAACGGCTTCGTTATGTGCATCAACGACGACGCGAAACCGAAACATCGGTCGAAGAATGACTGCCAATGTAGCCAACACGATCGAAGGATTTTGAGTAATGACTCCCTTCGGCCGAAGCCGGGCTACCAATAAGCCCGTCCAGCAACACAAATAAATTTGCCGAAGAATGAACGGAAACGACGCAGTTTTAACGAACAGCGGCATACCAAGCTCCTGACATAACGACTCAGTCCGCCGATGCCTCTCCCAACTGACCCATATCCATCCCGCCAACGGTTCGTACATATGTAGCTTAGTGGGAGTCATGCACCGCGCGTCGCCATGAAGAGCCTGACAAACTCGGTCACCTGTCGTTCGACGGTGTGATATGTCGCAATCCGCAGACGTCCGACCTCACCCATACTTCTGGCCAGTCCAGGGTTTTGAATCATGACGATCATCGCATCGGCCAACGCGTTGACATCGCCAGACGGCACAAGCATTCCGTTCACATTGTTCTCCACGAGCTCAGGAATACCACCAACATGGCTGGCAATCACCGGTCTCCCTCTTGCAAACGATTCGAGAATCACGAGCGGCATGCCCTCACGGAACGATGGAAGCACAAGGAAATCCATATCCTGCATCACAGCATCGACCTCACTTCGATATCCCATTAGCTGAACGACGCCGGTCAAGCCCGCTTCGTAAATCGCCGCCGCCAAAGAATGCTTCTCCGGCCCATCACCCACAAGCGCCACACACACACGGGGAACCGCCTGCCGCACCCGTTTCGCAGCTTCGATCAATACATAGAGTCCCTTTTCCTTGCTCAGGCGGCCCACAAAAACGACCAGCGGGTCCGTCCCCTCAATCCCCAACTCGCGACGGAACCGGCTGGCCGATCTCCGATCGCCCTCTGCAATATCGATCCCGTTTGTAATGACCCATATTTTTCTCGCGTCGATCCCCGATCGGATCAAGTCCGCCTTCATCGCCTGAGATACGACAACGACGGCATGCACCCATCGAAGAACGAACTCGTTGATAGCCTCATAGAGCCGGCTCTTGATATCATGCGCCGTACGCCCATGACACACCGCCACGACTGGAGTCTTCGTAGCCAGACCCGCAATGAACCCGTAGAAGGTTGACTTATAATCGTGCGTGCACAGTAGGTCGATCTTGTGCGTACGAAGCCGTTCGGTGATCGCCCGCAATGCGCTGCCAAACTGGACAAATCGATGGTCCAGTAAAACTGCATTGCTCCCTCGCTGATCGAGGTACTGCGCAAACTCATTCGCCGCAGGTGCTTGTTCATCAAAAATGCCAAATTCGTAGACGACGTCCGTGGCCTTCAATTGGGCGAGTTGGGCAAGCAATAACTTTTCAGGGCTCCCGACAAACGGGCTTGCGCGAATGTGCAAGATCTTGACAGCTGATTGAGCCCTTCCCGGTTCCGTTGCTCTCGTTAAATCCTGACCACGCACAGCCATAGTCCTAGTCATCACCTTTTATAGATCCGGGTCCCGAGCGCCTCCGCATTGGCATAGCCGACTACGTCTGTCGTCGCGGCTCATTCAGGATCTGGTCCGGACCTTGTGCGGCCGACGAAATCGATGGCGGCGACGGAGATACCGGGGCGAGTTCTCCTTGCAATCTGTTCGGGAGACCAGCGCTGTGCGAGCATGCGGAAGACCGCCGTGCGCAAGCGCAGGTGGACCGTCACCCTCCGTGGCTTGCAGGGCTGATGAGCCCAACGCTGCGCGCGGTGATGTGCGGCTACCGCGCGATAGAAGACGGGTGTCGTGCGATGCCGGGCGAGTTCGTGCGACAACGTACTCGGCGCTCGCTGTATCGCCCGATCCACCGCTCGGAGACTCTGGCCTGTCGCCAACCTGCGACTCAATTCTTCGCGCTCCATGAAAGTCAATTGTTGGTACCGAGCCACGTGCAACTCCTTGGTTCCTGGGATAACCAGGATACTGGTGTTGCACTAGAACCTTGAACCCAGATGGCCACCATGCGTAACATGTGGGTCGCAACCTCCCGCCGCTCAACAGGCTCAGAACTTATTAGCCATCACATCCCTCAGTACGGCATTCTCTAGTGACAAATCTGCGTCTCGGTGAACTTCGATTGGAACATGGAAACCTCCTGGCTGGGGAGGTTATAAGGCGAATCTTCTGGCAGAATAACCTGCCTACTTTTCGAGGAGCTTACGCAGTGTCTAGCGGGGTGGGGAGAACGTACGAACCGCTTATTGCGATGCGCCACAGACCTTTCCAGCCAGAGGTAGATGAATCCCCCACTAGGCTGCCCGACTGATTTCATTCAATGACTGCCCCTCGGAAGCAGCTGACGCCTTCTTTAGACATCCTAGTATTGTGCATATCTGTCTGCTAAATAATCACCCTTCGAGACATGTACGCATGAGTTTTTCGATCTCAGCGGCCCTGTTTTTAACCTGAAATCTATCCGCGGCCTCTGTGGCAAACCCCATGGCTCTGGCAGTTGTCGGATTTCTCATTTCCAGTAACAGCGCTTCAGCCAAAGCAATGCCGTTTTTTGCTGGCACAACGTGTGCCGGCGTGTTTCGCAACACTTCCCGAAGCCCAATGCAATCTGTGCCAACAAGTGGAACACCGGCAACCAATGCTTCCATCGCGAGCAATCCACAAGCCTCCCAAAGTGATGGCATCGCAACGATGTCGAGGCCCTTCAGCGTTGCCGCCACACTCGGAACAAATGGCAAGAAAATAATCGACTCCCCCAATCCCCTTTTCTTCACATCTTCCTGTTCCTCCCTGACAAACCCGTCTGGCTCACCGAAGGTTAATAGTATCGGATCCCTTTCTAGATTTTTCGTACTTTTCAAGTGACCTAGAGCATCCACAAGATATCGAAACCCCTTCTGAGCCATGAACCTTCCCAAGAAACCTATCAGAAAGCTATTCGGAGGCAAGCCGAGCTCTCTTCTCAAATCCCGTTTCTCCGCATCCAAAAATGGCTCAACCTCAATGCCATGTGATATTGTGACAAGTTTATGCTTGAAGATATTCAATATCGGCAAATACTCCAGCAAGTTATCTCTTGCGTCGTTGCTGACACAATGTATGCAATCAATCATCGAAAGTGCCGCACCTAACGCTGACTTCCTAGCTAAACCCTTGATGCCGATGAACTGTCCCGAAGTGAAAACGTCATGACAAGTGAGAATGTGGGGGATTCGCTTGGAGAGCGCGCCAATAATAGCGCACACGCCAGAGGTAAAGCCGTGCGAGTGAATGAGCCCAAAGGATTGACCTCGGATAATCATATTGACCAGCCTAAAAAGCTCTTTATTGCTCACATTCCTGTCTGCTGGAATATAATGCAGGTTGAGATTCTTAAGATCGTCCAATAATACGCGAGTTTCCGGCAAATCGGGTGCAACGAGCGTGAAGTGATAATTTTCTGAACAAAAATTCTTATAGACATATCGAAAAAACGTCCTTATCCCCCCAACTGGATGTCTCACGATAAGAAGGATTTTGTGTGTTTTCATTCCTTCAGTCCCGGCCCGCAGTAGCCCTATTCTCAGCCTCCATGGCCAGCCTCTGCAAAACTACAGAAATGCCACCTAGAAAATACCACTCGTAGCTACTTAATCCATAACTGGCAAAGCTGAAAAGAAAATTCATAATTAATAAAACCTGCATACAATCTACCATTCTTCGCAAGAATACACTCACATTCTGTTGATCATATGCGTGCTTACAGTTATTGAACCCTACATAAATAGATTTCAAGAACATAAGATAGATCGCTAATCCAACAAACCCTAACTCTTGTGCTATCTCGGCGTATAGATTGTGTGCCGGCTGGTCATCATTCTCAGTATAATTTGCGTTTGCTTCTCTAGACGTCCCAAGGCCATGACCAAAAATAGGCTTGTGAAGGGCCACAACAAAATTGGCGACTACGCCAGTAAGTCTTCCCTCTGCCGTTTCTGCATTCTTTTCACCTTGCCCGATGATCGACAGATACCGGTCCTGCATATCTACGCTCAGTAATGGAAAAGCTGTGGCAGTAATAATCAAGGTGAATACCACCCATGTGACCCGCCTTTTGGACTTCCACACGATCCCTAGAAGAATCATGACGAGTCCGAGAATTCCTGACCGTGAACCAGTAAGTGCGAGTGTATAGATACACGCTGAAGCCAGCAGAATAGAAGCTACCAGGCCCTTCCATGACGATACCCCTGCAAGATACAGGAAGGGCAGAACCGTACAAATGATGAACGCGAGGCCATTGGGATTCACGACATCGCTGGGTGCACCGGACAATCTATACATAAACTCATAGTTTGCCATGCCAGCAATGGACCCCCAGTAGTTATCTGTAACATGAAGATATAGGGGCTCAAGAATGCGCCATAATTGACATGTGACGAAGACAACAATGAACTTCTTGAGATCCTGCTCTGTGCGAACAAACGCTACGGTAAAGTAGTAAAATGCGATGCCTTTGATGAAATTGGGTATACCTGTACTGATAACACTCCCTGGCCACTGGACAAACGGTATCACTAGAATCGAGTATACGACCAGAATCCGAAGTAGCTTATCGGTATTTGTTGTTGAGGCACTCCAATCTTTCCTAGTTGAGATTGCCAAGTACGTCAGGATGCCCGCCATGAATAAATCAAAGCGGATGAGTCCGAAAAGTGGAAGTCGTGTACCTAAGTGTATGAACCAGCTAATAACAAACAGTAGGTAAAGAATAATAGAGGTAGCCCCGGTTGTTTGGACAGCACGTTTCATTCTTGGCGCGTCTGGGTTTTGCATGGGTAGTCTGACGGGGTAGGATGCGGGCCTCATCAGGAGGCCACCATGCAAGACACCGCGTTGTATCAATATCTGTTGGGTTTGAAGTCGCCGTGGACCGTGAGTCGCGTCCAGTTGAACATCACAGGGCAGTGCATAGACGTGTGGGCCGAGCACCCGACCGACGCGGGGTGGGCGTGTCCGCACTGCACCAAGACGCTGCCGCTGTACGATCACGCCGAGGAGCGCACGTGGCGGCATCTGGATAGCTGCCAGTTCCATACCCACCTGCACGCGCGCATTCCACGGGTGGGCCGTCGTGAACACGGGGTGGTCCAGGTCACGGTGCCGTGGGCAGAGCCGCGGTCACGATTTACGCTGCTCTTCGAACGCCTCGCCATCGATGTGCTGGGGCAGTGCAACGTGATAGGAGCCACGAGGATCTTGCGACTCAGCTGGGATGAGGCCTGGGGGATCATGGAGCGCGCGCCGTCACGCGGGGGCGTCACTCACCCCAAGCTGTCTGCAGAGGCCGCCGAAGAGGGTGCCGGCGTGCGCCTGCCGAATGCGTACGCGATCTGTTCATCCGAAAAATTCGACCGCTTCATAGGTCCGCTCCCTTCGTGCGAGACCACCGAAGCCGTCAGTGTACTCTAGTTCTAACCTGCCGTCGTTTTCCTGGGAGACGTCACGGTCAGTAAACTTGGTCAACTTATCTGAGTCCTAGCATCGCCTATTTCCGATAGATGAACTCGACACCCCGCGCTAAGAGCTGTAGGATCAAAAACATAATAATTACAGCTCCCGCCCACTGAGTCAAAGTTAAGTTATGTTTCCAGCCCAAGAGACTTGGGATTCCTTGTACTACATAGTACTGCGCTACATACGTTGAGAGTGTAGTTCTTCCAAAAATAGCAATCCACTCTAGCGCTCTGCCGTTCAGTTTTTTCACTTCAACAGTGTAGGCAATCGCTCCAAACACCCCAATACATGCTGAAAGATAGAATGGGAGCAGAGAATAAAAGCGATCTTGGTAGAGCAGGTTCTGGAGAAATTGGTTTCTTAGGCCAACCAAATCTGTCCGCAAAGCAAACCAAACACCTGTGAGAAACAGGAACAAACACATCATACTTACTGCAACCCATACCATGCTCCAAATGAATCTCTTAACTCTACCTTCCTCAAGAGAAGCTGCAAATCGATCCCCGATAAATGTGCCCACTAGAAAAATGCCCATGATAGGAAAGAATGGGAGGAGATAGTCTAGAATTTGGACCTCATCTTCATGTACCCCAAAAACAATCTCTCGGAATAACAACATCGCATTCGACTCAGTCGTGATAACCATGTCCAGCGGCTTCCAGGCTACAAGCATAACCACGCCAAGTAAAAGTCGATATTTTGCGTCCAGACGACCCATCAGTGGCGTCAGCAGAAAAATAAGGCCAAGTGTGTCCGTAATAAACCATCGGAAAATTAGGCTGTGCAGAAATGTACTGCCTTCCATGTAGAAAGGATATACACCCACAGCATTTAGGAAGTGGATACCCATTAGCAAGAGAACGCCACGACGAACATAACGCCGGTTAGTCACCGACCTCCTATCATGCGCATGGAGAAAGTATCCCAACATCAGCCCACTGATAATCGTGAACATTGGAATACCCAGATTGCCAATCTTCAGCACAACAAAGCTTGCACTAGATGAGAATGGGATCGCTAAGAGACCCACTGAGTGAAAAAGTATGATCAGGCACATTGCCAAGCCTCTCGTGAGGTCAATGGAAAAAAAGCGTGCCTTTGATTTTACGACAGATTGCATGTTGTGCCTCTGACCGTGACCGAAACTTATCAGCAAGTGGGCATATCTAGAGCAGTAGTTTCCTCTGTAAAGAGGAACTATTCGGAAGAAAGAGGTTCTGAGCTGGCTTGGATTTCGAGAACCCGGCTAGAAGACCCTCTGAAAGACTACCTCAATATTTGAAACATACCCTATCCTCTCCCACCAATTTGGGATGAGGTTAATGAAAGTATGAACGACCCACCATCCCTTACTCTCTTTCTGACCAATGTAGATCCTATTTGAGATTACGCGTAGATTTTTCACAGCGTCGTGAGGCTCAGGGAATGCGTCGAAATAGCTCCATGAGAGCAATCGTTTGTGAGTCATTCTGTAGGCGCTTGGATTTTTAAAGCTAGGAACCCATACTGTAAGAACTCCACCGATACGAAGGACTCTTGCCGCCTCTCCCAAGAAGTGTTCCGCTGAGTCAACATGTTCGAAACCATCCTTACAGTAGATTTCAGAAACTTCGCCATCACCTGCGAAATCCCAGCGCTTTCCAATGTCAGCTTTGACTTCCTGCCCAAAATCACAAGCGTCAACATTTACCCATCCCTTCATTCTATCTTTAGGCCCGCAACAAAGATGGAGTTTTATTTCTCCCTCACTGGCGTGTTGTAGCAGGTTAGCCATAGGACTCTGAGTTGATTCCAAGGACATAGGATATTCCTTCTTGAGGTTTGAAATTCCTCCCGTTTTTTGGACAGGTCGTGAAGCCAAGATTGTGGTAAAACGACCCACTCAAAAACCAGAGAGACACACATGGCCCAGAAGCGGAAGACACATGCGGAGGGGTTCAAGGCGCGGGTGGCAGTGGAGGCGATCAAGGGGGTGCGGACGCTGAGTGAATTGTGTGCGGCTCATGGCGTTCACCCCACGGTCATTGCCCTGTGGAAGCGGCAGTTGGTGGAAGGAGCACCGGAAGTGTTCCGGCGGGGCTCGGTGGGCGGGGTCCGCAGCGAGGAGACGGTGACGGCACCATTGTACCAGGAGATTGGCCGGCTCAAGATGGAGCTGGAATGGCTCAAAAAAAAGCTCTGAGCGTGTCGCTGGAGGACCGTGTAGTGCTCCCCTGAAATCAAGCCACCTGGGTTGCTTGTTGCGCGCGATATTGGACCGGGCTCCGATACCCGAGGGCGCTATGGGGTCGTTCCTCGTTGTACCAGTGGACCCAGTCCCGAATGATCCGCCGCGCCTCCTCAAACGTCTGGAACGTGTGCTGCCAGACACACTCGTCTTTCAAGCTTCGAAAGAACCGCTCAATCATCCCATTCTGCTCGGGCGTATAGGGCGTGATGAACTCCTGCTGCAGCCGATAGTCTCGACAGGCCTGGCGAAACCGGCGACTCTGGAAAATCAGCCCGTTATCGCTGCGTCAGACCGGCGCGTTCGCAGGCCGGAGAGTCCCGAAGCGCTGGAGGCAGGCGGCTTCGACGGCGCGCTCGGCTTCCTTCGCCCGACTCCGTAACGCGAACTCGTAGCCCACCACTTCCCGATCATGACAATCAATCACGGCGGCGAGATGAGCCCAGCCATCCTGCCCACAGGGAATATGCGTCACGTCCATCGCCCACCGCTCATTACTACGGCTGGCTCGGCTGATCCAGCCGTGCACGCGCGGCCGCGGGGTACACGACCGCTGATGCACCAACCACCGCTTCTGCCGCAGCACCCGATACACGGCCTTCTTGTTCACGCGATGGGGCGTCTGGCGACGCAGTACAGCCCACAGATGCCGATAGCCGAACGTAGGATGTTGCTGAATCCATTGCCAGAGCGGCTCGACCCATGGCGGGTCCACGGCCACAGGACGTCGACGACCCGCTGGGGAGCGATGCAGTCTAGCCCGTCCACGGCTAACACGCGACAACTCCGCCGCTCCGAGACACCCGACCGCGTGACTCTCACGCGTCGGATGTCTTCCGGTCCAAAGGGTAGGGCTTCACCGCCTCCCGTACAATATCGTTGTCCAGGACGAGATCCCCGATCTTCTGTTTCAGCTTCTTGCTCTGCTCGTCCTTCACGGCGTCTTCGTCCTTCGGCCGCGTTCGCAGCGCGTTCTCGGCCCCTACCAGAAACTTCTCCCGCCAGTCTTCGACCTCGGCCACCGTCAGCCCATGCGTCCGAGCTGCTTCGGCGACGGACGTCTCGCCTTTCAAGATACTCACCACCAGCGCCACACGCCGTTTGGCCGTCCACCGTTCAATCGGTTCGGTTGTATCTGCTGCCATCTCGCCACCTCCTCCGTCCGCTCAGGACCATGTCGTAGGGGTGGTCTCAATTTCAAGGGGAGCAGGATACGATTCTGGTGCGAAGTTGTAAGCGGCCCCCAGCCCAAAACCACAGAAGGAGCCCGGCGGGCTCTGAACGAAAGGAGGAGCCAGGACAGAAATCCATGAGCTTATGTTCGGAGAAAACCTGTCCAAACAATGGGGGGAAGCTCAGTTAAACTTAATTTTATCCTAGTAGATCAGCAATGAAATACCCAATAAGCAGGCCGAATCCAATGGTACTGAATAACATACGCCTCAACGACAAGTGTCTCGTCAAGGCACTTCGTGCGAAATAGCACATCAACACAATTGTCATGATGAGCGCGGGAATGAATGCTAAAGATCTCAAATGTGCCCCTAACCCTTCTCCTACAATGTACCCCATGGCACTAAAGACTATCGCTACAGTCAGATAAAAAGCAGCCACATTAAGCTGGTTAAGCCATCGCAATTGCTTGGCTTTTTTGAGCGATAAATACACAACCCGATTCTCTGTGCGAGTTATGTACGGAGGAGCGGCCTGCTCTAAGGAGAAAGGAGCATTAGCGATATAGCGGTCTGGACTAATGCTTCCATTTAAATGATGGACCTCTGAAACTGAACACACTTTTGCATGTCGTTGCGTTGCAAGCCAGGCTAGTTCCTTATCGAGGTCCATAGCAGAAAACCGACTTCTCCGATCTTTGGACTCCTTGAAATCATATGGGTGCATGAGAACGACAACCGCTGGAGAAAGGTCAGCTGATTCCATTGCTACATCCAATGCTTTTCTCAAATCTTGAAGCTCAATGGTAATTGGCAGATAGGTTAGCGATAGCCTCAGATCGACAGGCCCGTATCGGTTGGCAGAAATGCAACCCATTCCTGCCTCCTGAAGTGCTCTCAAAGTATTTTGATCATAGGTGTTCCAGGGGGGAATAAAAACAGTAATAGGAGCGCCAGAGACCTCCTCAAGGACCATGCGCCCGCGAGCAATTTTCTCTAACTGCGAAGAAAACTCAAGCCCGCTAAATTCGCTGTGAAGAGGGCGAGCACCTATTGTACGGTGATCATATCCATGCAGTGCGACATCTATTGCTCCGCATGCAACTCCATCGCGTAACATGCCTATTCTGGCTTGATCCAGAGGGATGCATGGACTTGGAGCTGGGTTTCTGAATTCACCAGAGGTCACGAAAGGAGTTACCCCAACCGTACAGGTAAAATGATTTTTCCCAAATATCTCAATGAGGTTTGAGTCTACGCTAATTGGACTCAGACTTGAAAAGTCGTCGTAGCGAAAAACAACGGTTATTTCTTTTGGCTTAACCACAATGTCTCTTAGCTACGCCCAATAGCCCTAGACAAGTATTCGATACCGTACACAACATTTACGAAGCTTTTCATGTCGCTCCCAACACCATATCTTTTGAGTGCGTACAGGTCATCCGTAATACAGAGGTCAAGGTACCCTACCATGGCATTATTGTATCCTGCCCTCTTCACCACTTCCTTTACCCTGTCATCAAAGTCCGTTCTTGAACCATGAGGATAGGCGAATGAATCGATGGGTTTCCCCAACACCGACTCAATCCGACTTTTAGAGCCTTCGACTTCGTATGGGAGATCAGAAATGTCTACAGTAACTAATCTTGGATGTGTGACAGTGTGAGAACCAATCTCGATACCATGCTTGGCCATCTGAACGATCTGTTCCCATGAAAGAGCCCGGTAAGCCTTTTCAGGGCATGAGGGAACGGACACTTTTAACTCCTGAGCCAACCTCTCTAGAACTCTATTTTTCTCACTATTCTTTAAGGTCAGGCAGTAGTCGGCAATATCACTCCAGGCTTGATGGCGATCCTCATCGTTTTCGAAGTGATACCACCGCTGCTTCTCATCTACCTTAAACAAATAGTCGCGGCATTGGGTTTGACTTATGACGAACTCAATGTAGTCAGGCCAGAGCCATATTTTTTGGTCGATGAAGTCGGTCGTCACATAAATAGTTGCCGGTATAGAGTATTGCTTCAAGATCGGAAACGCGTAGTCATAAAAATCCTCATAGCCATCGTCTATGGTTAGAATTGCGCTGTAAGGCGGAATCGGTCTACCGTCGGTTATTAAGGCTGAAAGATCCCGAAGTGCCATAACATTACAGTTCCGACGAAGTAGCTTAATCTGATGCTCAAATGTGGCGACCCCTATTCTTTTTGAATCGTCTGTAGGCCCAAATCGGTGATAAACAATGATTTTCGGTTGCGACTTCGAGATAGCATTTGCCAAGCGGAAGGCACCGGAGGAATATAATGACTTCCACGCCCATCCCTTGATCTTCGACATTGCAGTTCTTTCTTATTTACCGTAGTAGCAACTTGACTATTTGTTTCCATGCTGGCACGTAGGCGGGACAAACCTTCAACGCCTTGAGGTAATATTTAAAGGCCTCATACCCTGAATTATCCATTGTTATGAGGCTTTCACCTCGCCCAACATAAGTATGAGCCCACGCCCTATTAACAATACGCCGATCGACCAGGCCAGGGTTTTTCTCCAGAAAATGACTCATGATAGCTACTGCGCATTCATACCGCTTCGAGTGATTATGTGACATTTGGCCGGGCCATTGACGATAGAGGTAGGTGACCTGGTCGAGATATGCAAATTCATATTTGATAGATATTCGCAACCATAGGTCATAATCGACTCCCATCGGTAGCGTTTCGTCAAACACACCAACCTCTTCAAAGCATTCCTTCTTGACGATTGATGCCATTCCCGTCACAAAATTGTCGATAAGGAGAGAACCAGTAATTCTTCCTGTATAGTGCGCTCTTGATGGTGTGGGCAGTGGATTTCCCTCGACGTCTATGCATCGCACGTTTGTATAGACAACACCGACGTTTGGGGAATTCTCAAAGCAAGGAAGCTGCTTCTCCAGTTTGTCTGATACCCACATATCGTCCGCATCTAAGAAGGCAACATAGTCTCCCTTTGCTTCTTTGATGCCCACATTCTTTGCCTTGGCCTGACCTCCATTGTTCTGGCGGTGATACCTAATTGCGTGATTCGTAGCGAATTGACGCATTATAGTTGGTGTGTCGTCAGTGGACCCGTCATCCACAACATGGATCTCGAAATTTGAATACGTTTGTTGCAGAACAGATCGAATCGCTGCAGGAAGATACTTGCTCATATTGTACGTGGCTATGACCACACTAACCAAGTTGGCTGCTTTCATCTTGAATTACGCTTTGAAGCGAAGAGGGGCAAGGAGTTGGTCAGACTACTGACTAAGACTCATCGACAACAATAAAATCCGATGCACCCTTATAGCTAACGATCTTCCCCGGGATACCCACCACAACCGCATTGTCAGGGATCGAATCATTCACGACCGCATTAGCTCCTACCGCCACATTGTCACCAATGGTAATAGGGCCGAATATTTTAGCTCCCGGTGCAATGTAAACTTGGTTCCCAATGACCGGAGTTCCCCTCAAAGAACCTCTCCCTCCCTCACCTATGACGCATCCCTGAGATATGTTGCAGTTACTTCCTATCTTCACTGTTGGATTGACAATGATGTACCCAAAGTGTCCAATATAAAAGCCGCCTTTGATGTCCACATCGAAGCTAATTTCGATCTTCGTAACCACAGTTAAAACAAAGTGTGCCACATGGGTTACAATTTTAAAAATGGACATTAAAAAAGGAACTTTGAAATCCTTTCGGACATATCTCCCCGTTCGATAGCTGATCAGGTACCAGATTCCCTGAGATTCAAGGATTACTAGAATCTTTTTCGACAAGCTCGGCTGACCCATTAACACAAAATAGCGATTCAGATCCTCCTTCAGGTAATCCAATTGAGATGGCATGAAGCAATTCCTGAAATTCGCGTTAGACGATTCCTATCTTGCATATCGAAAATCGATATTTACCTGATGACTCCTGCTTAATATTATCCATGTAATTTAGCTGAATGGTCACCTCTTTACCGAAAACACTTGCGAATTCACTTAGCAAGGCCCTTTCGGACACTGCGTCGTATTCGTCCATGCGAACAACATTTAGTACAAGCTGATCAATCTTCTCTTGCACAATTTGCATCTGCCCAATCCCTTTAATGGCCGTTACCGTCCTTTCAACTAATGAAACACCGGCTACTTGGGATCCATCTTTCTTTTTTAAGAAGTCGGCTACTCTACCTGAAACCCGCTCCATTAAAGGGAGGCCTCTTCCACAGGGGCACCTTCTGTTTGAGGGCACCCCAACATCCTCAACCCGATACCGAATTAATGGCATGCCTTGATTAAGCAAATCCGTCACAACTATTTTCCCCTCTTCCCCTGGCTTGGCCGGCATACCGTCCTCTCGGATGAACTCGACATAGAGATGGTCGGCATTCAAGTGCATGCCATTATGCTCTTCGCACTCACAGGCAATAAGACCCACTTCTTCACAGCCATACCTATTGGTGACTCGACACAAAAATACATTCTCAATTACTTCCCGCTCATGCGGCAATAGCATCATAGAGGTCGAAATGACTCCCCTTGGACGGAGATCTATGATTCCTCTATCCTCCAAATATTTTGCGAGCATATAGATAGAGTGGGAATGTCCATAAATTACCCGCGGCTGGTAACGACGCCAACTATTCACAAACTGTAATATGGTTTCAGGGTTTATGTTCATGGTATCCAAAAAGATCATCCGATCATGAAGGCCGTCACGGATCTTCTTCTTAATGGTATCTGCAACCGGTGGGTTTCCCCAGATCCCTGCCCGCTTCATCCCCAACTCCCACCCAGCCCATCGATCGCTTCGGATTGTTGCCGCATTCCGCATTTCTTCGCATTGCTTGTCGAAGTACAGCTTCAGTGCCTTCCCCGTTGATCCACCCGTCTTAGCAGAAACTAGCTTCTCCTTGGCATACCCGTCGCAAATTATCTGATCTGCGCGATTCTGAACATCTTCCTTCGTCAAAACCGGAAGGTTTCTGAATTGTTCCTGAGAAACGATTTGTGCAACATCGATAGACCGCTCGATAAATCGTTTCCGATAGTAAGGAGAATAAGCATGAGCGTACCTGACAATCTTGATCAACTTTTCCCATTGAGTATCTCTCAGCTGGCTCTCTGTCAGCCATTGAGTCTTCTCTAAACGCCTCAATTCCTTCAGGCGAATACTTTCATCCCAGAGATCCCATAAGGGATAGAATAGGCGCCTAGAAAGAGCTGCCATCATGTTACATCCTCACCCAGGACAACACGTTCAATCTCATCTGCTTTATTTTTAAAATCTCAACATCGGATAGAGCTCTGACCAAAATTAACAGAAACGGAAAAACAGACAGAATCATCAGTTTGTAGATGATATGAATCCAAACTATATCCGTAGGTGCATAAACTGATGCCCCATACAACAAGGCAGCAACAGCAAGTATCTTCAAGTTTCTGCCATAGTCAAAGTCTATGGGGTAAAGCCGATAGCTCACCACATAGACTAAAGCCGTTGTAAGAAAAACGGCGATGAGCGACGCGTATAACGCTCCCCATAGCCCATAATCTCGCACCAGTACGAAGTTTAGGGCAAGATGAATACCAGCCGTAAGTATGTTCACATACGAATAGTATTGGGTTTTCTTTTCATACAAGATGCCGAACTCGAAATGATACTTCGCTCCCAAAACAAACATGGTCAGTACAATCAGCGGCACAAGTGTCCCCGCTCGGTAAAACTCCCTCGTGGTCATCACGCGCATAATCTCATCAACAAATATAGATAAGACAAGACCGATGCTCAGGAACAGCAAACAATAGTAGTCGAAGACTTTACAGAAAACCTGTTTCGCATTCAGCTCCTTGGCTATTTCGAACCTCCTAGGTAGAAACGTCATGATAAATGGCGATGTAACCAAGAAATGAATTGACGTGCCAATTTTGTTCGCCAACCCATAGAGGCCGGCATCAGCAATCGAAACGTAGTGCTTAATGAAATAACGATCCGAGTAATTGACTACTACATGAGTAATTTCCGCAGGGAGAAGAAAGAGAGAATATCTCAGCATTTGCTTGGCTAGGCCCCAATCAAAGCTATACCCCACACGGAACATTATGATTCCTGTCAGCGGTACCACTAACAGTACTTTCGTGAATAAGTTGCCGTAGAGCACGCCTAGTACGCCGTAATCCAGATAAACAACAAATAAGACATTTAAAAATACTCCGACCACTAGACTGGCGATCGAAATCGAGACATACATCGCCGACTTATATAACAATCGAAGATAGATCTGGCCCGCATCTATTACAATTCCGCACAGCAGCGATCCGAAGGCCACCAAGAAGTAGTGGCCATAGGTAGATGAATCAAGAACCCATTCCGCGAGCAGATTGGCCTGTGTCCCGGCAAGAACCAAGCTCGTCCCAGAAATAGCGGCAATAATGATATAAATAGTGCTTACAACCCTATTGCGCTCTTTTTCCCCAGACCCCTCATGGTAGAATTGACTCATCGCCTGAGAAATACCGACTCCTATAACAATTCCCAACATGCTCGTAGTCACATCGATCAGCTCAAGAATTCCATAGTCCTGAAGCGTTAGATACCGTGTATAGAGCGGCAGAAGCAGAAAAGACACCGCCCTTGACAAAATGTTGCCTAAGCCATAAATGGAAGAATGCTTGAGAAGAAATTCAAGTTCTTTTGATAGTGGATTCATCTTGGTCAAGTTCTTGCCTGGGTTAGTCCCGTCTATCCCTTCAACCAATCGGCAACCGAATGATGGATCCGCTTAGACATATACATCCATCCATAATTCCAGCATCAAGAGACTCCATAATTGTGGGGCAGCTCGCCAATCATCTCGACTGTCGCCTACATAGACTCGGTCCATCACTTCGCAAATACCCTTCCGGAAGAAAAGGCTTTCGATCTTGCACCCAGGAGCCAATGCATCCTGAATGAATTCCCTCAGTTCGGTCCTAACCCATTCGCTGATAGGCGCTCCAAAACCCTGCTTCTCTCTTCTCAGGATAGATTCAGGAAGAATTCCAGCGAGGCTCTTCTTTAGCAGATGCTTCGTCTCATTGTGTTTTAGTTTAAACTGGGGGGGGATACTCAGGGAAAGCTCAACCAAACGATGGTCCAAGAATGGCGCACGGCTCTCTAATCCAACCGCCATAGAAGCCATGTCGACCTTCTTCAACAAGTCGTCTGGGAGATAGTAATTGAAATCATGTGCATATGCCTCCGATAATGGATCACGAGCACCAATCTGCAACCATTGATGCACCTGGGTAAATTCATACGGGCTTTCGAAGGCAAACCGACAAAGCCGTTTCAATTGCGGCGGGGTGAAACACTCGACAATCGAAAACCAATGCTCTGCGGCCCCATGATTAGATTGATACCGATAAAGCTGATCGATCCATCCCGTACCCGTCGTTTTCATCGCGACCTGATTCAGCAGACCAATTCCTTTTGAGAACACCCGATAATTCGCATAGCACCGTTGCGTAAGATATCGTTCGTACCCCGCAAACAACTCATCTCCCCCGTCCCCTGTCAAGATGACCTTAACGTGCTCACGAGCTGCTTTTGATATTAGATACGTTGGCACATTTGAATTGTCCGCAAATGGCTCATCATAGTATTTCACGACCTCAGGCAATACGTCACGAACAGCAGACTTAATGTAAATCTCCGCATGATCGGTTTGATACCGATCCGCTATTTGCCTTGCATAAGGGAGCTCATTCGCGCAACCGTCAAACCCCACAGAGAAAGTCTTGATTGGCCTGGTTGAATTCTTTGCCATGAAGGCCACCACGGCGCTTGAATCTATTCCTCCTGACAAGAACGCCCCGATTGGGACATCAGAGACCATCTTATTCTTGATGGACTCCTGAAATAGCCTCCTCCACTCCCCGCAAATATCCTGTTCGTCGAGCGTATAATCAATTTTACCTTGTGGGCTCCAGTACTTATGTTTCACCGTTTCGTCTTTTGTGACTTTTAGATAGTGCGCTGGTTCTAATTTTTTCACATTAATTAGTATCGAAAGAGGAGCAGGAACATAAGACAGACTTAGATAGGCGGCAACGGCATTCAAATCAAGACTGTTAGATAGGCCAGGATTCCTGATCAGCGCCTTCAGTTCAGACGCGCAAATGAACATCTTAGGAGCTTCACAATAAAGAAGTGGCTTCTCCCCTATTCTGTCTCTCGCAATCAAGAGTGTGTCTTTCTTAGAGTCATAAATGACTATGCCAAACATACCGTTCAGATACTCAAAAACGCTCTCTCCTTCCTCTTCATAAAGATGAACAATAACTTCTGTGTCTGACTTCGTTCGGAAGATATGACCTTTCTGCTCTAACTGTTCCCGCAATTCTATGAAGTTGTAAATCTCCCCATTCAAGATACAGGCGACAGACCGGTCTTCATTGAAAACAGGCTGACTCCCCCCTTCTAGATCTATAATGCTCAACCTGGTATGTCCCAACCAAGCATTCTTGTCATGAAAGATACTCTCCTCATCAGGCCCTCTGAACCTGAGTTCCGTAAGCATGGACGAAAATAATTCCTTTGTGAGGTTACTATTTTCGCCTCTCGTATACGCTGCCAATATTCCGCACATGAAAGTCACCTTGAGTATTCGGTTAAGCTGAGCAAATTACTCACGCGTCACAGAGATGATTTCGCCATGCCCAGACCTACGCACACCGACAACCTCTCACGACCTCCACCGTTCAGATCGTGCTCATCTTAATCCGTGGAGCGGTACACACAATTCTGAATGAGACTGTAGTGCTCCCCTGAAATCAAGCCACCTGGGTTGCTTGTTGCGCGCGATATTGGACCGGGCTCCGATACCCGAGGGCGCTATGGGGTCGTTCCTCGTTGTCCCAGTGGACCCAGTCCCGAATGATCCGCCGCGCCTCCTCAAACGTCTGGAACGTGTGCTGCCAGACACACTCGTCTTTCAAGCTTCGAAAGAACCGCTCAATCATCCCATTCTGCTCGGGCGTATAGGGCGTGATGAACTCCTGCTGCAGCCGATAGTCTCGACAGGCCTGGCGAAACCGGCGACTCTGGAAAATCAGCCCGTTATCGCTGCGTCAGACCGGCGCGTTCGCAGGCCGGAGAGTCCCGAAGCGCTGGAGGCAGGCGGCTTCGACGGCGCGCTCGGCTTCCTTCGCCCGACTCCGTAACGCGAACTCGTAGCCCACCACTTCCCGATCATGACAATCAATCACGGCGGCGAGATGAGCCCAGCCATCCTGCCCACAGGGAATATGCGTCACGTCCATCGCCCACCGCTCCTTACTACGGCTGGCTCGGCTGATCCAGCCGTGCACGCGCGGCCGCGGGGTACACGACCGCTGATGCACCAACCACCGCTTCTGCCGCAGCACCCGATACACGGCCTTCTTGTTCACGCGATGGGGCGTCTGGCGACGCAGTACAGCCCACAGATGCCGATAGCCGAACGTAGGATGTTGCTGAATCCATTGCCAGAGCGGCTCGACCCATGGCGGGTCCACGGCCACAGGACGTCGACGACCCGCTGGGGAGCGATGCAGTCTAGTCCGTCCGACGGCTAACACGCGACAACTCCGCCGCTCCGAGACACCCGACCGCGTGACTCTCACGCGTCGGATGTCTTCCGGTCCAAAGGGTAGGGCTTCAACGCCTCCCGTACAATATCGTTGTCCAGGACGAGATCCCCGATCTTCTGTTTCAGCTTCTTGCTCTGCTCGTCCTTCACGGCGTCTTCGTCCTTCGGCCGCGTTCGCAGCGCGTTCTCGGCCCCTACCAGAAACTTCTCCCGCCAGTCTTCGACCTCGGCCACCGTCAGCCCATGCGTCCGAGCTGCTTCGGCGACGGACGTCTCGCCCTTCAAGATACTCACCACCAGCGCCACACGCCGTTTGGCCGTCCACCGTTCAATCGGTTCGGTTGTATCTGCTGCCATCTCGCCACCTCCTCCGTCCGCTCAGGACCTTGTCGTAGGGGTGGTCTCAATTTCAAGGGGAGCAGGATAAGACTGGAGAGCGCTACTGCTATCTGGACTTACTATAGAATCACTCGTGGCGAGAGCTTATAGAACGAGGCTAACGCAGGATTACCTTAGGAGTGCAAGCAATCAAGCGTAGAATCCTTCACAGGTCGCTTTCCCTCCATTTTTCCGTAAAGCACCTGCGCATACAAATTCATATAGGAATTCACCATTTCTTCACTTGTCAACCTCTCTTGCATACGTAACCGTGCTCTCACTCCCATGCGATCTGCAAGTGAAGATTCTGACAGGATTTTAATAAGTTGCGCTGCAAGCCCCTCTACATCCCCTACATTTACAAGAAAGCCATTGTACCCATCTTCTACAATCTCGGAGTTTCCTCCCACTCTCGTGCAAATTGTTGGCTTTCCACATCCCATGTATTCAATAATGGCATTGGACAACCCTTCGGACTCAGAACACAGCACACCTACGGTAATATGTTTAATAATAGGAATAGCATTCGGCACATTTCCCAGAAAGTGAATTCGCCTCTCTAGGGCGAGCGAGTAAGCCAGCCTCCGCAATTCATCCTTTTCCTTTCCTTCCCCAATAAACAAAAGCTGGATATTCTTTAGTTTACTCTGCGCTATGGCAAAAGCTCTGATCAAATCCGATTGTCGCTTGATCGGATATAAGTTGGCGACCATTCCAACTATGGGATCATCAATTCCTATTCCAAGGGATTCCCTCAATCGAGTGGCGGGAAGCTCCGTGAACTTACTCTGATCATGGCCGTTGTAGATGACGACCATCTTCTCATTCTGAAATCCCTCCCGCCTATGGACATTTTCTTTCACCGCATGGCTATTGGGAACAATACAGTCTACGAAACGATTGCTGATTCGTAGCGCAGCAAGATTAGCCGGGGTGTACCAAAACCCCATATCTCGCCTCGAGACGATCACTTTTGCCCCTCCTAACTTACAAAACGCAGGGGCAACTATTGATGCATCATTAAAAAAAATATGAACGATCTTATACCCACATCGACGAACGTGAAAGCTCAACTTTGTCAATCGAATACCTGCAGCTAAACTTACCAGCTTGTGAATGTTCAGCACTGCAACCGAACAGGAGAACGAATGTGTCTTCAGATATTCCGTATGACGAAACACGGCCAAACTTGGGCAAAATAACTTTCGGTCAATATGAGTGACCAATTCAAGAAATTGTTTTTCTGTTCCCGCCATTGGTCCATAGTAAGAATCCATCAAATAGAGAATTTTGTCCGGACTAGTTGATGTCAAATGCACCCCTCCCCCATACAGGCGCCCCTACATCAACACAGGAGCTGAAACGGGTGAAATCGGAGCAAGCTTGAAAGCTCATATGACATCTCTATCCCGTTCGAGGCGCCCAAATAACCTGCTTGGTCCCTTTTACAAACTTCACGAAAGCGTGAGCGGCTGCAAGATTAATTAGAACGAAGTAATAGGGAAGCTTGCATAGCGAATTCGTCGTTCCCGCTCGGTCACTCCGATACCCAAGATAGGAAGCAAGATAAAACAGGGTTTGAAGACCAAATATCACCTGATAAAGAATTCCTTGCCGAAGAAGCAAGAGATTCAAAACATATAGACCAGCAATTAACATGAATGCGAGATAGCGCAGTATTTTGTGTGAGATAAATTCGAGACTGAACAATCCATACTTAAATATATTTAACAACGAAATCATATCTCTGATGGCCCAAAGAGACCGCAGCGATACGCGGACCCTCATTTTGTATTCATCTATCGATGTCTTGAGAGTTTGTTCCCTCAAGACAGCCATTGGCTCATAGGCCACCCGAAACCCTTGTTCGATCACTCTCAAGGGAAGGACAAAGTCTGGTATGTGGTCTGGCTGCATCGGTTGAAAAAGTATTTTCCGCACCGCATCAATACCACCATCCACACCGACTACAGAGCCGACTTTGGTTTCATGCTGCCTCAAGAAGTTTTCATACCTCATGTATGAACTACATCCATCACCAATTATCGCCCCATCAGGATTGGCATAAACCATCTTGCCGGTTACGTATCCAACCTCAGGATCATGAAAGTTTTTCACTAGATGCGACAAAGCGTCTTTCTCATAAAGAGAGTTGGCATCGGAAAAGACCAAAATATCCCCAGCGGCCTCCTGCACTGCCCGATTGAGAGCTGCTGTCTTTCCGTTTCGTGGCTCTTGACGAATTAACCGCACGCACCCACCGGAAAACTCGCGTACGATTTCGTCAGTCCTATCGGTCGAGGCATCGGAGATAACAATGATCTCCATTCTTTCTTTCGGATAATTGAGATCCAATTTGTTCTCGATCGTCTTGCGAATACACACTTCCTCATTATATGCCGCGATTAAGATGGTAATGGATGGCTCAAACCCGCCTACCTTAATTTCTCTTCGGTAGAGCTTAGAAAGGAGAACAATGGCCAATGGATATCCAAGATACACATAGACAATCGCAGCGAGAACACACCAAAACAAATATTCTAGCAACATAGAGCTGCCTACATATCATCATCACTTTGGAACAAGCACCAAGCCTCAGGATCCCATATGGCAGGAAACAACTTCGTCACCCTATCGGAACATCGTAAGTAAATATGATGGGGATCTTTTCGTTCAATGAAACCGAATTTCCTCAACATTGCATGCACTTTGCTGCTCCTCAACAATGCCAGTTCGATTGAAGTTACCCGAGAAGAACGCGCCCTGCAAAACAAACATGCGATCAGCACATTCAAGGCCCTTGAGTTTGAGGCAATCAAGAAATCACGAATTTCGATGGAATCCCCTTGGTGCCGATAGATGAGGTAGCCTTCTACATTCTGTCTGCCTGCATCAAACACTGCCAATATTTTGTTCTCGATGCGAACATTTCCAACGAATTTCCACTGCAAGTACTCACGGCTCCTTTCACCTACTATGGGACATTCGAAATCAGCATCCTTCCACAATCGTTCGAATCGCCCGTCAAACTCCTGAACTTCCTCACAGAAATATTCTTTATCGGCTAGCCGCCACACTTCTCTCGAAGCTACTCTCAATGCTAAATCTGCCAATGGGCCAAGAAACATTCCTGAATACTGACTTCCTGTGAGCTGGGAAATATACCATGCCGTCCTCAAGACCTTAACGAGTCGAACTCTATCACCCAAGAGTACATATCCGATTCGTTTTAAAATAGGCTCAGCCGCTTTATTCGGAAACCCATAGATGAAGTCAACCGCCCCTTCCTTGATTGCTAAAGACGCGGCCCTTTGGAGCATCAAGGCTGGCCCGGCTGCCCTATGCTCTGAGTTGACGAGCAGATCTCCTGCAATCCCCCCAATCAAGAGCGATCCATTCACTGTAAAATTTCTGCAAAATATTGCGGTTACGCCAACATACTCACCGCATGGATCATGCCTTATCATCCAGACATGAGCTCGGCCAGCAGGGTTATCTTGGTAAATCCAGTCAAACTTGTCCTTTAAGACACCAGGATCGTTTTTCTCCCAGACTGCAAAAATGTTTTCCCTGTCCCTTTTAAGATCCGCTTTGATAATACAGTATTCCATTTGTAGTCCTGTCTGGCCGTATTAGAAGACAGAGATCATGCTGATCAGTTCACTAAATGATGGGTGGTTTGGGGGATGCTGCATGCAGAAAGAAGGGATGCCAGGACATTGAAACCTTCGGCGCTTCACCTGTTGCGTCGGCAGATGGCCCAGGCGGTCCACGGCGGGATGTTATAGACCGACGCCGCCCGCACGTTCGGGCGAGCCTGCGGATCAACCGGATCGAACTCATGGCCATCGAGACACAGTCATTTATATCGGCGCTCGAAGCAACTCCAGCTGATCACAAACCTTGTTTCGTGAGAACATGTCCGATATGGAGCTTGGTCAACTACACCCTATTGGAGATCGGGTCAGTATGAAAGCCGACACCCTTTCGCATAGTGCTGGGTCTCATTCTGCCTAAGGCTGGCGTTTCTGACTGGCAATGAAATAAG
>CAVQFZ010000019.1:0-131996 GCA_963711905.1 uncultured Nitrospiraceae bacterium | reverse complement strand
GTGTCGGCTTGTCCACTCGGTGAGCGCATCATGTTAGTCCTCCACACAGCGAAAGCCGGCATAGACATACGGGTAGTTGGGCCGGAACCAGTTGCGAAATGATCGGCGCAGCAAACCGGCGTCGGTCCGCGAAGACGCCCCTTTGAGCACATAATGGACGCCATCGAAGAAGGGTGCTGAGTATCCGGGATAACACGAGAGGGGCTGGAATCCGGGAAAAGGCTGAAAGACCGTCGAAGTCCACTCCCATCCGTTACCGACTAGTTGGGAAATTCCGAATGCGCTGTCTCCGAGCGGGGTCGCGGTCACGGGAATAGGATCCCATCGGGTCCCATTGAAGTTTCCCCGTCGGGTATCCGGCGCGTCATCGCCCCATGGATAGGTTCGTTCTTCTTCACCATTCGGCGTCCCATATGCGGCCCGATGGAACTCCGCTTCGGTGGGCAGTCTCTTTCCGGTCCAGGCTGCAAAGGCGCTCGCCTCCTCATGAGTGACATAGACCGGCCAATCCATCGGTAACGGCACTGTTCCCGACATGGCTCGCCACCGCCACCGGCCCTCGCTCCACGTCCAGAAGTGCGGAGGTCTCGCACCGGCACGAACGAATTCGAGATACATTCCGTTCGTGACCTTATACTTACTCATGGCGAACGCAGAGACAGAAACCTCATGACCATCAAATTCGTTGTCCCATCCGAATTGGCATTGGCCATCGAGGTGTGCCCGTCGTTGGCCTAAGGTCACCTCGCCGCCAGAAATTTCAATGAGCGTATGAACGGGAGTTGGGGTCGGTGGCCATGGCTCGAACGGAGGAATATCCTTTTGCGCGGTCGACAGGTGATGGAGGAGATAGGCAAATGTCTCGGCATGCATCAACCGGTGCTCGAGCGCAACAGAGAGTACCTGCTCCGGTACCTGGTTCGAAAGATCATCGATGGCCTGTCGGGCGCGTAAATTATACCGTTGGACTATGGCTCTCTCCGGCCAATCCGAGCGCTTGTCCTGTGGTAACTGCCCTGGTTTCGGATCAATCCCGAACGCGAAGAGTTTATCGAACTCCGGATGGAATGACGGAACCCCTGCTGCTTGGCTCACGAGATTCCAGTCAAACGCCTCGAGATGACCGAAGTAGAAAATCGTCCGGTGGCGCTCGGGAACCGCTCGGTCATAGAAGGCTTCAGGCCGAACCATGCCAAATAAGGCATCGGTGCCTGCGCGAGCTTGAGCCAGCATCTGCGCTAAATGAGTGGTCGTGGTCGTCTTAGCGAGCATCGACTTGTACTCCCTTCCAAAAGGCCACGTACCCTGTAATGTGTTTGGCCGCCTCTTTGGGTGAAGGATAATACCAAGCTGCGTCCTTATTCACCTTTCCATCTACCACAATGTTGTAATAGCTCGCCTCCCCTTTCCAGGAACAAGTCGTATGCGTCGTGCTTGGTTGGAAATGCTCTTGTTTGATTGACTGGGGCGGGAAATAGTAATTTCCTTCGACCACTTGCCCCTCGTTGCTTTCGGCTAACGTCATCCCATTCCAGATGGCTTTTGGCATGAGAGCCTCCTTTCTGTACCAGAGCTTTCCGCTTCCTTCCCAGTTATGCGAGGTGTCAGAATGCACTTGAGGAGCCCGCTGCCCATGCACTATTTCAATTATGCCGGTTTAAGTCCTACACGCGCCGAGGCTGTCGACGAGATGCAGACTGTCTCCAACGAATTTCGTGCCCTATTATTCTCTGAGTCTGGCATCGCCTGGTACCGCAAACAAGTAGAAAATTGCAGACAGAAGGTCGCTCAGTTACTGCACGCTAATCTTGGCGAAGGAGGCGATTCACTCCTCTTCGTCCCCAATGCCACAACCGCCTATAGACTCACCTTGTCTGCGCTTGAGCTCCATCGAGGAGATGTGGTCATTACGTCAGACCAGGAGCATCCGTCAACATTGCAGGCTCTGTACAGCCTGAAACAGCGAGGCATCGAGCTGATTGTCATCCCTGCTAGTACTGAAGGAAGATTCCTAACCCAACTCGAAGAGGTTTGTAAGGAGAGAAGGACCAGGTTGATTACACTGAGCCACGTGGGTCACATTGACGGGAGAATGTTCCCCTTACAGCAGATATGCGAAATAGCCGAAAGGCGGCATGTGATTCTGGCGATAGATGGCGCGCAGGCTGTTGGGCACGTCCCAGTGGATCTTGGAACACGTGACGTCGATTTTTATTTTTTCTCAGGTCATAAGTGGTGCGAAGGTCCCATGGGGACTGGTGCACTACTGATCACGAAACAATACAAGGAAAGTCACGTGAGTCGTGGGTACGGTCTTTCAGCGGCAGGATGCGCACAAGAATACTTCGATCTTGGCACGCAGAACATAGGCCTGATCGCGGGACTCGCCCGGGCCTGTGAAATGAAGCAACAAGAATTACCGGCGATGGGCGATCTTGCCGGCCTGCGAACATTGTTCAGGGGATGTTTGAGCCGGATGAGTGATGTGGAAATTGCCGAGTGGGATGGGCCTCATGCACCGGGGATCTTGTCGTTTCAGGTTCACAAGGCAGGTTTCGATACTACTCGCATTGCGGAATACCTGAATGTCAAATACGATATCGCAATCAAGCCATTGAGGTATCCTGATTCACCGCAAATGCTCCGTGTCTCCTGGTCCTTATCGACCGAAGTTCAGGACATCCTGTTCCTAGCTGAAAAACTCGACGAGGCCTTAGCATTCTACACAGCACGGTGAAATCCGCAACTGTGATTAGGGATAAGTTCACCTGGCAGTCATGGAGCTTCGGCTCCGTGGAAATGTCCACGGCAAGGGAGTCCAAGCAGGCCATCGCGGCCTTGCGCGAGGCCCAATTGGGAGGCCTGCGCCTCACGGTCAACGAGGCCAGGCCCAAGAAGGAGGGCTTTCGCGGATGTTTCTAGCGACGTCTCGGGCACGGGTCGGCTACTTCGACCAGAACGGCAGGGATGTCAGAAGCAAGTCATCGCAGTGCTTCTTGCAATTGGCAGGAAGCAGGAAGGGTCCGATTTCACCTATGGCAATCAATGTGCGCGAGCGGGCTAAGCGAGACAAACAGAGAGAGAGCAGCGTGGTTTACAGCGTCCGTGAGTGAATTGTTGGGCATCTCTCTGCCTACGCCTAACGCGCACCGGCCCGCTTCAAGTAATCCTGTGCCTCGCATAGCCCTGGTAACTTCGCATCGCCTTGCTGCCACTGACGCGAGAATTGAGCATAGGCGCGGGCCGCGCCTTCAGGATCTCCGTTTTTGGCGGCGGCGCAGGCCGCGCCCAGTAACGAACGTCCACGATTCGGGTGTCTGCGGAGCGAAGTCGTAAACTGTTGGGCGGCTTCATTCGAGCGGCCCGCGCGCAACAGAATCTCGCCGAACAATTCGTGCGGGGGCTTGATCACTATGGGCGGGCCCGACGGCGGTGGCATCGCTTCCTCTAGCGCAGTGGCTTGCTTCATCGTTTTAATCGCGTCGTCAAAGTTACCCTTTGCGACATTGAACATGGCGGCGATTTCCAGCTCTTGAATCTCTGCCATCTTGACCACTTGCAGGATGAATGGCTCTTTGGCGCCAGACTGCTGTTCACGAATAGTTGTAAGTTCGGCTACATACTTTTGAGCGTCCGGAGAGCCTTTAACGGCTGATTCCAGACCGCGTGTGAAGATGGCTGGGATCTGGGGGACAACGACATAAGCAAGATTGGGACTGCCCCCCACCTGAGATTTGGCATCCTCCATCTTCGCTTGGGGTGAATCCAACAGGTGCTCCGCCGCATCCCACCGCTCTGTTTCCGCCACAAATGCGGCGGTCATGCTGGCGTAGGTGAATGTTCCGAACATCAGATTGCGCGGGTCATCTTTCGGGAATTCGGCGAGGCTCTGTCGCATGACGTTGAGTAATTCCTCCGCCTTGCCGTAGCGTCCTTGTTGCAAATAGATGTAAAGCAACCAATGCAGGCCGTGGTAATCGCGCTTGCTGATGGGCAGATTCTTCTGCTTCACCCATTGATCCGAAGCCGTCCACGACGCTTCGTTCGAGGCGGCAGCTTCAGGCCACATTCCGAGTTGCAGAAATATGTGCGAAGGCATGTGCAGAGCGTGTGGCGCTTCGGTGGCGATTTCGGCATAGCGCCGCGCGGCGGGGAGTGCTTGGGCAGCGTGTTCGGGGTCGTCATACGCGTGCAGGATGTAGTGCGCTGCGCCGGGATGATTGGGATTCTTATGGTACACATCAGAAGCGATGGCGCCCGCGCGCAGCCGGAATTGCAAACCGGCTGGATTCTCCGCGGGTGCAATCCCCATCAACGAGAGGGCGTAAAAGAGTGCCGCCTCCACGTCATCTGGGTAGTCACGGGAGATTTTTTCCATTGCAGCAGAGTACGCCCGATCACGGGCAGGCTTCTCGCCCTCGCCATACAAAACCTTGACCGCCTGCAAATAGGCGCATTCGCGTGGCGTCAGCTTCGAAGTGTTGTTGATTTTTGCGAGTACGTTGCGCGCCTCCTCAGTCTCCTGCGGGTCGCCCCAGATCGGGTGATTGTGCGCCATCGCCTCGCCCCAGTAGCCCATCGTGCAATTCGTGTCAATTGTGGTGGATGCCCGAAACTTGTCGAGGGCCACTTCATACCAGAAGGAATGAAGCGCGGCCACGCCACGCAGGAAGTTCGCCTGCGCTTGGTTTGAGCAGGAAGCTGGGAAAGCGACCGTGCCCAGTTTGCTTAGTCGTCCCGGTTCGGCCGACTTAGATTGTTGCTCGGCTGTGCAGGCAGCGAATACCGCTGTCACGAATGCGACCATAAAAAGTACAGCTCTGTTAGAAAATCGCGTAAATGGCATAGTCTCCCTTTCGTAAGACCAACGAGGACTGAGCCGCCCAACGTCAGGACTCAGGCGCGCGCCGTTTGCGGAGCATCGTTCTGCAAGCCGTTGTTAGGGGGCATGCCGGGCGCATTCAGTTTCCCACTTGGGGATTACATCTGTGCCCTCTAGTTTTGTGCAACTAGGAACACCATCTTTTTCGACAAGATGACTAAATTGCCCCGGTTCCCGCGCATAAGCCCAACCGTTAAGGGGAGACTCTACTTGGTTCATCAGGAGTTCATCAATGATGGAAAAGACTGTTGTGCTCCACTTAAAACTTGGACAGGGGGAGTTAGCCATGGGGACTGCGGGGAACTCAGCGAGATCTGTTCAAAACGATCGTTAAGAAGGACAGCAAGGGGCACTTCCAGGTCTCGTAGTCGCTTGGACGGTAGCGATGATGCAGCGCATAGAAAATGCAAATCACCGCCTTCCGCGTAGCATCCAGGACCTGCAACATGTGAGGAACACAATCAATCGCTTCTGCAACAGTCTTCAAGCAATCCTATAGTTTGCCTCCCTCGAAAATGAAATCGTTGTATGGATCGATGACGAGAAGTGCAGCGATCTCTTTGTCGAACTTCAGATTTTCCATGTTCTTTCCTGCTATGCGTTCTCCTAACGCGAAAATCAGATTTGTTGAATCCGAGCCTACATCAGGTGAAAAGCTCCGTCCGCATGCCGCCGACGTCTGCCTCCTACGCAAAGGGTTCCAGTTTGGACAAGACGGTGGGGAGAAATTCTGCAACTGTCGGATGAATATGCATTGCGCGCTGTATTACCGTATACGGCGCCTTCGCATACATGGCGTCCAGCAACACGTGAACGATTTCATCGCCTCCGGTACCAAGGATCGCCGCACTGAGAATCTGTTTTGTGTCAGCATCCACAGCAACTTTGATGAAGCCGTGAGTTTCTCCTTTCTCAACAGCCCGGCTCACTCGGCTCATCGGATGTTTCGTCGCGAGTGCAGCACGCCCGGACTTCCGTATTTCGGCGTCTGTCATGCCGCATCGGCCGAGCGGTGGATCTGTAAACAACGCGTACGTCTGGATTCGGTCTGACACGCGGCGGTCGCCTCCGTTCAGGAGATTGTCCGCAACGATCTCGTAATCGTTGTAAGACGTATGCGTGAAAGCGCCGCGGCCGTTGCAGTCACCCAGGGCCCAGACGCCGGGCACGTTCGTTTGCAGTTGATCGTCAACGATGATGTAGCCGCGTTCGTCGGTCGCAACCCCGGCCCGGTCGAGACCCAGGTCGTGCGTGTTGGGCGTACGTCCCACCGCTAGAAGAACATGAGTACCTACTACTTCCGGCGGACCTTCGTCGCATCGGATGCCGACGGCGATACGACTGTCGTGCTTCGCTAATGATATACATTTCGCATTCAACCGAATCTGTATCCCCTCTGCCTCTAAAATTTGGCGCACCGCTTCGGAAACATCTTCGTCTTCACGCCCAATCAGGCGCGGTCCCATCTCGACGATCGTGACTTCGCTCCCGAAGCGGCGATACATCTGACCGAATTCCAATCCGATATAACTTCCGCCGACGATGACGAGATGCTCCGGCAAAAAGTCGACATCCATTATCGATGAGTTTGTGAGAAATGAGACATCCTGAATCCCCGGCATCGCGGGAACAGAGGCGCGTCCGCCAACGTTGATGAAAATTTTGTCGGCCTGCAGGACTTCATCGTTGACCGCGACCGTGTGGGGCGACTGGAAGCGGGCATGGCCTTGGATGACCGTACAGTTTTTCTGTCCTCGCAGCCATTCCTCCACACCTCTGTTCGACCGTCCGGAAACTTCATCCTTGCGTGCTTTCACACGTTTCATGTCGACGCGCACATCGCCGTTGACAGCAAAACCATATTCGGCGCCTCGGCGGGCAACATGGGCCGCGTACGCGCTGGCAACGAGTGTCTTTGTCGGGATACATCCCGTATTCACACAGGTGCCACCAAACTTGTGCCGTTCAATAATGGCGGCTGTCATGCCCGCGGCCGCAAACCGCGCAGCCAAAGCCGGGCCTGCCTGGCCGGTCCCGATGATGATGGCATCGAATTGTCGCGACACGAGGCACCTCCTTTAGGAAGCTCGCAGGCCACCTTCGGCGAGCGCGCCGGCGCAGTGTTCGCCGGGCGCGCCGCGGCCGATGACGATCACGTCGTAGGCGCTTAAGTCGGCAGCTCCGTCCCAGCCTGTTCCGCCACCATGTACGCAGCGTACCAGTCGGACCAGTTCTCGTCGCGCTGCCCCCCCATGCGCTTTTCGTACTGTCCGTGGGCAACTTCCGCACGCCGAAACGCGCTCGCAAGATCGTTCGTCGATGCAAATGTCGTCGTCGTGGAGTCGATGCGACCGGCTAGCCGCGTTGTGAGCTCCTGGAACAGCCATCCATTGCCATCCGGATCATGGAACGAGGCGAACGAGCGGTAGCTGCGATGCTCGGGATCCGGACCGCTGACCCGGATCCGGCCAAACAGGTATGGCTCGTCCTTGCCAGCGTATACGCCCGCCGCGTCGTGGAACACCTCGCTGATATTGACGCCGCGACCAAGCAACTCTTTGCGGGCAGCCTCGATGTCGGAGACGATCAAGTACAGGCCCTGGGTGGAGCCGGGTGCCGCCGCGGTAACATTCTTGCCGAAGATGATCGAACACCCGGAGCCGGGCGGTGTAAATTGGATCACGCGGAAGTCTTTACCGTTGTCGTAGTCGGCGTCGAGGCGCCACCCGAGCTTCCCACCGTAGAACTCTTTGGCGCGGTCGACATCCGAGACGGGGATGACGACGATCTCGAACTTCATGTCGATTTTCGCAACCTTCGCGTCGCTGGTTGAGGCGTTACTGGGGCTTTTATACGTTTGATTTGCCATGTTCTCCTCCTATGGGTTCACCTAGATCGAAAGTTAGAATATTGAATGCGAGCATCGGCAGATACTCAGGCCTCTATTGCCGACGCGGTGAATGCCAACGCATTCTTCCTGACAAACTCCTGTGTGGTTTTGGGTTACGGACAAGTCTTTGAGTTAGGTCAATGGTGAATGATCCTTTCTTAAATGGTGGAACGCATCGGATGCATGTCCGCCGTGTGCGGTGGGATTGGTCAGCGGATCGATGGTCTTCATCTGTTCGAGGATCGAGCCGGGCCAGCCGTGCGTCACGATCACCGGCAACGCATTTTCGTGTTTCGAACGGACGTGAATGAAATGAATGCCCAGTCCGTCGATCTCGGTTATGAACTGCGGCACGGCGTTCATTTTTGCCTTGATCTTGCGCCAGTCATAATCCGTCGCCCAATAGCGAGCCAGCGCCTGAATCGTCGCGAGCTGTACTCCTTGCGACGCATCTGGAACCGTTTCTCGTTCAGGCCACTTCGTCGCGTTGATGAGCCTGCGCGATTCGGTAACTTCCGCTTCCGGAACATTCACAGGAAACGGACGAATCGCATTCGTGTCCACTGCCTGCTCGCCGCCTTGTTGTGTATCACTGGTTTGGGTCATGATAGTCATGGCACACCTCCAAAGTAAGTTGGTGTTACTGGACTCACCTCCCAATCAATCGTCTTGGCCCACTTGGCAAACGTGGTGAGTGGGATGCCGAATGTTGCTTCAGCCTGGGAATATCGATCGCATAGCCGATCTCGTTGGACCAGCGGAACATCACCGCGAAGTCATGTCCCAGCGCGCCCTCAGCCTGGTCCAATGGAAACTCTTGGAAGCTGATCTGTCTGCCCATGGCTTTCGTCAAGAGGACAGCAACCTCGGGTATCGTGAGTTCATCACCTGCCAGGTCGATGGCGTTGCCGACAAAATCCTTCCGGCGCATGAACGCCGCCGCGGCGAACTCACCGATGTCCTTGAGGGCGACCATCGCCAGCTTCCTGGCTTGTCGCAAGGGCAGCGTGATGACGCCCTCCACAGTAGGCTTCGCAAACATGGTGAAATTGTCCATGAACCATACAGGCCGCAGAATCGTCGCCGGCAATCCAATCTTTTGAATATGCTGCTCCACCTTCCACTTGCTTTCGAAGTGCGGAATGCGGGTATGGCGATGCGCGCTCCCGACGGACGTATAAACGTAATGAGTGATCCCGGCTTGCTTGGCCGCGTCGGCCATCATCATCCCCTGGCGCACCTCCGCGTCCATGCTTGCCTCGAATGGAGTCGACATGGCAAACACGCCGTTCACGCCACGCCCCAGTTGCAAAACAGCCTGGTTGGTCAGATCGCCTTGCACCACGTCGGCTCCGGCCTTCGCTAGAGCCGCTGTCTTCTCGGGATGCCGCGTCATCACGCGAACCTTCTGACCCTTCGCGATTAGCGCCCGCGCAACCGCCCCGCCCTGCTGCCCAGTCGCCCCGGTTACAAGTATCGGTCCGTTATCTCCCATGCTGGCTTCCTCCTTTCTGCCCACGTCGCGAGCCGCTCTAGTAGTCGACCAGCCGCGCCCAATCGGCGGCTTTGAAGGCGTCTGCGCGGTTGGCGCGCGGCGGATAGATCCACTGCGTGTTGATCTCGCGCTTCATCGCCTTCGCCTTGTCGCCGCTCATCTCGACCTGGCTGTCCCAGCCTCTGGTGAACACGGCGTCGGACGGGCCAAGATCGAGGCAGGTGACGTAGTTCTTCTGCTGATATGGCTCCAGCGGCACGCCGAGCAGGTCCGCCGCCGCGTTGAACCCGGCGGAGGCACCGAGCCGGTTGGCATGCTGGCACGACATGAGCGCCAGGTGGCCCAGGTCGTCCGTCGCCGCCTGCGCGGTGTCGCCGGCTGCGAAGATCGTCGGCACCTCGGCAACGCGCAGATTGCGGTCAACCACCAGTCGGCCGGAACGATCGCGCTCAGCCGGGACTTGCGCGGTGAGTGGATTCGCGCGGAAGCCGCCCGCCCAGATCACGGTCGCGCTCTCGATAGACTGCCCGTCGCTCAGGGTGACGCCGCTCTCGTTCAGCGCCGAGACGCCCACGCCGAGCCTGGTTTCCACGCCGGCCTCGCGCAGCGCCTTCTCGATCAGCGGACGCGGATCGGGGCCCATCGCCGGCGCGATGGCTTCGTTGCGGTCGACGATGAGGACGCGGACGTTTGCCTTTGGCCCGAGGATGGCGCGCAGGCGCGATGGCATTTCGGTCGCCACCTCGATGCCGGTGAAGCCGCCGCCGGCAGACGACCACCGTGTCGCGGGCGGCAGAGGATGGCCGGTTCGCCAAGGCGTTGAGGTGGTGGTCGAGTGCGATCGCGTCGTCGAGCTGATCGACGCTGAAGCCGTACTTGGCAAGGCCTGGGATGTCCGGCTTGAACCCTTGGCTGCCGGCAGCCAGCACCAGGCGGTCGTAGCGCAGCGAGCGTCGCATCCCGTCGGGCCCGACGATCATGGCCGACTTGCTGGCGGAGTCGATGACGTCGACCCGGCCCTGTTCGTATCGGACGTCGATCGGCGTCGAACAGTTCCGCGAGCGGTGCCACCATGGTCTCGGGCGCGCGCTCGTAGAGGCGGGGACGGATCACCAGCCGCGGCTCCGGCGCAACGACGACAATCTCGAGGGTGTCGGGCGAGACGCCTTGCTCGTCGCGCAGGCGCGCGGCGTTCAGGGCTGCATACATGCCGGCGAAGCCGGCACCGACGATCAGGATGTGCTTCATGGGTGGATACCTCCTATTGGGTTGGTCGACGCCCGGAGGCGCGCCCATCCCTTTAAGGATTTGCTGCAAAGCCTCCGCGACCTTTACGGAGAGGGAGACGCCCCTTTAGGTATGGTGAACGTCACTGTCTTGGACTGACCGGGAACGGGCTGATGGATGGCGTTCACCAATTCGAGCCGGATCTTGTGCTGGCCGGCCGGTAAAAAAGCCACGTCGATCGGGTTATTACTAAAGTCCGCCCATAACCAAGGCAAGTCGTCCACGTGTATGTGCAGATGTCCGACCCGTGGAGATGCGTTGAGGGCGTTCTTGCCGAACACCGGTCCGATTTGCACGTTCTCCACGCGCCACGGGATCCAGACAAGACCCTGAGCCAGCAGGTCAGGAACAGGGGAGTCCACGATCAGTTTGGCAGGAGGCTCGTTGGTCGGTGTAGATGTTTGGGCCCGGGCCGCGACAATGCCGGATACCATTGCAACTGCAAGCAGCATTAAAGCAATCCGTTTCATAAAGTGTCTCCTTTCAACGTGTGTCATTCAATCAACCAATTGTTGAGGCAATCCCCGAGCCCAGAAGCCGTAAGCCGACGCCGAGGGAGTTACGAGCGTTGACTAAAAAACCAGCACCAGTGCCCATCCCTCCGGATCGCCACCCACCTACGGAGCCAGCTCATACCCTCGCGACGCACCTGATCTCAATCAGCAGCTCGGGAAATGCCAGGCGCTGTATTTGGACGATAGTGCTGGCCACGGCTGGGGCACCGTCAAAGATCGTTCGCCGGCACTTGACTGCGGCGGCAAAGGCCGTTTCCATGTCCGTCACAAAGAGCACCTCATCAACGAGGTTCGCCATCGTGGCGCCATACTGCGCGAGCACTTTCTGGACGTTGGCATAGGCCTGGCGCAACTGGGCCTCCATATCTCCGGCACCGACGATACTGCCCTTGTCGTCATGGCTCACCTGTCCGGAGATATATATGGTGTCCCGGACTTGTACCGCCTGCGCGTATCCGTATTCCTTCTCCCACGGCATACCAAAGCTCTTAATTTCTTTACTGATCGTCATAAATCAACTCCCTTCGAACTTGGTTTCGGCACATCCTCATAACGAGACTGCGAGGAGGTGTAACCTAAGCTGCCGTAACGCTGTAGCGAACTGCCGGAGAACGGAGTGACAGTTTCGGTATCATGTTCTGCCGCGCCGCCTCATATGCCTCCCAGTCGGCGATATCTGGCAGCGAAGGAATGGTTACCAGTTCACCCAGATCAAGACCGGCGATTGCAGCGTCGACCATGTCGTCAGCCTTCATTATTATGTGACTAGGCACCTGCTCAATCGGCGTCCCGGCAATCTCCCAGAAGTCGGTAGCCGTCGCACCTGGCAGCACCGCCTGAATGCGGATCTTGCTATTGGCAAACTCCTTGTGGAGCGAGAGGCTGAATGCCAGTACGAAGGCCTTGGTGCCTCCATATACGCCGTTCAGCAGTTCTGGCGCGATGCCTACCACCGACGCCAAGTTGATGATCGTACCACTACCCCGCTTCACGAAAGCCGGCACGATTGCATAGGTCAAACGCACGAGGGCGGTGACGTTGAGGTCGATCATCCGGCCCATTTGGTCGATGTCGGCGTCAAGAAATGGCACCGGCGCACCGATGCCCGCATTATTGACCAGTGCAGTGATGCTGGAGTCAGTGCGCAGCAACTGTTCGACCCGAGCGAGATCCGCTTTGTTGTTCAGGTCGGCAACGACGACTTCGACGGAACGGTCAGTGTCATGGGTGACCCGTGCCGCCAGCGCATCGAGCCGTTCTCGATTGCGGGCGACGAGGATCAGATCATGCCCGCGACGTGCGAACCGATCGGCATAGATCGCGCCGATGCCGGAAGAAGCACCCGTTATCAAAGCCGTACTTTTAAAATGTGCATTCATGTTTTTCCCCCTATCTCAAAGTCGGCTATCGTCGGTTACACTCGGTCAACCGTGATGGCGGCCACGTCGATCGTAATCGGTGCGAAACCTTGGTTTGCGATGCCCTTGGCGTCGTGAAGGTGCACGAGCCGTCGTGTCGGAAATACGAACCCGTCGAATGTTTTGTGCTCGTGCGTGTAGTGTGCGACTGGCGGTTTCCCCGTTACGTCGGGTGAATAGTCCATGCGGCGCTGCATGTATGCGTCATCGTAGTAGAAAACCTGATCCGCGTTATGATTGGCGATGGTCTTCGGGAACGTCACTGCCAGTCGTCGCCACGTTTGCCCGCCTTCCATCCATGTGGTGATTTCTCGCGCCTCGACGCCCGGTTGCGTGAAGACGAACGGCTCTGTCAGGTAGTTCCAGACAGCCGCACTCGTGAAGTACGCCACTTGAATCGCATCCCAGGGCGTGCTTGCTGCCTCAAAGGCAGTCGGAAAGGATTCTCGTGGATTGACACGCTCCTCGACAATTCGGCCGTCCCGAGTCCTGATCGCCACGCGTTCGGGACCGAGATCCAGCACAGATATGCGGTCCGGCGCAGTGAATGGTGCAAATGTGATGTGCTCACGATGTGGATCGACCGTGACGGTTGATTTCGTGTACACGTCCGGCCATCCCCTGGTGGCCCAGAACGGGCCACCAATTGACATGTGGGCAGTGATACTGCTGATTTTGGCCCAGTTCTGCAATCCGCCGTGCGCGTCGAGGACTGCCGTTAGCAACTTATCCATCTTGTCCTCCTTTGGCTATTGCTTGCTGGGGCTGTGATATTGCCGCGGCGGACAAACAGCTCGCCGATGCAGATGAAACGGGGAAACCGCCGTCGCCTTATCCTCTGCGAGGACCTTTCGGATGTTGGCGTATGCCTGACGTATCTGAACTTCCATATTTCCACGACCGACGATACTGCTCTTGTCGTCATGGCTCACCTGTCCAGAGACATAGATGGTGTCTCGGACTTGTACCGCCTGGGCATATCCGTATTCCTTCTCCCACGGCATACCCAGACTCGTTGCCTTCTTGCTGATCGTCATAATGTGCCTCCGTTTGTCTACACTGGCCTATTACTGAATATCAGCGGGAATCCGAAGATGGCTTACACCCCTAAGGTCGAGCCGGTAACACTCACGAACGTGCGCAATCCGAATCAACGCCGTGTCGCAATCCGCGCAGCGCAGGATTGCCCCCATTCCGTGCCGGTAAAACATCGCTTCACCGACAGGTTTTATTGTGCCGCAGCCTACGCAGGTGATTTCTGCGGTCGTCATCTCAAACGGAAAAATTTCGTTCAACAATCCACCTGCCGCGTTCCCGTCCAATCTCAAATCGTCGTCTTTCATACCGTTCACTCCCCGCTAGGTCCGAATCGCTCCGTCTTGATGCATTCCGGTTTGTAGCCTAATTCCTGTAAATAATTGGCGACCGTCTCGACCAACGCGGTCGGACCGCACGTGAACGCGCGCGGTTTTTCAGTCGGCCGCCAAATGGTATCCGCTAACATCGACCGGTCTATTCTGCGCCCGTAACTCATCCAATTTTGCGGCTGCCGCCTGGTTAATGTGTGAATGACGCGGAGCGATGAGTCGTTCGCGGACATATTGTCAAGCTCTTCGCGGTAAATAATTTCTTCATGGCAGGGCGACGAGTATAGAAGTCTGGTCGGAACTTTGTTACCCGAATTCGCGCGGTGGCGAATCATCGCCATCAGCGGCACGATGCCGCTTCCACCTGCGACGAGAAAAAGCGGCGAGTCGTCGTCCTTTTCGTCGTGGGCATTCCAAACAAAATAGCCTCCGATGGGACCGCGCAGCTCGATCCGGTCGCCAATGCGCAATTCACCCGTTAAATAAGGCGACACCTCGCCGTCCTCGATGCGCTCGACCGTTAGTATCAGATATGGGTCTTCCGGCGGCGAAGCGATTGAATAGCTGCGCTGCGCTTGATAACCGTCTTCTGCCATCAGGCGCACGTCAACGTGCTGCCCCGCCAGGTGCGTGGTCCATTCCGGCATCTCGAGAATGAGACTTCTTACCTTCGGCGTTTCCTGCCGAATTTCGAGCACCTTCCCGAGTTGCCATTTGAGCTGCTGCGCCATGCCTTTTAATCACCCGCGTATCGCTGCTCTTTCCAAGGGTCGCCGTAATTGTGATAGCCAAGCGACTCCCAGAACCCTGCTTGGTTTCGCGCGACGAGTTTGAAACCGCGCACCCATTTGGCGCTTTTCCAAAAATAGAGATGCGGGACCAGCAAGCGCACGGGCCCTCCGTGCTTGGGCGCGAGCGGCTCCCCACCGTATTCATAAACAATCCACGCTTTTCCGCCGCGGACGTCGGCGAGAGGTAGATTCGTCGAATAACCGCCGTCGCAATAAGCAATGAGATAACCGATGGTTGGCTGGATCTCAAGGTTAATACCTTCGAGTAGCACATCGACCGAAATGCCCGTCCAGACAGTGTCGAGCTTGGACCACTTGGTGACGCAGTGAATATCAGCCGTCACGGTTTCGTGCGGCAACTTCCGGAACTCTTCCCAAGTCCATTTCAAATCTTCGGCGATTTCTCCAGAAATCGAAAAGCTCCACTGCTCAAGCGTCCCTTGGGGAGTCGGTCCGGCAGACAACACCGGAAAGTCCTTTGTTTCATATTGGCCGGGCGGAATCCTTTCTTTGAGGACGCTATCAATTTCCCTTGGCCGCCCTTTGAAGCCACGTGAAATGAATTGTTCAGCCATAAATACCTCAACTTCCTCCCTAAAAAGAAAATCGGTACGACTACGGTATCGCACTGGCACAAGGGCCAGCGTTGGCGATTTGCGCCTCGACCAGCTTCGGAAAGGCAACGGTTTGAAAACTGTGTTCGGCCATAACTGCTCCTCGTTTGGAGCAGGGGCCAACTACTTGCGCCGGGGATGTTTCCGTTGATGCTCACTTTATTTTTTTGTTAGCTCATGCTTTAATTCATGCCCTTCCATGCTCTTGTCCCCGGCTGGAGTCGCCGGTTCCTGAGCTCGCTCCACATCAAACTCTCTCCGGTCGTGCTCCGTAATGAGAGGGCTGCTTCCTAGGCGTGTCAAATACGCCCATACCCACTGACTCATCACCGCAATGCGGTTCCGAAAACCTATCAGCAGAAAAATGTGGATCAATGACCAAAGAAGCCACGCGATCAGACCTGAGAATGTCCTCTGTCCGAATTGAGCCACGGCGCGATGATGTCCGATGGTCGCGAGAATACCCCGATCCCGATAGATGAACGAAAAGCGGGCATCGCCCCGCAAGTCGCGCAGGATATTCTCTGCCGCAGCTTTCCCTTCCTGTACGGCAGCTGCGCCGAGACCAGGCACCTGTGTACCACTCGCATCGGTGAGCGCCGACATATCCCCGATGACGAAAATCTCGCGATGTCCTGGAACACTCAAGTCTTGTTCGACGAGCACTCGCCCGGCTGGGTCGGTCGGTGCCACCAGTAACTGGCCAAGCGGCGAAGGGCGGACTCCGGTCGCCCAAAGTGTCACGTCTGTTTCAATCCATTGGTCTCGTACCTTAATCCGTCCGTCCTCAACGGCTGTCACCACACTATTGGTATAGACTTCCCCTCCCAGCTGCTCCAATTGCTGTTTGGCTTTTCGGGATGATTATTCCGGATATGTACCTAAAACTCGCGGCGAGCCCTCGTACAGCTGGATGTGCGCTTTTGTCGTGTCGATCGCTTTGAAATCTTTAGCAATGGCTAGCCGTGCGAGGTCGGCAATTGCTCCCGCCAATTCGACGCCTGTCGGACCACCGCCGATGACGGCGAAGTTCAGAGGAATTCGTCTGCCGGTCACGTATGCTCTGCGTTCCGCCGTTTCAAACGCTCGCAGCAACCGGCTGCGGATTTCCACTGCATCCTCGATCGTCTTCAGTCCTGGGGCGTCCTTTTCCCATTCGTCGTGGCCAAAGTACGCGTGACGCGCTCCGGCCGCGATAATCAGATAATCGTAAGTGATCTCCGATCCGTCGATTAATTTCACTCGTTGCGCGCCGATGTCGAATTCGGTCACCTCACCTAGAATGGTGTGAACATTGCGTGCTTTCCGTAGGATATGCCGCAACGATACGGCGATCTCGCTGGGCGAAAGGACTCCCAACGCCACTTGATAAAGCAATGGTTGGAAGATGTGATGATTTTTGCGGTCGATAAGCGTCACCTCAACCGCTTCATTCACCAAGGCCTTCGCCGCATGCAGACCGCCGAACCCACCGCCGATGATGACGACTCTGGGGCCTTGAGGTTTTTCTTTCATTGAAACTCTATTCGGCTCCATATGAGTCCTATCCATTCCTGCTCTGAGAATCCTGCTCCTACCAGGCAACCACATCAGCAAGAACAATCATTGAGAGCAGCCTGCCGCGCCCGTGCCTGCTGTGCTTTGATCGTATTGTTTTCATCTGAATCCTCCCTTACGTACTCGCGGTTACATCTCCGCCGCGCTTTGCTAGTTGGTGTCGGAAATATCCGCGCCAGCTTTCGGGCAGGGCCTCGACCTGTGCGGCGCGCCGCATTCCCTCCAGATCATCCCGCTCGAATGCATAGAGGCGGATGATGTCGGCGATACTGACGCTGCTGCTGGCACGGCCCAGTCGCTCTATCGCGTCCCCGGCCTGCACACGGCCTTCTCGCAGGACGGCGAAATAGAATCCGCTCCGGCGGCTGAGCAGGAACCGCTTGAGGATGTCGTCCCGGCCGAACTTGACCGCGAGTTTGTAGCAGGGCACGCGAGGCTCCGTTACCACGACCTCTGCCCCGCCGACGCGAAAGCGGTCGCCGATGTTGACCTCTTTCTCCAGCAGACCTTCGGTCGTAAAGTTTTCGCCGAACATCCCGTAGGGCTGATCCAGGTCGGGCAACTCGTTTCGCCAGTACTCGTAGTGTTCGGATGGGTAAGCGTAGACGGCTTTGGTCAGCCCCCCGTGCACGGAGAGGTCGGCCTGTCTGTCTCCCTCAAGGTTCATCGTCCGCAGGCTAACAGCGCCAGCGACGGGTTCCTTAAAGATTCCGGTCGTGACGCTTCTGCCTCGCCACTTCACTTCACGCGGCAACCCAACTTGAATGGAGATGACTTTCATGGTCGTCCGTCTGCCTCCGCTCAGACTTGTGCCGCGCCGCCGTCTACGAACAGCTCGATGCCGGTGATGTAGCTGCTGTCGTCCGAGGCCAGGAAGACTACCGCCCTGGCGATCTCGTCGGGCGTGCCTGCGCGGCCCAGCGGCGTGGTGGCGGCGGCCCGGGCTTCAAAGTCTTCAATCTGTTTGTCGCTCATGCCGAGCGCGTTCTTGTAAGCCGGCGTGACAACAGTGCCGGGGCTGACGGCGTTGACGCGGATCTTCCGGTCTTTGAGATCAACCGCCCACGTGCGCACGAATGAGCGCAACGCGGCTTTGGTCGCGGCGTACACGCCGAAGGCGGGGAATCCTTTGATTGAAACTATCGAGGCGTTCACGATGATCGCCGCCCCGTCGGGCATCAGCGGCAGGGCCTTCTGCACGGTGAACAGCGTGCCTCGGACATTCACCCCGAATATCTTGTCAAAATGTTCTTCGGTGATTTTCCCCAGCGGCGCGAACTCACCCACGCCGGCATTGGCGAATAGGATATCGAGGCGACCTTTCTGCTTTTTAACGGTGGCGAAGAGACGATCCAGATCGGGCAGGCTGGACACGTCGCCGCGAATGGCGGTGGCGCTGGGGCCCAGTTCTTTTACGGCGGCGTCGAGTTCGGCCTGGCGACGTCCAGTGATGAAGACGTGTGCGCCCTCGGCAATGAACCGCTGTGCCGTGGCAAGCCCAAGGCCGCTGTTGCCGCCCGTGATAAGTGCGATTTTTCCGGATAACTTGTTTGACATTTGGTTCCTGCCTTTCGCATGAGTTCTCAGATTGCCCCAGCCCGCGCTGCACGTGCTATGTCAATTGTTTATTTGTTCGACTGAGCTGCCTGCTGCCTCTTGACCTGTTTGTTGAGGAACTTGTTGATGTATCCGGCGATCACGTCGCCGTCCTCTTCCAGCGCGAAGTGGCCGGTGTCGAGCAGGTGAAACTCCAGGTTCTTCAGGTCGCGTTTGTATGGCTCCGCCCCCTCGGCCGGGAAGATGAAATCCTTCTTGCCCCACACGACAAGCGTCGGCGGCTGGTGCTTGCGGAAGTACGCCTGCCACTGCGGGTAGAGCGGCGGGTTCGAGCCGTAGTCGTAGAAGAGTTGCAGTTGAATTTCCTTGTTGCCGGGCCGGTCGAGCAGGTACTGGTCGGTCGTCCAGGTGTCGGGGCTGATCACCTCGACGTGGCGCACCCCGTTCGTGTACTGCCACTTCGTCGCGTCGTATGTTAGGAGCTTTCTCAGCGGCTCGGCGTTCTGCATGGAGCGCTCCTTCCAGTAGGCCCGTATTGGATTCCAGAACTCGCGCAGGCCTTCTTCGTACGCGTTGCCGTTCTGTACGATCAGCGCCTGCACGCGCTCCGGATGTTTGACCGCGAGCCGGTAGCCCACCGGCGCGCCGTAATCCATCACGTAGAGGCTGTAGTGTTCGAGCTTCAATGCTTGCGTGAACTTGTCCACGATGTTGGCGAGGTTGTCGAAGGTGTAATCGAACTTGTCCACGGGCGGCGCAGAACTATTACCGTAGCCCGGGTAGTCCGGCGCGACGACGTGGTAACGGCCTGCAAGTTGCGGCATCAGGTTGCGAAACATCTGCGACGAGGTCGGGAAACCGTGCAGCAACAGCACTGTCGGGTTCGCGGGCGAACCGGCTTCGCGGTAAAAGATGTCGAGTCCATCTATGTTGACGGTCTTATGCATGACCCGCTCGCTCGCTTGTGTGGGCGTATCGCCCTTCTGCGCGTGGGCAGCAGGCAGTGTATAGGCCAATGCCACGAACACCACAGCGATAGCGGACCGGTGTAAAAATAGCTTGTTTCTCATATGGACCTCTTTGTCTGACTGATGGTTTATTAATGTGGTCCACATCCCATGCGGCGCACCGTTGTAGATCTTGAGCGTCGCATTCTTGACGATCTTCGATGAGAGCATCGCCGAGGCATCGATGGGCACGATCTGATCGTCGTATCACGATCGACTGCTAACGCTTTGATCTTCATGACCCTTGGACAACCTCTAGTTGCCCCTCCGGATCACTGTTCGTAATGTTCCACTATGTCAGCCGGACGGACTTTGGCTACGTTCGGATCCGCCTCCGCATCACGCAAGCCGCGCCTCTGCCGAAGCAAATCCCAGTATTGATCCAATTCAATTGTAATGTTGCGCAGACGTTGGACTTCTTCATTACTCAAATGCTCCTGCGAATACAGTCGATGCTCTTCTCGTGTGAGCCCGTCAATGTGATTCAGCACTTGTCCGTCTTCCATGGCGATCCTCCCTCTGACTCACGGCATTCACCGTCGTTTCGCGTCATTGCTCCTTGAAGCGGCGGACAAACGAAATGGGGTAGGCTGCCGAACGCACGGCGATCATCGGATCAGCCGCTTCGATACCTGGAACCACTGCCCCAGGCAGGAACAGCAACTTGTCCGTAGTGTGACTCTCCTTCGTCGGCTTGATGATGTCGATCGTCCCCAACTCGACTGTCTTTCTGGTGTCCGGCCAGACGATCGACGGGTCGTCGAGTTTGTCGCCTGGGTCGGCCACCTGCAGTACCAGCTTGAGCTTGACGGGACCGCGACGAACCCGTTCGCCGATTTCATCGACAAGATAATCGGGGCCCATGTGCGAGAGCTGATCTTTGGTGAGAACCTTTGGGCCGCCGACCGGCAGCATCTGATAGCGCCCGAATGTGACACCTCCACCCGCATTCGTGAATTTGAACGTGTTAATACCAAAATACGCCAGGGTTGCAAAACTGACCGGTTGCAAGTTCGGACTCTCTACGAATGCCTTCGCCGCCGGATGAGAGCCCAAGAACTGCTCAAGGGCGGTTGGTTTGGGAGCATCGGGGCCGCTCGCACTGATCGCAAGCAGCAAGTCCCTGAACTCTTCGGTCGTGGCGGCGGGGAAGCCGTTGTAGGAAAGCAACACAATGTCGGTCTTGGCGCCATCTGGAAGCGCGAACTTCACCGCCATTCCGCGCGGTATTGCGTCTGTATCGGGGACGGTCGGCAGTCCTCCTGCGTCGGAGAACCGGATCGTCACCGGAATAGGAGTCTTCTGTCGATGCAGGTGCGCGGCCTTACTTACGGACGCTGCGGAAGCACTCGGCGTGAACGTCCCTTCGACGATAACACCTTTCGCGTGATTAGCCCGTGCTCCGGAATGGACGCCGTACAGGCTGTTAAAAGCGTCCACGACTTGCTCTGGTACCGATTTCTGATTCGCTGACCTTTCTTGCGCATCTCCGAATATCGGGTTCAGAACGGTGCAGGCGAGCATGACGATTGCGTTTCGTGATTTCGACATGGAGTTCTCCTCCTATCATCCCACTTCATGCTGCCGGTTCATTTCATCGGCACGACGAGCGACTCACTCGCCTGTGACAGCAGAAATACCAGCAGCTTGGCCGGTTCGGTCGCGCTCGCGTTCTTGGATACGACATGCGGTATCTTGGGTGATTCATACCAGCTCTGACCCTTTCTATAGGTCACGGGCTGCCCTCCCGCTAATTGAGAGACCACGGCCCCCTCCAAGACGTAGGCGAACACCGAACCCGGATGGAAGTGCTGGTCGGATGCGGCGCCCGGCGCATATTCCACGGTGATCACGGTGCCTTCTTTGCTGGCCATGTCGGCCAACCGCTCCTTCATCAGCACCGACACGGTGTCTTCTGCCATTACTGTTTGCCCCAAAACCAGAGTCGTCCCGGCCAATACCATCGACTGCAATGTCTGTCTCGCTACCGTGCGGATAAATGATGCGATCGTCATTGGCATATTCCTTTCTTGTTTATGTTGCGCGTCCATCACTACTCAACGATGCGGAGGACATTCTTGCCGCGCACAGGTTTCTGTTCGTAGGCCTGCCGAAAGTGCTCCATCGAGAAGACGGCCCCCACGACAGGTCGAAGGGCGCCGGTATCGATGAGATGCGCTATATTCACCAACTGATTGCGGTTCGGTTCGACGATGAAGAAGGCCTCGCGCACCCGCTGTTCCTTCACCCCTTCGGCATCCGCCGCAATGGTCACCAACCGACCACCCGTTCTGAGCACTCCCCAGGAACGGTCTCTCGTGTCTCCTCCGATCGTATCAAGCACCACATCGACCTCTCCGACGACCGTTTCAAACGGCGTGATCCGATAATCTATGACTTCATCAGCGCCGAGCGCCTTGACAACGTCGGTGTTCGCCGCCGAAGCCGTGGCGATCACGTGTGCGTTCTGATGCCGGGCCACCTGCACGGCAAAGCTGCCGACACCACCGGCCGCTCCATGGATCAATACCCGTTGCCCCGCCGAGAGATGTGCGCGATCGATAAGCGCCTGCCAGGCGGTAAGAGCTGAAATCGGTGCCGCCGCGGCTTGAGAATGTTCAAGCGTGACAGGCTTTGGTGCAATGTTGGCAGGAATGGTCAAGCAATATTCCGCCTGAGCTCCGTCTATGAACCAATCGCTCAGTCCATAAATAGGATCCCCCACCTGTACATCCGTGCAATCCGACCCCACCGCTTCGACAACACCCGAGAATTCGTGACCAAGAATAATCGGAAAAGGTCTCATTCCGCCTTCAGGGGTATGGAATGTGGGATACCAGTCGAACTCCGTTGGTGTGATCGCTGTGGCATAGACCTGAACAAGCACCTGACTGCCCTTCGGAATCGGTTTCGGCGCATCCTCATAGCGAAGCGACTCGGGGCCACCGAGTTGATGCAACCGTATCGCTTTCATGGGAAGAGCCTCATCGTGTGACCTTCGTTCCCAATCATATGAAGAACAGTGTGGTGCTTCGATTCAATGCGCGGTTACTGCGCGCCTCCGGCGAAAAACTGCTCGCGCGTGATCTGGTTGTCCTTGACCGTGTAGACACCGACCTCTTCCACCGTGATCCGCTGACCGGTGGCTTTGGGGGTGACTTCGAACGTGAAGTGGACCGCGAACTGATTGGGACTGTTGAAGAACGGACCGCGGACCTTTTCTCCGCTGATGGGATTCTGGGCTTGAAAGCGCTCGGACTTCTGGATAACCGGCGTCTTGCCGGACGTTTCCTCGCCGTTGGGTTCGACGGACACGATGTCGGGAGCGTACATCGTCTGCATCACGTCGAAGTTCTTGCCTTGGTTGCACAATTCCACAAACTGGCCGGCAATGGTTTGAAGGCTCATGGTGCGCTCCTTTCTAAAATAATTGCTCACCGCATTCTTGTGTAACACTGGTCTGCCTCATGGTCGCCATCGTGCATCCCTACAGTAAGGCTTAAGGTTGTAGGCTCTGTACTGTAATTGGCCCCATCTCCATTGGTTCTTTCCGTCACAAGTGCGACATAACCACATGCCCACTAACGAATCTATTGGACGATGGTATCGGTCGATACTTTCGTATCAATCGGCATAAGTACAACTGAGATTGTCTGTTCTCGCGTTAAAGAGCCCGGTTGCGGGACTCGTTTGTGTTATGCCCAATCGAATGCCGCTTGATGTGCCGGTGACAAAGGCCACTTGCTTTAGATTGGTTTTCGCGCTCATAATTTCTTGACTTTCTTTAGTGGACTGCACCCTTCCGGGTTGTGTCATGGGCATTTCTCATTTCCAAAACATGAACCATTGTCGGTTGCACCTATTCCGATGTATTCGGTGCACGACGCAACTGTAACTTAACCACGCGCGTACACGGGAACTATTGGACGATAGTATCGACGACACCTTCGTATCGCCCGAGCCCGTTGCGATCATCGATTGGCCACGATGCCGCAGTGCAGGTGCGGAGTGTTGTAGAAGGCGCGTGAATCTGTTGACGTTGCCTTTGCGTGTTGTGGGGGAGCTTTATCAGATTGTGCGTAGCGGGCGGAGCATTGCGCTGATTGAAGATCTGGGAGGCCAGGCAATTCGGGCAGATGGCGGTGCGAACGTGGCCGAATCCGCTGAGGCATTAAGTGGTGTTTCGCTCGAGATTTAACGAACCTGCGGGAACGCTCACGGAGGTCGCGCCGTGAATTCAGATACTCCAGAAATCGCAATTCCGTCAGACGTTCTTCGGCAATGGCAGCGAATCGTCGACCTCCTGGCAAACATCATGCACGTTCCTTCGGCGGTGGTGTGCAAACTCGAACCGCCAGATTACACCCATTACACTGTCATATCGTCCAGCAACTCGATTGGAAATCCTTTCCCGGTCGATGAGATCTTCTCTATGGATATTGGAACCTTTTGCGAGACCGTCATCAAAAGCCGTGAACCTCTACTTGTTGCTAATGGTTTGGAGGACGCTCAGTGGAAGTCAGCTCCTGAGATGCGGGTGGGGATGGTCTCGTACTTGGGATTCCCTGTTTTCTGGCCGGATGGACGGGTGTTCGGAACCATCTGCGTTCTCGACAATAAAACGAATCGATACAGCGATTTGTACCAGGAGGTCCTGTCGCACTGCCGCGATGTCCTGCAAGGAGACCTGCAGACGCTGGCCCGCTTTGGCAGCGAACTTGAGGAGCAAAAGGCACATCTCAGCGAACTGTTCGCGCGGGTTCCAGAGGCTGTTGTCTTGGCCGATCGCGACTGCAGGATTATGCGTGTCAACCCGGCATTCACGAAGATCTTTGGCTACACGGCAGAAGAAGCGATCGGTCAGCGAATCCAAGATCTTATTGCGCCAGACGAGCTTCAAGAGGAGGTTGAAAGCTTTAAGTATCGGATGGTCCAGACGGGAGAAGTATTCGCCGTTGAGACCGTCCGCAGACATAAGAATGGCACGCGTGTTCCAGTCTCCCTGATTTGCGTCCCGGTGTCATCCCATGGTAGCGGGGATTCTGGTTACGTGATCTATCGCGATATTACAGAGACGAAGCGGCTTCAGGATGAGCAGCGGCGATACCACGAAATTCTGTTGGAACTCGCCCACGCAAACCGCATCGCGACGATAGGGCAGCTATCCGCGTCTATTGCACACGAGCTTAACCAGCCGCTGACGGGCATCATCACGAACTGTAATACCTGCTTGCGAATGCTGACTGGCGATCCCCCAAACCTCGACGGTGCGCGGGAAACCGTGCGACGCACGATTCGCGACGGGAACCGTGCGTCTGAGATGATCGCGCGGTTGCGTGCGCTCTATAGCAAGAGCGAGATCGCAGCTGAATTGGTGGACCTCAATGAGTCGACACGAGAGGTGATTGCGCTGTCGCTTCGTGAGGTTCAGAAAAGGCGCGTGATTGTGCGAACGGAACTTACCGACGACCTCCCGCTTGTCACAGGAGATCGTGTTCAGTTACAGCAGGTCGTCCTGAATTTGCTCCTCAATGCCCTGGATGCGATGAACGGCGTCGAAGATCGTGCGAGGCAGTTAGTGATTAGGACCGAACGACGGGAGGGCGATTGTGTGTGCCTATCCCTGCGAGATTCTGGAATGGGCTTCGAGCCTCACGCCATGGACAAGCTTTTCAAAGCATTTTACACGACCAAGCACGACGGCATGGGAATGGGTCTGTCCTTGAGCCGCTCCATTATCGAAAGTCATCACGGCCGTCTCTGGGCGGCGCCGAATGATGGTCCGGGGGCTACGTTTTCATTTTCCATTCCATGCAGAACCGATACCAACGTCTAATAGACGCTTATCCTGAATAGGCGCATGCCTGTGTTGTGAAGTCCAACGAGGATAGGAGCACCAACGAACGTTCACTTGTGGCGGTGGTCGATGATGACGAATCCGTGCGCGAGTCGCTACCCGACTTGCTGAGGGAGTTCGGCTTTGCAGCCCACGCGTTCTCATCGGCGGAAGAGTTCCTCGCATCCGATAGCGTTGGCGAAGTCAGGTGTCTGATCCTCGACGTCGCCATGCCGGGCATGACCGGACTCGATCTCCAACGTGAATTGAAGATTCGCGGACACAAGATCCCGATCATCTTCATCACTGCTCAGAAGGACGAGGCTGTCCGCGCACGAGCGTTCGAACAAGGAGCCGTGGAGTTTCTGCTGAAACCATTCAGCGATACGGCTCTGCTTGCGGCGCTGAATACAGCACTTGCGAGTGAACTGAATGATCGCCCACTCACACGTGTTGGGATGATGATTATGACTTCAGCGCACGCACTTGGCCACGAATTGGGGATCACCACTCATGTCGCCCGCAACACCCATCGTATTCGTTGTTGATGACGACATCTCTGTGCGCGAGTCCCTGGAATTGTTGATCCGCTGCGAAGGCTGGCAACCAGAGACATTCGCTTCCGCACAAGAATTCCTCGACTGCCCACGAGCGCTTGTTCCTAGCTGTCTCGTTCTTGGACGTTTCTCTTCCAGGCCTGAATGGCCTCGACCTGCAAAATCGTATCGCAGTCGAACGGCCCGACATGCCGATCATCTTCATCACGGGGCACGGAGACGTACCCATGACAGTCCAAGCCATGAAGGCCGGCGCTGTTGAATTCTTAACGAAACCATTCAGCGATGAGGTGCTACTGAACGCGGTTCGGCAAGCCCTCGAACGCAGCCGCCTCGTCCTCGGCCACGAGGCGGAGATGCAGGCACTCCGGGATTGTTACGCCTCACTGACTCCCCGCGAACGACAGGTCATGGCGTTAGTGGTGACCGGTCTATTGAATAAACAGGTCGGAGGCGAACTCGACATCAGTGAGATCACGGTGAAGGCGCATCGAGGTCAAGTTATGAGAAAGATGAAGGCCGACTCCCTCCCTCATCTGGTGAAAATGTCCGGGAGGCTCGGCCTCGCTGCTACGCCGAAAGCCTGACATCCCACGAAAACGATCGAATGAATGTGCGAAGCACGCGAAGAAAACTGGTCATAGCCCATTCCCCTTATCTCGCCTTGACTTAAAGCTCTTCCGAAGGCTACTCTAATTCCCCTTCGGTCCCCAGCGATGGGCAGGCTCTGCCCATGGGTTAGGGGTGTCGCTTTTTTCGCCTTGGATGGTGAAATTGGAGCTTTCCGTGAGCACAGGGCATCCGGAACTCGTTGCTGCCATTGCCTCTGAGATTGCCGATTCCGGCCCGATTCCGTTTGTTCGTTTCATGGAGTTGGCTCTGTACCACCCGCAATTCGGCTATTACATGCGTAGCCCTGAACCACCGCAAGAACGGATCGGCCGACGAGGTGATTTTTACACGAGTTCGGATGTCCATCCTATTCTTGGGCAAGCTCTGGCCAAACAAGCCGAACAGATGTACCGATTACTCGGCCAACCCCATCCCTTTACCATCGTTGAAATGGGGCCCGGCAAAGGCTTGTTGGCGAAGCACATTTTAATGACCTGCGCGCATCGTTATCGTTCGTTTTTTCAGCATCTTCGGTATGTCCTGATAGACCGAAGCCCGGCCATGCGTGAGTTGCAGCGCAAAAATCTGGCTCCGTGGCTGGATCGACCGGACATGCTCGCATGGGTGGACGATCTTGCGAATGTGTCCCCTCAAGGTCTGACCGGTCTCCTCTTCAGCAATGAACTCGTGGACTCATTTCCGGTCCACCGCGTTCAAGTCACGACAAATGGAATCGAGGAACTCGGGGTGGGCTATCGAGACGGGCGGTTCGTTGAATGTCTGATGCCGCTGTCATCGGCCATACTGGCCCATCGTCTTCGCCCGATGAGCGCCGATTGGCCGGAAGGCTATCGAACCGAGGTCAACCTCCGAGCATCGGAGTGGATGAAGCAAGTCGCTCAGCATCTGAATCGTGGCTTCGTGCTCACCATCGATTACGGACACACGACACAGGACCTCTATCGGTCCGACCGACAGCGCGGCACGTTTCTGTGCTACTTCCAACAATCCATCAACGAAGACCCGTTTCTGCGCGTGGGCGACCAGGACATGACCGCCCATGTGGATTTTTCGAGCTTGGTCACGACCGGTGAAGGGCAGGAACTCCGGACGACCGGCTTCACGAACCAGATGAGTTTTCTCATGGGACTCGGCGTCGAACAGCTGATCGCAGAGTTGGAACAGGACAGCCCGGAGTTCAACGCGGCGATTCATCTATTGAGACCGAACGGGATGGGCACGACGTTCAAGGTCCTCATCCAACACAAGGGAATCCAGCATTCTGAACTCGATGGCTTGCAGTACAAGCCGTTCTTTGGTTCGACGCTTACAACGCAATCTGCCGCGTGAGGAATGTAGAAAGATGTTACCTGCGTCATCCGGCGACGGTTCACGTTTCACGGTTCGCGTTTCACATTAGGTGGTGTCCACATGGGCGACACAGCCGTTCCGGAAAACTATGTCCCGATCCTCATTTTCATCGGCGTGGGCATCGCCCTCGGGACGCTGACACTCTTGCTCGGCTGGTTTGTCCGTCCGAACCAACCTTATCGGGCAAAGTTGGCCCCCTACGAGAGCGGAAGCCCGCTGTTTCAGGACGCCCGCGTACAGTTTCCAATACGGTATTACATCATCGCGATGCTGTTTGTGATCTTCGATATCGAGATTGTCTTTCTGTTTCCCTGGGCCGTTGCATTCAACAGTCTCGGTCTGGTTGGATTAGTGGAGATGATCCTGTTCATCGCCATTCTGGTGGTGGGGTTCTGGTATGCGTGGAAAAAGGGGGCGCTGGAGTGGGATTGAAGGGCGATGGGCTATCCTTCGTGCTCGCCCACCGCGCACACAAGAACAATATGTACGGAGATTCGATGGGCGGTGCTCGCATGGGCAAAGGACGCGTCTCGGCGCGATCAGGGGTTGGGCGGGTGAGAAACGCGCGCAGTGAAGGACAGCCCATCACCCTTCTGTAAAGGAGGTAGATAAAGAGCGTGAGTCTATTAGAGCGGCAGTTTGACGCGAATATCGTGACGACGAATCTGGACGCGGTCGTCAACTGGGCGAGGAAGTCGGCCTTGTGGCCCATGACCTTCGGGTTGGCCTGCTGCGCCATCGAGATGATCGCGAGCGTCTCCTCTCGGTATGATCTTGACCGCTTCGGCGCCGGCGTCTTTCGCGCTTCTCCCAGGCAGTCGGACCTCATGATTGTCGCAGGAACGGTCTCGCGCAAGATGGCCCCGGTCATTCGACGGATCTACGACCAAATGCCCGAGCCTCGATACGTGATCTGCATGGGTTCGTGCGCGACCTCGGGCAATCATTACAACAGCTACGCGGTGGTGCAGGGTGTCGATCAAATCATACCGGTGGACGTTTATGTGCCGGGGTGCCCGCCGAGACCGGAGGCCCTGCTGGACGGACTCTTGAAGTTACAGGAGAAGATCCAGCGCGAAAAGGTGTTTGTGAAATGAGTTTGCAAAGGATGCAAAGTGGAAAGTTCTAAAGTTTGAAAGCCCGGCTTTTGTAAAGATCCTGTCAACTTTCAGACTTTCCAACTTTCAGACTTTACGACTGAAGAAATGCAATCCCTCACTGAAACCTTGCTCAACAAGTTCCCGGAGGCGGTGCTCTCCATCGATGTCGACACGGCACGATCGGAGGTGACGGTTCATGTCGCGGCGCAGAGAATCTTGGAGGTGGCTCGTTTTTTACATGATGCTCCCGAAGCCTGTTTTGACCACATCACCGATATCTGCTCCGCCGACTATCCAACCGATCAGCAGCGGTTTGAAGTCATCTATCTTTTATTGTCGCTCCCACACGGCAAACGGATTCGTCTGAAAGCGCGGGTTACCGAAGACAACCCGTCACTGGATTCCGTCACAAGCGTCTGGCGCGGCGCGGCATTCTTGGAACGTGAAGTTTACGACATGATGGGGATCCGGTTTTCAGGCCACCCGGACCTGCGCCGCATCCTCCTGCCGGAAGACTATGCGGAAGGATATCCGCTGCGGAAGGACTTCCCGACCGAAGGCCGAGGGTGGCGCAGTCAGTTCGACTTTATTCCGCGTCTCGATGAACCGCCGGTCGAACACATCGAAAGCGAGGTGTCCGAGGCGGAGAGGAAGTTGTTTCTGTCGGAGCCGAATGCGTCGTCACCCAATCGGCGGGAAGAACTGTTGTTGAACATGGGCCCGCAGCATCCGAGCACGCACGGAGTTGTGCGGGTCGTCCTGGAACTGGATGGAGAACGGATCGTCAAAGCGACGCCGGATCTGGGGTACCTCCATCGGGGAGTGGAGAAACTGGCCGAAGGCCTGGCCTACATGCAGATTATTCCCCATACCGACCGACTCGACTATGTCTGCGCGATGGCCAACAATTATGCCTATGTGCGGGCCGTTGAGAAACTACTCGGCATCACCGTGCCTGAACGGGCGGAGTATATCCGCACCATTGTCGCCGAGATGCAGCGCATTCTGGGACATCTGTTCTGGCTGGGCGCGCAGGCGCTGGATATCGGGGCCATGACGATCTTCTTCTGGACGTTTCGCGAGCGGGAGACCCTGCTCGACATGTTCGAAAAGCTGTGTGGAGCCAGGCTGACCTTGAATTATTATCGGATCGGCGGCGTGGACAGCGACTTCACTCCGGAATTGGTGGCCCGCCTCAAGGAGTTCCTGGAGACATTCCCTCAGAAAGTGAACGAATATGATTCGCTGCTCGCAGCCAACCGGATTTGGCTGGGACGGACAAAGCATGTCGCCGTGATCTCCGGTGAAGATGCCATCAATTTCGGCATGACCGGCCCGGCCTTGCGGGGATCCGGTGTGTCCTATGATGTGCGCAAGCTCGAACCCTACGGCGTCTACCATAAAGTGGACTGGGAAGTGCCGGTCGGAAAGAACGGCGACACCTACGATCGCTATTGGATTCGTGTCGAGGAGATGCGTCAGAGCGCGCGGATCATCTCACAATGTCTCGACCAGATGCCGCCCGGACCGATCATCGCCGACATACCGCAATACATTCCGCCGCCCAAGCCGCAAGTGATGCGCGACATGGAAAGCTTGATTCACCATTTCATCATCTTCACCCAAGGGTTCAAGCCGCCGAAGGGGGAAACCTATTGCGCGACCGAAGCGCCAAAAGGGGAATTGGGATTTTTCATCATTAGTGATGGATCTCCACGCCCGTATCGATTGAAAATTCGTTCGCCCTCCTTCATCCACATGGGTGCGTTCGATCACATGGCGCGAGGCTACTTGATTTCCGACATCATCACGATTTTCGGGACCTACGATGTGGTCATGGGGGAATGTGATAGATGAGGCGTACGGCCAGGATGTTCCAGTGCTCGCTGCCCGCGCACGCTCGGGTGACGCGGAGTCTTGGCGACGCGGGGCGGGCGGGTGTAACCGGCGTGCTCGATCAATGCGCGCAGTTTGGAACATCCTGGCCGCCGCCTCGGTAAAGGATGTGTGGAGGAACCGTGCTGAAGGACAAATACGGGAAAGAGATCGAAGAAATTTTGAGCCGCTATCCGGTCAAGCGTTCCGCCTTGATCCCACTCCTCTATGTCGCCCAACGTGATCAAGGTTACGTGACCGAGTCGGCCATGCAGGAGATCGCGCATCTTCTCAGGCTGACGCCTCCGCAAGTCTATGAGACGATCACCTTTTACACGATGTTTAACCTGAAGCCTGTGGGCAAATTCCACATTCAGGTGTGCAAGTCCCTCATGTGCGCCCTCGTCGGCTCAGACACGGTGATCGAATGGATCAAAGCAAAACTCGGCATTGCGGCGGGTGAATCGACGGCGGACGGTCTGTTCAGCCTCAGCGTGGTGGAATGTTTGGCCGCGTGCGGGACCGCTCCCATGATGCAGATCAACGATGACTACTATGAACAGCTGACCGAGGGCAAACTGGACCGAATTTTGGCGGATCTGCGCTCGGCCGGAACCAGTTCACTGAAAAGCGGGCCATTTATGTGGCCGGAACCAGTGAACGGTAAGGGGTGAGCAGTAGGAGTAAGTGGATGTTTATCGATTGCGGACTCGTTTCAGCAGCCCCTTACCCCTCACCCTTCACGCCTTACGAGTTGATTTAAGATGCCCAAGCACGAACTCATTCTTCTGAAAAATATGATGCAGCCCGGATATACCGGGTCGCTGACGGACTATGAGAAGACCGGAGGGTATCAAGCCTTGCGCAACACGCTCGGGAAGATCGCCCCGCCGGATGTGACGGCGATGGTCCGCAAATCCGGATTACGAGGGCGAGGCGGCGCAGGATTCCCGACCGGTGTGAAATGGGGATTTCTGCCGAAAGACTATCAAGGTCCCCGTTATCTGTGCTGCAACGCCGACGAGAGCGAGCCCGGCACGTTCAAAGACCGTCAACTGATGGAGCGGGACCCCCATCAAGTCTTGGAAGGCATCGTGCTGGCCTGCTATGCCATCGGGTCGGAAACCGGCTATATCTATATCCGCGGTGAAATGGTCCTGGGCGCGAAGATTTTGGAGCACGCCGTCAACGAAGCTAGAGCGGCCGGCTACATTGGAAAGAATATTCTCGGCACCGGCATCAATGTGGATGTGTGGGTGCATCGAGGAGCAGGCGCCTACATCTGTGGCGAAGAAACAGCTTTGCTGGAATCACTCGAAGGCAAGCGCGGACTCCCGCGCATCAAGCCGCCGTTCCCAGCAACCCATGGGCTCTACAATATGCCGACCGTGGTCAACAACGTCGAGACGCTGGCAAACCTCCCACACATCGTAACCCGAGGCCCCGAATGGTTTGCGGCGATCGGTTCGCCGCCGAAGAGCACCGGTACCAGAGTCTTCTGTGTCAGCGGGCATGTCAAACGACCGGGCAATTATGAAGTTCCGATGGGGATGACGGTCCGAGAGTTGGTATACGAACATGCCGGCGGCATGCGGTCCGACAAGCCGATGAAAGCCTTTATCCCCGGTGGCGCGTCGGCGCCTTTTCTGACACCGGCCCATCTCGACGTGAAACTGGATTTTGAGCACGTTGCGGCGGCGGGATCGATGTTGGGCTCAGGCGGCGTGACGGTGATGGAAGAAGGCACCAGCATGGTCTGGGCTGCGCTTCGGCTGATGGAATTTTTCTACCATGAATCCTGCGGGAAATGCAGCCCTTGCCGGGAAGGCAGCGCCTGGCTCGTACAGACGCTGCGTAGAATTTTGGCGAAGCGTGGCCGGATGGAGGACCTTGAAACCTTATTGGATCTATGCAAAAACATCGCAGGCCGCACGGTCTGCGCTTTCGGCGATGCGGAAGTCGCTCCGATCCAAAGCACGCTGAAACATTGGCGGCAAGAGTACGTCGACCTCATCAACGAAGCGGAAGCGGCGAATTTGATCCGGCTGGAGCCGGTGGGACAGACATTGATGGGAATCTGTCAAGCTGATGATCTGTTGAGTGGAAGACTTCCTTCAAATCCTCAGATCGACGGATGGACAGATCATCAGATAACAAGGTTTGAGCTATGCCTGACACCACACCGCAAATGGTTCGCATCACGATCGACGGAATGACGGTCAACGTCCCGAAAGGGACATTGGTGATCGAAGCGGCCCGTCGCGTCGGCGTCATGATTCCGCATTTCTGCTATCACCCGAAACTCAAACCGGACGCCAATTGCCGTATGTGCCTGGTTGAAATCGAAAAGATGCCCAAGCTTCAAACGGCCTGCAGCACACCGGTTGATGAAGGGATGAACGTCCGCACCGCCACCACCGTGGTCAACGACGCCCATAAATCGGTGCTCGAGTTCATCCTTGCCAATCATCCGCTGGATTGTCCGGTCTGCGATCAAGGGGGAAAGTGCGACCTTCAAGACTTTTCGCACCAGTACACGGCGACCAGCCGGTTCGTCGAAACCAAGCGCATCTTCCAAAAGGAGTATTTCAGTCCGCTCATCGAAACGCAGATGAATCGCTGTGTGCAGTGCCTCCGTTGCGTCCGATACTGCGATGAAGTCATGGACGTCAAAGCGTTGGCGCCGGTCGGTCGCGGCACCATGACGGAAATCAAGCATTTCGGCTCTCACCCGCTCGATTGCGAGTTCTGCGGGGGCTGCGTGCAGATCTGTCCGGTCGGAGCGATCACCAGCCGGCTGTCCATGTACGAATACCGGCCATGGATGCTGAAGCGGGCGGAAACCATCTGCGGTTACTGCGGAGATGGGTGCCAGATCACCGTCCAGACGAAGGAACAGGAACTCATTGAAGTGAACTCGGCGCATGGAGCGGGACGCAATAATGGAGACTTGTGCGCTCGCGGGTTTTTTGGATTCCATGCGGTCAGCCATCCAGATCGCCTGACTCACCCGCTCATTCGGCGGGACGGCGTCCTCGTCCAAACGACATGGGAAGAAGCCTTGGAATACGTCGCCGGGCGCGTCGGCGAGATAAAAGCCGCCCATGGGGGACAGAGTTTCGGAGGGTTGATCTCAGGCCGTTGCACCAACGAGGAATTATATCTCTTTCAAAAATTTCTCCGAGTGGCGATCGGCACCAACCATATCGACAGCAGCGCGCGCTATGGCCATGTCAACGGCCTGCAGGCCATGCAACTCGTGCAGGGGACACATCGGTGGACCGTCACCTTCGACGACATCCTGGATGCGGATGTCCTGATCCTCGTCGGCACGAACATTACCGAGACGAATCCCATCACGGGCCTCAAAGTCAAAGAGGCGGTGAAGAAACGCCGGGCGACATTGATGACGATCGAATCGCTGGAGCCGGTCGTCGACACGATGAGCAATATCGCCAATCTTTCGCGCCATCATTTCCGCATTCCGACCGGTGACACGCACTATGCCATCCTCGGCCTGGTGAAGGCCGTGGTAGAACAGAATTTGACGCACCCGGACCTCGCCCAACAACATCCGGCGTATCTCGACGCCATCACGAGCGCCCTGCAACAGATCTCTTGGCAGGACCTCCAGGCGGCAACCGGAATCGAACCGGATTCGTTTGTGAGCGCCGCCAAGGTGGCGGCGGGAGCGCGCCGGGTCGTGATCTTGGCCGGACAGCTCTTGCTACGGAGTGAACAGGGCTACAGCGGATGTTTGACCCTCCTCGATCTCCTTCTTCTGACAGGGAAGTTGGATGGTCCCGGCTGTGGGTTTGCGCCGCTCGCCGAGGAAAACAACGACCAGGGCGCGGTCGAAATGGGAACCGTCACAGAGTATTTGCCCGGTGCCCGTCCCATCGCCGACGCCATGGATCGCGAGAGGATCGCGACGCAATGGAAAAGCGACCTTCCGACCGACAGAGGAGCTTCTCTCACGGAGATGTTGGATCGAGCCGACGTAGGTTCGCTCAAGGCGATGTTCATCGTCGGAGAGAATCCGGTCGGAAGCCTCCCCGCGACGGTACATGCCGAGCAATCGCTGCGCAAGCTCGATCTCTTGGTGTGCCAAGAGCTGTTTCTAACCGAGACGGCCGCCTTGGCTCATGTCGTGTTGCCGGCCGCTTCTTCTCTGGAAAAACATGGGACGTTTACCAATACCGAGGGGCATGTGCAGGCCGTTCGTCCGGCGATCGAACCCGTCGGAGAAAGCCGCCCCGACTGGGAAGTCTTCTCCGCGCTTTCTATCTTATTGGATTCGCCGATGGAGTATGCCGAGAGCAAGGAGATCCTCAAGGAAATTCGGAACCTCATTCCCGGCTATAGCTCGCTGGGGCCCGCGCCGTTGCCGCCCAAAGTGGATCGCTCGGCCGTGGACCGCTATCTCGCTGCCGGCTATCAGCGTGACCTCGCAACGAGGTACCGACCTATCCCGCGAACGTCCAGACCGGATGGAACCGTACGGCTGGAATTGACACAAAGCCTGTTCCATTCTGGAAAATTATCCACACGATCGAAGGGATTGTTACAAGTCGAAGGAACCGGCCGGCTCCGTATCAGTCCGCTTGACGCCGCGCGCTTTGCCTTGTCGGACGGCGATCGGGTCCGCCTCTCCAGCACGTCCGGGGAAATGACGACCGAGGTAAAAATTATGGAGCGGGTCCCACAAGGAACGGCCTGGTTCCCCTATCACTTCGGTCAAGCCGCCGTCCAGCTATTTGAATGCGCCATCGATCCGATCACCCATGTGCCGTCGTTCCGAACAGCGACGGTGTCCATGATGAAGGTGGCGTGATGGACGATGCTCATCGAGGAGTCCAATTGTGACTGAATTCGGATTGCGTCTCGCGTATCTCCCTGACCCAGATCGCCGGGGTCATGGGCGTCGTGGTCGTCACGGTGCTCATTCTCACCCTTGCGGAACGAAAAGTCCTGGGCTGGATGCAGGACCGCATGGGTCCGATGGAAGTGGGCCCCTACGGCATTCTCCAACCGTTTGCGGATGCCATCAAGCTGTTCTTTAAGGAAGACATTATCCCCGCCGGCGCCAACAAGATCCTGTTCACCATTGCGCCGATTCTTTGTTTAATTCCCGCGTTCATCGGATTTGCCGTGATTCCGTGGGGTCCCAACCTGACGTTTCAGGTCGGCGGCATTACCGTGAGACCGTTTGTGATCAGCGACATCAATATCGGCATTCTGTACATCTTGGCCTTTGCGTCGCTCGGAGCCTACGGCATCATCCTGGGGGGGTGGGCTTCCAACAGCAAATACTCGTTGCTCGGCGGGTTGCGATCGGCGGCGCAGATCATCAGTTACGAGCTCAATGTCGGGTTGGCCATTGTCGGCGTGTTGATTCTGTCCGGCTCGCTCAGCCTTGTGAAAATTACCGATGCCCAGGCCGGAGGCTTTTGGAATTGGTATCTCTTCGCGTTACCGGCCCCGCAAATTATTGCGTTCGTCGTCTACGTGATCTCATCGGTGGCTGAAACCAACCGGGTTCCGTTCGATCTGCCGGAGGCGGAGAGCGAGCTCGTCGCCGGCTTCTTCACTGAATACAGCGGCCTCAGATTCGCGTTCTTTTTCCTCGCCGAGTACGCCAACATGGTGTTAGTGTCCTGTGTCGCGGCCGCGCTGTTTCTCGGCGGATGGAACGCGCCGTACCCCGGAACGCTTATGGCGCTGATCGGCCTGCCGTCCCTGGCCTGGGTCGAGAACACGATGTGGTTTGCGGTCAAGACGTATTCTTTCCTGTTCCTCTTTTTCTGGCTTCGGGCCACGTTACCGAGACTGCGATACGATCAGCTGATGAGATTCGGCTGGAAGGTGCTGCTGCCCATTGCGTTGGGCAACATCGTCGTGACGGCCCTCGCGGTGTTTTTCTACCAACAGATGAAGTAGCGGACGAGACCGATATGGCATCGACGGCGACCACCAAGCGTGTGAACCTGTACGAATGGGTCAAGACGATCACGTTCTACGAGATTCTCGTCGGCATGAAGGCGACGTTATCGCATCTCCTCAATTACCGTCCCGTGACCTTGCAGTACCCTCACGAAAAACGCGTGCTGCCGGACAATTATCGAGGCATGCTTGCGCTGCTGCGATACGACGATGGGACCGAGAAGTGCGTGGGATGCGATCTCTGTGAAGCCGCCTGTCCGTCGCGCGTCATCCGGGTCGTCAGCGCCGAAGTGCCGGGTGAACCGACCAAGCGTTACTCGAAAGAATATTACATGGACATGACCCGTTGTTTGTTCTGTGGGATGTGCGTGGATGCCTGCCCTGTCGATGCGCTGGGCATGACGAGAGAATTTGAGTGGGCGGTCTACGACAAGCGGCAACTCCACCTGAATAAAGAACAATTACTCGCGATCGGGGACCGTTCGTTTCCAGTCCGCGAGAAACGCTTGGAACTTCAACATCCAAACGTCGCGTTTTTCAATGTGGCATTCAAGCACGTGCCGCCAAAACCGGACTGACTCTCTAAGATTGCTCATCGGACGAGCGAGGACTGCAACCGCGTTGCGTTAGTCCGGCCCTGATCGCCCTCTAACCCAGGAACCGTCTCATGGCGCAGTTGTTTTTTGGATATTTTGCCGGAATGATCGCCATCACCGCTATTCTGGTGGTGGCGCTGAGAAACCCCGTCTACAGTGCGCTCTCCTTACTCGTCATGTTTTTCCATGTGGCGGGGCTCTTCATCACACTCCACGCCGAATTTCTCGCGGCCGTGCAGATCATCGTCTATGCCGGGGCCATTCTGGTGTTGTATCTATTCGTCGTCATGTTGCTCAACGTGACGGAAGACGACCGTTACCATAGCCAATGGCGGATCGCAGGATTTGTCTGCGTTCCATTGCTGATTGAGTCCGTCCTGCTTCTCTCCGGCGGAGCCGGCGCAGTCAACACCGGCAGTCGATCGCTCCAGCCTGAACCGCATGGCACAATCGCCGTCGACAATACGTTGGCCATCGGTGAAACGCTGTTTACAACCTATTTATTCCCGTTCGAGGTTGCCTCCTTGGTGCTCCTTGTGGCAATGATCGGCGCCATCGTCCTCGCAAAGCGCGACATCGGCGGGAGCGAGACGTGAGAGTCAATGGTCATTCGTCAGCAGTCACTGGTGCGGAGATATGTGCAAGAGGACGGCAGTGTGCCAAGTGTTTCTTTGAATATGACCATTGACCGATGACTATTCCGATTTCTTACTATCTCATCTTGAGCGCCATCGTCTTCCTGACGGGCGTCGTGGGCGTGTTGATCCGACGCAATATCATTGCCATTCTTCTGTCCGTGGAGCTGATGCTGAACGCGACCAACATTAACTTCGTCGCGTTCTCCGATCATCTGCAGGATCTCGGCGGTCAAGTGTTCGTCTTTTTTGCCTTGACGGTAGCCGCTGCGGAGGTGGCCGTCGGACTCGCGATTATCATCGCCCTGCACCGATCGAGATCAACCATCAATGTCGAAGATTTCAACCTGTTGAAATGGTAGGCGCGAAACATAATGTTTAATGATCAATGATTCTGAGGTCTTAGTCTCGATCGTCCATTCAACATTAAACATTCATTCTATGTTGTACTCCCTCATCCCACTCTTGCCGTTGGCGGCCTTTCTCGTCCTAGGATTAGGCCGGTTGGCGCATCAAAGACCGCGCCCACCTTGTCGCGGTTCCGGCGGTGCTGTTATCGCTCGTCTTGTCGGTGTGGGCATTTGTAGAAGTGGCGTCCGGCTCCGTCATTTCGATTCCGCTCTATACCTGGTTGACATCCGGGCATCTCGACATTCACTTCGGTCTCCATATCGACCGGCTGACCGCCGTCATGCTCCTGCTGGTCACCGGCGTCAGCTCGCTCGTGCACGTCTATACGATCGGCTACATGCATGGCGAGCCGGGCTATGCCCGTTTTTTCAGCTACATTGCCCTGTTCACGTTTTCGATGTTGATGCTGGTATTGGCCGACAACTTATTACAGCTCTTCGTGTTCTGGGAAGCCGTGGGGCTGTGCTCCTATCTGCTGATCGGCCATTGGTACGAGCGCGCGTCCGCCTGCGCGGCAGCGACCAAAGCCTTTGTCGTTAATCGCGTGGGCGATTTCGGGTTCATGCTGGGCATGTTGCTCGTCTGGTACCAATTCGGTTCGCTGAACTATCTCGACATCTTTCCTGCCCTCCATGAGGCAACTGATTCGACGATGAACCTTCTCGGCCCATTCGGGGGAACCTGGGAAGTTTCGGTCTTCACGCTGATCGCACTCCTCCTGTTTACCGGCGCAGTGGGTAAATCGGCGCAAGTTCCGCTTCACGTCTGGCTGCCCGATGCGATGGAAGGACCTACGCCGATTTCGGCCCTCATTCACGCCGCCACGATGGTCACAGCCGGCGTCTTCATGGTGGCGCGTCTCGCCCCGATCTATAACCTCTCTCCAACTGCGATGAGCGTGGTCGCGATTACAGGCGCGGCGACGATGGTCCTCGGCGCCACGATCGCGTTGACTCAAACGGACATCAAACGTGTCGTCGCCTATTCGACGGTCAGTCAGCTCGGATACATGATCATGGCGTGCGGGCTCGGCGCTTATGCGTCCGGCATGTATCACTTATTGACACATGGCGCGTTCAAAGCCTTGCTGTTCCTGGGCTGTGGCTCGGTCATTATCGCTCTGCACCATGAACAGGACATGCGACACATGGGGGGCCTCAAAGACAAGTTGCCGATCACTTACTGGACGTTTGTGGTCGGTTCGCTGGCGCTCGCCGGCTTCCCGCTGACGGCTGGATTCTTCAGTAAGGATGACATTCTCGTGTCCGCCTGGTCGTCCGGCGACCTTGGCCAGGTCCTGACGCTCGTTGGTCTGCTGACGGCTCTCCTGACCGCCTTCTACAGTTTCAGGCTCGTGTTCGTGACCTTCTGGGGAACGTCCCATGTCGATCCGCACCATGCGGAGCACCTCCACGAACCCTCGCAGACGATCACCACTCCCCTCATCATTCTGGCATTTTTCAGCGTTTTGACCGGTTATCTCGGCATCCCATCATTTTTGGAGCCGGTCTTTTCAACCGGGAGTGAAGCCCCGGTTCACCACGGTTCGGCGGGGCTGGTCATTATGACGGCGGCGACGGTGATGGGTCTGATCGGCATTGCCACGGCCTACTATGTCTACGTGCTCAACCCTGATCTCCCTGAGCGCTTGGCCCGACAGTGGGGCAGCCTGTATCGCGGCTCGTTGAATAAATGGTACGTGGATGAAGCGTATGACCGGCTGTTCGTCAGGCCGACGTTCGTAGCCGCGTCCGAGCTCTGGAAGCGGGTCGATGTGAACGTGATCGATGGAGCCGTCAATGGTATCGCCCGCGGCATCGCGTGGGGAGGATGGCTGTTGCGGCTGGCCCAGAGTGGGCAGACTCAACATTACGCGCTGGCGATGGCAGTTGGAATTGTTGTGATCGTGACGGTCTTTCTGATTCCGTAGGAGGAAAGTCATTGGTCAATCAGTCATTCGTCATTGGGGAGGACAAATGCATGGGGACGCATGCGCCGCACTCCACTGACCACTAACCACTAACCGACACTAATCAATGACACATTCTGTTTCTTGGCTGACATTATTGATCTTCCTTCCTCTGGCTGGAGCGGCCGCGGTCTTTTTCGTGAAGGACGCCTCGGCTCGGCTTATCGCACTCGCCGTCAGCCTCGCTGACTTACTGATCTCACTCCCGCTCTGGTGGTTATTCGACGCTTCCTCCAGCCACATGCAGTTCGTGGAATCGGCCGTATGGATCTCGTCGCCGGCCATCAACTACCGGCTTGGTCTCGACGGCATCAGCCTCCCGCTGGTCCTCATGACAACGGTCCTGATCCCGCTCTGCGTCCTGATTTCTTGGCGCTCCATCGAATCGAGAGTCCCCAGCTTCATGGCCATGCTGCTGATCATGGAAGGCGCCATGATCGGCGTGTTCTGCGCGCTGGACTTCGTGCTGTTCTATGTGTTTTGGGAAGCGATGCTGATCCCGATGTATCTCTTGATTGGAGTCTGGGGCGGAACAAATCGGATCTATGCCGCGATTAAATTCTTTCTCTATACCCTCGCCGGCAGCGTCTTGCTGCTGGTCGCGATCTTGGTACTGTATTTCCAAGGCGGCCATACGTTCGACATTCTTCAATTGAGCCAAGGCGTCTATTCCAAGTCGCTGCAATTCTGGCTCTTTCTCGCGTTCTTCGCCGCATTCGCCGTCAAAGTTCCCATGTTCCCCTTCCATACCTGGCTGCCCGACGCGCACGTGGAAGCTCCGACGGCCGGCAGCGTGATTCTTGCCAGCGTGCTGCTCAAGATGGGCGCCTATGGATTTCTGCGCTTCAGTTTGCCGATGTTACCGGACGCCTCTCGCGCGTTTACGCCGTTGATGGTGGTCCTTTCGATTATCGCCATCATCTATGGCGCGTACATGGCGTTGGCCCAAGCCGACCTGAAAAAGCTCATTGCCTATTCAAGCGTCAGCCACATGGGGTTCGTCACGCTCGGCCTGTTCATGTTTAATATTCAGGGAATCGAAGGAGCCGTCATGCAGATGGTGAATCACGGCATCACCACCGGCGGACTCTTTCTCTGCGTCGGAATGATTTACGAACGCACCCATAGCCGACAGATCGCGGACAATATCGGGCTGACCAAGCCGATGCCTCGGTATGCGACGTTCCTGGTCATTTTTGCATTGTCTTCGCTGGGATTGCCCGGCACGAACAGTTTTGTCGGAGAGTTTATGGTTCTCGCAGGCACCTTCCTTTGGAGCAAGATCGCCGCGGCCCTTGCCTCGTTGGGGATTATCCTCGCCGCCGCCTATTTACTCTGGATGGTTCAACGTGTTGCGTTCGGTGTCCCCGCTCCGCATGTTCTCTCGAAGCTTCGCGATGTCAATCTGCGTGAGATGGTCACATTGGTTCCACTTGTCGTATTGATCTTCTTGATCGGCCTGTTCCCGAACCCCATCCTGACTCGCATGCACCCCAGCGTGGAGAAGGTCATCGCGCGCGCCTTTCCGCCGAGCGCTGAACCCGCTTCAGCCATGCATCGAATTACCCCATTCACTCCAGCTGTGAAACGTATCACCTCAACAACTGAGCCGTCGTTCCGTCAAGCGGCGCAGGCCGCGTCGGAGGGCCGACCGCGATGACCTTCTCGGCGGCAGACCTGTTCCTCATCCTCCCGGAATTGCTGATCATCACGGCGGCCTGCATCGTGTTTGTGCTGGATCCTGTGCTGCGGACATCCGACAAAGACAGCTTGGTTTGGCTGAGCCTGGGAACACTCGCTATTTGCATGGGGTTGACCGCTTCCCAGATACAGGCTCCGGCTACCATCTTCAGCGGACTCGTCGTGATCGATGCCTACGGAGCCTTCTGGAAACTGCTCCTCTACTTTGTGACCGGCCTGACCGTTCTCCTGTCCTATTCCTACTTGAAAGAAGAGCGGCTGTACTTCGGCGAATATTACGGATTTGTCTTGCTCTCGCTCTCGGGGATGATGGTCATGGTCTCGTCGGCCGATTTATTGACGCTCTATCTCGGCACTGAACTTATGTCCCTCTCGCTCTATGTCATGGCGGGATTGAAGCGATCGGAACCTCGCTCATTGGAAGCCTCGGCCAAGTACTTCGTGCTGGGGGCTTTTTCATCGGGTATTCTCCTCTACGGCATCTCGCTCCTCTACGGAGCGACCGGAAGCACGAGGCTTCCGGAGATTGCCGCGGCGATCTCCGGACGAAGCCTGGACGATCCATTGTTGTTGTTTGCCACGATCCTGCTCGCGGTTGGATTCGGGTTCAAACTCGCCGTGGTGCCGTTCCACATGTGGACGCCGGACGTCTACCAAGGCGCGCCAACCTCCGTCACCGCCTTCATGGCTGTGGCATCCAAAGCCGCAAGCTTCGGCGCATTCCTCAGAGTGTTTATTGAAGGGCTCGGTGGTCTGAAAGCCAACTGGTCTGCGATCTTCCTCCTGTTATGCCTCGCCACCCTGGTCTTGGGGAATATCGTCGCATTGGTGCAGACGAATGTGAAGCGCATGCTGGCCTATTCGAGCATTGCGCACGCAGGCTATGCGTTGATCGGTGTGGTGGCAGCCGGACGAACAGAACACTCATCGGGCATCGCGAGCGTTCTGCTCTATCTCTCGCTCTATGCATTCATGACATTCGGCGCATTCGCCATCGTCGCCATGCTTCGCAAGGGCGGCATCGAAGGAGAAGACATCGAAGATTTCACCGGCCTCGCCAAACGTCACCCTGTGGCGGCGCTGCTCATGTTGATCTTTATGGTTTCGCTGGCGGGCATTCCCCCGACCGCAGGATTCATCGGAAAACTGTACGTCTTTATGTCGGCGGTGGAAGCCGGCATGCCATGGCTGGCAGCCGTCGCCCTCGTTTTTGCCGTCATCTCGGCCTATTTTTACCTTCGGCTGGTGATGGTCATGTACATGCGTGAGCCGAGTGAGGCTGCCGATCGAGCTCCGCAGTTCGTCATGTCGCCGGCTCTCTCCATCGTGCTGGCCTGCGCAGTGGCCGGCGTGGTGATCTTCGGGGTCTATCCCAACCCACTCGTGAACTTCGCCATGCACGCGGTGTTGACGTTAAAGTGAGAAAGCCGTGTGTTGCCCATCCACATGCGGAACCTCATGAATGTTCTCCGCTTCATTTTTGACGTTCTGAAGTCATTTTTACAGCAAGGTTGCGCCAGCCTGGCCGCATCGTTGGCGTTCTTCTCCCTCCTCTCGCTCTTTCCACTCGTGTTTCTTCTCCTGTATGGAATCAGTTTTCTCGTGAATCAGGACGTCATCGGTGAACAATTCATGCTGAGTTTCCTTAAAGGATTCCTCCCGTCTTTAGGCGAGCGGCTGGCTGTAGAGCTCCATCGGATCAGTGTGTTGGAACACGTGCGGTGGCTCGTGTTTCTCTCGTTCTTCTGGTTCGGGGGCCTCGTGTTTTATGAGCTCGACTACGCGCTCAACGTGGTGTTTGAGAGCACTCAAAAGCGCCACCCATTGATTTCAACGGCGATTTCTATCGCGCTCTTGGGATCCACCGGGCTGCTGCTTGTTGTGTCCTTCGTGGCGACACAAGCGATTACCTTTTTGACCGCTTATGCACCCAGGCTCTGGGGACTCGATCTGGTCGCCCTAGCCGCGCACGATTTCCATCTGGCCTACACTCTGCCCTTTACCCTCGCATTCCTGGCAGTCAGCCTCTTGTACCGACTTGTTCCTCGCGGTCGTTCACGGTGGCGAGCCGCAATGGTCGGCGCACTGATCTTCGCCCTACTCTGGGTTTCAGCGAAACTGCTGTTTGTCAGCTACAGCGACTATGCCACGGTCTACGCTCGACTTTACGGATCGTTGTTGGAAGTCGTCCTCTTGCTGCTGTGGGTCTATTATTCCGCCGGCCTCTTACTGTTCGGCGGCATCATCGCCCATAAACTTCAACAGCACGCCCGCTCGTCGCCGAAGGCGCCGGCTGATGGTGTGTAGCAGAGATGTTGGAGTGAGCGACAGATAGCGAGTACTCTACTTCAGCGGTTGGAAGAGCCCCGCAGCTGAAGAAAATGCACGATGGCTGAATGGGTGACGAGTCCGACAATGTCCCCGTCCTGCATGACGACTAGTCGATCCCATCCTTCACGGGTCATGCGCTCCATCGCATGAATCACGGGGATGTCCGGCTCAACCACTAACGATTCCGAACGCGCGCGCATCACCTGTTCGACCCGGCGCCAGGGCCAGAGGGCCGGCGGCACGGCCTGAAGCGCGGAGACAGTGACTAGTCCCACCAGCCGCCCATCCTCCACCACTGGAAAGCCGCCGTAGCCATAGGATTGGAAGTACTGATTCACCGCTTCATCCAACGTGCACTGCGATGGAATTGAGGTGACCGTCGTCACCATTAAATCCCGAATAGGGACCGTTGCCAGTGACTGACCGATGACAGCTTGACGACGACTCGCCAGAGCCGCGACGAAGAGAAACATGCCGATAATGAGAATCCACCCACCGTTCGATGCCATCGACCCAGGCAATCCACCGCTCACGGCTCCGTACATGACGACAAGCCCAACCAGTCCAAATATCAATCCAAACGCAAGGCCGACCACGGCGGCTTGCTTGGTCGCCCGATAAAAGTCGTTTCCCCAGGCCCACAGTCCCGCGCGTAACACCCGCCCACCGTCCAGCGGAAAACCCGGAATCATATTGAAGAGCCCGAGTTGCATATTGACGAAGCCCAGCAAGGCCCCGAGCATGATCCACCCCTGAAGGCCATGTTGACGTTGAATCGCCTCGGCCAGCTCCACAAAGACAAAACAGAGACCGCCGATCACAAAACTGACCGCAGGCCCGGCCAACGCAATGAGAAATTCCGCACGGGGTGTCGGAGCTTCTTTCCGCATGTGAGCCACGCCGCCGAAAATAAACAACGTGATCTTTTCAATTGGGATGCGATAGTACAACGCGACGTAGGAATGACCGAGCTCATGCAGGAGCACGGAGAGGAATAACAGCACCGCTGCGATGCCGCCCATGGCCCAATAACGCTCGGGAGTGAGTCCGGGTAAACTTTCCGGCAGATATCCGGTCGAGAGAGACCACGTGACCAGGAGAAAGACCAGAAACCATGAGGCATGAATACGGATCGGAATTCCCAACGCTCGGCCGATTTCCCAGGAAGGCATACGCATAGGCCACAAAGTAACAGCCGAATGCGCAAAGGGTCAATTCTTCTCCACCGTTCAGGTATACTAGCCACTATGCGACGACGGTATCTGCTACGCCTGCTGCTCGGCCTCCTGTCAGCGGCAACTCCTGGACTATTCATTCCAATAGACGGTGACGCCCAAGTTATCAAGTCCGGTCCACCGACGTGCCCCGGTGTGGCATTGACCTTCGATCTCTGTCCCGTGCAGAAGGGGTCCGGCTACGATCAGCCGTTGATGGACTATCTGATCGAGCATCGTATCCCCGCCACATTCTTCATGTCCGGCAAGTGGATGGCAAAACATGAACCGCAAGTGGAACAGCTATTAGGCCTGGAATATTTCGAGGTGGGCACGCATGGTGAGGTACATGCCCATCTTCCCATGCACGATGCCGACGAACAGCGCGCGGAGATCCTTGGCCCCGTCAGAACACTACGAGATTACTATGCTCATGAGGCGACGTTGTTTCGGCCACCGTATGGAGAATACAACGATGTGACCGTCGACGTAGTGAACATGCTCGGCCTGCGATTCATCCAATGGACTATCGAATCGGGCGACCCGGACCCCACGCTTTCTGCCGAGCAAATCCTCACCAGGGTCGCCAATCGCGCCAAGCCGGGAAGCATCATCGTCTTCCACGCGAACGGCAAAGGCAAGCAAACCCGGCAGGTGATCGAACAGCTCGCATCGGACATCCTGCCCCGGAAGGGACTCCACCCCATGACGGTGAGCGAGCTGTTGAACTGTACTCCCCGCCCCCATGACTGACCCGGTGATCAGAAGCATGAATCCGGACGATCGTGAGTCCGTCGTCCGGCTGCTCGGTGAGTCCGATCCCTGGAAAAGACTCGGTTACTCGAAGGACGATTGGAACCGCATTTTTTGCCCGATTCCTCAAGGTCGCGATTGTTATGTGGCCGAACTCGATGGGCAAATAGCGGGCGTTGCCATCGTGAAGCAGAAGTTTCTCCTGGGCGACTATCTGGAACTCTTGGGAGTGGCGGTATGGGCTCGTCAAAAGAGAATCGGCGGTCAGCTGTTGCGGCACATCGAGGAGCTGGTCTTTAAGAGAACCAAAAACCTCTTTGCCTGTGTCTCGGATTTCAACGAACCAGCGAGGGCCTTCTACAAGAAACACGGTTATCAGGAAATCGGCCCCATGCCGGATTTCTTGATTCCAGGCAGCACGGAGATGCTCCTCCGCAAGACGGCAGGACCGGCAAGGGTTACATGAGAATGGTTGATGATTAGGAATGGGTGATGGTAAATGGTCTATGGTTATTGAAGACGATAGGCTTTTGCCGGATGTTACCCCGCCAATCATCGCCCATTGACCATTTGGAGTCCTATGCGCGTTAAAAAGCTGCTCCACACTCGCATGCGTGTCAGCGATCTGGACGAGACCATCCGGTTTTACACAACCGTATTGGGTCTTGAGGTTATTGAGCGGAAGACTTCTCCTCGTGGATCGCACCTAGCTTTTTTGAAAACACCCAACAGCGATGAATTGATCGAGTTAACCAGCTTTCCTCCAAGTGGTCCGGTGAAAGTTCAGGAAGATCTCGTTCATCTGGCCTTTCAAGTCGAAAGCCTCGACGACACGGTCGCCTCGCTCAATGCGCAGGGGGTCAAGATCACCGATGGCCCGACGAAGAGTTCCTCCGGCAGCCGGTTCATCTTCATCGACGCGCCCGACGGATACGAGATCGAGCTGATCGAACGACCGGCCGGCGTGAAAATCGTTTAACCCGCGAAGCCCGCTCAGTGAGACCCTCGGCTTCGCCGCGAGGCGAGCGAGCGCCGCTTGTCGATCGTCCACGGTTAAGGCGACCTGACGCGTTTCTGATCGTGGACTTCTTCGCCCCATTGACGATTTCTCGCCCTCACAGTATTGTTTCCCCGCTTCACAAACGACGAGATGCCAAAGGAGCTCTGCATGAAGAACGGGTTTTTTCGCGGACATGGTCTCGGCAATGACTATCTCGTGATGGATCCCAAAGAGCTGACCTTCAAGCTGTCACCAAAGAACATCAAGGCTATTTGCGACCGCAATTGGGGCGTTGGCAGTGACGGGATTTTAGCCTTGGTCCACTCTAAGAGGGCTGATTTTGGGCTGCGCATTTTCAACCCGGACGGCAGCGAGGCGGAAAAATCAGGGAACGGCCTCAGGATCTTTGCGCGCTATCTTCATGCGACCGGTAAAACCAAGAAGAAGCGATTCACCGTCGAGACAAAGGGCGGGCTGGTCAGCATCGACCTGCATGTAGACCGACATGGCGATACAGCCGCTGCGACCGTCGAGATGGGGATCGCCACGTTCGAGCCCGGTGCTCTCCCCTGTTCATTGAATGTGCCTGAGTTGATTCAGCAGCCGATCGAAGCAGCCGGACGGACCATGACGTTTACCGGCGTGAGCGTCGGCAATCCACATTGTGTCGTCTTCAAACCCACCGGAGAATCCTGGTCACGGGAAGACCTCTTGGCGCTTGGGCCGGCCCTGGAAAACCACGAGCTGTTTCCTAAGAGGACTAACGTGCAGCTGGCTGTTCCAACCGGACGTAACGAAGTCTTCATTCTGATTTGGGAGCGAGGCGCCGGAGAGACGCAAGCCTCAGGCTCTTCATCCTGCGCCGCAGCAAGCGCAGCGGTACGCCTGGGGCTCGTCAAGAGTCCCGTCACCGTGAAGATGCCGGGTGGCACGCTCAACATCCAAGTGCATAAGGACTTCGGTCTCACGATGAAAGGGCCGGTGGCCGAAGTCGCAAGGGGCACGTTGAGTCCGTCGTTCGTGCGAGAATTACGATAAAGAATCATCGAGCTGTACAATAAGGTCATGTTGTCCTTACTCTCTGCCATCGACTATTAACCAGTGGCCAATGACTGTAGATTTCCAGTCCAAACTCGCCCATCTGCCCGGTAGCCCCGGCGTCTACCTGTTCAAGAACGCCCAGTCGGAGATCATCTACATCGGAAAAGCGGCGGTATTGGCCGATCGAGTCCGTTCGTACTTTCAGAAAGGCGCGGACCCAAGTCCCAAGACCAGCTTGCTCGTCAGTCAGATTACCGACGTGGAAACGATGGTGACCAGGTCCGAACTTGAAGCGCTGATCCTGGAAAGCAACCTGGTGAAGCGCCACCGGCCGCGTTTCAACATCGTGTTGCGGGACGACAAGCAATATCCCTATGTGCGGCTGCCGATCAAAGAGGATTTCCCCCGACTCTCGATCGTGCGCCGCGTGCAAAAGGACGGGGCTCTCTACTACGGCCCTTATACACCGGCCAACGCGCTTCGGGAGACGCTGAAAGTCATCAAACACGTCTTCCCCCTCGCCACGTGCGCGATCGACATCGACGGGACCGCCGACCGCGCCTGCATCGAATTTGAGATCAAGCGGTGCATGGCGCCCTGCACCGGCAATCAATCGAAGGAGGAGTACCATCAGATCGTCAAACAGGTCCGCCATTTTCTGGAGGGCCGGGATCGCGAGTTGCTGGACGATCTTCGCGCCCGCATGGAAGCGGCGGCGGAGCGGGAAGCGTTCGAAGAAGCAGCCCGACTGCGGGACCGCCTCTTCAAGATCGAACGGATGCTGGAAAAGCAGCGAATCACGCAGACCTCGGCAACCGATCAGGACGTGATCGGCTTAGCCAGACAAGGTTCGGCAGTGGACCTTCAGATCCTGTTCGTGCGCGGCGGCTTGCTGATCGGACGGAAAGATTTTTTCTGGCCTCAGTCGGCTGATGCGCCGGACGAGGAGCTTGTCCGATCCGCGATCGAGCAGTTCTATAACAAGGACGGACAGCCACCGAGAGAAGTCCTCGTCCCGATCGATCTCGAAGACGCCGCGCTGATTCAACAATGGCTATCCGACAAGCGTGGGGAATCCGTTCGTGTTCGGTCGCCTGAGCGGGGGGCCAAGCATCAGCTCGTCCTTTTAGCCGAGGAGAATGCGGCTGCAGCGGTCGCCGATCACTTGCGCGATGAGGAACTTGACCGGCAAGCCGGCGAAGAACTGAAACGGTTGCTGCGGCTGGAACAAGCTCCACGTCGTATTGAAGGGTTCGACATTTCCAATACGATGGGCAACCAATCAGTCGCCTCGATGGTCGTCTGGGAAGACGGGCAGATGAAGAAGGCGGACTATCGGCGGTTTAAGATCAAAACGGTCGAAGGAGCCAACGATTTTGCCAGCATGAGAGAAGTGGTCACGCGTCGCTATAGGGGAGAAGAGAACCTGGCTCAGCCTGATTTGATTCTCATCGACGGCGGGTTAGGCCAACTGGCTGCGGCGATGGACGGGCTCAAAGAGGTCGGACGACCGAATCTGCCGATCCTTGGGCTGGCGAAGGCCCGCGCTGACAAGGAGGAGCGTATCTTCCTGGCGGGAAGAAAAAACCCGATCGTGCTCAAGCCGCAATCCCCCTCCACTCATCTGCTCCAACGCATTCGTGATGAAGCTCATCGCTTCGCGATCACCTTCCATCGAAAGCTGCGCGGAAAATCGCTGGTCAGCTCAAAACTGGATCAGGTCATCGGAATCGGTGAGATTCGGCGCAATCAACTCCTAGAGAAATTCGGCAGTCTCGACAGACTGGCTTCCGCCGGCGACGAGGCTCTGCAAGAGGCCGGTCTCAACGCGGAGACCGTCGTGAACCTCCGTAGGGCCCTGGGAAAGTAGTAGTCATCCGTTCCGACCCGCCCTTCAAAACATAGATCGCAAACTAAAGATGCCTAAATGCACGAAGGCATGGTACGTCCCATCGACGGTCGGATTCAAATTGCCGACAACGGTGCGTGATTCATAAAACCATTCCTGATAAGCGAGATCGAGGCCGATGCCTTTCGGCCACCAGGCCGATTCCCCACTGCACGGAATCAGCCACAGAAATCGTCCGGTGCCTTTACAGAAGAATCCCACACCCAGAGAGAGGGTATGGGCAGGCAATGAAATCGTGCCCGGATTGAAGGTCCGATCGGGAACAGGATCTTCCGTGTACGTATAGCCGGAGCGAGCTGCGACCTCCCATTGCGGCAACCAGCGTGGGTTGAGCCACTTATACTCGGTTCCAACGGCAATCACCGGAACGTTCTTCCACTGTCGCGGCTGAGGAATCGTCGCCCCACTGAAAAGGCGGACGTCAAGATTTCTGTGCAAACCCCATCCCACATACTCGACGTCCAGTTCGACCTTCCACTCTCTCTCACTGGTACGCACGGGCCAGACGGCCACAGCACCGGTAAATATTTGCGGTAGCACAAGGTCGGCGGAACCATCGGCAATCTTGGTTCCATTGACCAGAAGCGAGCCATTCAAGGGCACAATCGCCTGCGAGCGATAGACCAGCCCGATCGAGACGACCGGTTTACCGGCTCCATTCTTGAATGGGGTATAGAGCACACTGGCGGTCACTCCCGCCCCGGTCCCTGTACCGTTCAGTTCGATAGACGCTCCAGGAGGAATTCCAAAGGCTCCGACACTGATCTGCTTCTGCTCCCCATGCCCTTCACCAAGAAAGCTCGCGAAGGTATAAATATCGGCGCTCACACCTACCGACAGCGCATCGTTGATTTTGTATGCGATGGTCGGCTTGATGTCGATCAGCGGAAGCGCAGCCGAGGTCACAGCCGTATTGAAGGGGCCATCGAGCGGGTAGCGTGTGTTTAAGCCGAACGGAGAAGTTAATCCAATCCCGACGGTCACGGAGGAAAGAACTGGCCATCTGACGGAGGCCAGGTTGGCGCTGAAATAAAAGTGGCTGGGAGGGGGCCAGTTCACGCTGCCATTGAAATCACCGCGGCTATCGAGGCCCGTGGGGCTCTTGTATTTGACAGATCCGCCGACCGCAGCGAAGCCGAACACGCTTTGAATGCCTTTTACTTGGGTCAAGCCGGCGGGGTTGTAGTGGATAGCCGACGCATCATCGGCCTCGGCCGCAAAGGCATTCCCCTGTCCCGCAGCGCGCGCCCCTTGAGGCTGAAACCGAAGCGCCTGGGCATTGGCATCAGTCGGCCAGAGGAGCAAGCTCGAGAAGGTAAGGACAAGGACAATCCAGCCGATGCGCCATGCTTGCATTTGGATTTTGAAACCTCGCTAAATCGTTGAGCCGACTTTACGCTGTTACAATCATCGACCTCTCTATTCAGCAAGACATTTTTACGGGACAAACAATAGTACAATGATGACGGAACTATACGTATAGGGATAATTGGCCCTACCCATCATTTTAGAGAGCCCTAGTGAGGTTTTGTCGGGACATTTTGCCCATTCGTGTGGTACGGTCCTTTCCCTAACCAGCTGAGAGGCTCATCTATGACTCATGTGGCTCATACATCCACAAGACAACCCTTCCCGCGAAGTGCCTTCGACTCACTCTCTAAGCCGGAATGCCTGAACTTCCTTGAAATTGTCCATCGCGCGATGCAAGCAGAGACTCCTGAAAACGTGCGGGACGTGCTCATCCGATTCCAAAATTACTTCTCTTTCACGAGAGCTTTAGGTGGGCTCGTTCGTCTGGGACCGAATGGGACTTTTGCCGGATTCAGTAATGTCGTGAACGCCAGTTATCCGGATGAATGGCTGTACATGTACTGGAAAAACGGCTTTGCAGATGTCGATCCGGTATTCAAATCGGCCTTGCAATCGCCAAGCACCCAACATTGGCGGGACATCTATCAGAACATGTCCTCCGAGAAAGAACAGGAGTTTATCGCGACCGCAAGAGGATTCGGCCTCTGTGACGGAATCACAACCGGCTCCGTGGATCAGGCCTGCGGACTCGCCACGTTCTGTTCGTTTGCCAGCGAAGAGGCGCTCGATGGAAAACGACTGGTTCCGATTGTCGAATACCTGGGTTATCACATTCATATGGCCCTTCTGAGAGCTACGCCGAAATCTGCGCTACAGACCGATCGATGCATTAAGGAGCTTTCCTCTCGAGAAGTCACGATCCTCAATTGGATGAAAAACGGAAAAACCAATTGGGAAATCGGCAAGATTCTTGGAGTCACTGAACGCACCATACGATTCCACATCGAAAGCATCTTTTCCAAGCTGGAAGTGACTTCCCGCTCTCAAGCCGTCGCAACGGCCATAGAGCACGGTCTACCCGCGCTCCATGGGTTGCCGACCGCCAGCTAAGCAGTTCGTCGCAGTTGCGTCTCGCATCACGACTGGTCCTCCGTTGGACAACGCCGCTACGCCGCTCGTATCAGGAGCCGATCTTCCGCCAAGTCTGCATACTCCACCGTTTCGTTTTCTTGGCTCTCTGCCGGATACCGTACCTGCGCCCAGCCTGGGGCCGGCGTCGTCGTTGTGAGCCAATCCAACATGGCAGGACGACACATGGCGGCTTGCAAGCGAAATTCCTCCAGATCCAGTAATCCTCCGATAGAGAGCACCTCAGCCGGTGGTAATGCGACAGGGTCCCCTATGGCCCTGCACGGCCATCCCATGCGCTGAACGACCCGCAAAAGCCTGTGTTCCACCACCATATACGTGTAGCGGACATCATAACGAAGACACCATTGGTACATGCCTTTGAAGATGATTTTCATCAGCCTTGCGGAAAGGCCGCGATCGGCGATTGATGGATCAACGGCCAGCCGTGTAATCTCCGCCGTATCAGTTTGCTTCCGAACGCGGTGGTTTCCCACTAGGCAGGCGCTGAATTCACTCTCCAGCATGAATGGGACAGGCGCATGGGTCATGCGGACTAATCCCAGCAAGTTGGTTTCATCCGCAAATACCCCGATCGAAGTGCTCCACGCGTCGTAGACATCGGCTTCCAGCCTGTCAGCCCGTTCAGGCACCCAATTCAGCCGTTCAGCGAATATCTGATGCCGTAATTGATAGGCCTGGGTCAATTCATCCCGAGTCTCGAGCGTCTTGACGAGAAACTCTCCCTCGTAGAACTCGATTCCTCTTTCCTCTCCGGTTGCTACTACTTGCATGCCTGTCTCCTTTCACTATGGACCGGTTGGGCTGACCATTAGAGCCGTTGGACTCGTGAAGGCGGCGGATGGTTCCATTCTTAGGCGCCATATGTCACCTGGCGGGTCCGCCAGGTGTTTTCCTAGTGGCAATCGAATATATGATGACGCTGCGGATGAGGGTACCAGCGAAGATTCTGTAATGAGTCTTAATAAGGAGGTCGGGAACGTGACAGAAGGCAAGACCAGTTTTCGATTGTTGGACGGTGGACTTCGATCAACTTCAGCGCTCTCTATTCCCCGGTCTGTTCGACCCCCGAGGAAAACTTTCAGTCTTCACCAGTCGGAGCCTTGTGCCGGTGAGCTAACGACCGCGATCAAAGCGACTGAAAGCCGGTTGAGCGCGCTCCTAGAGGACCGCGGCCGCATCGGACGAGACCTCCATGACTGCGTGTTGCAATCGCTGTATGCGATAGGTCTGAACATTGAAACTTCTCATCGAATGCGGAGGAATCAACCGGCGGACGCCAAGGAATCCGACGACCAAACGATCCCGCAGATCAATCAACTGATTCAGGAAATCCGTGGGATGATACGAGAGCTGGAATCCGGCACGATCCAGGAATTCGAGTTGACTTCCGAGCTGTTCGCTTTGCGCGAGACCTATGAGCGAACAGGACGAGTGCGCATGAAGCTGGATCTCCAGCACGGCGCCATTGATATTCTGACGAAGGAGGAAGAGCGAGAAATTCTGAGTATCGTACGGGAAGCTGTCAGTAACTGTATCCGTCATGCCCATGCAACCGAGATCGTCGTCTCAATTCGCATGAGCGGGCGTAGAATTCGGCTGAGTATCCTTGACGATGGCATTGGATTTTCTACGGCGCATCTGCGAGGATATGGGCTTGCCAATATGGAAACTCGAGCCCAACGACTCGGTGGGACGTTGAGGGTGCAGTCCAAGGTGGGAAAGGGCACGCAAGTCCTAGTGGAGTTTTCTTTAGAACCCCTTTTGGTGTCCGTATGAAACACTCATCGACCAGCCTCGTGCTTATCGACGACCATGAGATGGTCCGTAGAGGGCTCCGTGCCTTGCTTCACCTCGAGCCGGATATGGCGATCGTGGGGGAGGCCGGCACTGTGGCGGACGGCGTGGCGCTCGTTGAGCGTCTCGCCCCTCAGATGGTGTTACTCGACGTGAAACTTCCCGACGCGTCGGTCACCGAGGCCTGTCGACGGCTTCTGGCCGTGATCCCGAAGCTTCGGATTCTCGTCCTCACCAGTTACGCCGAAGATTCCACGGTGATGGCTGCAGTTCAGAACGGGGCCCACGGATACGTGCTCAAGGATGTCCGAATGGATGACCTGATTCGCGCCATTCGCACCGTCGCCGGCGGCCATGGGTATCTCGACCCGCGAGTCACCCAGCAAGCCCTGCATTGGATTCGGACCAGTTCACATCTTGGAGCGACTTCCAATGGAACGTCCCGGCTGTCCCCGCAAGAGCGCTTGATCCTGCCGCTTCTGGCTGAAGGCAAAACAAATAAGGAGATCGCCGTCCAGCTTCGCTTGAGCGACAAAACCGTGAAAAACTACCTGGCAAATATCTTTGATAAACTTCAAGTGAAGCGTCGCACAGAAGCCGTTGCCTGGTTTATGAAAGAAACCCATGTGCCCGGTGCCGCGCGAAGTCAAAAATTTTAGCAGGATGTTGAAAAGGTCTTCCAGCTGCGTTCTCACAAGACACGCCGCCTCACCATTGGACCTGGCCATTTGGAGATGGTTTGCTTCGCCGGCTTTTGTAAGCTCTAGCCCGTTACCTCCTCTCAAGGTTTAGCCCTTTTACCTGCTCGAATCGTCGCCTACCCTGACATTGGACTCTCAGAACGCGGCTCATGTGGCATGGCAATACGGTTACGCAATGGAATTGACAGCTTAGAGGTCACTGACTAGGATACATCCCATTTTCGATGAGCCTCTCCGTGCACCTCATCGTTGAACTGGTAGGAGGTCTTGATGTCCGATGCTCATTCGCCTGAAACCCGAGAGGCCCATAGACCACTGAAGCCCTCTCACGCTGCCGGCAATCACGTCGAGGCCGTTTTTGAATCCATCGTCTTTGCCAGTCGATGGATTCAAGCTCCGCTCTATGCCGGACTCATCGTGGCGGAGCTGCTCTACGCCTACAAATTTCTCATCGAGCTCTGGGAAATGGTGCTCCATATCCACAAGATGGATGAAACGGTCTTCATGCTGGGAGTTCTAGGATTGATCGATGTAACCATGGTCGCGAATCTGCTGACCATGGTCGTGATAGGGGGGTACGCCACGTTCGTCAGCAAGCTGGATTTGGAGCATCATCCTGACCGACCTGACTGGCTGACGCACGTCGACCCGGGCACCATCAAGATCAAGCTGGCGGCTTCCTTGATCGGCATCTCGAGTATTCATTTATTGAAAGGATTTGTAGACGTCGCCAACGAGAACCCGGAACATCTGAAGTGGAAGATCTTCATCCATATGACGTTCCTCGCTTCCGCCATCTTGCTGGCTTGGACGGACAAGATCATGCAGAAAGACAAGAAACACTGAGGAGAGCTATGGCTCACCATCACTTGCCCGAGCAAGCGACAGGTCAAACCAAAACCGGCTTCCCTTCCCGGGCTCGCTTTCAAATTCCATCGTTCCCCCCATCAGTTCCACCAGTTGTTTGGCCAGAGCCAACCCAAGACCGGCGCCTCCGTATTTGCGACGATCGGACCCATCCGCCTGCACAAAAGGCTGGAACAACCGGCGAGCATCGGTTCTGCTGATGCCGATCCCTGTGTCAGTCACTGAAAACCGGACACGGCCGGCATTGGTTCGTGGGCCAAGCGCCGATTCGCCGGTCGGCTCCGGAGTCGGTTGGACCTGCAAACAGACTTCTCCCTGTTCTGTAAACTTCACGGCGTTGCCGAGCAACAGGGGAAGGAGGCGACCGAGGCGAACCGGATCTCCCCACAGTTTCGCCGGCACTGTCGAAGCGATTTCGCAGCGAAGGAGGATGCCCTTTGCTTTTGCCCGCCCTTGAAATAGAGCCAGGGTATCGTCGATCACCCTCTCCAGCGCGAATTCCTCCCGGTTCAGCGTGATCCGACCCGCATCCAATGTCGAAAAATCCAAGATATCGTTGACGAGGTCGAGCAGCGCTTTGGCGGATAGTTTGATCGTTTCAGCGAAGTCCCGCTGTTCCGGTGTGAGATCCGTATCAAGCAACAAGTCGTCCATCCCGATAATGCCGTTCATCGGCGTGCGAATCTCATGGCTGATCGTCGCAAGGAACTCCGATTTCAACCGCGCCCCTTCGAGAGCGGCGTCGCGCGCCTGAACCAACATGTCCTGGCTGTCCCGCAACGCCTGCATGGCTTGACCGGCGCGTAACATGTAGCGCATCCGATGCCCAAGCAAGGGAACATTGATGGGCTTGACGATGAAGTCAGTAGCCCCGGCCTCATACGCTTGGGTAATCGAATGGTAGTCCTCGAGCCCGGTCATGATGAGTATCGGCGTATGCGTGCCTTCCGGCAATCGCCGCAATTCAGAACAGACGGCGAATCCATCCATTTCCGGCATCATGATGTCCAGCAGCACCAGATCGGGAGGGCGCCGGACAAACGCCTCGATCCCGAGCCGACCGTTTTCAGCCTCTTCGACCGACCAACCGGATTGCTCAAGCGCCTCGCGACCCAGCAATCGCGTGACGGTATCATCATCGATGATCAGAACCGTTGGGCGACGGTCGTTCGTCATGCCGTCGCTCTCCCTTTGGTGAGCTCGTCTTGGAAGGCGTCACAAGCGGCCGCGTAGTGCCGCTCCAGTTTTTTTAACGCCTCATCCGCCCGCTCCAATTCTTGGCCAGCGCCCATCATTTCCAACTCACGACAATCAGCAGCCAGCGCTGAGGCGCCCAGCTGGGCGCTGCTCGACTTGAGTTGATGTGCTGCGGCACGCATCTCAACCGCATCCCTCGATTGGACGGCGCAGCGTATCCGGTCGACCGTCCCCTGGGACGTCTCGATATACTGAGACAGGACGCGAGATAATATGTCGAGGTGACCAGGCCATTGCAGAGCCCGGATGGCCGCCAACGCCTTTTGATCAATGCTCACCGGTTCAACGCTCTTGCCCTCGAGCGTCCCTGCCTCCGGAGGAACAACTTGCTGCTCGCCACCAGTCTGTTGTCCTGATGAGTTCAGCGATGGGCTATATCTATCAACCTGGGCGGTTATCGCTTGAGGAAGCCAACGGGCAAGTACCTGTTCAAGTTGTGAGAGCATAAATGGTTTTGTGAGGTAATCGTCCATGCCGGCGATGAGGCATAATTCTCGATCTCCCTGCATGGCATGAGCCGTGAGACCAACGATGGGAACGCGGGGCATACGCCGTCGTTCGTCGCTCGTCGTTCGTATCTCGTCTTGCGTTTCACGCTTCACGAACATCGCTTCACGCTCTCTGACTCAGTCGGGTCGCGGTGAATCCATCCAGTTCAGGCATTTGATAATCCATGAAGACAAGCGAGTATTCAGCCACCTGCGGCGACAGCTTCACGCCCATTTTCCGCCGTATCAATCCGGCAATCGAAGGTCTCCAACATGCCGCGGGCGACTTTCCGATTCACGGGATTATCTTCGACCAACAAGATGCGTATGGCGGCCGCCTGCTCGGCCCGTTGCCGTGTGAATCGTTCCTGAATCAAGGTGACTCGGCGACGAGAAGGACGGCACCATGGTGAGAGCAGGAGAGACACATGCGCTTGAAGTACACGACAAATCGGAACGCGGAGCCTTCGCCGAGACGACTCTGAAGCTCGACAGTCCCGCCCATCAAGGTCACGAGCTGCTTGACGATGGCCAGCCCCAAACCTGTCCCGCCATATTTCCTGGTCGTCGAACCGTCGGCCTGTGAGAAGGCCTCAAAAATGTAAGGGTGAACCTCAGGAGGGATACCGATGCCTGTATCGGCGACACACACCGACAATCCACACAATCCGTGTGTGTGACTTTCAAGATCCACGATCAGCGCGATGGTCCCCCGTTCCGTGAATTTGATCGCATTCCCCAGCAGGTTCACGAGCACCTGTCTCAGCCGTGCCGGATCTCCGAGGAGATAGTGAGGAACGTTCGGATCGATTTGATGGGATAACCGCAAGTGCTTCCCTTGCGCAGCGAGCATCGCCAGATCAACCGCTTCCTGAATCGTCCGACGAATCTCAAAAGGGATCGCCTCCAACTGCATCTTCCCGGCTTCGATTTTGGAGAAGTCCAAGATGTCGTTGATAACGGCCAGCAGTACCGTGCCGGATCGATGAATGGATTCCGTCAAATGACGTTCTTTATCCCCGAGCGCGCATCTGAGCAAGAGTTCCGCCATTCCTAGAACTCCGTTCATCGGTGTGCGGATTTCATGACTCATGTTCGCCAAGAATTGACTCTTAGCCCGACTGGCGGCTTCGGCAGTTTCTTTGGCCTGACGAAGCAGCTCTTCAACCAATTTTCGGTCGGTTACATCGATGTGGATCCCCACCATGCGGGACGACAACTCACCTTCATTCTTGATCTCAGTTCCGCGAGCAAGAATCCACCGATAGGAGGCATCCTTATGGCGAAGACGGTGCTCGATCTTCGTACCACGTTGTTCGTCCACTCAGATAACGCCTCAATGGCGCCCAATGACCGGTCGTGATCTTCGGGGTGAATCCGTCTTTCCCATTCCTGAAACGTATTGTCGAGTTCGTGATCGTCATATCCCAGCTGCCGTTTCCACTCAGGCGAGAGATAGACCTCGTTGGAGTTGAGATTCCAGTCCCAGATCCCTATGTTCGTGCTCTGGACCGTCGTCGTCAGACGTCCTTCGCTGATTCGTAGCGCTTGTTCCATCTTCCGTCTATCAGCAGCCTCTATAGCCAAAGCCAGCGTATTAGCCACGGACACGGCAAGATGTTGTTCTTCGAGCGTCCAATGTCGCATGGGGCCCGTATGTTCATGGCAGATCACGCCGAACCATCTTGCCTTCCGAACGAATCGGAACGTCGAGCATGGAGGTAATGCCGAGCGGAGCCAGGTAGCTCGCAGTAAATTCTGCGGTCCTCGAATCCGTGTGAACATCATCGGCGGCCACGATGCGCTCGGCATCGAGTTCTTGGAAGTAGTTCGGATAATCGGTCGCCATCAATGTCATTCCCTGAGAATGTTCTCGAGCGGCCAGCCGATAAAGATCAACGCACTGAATAGCCGAGCGGTCCGTCGTAAAAAACCAGATGCTGACTCGCTCGGCATGGAGACACTCTGCGGCCACGCGCGTCACCGTTTGAAACGCCTCTTGGAGACTCTCGCCGTAGACTTGGGGGCTTTTTGCCAACTCGGACAAGCCCGCTTGGATTCTTCGAAGGAGGTCTTCGGTTTGTTGCTGTTCTTGCTCGGCTTGCTTCCGCCGACTGATGTCCCTGAACACGAGTACCGCTCCGATGACCTCGCCGTCCGAAAGCAAAGGCGTCACGACCAGGGAGATGGCCATACGCTCGACCGTCTGCCCTCACCAGCACACCGTCGTCCGTACGGTATGGTTTTCCCGAGACAAGGGATGACAACGTGGCATCGATGATCAGACAATCTTCTCGGCACTCCTCCGATCCCGTGAAAATCATCCGATGTGCAGTCCGATCGACGAGAGCATGAGCGACCTCGCCGAACAACAGCTCTGCTTGGTGGTTGATCATCTGGATCTTCCATGCGGCATCCACGACGCAGAGGCCGTCCCCCAGCGAGTGCAAGACGACCTGAAGCTTGTTGCGTTCCCGCGCCAGTTGCTTGTCGCTAGCCCCTCTCCTTCTCTCTGCTTAAATCCAGCTGCGCCGTTTCATTGAGACGCCAATAGATGAGGAGCGCGGCAGACTCGGCCAGGATGAATCCACCGTGGATGAGAGCCCATGTCCATGGATGATGCAGGGCCGCCGGATGGTTGTAGACCATCGTAGGAGCCAGCATGCCGATAACCCCATGGTCTAGGACGACCGAAATAAGGGCCAGTAGAAAGGGTAGCCAGTCCTGATACAGCACGATGACGGCCATCATCACAAAGAAATGGAAGTGCGATTCGATGAACCCACCGGAAATGTGCACCACCAACGCTGAGGCCAATATCAATCCAATCGTCGCCAAAGCGGCGCGCAATCGCGGCGCCAACCGGGGGCATATCGCCAGAGCTGCGAGTCCTGCGAGGGCCAAGCCCCCGACGAACCCGAGCGTCAGGTGACGGTTCGCAATCAGGGCGAACACGGGTAACCCGGCCGCATGGAGCCACAGGAGCCACACAATTCCACGATGACGTCGTTACCATTCGTCGTTCTCGAGCGAATGTCCTTGAGGAAGGGCATGCCAGAGTCGTCTTAGGGGCGACGACAGCTTGAAGAGTCCGGATAAGCCAGTCATGAAAGGTCCGTAGCGCTTCTGCTATTTCGGAAAAACTACCCATATTGTTTCGGTTTCCTGATAAGAAACTTGATGGGAAGCGGGTGAGGAGGTGAGAAGAAACAGGGTCAGCCGCTGCGGCTTCGCCGACAGGTTTTCACCGGAGGACCGATACTGCTCCAGAAGTTCCGGTCAAAGAAAGGCGTAAGAAGGCCTCGCTTCCAACTGTGACGACTGGGCCTTGAGATAAAGCGCGACCGCTTGGGTGCGGCGTTTGATCTCCAACTTGGCAAACATGTTGCCGATATAGTTTTTTACCGTCTTATCCGACAGCATCAGTTTCGCGGCGATCTCCTTATTGGTGTTTCCCTCGGCAATGAGCGCGATGATGCGCCGTTCTTGCGGGGATAGGGTATGCAGCGTGGACTGGGCGCATATCGTATCCTGCCGCTGTCTCAAGAGGCGGAGGGTCTGATCGGTTTCCTCCGAACTGAGGTAGGAGCCCCCCTTAGCGACCGTACGAATCGCTCCAACCAGCTCGATCCGGCCGCTACTCTTCCGAAGAAACCCTTGTGCACCAGCCTCGGTTGCGTTGCAGAATGCCTCGGCGTCACCGTCCCTCATCACACTGATGATTCGAACAGACGGAAGGACATTCAGGAGGGTCTTGTAGATCTCGGACTCCGAACTGCCTGAGAGCCCTGATTCCAGCAAGACCACATCCGGCTTGGCTCGTCGCGATTTGCAAAGCACGTCCTCCGCGTTGTCGGCCTCACCGACTACCTTGAGGTCTCGTTCCCCTTCCAACAGCGCACGCACCCCGACTCTGACGACTTCGTAACCATCGGCGATGAAAACACGGATCGGGCGCGAGGAAGAAGCGGTGATACTTGAGGGATCAGTGATGATCCACTTCTTGTTCTGTCGCTCTCGTCTACGGTTCTGGGTCTTCTGGCGCATCGGAACAATCTCCTCTGTGACGAGCCGCTGCACTGACTCGGTTCTGTTTTGAGGCTATCAGGAAGCGCTGCGGGTAGATATCAGCTCGAATCGGAACTGAGTATCGGTCTTTCTCCTACACAGAGTCATGGAAGTAACCGATTCGCTCTCACACCAGCTGACGATCGACCGCGTACCGGATGAGAGAGGCGGTCGTCCCGAGGCGCAGCTTTTGGAGTAACCTGGTCCGATAGGTGCTCACGGTCTTGACACTCAGCTTCAATCGCTTCGCGACCTGTGAGACCGTGAAGCCTTTGGCGAACAGGGACAAGACTTTCAGCTCGCGCACGGAAAGGGATTCGTGCGGCCATCTCACATCGCGACGCACTGCACGGCGGTCGAGCGTTTCGTACAACGGCTCCATCACCGCCTGGCGTCCGGAGAGAATGGTCCGTATGGCATCCCTTAATTCATCGGAGTTCGCTTCTTTCGTCAGATAACCTACAGCTCCATGGGTCATCGCAAGAAGGACGTACTGCGCATTGTCATGCATGGTCAGCATGAGACACTTCACCGCGGGGCGCATATGTTTGATCCGTTTCAACAAGGTTAAGCCACTGAAATCCGGAAGACTGATATCCAGAATCGCCATCTCTACGGGTTCCGCCAGCACGATCCGAATCGCGTCCTCCCCGGTAGCCGCTTCCCACACCACCGTCGAAGGGAAGTGGCTTTCAATGACGGCCTTAACGGCCCGGCGAAGAAGAGGATGATCGTCGACGAGTAGGATAAGCATGGTCAGCCATGAAACTCTTACGCAAACCATACTGGTACAAGCAAAAGAGAGATAGCAGACAGGAACTGATCTGGATGTCCGCTGCCGTCCTACACGCACGGCAATCCTAGCCCACCACATTTCCGGGCTGAGAATCGATCTCCCTGCGTTTTTCGTAAGCGCGCGGTAATCGATCAGGGTGGGATTCGCTGGAGAGTTCAGGTTGTCAGCTGGTGTTCGATCGCGTACTTTATGAGGTCCGCTGTAGTGGCCAGCTTGAGTTTTTCCAACAATCTCCCTCGATAGGTGCTGACGGTCTTCACGCTCAAGGCCAATTCATCGGCAATGATCGAGACGGCTTTGCCCTGCCCCAGAAGCCGCAGGACTTGCATCTCCCGGTCAGACAGTCGTGCATGCAGCGTCTCTGGTTGCCCTCGATCCAACAAATCCGCCATCTGGTTGGCCAGCGAGGGAGTGATATACCGTCGTCCAGCGGCAACTTCCTCAACTGCTTTCACGAGTTCAGAGGGCGGTCGATCCTTCGTGAGATAGCCGGATGCACCGGCTTTGATGGCGCGCAGGGCAAACTCTCGTTCCGGATACAGACTCAACATAATCACCGGGAGGGAGGGGCGTAGGAGTTTGACCTCTTTGAGGACCTCGATGCCATGTTTGTCGGGAAGCGCCACATCAAGGACCAGCAGATCCCAAGATTCACGGCGAACTGCTGTCAGCGCCGCCTCGGCAGAAGCTGCTTCAACGACGGCATGACAGAGCCGCTTTGCAAGCAACAAGTCTTTGACTCCCTTGCGCATGAGCGGATGGTCGTCGACGACCAAACATCTATACTTATGCCCCATCGTGGCGGCCCTTCTTGCCTGCCGCCGCCGGCAGCGGCGGGGGCGTACGGCTGTCGTCCAGCTGTTTGGGATCGATCGGAATGGACACCCTCACGCAGGTGCCCTTGCGCGGCGCGGACTGGATCTCGACCGTCCCTCCCAGCAATTCTGCCCGCTCCCGAATGCCCTGAAGTCCGTGGCGCCCTTTGCGCAACGCCTTGTCGACCTGAAACCCTCGGCCGTCGTCCTTTACCGTGAGCTGCACCCATCCCTCGATACAGCGGAGGGCGACGGTCGCAGACTTTGCCTCGGCATGCCGAACGATGTTCATCAGCAACTCCTGGACCATGCGATACAGTGCGCCTTCGAGTTCCATGCTACCGATGGATGCGCGCATTTCGGGATCCGCATGGATTCGAAAGAGGAGTTTCGACTGTTGCCCCAGTTTGACCGCCATCGATTCAATCGCCTCGACAAGTCCCAACTCTTCCAACACTGCCGGACGTAGACCCTCGATCATCTCCCGCAGCGATACGAACAACCGATCCACCGTTGCCAGGGCCGATGTGGCAAGACGGCGCACCGATCCGGAAGGAGTAGGTTTCGCTGAACGGCTCTCAGCCAGTCGGTTCAAGTCGAACTGGAGCGCGCCGAGTAACTGACCGAATTCATCATGCAGTTCCCGTGACAGCCTGGTGCGTTCCCGCTCTTGCGCCACCTGCACCTCGCGACTCATCGATTGAAGGGAGCGATAGGCGTCACGCAGCGCGTCGAAGGCCCGCCGCCTGTCCGTGATGTCGGTAATCGACCCCGCCATCCGGTATGGACGGCCGCCTTCGTTCCACTGCGCTTGTCCTCGCGATCGGAACCAGCGGTACGATCCATCCTTGCATCGCAATCGAAACTCGAGATCATACGGAGCACGCCGGTCGACATGAGCGCGGAGGGCATCCTTCACCCGTGATCGATCGTCACGATGCAGCCGACCAAAGAGCGACTGTGTGCGATTCGACACCTCTCCGTCCTCGAATCCGAGAAGCTGCTGCCAGCGGGGAGAGAGATAGGCTTCGTCGGTCTCCATGTTCCAATCCCAGAGACCGTCGTTCGCCCCCTGAGCCGCCAATGCGAACCGCGCCTCGCTCGCCCTCAGCGCCTCCGTCGCCTTTCTGCGCTCTTCCACCACGAAACTGAGCGCGACATGGTCGGCTGCCGCCGCCACAAACGAGGTTTCCTCGGCGGACCAGACCCGTTCCTCACCGACGTGCTCGCAGCACAACACTCCGACCAGCCTTCCGGCACGTCTGATCGGCGCATCCAACATCGACGCGATGCCGAGCCGCCGCAAATAGGGTTCGGCGAGTTCTTTCGTCGCATCATCGTTGATCGCACTGGTCGCCTCCACGCTTAGACCTCTCTGAAGCGCATCAAAATAGGTCGGATACCGCGAGGCCTCCAGCGCCGGTTCGGTCTCGTATGTCGCGAGGCTACGCCGGTAGAGTTCGCGACAAACGAGCGCGGATCGGTCGCCGTTGAAGAGCCAGAGTCCGACCCGTTCGACCTCGATGGTCTCCGCCGTTATTCTCACGATGGTGCGCAGATCCGGCGTCAGATCTCCATGCGCAAGCCGAGCCAACTTCAGCTGTCCTTCTTGAAGCCGGATAACCCGCTCAAGCCTGGCTCGCTCGCGAGCCTCCGCAAGCCTCCGTTCCGTAATATCGTAGGCCGAACCGATTCTTGCAGGCTGGCCGTCGATCAGGATTGTCGCCGCGCTGAAATCCAGCCACCGAGTTTCGCCGTCTTTGCGAAGAATTGGGATTTCCAGTCGTGAGGACACCTGGTCGCCCCGCTCGATAGCCGCCAGTCGTGCTCTGACCCAGTCCTGAAACTCCGGGGGAACGATGTGCCATAACGACATCGTCAGCAGCTCGTTAAGGGTATATCGCGAAATCGAAAGCGCGGCGGGATTGGCATAGAGAAACCTGTTGTGCTGATAAACAAAGATGGCCGTCGTCGTCGCCTCGCTCAAGGCGCGGAACTTTAGCTCGCTGGCCCGTAACGCCTCCTCGATCTGCTTGCGCTCGTCGATGTCTTCGATGATCGCCAGATAGACGGTCGGCAATTTTTCGATGTCACTGGGAGAAGATAGCCAAAGCGCCACCCATACAATGGAGCCGTCAGGCTTGAAGCACCGGTGCTCTAGAGCCACTGTTCGAGTCCGCCCGGTTTTCAGCGCCTCGATCTGATTGAGGATCGTTGGCACATCTTGGGGGTGAATGATGGCACGAAGAGGGGTTGCAATCAGATCCGCCTGTGGCAACCCCGTAATGTCTCCGCACCGTCGGTTGGCCTCGACAATCCGGCCCGTTGCTGCCTCGATGAGAGCAACACCGACCGCCGATTGATCGAGGAGGGCGTTGAATAGTTGTTTCGGCATCGCGGACACAACTGCGGCCGCGGCATGATGAGAAGCCGGGTCTTCCCTCCTCGAGGGTGGGGTCATGGCCGTCTCGCTAACAGCATGGCAGAGAAGCGAACAGAATATGATCGAGCCGGGCCATTTTACGCCCAACGCCCCAGGAAACACGAGTGGCTCTGAGAAGAAATTGCCCTAAGGCCTAGGACCAGGCCGATGAGAGGACCCCCTCGGTATCCCGCCACTGCGGGGTCCACGCCAGGGTCACCAACTTCACGGCAATGTTGGCTTTGGTGGGTTTGATGCAGACCAATTCAAGCTTTTCGTTCAGCGGGTCGGTCGCCGCCGCCAGCGCGTCGCTCTCGGATTTGAATTGCGCTTCAAGCTCGGCCAATTGCTGTTGCAGCGCTGCCACGTTTTCTTCCGCCGCCCCGACATCTTTCGATTCTTTCATCACCCGGCCTGCGCTCCGAACCGCCGTGGTGGCGCGTCCGATATTCGTAGCGCTGATGATCTTCCGTCCAAGAAAGGCCCCGAGGATGGAAGCGCCGACAGAAATGGCCGCCTGGACTTGGCTGGAGCGGGATTCGGTCTGCTGTTTTTCTCGGGCCAGCTCCGCCCGTCTAATGCGGTCTTGAAGCGTCGCAATCTTCGATGCATATTTCTGGCGCAGCGTCTCAGCAGCCTTGTCGCGCTGTTCCCGCCCGGCTTGCTGCAATCGCACTCGAAAATCCCGCTCTGACTCCCCTGGTTTGGACACTCCCTTCGTGCTGGGGCTCCTGAACAACTCTATTTTTTGTGTTCTGAAGAGCCAACCACTAAATTCCTTGTTCCACTCGGTGTAGCTCTTGGCCTTGCCGGCGGTCGTCGGCAAAGCAAGAAACTGCGCGCCTTCTGCCGGTGTTTGTTCGAGATCTGAGACAGCCAGATCCGCTACCGTCGCCTTATCCCAGACCACAGGGACAGGACCGTCGGTGATAGACGCCAGTACGGTCATATCTTGAGTCGTATCGATCCCGCTCTTGGAATCGGAGAAGCGGATCTGCGATGAACCCAGCAGCATCGGCCCATAGACCAATTCACTTTCCTCCGGCTTACTACCTCGCAGCGACACAAAATGCTGCGAAACGTCCGGAGGCAGCATGGGACGGGCTCCGTGAGGGGTGAGGCGTGAGGGGTGAGGGGCTGATACCTTCGCCTCACCCTTTACCCCTAACCCCTTACCTCTCACTGGATCCATCAACGCCTTGATCTGCGTTCTCGTGAGAGGCCCACGGAGGTAGGACAGACACCAACGTGTTTCAAACACAACCGGTTCGTCCTCATGGACATTGTTCATGAGAAAGATCCGATTGCCGAGACCTGCCAGCGTTTGCTCCATGCGGCCACGGTCAAACTTCTTCCCGGCGCTGCTCGAAGCCCCTTCCAGCCCTTCCAGAACACGAGCCTTATCTCGTTCGGTTTGCAGTCGTCCGATGAACCAGGTGCCGGTGTTGGCCAGGCCTTTGTAGTCGAGGTCGACGGGATTCTGCGTGGCGAGCACAACACCGAGGCCGAACGCGCGCGCCTGTTTGAGCAAGGTCATCAGCGGCAGTTTTGAAGGAGGATTGGCCACCGGCGGAAAGTAGCCGAAGATTTCGTCCATGTAGAGCAGCGCTCGCAGGCTGGTCGTGCCCGACTGCGCTCTCATCCACCCGACCATTTGGCTTAGCAACAGCGTCACGAAGAACATTCGCTCGGCATCATTCAGATGTGCGATGGAGAAAATCGCCAGCCGTGGCTTTCCCGCAGGGGTGTAGAGTAACGACTGGATGTCCAGGGCTTCCCCTTCCATCCAGGCCTGGAAACCAGGCGCCGCGAGCAGATTGTTCAACTTCATCGCGAGCGCAAAGCGATCCTTCGACGGGAAGAAGGAATCGACGTCCATCACACCGATCTTCGAGACCGGCGGTGACTGGATGGCCTGGATCAATGCCGCTAAATCAAGATCTTCTTCTTTCTTCCACGTCTGATCGAGGATCGTGGACAGCAGAATGTGCTCGCGGCTCTGAATTGGATCTGCCTCAATCCCGAGCAAACCCAACAGACTCGTGACGGTCGTGCTGATCCGCTCGCGCAGCAACTCTGCATCTTCGCGCACATCGGCAGCCGGAGCGGCGAACGATTTGAGGATAGATACCGGCAGCCCGGCATTGCTGCCGGGCGTGTAGATCGCCACATCCGCCGCATCCCGCAGCCGTTGAATCCGCGCACCATCCTGTTGCCAACCGGCCAAGCCCTTTGGCCCACAATTCAGCCTGGGCCTGGGCATAATCAACCGATGACAAGCCTTTCTTGCGCGCGTCGTCCTCATTGATCCAGGGCTGGAAGTCTTCGCCTTTAAGAGACGGAAACGTCAGCATCAAATTGCCGAGGTCGCCCTTGGGATCGATGATGATGGCGGGAATGTTGTCGATCGCCGCTTCTTCAAGCAGCGAGAGACAGAGCCCTGTCTTACCACTGCCGGTCATGCCGACGCAGACCGCGTGAGTCACCAGATCTTTCGAGTCGTACAGGAGCCATCCTGGCTTGGCCTGTTTGGTCGCATGATCATAGGGCCGCCCCAGATAAAAGACGCCGAGTTTCTCGAAATCCTCGGCGGTGGATAGGGCAGACGCGGATGATGGTGTGGATTTCTTCGCAGTACTTTCGGTCTTCGCGCTGGAATCAGTCTTCTTCGCTTTCGGCATGCCGATGTCCTCCTTGGCTCGACAGTCGGGATGAATAGCGCGGTATTGTAGTGGCCTAACAGATGAGCTGCAAGCGGGAGTGGAAGGGCTTCCTCGACCAGAAGGATCAGGACTCAGATAGGAGCTGAAGAAAATCAATCTATTCTATTATGGCTTGGAGCCAAACCATGCTAAGAGACCACGACGTGAGGAAATTGCGCTTCAACATTTGGCGGCTTGTCTTTCAATCCAATCTAGTGCGGCACCAATATTATCAAAACATTCGGCCAATGGCTCTGCACCTTTCCACTTCTTCTTTACGGTCAATGCATATTTGCGGAATTTAGCGTCAAGAACCACAACATCAACATATGGGACCACACTGACTGCATGCTGCAAATCCACCAAGTCTTGTTCGGTAGGACGCGCCCGAGCGTCGGCTGTTGTTGCTTCCGATAGCGCTGCCTCAAAAGACAGGGCGCGGAACTTCTTGATGTTCATTGTTTGAAGATATTGTCGTTTTGACTCGTCGGCTATTACCAAGCCTCCAGGGTATTGAGATGGAAGTAGCATCTGAACGAAATGGTTCTGCTCTTCTCGAGATAAACCTCTTCGTCCAACCGTCGATTTGAGTTTCGCCTTGATACTGGGATACTTCGATTGCTCAGCAAATGCTCCGTGAAAGAGCTTTGGCCTCTTGAATAACCAAACCAATCCTTCTTTCCTAATATTCTCAATATCATGATGCCTATTTAATTCCGGGAAAATAGCAAGAACCCCTTCACAGAATGGGCTGCGTTTATAGTAGGATGCTCCAATTGAATTGAAGAAATCCTCAGCGACCTCATCTTCTTGCAGATCAGTCTTCAGCCTAATCCAGACACATGGAACTTCCTTTGAAAGAGTTTCGATCTTTTCGCAAAGGTCTTTAGCCCTATCTTTGTTACCATCTCTTATTGCTTCCTGGACATACCAAATTGTCAAAACCAGGGTGCAAGCTCCGCTTTTGCAGAGCAAGACAAGCCTCTCTCGCTGTGACATACATGAAGGATCTTGAAGTAAATTGATAATAACCCACTGATCCAAGAACAACGTCAAGGGAGGCATTATTCTCCCGAACAATATCAAACATGGTTGAGGGCCATTAGCGCCATCAGCCACCACTTCCCCTTCCCTTTTCTCAGGCGGGATGGAAGGGATGAGCTTTCGAGAGTCGTCATAGCGGGAGTGGCGAGATATAGCTGAAGAAAGTGCTGCGGGCGACGGCATGCGATGCTTCATCGCGCTTTAGAGTCGCCTGCAGCCAAGAGTAGCGATTCGGCTGCCATCAGGGCTCATCGCATCCTGGCGACGACGAAAGTTCCGTCCCATCCAGCCCCGCTCACACCCCCGCCTCTTTCAACACTTGCCCCGTATACGACCGCCTCGCCTTCGCAATTTCTTTCGGCGGTCCTTCGGCGACGATCTCGCCGCCGCGATCTCCACCTTCGGGACCGAGGTCGATGATCCAATCGGCGTTCTTGATCACATCCAGATTGTGTTCGATCACGAGCACCGTGTTTCCGGCTTCGACCAGTCGATCCAGCACATCGAGCAACCGTTGGACATCGGCAAAATGGAGACCGGTGGTCGGCTCATCGAGGATGTACATTGTGCGGCCTGTTGCCCGCTTGGAGAGTTCGCGTGACAACTTCACTCGTTGCGCTTCGCCACCGGAGAGCGTCGTTGCCGATTGGCCAAGTTTCACATAGTGCAGGCCGACATCGTGCAAGGTCTGGAGCTTCGCTTTGATCAACGGAATGTGCACGAAGAACTCCAACGCATCGTCTACCGTCATATTTAGTACATCGGCGATGCTTTTGCCCTTATGGAGAATCTCCAGTGTCTCGCGGTTGTAGCGTTGTCCTTTACAGACCTCGCACGTGACATAGACGTCGGGCAGGAAATGCATCTCGATCTTGATGAGCCCGTCGCCTTGACAGGCCTCGCACCGCCCGCCTTTCACGTTGAAGCTATAACGCCCAGGCTTATAGCCACGCACACGCGACTCCGGTAGGTTCGAATAGAGATCGCGGATGTAGCCGAAGAGTCCGGTATAGGTCGCGGGGTTGGAACGCGGCGTCCGGCCGATGGGGGATTGATCGATGTCGATGACTTTGTCGAGCGCATCGACTCCTCTCAATTCTTTGCACCCATCGATCTTCGGTTTCTTGTGGTAGAGCAACTGGGAGAGCGAGTGAAAGAGCACTTCCAACACCAAGGTGCTCTTGCCCGACCCCGATACGCCGGTCACGCAGGTCATCAGGCCTAGCGGGATTCGCGCCGTCAGGTTTTTTAGGTTATGTTTCTGTGCCTCGACTATAAAAAGCATACCTCTGGGCTTCCGCCGTCGTTGCGGCACGGACACAGTCTGAACACCCCGCAAGTATTGCCCAGTCAACGAATTGGGGTCGCCCATGATCTGCTGAGGCGTCCCCTGCGCGATCACATGCCCGCCCTGCGAGCCGGCCCCAGGCCCCATGTCGAGAATATGGTCCGCCGCCTGCATCGTCTCGGCGTCATGCTCAACCACCACTACCGTATTGCCGAGATCCCGCAGCCTGAGCAACGTCTGCAACAACCGGCGATTGTCGCGCTGATGCAGTCCAATGGAGGGTTCGTCCAGGATGTACAACACGCCCACCAGGCCAGACCCGATCTGCGTCGCCAATCTGATCCGCTGCCCCTCGCCCCCGGACAACGTCGCCGCCGCCCGATCGAGCGTGAGATAGTCCAGGCCCACATTGACGAGAAACCCTAATCGTTCGCGAACTTCTTTGAGGATTCGATGCGCAATCACCAGCTCTCGATCGGTGAACTTGAGTGACAGGAAAAAGTCAGCCGCCGCGCGAACCGAAAGACTGGTTACCTCGGCAATCGACTTCTTGGCTAATTTAATGGACAGACTTTCCGGCCTGAGCCTTGCGCCATGACAGACTTCACAAAGCTCCAGCAATGTGAAATCTTCTTCTTCCTGGCCGTCCGGGGTCACGGCATAGCCGATGCCATCGCAGGCAGGACAGGCCCCGTGCGGGCTATTGAAGGAAAACACCCGAGGCGTGATTTCCGGATAGCTGACACCGCACTTGATGCAGGCTAGTTTGTCGCTGTAGAGTCTGGCCTGACCGTCTTCCATGAGGACTCCAACCAACCCACCGGTCAGCTTCAGCGATGTTTCAACGGAATCCGCCAGTCGCCGCAGCAAGGCATCGCCTGGTTTTATGATCAGCCGATCAATGATGATTTCGATCTGGTGCTTTTTCTGTTTATCGAGGGCAATGTCCTCGCCCAGATCGACAATCTTGCCGTCGACGCGGGCGCGGACATAGCCTGCCTTTCGCATCTCCAGCAGTTCCTTCCGGTATTCCCCCTTCCGCCCGCGCACAATCGGGGCAAGAATCTGGAACTTCATGCCTTCCGGCAGCGAGACAATCGCATCGACCATCTGCTGGACGGTCTGCGCGGTAATTTCTTCTCCACATTGAAAACAGTAGGGACGCCCGACGCGGGCAAAGAGGAGGCGCAGGTAGTCGTAGATCTCCGTGACGGTGCCGACGGTCGAACGGGGGTTATGGCTGGTGCTCTTCTGCTCGATGGAGATGGCAGGAGATAGGCCTTCGATGGAATCGACATCCGGCTTCCCCATCTGTTCGAGAAACTGCCGGGCATAGGCGGAGAGCGACTCGACGTACCGCCGCTGCCCTTCCGCATAGATGGTGTCGAAGGCAAGCGACGACTTACCGGACCCGCTCAAGCCGGTGATCACCACCAGCTTGTCGCGCGGAATTTCCACGTCGATGTTCTTGAGGTTATGCTCTCGCGCGCCCTTGATGATGATGGAATTGCCCATGGGAAAGCGGATTATAGCATGCGGCCTCGGATGGCTACCGGCGCTTGCGGGATCTGCGCGGAGTCCGATCGAGCGCTTCACCCCAGTGAGTCAGGAATGCCATCACGAATTCGTGTTCTTCAGCCGGGGGCACGGCCAATCTCGCCAAAGCCAACGACACCGTAAGCGCGATGTGGTACCCCTCGGAGCGAGACGCGACAGCTCGGCGATAGGCAGGATGTGTATCATTGATGACGACGGTCGATTCGACGAGACGGCCAAGGTCCAGATCACCCTCCAACGATTCGAATCGGATGCTCAGTCCATAGTGGCCAGGCCGAGACCGCCCCCTGGCCCCTGGAACGACGGCGACGCCGGGAGAAGATTCCTGTTGAGGGAGCGGCTCTTCCTTCACCTCTTCGACCGGCGCTTGGATTTCAGCCGGTTCCGCGAGTTTCTCCGCAGGTGGGATAGCCTGCACTGGAGCCTCGGTTTGGGTCATAACCGAACAGTGAAAGAAGCAGTTCCTTGCGGAGGGCGTCTGCGAAGAATGCGCCGATTTCCTGCGCGAGGTATAACTTGTTCTTCGATGCCGGATCGGTTTCGACCTGACGCGGACGCACGCGATGCTCATCCGACGGTTGATAGCGAAAGGGCGCCGTGCCGACAGTTCCCTGTCCTTTCAGAGGATTGGTCGGCTGGTACTCCATGGAGATGATGCGGGCACAGCCCTGTCGTCGTGACGATGAGAAGCAGGAGGTAGGTCGCCGACAGGAACGACGTGCGCAAACGGCAGCGCTTCTCGGCGATCACGCTCACGGTCGGCAGCCTTGCCTTTCAAGGATTGAGGGCGTCATCAGCTACAACGGCGGCCAGTCTATAGCGCAAACCCCCGTCATTCTCAAGTGTGTGGCGGGACGTATGTCCGCTTGCCACCGACCCCACGAAGTGTGTCAGGAGACGCAGAAGACGATACGTGCCGGGCAACGGTCTGAGATCGAACCTGTCACAAAAGCGCTCCGTTTTAGAGCGTCGACTGTGCTAAAGTGTGCCGCTGAGAGTGGCCTGTTCCATTCCTTAACTTCAATTTCGTGAGGCAACATGGTGAAGACCTTGTCGATGATTCCGGTTCCCGTTCGAAGGGCTCTGCTCGGTTTCTCGTTTCTGTTACCCATGCTCCTCGGCACAGCGGCTTGTTCGGTGAACCCCGTGAGTCACAGACCCGAACTGTCCTTGATGACGGTGGAGCAGGAGAAGAAGATCGGCGCAGAGGAGGCTGAAAAGGTCGAACAGCAGATGGGCTTAGTGGATGATCCGGCGCTGACAGACTATCTCAACGTACTGGGTCAGAGGCTGGCCAAGGAGTCCCCCCGGCAGGACGTGACACATCACTTCTACGTGGCGGACATGCCGGAACCCAATGCGTTTGCGCTTCCCGGCGGCTACGTCTATGTCACCCGTGGCTTGCTGGCGCTGGTCACGGCGGAAGATGAACTGGCCGGCGTGGTCGGCCATGAGATCGGGCATGTGGCGGCAAGGCATACAGTCCAACGAGTTTCCAAACAAGGTCCTTTCGCGGTCGTGTTCGGAATTACATCGGGTCTGACCGGGATCGTCAGTCCGCTTGTAGGAAACCTCATCGGGGGCGTCGGCAATTTCGCGCAGAGCCTCGTGTTCTCCCCCTACAGCCGTTCTCAGGAGTCCGAGGCGGATGAAATCGGGCAGGAGATGGCGGCCAAAGCCGGCTGGGACCCGGAGGGACTCTCCGTGTTTTTGAATACTTTGGGCAGGGAGCAAGAACTCTTGAGCGATGGGCCGCGCCGGACCAGCTTCTTCGATTCGCATCCTGCGACGCCCGACCGGGTGAAGAACACCAACAAACATGCGATGCAGATCAAACGAGCGGCCCGTGAGCCGATCTCTGCCTCACAGGAAGTGTTCCTGGCAAGGCTCGATGGGATGGTAGCGGGACAACGGGCCGCAAACGGCATCGTCAAGGAAAATACATTTCGTCATCCTGATCTGAATCTCTTCATGCAGTTCCCGGATGGCTGGCACGTCGAGAATACACCCACGAAAGTTGCCTCGGCGCCGAAGGGCGGACACAAAGCGGTGGTGTTCCAGGCGGTGGCCGAGGGTGACGATCCGCTGGACGGCGCGAAGGCCCTGGAAAAGTCCAGCAAGACGAAGCTCGAGACCAAGACCCATCCGACGAAAGTGAACGGGCTGCCCGCCGCCACGACCAGGTTTGCCGAATCTAAAGTCACCGTGGATGTGACCTGGATCGCGCATGGCGGAATGGTCTACCAGATCGCCGCTTTCGCGCCCACGAGAGAATTTCAAGACGTAGAGCCTGTCTTTCGGCAAGTGGCACAGAGCTTCCGGCCTCTGTCGGCGAAAGAACGGGCCGCCATCAGCGAAGATCGCATCCGGTTGGTGAAAGCGCGGCAAGGGGAAAGCGTGCGGACCATCGCGGCTCGGTCCAATACGGTCTGGAAGCCCGAACAGGTCGCGGTCGCCAACAATGTGACCGACTACGAACCGTTGCGCGAGGGCCACGTCATCAAGATTGCCGTCTCGGAGCCGTACGAGGGAAAGACCAAATAAGGGGCGCGCAATCCCCCGAAGTTTCGGCTTTGGGGCACAGGGGGCTGATATCAGGGTTTATGTGGTGTCTCAGAAATTATGTTTGTGGTGAATCTTCGATCTGTGCTCAGGACTGCCCTTCGACAAGCTCAGGGCGAACGGATTATGAAAGAATTTCATGTGCTGATGCATGAGAGGCTTGGGCGAGGTTATCGCGACTGCACCTCGCCCACCTCCATGACATAATCCCGGTTGTTTAGAGGGGTTCAAAGCTGAACTTTTGACCTCCAATGGCCGCCTCGTACATCAGACCACCGATCGCTTGGGTAAAGACAGCCATTCCTTTGCGGTAGTCTGCTGCGAGTTGTGCACCGGATTTCGGTCCGGCACTGGCTCCCGCGGATCCTCCTGTTGTCCCGGTCGTGGCTTGCGCCCCGGCGGTGATGGCGACTGCTGAGGCTGTGGCGTCGAACGCAAAGTCCCCACTCGTAAACTCATCATAGGCACGCTGATCTTTAAAGAAGATGATTTCACAGAACCCCTGGCCGCCAGCCTGAAAGCCAAAGGAGAGCTTGACCAGCTTGGATTTACCCGTAACCTTTCCGTCGCGGTAGACTTGTCCCTGCCCGTATGCGCCACCGACTCCCAGCCCCCCTTTCCCGATGAGGGGAAAGACGGCATAGCCGTACGCATTCTCAAAAAACGGTTTCACTTGTTCTGAAGATTTGAATTTGTCGATCGTGGACGAAAAATCCTCGGCTGCCAACGTACTGGAACTCACCCAGGCCATGGCGGCCATGAACAAAACGGCTGGTACAGATACACGAAATGTCCTCATAGTCGTCTCCTTGCGGGATTAGGTTTTCTATCCTCGGGCGCTGTTGTCTCTCCTTACGTATTAACCGTGCGCGCCCCCATTCGAACTCATGATTGGGGTGGGCACTGTGTCTCCAGCGAAGGGGCGCTCTTCTCTCACGGTTCCCCCTCGCCTTCTCGTTCACGATAGCTCAATAAACGAACCAGTGGCAAGATGTATTTGAGGAAGGCAAGTAAAGGTCATTCCTTGAGCACCGGTACCTATGCATGGTTATCGGAGTTGGCGGAGGGCATGGTGTGCAGGCACTTCCCGACAGTCAGCGTGCTTTCTTGCGCCGATCACGCGGGAGTTGACTTTCTGATCGGAAAGTCTTATGCCTACAGCTCCCAGAGCCAGGTTGATGCCGCCGTCTCAAGCTCTTTCGTGTCTTTCGAGGGGCGCAATTTGAACAGGATTCTTCTCGGTCTCATATGTGTCTGCGTCGCTCTCCCTTCCTCAGCCGTTGCTACCGATCAGAACGAACTGACAGAGGCTGCCGCCTTCCAGCGCTGGACGGGTGATCTCGACGGCATGATCCAGCGCCGTATCATTCGTGTGCTGGTGGCGCCGTCGCGCACTTCATACTGGCTCTTAGGACTTCGCCAAACCGGTGCGGAATATGAACTCTTCAAGGCCTTCGAGGGAGAAATCAACGAACGGTATCAGACGCCGGGGAAGCATACCCGCATTCATGTGGTCTTCATACCGACATCGCGGGACCAGCTCATCCCGAGGCTCTTAGAGGGCAGAGGGGACATAGCCGCCGGTATTTTGACGGTGACACCGGAACGTCTCGCACAAGTCGATTTCGGAGCCCCGTTTTTTCGAGGCATACAGGAAATTGCGGTGACCGGACCCGGCTCACCGGAGTTGGCCTCAGTTGACGATCTCTCAGGCCAGGAAGTGTTTGTCCGCCAATCATCGAGCTATTGGACACATCTCGAACGTCTCAACGAGCGTTTCAATAGCGAGCACAAGCGGCCGGTGACTCTGAAAGCCGCGCCGGAAGATCTGCAGGACGACGACCTGCTGGAGATGGTAAACGCCGGCCTCGTGGGGATCGTCGTTGTGGATCGCTATCAGGCGCTATTGTGGGCGCGCGTGTTCACAAAGCTGAAACCGCATCGAGGCGTGGTGATCCACACGGGCGGGGACATCGCCTGGATGCTCCGAAAAGCGAGCCCCAAACTGCAAGCAGAGATTGCCGCATTTGCCAAGGGCTATGGACAGACATCGCCGTTCGGGAAAGCCCTGCTCAGCAGATATACCGGGAGTCCGCGGATCGTCAAACCTGCAACCTCGGCGGCCGAGATCAAGAAGTTCGACTCGACCGTCGCATTGTTTCGCAAGTACGGTGCTCAGTACGACATGGACTATTTGTTGATGATGGCGCAGGGCTACCAGGAATCCCTGCTGAATCAGAACGCCATCAGTCATGTCGGCGCGATCGGAGTCATGCAGATCATGCCGGCCACTGGCAAGGACATGGCTACCGGTGACATTACAAAAGTGGAACCGAATATCCACGCCGGCGTCAAGTACATGAACTTTATGCGTCGTCAGTACTTCGCGGACCAACCGATGGACGCTCGTAACAAGATCCTGTTTTCATTTGCGGCATACAACGCTGGACCAGCCAGAGTGCTGAAGCTCCAAAAGGAAGCGGAAAGGCGCGGGCTCAATCCTTACGTGTGGTTCAACAACGTTGAAATCATTGCCGGGCAACGGATCGGGCCAGAAACCGTGACCTATATCTCCAACATCTACAAGTACTATGTCGCATACACGCTGCTGGAGGAGCATAGAGCTCAGCCGCGAGCCGTCCGCACCGGAGTTTCGCAGCATGACGCCAAAAACAGCCCACAAGATCCTATGGCTCAAACGGTAGGCGTCAGTAAAAGAGTCGAGCCTGACCCATAACCATGCATGACAGCCGAGGCATCAGTTCCCGCGGCGTCATGCACTCTATGAAAGGGGGAATCGCATGCAGACGTATAAACCCATTGGCCTTGTGGCCAGCGTTGTGCTTCTGGTCGGATGTTCATCGTATTTCAAACAGTCCGATGTGTGTGTAGATCGGTGGTATGGCTATCATCCAAAGAGTGGATGCCCATCTGTGGCCAAGGCAGCGGCACCCGATGTATCAGGTGAGGTTGCATTGGCTTCGGCGGCCCGTCTTGCGGCCCTAGAGGGGGACCGTCAACGGCTGGCCAACGAACTGGAAACCGCTCGGCGCCAAAACCAGGTGCTCAGTAGCCAGGTGAACGATCTAAACGGACAGCTTGCCGCCTCAAGTCTCCTGGCGGCGGACCTGGCCGCTGCTAGGCAACGCAACTCAGATCTGGAGGCGCAACTAGCCGACCGGGAGAAGGAATATTCCACAGAAATGGCGAGATTGAAGGAGGCGGAACGTGGATTAGTCCGGGCGCTCAAGCCGCAAATCGAAGAACAGCACATCACCATAGACCTCAATAACGAACGCCTCCTCATGAATTTGGCCTCCGGCTATTTGTTTGGGTCCGGTGAAGACCAACTCAAGCCGGCTGGAGCGGAGACGCTCAAGCAGGTCGGTGCCATCCTCCACGATTTCCCGGAGTATAAGGTTCATGTCGAGGGGCATACCGACAACCGGCCGATCTTGGGCGCGCTCAAGAAGAAATTCCCCTCGAACAAAGAATTATCCGAAGCACGTGCCCAAAGCGCTGTCGAGGCGTTGGAAAGCGGCGGTCTATCCGGCGCCCATGCCATGGGAGCTGCTGAGACCAAGCCTGTGATGCCCAACACAACAGGCGAAGGTCGGGCGAAGAATCGGCGTGTGGAAATCATTGTGACGAGGTAATTGTACGGCATTGACGTCGATCGTTCAGAGCGGTGATCTTGACATCGTCGACGTGCTTTTGACCGGGTGGCGGGTCATGGACTCGCCACCCGCACCGCCACCTACGATTGGCACTGCAGAACAAGTTTAGCTGTACTGATCCCATGTATCGCATTGCTCGATCGCCCAAAACACCGCTTCCCCTTGATTAATCTCTCTAAGAGTCATAGTCACGCTCAGCCATCATACGCCACCAAGCGGGCCCCACAGTTTCATCACGACTATTATTGTGGCTCCTGTGGCAGAACTATTGTGTGCGATCTTGTTTAATGGGTTCCTCCGTCAATTTCTGGCCCCCTTGTAAGCGGTTGAGTGGAAGCGATTGGACTGGACCGTGAGCTATAGTCTTTGAGCCTGTAGAGGCTTCAATCTCGCCTGCTACCATCCCTTTGTCATGGTGGGAGGGGATGGGGTGTTCCGGTTCAAGTGGATGTCCGGTGTTATTATGGTGTTAAGGAGAGCGACAAAGCGGACTGAAATGAAGTGAAGTTAAGTTCAGTGAAGTGAGGTAAATTCAGACTACAACGGAATTGCGTCTTCTACTGATGGAGTTGGGTATTTCCCTTGCCATGACTAACTTAAGCAATCCTTGTGATCTGATTTGTGATCCCCAGTGTCATTATAAACAGTGCCAGGATGTTCATGCGGGGATCTCCGCTGGTCGTCCTCACGGATAGACCAATCCTGGCGTTGGTAAGGGTATTCATCTTCTTGTCGCCACCGTCCGCCGTGGGAAGAGTTCTGCTGATGTCAGCGTCCTCGGCGAGCAAGTCTTCATAATCCACTGTGTCCTCACCTCCAATGGCCATATGATTCGTACCCCTAGAGTTTATACCAGTAGGCAAATCCACGTCTTACATTTATGAATAGTGATGTGCTCATTATCTCATCTAAAATGGAGGTGTTCAAATGAAGCGAGGACAATTAACCGTGAGTGGCACAGCGCTCTTGTGCTGGGGAGCCTTCATGGTCATGCTGTTGCCGGTCGCCTATTCCCAGCCTGTGGAGCCGGTGGAGCCGGTGGCGGTGCCAGAATACCAAAGCATCAATCCTGAGTGTCGTAACGCGCTTGATAAACTCTGCGTGGGCGTTCAGCCGGGTGGCGGGCGTCTCCGCAAATGTTATGAAGCCAACGAACACACGCTCACACCGCAATGTCGCGAGGAGATTCAAGCGCGAAAGGCGGAAGCGGCTTCCATTTTAGCGGCGTCAGGGCTAGCCGGGCCGGAAACGATCGTTGAACATAAACTGGTGCGCCCGAGCGAAACGTACGTGGCCGGGTTCGGCGGCTATACATTCGGCGGGGGGTTCAGTGGCGTGGAAGGCGCGGGATTCCTGTCCGGGCTTCAGGGCACTGATCGCGATCTGGCGGATTCGGTTGTCTATGGGGGAAAGGTCGGGCATTTCTTCGGCGATCGACTGGATTGGTTGGGCCTGGAGATGGAGGCGTACAATACGACCCCCCACGTGAAGCAGGACGGTCAGTTGCCCGGCGTCCACCAGCGAGTCACGACCTTGGCCTTCAATGTAGTCGGCCGGCTCAAATTCGGCTGTGAAACGAAACCGGTGCGAACAGAAACGCGAACGGAGCGGGATGTGAAGGTCGACCGAGAGATTCGCTATGAAACGCACTATGAGCGAGACTTTTGCCGGCTGCAACCGTATGGAGGGGTCGGGCTTGGGGTCTTCTTCGCCAATCTGTCAAACAATGGCAGCAGCGCCTCGGACAACGCCGTGCCAGGCTTCAATGCCTTGGCTGGTATGCGCTATTTTGTCACCGAGCGCGTCGCGCTGTTTGGTGAATATAAATACAATTATGCGGCGTTCGATTTCACGGGCAATGGCCCGCTCGGAGCAGCCGGCATCAACGCCGATTATCACATAAATCACTTAGTCGGAGGACTGTCGCTTCACTTCTAATCCAGCGAGAGATTCCTACCTGGAAGGAGGGGTGAGACCCGGGAGTCGCAAAGCGGCTCATGCGAAGGACACCCGGGTGCAGGACGGCGCACTTCATGCTTGCATCCAACAACTACTGATATTTGAGGGAATGGCGAGTTGCTGTTAGGAGGGGGAAGTAGAGACAGCGCAGCAAGCGGCTTGAGGCCATGCTGATGGATGAGAGGCTTGTGGGCGAGGTTATCCGCGACTGCACCTCGCCCACCTCCATGACACAATCCCGGTTGTTTAGAGGGGTTCAAAGCTGAACTTTTGACCTCCAATGGCCGCCTCGTACATCAGACCGCCGATCGCTTGGGTAAAGACAGCCATTCCCTTGGTGTAGCCGAGGCCGACTTGTGCCCCGGATTTCGGTCCCGCACTCATTCCCGCTGATCCTCCTGTTGTCCCGGTCGTGGCTTGCGCCCCGGCGGTGATGGCGACTGCTGAGGCTGTGGCGTCGAACGCAAAGTCCCCACTCGTAAACTCATCATAGGCACGCTGATCTTTGAAGAAGATGATTTCACAGAACCCCTGGCCGCCAGCCTGAAAGCCGAATGAGAGCTTGATCAGCCTTGTTTTGCCGGTCACCTTCCCTTCGCGGTAGACTTGTCCCTGCCCATATGCACCGCCGACCCCCAGACCCCCTTTCCCGATGAGGGGAAAGACCGCATATCCATACGCATTCTCAAAAAACGGTTTCACCTGCTCTGAAGATTTGAATTTGTCGAGCGTGGACGAAAAATCCTTCTCCTTCTCCTCGGCTGCCAAAGCACTGGAACTCGCACATGCCATGGCTGCCATTAACAAAACGGCTGGTACAGACACACGAAATGTCTTCATCGGCGCTCCTCCTTCTGTTATTTAGGGGTCGATACCCTCGGATGGTGTTGCCTCGTCCTCACGTATGTGCCGCGAACGCCTCCTGCGAACCCAAGCATTGGTTGTGGGCGCTGTGCATCCAGAGTAGGGGTGGATCTTCTCGCACGGTTCTGGGTTCCATGTCGCCTTATGGTTCAGGATACCTCGGCAAGGGAGCCAGTAGCAAGAACCTAGTTGCCTTCCTAGCGGATGAAGAGATGTATGTGAGGGAAAAAGTTAGAGTTCATTCCCCGTTCACTTCGTGGTGGGTGCTCGCAATGCATGTCCTCATAGAAATGACGTCCGGCATCCCGCCTTCGCTCCCAGAAACCCTGTCAAAGTGAGCAGAACTAAGCGCCGTCGCAGCCGTCAACAGCACGCTATTTTTCCATCGCATCCTCCTTGGCGACCGTTGTGGCCGGTTGGTCCATGGCGCCATCTACTGCAAATCGCGCATCAGCCGCTGAAATTCCGGGTCGCGATGAATCAGTTTCGTCGCGGCGGAGAGCAGACGGTCGATCTGTCCATCGGTCAGGTACAGGGTCGTGGGAATTTTCATAAGATACTGCTGCTCCTCCACGTCGGCCACGGCACCCAAACTCACATCGATGAAGTACACATCCGCGCCTTCCGTAAACGGGCTGTCACCGGCGTCTTCCGGACCTCCCCGGAGTACTCTGCCCGCCGAGGCGAGCTTACGGGCGCTCAGCTTTTCGTGCCACTTCTCCACGCCCATCCGCATAAGCGCCAGCGTGTCCGATGAGTAGCGATTGATCGGGATGTCCACCAACGCGCTGAACACCCGTGAGGTGCTGGGGATGTGATCGCTGCGGTACTCCCTCACGTCGGGACTCGTTTCAGCGTTCACCGAGACGAAGACCAGCTTCTTGACCTTCTTGGCTCCGGCGTTTTTGATCGCGCGGTCCAACCCCCCCGCCGCAGCGGAGCCCTCCAGGATACCTCTGAGCGCCATGTTGTCCGAGAGGCCTCCGTCAAGGAGATGGATCTGGGGGCGTTTCTCGATATCCAGGTAGGACAGCAGCTCCTTCGCCCGCTGCCGCGCTACGGGCTTGGACGACCCAGCGGCCGTTTCCAGCCAATCCGGCGGCCGGTATCCGCAGCTCCCCGCGTAATTTTTGAGCGTGATCGGGCTCAACACCAGGGGTAGCGCCGCCGAGGCCGCCGAAGCATAAGCGATCGGCAGCTGACTGAGGTCGGAGCACAACATGTCGAACTGGACCTGGCCAAACTCAAACCGCGACAACGTGGCCATATCGGACGCATGGATCAGCAAGCCAGGCCTGGTCTTCTGGTTCAGGAGATCGCCGTAGGTCTTGCCGTCATAGAGCGCCTCGTCCAGCAATTCTGACATGATATGGATGCGGCCGAAGTAGGGGGACCAGAGGCGGAACCAGTTACTCGGCGAGCGCAAAATGCGGTGTCTCAGCTCGGTCTCCCAGTCTTTCCGGAGAAACTGATATTCGAAGTCGTGAAAAATCCGCTCGCCGAAGAGCGCGTAGTAGGCGCCGGTGAAGGTCCCGCCGGACAGCGCATAAATCACGTCCAGTTCGTCGAGCAGTCGCTTGTCCCTGCCTTCCCAAGTAATGGGTTGCCGGGCCAGGACGCGCAAGGCCCCGAACGCGAGGGCGGAGGCTCGCGTGCCGCCCCCGGAAAAGGACGCCACCACGAACAGACTGTCGGAGTTGCCTTCCTCCGGAGGCGCGAGATTATTGTAGCGGTACCCGTACTGGGGGTTCCACTGGGCCAGCGGCGCGTTCAGTGTGGGACGGACGTATTCACAGCCTAGAAAGCCGACGGAGAGCGCTGCGGCAAAGAGAAGATGACCTACTCTACGCATCGTTTGGCAGCCGATGCCTGCTGCGAGCCCTGCAAGGCTTTGGACTATCACCGACAACCGGGCCGATGCGTGCATTCGGTTCCCTCTCTGTAGATGTGTGTATGGTGGGTCGATCGCCGCCCTCGCGGGAAATATCAAAATATGATCTATCGGTGCAATGTGTTGCGGACGAACAGATTTCGGTCGCCTTTGCAACGCACTACTCAACGTCATAGTTTGTGAGGACTCCCCGCCTGAGGCTGAACCGTCGCCCATCACTTCTTGCCGGTTGCCGCCTTGTACTCGTCCTCTGAAATCTCTCTGACTTCGGAAGACTGGAGCGTCACTGAGCTCCCGCTCTTGTCGTCCTTAATCTTGACCGCTCCCGACCTTCCTTTGTCGTCGACGTTGGTTGTGTAGTAGGCCTTCCCGCTGGCCGGGTCGGTGACACGATAGTAGTAGGTCGTGCAGCCGGCCATGACCATCATGAACCCACAGATTGTGTACATCCCCAGACGAGACATCCGCATTGTCAGCCTCCTGTTGTGGAGCCCTACGGCTTGATCCATCCTCCGTAGCAGACTACTGCGGAGGACGGGGAGCCGTGGTTCCTGTGGTTCTTCGGCGACACCTCGCCGAAGTATGTCCTCCTACGCCAAGGCTTCGGAGGACACCCGCTGCTCATTACCTCCACGGCCTCACAACCGTGGCTTCCTACGCAGGCGGGTGAAGTGTTGATACAACCATGGCCGTAAATGTGGTTTCGAACTCTGCCACGAACCCAGATGTTCTCATGCCGGGTATGGTCATATTCGCATCCGGGCAGTCTTGTCAATCCACATAATTATTTCCTCCGCGAGCGCGATGATGGCAGGTCACCGCTTACTGCAGCATCAGCCGCACGGTGCCCTGAGCGATCATCTGCACCTCAACGCCTCCGGCGACGGGATAGATGCCGGCGGGAAGCAGTTTCGTGAATTTTCCTTCCAGCCTGGCGCCGGGAGCCAGCTCCCGCGTCAGCGCCTCGTTGAGCCGGGCCTGCATGAGCATCAGAGGCTCGGCCAGATCCACGAAGATATCCGACTCCATTTTCTCAAGCAGCGTATCGCGCCAGAAACGCTCCGCCCCGCGCACCAGCATATTCTTGGTATCCAGCGTGAAATCTAGATTCCGGAATCTGATCGATCGACTTGGTTCGTCGAATACGGGAACGCCAGTCGAATACAGCGTGCCGTTGACCCCGCCCTTCAGCTTGATCGCCACGATCAATTTGTTCCCGCTGCCGTAGAGCTCCACCCCGGTGATCGTGATCGGCTCCCCAAGCGGCGTGTCGATGTTCTGGCCGACGAGCATGCGCTCGAGCCGTCCGTTGATTGTCGGGTAGTCCACAAACACCGGGTACAGCAACCGAGAGCCGCCCATCGTGGCCGGCGCCATCTTCAGCGAGGGAAGCGGCTCATCCCCGACAGGCGGCTTGGCGTCGCGGATCTTCGGCTCCATCATCAGGCTGACCGAGGTCTTGATCAGCAAGCCGCCGTCGGAGCCGACCGGGCCGACCTGCGCGTCGACAGGGTTGAGTGCGAGCCATCGGTTCGGTGCCAGTTCAACCGGCTCTTGCAACTTCGTCCAGATGACCGCTGCTCGCTGTTTTCCCGCGTTGCGCTCGTCGATTTTCCGGTCGATCTTTTCTGCCAACGCCGACAGCCTGGATTGCATGACGGACTGCAGCATCGGGGTCGCGTCGATGCTCAATGGTTGGAGCCGACAGGCGTCGACAAAGACCGGAGGATCAAAGCTCGTCTGCGGGTTGAGCCGCCAGGCATCCGACCAGCTGACTGCCGTATGAGCGACGACCTGGATGTGTTTCGGCGGATCATCCCCATATCCGCAGCGTCCCTCCTCGGCCTGCTCCCCTCCTGGCCGGCGGGCCCAGATTCTGTATCGGATGTCGTTGAACGTCAGCTCGAGCCGGTCCTGCTGCATTTGATACTGAAAACCGCCCCGATGCAGCCGGTAGAGGAAGCGAAGATCATCCCTCCCCGGCAACAGGGCGGGATCGTTCCACCCGTCCTCACGGGCGATGATGGGAGGAAACGTTTGATCCACGAGGAGAGCCAATTCCTCTGCCGAGAGACTGATCTCCATGTTGACCACCGAGCGCTCCAGGGTGGGAGGCGGCGGGGGCGGCATGAGTCTCTCGTTCGGTCTCGGGATGTTCACGATGGAGCCGCCCCACGCGCTCGCTGTGCCGACCAAGAGAATCAGTCCTGTCGCTCGCAGAGCCAAACCGAGGCGATTGGTTGAAACGCTTGTCATGCGTTGGTCATACGCTGGAACACCGGATGGGGCGGCGGGACTCTATCCGAGGCCGGCAGGATTTTCAAGACTGTCTCGGCGCAGTTGCCGACATGGCATGGCGGGTGACGGAGGGCGACTGTCTTCCGTCTTGTATTGAAAAATCTCACGATGCTCGGTTAGAGTCGCAACTCTATCGTCTGTAGATGACTGTTCGAGGAGGTCATATGGTTCCAAGCAACTCGTTCGAGGTTCCCGTTCTCCAACGCATTGTTCATCCGTCCGACTTCTCCGAAGCCGGCCAGGCGGCGTTTGCCCACGCGTTGGTCGCCGCGCTGACCGCCAAGGCCACGCTGACCATCCTTCACGTGTCGGGCCGTCGAGACGATTCGTGGACTGACTTTCCAGGAGTCCGCGAGACCCTGGAGCGTTGGGGCCTGCTCCCGAAGAACAGCGAGCGCGCCGATGTGTCGAAGCTGGAAATCAAGGTCCAAAAAGTACAGATGGTTCACAGCGACCCGGTCGAATCCGTTACGGCCTATCTTGAGCAGCACGGCACAGACCTCGTCGTGTTGGCGACCGACCAGAGCAAAAGCGGGGTCCAGTGGTTCAACAAATCCGTCGCGACCGGCGTCGCCCGCAAGTCGCGGGTGATGACGCTCTTTATTGCCAAGGGCCGGGATGGTTTTGTGTCCCTCAATGATGGGTCGATCTCCCTGAAGAACATCCTGATTCCCGTGGCGCCGGTTCCCTCGGCGCAGCCCGCCGTTCATGCCGTCGCCAGGCTGGTTTCGAGGCTCCACTGCGATTCCGGCCTGTTTACCCTCCTGCACGTCGGTGAGGAAGGGGCCATGCCGGAGCTGGCTTGTCCGGAGGTTGCCGGGTGGCGCTGGAACCGAATGACCAAGAGTGGCGAGGTGATTGAGGCCATCAATCAGGCCGCGGAGGAAACAGATGCGGATCTCATCGTGATGACCACGGACGGACGCAACGGGTTTCTCGATGCGCTGCGCGGAAGCCACAGCGAGCGGGTGTTACGGGAGTCTCGCTGTCCCGTTCTCGCAATCCCGGCCGGCGGGTTCATGGCGGCGGTCCTGTAGCTGTGGTCTCACAGGCGCCTCGGCCGGTCCGAACATGAAATCAGGCATGTGTGTTTTTCTCCATTGACCGGGCTATCGCAATTCGCTATGGTGATTCGGCTGATCCTCCATCGAAAAGGTCCCGAGTGATGTCCGATGACGGCGCGATGGTCGTCCGCACCGTCATCTGCCGTCGGTGGCCGACCCGTTCAGAGGTATCTTGCGAGGAGTCATTCCGTATTTTCCCCAATTAACCCATACTGTGAGAGGAGAGTGTTGCATGCGAGTATTCACACCGATCATTCTGGCCATTACCGTATTCATTGCCGCGCCGGCATTTGCGCAGAGCGCAACCGACACCAACATGGAAATCATGATGCAGAAGGTGAAGGCCGATAAAAAGTTGCTGGTCTCTTCGAACATGAATCTCACCGACGCGGAAGCGAAGGCCTTCTGGCCGCTGTACGACGAATATCAAAAAGAACTCGGCAAGATTAATCAGACCCTGGGAAACACGATCAAAGAGTATGCGGATGCCTTCAATAAGGGTCCGGTCGAGGACAACACGGCGAAGAAGCTCATGGGCGATGCGCTGTCGGCCCAGGAATCCGAAATGAAACTGAAACGCACCTATGCCGATAAGATCAGCAAAGTGCTGCCTTGGTCCAAGACGGCACGCTACATTCAGATCGAAAACAAGGTTCGGGCGATCGTGAACTTCGAGTTGGCCAAGGCCATTCCGTTGACCTACTAGCCGCAGTGGACGGCGGCATGCCCGTCCGAACCGCATGAGGTGGAGAGCCGGGCGCAGGTAAATTGCGCCCGGCTCCTTGCCTGTTTGAGCGCTGTCCTTATGGACCTTCGTTCGAGCCGCCGCGATGGACGTGTACGCGGTCTCACCTTCGGTACATGCTCAGTGATCAGCATCATGGACTGCAGTATCCGCCGGCCGGATCGGCTGAGGCGCTGAAACAACGCAGTCGTATATCGCAACCCTAACAGAAGAAGTTTCCATGTCTGCTTCAATCGACAACCATCCGGGAAGACGAACGGGAGGGACGTTGGTAGCGGCGGTCCTGACCCGTCTTGTTTCGCTCATGCCTGTCACCGCCCGCACTGAGGATTTCTCCCAGCAACAGCAGCTCGTGGACAAGGCCAAGATGACGTTGGAGGGGTTCACAGCCGACGGCGGGTTGAAAGGATCGATCAAACAACTCGGCGAAGATGCCAAGGGGCTGTTCCTCGTCCCGTCATTCATGCGCGGCGCCTTCATGTTCGGGGGCGCGGGCGGGAGCGGCATCCTGATCGCGCGGGACGAGCAAACCGGGAAGTGGTCCGATCCGCTCTTCTACAACATGGGATCGGCGAGCTTTGGCCTGCAGGTCGGAGCCGATGTTTCCGAAATTGTCATGGTGGTGAGGACGCAGAAAGGGCTGGAGCAGTTCTACACCAACGACTTCAAGCTCGGGGCCAATGTCGGAGTGGCCGTCGGTCCGGTCGGCGCCGGCACATCGGCGAAAGGCATCACGGCCGATATGGTGGCCTATGCGAAAAAGAAAGGGGCCTTTGCCGGGATTGCCCTGGACGGATCGATGGTGACCATCTCCAACGACAGCAATAAGGCCTACTACGGCAAAGACGTGCGGCCGACGGACATCATTGTGAAGAAGGAAGTCGGCAATCCGAAATCGATCGACCTTCGAGAGGCGGCGGAGAAGTTATTGAAATAGATAACGGATCAATCATTGGTATCACAGGCTGTGAAGCCAAGTTCAGCTTGGAGTGAGGGATGAAACCATGGCCGAAATTTCCGACGATCTATGAGATCAACACCTGGGTCTGGTTGCATGAACTGAGCGAGCGGTACCGAAAGCCGGTATCGCTCGCCACGGTGCCCGATAAAGAATGGGACGCGATCGCCTCCTACGGGTTCGACGCAGTCTGGCTCATGGGCGTGTGGGAGCGCAGCCTCGCAGGCATCGCAATTTCGATGAAGAATGAGGGCCTCCTGACTGATTTCAGCCGGGCGCTCTCTGATTTTAGTCCAGAGGACAACGTCGGCTCGCCCTATTGCGTGCGGCGCTATGTGGTGGACGACCAATTGGGAGGTCCTGACGGGCTTGCCCATGCCAGAAAGGTGCTGGCGGACCGGGGCATGAAGCTGATGTTGGATTTCGTTCCCAATCACGTCGCGCCGGATCATCCCTGGGCGACGGAGCATCCCGAATACTTCATTCAGGGCAGCGCGGAGGATCTGGCGCAAAAGCCGGCGGACTTCATCCGTGCCGGCGACAAGGTGTTGGCTTGCGGCCGCGATCCTTACTTTCCCCCCTGGCCGGACGTCCTCCAATTGAATGCGTTCAATGCCGGATTGCGGCAGGCGGCGATTGAGACCGTCACCTCCGTCGCAAACCAATGCGACGGCATGCGCTGCGATATGGCGATGTTGCTCATCAATGACATTTTCGAGCGGACCTGGGGGTCGAGGGCGGGAGCCAGGCCTCGAATGGAGTATTGGCCTGAAGTGATCGCCGGGGTCAGGAAGCGGCATCCGAACGTGCTGTTCATGGCCGAGGCCTACTGGGGTTTGGAGTGGGAACTACAACAGCAGGGGTTCGACTACTGTTACGACAAGCGGTTGTACGATCGCCTGGAACACGATTCGGCTGAGAGCGTGAGGCTCCATCTCTGCGCCGCCCTTGTGTATCAAGAAAAGCTGGTGCGGTTCATTGAAAATCATGACGAGCCGAGGGCCGCCGTGACATTTAGTTCGGCAAAGGCCCGCACCGCAGCGGTGACGGTCTCGACCCTGCCGGGAGCCAAACTGCTCCATGAAGGGCAGTTCGAAGGCCGTCGTGTGAGACCGCCCGTGTTCCTGCGCCGTCGTCCGGATGAAAAGGCGGACCCCGAACTGCAAACATTCTACAAGACTTTGCTCAAGTCGCTGCGCGAGAGAGATTTTAAAGAAGGCGATTGGAGGCTGTGCGAACGGACCGGATGGTCGGACAATCAGAACTTCCTGAATGTGGTGGCCTGGTGCTGGCAGAAGGATGACCTGCGTCATCTTGTCGTGGTCAACCTCTCCGACAAACAATCGCAGGCAAAGGTCCGGCTCCCCTGGGACGATGCCCGCGGGAGGTCCTGGACGCTCACCGACGCGTTCACCGGCCAGGTCTACGAGCGCGACGGGACGCAGATGCGGGATGCCGGTCTTTATGTGGATCTGAGTCCTTGGGGGTATCACCTCTTGAAATTCTAAATGGCTGCGAGGCACACGGAAACCGGCCGCGATACTTTATGCGCGGCGGTACGACCGGAGTGCTTGCTTCCAGGTGCCGGCGTGGGCAATAGCCCACCAACAACCACGAGTCAACACCTGAGCGTTAAGGCATCGTTAAATTACCAAGATTCCGTATTTAAGCGGATGTGATCAGGTGCGAGTGAGCGGAACTTTTCGAAAGATGGGCCAGTGTCGCGGCCTTGCAGAGATGAGGTCATGCTCGCGCCTGCGGCGCGGAAGCGGGCATCCAGACGTTCCGGATTTCCTGGATTCCCGCTTGAAACACGCGGGAATGACGAGAAGAAACTGACCAACTGCGGAATCCCGGAGAGCTTTCAATCGGCTATTTGTTGCTCAGGCTGTTGGCCCAAACCAAGGTCGATTCCACCCTTTTTCATCGAACGGCAGTTTGAACGTGCCAGGGCTGTCCACAAAGACAGTGTCTTTGATGCGATAGCGAACCTTTTCGACTCCTCCCTTATTCAGACCTTGAACTTGACGAAGAAAGCTGCTGATGCCGGTGCAGCATTCCGTCTACTGCAACACCGCCGCTCCCATCGAGAGTTTGTTCAACATTGAGTCTTCCTCCTTGATTGTTTTGTGCCGAGTTCCCGTCGGCCTATTTTCCATTCTGTTCCTGCGGCATGGCCTCCTTAATCAAATCGTCGAGGACTTTATTGACCGGCGTGTACTTGGACGCCGTTTTTCTGTTCAGAAAATCGGCAATCATGCCGCCCAACGTTGCGCGAGCGATATCTTCCAGATACACCGGATCTTGGGAGACCGCTTCGTTCTGCATGCTCGTTTCAGCGGCGGAGGACCAGACCAGCTCCCCGGTTTTCGCATCCCACAACTGCAATACGAGCCGCATATCGCTCGAACGAGTCTGCGAGACCCGTATGTCAAGGGCGGGAAACTTCCAGCGGTCCGTCATGGTTTGCGTAAAGGCGGCCATGCGCAGCTGGAATACATATCGGGCGCCGATTTCCACGCCGATCCTGCGCAGCTGATCACGATCGAAGATGTTGCTCTCCTCATGACCCGCTCTCATGCGCATGTACTCGGCGGCCAAGCCTGCTCCATTGATGCGCGCCACTGTCTGTTGCGGAGACACAAGCTTCCATTCGGGCGCGACCTTGCGCAGGATCTCATGGAGATAATAGGCCAACGCCACTTCGTTTCCCCGCAGAGCCGGGACGGTCACGGCAGGGAGCAGCGCGACCGGTTCCTGCTGAAAGACCGCAGGCTCACCCGATGCAGACAAGGGAGTCGAACTGGTTCGCACCTGCCACCCATAAATTGAACTCGCGCAGCCGCTGAGGACGAAAACACATAACAACAAGCCCACAGACGCGGCGGATTTCATAGGCCATGACTTCATCTCAATCCCCCACCCCTCGACCTTCATTATTCATGGACAGTTCCGCTGCATTCACGCACTCGCTGCGCGACGATACAAGGTAGGAATGATCCATACGGGTATTGTCGTTTCCTTATACCCAGATCGGCGTTGGAACTCAACGGAGTGACGCAGCCACCACACTCCTGCCCGACCACACATTGACAACGTCTTGTACACCTGTCAATTGTGACAGTTGTAGGTTGTTCGACACTTGGACGGAATACATCGGATCGACCGCACACTGGCGTCGATCGATCATGTGGACGGCAAGATGAAGAGGCGGGCTGCACCAACGTCCCTACGGACTCAGGCGCATGAGGGGTCCTGATATGCCGAAGATCGAACGACTCGATCCAGCACTGGATCGGTTGATTGCACCAGATGCAAGGATCGCGACCATGAGGGACGGCTGGTCCTCTGCCAGCACGGCGATCGCCGGATCGCGCGCATGGAGCCGCCGCTGTCGGCGCCGGCGCCGAAGTTTTCGACCATCGCGAATCGGTACGAAGGAGCGCGGTTCAACAGTCCGAACGACGTCGTGTTGCACCGGAACGGCGACCTCTATTTCACCGATCCTCCCTACGGAATGGTGAAGCAGTTCGACGACCCGGCGCGCGAGATTCCTATCAGGGCGTCTTTCGAGTCCATCGCAACGGCGCGGTGAGCCTGCTCACGCGGGACATGACGAGGCCGAACGGGCTTGGTTTTTCGCCCGACGGGAAGACGCTGTACATCTCGCAGTCCGATCCGGCGGCTCCGATCTGGCGCGCGTTTGCTGTGCGTCCGGACGGGTCGCTGGGAGCGAGTCGTATCCTGTTCGATGCCGGGCTCGCTGGCGAAGACTCGCAGCGGGCTGCCCGATGGCCTAAAGCTCGATACGGAGGGCAACCTGTTCGCCACAGGTCCGGGTGGCGTCTTGATCCTGACACCCCACGGCATGCACCTGGGAACGATCCTCAACCGGGCAGGCCACCGGGAACTGCGCGTTCGGGGACGACGGCCGCGCGCCGTACATCACGGCCCACATGTATGTGATGCGCGTCCGGCTGAAAGCGAGAGGGCTCGGCTATTGAGCTCGCGGCAGAAAGTGGACGAGACATGATGGCGAGAGGTATGCGGGTCATCAGCCTGTCGATGGTTGCTTGCAAGCGGGATCAGCCGCGGAGTCCCGCCGCGTCGGCGTTCCGCGAGCCCGGAGGCGCGGGGTCCTTCCGCGACTTTGTTCTCATTAACGATCGGCGTGCCCACACCGCTCTTTCCGGGGCCGCCGCCGTTTCACTCGACGAACCTCGCGGCCGGAAAGCGCCAGTCTACTTGTCGCTCCCACCGCGCTGGAGCGACTGCAACACATTGTCAAGCGAGAAACTGCCGGCCTTCTGGCTGGGCGGGAATTCCCTGAAGGTAGCGAGAAATTGCCCGATGAACTGCTGCGCGGGCACCAGCACGAACGCGCGTTCCGCGCGCCAATGTGCAAAGTCACAGCTGTCTTCATCGGCGCTCTCGAAGGGATCCGAGCGCAGATTGAAGAGCTTCGGGAAACGCAGCGGCACGAACGGCTCTTGCCAGACATCAAAGCCATGCGCCCGTTGCTCGGCGAAGACGATCTTCCACTGGTCGTAACGCACGCCGACGAACGAGCCCACCGGCGCAACCGGCTGCTCCGAAGTAGCATCAGATTCCCCCTGAGCCCGGGCTGATGGCATCCAAACTCATGACGGGTTGGGCAGCCCCTCGCGAATCAGGCGGGAAAAGTCGGGGGACACGCCAGCGGCCTTCGCCTTCTCGGTAATCTCGCTCCGCTTCTTCAGCTCCGGAAACGGCAAGCTGGTATCGAGCCGTCCCCGCTCATACCCCATTTCATCGAGGCGACCGTTCAGCAAGATCCGCCAGTCCAAGGCACCCGCTTCCCCGATATGCTGGCCGTGCATGCGGATCGACGTCGTACAGTTATGGATCAGGGCGTTATACCAGTCGGGCTGGTCCGCCAGACGATTGATCTCTTCAACATAATCAAGCAACAGCGCGCGGGCGCGCTCCGGGGGCACCCGCAGCCGGTAGAGGTACATGCGTTCCCCGCGGTGGTTCGTCCGCACACCGATCACGTCACGCTCGTCGGCAACCACGTAGTACAGCTCGAACTGGCGAAAGAAGCCCTTGAGCGCGTCGTAGGATTCTCCCTTCTCCTTCCGGGTCTCGATGGAGATAGCGAGCGGCGGCGCGTCGTCGAACTCCCAGCTCGCGATCGTATGCGCGATGGCTGTGGGCCCCCAGAACGAGAGAAACATGTCGAATCTGCGAACCTTGTCCAGGTCGTAGGTGCGGGTCTCCCACCGCTCCGTGAAGTCCGTCTCGCTCCGGTACTCGAAGTTGCGCACATTTTCGATCGTGATTCGGCTTCCCATGATGGAGGCTCGTGGAAGCCGTGCCACATCGGGGGTCCAGTCCCGGTCGTTACTTGGCGGGATCGAGCGCCACCACAACAGCACGATCAGAGAACGCCGCGACGACTCCCAATACAGCTCGGCGAAAGGGCCTGATCCAGACCAGCAAGGCCATGGTCGCCACGACGAGCCCCAGCGCGAGCAGCCCGGCAAGCCAGCTGGTCGATGGCCCGTCGATCCACAGCGCGAGCGCCGCCCAGGCGATGCCTATGAGGACCAACGGCCAGGCCAGCGCCTTGATGATCAAACTTTCGCGCCAGGTTTTCGTCCTACTCACAGCCTCCCCTTCTTTCACCAACACCGACAGGAATGAATCACTGAGCCTTCGGCCGTACCCTCGCACGGCAAGCGGAGATCATGCTGAGAACTGCCTGCGAGCTGGTTTGAGTACTAGGGGAGGAAATTTTACTTACTGGGTGTTGACATGTCAATCAAGATCTGTGCACCATGCCCTGTCAATTCGGTTCGCCCGGAAGGGAGAATCCTACCCGGTGTATCAGTCATACCAACGGGAGAAACAAAACCCTCTGATCGCAGTCTCACCCTTGCGGTGCGTGAGTCCTCAACGTGAACCGAAGCCCCGCCGACTACCGGTCCTGCTCGGCGCCCTGTGTCTGGTCCTGGCGGCCTGTGCGGCCCCACTGACAGCGGTCCGGGACGACCCCAAGGACGTCCGGCACGATCTCGCCCGGAGCGCCGTCACCACGGGCGACCCGAGCTGGCCCACGCGCAACGTGCTCTTCGAGCACGGCCTCTTCGATGCCTTCGACAAGCATCCGGAAGACGTCATTACCGCCCTGCACCGGACCATGGTCGAGGAACGTGGTAATCCCGACCTCCTCTTTGCCTTGGCCGAGCTCTCCTTCCTCCACGGTCAGAAGGCCGAGCAGTCCGAATACCACCTCGCTGCAGCCGTCTACGCCTATGCGTTCCTGTTCCCGGAAGGGACCGGCCAAGCCCCGGGGCGTTTCGACCCTCGCCTCCGGATTGCCGCCGACCTGTACAACTGGGCGCTCACAGGAACGTTCGCCTCGGCGGATGGGTCGGAGGTCGTCCTCAAAGGCGGCAGGTTCAAGCTGCCCTTTGGGGAGATCGACGTGGCCTTCGATCCCGCCGCCTTGCGCACTGGAGATCGCGAGCTGTATCGGTTGATTCCCAGCTCGGAGCTGAAGGTACGCGGGTTGGCGATGCGGTATCGCTCGCCGGGCCTCGGCGTCCCGCTCGCTGCTTCCACGAGACCCATCGACGCTTCGAAGCCTGGCCGGGATCTGGTGGCACCGCGGCTGAAGGTGCCGCTGACCGTGCTGCTCCGGATTCCACATGCCCGGCAGGGCCTCGTCCAGGGACGCCCGCTCACTGGTACGATCGAGCCTCACCTGGCCTGGGACGAGGAGTCGGTCTCGATCGCGGGCGAGGAGATCCCGCTCGAGAACGAGCCATCGGCGGCGCTGGCGCTCTCCTTCGCCGACGTGTCGAGGAACCTCGAACTCCTCCGGTTCTTGGGTCGGCTCGCTGGGGTGGAGCTCCCACCTCCGCTCGTCTCCGTCTCGCCGTATCATCCTGGGCTCATCCCGGTGGTCTTCGTGCACGGCACAACGTCCAGCCCGCTCCGCTGGGCGGAGATGTTCAACCGTCTCCAAGCCGACCCCGAGCTACGGAGCCGCTACCAGGCCTGGTTCTTCCAGTACGATTCCGGCAATCCGGTCGCCCTGTCCTCGCTACACCTGCGCGAGGCCCTGACTGAGACGGTGGCGCGACTCGATCCCGAAGGCAAGGACCAAGCTCTACGGCGGATGGTGCTGATCGGGCATAGCCAAGGAGGCCTGCTGGTCAAAATGCAGGCGATCAGCACCGGGGATCGGCTTTGGAACGCCGTGAGTCGCAAGCCGCTCCAGGAGCTGGAGCTGTCGGACGCGACCCGCGACCTGTTCCAGAAGGGGATGTTCCTCGAGCCGCTGCCGGAGGTCTCTCGCGTGGTGTTCATTGCCACCCCGCATCGCGGCAGCTTCGTGGCGGGGCGGAAATTCCTCGGCAACGTCTTCCGGCGGGTCTTGACCCCGTCGCCCCTCTCCAAGGAGGTGGGTGCTGACGTCTTCAGGAACCGGGACTCTGTCGTGGGTCTTCCGGTCTGGCCGACGGCCGTCGACAACATGTCGCCGAAGAATCCCTTCATCCAGGGCCTGCAGCAGATCCCCGTCGCCCCGTCGATCAAGGCCCATTCGATCATCGCGGTCGAGGGAGACGGGCCGATCGAAGAGGGCAACGACGGCGTCGTGGAGTACTCGAGCGCCCATATCGACGGGGTCGAGTCCGAGCTGGTCGTGCGGTCGAGCCACTCCACGCAGGGGAAGCCCGAGACCATCGAGGAGGTGCGCCGTATCCTCCTGCTGCATGCGGGCCTGAAGTGACACGGCTGCCGACCTGCCCCGAGTCCTGCACCGCATCCCTTGGTCGTCTAGCCGCACTGCGGTGCGCAAGGTTCCCCGGCCTCAGCACAGACGGAGGGAAACGGACCTGAATATGAACAGCAGCACCCGGCTCGCTAGGACGATGGCCGTTCCTCGCGCGCGAGGGAATCTCTGCCGACGGCTGGGGCGAGCAAATGAAGCCCGCGAGTCTTCCAACAGGCGTTGAGCCTCAATGGCAAGAGCGGCCAAGCAGGCATTGGCTACGAGGTTGCCCTTCGCATTCGCCTCGCTGTCACCGCGTCGGGATGGTCACGCACCGACGCGACCAACTCCATGGCGATGTAAAGCGGAGTCGGATCGACGAAGATTCGTGGATGAGTCACAACTCGTAAGAACCCGCTCAGCACCGGATCGGACATTCCGAAAGCCGCATCCGATGTGAGACTCTCGTGCAGCGCCTGAAGCTCCCCGCAGCACGCTGCGGGGTATCTCAGAACTCAATTCTCACGACCGCTCGGAAGGAGCGGCCAATCCCGTAGCGAGCCACGGGGAATGTCAAGTGCAATTCGTCATCCAAGAAGTAGCGTGGCTGAGCGCCCCGGACAACTCAGGACGCAGTGGACGTAACCATGGCGTGGAATATAGCTCACAGAGGCACGAGGCAAGACCCCATCTTGTGTGCTCTATCCTTGACTGGGGTGCCACATACGCCATCCGACGTACTACGTCCCCCTTCAACTCGCTATCAATCAGACACGAGTTTCCGCTTGGCCGCCTCTTGCATGGCCTGTTTCATCTCATCCGCACCGGCAGTCCTCGTCTCCTTCAATTCGATCGTGACTTTATGGATCTTGCCGGCGAATTTGTTGTCGTGTTGCTTATAGTCCGGCGACACATTGGTTTCGCCGTCTTCACCCACATCCGCTCCTTCATCCGCCGAGAACATGAACGGCTGAGTTTTGGGGATGTGTCCTTCCGCGACCCTCTGTCCATCGATCGTGAGGATGGACTTGCCACCTGTTCCCGGCCTGGCTTCATCGGGTATGAACTCGTACAGGATCGTGTGCCTCCCGGGTGAGAGAGCGGAAGGTGCGTTGATGTTGGTGCGCTCCAGGGCGAACCAGTTGTATTCGTGATGCACCGTGCCTTCCTTCATGTACAAGGTCCAGCCGCCGAAGTAGCCGGCCTGCGCGATAATCACACCACCGGCTATCGTATCCTTCACCTCGATCTCAGCGGTAAGAGTATGGTGGACTCCTTTCACGTTGATGAATGCGTTTTCCATCATGCCGGTCATGCCCTCGTAGACCGTGAGCGATTTCCGCCCACCCATCAGGTCCGGCCTGCCGGCTATCGCGGGATTAAAGCGCTCGGCTCGCCGGTCGTCGATCGGCAGCACATTGTTTTTGACGGCTTCCTTGAGAAAGAGTTTCTGTAATTCCTTCAACTTCTTCGGATACTGTGCCGCCAGGTTGTCGGCTTCGCTGAAGTCCTTGTCCACGTTGTACAGTTCCCAGACGTCCGAGGTCAGTGGCGGGTTCGGTATCATCAACCAGGGAATCGAATGGCGTGTGCAGGCGATCCAGCCATCATGATAGATGCCGCGGTTGCCGAACATCTCGAAATACTGCGTGGTGTGGCGGTCCTTGGCCTTGGCATGGTCGGTAGAATAGATCATCGAGACGCCGTCCATGGGCCACTGCTTGATGCCATTCACCGTCTTGGGCTCCGGCAGTTTCGCAGCTTCCAGCACCGTCGGCGCCACGTCGATCACATGACTGAACTGGGAGCGGATCTCGCCCTTGACCTTGATCCCGTTGGGCCAGTGCAGCACCATGCCGTTGCGCGTGCCGCCGAAGTGGCTGGCGACCTGCTTGGTCCATTGGAATGGTGTGTCGCCCGCCCAGGCCCACCCGATGGCGAAGTGCGGGAAGGTCGTAGGGTCGCCCCATTCGTCGATGTGGTCCAGCATCTGCTCGGCCTTGCCCACGATTCCGTTCAGCGCCATCATTTCGTTGTAGGTGCCTTCCGGTCCGCCTTCCGCACTGGACCCGTTGTCACCCACGATGTAAAAGAAGATCGTGTTGTCCAGTTCGCCGATCGCTTCCAGTTGCGAGACCAGCCTGCCCACTTCATGATCAGTGTGTTCGGCGAACCCGGCAAACGTTTCCATCTGGCGCTCGAAGAGCCGCTTCTGGTCGGCGCTCATGTCGTCCCAAGCGGGAATCTCTTTGGGCCGCGGGGTGAGTTTGGCATCAGCGGGAATCACTCCCATTTTCTTCTGGCGGGCGAAGGTCTCCTCGCGCAGCTTGTCCCAGCCGCCTGCGAACTGGCCCTTGTATTTCTCGATCCACTCCTTGGGCGCATGGTGCGGGGCGTGCGTGGCGCCGGTCGCGAAGTACATATAGAAAGGCTTGTCGGGAGTGAGGGTCTGCTGTGCGCTCACCCATTTGATCGCCTGATCGGTCATGTCTGTTGTGAAGTGATAGCCAGGCGTGTTCGGCGTCTCGATGCGCACTGTTCCATCAAAGATGCCCGGCGCCCACTGGTTGGTCTCGCCGCCGATGAAACCATAGAACTTGTCGAAGCCGGAACGTGTCGGCCAGCGGTCAAACGGGCCGGACACGGAGACTTCCCACGGCGCGGTCTCGTGGTACTTGCCAAAGGCCGCGGTGCTGAATCCGTTCAGGCGCAGAATCTCAGCCAGCGGCGTCACGCTCAGAGGCCGCACGCCGGTATTGCCGGGATGGGCCGTGGCCAGCTCCATGATCGCCCCGGCATTGTTCACATGATGGTTGCGGCCAGTGAGCAGGGCCACGCGCGTGGGGCTGCACAACGCAGTGGTGTGGAAGCGGTTGTACCTCAATCCGTTGTCCGCCAGCTTCTCCAGCGTAGGCATATGGATAGGCCCGCCGAAGGAACTGGAGTGGCCGAAGCCGATGTCGTCAAGCAGGACGATCACCACGTTGGGAGCATTCTTGGGGGCTTTGACCTCGAAGCGAGGCGGGGGAGTGGCCTTATGAGCATCGAGCACGGTGCTATGCGTATAGCTCGGTTCCGGAATCGGCAATACCGTTCTATCGAGCTTGTCGGCGGCCTGCGCATTCATCGCCGCCGTCAGCACCGTCATGGCTGCTCCAAGCGCAAGCCGCACGGTGCAAAATTGCCTTCTTTTCTTCATGACGATCTCCTCTATTCAGCGTTGTTCGCAGCAATACCACCTTCAGCGAAGAGGCCTGAAGGATGCCTCAGTTGGCCAGCGCTTTTTTGTTAGCTACCTCCACACGAATCTTGGCCTGGCTCTCCACCGTGAGCTTGTAGGCCGCGTAGTAGCTGAAGATATTCATTGGTTGAGCCATGAGCTTTCCCGTCAAGACGAAGCGACTCCCGAAGTGCGCTGCAAGCGACTTACGCTGTGACCGGCCATCCCGATCATGCGCAATGAGCAGTCGTGTCGATTGCGAGGGGGAGTCGCGAAGTCTCACCCCACCTTGTAGCCTTTGCCCTCCAGGCAGACGCCATAGGCGCGGTTGAACCCTTGTTGCTGCTGCTGCCGCTCGGCGGAGGTCTCCTGTACCTGCTGTTCATACTGCATCTCGGCGCGACGCCGCCGCATCATGCCGACCCCTCCCCCGACCCCCGCCCCGATCGCCGCGCCTTTGCCGGCATTGCCGCCGATCGCGCCCCCAATTGCCCCGACAGCTGCGCCGCGCGCCGCGCCGCCCACGGCTTGCCCGCGCTGTGGCGGAGGCGGCGCCGCAGCGGTCTGCTGGTTCGGATCGAAGCCGGTTTGTTCCTTCGCCCATTTGTGGCACGTGAACTGATCGAATTCCTGTTGGTCCTTGGTCTGTCCCTTTTCAGGGTAGATGAACACTTGGGCATGGACGTCGGCTGAGACTCCGATCAGACCGCTCAGCATCGCCGTTCCGATAAGACACACGACAGGCTTCATAAGCTCCTCCGAATCGTATTTTATGGTGGTGTGATCATAGTGGGATGTGGTTCTGGCTCCGTTAGTGCTTGTCCGGGATTCGATATGTCAAGGACGGCCATGTCGCGATGCCTTCGCCCTCTTGTTCTGCGCTTTGGAACCCGGTGACCGTCGTGATCTGGCGGACCAAGATGCGTGAAATCATCTCGCCTTCTCCGGTGATGCCGTCGAACTTGCCGGTGCCCCCGACAATCGTAAATGGGCCGCGGCAGCCTTCGAGCTCGCCCTTGCACGTAAATCTCGCATAGACGCGATTGCCCTCCTCATCGGTGAGGATGCAGCGGCCCTGCCCTGCCTTCGTCATCGATTGCAGATCGCCTTCGGCGGTGGCGGGACAGACGATGGACGCGGCGTGCAAGGCGCCTTTCCCGTCGTCGACATAGAGCGTCCCGCTATACACGCCCACCAAGTAGACTTGGTCCTGGCCCACCGGAAAGGCAAACGACCGCGCTTTCCAGGTTGCCGCCGCCTTCACCGTCCCTTCTTCGGCGCCGGCAACCATATCGACACTCGCGGCTGCCGCAAGAATTGCAAACACCATCCCCATCATTGTTTTCATACTGTTCCTCCTCTGTTTTTCCGCTGAACATTTTTATGGCATGTTGAAATCCATGCTCTCACCGAGGATCAATCAGGGTCCCGGCGACATCGAAATTCTCAGCCCGCGCTTTTCACCAACCGGAATCCCAGATGGTTCGTCCCTGTGTCCGGTTCGCCTTTTCCTCGGCCGCCCGCGATATAGCGGGCGCAATACTGGTCGGTACAGAGGAAGGAGCCCCCCTTATGCACCTTCTTCTTCACCCCTGGCTCGCTCGGATCGATACTGTCTGCAGGGCCTTGGGGATTGCGGGCAAGCGGTCCCTGCGCGGCCAACATCCGATAAAAGTCGTGACGATACCAGTCAATCGTCCATTCCCAGACATTGCCCGCCATGTCGTACAGGCCATAGCCGTTTGGCGAGAATGACGCGACAGGGGCGGCATGCTCGTGCCCATCCTCCTTCGTGTTCTTGTCCGGGAAATGCCCTTGAAATGTATTGGCCTTGAACTTCCCCTTCGGGTTCAGCTCATCGCCCCAGGGATAGGGTTTACGGTCGAGTCCACCGCGTGCGGCGAACTCGAATTCGGCTTCGGTCGGCAGGCGCTTGCCGGCCCACTTCGCGTAAGCCAGCGCATCGTCATAGGCAATGTGGACGACCGGATAGTTTTCGAGAGCAGCGAGGCTGCTCTTGGGACCTTCCGGATGGCGCCAATTAGCTCCATTCACATATCGCCACCATTGAAAGTGATCGTTCAGTTTAACCGCATGATCGGGCGGCGAGAAGACGACCGAGCCCGCCACAAGATTCTCCGGCGACGCGCCAGGAAAATCCTCCGCGCGCGGCGTCCGCTCGGCAATGGTCACATAGCCGGTCTCTTTCACGAACTTGGCGAACTGCGCGTTCGTGACCTCCGTCTTGTCCATCCAGAAGCCCTCGACGTGCACCCGATGCCAGGGTTGCGCGTCCGGAAACTCGTCTGCTCCCATCCAGAACTCGCCGCCAGGAATCCAGGCCATTCCGTCCGGCGCCGGGCCTGGCGGGGTCGATCGACTGTTCGTTGCAGAAGCTTCGCGCAATCGTGGGGTGGACTGTTCTGAAACCGTCTGCGCGCTTCCCGCGTCCCCGCCCCTTGCTCTCGCGGCCGAAATCCCCATATCGCATGTCATGCCTGACGAAACCCCCGACCCGGGCTGCGACCGATTAAAATTGGACCAATGCCACGCCGCGAGACCCACGCCGCCGACAACCAGACCGCCAAGCAGGACCACCACGAGCGAGATCCTGACCGACCATCGACCGGTCTTAGAAATTTCCATCCCTCGTTTCATTGTCGCAATGCCGGCTTGCTTCGATCCCTGTTTACGTTATACGCTTCCAAATGAATCTGACCTGGTAGAAGTTGATCTAGGTGCTCCGGCCTCCTGTCGACTAGTTGTCGCAGATGCCGGAGCGGAGCGATCAGGCTCGGTCAGAACTTGGCGGCAGCGTTGCGGAGGTCGGCGGATTTGGGATTACTGACCGTGTGCTTGACGATGATGTCCGTCGGCCGCACAGGTTTCCCATAGTAGGCTTCGTTGGAAGCATCGGAGACCGCGATGATAGAGCCATCCACCGACATTCCGACGAAGGCCCCTTTCTTCTTTGCATAGCCGACAAGATCCGCGGTGATACCTTTCACGGACCCTCCTTCACCGACCGGGCCTAACGCCATGCTGACGTCAAGTCCGAGTTTGAATTCGCTGCGATAGAACTTTTCCAGTCCTTTCTGGTTCCGCACGATAAAGATGATCTCCGATACATCGCCTCCGACCTGAATGCCGAAGCTGGCAGAGCCGATGTTGTAAAACGCCGGCTCGGACCATTTCTTCGTTTGGTCGTCGCGGACGAGCAACACTCCGCTCCCTCCCGCCCCGCCGAAGACAAAGGCGCCACGGACGAATTGCGGCACGATGTAGATGGCTTTGGTTTCCTGTCTCAAGTCACGGAGCGCCGGTCCAGTGCTGGAATCTGCGAGGAGACCTTCCAGCGTCAGCTTGGCCTTGTCCACGAGCTGCTGCTGTTCCGCTGCCCCCTCGGCCAGGGCCGGCGCGGCGCCACCCGCAGCCACTGTTCCGGTAAGAACCGCTGCGAGGAGAACTCTGGTGAACGTGCCGAATCGCTGTTGCTCACAAAACTGCATCTTGATACCTCCTTGTGGTCGACTGTCCGCTGTGTTGTTTGCGTTCGTGCAAAACGGGACGGACCATAGCCAATAATGAAAGACGAGTCAATGTAGAAAGTGTTCGGACATGGTGAAGCTCTTGGTAGCTCCGCGCTCGCGTTGTCACTCATCTTACGCGGCTCGCTCGGTTTCCCGCCCTTGCCCTCGATCAATCAACTCGCCTCCTTCGTCGATCCGGTTCCACCAGACCCCTTGGCCCATCCGCCCGCCCCCTTGCCCCAGATGAAACTCACCTGAAAGAAATTGAAGTAGGTCCCGGGGAACGATCCGACAACCGCTCCGGCCAACGGCCCACGGTTCTGAGCCACCGGCATATCGCCGGTGTAGCTGGTGCCATTCCTCGGCTCATAGAGCAAGCCGAAATTCCCGCCTGCTCCGACGGTCGTGTCTCGTGCTTGGATCTCCCCATCGGGGCGATTCGTGACGGCGAGCACATTGTTATTGATAGCGGCGTTGTAGTTCAGGTACCCGATCATGATGTTGGCCGCAGCCCCGATCGACCACTGCTCGGTGAGGCGATAGCTTGCCCCCGGCGTGACGCTGACGCCGATCAGGGTGTTCTCAAGCGCATAGTAGCGGCCCACCCACCCGGAGTCATAGTTCATCACGAGCCCGAAATTCGAGAAGAGGCCAAGGCCCACTTTGACGTCTTTGCCCAGTCCATGCGCATAGAACGCGCTCGCCCCAGGCAGGAGACCGATCGGGTTCCCCCCGTCGGTGCCGGACACGGTAGTTCCAGCGCCGGGGCTAAAGCCGAGGCTGGCATAGAGGAGCTGGGCGCCGGCTTGGAACTGGTTGCCTTCCAGTCGGCTCATCCCGGCGGGGTTTTTCAAGAGCGTGGCCGGGTCCTGCGCGCGCGCGGCCCATCCTGCGCTCGCGAGTCCGACGTCCGAGGTGGCGATCTCGTAGAGCGAAAGTCCGCCGGCCTGTGCAAAAGTCGGAAGCAATACCGCAACGGCCATAACCGTGATCGCGAGACGATGTAGCCAGGTCGTCACGACTCACCTCCTATTTTGCTGTCTCGTTCGGCAGGCGAAAGAGAACGGGGACCCGCCACCGTCTGCCTGGTGCTCCGGCCCCTTGTCGACGACCGTCGCAGGGTCCGGAGCAGACCGATCATGCCCTGTTCAGAACTTGTCGGCAGCTTTGCGGAGGAAGGCGGATTTGGGGTTACTGACAGCGTGCTTGACAATGATGTCCGTCGGCCGCACAGGTTTCCCATAGTAGGCCGCATTGGAATCATTGGATACTGTAATGATCGAGCCGTCTACCGACATTCCGACGTAGGCCCCTTTCTTCTTGGCATAGCCGAGGAGGTCCGCGGTGATCCCTTTTACGCCCCCTCCTTCACCGACCGGGCCTAACGCCATGCCGGCATCCAGCCCGAGTTTGAATTCGTTGCGATAGAACTGTTCCAGCCCTCGCTGGGTCACCACGACAAAGATCATCTCCGAGACATCGGCGCCGGCCTGCAGGCCGAAGCTGGCAGAGCCGATGTTGTAAAAAGCCGGCTCGGACCAGTTCTTCGTTTGGTCGTCGCGAACGAGCAACACCCCGCTCCCTCCGGCCCCGCCGAAGATAAAGGAGCCACGGATGAATTGCGGCACGATGAAGAGGGCTTTGGTGTCCTCTTTCGCGTCACGGAGCGCCGGTCCCACGCTGGGATCGGCGAATAAATTTTGCAGCGTCACCTGTGCCTTGTCCACGAGCTGCTGTTGCTCCACGGAATCAGAGGCGAGGGCGGACAGGGCGCCACCCGCAAGCAGTCCTCCGGTAAGAACCGCTGCGACGAGAGCTCGGGTGAAGGTGACGAACCTCCGCTGTTCATAAGACCGAATCATTACATAACCTCCTTGTGGTTGACTGTCCATTGTGTTGCTTTCGATTCGCGCAAGCTGGCGTAAATCTAGCCCCATTACCAACAGCAAGTCAACCGATGAAGCGTTACGGCATCGTTAATTATCCGGATTCCGTGGTTGAGCGGTTGTGATCAGGCGCGAGTGAGCAGAACCTTTCGAAAGATGGGACAATGTCGCGGTCTTGCAAGGATGCTGATGCCTGTGCAGCATTCCATCTACTGCAACACCACCGCGAGTGCCCTGTCGGCCTATTTCCCGTTCTGTTCCTGCGGCATGGCCTCTTTAATCAAATCATCGAGGAATTTATTGACCGGCGTGTACTTGGACGCCGTCCTTCTGTTCAGGACATCGGCCATCATGCCGCTCAACGTTGCGCGGACGATATCTTCCAGATACACCGGATCTTGTGAGACCGCTTCATTCTGCATGCTCGTTTCAGCGGCGGAAGCCCAGACCAACTCCCCCGGTTTTCGCATCCCACAACTGCAACACGAGCCGCATGTCGCTCGAACGAGTCTGCGAGACCCGGGCCGGCCCGGCTCAGCTCGCCGAGCCATACCCACGTGCTGATTTCGTCGAGGCGAGGATGTCGAGACCAGTTCTTTATGGCAGCATCCCTTCAGCGGGTTACGTCGTCCGGACGAGCGGCGGCGCCCCTATTTCCGGCCTCCAGAAACTTTTTTGGGTCGATCATGCCGAACAGCTCGATCAATTTCGCCACACAACCGGTCCAACCAGTTTGATGGCTTGCGCCCAAACCGGCCCCGTTGTCGCCATGGAAATATTCGTAGAATAGGAGATGATCGCGCCAGTGGGGATCGATGTGGAACTTTTCCGCCCCGCCGTACACCGGCCGGCGACCCGTGTTGTCTCGCAAGAAGATTCGCGTAAGGCGTTCTGAAATCTCCTTGGCCACATCGAACAAATTCATCATCCGTCCGGACCCGGTCGGACACTCGACCTTAAAGTTATCCCCATAATAGAGGTAGAACTGAGCGAGGGCTCGAATGATGAGCACGTTGACGGGAACCCAGACCGGTCCGCGCCAGTTGGAGTTGCCGCCGAACATGCCCGTGTCCGATTCAGCCGGTAAATACCCAACCCGATACTCCTGGCCGTTCACGTCAAACACATAGGGGTTCCGGTCATGGAGCTTTGAAATCGAACGAAGCCCATAGGGACCCAGGAACTCGTCTTCACTGAGCATGATCCCGAGGATCCGGCGCAGGCGCTCCGGAGTAACGAGCGCCATGATTCCCCGTTCCCCCACCCCGAGATGTCCCTCTCCGGTAGGATGAATCCACCGCAACAACTCGGGCATCCTTTTGATTCGCTCCCCGATTAGCCGTCGCGCACGCGGTACCCGCTCACGTTGCCATGGCTCAATAACCGTTGTCGCGCAGAGAGGCAACAGACCAACCATCGACCGCACTTTCAGGTGGGTCGCGCTCCCGTCCGGGAGACGGAGGAGATCATAGTAGAAGCCGTCCTGTTCATCCCACATCCCATCCCGCCCGGCGCCATTCATGCCTGCGGCGATCCACAGGAAATGTTCGAAGAACTTGGCGGCCATGTCGTCGTACATGGAATCATGAGCAGCCAGCTCTACGGCCAGTTCCGCCATATTCTGACTGAACAGGGCCATCCATGCCGTGCCATCGGCCTGTTCCAGATGGCCGCCCGTCGGCAGCGGCGCGCTGCGATCGAACACGCCGATGTTGTCCAGACCGAGAAACCCGCCCTCAAACACATTCTTCCCATTGCGATCTTTGCGGTTGACCCACCAGGTGAAATTCAGCGTCAGCTTTGAGAAGGCCGCCTTGAGAAACTCGATGTCCGCTTCGCCTCGACGTCCGACGTCAAGCCGGTGAAGGAAGAGCGTGGCCCAGGCATGAACCGGCGGATTGACGTCGCTGAAGTTCCATTCGTATGCCGGAACCTGTCCGTTCGGATGCTGGTAGTGGCCGGTGAGCATGAGTTTCAGCTGATCACGGGCAAAGTCAGGATCGACGACGGATAAAGCGGTTGTATGGAACGCCAAGTCCCATGCGGCATACCAGGGATATTCCCACTTGTCCGGCATGGAGATGATGTCGTCATTCACCATGTGGAACCAATCCCTGTTCCGAACGGGATTCGTCCCCCTGTATAAGGGATGACCTTGATGTTCGTCCAACCACCGGTCGGCATCGAAATAATAGTATTGCTTGCTCCAGAGCATTCCTGCGAGTCCCTGGCGCATGACGTTGGCCCGGTCGGGGTCCGCTTTGACGGAGGCCGGAGTCACGGCATCATAGAACTCATCCGCTTCCTTTTGGCGTGTTTTGAATTGGGCGTCGAACTCCCCGAATGGATCTCGCAGTTCGGTAGGCGCGGCTGCGGTCAGTCGGAGGCGGATCGTCTGTTGGCTGCGCGAATTGATGGCCAATTGGTAATGAGCCGAGGCCTTTGTCCCTGTCGATTCGGGATTCACCGCAGCCTTTTGACCATGGACCACGTAGTCATTGATCCCGTCCTTGACGTATGGCCCGGGATTCGAACCGCCGAAGAGGCGGGCATTGTTGGTTTCGTTCTCGGTAAACAGCAGCGGACCTGCCCCTTCGCAATAGAGATAATGGTCAGGGAGAGATTCCTGGAACAGCGGATCCGTATGGTGGGCATGAACGACAGCGCCTTTTGTCTCCTTCACCGATCGGAGCACCGGCTTCGTCCCGCCATCGGCGCTGGACCAGGTGTTGCGAAACCAGAGTGTGGGTAGGACATGCAGCACCGCCTTCTCGGGACCGCGGTTGTGAATGGTCACCTGAATCAGCACATCGTTCGGCGCGGCCTTGGCATACTCCACAAAGACATCGAAGTATCGGTCCTCGTTGAACACGCCGGTATCGAGCAGTTCATATTCCATCTCATGTCGCGTTCGACGCCGATTCGTCGAGACCAGATCGTCGTAGGGAAACGCGGCCTGCGGATACTTGTACAGGTACTTCATATAGGAGTGCGTCGGCGTGCTGTCGAGGTAGAAATAGTACTCCTTGACGTCCTCTCCATGATTGCCTTCACTATTGGTTAGGCCAAAGATCCGCTCCTTGAGGATAGGGTCTTTACCGTTCCAGAGCGCAAGGGCGAAGCAGAGAATTTGATGCTCGTCCGAGATGCCTGCCAATCCGTCTTCGCCCCAGCGATAGGCGCGAGATCTGGACTGTTCGTGGCTGAAGTAATCCCAGGCGTTGCCGTCTGTACTATAATCCTCTCGTACCGTCCCCCACTGCCGCTCGCTTAGATAAGGTCCCCATTTCTTCCACGCTGCGGTCTTCGCTTTGGCTTCCTCAAGTCGACGATGTTCTGACGTCTGTGCCATGGTCATACCTCCATGTAGTGGAATCGTTCACACCATTCTAAGCCGATCTAAGCCGATTATTCACGGCGATAGAGGCCATCTATCCTATGCGCTCTGTTCGGTCCCACCCACACCTCCTCGGCATACCACATGCGATTGTCGGCGCTTCTAATGGAGGAAAGGATAACCGATTCGCCCTCTCGCGGATACTGTCAAGTTGACAGTTGCCCTGATGTAGAGATCTCGAGAGCAAGACCTGCGCTGCACACCACCGCAAGTGCCCGCCTGGTTTCGACCGCACGATCTACCAAGGCGCATGCTTCATGTCTGTTGCACCCATGGCAACACGGTGCTGGTCGCTATACGCCCCTATAAGAGGCTTCACCCTCATTATTCCCCATTCCGGAGGGTTGGGCCTCTCCTCATCGTCCCACCATGGCCTCGGGCGATCCCGCAGGCGGATAATCCAATGACGCCTTGAGGTGCGCAATCTTCTCTTTCGGCACATTCGGCAGATACAGCGCTCTGTTGTCCTTCCATTCTTTCACGCGAGCCCCGATGGCCTTGGCACGATTCTCGTCAAACGGCTTCCCCGGCAGCGAATACTCGATTTGGGCGGGGAAGGCGAAGTCGGATCCCGCCGCCTCCACGATGTCCATGATGCGAAAATTCACGTCTTCGGCAATTTCCAACGATTCGTTATAGTCCGTGACCCCGATATAGGCGAAGACCTGAAGATTCAGCGAGTACTCTCCGAACCCCGTGAAGCGCACCCAGAGCGGATCGGAAAGCATTTTGGGATGCGCATACAACATCGTCCGCACCTCGATGAGCATGAAACGAATCTGATCCGGCGTGGTCTCATAGCGAAGCTGCAGGCAGGGATTGAAAAGAAACCGATCGCGCTTGGAGAGATTGTCGAGATGCATGCCGGCGAATTCGGCATTGGCAATGCTGATGACGCTGCGTTCCACGGTGCGGACGCGGGTCGCCCGCAGCCCGATCTCCTCGACCGTGCCCATCTTATCGCCGAAGCGGCAGAAATCTCCGACCTTTACCGGTTGGGCGGTAAAGAGCGTCAGCGCCCCGAAGATATTTTCCAGACTCTTTTGCGACGCGAGGGCCACGGCGACGCCGCTGATGCTGAGGCCGGCCAATAACGTAGTCACTTTATATCCGACGTTATCCAGCCACATGAGGGTCGCGCCCGTGACGGCCAACAGCTTGAGTAGGCGGGCGACAGGAGTCAGGATCACCCTGGCGCCGGCAAGACCCTTGCGGTCGAGATCTGTGCTCGCGCGCTGCGCGAGAAAATCCACGAGGCGCATAAGCATCCAGGCTAAGCCGACCATCTGGACCGTACGGCTTTGCATGATGGCTTTCGCTGCAACGGAGGATCCGATCAGCTCGGCGCCATACCGGCCCAGAACCGTCCAGACCAGCAGCCGGAGCGGTCCACCGAAGAATCGCTCGATCTGATCCGCCAGGTCGGCATAGAAGCGGCGCAGGATGTGCAACGCCGACGAGACGATGACCATGGCGACTGGATAGAGAAGGATGCCTAAGACGATGAACACGATCCAAGTCCAGAGATGGATGCCGAACACGGAGGTATCGAACAACCAGGGCGGGAACACCCGCTCCAGCGGGCCATATCCGAAATCGGCATAGAGACCGGGTATGTCGGCGACGGTGAGGGCTGAAAATTTCCAGATATAGACTCCATCCCCGCGCGGAACCCGTTGCACGAGGATCTCGTACTTTCGATCGGCTGTCGACACGAACCCAACGCGGTCGCGCGCCGTCAGCAGATTATCTTTGTCGTCCCCTTCCGGCTCTGAACTGAGCACATCGAGATCGACCCAAAACGCCCGATCCAACACAATCTTCAATTGACGCGCCAGGTCGGGCCCCTGTTGCTCGGTCATCCCGGAGGGAAGGTTCCGAAGATCCAGGTATTCGGCCGCCCGCACATAGTCGTGATTCCTCGTTGCAATGAGAAATCCTTTCACGCTTGTTCGCGGAACTCCCCGTCCCAAGGGATCTTCCGGAATTCCCAGCCGGGGAACATCTGCCGCCGAGCTCTCGTCGGGCTGATCCTTGGACTTTTCAATCAACTCCCGCAACGTCGGCGGAGCTTGAGGAGTATCGGCCCGTAGGTCCTGCGTCAAGATGGTGATCGAGGCGACCGCGCAGCACCCGAGAGCCAGCGTCCGCAGGCACCGTTTCCATATGCTCACTTTGAAAATCATGTCAGCCTCCATGCAGCGACCGGCAGTCGCCATTGTTCTTGTGATTTTCCCGGTCGAACATATATCGCGTTCCGCTCCCGAGAACCGCTCTCCGGGACTCCAGCACCGTCGTATGAGCCCGCTGTTACAGAGTTCCAGGCCGGGCGCAGACCTCGGGCGAGAGGACGTAAGAGTTCAAGAGACCGTAATGATCGGACGCCGGGAGTCCGGCCTCGTCCGTCTCCAGCCCGAAAATCGATTGTGTCAGACAGTAGCCGGGGAGAAAGGAGTCCTCGATCAAATAATCAATCTGTCTTGGACGTTGCATCTCGGTCCGGTACGCGCGAGTGATCTCGGCCTGCAGGTCGTCGCCCTCGCCCCCGATCATATCCGTCAGAACAGACGGAAGCGGCGAGGTCATTGCGTCCGGTATCAGCCGGTTCCGGAGGGGATCGGCGGTATAGAAACCGGCATTCTGCCCGTTCACACGAGTCGTATCGACATACCGGAGAAGCTGAATTTCCTCGTATTCGGGGTCATCCGACTCGAAATTCAAGTCTCCGCCGAAGAGAATCCCCGCATAATCCTCCTCACGCTTGAGCTTCTGCAACGCGCGGTTCAACAGGTCGATTTCCCCGATCCGCCGCAGCCGCGACTGCTCGACGCTCCACCGCAACGACCGGTACTTGGAAAGACGGCCTTGCGAATGCAGGGAGGCCAAATAGGCCAGAAATGACCGGCCCGTTTCAAAGCCCGAATGCAGGTGGGTTGTGGCGACCAGATGTCTACGGCTGCTCCCAGGAATCGTCAGCTCCGCAATGAGCGCATACCGCAGCTCTCCGAGTTGGAAGCCACGCTCCGTGCGACACTGGCCCGCGTCACCGCTCAGTTTCACCCCTGCGAGTTTGCGGAGCCGGAGTTGCTTCTTTGCCAGGATGACCAGCCCGTTGTTCAACTCGGTGAACAGGGCCCGTTTCTCACTGGCGCGGATTCCACACGCATCCACCTGGTGGACCTCATCATAAGCGAGTCCCAGTTCCCCGAGGGCGCCGACATATGCCTCCGCTCGACGGGGCAAAGGATTGACTTCCTGCAGAAAGGCGATATCCGGCTGCACTCGAGCCAGTTGCGCGATCAGCAAACGGAATCTGATTTCGTTCTGCTCCGGCGTTTCTCCGGGAGCGACCCCGAATGTCCCGGTCAGCAATCCATGCAAAGCGTTGTAGGTGAGAACTTTGAAAGTCTCCGGCATCCGCCCCGAGACCTCGGCGATGGTGGATCGCTGATCCGGAGGGCTCGGTGTTTGGCAAGAAAGCGATACAAGGCTCAGCGTGACGAGCGTGATCATGCGGAGCAGTCTCGTCATGGATCTTCTCCCGCTCTGTCCAGGGTATTGCGTATGCGGGTCGAATACCAATGGCGGATAGTTTGTGGTTGGGCAAGAATGTCTTCCGAACGCATCGCCGAGCCATAATAGGCCTCATTGGCGGACTCATCGGACATCGCGATGACGCCTTGGAGGGTCACGCCGGCATAGGCGCCTCCAGCCTTGGCGAAGGACACGATGCCGTGACGCAGGGTCGGTGTCGTCGCCGTTCCTGCTGAGGCGCCCACGGGACCGATCGCCAAGGCCGCGCCCGGCCCGAAGACGAACCGCCCTCGCAGGAACGAGTCGGCCTCGTCGCGGCTCATGATGAGGGCGACGACTTCCGTGCGAGCGATACCTATTTGGAGGCCGACGCCGGCTCCCATCAGGCTAAAGAACGCCGGATCGCTCCACTGTCCCGTCTGTTCGTCCTTCACCAGCAAGACACCCTTTCCTTTGGCGACTCCGGCCAAATATCCGATTCGAACGATCGCCGGAGCAATGAAGATGGCCTTGGCTTTCTGTACATTCCTCCGCAACCAGCTCATGTCCGGATGACCGAGCATTCGCGCGACGATCAGCCGCGCATCGTCGACCATCTCCTGAGCATCACCGATGTCCATGGCCGTCCCGGATACCGGACACAGCATCAGCATCGCCGCCGCAAGGAGCGCCGAAAGAATCGGGTGAGATCCGTTGTCATGGATGATGCGTGGAAAGCGGCGAAGCATCGCTGCTCGTGCGGCGAGACGAGGCGCGATCATGCGGAACGCGGTCATGCGTTCACCCCCTGGGAACGTCTGGACGCCGACGATCCATGGTGGTCGTCAGCGCCGGGCGATAGGTCGGCGGCTGGTTTTCAAATGCTATGCCATACCCATAGCCGTCCCTTCTTCTCTCGGGATCTGCCGAACCTTATTCGAAGCGTTCTTAATAAATCAGCGGGATCCGCTTGGCAAGCTCACCCTTCAGGAGCGACCTGATTTTTGTTTCAATCTGCATGTATCTGGCCGCCTTGGTGGCCGGCAACACCGTCGCAACCTTCTCGGCATAGGCATGCTTCAGATCGACTTCCGCCTTTTCGACCGCCAGCGCCTCGTCGAGCAGCGCCGTGGCGTGATCGTCCGGAACGGATCCCTTGTTGATGAGATCCGCATAATCGGTAATCGTCTTTCCGAGCCGCTCATTGATCTGCATCAATTCGCCCTGATAGTCCTCATAGAGAGGCCAGAATGCCTTGGATTCCGCATCAGTCAGCTCCATGTTGGAGGCCACCAGCAGTTTCTTGTCGGCCTTGATCTTGTCCAGCAAGATCTGAGTATTCTGCTCGCTCGCCATCGATCCGGGGGCCTGGTGAGAAGCCGATCCGGCCGCGGCCTTGGAAGGGGGGCCGGCGGGCTTCGAAACTGTCTCCTGTGATGCGCATCCGGCCATGATGAAAAGGCCGATGACAACCGCACTGACTCGTCGCGCTGATCGCATGGTCATTCTCCTTTGGTTCAATACTTGTTCCGCTCGTCCGTACGTTTCCTGTCCGCTAGTAAATCAACGGAATCTGCTGGGCCATTTCGGCCTTGAGCAGCGCCCGGATCTTGTTCTCGATCTGGATGTAACGCGCCGCTTTTGCCGGCGACATGACGGCCGCAATTTTCTTCGCGTAGGCGCTCTTCAGATCGACCTCCGCTTCTTCCGTCGCCAGAAAGTCATGCATGAGCTTCGTCGACGTGTCGTTGGGAATCGGTCCCTTATTGAAGGCATCGGCGTACTCTTTGATGACACTCATCAATCTATGATTGATCTGATCCAATTCCTTCTGGTACCCGTCGTATTGAGGCCAGAACACCTTGTTTTCCGCATCGGTCAGCGCCATATTCTCTGCGACCAGCAGCTTCTTGTCGGCCTTGATCTTCTGCATCAGAATCTTCTGGTTGGCATCCGAGGTACCTTGAGCCTGCGAGACTGAGGCCACAAGGAATAGACTTACCGCCGCCATAAGTGTGATGGTCGTCAATGACTTCATGGGTACGATCTCCTTTGCCTTATAGAATGAGAACGGTTGTTGGTCCCGTGGTCAGACGCCGATGCCCTCGCATGTTGAGCCGGATAAACGGCGGGCCGATCCCACGGCATCGGCGCCACAAGATGTATCAGATTTGACGACGGAGGGGACCTGTCAAAACTGAGAGGTCTGGCCGGTCAAATGACGGCTTGTTCCGACTTTCTTTCATGATCTTGTCCAACTATGAGCCCCGCACGAGCATTGTCCGTAAACAGGACGGCAGCCGAGAAAAAGATGCAAAGTATACAGTGAGAATCCGCCGTCGTGTCAACTCATCAATTCCTCCTTGATCGGATCGTCGATTATCGGCGCCCGGCGACGCGCGTTACGTCGTGAAAGTGATCGCATCTTTAATGCCCTGCTTGCACGCCAGCACGCTCGGAGCTTCTTCGAATGGAACCCGGTGCATCAGCGATCGTACGGCTTCAGGGAACAGCGCCATGAACTGTTCGAGACGGCGGATTGCGTCTTCATAAGTCGAGCGGCCTGCAACACCTCGCCGCCATGGGGCTTGCGAGGCCCCGACCGTTCCGTCAGACGGACCGTCTTCTCATGTGGTGCCACGACCAATGCGCGCATGGTTTCCTTCTCCTTCACGGGAGGGGCCCAGAATCGTCAGAAGAGGTAGAGGGAGCCGTAGAAGTAGGCCAAATTGTATGCGACATCGAGCTCAAACCCGTCTCTGCTGGTATTTTGCAGACCCGTGGACAGCCGGTCATAGGCGGCACCGACCGCAAAGTGCTTGAACAGCCGGTACTCAAGGCCGGCATAGAACTCAAACATCACACCCTCGTAATCGCCCAGCTGGAGATAGAAAAAGTCGGTGCGGGTCTGAAACTGGAGGCGTGGCATGATGTTGTAGTTCAAAAGAACCCCGAACGACGGCAGCGGAAGAGTCACACGCTCGTTCACGCTCGTCGAACTGGAAGGTTGGTTGTTGGGCAGGAGGATGTTCCCTTGCGCCGTGAGATCGAATTTCGTCGCCGCCACATAGAACCCGGGCGACAAGGCCAGCTCCACCTTGTCGCTGCGATAGAACGACCAGTTGTAAATAAACCTATAGAGATTCACGTTCAGGTTCGACTGGACGCTCGCGTTGGCATTGATGGTGTTGTCGCCGATCTCTATTTGCCGGTCGAGAATCGTATTTTCTCCCCCCAACGCGACCCGATACCACGAGAAGCCGACCGCATGGCGCTCGTTGAATCGATAGAGGCTGTCGACTCTGAGCGCACTCGTGCTGTCGTCTCCGCCCAAAGTCTTTGCAAAGTCAACGCTCGCACCAATCCCTGTTCTGTCGCCGCGAACCGTGACGTCTGCATCGACTCCGAAGACATAGGCCCAGCCGGCGCGGATCATGAGCCGGTCGCGAAACTCTTCTTTTGCCGGTTCCTCAGCCAGAATCATGCAGGGTGTCCCGAGAACCAAGACGACCACCATCGCCGTCGTCAAAGACATCCAAAAGCCCCACGCCCGCTGTGCCGACAGTCTGTACAATCCCCTCATGATGCCCCCTATATACTCGATCCAAGCAATGATGGCTACCTCGGTCACTGCCGGCCGCAGCCGAGCGCTATCGAAGCGAGAAGGCACATGATCGCCCTCATGGAGCTCCTGTTCCATCACGCGCAGATACGCTGGGCCGAGGTTGGAACAATCTTGCTCCCGCCGATCCGCCTCTCCGCAAAAGATCCGCCACCCATTCAAACCCGCTGGTGACGACTTTTCGAGTCGTCAGTGTTCCTTTGCCTTCCCTTTGCAAGGCAGCCGTACAGGGATTCTCGAGCGGAGAGCCGGCCGCCGTGGCCTTGTCCCCAAGAATCACACGAGGCACCTGCAAAGTCAGTCCGATGGGGACCGCGATATCAAGAACCTTCCAAGCTTTGCTGGCGGCGATCGAGGTGGGTGACGTCGACGTCTTGGGAGCGGCCAGGGGTCCGGTCAAACGAACCGGCACGGCCAGGCTGAGAAGGGCCAAACTTTTCGGACTGGGCGTCACCACCATGTCCAGGTCTTCCGTGCCGAGGTTCAACGTCCCGGCAGCTGCGACCGAGTGGTCGCTTGAGTCGATCAACAGCGCGTCGGTTTCCATTTCTCCATTCTGAATGTCGATATACGCGGCTCCGCAATTATAGTGGGAGGATCTCTCCCGGCGCCACGCTTGCGACAGCATGGCCGTCATAAGATTGGATGCCCAGAGATGGATGACCCGATTCTCCCATGTCGCCTGCCCGGCGACGATTTCAAGATGGCCGTTCGCGGACCCCATCACCTCTCGAAAGTCTTGACCCTGTCCTTCCGCGGTCAGGTAGATATCGGCGTGTCCTTCCACCTTGTCCGTAATATTCAATGCTTTGAAGAGTCCACCGTAATCAAGAGCGATTGCCATGATCTCAATCGCGACATGCGGAACCTTGCGGGTGCCGTCTATCGTGAATCGCCCGGTCTTCATCGCCCCATCGAGGACCCATGCCAGCGGACCAACGGTCAAGACGCCATCCTTCATGGTCAGCATCGCGTTGGTCTCCTCCACCAACAGCGGCGGAGCCGAAAGCCGTTTGATCGTCCAGAGTAAGTCCAATTCCATTGAGTGGAAGGACTCAACGGGCAGCCGCCAATCCGGGATGATTCTCGGGCCGACCGCGTCCGGGGCCGACTCGGTCGTCGCTTTCGACGACGACTCCCCGCTCTCCATCGTGACCGCTTTCGAAGCGGGTCGTTCCGGGATCTCCAGGTCGACCAATTTGGACGAGAAGGTCCCAGTCACCCGTGGCCGAGATTCCCTCCACGCGATCTCGATCCTCCCGGCGACATCGCTTTTGTCCACTCGCACTTGGAGATCGGACAGGGTCACCCTCTGATCGGCGTAGGTTACATCACTCGACAGCTCATACGAACCCAGCTCAGGCAGGTCGTGGTCGAACAGGGCGGCTAGACGCGACAGCGAAGCCCCCTTCAGACTGACGCGGAAATCCGCGGTCCCTGCCCTGGTTTGAAATCCTGCCCGCCCCTGCGCGTCCACAGCAATGTCAGGTCCCCGCAGGGCCAGGGTCCAGGGCAGGTGTGCCGGGAGATCGAGCACTTGTTTCAATGGAACGCTCGTGGCGGTGAGCGTGAGCGGAAGGTCACGCGTTTTGCCTTGGACAATGAGGCGAAGAGGCTCGTGGATTCGACCCGACAGGCTTGCCGTCGAGAGGGTAATCGGTCCCACCTCCTCGCCGCCGCGACCGGCAATACGCAAGGCGCCCGGTGTCACGGTCACGTTGAATGCAACGCGGTCCACCAGCTCCTCAGCTGTGTTCCCCTCGCTCGTCAGATCGAGCGCGAGATCGGTCGTTCCTGTTACACGATCGGTGACCTTCGCTTCGCGAAGCAGCGCGCCAGAGTCGAACTGTCGCGAACGAGCCTGCATCTTCAGCCGAGGCACGGCCTCGCTGGTATCGAACATCAGCAGCGCGTTCATGTCTCCATGCCGGTGCATGGCCGAAGAAGAGGCTTCCATTCGGCCATGATCTACCGTGAGCTTGAGCAGAAACCTGCGTAGGTGGAGCGGACCGGTATGGAGTTGATCGATCTTCCATTTCATGTCCGCCACAAGCCACGGCGGAATCACCGGCGCCGTCGGACTTCCACGGCCGGATATTGAGCTCCCCCATGCGTCATGGCCCGCCGTACGATCCATGAAGTCGTCTGCGCGCAGGCGGCGCGACGTGAGGTCGGCCGTGACGGCCAGGCGGTCGCTCTCCGTGGCCACATCCAGCCGTCCTGCTCCGTCGCTTTCTCCGATCTGCCACGAGAACGTGTTGCTCCAGGACCCGCCGCGATCGCCGGCCACATGGCCCGACAGGCGAAAAGGGCCGATGGCCGGCAGGGAGGAAGCGAACTCATCGAGGCTGCGGCCTTGCGCTCGAACACGCACAGCCCAGGTCTCATGATTCAGCGGCCGGGGCACGGTGGCGTCCACCAGCAAACGGGCCTGACCGCTTTGGAGGACCGCGTTGATCGGCCAGGCTTCATCGGCCAGCAAGGCGGAAACAGAACCGGTCGTCGCATGAATGCGGAATGGCCGCAGCCCATACCGGCCGGTCAGGTCGATTTTCCCGGGGGCAGATGCGTCCAACCTCGCCATTCCTTTGTCCAACGAAAGCTCGATCGGTCGTCCCGACACGGGATCATGAAACAAGAAGATCGAATGATCCGTCCGAAGCGAGATGGCCAACGAGCCGAGGAGCGCCTCCCATGTCCTTCCACGAGCCGTTGCGTTCAGCGCGGCATCAGACATGCCGATCAGAGCACCGGACAATTCAGTTTTGAGCATCGCCGGTTCAAGTCCCCGCCCGATTACAGCGAGCGAAAGGGATGGAACGTCCTCGCGGACATCGATCTCAGTCCGTCCCTCGATCCGTGTTCCCATGAAGTCGGCAGCCGGCACCCCGATCTGGAGCAAGCCCGCTTCCAAATTTGCCTGGACCTGTAACGACCCAAATGTGCGCTCGCCGAGCACGACGGAATCGCACGTCAGCGCGACGGCCAGATCCCACGCCTTCAACCATTCGATGAAATGGCCGATGAAATCGGCATCCTGCGAGACGCCGTTTCCGGTTGAAAAATCGTTCAGATCGATCTTCCGAGAGGCGAGGGTGGCAGAGAGGCGCGGCCGCCCCTGGTGGTATCGGAGCGAGACATCCGCCGCCAGATCGCTCGCGCCCAGCATCGCTTTCATAGCATTGATGGTCACCTGCTCGCCGGTGGCTTTCACTCGACCGGAAAGGCTGTAAGGACCAAGCCCAGGCCAGTCCACCGCCAGTAACTGGTTGGTCCTGTCCAGGCGAGAGCCCGCGGCGGTAAGCTGAACATCCACCAGAGGCGACCCCATCGGAAGCCCGATGTTGCCGTCCACTGAGACCGTCATCTCCGGCGTGTGGGCCTCCATGGCCACCGGCCACCATCCATGCCCGCCGTTGGTCACATCCAAGAGCCTGCCGCCTGTCGCGTCGATCGTAACAGGCACCCGCCTGAACTCTCCGCTTGCGACAAGGCGTACGGGCCGATCGGGAGCCATGTCCAGCTTCGCTTCATGGAGCGTCACCCGCTCCGTGGCGGCAGAGGGTGCAACGCTGAATATCGCCGCCCCGCGGCTGAGGTGGATCGCGTGGATCTGCACCGCAAAGCCGGACGGTTCCGACTTCGGGGCATCGTCCGGGGTCGTTGATCGCCCGTCGGCTTCTCGTTCCCCGTCGGCTTCTCGTTCAAGGACTTTTTTATCGAGTACCACCTTGAGATCGGTGACGGCGAGGGAGGGAATGGCGATCGACCGGCGCGACAACGACGGCAAGTCGATCGACAGCTCGACTGTGTCCGCGGTGGCGAGGTCTGAGAATCCATGGTCCGATTTCTCGGCGACTGCAACCTGCTTGAGCACAATCGTCGGTTCAAGCGACAAGGTCCAGGTCACCGGCCCGCTGATCGTGACTCGCTTGCCGATGCCCGCGCCGACTGTCTCCGTCAACCAATCCCGCACGTGCGTCGTCGCGTTCAGCCACAACCAGAGTGGTGCCGCCGCAACGATCGCGAGAAGGGCGAGCGCACCGCCCCATCAGCGCGATTCGAACCGATGACTGCCGTATCGATTTCACATCTTCCAGGGGAAAACCCTGTGCCCGTCCGTACGTCGCCGGTGCTTCGCCATGCCGCAGACGCCGATTCTCACCGCGATCGACACAAGTTGGAGCAGATTGTTCAAGTTGTTATTGATGGTAATGGGCGCGTCTCCAGACAGAGCGGGTCGAGTCGGACAATACAATCCCGATGGGCAGACCGATGCTATGAGGCTTTCTTTCATCGTTAGCCTCCTTCCCCGCATTGGTCCTGAGCATGGTGCAGAGAGGCCCCGGCAAGAGCCGGGGCCGGCCGCCTACTTGACCGCGTAGCCTTTGCCGTCCATGCAGACTCCGAACGCGCGCTGATACCCGTCCACGCTCGCCTCGTGCTGTGTCGAGGCCTGCTGCTGCGCTGCTTCCTGCTGTCTTGCTCCCTGGCGTCGTTTGTGGGCACCGGCTGCTGCGCCGACTCCCGCGCCGATCGCCGCGCCTTTGCCGGCGTCGCCGCCAATCGCTCCGCCGACGGCGCCTACCGCGGCGCCCTTTGCAGCTCCGCGGGCTGCTCCACCCTGGGGAGGCGGGGCACTCGGTTGCGCAACCGGTTTGGTCGGATCGAACCCCGTTTGTTCCTTGGCCCATTTGTAGCAGGAAAAGGTATCCTGTTCCTGTTGGTCCTTGCTTTGATTCTCCTTGGGAAAGACATAGACATCGGCTGCCATCGCAGGGGCAGATCCGGCTATCAAGAATGTCACGGCCATCAACACCGCCATCTGTTTCGTCTTCATCGGAAAACCTCCTTGTTAATTGGCTCAGTCGCGTGAATCGGCTCAGTGCCGACGTTCCAGAGTGTATTGGGAACAAGTTTATAGCCCGATTGAAAGCTCCGTCAACGAGAAATCAGCGGCAGGGGTACACACGTCGGCCGCACATCAACCGTTTTCCAAGCGCTTAAAATACGTGTACGCGCCAACCATTAGGAAATTAATGATGACCGCAACGAAGTTCCAGGCGATCACCGGTCTGGACTCGATCAAGAATCCGTAGTACACCCACACAATCTGAAATGTGCCCATGATCCCGGCCATCGTGGGATTCATGCCATGAGTGGACCGCCGCTTGAGCATCGCGATCAAGTCCGGCAGGGCGGCGAAGGTCGTCCCGAATCCTGCCACGAAGCCGATGATTTCATGCAGCGGCATGCACGTGTCCTTTTCTGTGATGTGACACGGCCCTCCTTTCGGATGCGCGAGACCCCCCGTGCCACATGAGTTACGGCTCGCCTGTGGACGGGCCGGCCGACCTCTTCGCCGGATCGACCGAAGCCTGAAGATAGTTCTGCATGTCGTCCGGGGACCAACCCCCGCCCAACGCTTTGTAGAGCTGGACAATCGAGACCAACTGGGTGCGGTGAGTGCGTGCCAGCGCGAGTTCCGCATCGAAGAGGCTCCGTTGGGCCGTCAGCACATCGAGATAACTCGCCCGGCCGCCTCGATAGCGCAGATCGGCCAGGTCGAAAGCGGATCGTAACGCGGTGACCTGAGCTTCCTGCGCTTTCCCCTGCTCGCGCGACTTTTGCGCGGCAACCAAAGCGTCCTCGACCTCCCGCAAGGCCGTCACGATGACCTTTTCATACTGAAACGACGCCTGCTTGGTCCGCGCCTCGGCGACCTTCACCTGATAGCCGAGCGCGGTGGCGTTGAGGAGCGGTCCTGTGACGGCAGCGGCGGCGTATTGTGTAAACGCAACGCCCGGCGAAATGGAACCCAGTTGCGGGTTCGCGACCCCGAGCGCGCCGGTCAGCGAAACTTGTGGAAACCGTGAAGCCTGTGCTACGCCGATGCTGGCCGTGGCAGCAACCAGGTCCTGCTCCGCCTGCAGAATGTCTGGTCGGCGCCGGAGCAGGTCGGATGGAAGCCCAGCCGGAATCTCGGGCGGCATCATCTGTTCAGTGAGTGCGCTCCCGCGTAAAATCTGAGCGGGTTTGCGTCCCAACAGGAGGCTGATCTGGTTTTCCTTCTGAACCGACTGCCGCTCCAGGTCTGCGAGTTGCGCAGCGGCATAGGCGCGCTCCGCTTCGAACCGGTCCAGATCAAGCTTGGAAATGGCGCCCTGATCCAATTTGATGCGCGAGATTCTCACGGTCTCATCCCATGCTTTGAGCGTCCGCCGGGTGATTTCGATCTGCAGATCCAGTTGCCGCAAATCAAAATAGGCCTCGGCCACCGTGCCGACCAGGCCGAGAATCACAGCGCGCTGTGCCTCCTGGCGAGCCAGCAATTGCGCCCGCGAAGCCTCAATGGATCGTCGGATCTTCCCCCAGATGTCCATCTCCCATTTGAGCCCGCCGAAGGCGCTCTCATTGGTGAGCGTCGGACCGCCTTGATTCGGGAGAAACACTCCCCCGCCTCCGGGCATAGGAATACCGACGGAATTTCTAGCGGAATTGAACACGAAAGCATTGCCTCCGTACTCCAGAGACGGCGCCAGATCGAACCGTGAAATGACGAGCTGTGACTGGAACTCCTCGACGGACGCGGCGGCCGTTCGCACATCTTGATTCTCCTCCAGGGCGGTGCGGATCAACCGTTGGAGTTCCTGGTCCTTCAACAGTTCCCACCAGGGCAGATTCGCGATGGATTCCGAAGTCGCAGCGGTCATGCGCCACGCATCGGCGCTGGGCGTTTCCGGGCGAGTGTAATTCGGTCCCATGCTGCAGCCGACGGCGAGCATCACAAGAGCTGATGCGGCAAGCAGTCGTCTCATTTCAATGCCCTCCCTCCAGGGGCGCAGGTGCTGAAAGCGGCTCCGGTTTGAGAACCGGCGATTGGCGCCGGCCGTCAGCGGAAGAGTTCGGCGTCCCGGATTTCGGAGCGCCCGGCGTGCGGTGGCCACGCCCAGCTGAGAGTTTTTCGACGACATAGAAGCTGACGGGGATCAGGAAGATCGCAATGGCGCTTGCGGTCAGCATGCCGCCGAAGACCGTGAGGCCAAGGAGGACTCGTCCGTGCGCGCCGGCTCCGGTGGCGAGCACGAGCGGGACCACGCCAAGAATGAACGCAAATGCGGTCATGAGGATCGGACGGAGCCGCACCCTGGCTGCAGCCAGCGCCGCATCGATCAACGGCTTTCCTCCCTCATGCTCGACCTTCGCAAATTCCACGATGAGGATCGCGTTCTTGGCGGCCAGGCCGATCAGCATCACCAGGCCGATTTGGGTAAAGATATCATTCTCGCTTGCTTGAGGGGCCGCCAGTTTGAAGAGCCATAAAGCGCCGAAGGCACCGAAGACGGCGATCGGGGTGCCGATGAGCACACTGAAGGGCAAGGTCCAGCTCTCGTATTGCGCGGCGAGAATCAAGAACACAAAGAGCAGAGAGAATCCGAAAATCACGCCGGCCGGCACGCCTTCCGCCGCGACCTTCTCCTGGAACGACATGCCCATGTAATCGAACCCCATGCCGGACGGCATCGACTCGGCAAAAAGTTCCTCCAATGCCTTCATCACCTGGCCGGAGCTATAGCCTGGCGCAGCCCCCACCAGCAGCTGCGCGGAACGATAGGCGTTGTAGCGTATCGTAAACTCCGGACCGTGAACGTGCTCCATCGTCAGGAGTGTGGAAAGCGGCACCATGTCGCCATCGCCGTTCCGTACATAGAATTGTCCGACCTGTTCGGCCTGCGTACGAAACTCTCCTTCGGCCTGGACATAGACCTGCCAGACGCGACCGAATCGATTGAAGTAATTCACCATCACCCCGCCCATAAAGGCTTGAAGCGTCTGGTACACGTCGGAGAGGGGGACCCCCTGTTTGAGCACCTTATCGCGGTCCACTCTGGCAAACACCTGAGGCACGTCGGGGATGAATGTGGTGTCGATACGCGCGATCTCGGGGCGTTTTCTGGCCGCCTCCATGAACTTCTGAGTATTGTCCGCTAGAAAGCCGATATCCTTTCCGGCTCGATCTTCCAAGACGAACGTGACACCGCCGGAGGTGCCGACACCCGGGATCGCAGGAGGTGGAAAAAGGAACGCTTTGGCTTCAGGAAGCTCGGCCAGTCGCTTGTTGACGTTCTGAAATATCGACGGCAGCTGCTCCTCGGGTTTCTTGCGCTTTTCCCAAGGCTCGAACGTGACGAAGCAGAAGGCGTTGTAGGTGGTACTGACGGTGCTCAACAGGCTGAAGCCGACGATGCTGGTGGCGTATTTGATGCCTGGTGTGTCTTTGAGAATGGTCTCAACTTCCTTGGTCAACTGATCCGTTCGTTGAAGAGAGGATGCCTCAGGGAGCTGCACGTTCAGGTATACATAGCCCTGGTCCTCTACCGGGAGGAAGCCGGTCGGCAATTGCGCACCCAGCCAACCGGAAACACCGGTGATCGCAACGAGGAGCAGCATCGAGAAGCCGGCCTTGCGAATGAGCCCACCGCAGACCGTCACGTAGCCGTCTGTCGCGCGCCCGAACGATCTATTGAACCAACCGAAGAAACGTCCCAGCGGCCCTCTCGTCGGTTGTTTCGGCCGTAGCAGAAGGGCAGAAAGAGCGGGGCTCAAAGTGAGCGCATTGAATGCCGAGATGATGACGGAAAGGGCGATGGTGACGGCGAACTGTTGATACAAGCGTCCGGTAATGCCGGGAATAAACGCAGTCGGGACAAAGACCGCTGCCAGGATCAGCGCAATGGCCACCACTGGCCCGGAGACCTGCTCCATCGCCTTGAGGCTGGCCGCTTTCGGCGAGAGGCCGTGTTCGATGTGATGCTCAACCGCCTCGACCACCACAATCGCGTCGTCCACGACCAGCCCGATGGCCAGCACAAGGCCGAACAGTGACAGCGTGTTGATCGAAAAGCCGAGCAAGGGAAAGAGCATAAACGTTCCGACCAGTGAAACCGGTACGGCCAGGAGGGGGATCAATGTGGCACGCCAGCCTTGCAGGAAGATGTAGACGACGATGATCACCAGAATCAGCGCTTCGAAGAGCGTGTGGACAATCTCATTGATGCCTTCCCGCACGGCCTGCGTCGTATCGAGAGAGGTCACATAATCGAGATCGCCCGGAAAGCGGGATTTCATCTCCTCCATCAGTTTTGTAGCGGCGTCCATGGTCTGGATCGCGTTGGATCCAGGAAGTTGGTAGATCGCCATGACCGCAGCCGGCTTCCCGTTCATCCGGCCGATGATGTTGTACATCTGCGCGCCGAGCTGGGCTCGGGCCACGTCCCTCAGCCGAATCATGGAGCCATCCTGGTTGGCCCGGATCACGATGTTCCCAAATTCCTCTTCGGTTTCCAGGCGACCCTGGGCGCGAACGCTGTAAGTGAACTCCTGTCCCTGCGGCACCGGCTCGGCGCCGATCTGACCGGCAGGGTTGACGGTGTTTTGGGCCTTAATGGCGTTCGTGATTTCCGTCACCGTGACCCCGAGTTTGGCGAGCTGATCCGGTCGCACCCAGAAGCGCATCGCATATTGGCCTGCCCCGAAGACCGTCACCTGACCGATGCCGGGCACACGGCTCATGGGGTCATTGATATTCACGTAGGCATAGTTCGCCAGGAAGATTTCGTCGTAGGTGCCGTTCGGTGAGTACAGCGAGAAGAGCGCGAGAGGGCTGGTCGTGGATTTCTTGATCGTGACTCCGAAGTTCCGTACCTCCTGCGGCAGCTGGGATTCGGCCTGCGTATAGCGCATCTGCGCCAGGATCTGATCGTCGTTAGGTTTGGTATTGATGTCGAAATCCACACGGAGAGTCATTTGCCCGTTGTTCGCATTCACCGAGTACATGTAGATCATATTGTCCACCCCGCTCATCATCTGCTCGATGGGGGTGGCCACCGACTTTTCGAGTGTGACGGCGTCCGCGCCGACGTAGGTGGCTGCCAGTTGGATTTCCGGAGGTGCGATGTCGGGATAGAGCGCAATCGGGAGCTGAACCATCGCGACAACGCCCAGGATCACCATGATGATCGAGATGACCATCGCGACGATCGGGCGGTTGATAAAGAATTTCGCCATAGAGTTGAACGGGACGATTCTGCGAGGGTGCGGAGCGATGTCAGAGTTGCACGGGCATCACGCCGTCTTCTCGGGCGCCTCCTGGAACGGTTTGGGGTTGACCGTGATACCTGCTTTCACCTTTTGTAACCCTTCGACAACCACGCGTTCCCCCGGTTGCACTCCTTCTTCGATGACCCAGAGCTTATCCACTCGCTCCGCCACCTTCACCGGACGGATCTCGACTTTGTTCTCCGGGCCCACGACTGCCAACTGGTAGCGGCCCTGCAACTCGGTGATGGCGCGCTGCGGAACCAAGAGTGCGCCCCGCTTCGTACTCGTCACGGCGCGAACGCGGGCAAAGAGACCAGGACGAAGAAGGTTGCCGGGGTTCGGGAACATCGCCGCAATGCGGATTGTCCCGGTCTTCACGTCCACCTGGCGATCGGCCAGCAGAAAGTTGCCCGGATGAAGGTAAACCGAGCCGTCGCTGAGGATCAATTCAAGCCTGTCGTCCCGCTTCCTCTTCGTGTCGTTGTAGGCCGCTCGCACTTTCTCAGCCGCTTTGAGGTATTCCTGTTCGCTGATCGGAAAGTACACGCGGATCGGATCAACGGTCGAGATCGACGTGAGAAGACCGGTGTTCGGGCCGACCAAGTCGCCGATCTGGGCTTTCGCAATCCCGGTGATACCGTCGATCGGCGCTTCAATCCTCGTGAAGGTCAGGTTCAACTGCGCCTGTTCAACCGCCGCTTTGGCTGAGGCCAGTGAGCCTTTGGCCGCGGCATTCATCTGGATCGAATCCTCCAGGTCCTTCTGGCTGATCGCCTTGGCCAAGGCGAGTGGTGTGTCGCGTTTCACGTCCAGCTCGGTCTTCACGAGGCGGGCTTCGGCTTTGCTGAGTTCGCCCTTGGCTTCCGCGAGAGCCGCTTGAAACGGACGAGGGTCGATTTGGAACAGCAGATCGCCTTTCCTGACGAAGGAACCTTCGTCGAAGGTGCGCTTGACGAGGTAGCCGGTGACTCTCGCTTGTATCGTAGCGTTGACGAAGCCGTCCGTCGTACCCACCCATTCCGCATGAATAGGCAGATCTCGCTGAAGCACCTCTGTGACCAGGACTTCCGGTGCCGCTTCCGATGCGGTCGATCCAGCCTCATTCTTGCAGCCGGCTGCTCCCAGCATCAAAGCCAGTCCGACCAGCATGACCAGAACCCTGTGGGAGGTCTCACTCACAATTCCCAACTATGACTCCTCGGTGAGCATGGGACCACGTTCGGCGGCACAGTATAGACGTGTAGAATGGGAAGAAGAAAGAGCAAAGCTCAGTTCGTACGAAAGCGGAGGCGGAGTGCACCTTGAAAGTTTGTTCGCCTCAGCATACAGTCCGGTCTGCTGCGCGTCGGGACCCTAGATCGTTGGCCTGATGTCGATCGTGCCTCCGTCAATCCCGCCGCAAGCGAACGACTCCGATATATTGATGAATCAGACACCGGATCGGATTATCTGTGAGTATAACCGCTCAATGAGCGTCCCTGCACACGGTCCATTCAGATACATGTCGGTGCTTGTCATCTTCCTGTTGTCGATAGGGATTGATCACGTGTCGGCCCTTGGCGAGGTCCATCCTGACGATCCTCACAGGGAGACGCCCTCGAATCAGGCGGACGAGACTCCTGCCGCCGAAGACAATCCGGAGGAACCTGCGCCGGCCTCGGGGAAAGAACCGAGGCGCCGGGTGTTGAAGCGGATCGGGCCACAGCCCATGACGCCGGAGCAACTGGAAGAGGCCGAGCGGCTACGACAAGTCGCCGCGAAATACGGAACGGATCCAACGGCGATTGTCGGGCGGCTGCAACTGACCAGCCAATACCTCGATCTTCCGCAGGGCGCGCAGGGGACCGTGACAACGGCGCGCGTCGATGTTCCGTTTCGCGGCAACTGGTTGGTGCGGGTTGATGCGCCGTTACTGAAATGGAGCGACCCGGATCGCCCTGGCACAACCAGCCAACAAGGATTCAGCGATCTCGCCGTGACCCCCGCGTGGCGCGTCTATAACACGCCGGAATATGCCATGCTCGTCGGCGTTGTGACGACCATGCCGACTGCCGCCGACACCGGGTTGGGGCTCGGCAAGTATACGGTCGGCCCCACCTTTGCCACGGCCCGGTTTATTCCACGATGGGACTCGTTCCTGATCGGCTTGTTGCAATATCAAACATCCGTCGGCGGAGATCCGTCCAGAAGAGATCTCTCGCGTTTCAATGCTGCAATCCAAGTGAATTCCTTCTGGGGCCGGCGGTGGTGGACCGTGGTTCAAGCGGTATGGAACGTCGACTTCGAGAGAAGCGGGAAGAGCAGCATGACGATGGAGTTTGAGGGCGGTCGGAATTTGATCGGCCGGTTGGGCGCGTACGTCCGTCCCGGAGTGGGAATCTGGGGACGTGATGTCGCCGGGGCCTACGACTGGAACGTCGAAGTGGGCATTCGCTACATGTTCCCGAGTTTCTGACAGGAGATCGAGACTTAACTCACAGATGCTCGTAAAAATCACCGTCGTCATCTTTGTTGTGTCGAGCATGCTTTCGATCGGCCTTGGCGTACGGGGCACCGAGGTCGTGGCGCCGCTCCGTCGCCCCCTGTGGGTTCTCCGTGCCCTGATCGCCAACTTCCTGCTGGCGCCTGCGGTGGCCCTGGCGATAGCAGCGGCGCTACCGTTGGATCCAGGATATGAGCTGGGGTTGCTCTTGCTTGGTTTCGCCGCTGGCTCGCCGCTGTTGCCCAAGCTCGCTGAAGCGGGCCGTAGCGACATGGCAAGCGCAGCCGCTCTGATGGTCTTGCTCATGGGGGCCAGCGTCGTGGTCATGCCGGTGGCGCTGCCGTTGTTCGCCACGGGCATACAGGTGCAGCCGGGACGGATCGCAATGCCGCTGGTCGGGCTGATGCTCACTCCGCTTCTGCTCGGCATGGCCTGGCAGCGTGTCGCACCGCAGGCCGGCGCCAAGCTGCTACCCTTGATCACCAAGACGTCCAATATCGCCTTCATCGCCGCGGTGCTGCTCGTCTGCGGTACGAACTTCACGGCGCTGGTCGGTGTTTTCGGGAGCGGTGCGATCGGCGCGGCGATCCTGTTTGTAGTGCTGCTGTTCTCCGGCGCGTGGGTGCTTGCCGAGCCTGATCCGGCGGGGCGCCGCCTGTTGGGTTATGCGACCGGCGGGCGCAATATCGGTGCCGCGCTTGTCACTGCGGGGGCGAGTGCCGTCGATCCCAAGGCGGTCGTCATGCTGATCGTGACGGGGCTGGTCGGACTGGTCCTACTGCTTACTGTCGCCGTCCGGGCTCGCCGCGCAGAGAGCGCAAGCTCCCTTTAGACACCCAGCAAGGCTTCCCCTGAACTGTGACCATTCCGTCCTCCGGGGAACTGATTTCGACGACGCACGAAAGGAGCCGTTGTAGCTTCGGTGAGCGGGCGACCGTACCGAGTGACGCGCTCTCCAAGAGGCCGTCATGAAGGTTGGATGTCGGTTCACGGGATCGATCGCGAATTCAGGGGCCAGCGGATGAGAAGGTTATTTGAGAGCTTCGGCTCCGCCGACGATATCCATGAGCTCCCTCGTGATCGCCGCCTGCCTGGTCTTGTTGTAGTAGACCGTGAGCCGCTTGATCAGTTCGCCGGCGTTTCGCGTGGCGCCGTCCATGGCCGTCATGCGAGCACCCTGTTCTGCGGCCGACGATTCAAGCAAGATACGGTAGGCCTGCACGTGGAAATTGCGGTGCAGCAAATCTTGTAAGACCTCGCTTTCGCTCGGCTCGTAGAGATAGCCGCCGGGCATCTGCTCCGTGGTGTGTTCAGGCTCCTTCACGTCTGCAATCTCGACGACCCAATCGATCGGCAGCAGCCGTTCCACAACCACACGCTGCTGGATGGCGGATTTGAACTCATTGTAGATTGTGTACACGGCATCGATCCGGCCGGTCACATAATCGTCGATCGCTTGGAGTTCGGTCCCCAACAGCATGCCGTGCTCGAACGAAAGCTTGTCGAAGATATCCACTACTTCACGACGGACTTTCCAGGGTCGTCTTCGAAAGAAATCGCGGCCTTTTCTGCCGATGACCGCGACTTCTATCTGCATGCCTTTCGTCTCGAATTCTTTCAGGGCGGCCGCCGCCGTGCGAAGGATGTTCGCATTGAAAGCGCCGCATAATCCACGATCGCTCGTGACCACCGCGACGACGATCCGGTGCTCCGCCCGTTTCTTGAGCAACGGGTGCGCGTCTCGGTTCACGCGCCGGCTCAGCATGCGAATGGTATCCCGCATCTTGTGAGCGTAGGGGCGCGCCGCGAGAATCCGGTCCTGCATGCGCTTCAGCTTGGCGGCCGCCACCATTTTCATGGCTTTCGTGATTTTTTGGGTTTTCTTGACGGAGTCGATCTTTCGTCTCACGGATTGAAGGCTGGGCATATCGGTTCTACCTGGTTTGGGTCGTTAAAGCGGCGTCGTGATGGCGACGTAGTGTCAATCGGAAGTGAAAACTATCATCAGTAGTCGAGAGGCGTCAAGTTTTGCTGGTTCCATGACGTCCAATGCCTTGTGAAAAGAGAAGAGTCGTTCGATCAGCATCGATGGCGTCTTTATTGCCACCTATATGTACGACAAGGAATTTACCCTGAATTTACCGGTGCGAAACAATTAGCCGTTGCAACGAGCTGGACCGCTGTATATAGTACCCCCCGTTTTTAAAGTAATCTCGAATCGATCTGCCGGAAAATCACAGGGAGTTAGGAGCATGGGACGACAAGGGCTGGAACAGACAGCAAAAGAACTGGTCACCAAAGGCAAGGGTATTCTGGCAGCCGATGAAACGGTTTCCACAATTTCCAAACGATTCGAGGCCCTGAATATTCTCTCCACCGAGGACAGCCGCCGGACCTACCGCGAAATGCTTTTTACGACGCCGGGAGCTGCCGATTTTATCAGCGGCGTCATCATGTATGACGAAACCATCCGCCAGAAGAACGCCGCGGGTATACCGCTGGCCGAGGTATTGTCCAATCAGGGGATCATTCCGGGGATTAAAGTGGATACCGGTGCAAAGCTGCTGGCCGGTTCACCGGATGAAAAAATCACCGAAGGTCTCGATGGGCTCCGGGACCGGCTGAAGGAATACACGGCTATGGGCGCGCGATTTGCCAAGTGGCGGGCGGTCATTCGCATCACCGACGCCCATCCCAGCCCTATGTGTGTGAGCGTCAACGCCCATGCGCTGGCTCGGTACGCTGCTCTGTGCCAGGAACAAGGTATCGTCCCGATCGTAGAACCGGAGGTGCTCATGGACGGGTCTCATACCATTGAACGCTGCGAGGAGATCACGAGTTCGGTGCTGCATACCGTCTTCGACGCGCTCTTCAAGCAGTGCGTCCTGCTGGAGGGCATGCTCCTGAAACCCAGCATGGTCATCGCTGGAAATGGTTGTCCTCAGCAGGCCTCCGTGCAGGAGGTCGCAACGGCCACGTTGCGCTGCTTGCGCCGGCACGTGCCGGCGGCGGTTCCCGGCATCGTGTTCCTGTCCGGCGGACAGAGCGACGTGGTTGCCACCCGGCATCTGAACGCCGTCAGTACTCTTGAGATTTCCCGTCCGTGGCCGATCACCTTCTCCTACGGCCGAGCCCTTCAGGACGCCGCGCTGCACGTCTGGCACGGCAAGGCGAATCAGATTACGGGCGGTCAGCAGGCGCTCTACCACCGGGCTAAATGTAATGGCGCCGCGGCTCTTGGAACATACAGCGACGCGCTGGAAGGCAAAGGGACGGCGGTGGCGGCAAGCACGGGCATGACCGAGGGGCATGATGATTAACGCGTCAGGATTCCTGCTGTAAGCGCGCGCAGTGGCGACATGCGGATTCTCGTGCTCAATAGCGGAAGCTCGTCGATAAAATTTCGGCTCGTCGAGGTGGTGGAGGAGCCAACGGGACTGTTGACCTCTCGACCGGCGTTGCTCCAGGGCGCTGTGAAGGGGATTGGGAGCGTCGCAAGGGTTGAGCTCATGGGCCAGACCGTAGGCCGTTCGACGACGACGTTGGAAGTTCGTGACCATGCGCATGCGTTGCGCGAGCTGTTTGATCGGCTGGCCGGCTCTCTGGATAAGATCGAAGCGGTCGGGCATCGGGTGGTGCACGGAGGAGATCGGTACGTGAGGTCCACAATGATTACTGAGCAAGTAGAGGCCGGAATCGACGCTCTGTCCGAGTTGGCGCCCCTGCACAATCCTTCGTGCCTCGCGGGGATTCGTGGAGCCAGAGCGGCGTTCGGTTCAGATCTGCCGATGGTGGCGGTGTTCGACACGGCCTTTCATCAGACCATGCCCGAAATCGCCAAGCAATATGCGCTTCCTGTTGAGTTGGTCGAGCGGCACCAGATCCGCCGTTATGGTTTCCATGGGATTGCGCACGCCTCGCTCGCGGACGGGTATGCGGCCTACACGGGGAACCCATTGGAAGTGATCC
>CAVQFZ010000018.1:0-204505 GCA_963711905.1 uncultured Nitrospiraceae bacterium | reverse complement strand
GTCCGGGAGTTCGCCGTCGCAGTGAGCGACAGCCTCAGGAAGGTGGGCCAACGCGAACTCCCTTCGATGTACCTGTACGATGAGCTGGGAACGGCGCTGTTTGAAGCAATCACCCTGCTACCAGAATATGGGCTGACCCGTGCCGAGGAGCGCCTCCTCCGCCGCCATGCCGGAGACATGCTCGAACATCTTCCACCTCCCGTGGCAGTGGTCGAGTTGGGGAGTGGCAGCGGCCGAAAGACTCGCTGGATATTGGAGGCGCTCGCCGATCGAGAGCCGGTGGCCTATTTCCCCATCGACATATCCGCTGCGGCCCTCATCAAATGCCACCAAGAACTGGGAAACGTCGGCGCAATCAGCATCGTCGGACTGGAGAAATCGTATCTGGAAGGGCTTCAGGAAGCAGTGGCTCGTCGCCGGCCGAATCAGACACTCCTGGTCTTGTTCCTCGGAAGCACCATCGGCAATTTTGATCCACCGGCAGCAGAGAATGTTTCTGCGCGACATCCGTCGGCATCTAAAGCCCGGCGATGCCCTTCTGCTGGGAACTGACGTGGAGAAATCGGTCCATGACATGCTGCTGGCCTACGATGACCCGACTGGAGTGACCGCCGCCTTCAATCTCAATCTGCTTGCCCGAATCAATCGGGAACTCGAGGGAGACTTTGCTCCTACGGACACTTCGAACACCACGTCCGGTATCAAGAAATGGACTGTCGCATCGAAATGCATCTGCGCTCGACACGGAGGCAAACCGTATCGATTCGGGCCGCGGACTTCACCTGTATCTTCAGAGAAGGGGAAACGATCTGGACAGAAGCCTGCCACAAATTCCGTGTTGAGGAGATTCCTGGCATCGCTCGACGCACGGGATTCCTGTGCGAAGCGCAATGGATCGATACCGAATGGGCGTTTGCCGAGAACCTTCTGATCGCCGATTAGCGACGCAGCCCGGCGTCCCGAAGGAACTGCTCGGCCACCTCCCGGACGGGGCGATGGGCCCCGTCCACCTGATAGTTCAACTTGCGCATGGTCAGGTCGGTGAACAGTCCAGCCAGTTCGGTGAGGGCTTGCCGCAAGGGAGGGTTGGTCTCAAGACTTTCGCTCCGCACGGCCAATGCACAGTCGTACGGAGGGAAATACTGCTTGTCATCCCTGAGAACCAGCACATCCAGAACCGACAACTGGCCATCGGTGGCATTCCCGGCCACCATGTTAACTTCTCGTTGTTCGAGTGCCTTGTACAGCAATCCGAGGTCCATGGTTTTAGGCGATCCGTGGATGGGAAGATTATAGGTCTTCAGTAACCCGGCCAGTCCATCCGGCCGCTGCTGGAATTCATACCCTACACCAAGATTCCAACCAGGAGTATACTGCGCCGCATCGCTCAAGGTGGCAATCTTGCTTTTCCGAGCATCTTCTCCACGGATCACCATCGCAAATGTATTATTGAAGCCCAACGGATCCATCCATTCCACGCCGAATCGCGCCTGATATTCGGCTCGGACGAGCGCCATTGCAGCAGCCGGATCACTGGTGGGTGGTAACTTTAAGATTGTCGTCAGCGCAGTCCCCGTGTACTCGGGATAGAGATCGATCTCTCCGCGCACGAGCGCTTGATGCGCCAACATCGTCCCGCCCAAGTTGAGTTTACGATCAACGCGACGGCCAAGCCGATGTTCCAGATGCTGCGCCACGATCTCGCCGAGGATCACTTGCTCGGTGAAATTCTTCGAGCCGACCGTGATCGGGTGTTCCTTGGTACAGCCGACGATGCCTGCTCGCCCATAACCCGACGATCACACAGGCGACAATTTGTGTTCGACCCATTCGAGTCCTCGATCGGCCGCCACCGCGATCAAGGCAGCCGGAACCGCGCCGGCCAGGAGCAGCGTCGTATCGACGGATGCCAGGCCGCGAAAGATAAACACACCGAGCCCACCGCCGCCAATGGCCGCGGCAATCGTCGCCGTCCCGATCGTCGTCACGGTCGCGATCCGCAGGCCGGCCAGAATCGTCCTGGTCGCCAGCGGAAGCTCGACCTCCCAGAGAAGCTGCCGTCCCGTCATGCCCATGGCGATCGCCGATTCACGCACGGCCGGGTCCACGCTCAGAATGCCGGTGAGAGTATTCCGCAGAATCGGCAGGAGCGCATACAGCACGAGTGCGACAATCGCCGTGTGCTTGCCGATCCCGCCGAGGAAGGGAAGAGGAATCAGAAATCCGAAGAGCGCCAGACTCGGCACGGTTTGCATGATATTCGCAAATCCCAGCACCCATCGTTGAAGGAAGGTGCGCCGGGTGAGCAGAATGCCCGCCGGAATGGCCAGCGCCGCGGCAATCGCCATGGAGAGGCTCACCAGGAACAGGTGTTCGAGCGTCAAATCCAGAATGTCACGCGCCAACGCCGGAAGACATCAGATCGTCTCCTTCCACTTCTCCTCCAGGCACGTATGAAAGGCCCGCACTTCCTGATCGTGGGCCTTGAGAAACTCGGAGCGTCCACCCAGAAAGACCAACCGACCATTGTGAAGAACCCCGATGCGGGTGCCGAGCAACAATGCTTCCCGGACATCATGGGTGACGAGCAGCGCCGTCTTGTTGAGCCGATCTCGCAGGTCGAGGAACTGCTGCTGCAGTTCCACACGGGTCACTGGATCAAGCGCGCCAAAGGGTTCGTCCAACAGCAACAACGGCGGATCTGCTGCGAGTGCGCGGGCGACCCCCACCCGCTGACGTTGGCCGCCGGACAGCTCGCGGGGATAGCGCGTGGCGAACTGCGCCGGAGGAAGTCCGACCTGAGTCAGGAGATGCCTGCACGCGGGCATCGATGTCGCCGGGCTGCCAACCCTCCAGACGCGGAACCAGTCCGACATTGGCGGCCACCGTGAAATGCGGAAAGAGGCCCGCATCCTGGATCACGTACCCGATCCGACGCCTCAGCCGGATCAGATCCCAGGCGGTCGTGGGTATCCCCTCGATCAAGACATCACCGGTGCTTGGCAGGAGCAAGCCATTCACCATTTTCAAGGCGGTGGTCTTGCCCGACCCACTACGACCCAGGAGCACCAGAGTCTCTCCGGCTTCGACATCGAAACTGAGATCGTACAGAATATCTTTCTGACCGATGCGAGCCGAAACCTGTCGGAAGGAGACAAGAGGCCTCATGCGCTCAACCGGAGGCCAGGTATTCGTGAACGAACTGCACCGCCATCGCCCCCTCCCCCACCGCAGAGGCCACGCGCTTGGTGGAGCCGAGTCGCACGTCGCCGGCCGCGAAGACGCCGGGACGGCTGGTCTCGAGGAGGAACGGTTCCCGATCGGCAGTCCAGTACGGCGAGGTCTGATACCAGTCGGCCGGTCTTCACGAAACCCTTGGAATCGGTCTCTATCTCAGCAGGCAGCCAATTGGTGCAGGGGATCGCCCCGATAAAGGTAAAGACAGCAGGCGTCTGGACCGTTCGCGTCTCGCCCGTGCGGATGTTCTTGATGTCGACGGCCTCCAACCACTGGTCTCCCAGCATGCGGCAAATCTCAGTGTCGGCCAAGCACCTCAATGTTGTCGGCGCCCTCGATGCGATCCGCCAGATAGCTGGACATACTCTTTCGCAGGTCGCCACCACGGAGAAGCAAGAACACGCGCCGGGTCTCTTCCGAAAGAAACATGACGGCTTGCCCGGCGGAATTACCCCCGCCGACCACAATGACCTCCGAGCCTCGACAGAGCTGCAATTCCGTCGAGGTGGCGGCATAGTAGACGCCCAAGCCCTCGAATTGCTCGCGCCTTTGGCACGTCCAGCTTGCGATAGTTCGGCGCCCGTCGCGATCAACACGCATCGAGTCGAGACATGCTCGCCTCGTCGAACCACACGAGGGTCTTGTCTTTCTCAAACTCCAAGCGGGCAACCTGGGAGGGGGACGAGAACTGGGCGCCGAATTTCTGGGCTTGTAAAATGGCGCGGTTCGCCAGTTCGGCACCGGAAATACCGGTCGGGAAGCCGAGGTAGTTCTCGATCTTCGAGGAAGTCCCGGCCTGTCCCCCCGGGGCGGTCGCGTCGATCACGGCGGTGGCCAGGCCTTCCGACGATGCGTACACTGCCGCAGCCAGTCCCGCCGGACCACCACCGACGATCACCAAGTCATAGACCCGTTGCGTGAGCGGCCGTCTGACTCCAATCAGTTCGGCCAATGCCCGCGTCGAGGGATTCCGCAGCAACGGCTCAGATCCGAAGACGACCACCGGCGTATCGGCCTCGGCTGAGCCCGAAGCTCTGCAGCAGTGCGCCGACCTGCGGGTCATGATCCACATCGATCCACGTGAACGGCACCTGGTTCCTGGCGAGGAAGTCACGGATGCGGAAGGTATCGCGCGAGAGCCGGCCCCGAGCACTCGGAGTCCTTGAAATTCCGACGCCACGAGCAACTCGCGTCGAGCAATAAACGCGCGCAGCAGCAGTTCGCCGAGCGCCGGCCGCTCGCCCATGATGCGCCTGATGTCACTGGGCGCGATTTCGAAGACCTCGGTGTCGCCCCGGGCCACCGCGCTGACCAGCGCCGGCCGGCCGGTCACCAGACTGACGTCGCCGCCGAACGCGTGCCGTTCATGCAAGGCCACCCGCTTGCTCTCGCCGCTCGAATGCTCGACGATCTCCACCGCGCCGCGCTCGACGACGAAGAATTTGTACTCACGATCCCCTGCCTTAAACAGGTGCTCCCCGTCGCACAACGCCCGGCGCGTGCCGAACTTGGCCAGCGTGGCGACTTGGACGTCGTCGAGCGTGGGGAACGCGACCCTGTGCAAGTCTTGGTCGGCCATGTCTCCACCTCCTCTCGGGGGCAACGAACCTGCCTCACTACCGCAAAAACGGCGCAACACGCTTCGGCACGTCCAGATCTATTTGATCGACGTAACACCAGGCCCACCGTTCACCGGGTTCGAAAGAGGCCATCACCGGATGGGTCGTGTGCGCGAAATGTTTCGTGGCATGGCCATTGGGCGAGCTGTCACAACAGCCGACATGACCGCAAGTCAGGCAGAGACGGAGATGCACCCAGGACGATCCAAGCTTCAGGCATTCTTCACATCCTTGAGTGCGAGCGGGAACGGGCTTAAGAGCGGTCACGTGTGGACAGGTCATAACGCACCTCCCTGAGTGAAGAGCCACCGCACCGTCGTGGGGCACCGATGCGCAGCTGTTGCTCACGATAAAACGGTCAGACGCTCATGCTATCAAACGGTCAGCTAGACTTTCCATGCCCTTGCGTATGTACCACTGGGGAGCGTAGTGTTCCAGCCAGAACTCTTCAGTATTGAGCAATTGTAACCAGCTACCTTCTATCTAGTATCATCAGAGCCATGACTGATACAGCTCTTCCGATCACGCTGACACTTGCCTCCGGTGTGGAGCGGATATTTCCGACGCTGACGCCTGCTCAGGTTCAGCGGATCGCTGTGCATGGCCAAGTGCGTTCGATCCGAGCTGGAGAGGTGCTCTTCGAGGCGGGGGAACATGTCGTGCCATTCTTTGTCGTCATGGCAGGTCGGCTCGAGATAGTCCTGCCATCCGGCACGACCGAGAGGCTCGTCACGGTTTTTGGACCCGGTCAGTTCACCGGCGAAGTCAACATGCTATCGGGCCGTCCCGTGCTTGTCCGATCGCGCGCCAGTGAGGCGGGTGAAGTGATTGAGCTGGATCGCGAACACTTGGTGGCCCTGGTGCAGACCGATAGCGAGATTGGCGAGATCATCATGCGGGCATTCATTACCCGCAGAGTCGAGCTGATTGCGCAGGGGCTCGGAGATGTCGTCGTCGTCGGGTCGAATCATTGCTCTGGTACACTCCGCGTGAAAGAATTCCTCACGCGCAACAGCCATCCATACACCTATATCGATCTTGACCGTGACGTCGATGTTCAGGGTCTGCTGGACCAGTTTCACGTGACCGCTGCGGATGTGCCGGTGGTGATCTGCCGTAGCGACGTGGTGCTGCGGAATCCGACCATTCAACAGATTGCCGACTGCCTCGGCTTTAACAAACCCATCGACCAAACCCAGATACGCGACGTGGTCATCGTCGGCGCCGGACCAGCTGGACTCGCAGCCGCCGTGTACGGCGCATCGGAAGGCCTGGATGTTCTTGTACTAGAGACGAACGCGCCGGGAGGACAGGCCGGCTCCAGCTCGAAGATCGAAAATTATCTTGGTTTTCCGACTGGCGTCTCAGGCCAAGATCTCGCGGGACGGGCCTATGCGCAGGCGCAGAAATTCGGCGCACAAATGCTTATCACGAAGGGAGCGAAACATCTCGCGTGCGATCGCAAGCCCTACACCATTGGCATCGACGACAGTCTGCGCGTGCCGGCACGCACCATCATCATCGCAACCGGGGCCGCCTATCGGAAACCGCCCATCGCGAACTTATCACAGTTTGAAGGCACGGGTGTGTACTACGCCGCAACATTTATGGAAAGACAGATGTGCCGCGGTGAAGAGGTGGTTGTGGTGGGAGGGGGGAACTCAGCCGGCCAAGCGGCAGTCTTCCTCGCGCAGGCGAGCAAGCGTGTGCATATGCTCGTGCGATCGAGCGGGCTGGCGGAGACCATGTCGCGCTATTTGATTCGCCGCATTGAACAGAATCCAGCCATCGTTCTCAGTGCCAATACCGAAATCGTGGCTCTGGAAGGACATCATCATCTCGAACGAGTGAGCTGGCGCGACCATCAGTCCGGCAGCACCGAAACCCACGACATACGACACGTCTTTCTCATGACCGGTGCCGTTCCCAACACACAGTGGCTCGTCGGGTGCGTCGCGCTCGATGCCGACGGGTTCATCAAGACGGGACCCAATCTGTCACAGGAGGATTTGGCGACCGCGCATTGGCCACTCGCCAGGGCTCCCCATCTCCTCGAAACCTGTTTGCCCGGCGTGTTCGCGGTCGGCGACGTCCGGAGCGGCAATATCAAACGGGTCGCCTCCGCAGTGGGCGAAGGGTCGATCGCTGTGTCCTTCGTGCATCAGACCCTTCACGAATAGAATAAACTAATGCAGTTAATCCTACCTTCACAGGCAGGAATGTCCCCCATCGCCGTATGATTATGATGGATGATCGTGTCTCAGCGTGGCTGGAAAATCTGGGTCTCGACAGACCTACCGGAAGGCGTTTCAGCAGAATGCCATCACGTGGGATGTCCTCCCCGAGCTGAATCAAAACGACCTGGAGGCGGTGGGTGTCTTACTGGGCCATCGCAAGACCCTCTTACGCGCGATCGCGCAATTGTCACAGCACGCGGAAGGGATGAGCCTTGAGTCTATTCCCCTTGCCGTCAGTCCGGACACGCAGCCCTTCCCTGCCGATCGCGATCAAGCAGAACGTCGTCAGTTGACCGTAATGTTTTGTGATCTGGTGGATTCGACCGCCCTCTCTCGCCGGGTGGACCCAGAAGACCTCCAAGTTATGATCCGGCGGTTTTTAGATGCCTGTGGCCAAAGCATTGGTCGATTCAATGGCTATATCGCAAAATACCTGGGTGATGGGATGCTGGTCTATTTTGGATATCCCCAGGCCTACGAAAACGATGCGGAACGCGCGGTCCATGCTGGATTGGTGATTCTGGAGAAGGTGAAGGCGCTTCAGCAAGACAATCCCCATCCCGAGTTGAGTATTGCGGTACGAATCGGAGTCGCAACCGGTCACGTCCTCGTCGGCGAGCTCATGGGGCAGGACACCGCCAGGGAACGGTCCGTGTTCGGCGAAACGCCCAATCTGGCCGCCCGCCTCCAAGCATTGGCACAACCCAATCAACTGATCATTGACCCTGTGACAAAAAGTCTTGTCGGAATGGAATTCGAATTTGCGGATCATGGCGTCTTTCCGTTGAAAGGGTTCGACACGCCCATCCAAGCCTGGCAGGTGCTGAGTATCAGATGGTCGGCGAGCCGGTTTGAATCCTACCGATCCAGCCACTTAACCAATTTCGTCGGCAGAGAGCACGAGATCTCACTTCTGTTGGGTCGCTGGCGCGAAGCCGTCGACGGCGAAGGACAGGTCGTGCTCCTGTCCGGTGAGGCCGGCATAGGAAAATCGAGAATTGTCCGTAGGCTGTGTGACCCCCTCGCCGATGCACGGTACCAGACGATCCAATTTCAATGTTCCCCATACCATCTCAATACGGCCCTCTATCCGGCAACCACTTTTCTGCGTCAGGCTGCGGGACTCGCCACTCAGGACAGTGCCCAGGAACAACTGAATAAGCTCGACGCCTGGGCTCGCAAAATCGGCATCGAGCGCCAGGACACGGTGTCCTTGCTGGCGGATCTACTCTTGATCCGAGGCGGAGCATCAGGACCCGCCACTCACGGTGTCAGCCGAAACACGCAAGCACATGACGCTGGAAGCCCTCGTGCATGCTCTCCAAGCGCTGGCCCATCACGACCCAGTGCTGTTCATTGTGGAAGATGCCCATTGGATTGATCCCACCACGCTGGATCTCATGACGCGAATCATCGACCGCATTCGGCAAATGCGCGTGTTGTTGCTGATTACCTTTCGACCCACCTTCAAGCCGGTCTGGTCGGAATACAGTCACGTGACGTCCCTGACGCTCAGTCGGTTTCCGCGCCGGCATAGCGCCGAACTGGTGGCGGCGATTACCGGAGGCAAAGGGCTTCCGCCCGAGGTGCAGCAGGCGATTCTCGCAAAGACCGACGGCGTGCCCCTCTATATCGAAGCCGTGACGGAAACGGTGCTGGAATCCGGCCTGCTGACCGAGGGAGCCGAGTCATTTACCTTGAAGGCGTCATTAAAAACATTGCCCATTCCGGATAGTCTGCACGCGTTGCTCATGGAACGGGTGGACCGCTTGGGACCGGTCAAGGACATTGTCCAAACCGGAGCCGCGATCGGGCGTGAATTCACCTACGAGCTGTTGCAGGCGGTGGGCGAAGCGACGGACAGCCAGTTACGGCAGGCCCTCGACCTTTTCGTCGCGTCCGGGCTCATTTCCCAAGAGGGCGAGATACCCATTGCGACATACCACTTTAAGCATGCGCTCGTCCAAGAAGCGGCCTACAGCACGCTTCCTAAGAAACCCCGGCGCGCACTGCATGCGCGAATCGCTAAAACCCTGGAGAGTCGGTTCGCCGAGCGAACAACACTGGAACCGGAACTCCTGGCTTATCACTATGAACAAGCAGGATTGGCCGGTCCAGCAGTTGAATATTGGCATCGTGCGGCTCGTCGCGATGCAGAACGATCAGCCAATATCGAAGCGCTCAATCATTTTAATAAGGCGCTCGAGTTGCTCAAGGAGCTGCCGCAGGATGCGGAATGTAATGCTTTGGAGTTGGAACTCCTCATCGCACGCGGAGTCCCCTTGGTGTCTGTAAAAGGATATGCATCCGACGAAACGGAACAAAACTATCGAAGGGCGAAGGATTTGTCACAGATGAGTACCGGTTCCGTGCATAAGTTTCGCGCCACTTGGGGATTGTGGATATTTCATCTGGTCAGAGGGCAACTCGCCAATGCTCGAGGCCTAGCAGAAAATCTCCTCGCTCTAGCTCACCGCGAGGAAAACCCGGATCTCCTGATTGAAGCTCATCGGTATTTGGGTTCGACTCAATTCTTCCTTGGCCGGTTTGACGAAGCAAAAACCAATCTGCTTACGGCTAAATCCCTTTATGATCCGAATCAACACCGCTCCCATGCCTTTCTCTATGCCCAAGATCCCGGGGTAACCGCGGCGAGTTATCTTGCCAGGACGTTGTGGATATTAGGTGAGGTTGAGCAAGCTGAAACCATGGCACTGGAAGTTGTTGGCATGGCGAGGGAGTTGGAACACCCCTACACTCGAGTTATTACCTTAGTGTACCTTTCCTGGATCTATTCCACTTTTCGCGATGCGAATAGAACGCTGGAGCTCACCAACGAAGCCATTGCGGTTTCAACGCAATACTCATTTGAATTGGGTTTGGCATTGGCGACGACCTTTCAAGGCTGGGCGTTGGCCGAAAATGGGCACGAAGATGGTCTCGGCAAGTTATTACACGGGCTTTCCGCCATTCGTGCCACAGGTGGCGGTCTCAACACCACGTTTACCTTGGCGTTGCTCGCAGACATCTATTTACGACACACGCGCATTGACGAAGGCTTGGGCGTCATCGAGGAAGCGCAAACACTGGCAGTCACTGGGGGAGAACGGTTTTGGCACGCGGAACTGCTTCGGCTAAAAGGCGAACTGCTGCTCGTGCAATCCGATGAATCGATCTCTGCGGCAGAGCAGTGTTTTGCTGAAGCCATGAAGATTGCGCACGATCAGCATGCGAAAATGCTTGAGCTTCGAGCCGCCACGAGCCTTGCTAAGGTTTGGAGGAAACTCAATAAATCGGATGATGCCGAACGCATGTTACATTCTGTGTACTCCAGATTCACCGAAGGCATCGACAATCGCGACTTGATTGAGGCGAAAACAGTCCTGCAACAGTTGCGCGTATGATGGCGCTGGTGTTGTGCCCTGGCCGCTTCAACGATCCCGACCCGAGAGCGGCGATTTCAACTTGGAAGGGATTGGCTGGAATTGCTGGAATCTCAAACAGTCAACTACACGTTAGCCTGGTGACGCTTGGCTGATGCCGCGAAGGGGCATGAACAACCCTTCAATCTGTGGCACCGGAAGTACGTGCCTCATCTAGCCGTTGAATGGAGGATCTATGATGCAGCATGAGAACCGTTCCAACACACCCGATCGCGCGGTGGGCGATTCCCCTTCAGCGGAGATCTTGCAATGGGATGATGTGATCCGTTTGGCTCGTCACGGCAATCCTCCGCCGCCGCGCCGAGTAGAGAAGACGGATGCGCAGTGGCGTGCGCTCCTCACCGACGAACAATTCCGTGTGACGCGTCTGAAGGGGACTGAGCGGGCACACAGCTCGGACATGTGTCGGCTGTTCGAGCCAGGAAAGTACCAGTGTCTTTGCTGTGATACCGTGCTGTTCGATGCGGCAGGCAAGTATCAGAGCCATTCCGGCTGGCCCAGTTTTACCCAACCCCTGGCGCCGGGCGTGATCGCGTATCATCAAGACGACAGCTATGACATGAACCGGATCGAGGCGAGGTGCAATGTGTGTGATGCTCATCTCGGCCATGTGTTTCCAGATGGGCCTGAACCGAGCGGGTTACGGTTCTGTATCAATGCCCTCTCGTTGCGGAAGGCTAAGGGTTGATCTACCCGAAATAGACGACTTCCGACGCAGGGACGGACCCATGACGAAAGGAGTACTTCCGTGAGTCGAACTGAAACAGCGATATTGGCCGGCGGTTGTTTCTGGGGCATGCAGGATCTCATCCGCAAGCTTCCCGGCGTGCATGCTACACGCGTTGGCTACAGCGGTGGTGACGTGCCGAATGCCACCTATCGTAACCATGGGACGCATGCGGAAGCCATCGAGGTCGTGTTCGACCCGGACACGCAGGCGTTCCGTAGCTTACTGGAAGTGTTTTTCCAAATCCACGATCCTACGACAGTGAACCGCCAGGGTAACGATCAAGGAACATCCTACCGATCGGGGATCTACTACACCTCTGAGGCCCAACGCATGGTGGCAGAAGAGACGATCGCCGATGTGAACGCGTCGGGGCTATGGCCGGGCAAAGTTGTCACAGAGGTCCGGCCAGCCGGTCCGTTCTGGCAGGCGGAACCGGAGCATCAGAATTATCTTGAACGATATCCCAATGGATATACCTGTCACTACGTGAGACCCAACTGGAAGTTACCGCTGCGGGCCTGAGTTGCAACGCTCTTACTGCACGCGCTGCTCTACGAGCTGGCATGTGGGGAGAATTAGTCAGTAAAAGAAACGCCCTTGCTGCGGAGCTTGAGACACCATGACCATGTAATCAGAAGGAGGCCGACATGCCGCAGATGACAGCTATTCAAATCAGCTCACCGGGCGCGTCATTCGAAGTGGTCAAGCGAGAGATCCCAGCACCTGGAACCAACCAGGTCCGCATCAGAGTGCAAGCCTGCGGGATTTGCCATAGTGATGTGTTTGTGAAGGAGGGCTATTGGCCAGGGCTGCAATATCCTCGCGTCACGGGCCATGAGGTGGCAGGAGTGGTCGATGAAGTTGGGACGGGGGTGACGGCGTGGAAGAAAGGCCAGCGAGTGGGTGTGGGTTGGCATGGCGGACATTGTGGCCAATGCAAGCTTTGTCGGCGTGGCGACTTCATGGGTTGTCAGCACTTCCAAGTGACCGGGTTTCAGGAGGACGGCGGATACGCCCAGTACATGATTGCCAGGAGCGAAGCAGTGGCAGCGATTCCTGATGCACTTTCGCCGGTGGAAGCGGCGCCCCTTTTGTGTGCGGGCGTCACGACGTTCAATAGTCTGACGGCATAGCGGGGCGGCCGCAGGAGATCTCGTGGCCGTGCAAGGCACTGGGCGGACTCGGCCATCTCGGGATCCAATTCGCGAGCAAGATGGGCTTTCACACGGTCGCCATCGGTCGAGGCAAAGACAAGGAGTCCCTTGCACTGAAGCTCGGAGCCGTCCGATATCTCGACACAGATGCCGTCGATGTCGCAAAAGAACTCACGAGCCTTGGCGGCGCGTCGGTCATTCTGGCGACGGCTCCGGACAGCAAGGCCATGTCGGCCCTCATTGACGGTCTTGGTGTTGGAGGGCAACTGCTCGTGGTGGGGGCATCGAACGATCCCATCAGCGTGACGCCCGTTCAACTCATCTTGAGCCGCCGATCCATTCAAGGATGGCCATCAGGAACCGCCCGAGATTCCGAAGACACGTTGAATTTTTGCGCCCTCACAGGGATTCGCGCCATGGTTGAGACGCTCCCGCTTGAACAAGCTGCTGCCGGCTACGAGCGCATGCTGAGCGGCAAGGCGCGATTTCGTGTGGTGCTCACAATGAACTAACCTCAACACTATCTTTAAAACCGGTTGGTGCCGTACCGAAGGAAATTAGAACTGGATCAGTCAGAGAGGAGTGCACGAGATGCGTGAATTCATTCAAATGTGCTGTCACATGTCCGTTCGGGTCGGTATACGGACTTTCCTTGCAGCTGGGCTTGGCCTGTTCATGCTGTCCGGCGTGTCGGCTCAAGATATTACGGTGACCGAGCAATCCTTCGGCTGTATCCTCGACTGGCCTAAGGTCAGAAATACGTACTTTAAGCACTCAGATCCGAAGAAGTTGAAAGAGGCGATGCGCATCTTCCGAGACAGCGTGCCGGGCAAGGAGTATCCGGTCGGCACCATCCTCCAGCTGGTTCCGTTTGAAGCCATGGTGAAGCATCCACATGAGAAGTTTCCCAAATCGAATGGTTGGGAGTTTTTCGCTTTGGAAGTCTCCGAGGCCGGTACCAAGATCAGAGATCGGGGAGACAACGTCGTCAATCTCTTGCTGGAGACGCCTTGCCTAACCTGTCATCAACCGGCGACGAGGTTTGACTTCGTCTGTGAAAAAGGCCACGGGTGTGCTCCTCTTCCGATCGATGATCAGAAAATTGCAGAGTTCCAGAAGGCAGATCTTCGCTGTACGAAGAAGTAGGAATCTTATATGGATCGAAGACGATTACTTCGGTGAGGATATGAACTGAAGTGATCGACGCAATGTCGATCGACCTGTGATGGCCTGAAATCTTTTTTGTCTCACGTCCCGTGGCACTTTTTGTATTTTTTTCCGCTGCCGCAGGGGCAGGGATCATTGCGGCCGACCTTGTTCTCGGTTCTGTGGACAGGAGCCTGCGCGGCCACTGGTTCTTCGCCACGGTTCAACGTGAGCTTGGGCTGTGGACGCGAAATGACCGGTTCTGGTGGGGACGCCGGTTGGTCTCCTTCGTGGCGGACCGCCTGCACATGAAACAGCCGATCGAGCGTATCGGATTTGATCCGTTCCATCAGGCCGGCGAAGAGATCGAACCCCTCGCGTTTGTATTCAATCAAGGGATCTTTCTGTCCGTAGCCACGAAGCCCGATACCGTCGCGCAGGTGGTCCATCCCAAGCAGGTGGTCCTTCCAATGATGATCAATGACCTGGAGCATGAATGTCTTCTCGAGGAAACGCATCAAGTCCGGCCCCAACTCCTGTTCCTTTTTGGTGTAGGCGTCCCGCACGTGGGTTCGAAGATCCTCCAGCAATGCGTCACGCCCGGCGTCTCGGAGAGAGTCTCCATCGTCCTGTTTGCCCTGTGTGACATCCAACCCGAACTGATTCTGCATGACCTCGGTCAGGCCTTTCACATCCCACTCTTCGGGATATTGATCGGGAGGGCAATATACGTTAAGCGATGATTCTACTGAACCAGCCATCATGTCATGAAGGTCGTTGGTAAGGTTGTCTCCGTTCAGCACGGCCCGGCGGTGCCGATAGATCACTTCGCGCTGCTTGTTCATGACGTCATCGTATTCAAGCAGTTGTTTGCGGATTTCGAAGTTATGCGCTTCAACCTTCTTCTGCGCGTTCGCAATCGCGCGGGTGACCATGCCGTGTTCAATGGGGACGCCTTCTTCCATGCCGAGCTTGAGCATCAACTGGGACACCCGTTCGGAGGCGAAGATCCGCATCAGGTCGTCTTCCAGCGACAGATAAAACCTCGATGTGCCCGGATCGCCCTGTCGGCCGGCCCGTCCTCGAAGCTGGTTGTCGATGCGGCGGCTTTCATGACGCTCCGTGCCGAGGATATGGAGGCCGCCGGCCGCGAGGACTTCTTGCTTGTCCTTGTCGCAGTCGGATTTGATGCCCTCATAGATTTCAAGCTTCCGGCTTTCCGGGATGGTCTCATCACGATAGAGCACCTGTTTGTACATGAACTCGGGATTACCGCCCAACAAAATGTCGGTGCCTCGTCCGGCCATGTTCGTGGCAATCGTGACCGCGCCTTTGCGTCCGGCTTGCGCGACGATTTCCGCTTCCCGTTCGTGCTGCTTGGCATTGAGGACGTTGTGCTTGACGCCGTTGCGATTCAAGAGTCCGGCGAGCTTCTCCGACTTTTCGATCGAAATGGTTCCGACCAGCACCGGCTGGCCACGCTCATGGCATTCTTTAATCTCCTCGACGATGGCCGCGAACTTTTCTTTCTCCGTCCGATACACGACGTCGGCATAATCCAGTCGAACCATTTGCCGGTTGGTCGGCACGACGTTGACGTCGAGGTTATAGATCTTGGCGAATTCGGCGGCTTCCGTGTCCGCGGTGCCGGTCATGCCGCTGAGTTTCTTATACATGCGGAAAAAGTTTTGAAAGGTCACCGACGCAAGCGTCTGATTCTCGTTGGCGATCTTCACGCCCTCTTTGGCCTCGACGGCTTGATGCAGCCCATCGCTCCAGCGACGGCCCGGCATAAGCCGGCCGGTGAATTCATCCACGATGATGACTTCGCCGTCCTTCACGACGTAGTCCACGTCTCGTTTATAGAGCGTGTAGGCTTGCAGCGCCTTCACCACGTGATGGACCATGTCCATGTGGGCCGGATCGTAGAGGTTGTCCACGCCGAGCAGTTTTTCGACGCGCGCGTTGCCGTCTTCCGTGAGTGAAGCGGTTTTGGTCTTCTCTTCGATGGTGTAGTCTGTTTCGGCTTTGAGTTGCGGAATGATCGCATTGATTCGGTAATAGAGATCGGTGGTCTGGTCGGTCGGACCGGAGATGATCAACGGCGTCCGAGCCTCGTCGATCAAAATGCTGTCGACTTCGTCGACGATGGCGAAGTTCAACTCGCGTTGGACACATTGGCGCAAATCATTGACCACCAAGTTGTCGCGCAGATAATCGAACCCGTATTCGTTATTCGTCCCATACGTGATGTCCGCGCCGTAAGCTTCAGGTCTCGTACAGGGGCGCAGGTGTTGCAGCCGTTTATCGGACGCATCATAGGTCGGGTCATAGATGAATGACGCGTCGTGTTGAATGATGCCGGTCGACAGGCCCAGGGCATGGTACAGCTGTGCCATCCATTGGGCGTCACGTTTGGCGAGGTAATCGTTGACGGTGACGAGGTGGACGCCTTTTCCTTCGAGCGCGTTCAAATAGATCGGCAACGTTGCCACCAGGGTTTTCCCCTCGCCGGTTTTCATTTCTGCGATGCGGCCACGGTGGAGAATCATGCCGCCGATCAGTTGCACGTCGAAATGCCGCATGTTGAGCTTGCGGCGCGACATTTCCCGGCACACGGCAAACGCTTCGGGGAGGATATCGTCCAGCGTCTGACCTGCTTCAAGCCGCTTCTTGAAATCCTGAGTTTTGTCGGCGAGGGCTTGATCGGAGAGTGGTGTGAGCCCGTCCTCCAAGCCATTGATCTGCTCCACGATCGGTCGCAGAGTCTTGATTTCACGGTCGTTTTTACTGCCGAAGATCAGATTGAGTACTTGCGTCACCATAAGAAAGACACGCGTTGTTCTGTTAATGAATTTGATGTCGAAAGAATCGGGACAGTATACAGGATCTTTCCAGTGAATCCTATCTCATGATTTTTGCCCGATCATTCCTGCCCGAACTTCCGACCGCCTCACGGCCGCTTGACAGGCATTGTTCCGGTCGCCTAGTATTTGTCGACTGTTGCATCTGTAGCATCCGGTGCATTGGTCACAATAGAGAACTGACTCTCCGGTCTTTTTTTGAGAAGTGCCTTCGATGGGTTACGCTTTCCGCAAGTTCCTTTCAATCGCGCTGGTGCTCTGTATTCTCGCCGTCGGCGGTTTGGCCCAAGCTCAAGCAGCCGAGCACGCGGGACACCATTCTCAGCACCAAGCGGCCACACACGGGACGCTGCTCTGTTCTTGGATGTGTGCCGCCGGCACGGTGCTCGATACCGCAGCTGTTCTGCTTCCGAACTGAACGGAGCCCCATCGCCGTTATCACGCATTCATATCCTGCTCGCGTTTACACAGAGCCCCCGCAGACTTCTTCAAGCCGAGCTCCACCATATTTGCCGTCATAAGGGGTGTTGGCCTCCATAACACGAGGCCGGCGATCCTGATCAGTGCCGGGTTCCGTCGCTATGATTCAGCTGGAACCTGGACCGAGAATTTTCTCCAGACAGTGATGGATTGTAGAGGGCCATGAACATGAATCAGACCAATAACAGAGCTTCGATTCGGGCTACTGCTGGCGGGTGTGATGTTCGTGATGAGTAGCGGTCTCGCATGGGGAATGGGCTCGCGAGTGCCGGCGGTTGGGACGGCCGCAGAGGAGTTTCGCTTGGTCGATCTGGAAGGCAAGTCGCAGAGTCTGAGCCAATACCGCGGCAAGATCGTGCTGGTGAATTTCTGGGCGACCTGGTGCAAGCCCTGCACGACGGAAATGCCGGCGATGCAGGCCGTGTACGACAAGCTCCGCGATAAGGGGTTCGTGGTATTGGCGATCAACGAGCTTGAAGACGATGCCAAGGTGATCGAGCACATCAAGCAACATGGCCATACGTTCCCGGTGCTCATGGATCGAGACAACAAGGTGGCGAACCAATTCGGGGTCTTCGGCTTGCCGGTCAGCGTGTTCATCGATGAGAAGGGCGTTGTTCAAGAATATATCAAGGGCGGACTGTTGACTGAGCAAGTGATTCTCGACGCAGTAGCTCGAATCCAGAAACCGGAATCAGTGAAAGCTGCCTCTCTGCGCTAGAAGAACCGAATGACGATTAATTTGAAACGACCAGCATTCGTTTGGGCCTTGCTGCTCTGTCTCGTGCTGGTGAATGGATTTATGGCCGCGCCCAGCGTCGGTCACGCCCAGCATCATGCCGATCATCAAGCCGGGACCCACTCATCCGGTCTCTGTGCATGGTTGTGCGCGGCCGGTGTGGGGATCGACTCGTCTACAGTGCAGTTGGCTTCGGCACTTCAGCTCCTTGAATGGGTCAGCATTTCTTCCTTCGACGCCGTCTTCAGTGTAGTCTTGCTCCCGTACTTCTTCCGTGGACCTCCCGGTTTTCTTTCATAACTCTCACGGTCCTTAGTCTCTTTCTTATCAACCGTGTCTCGCGGTCAGACCCGATGTGCGGATCTGTCGTGGGTTAACAGAAAGACTTTCAAATCATGGTGCGCACGATCTGGTCCTCTGTCCTTGCTGTCGGTAGTGGAATCGGAATGATGGTTTCGATGTTCAGCCCATCCCCGGTCGCGGCCTCTTGCGGCTCGGTCAGTTGCTTTGTCGTGATCGGCTCTCAACAACAAGTGCCGATGAAAGGTCTGCTCACCGTCAATGCCATCTACAACTACACGCCCATGGAAGCTCCCCCGGGAGAAGGTGGACGCATTCCTTTTGCCAATCAGGGCGAGCGGACCCTGACGCTGGCCAACCTGGATGTGAACCGCATCGAGACCACCACGCGCACCGCGACCCTGGACCTCAACTACGGCCTGACCGAACGATTGGGAATCCAAGTAGCGATCCCCTACAAGCACGTGGAGTCGGATGCGCAGATCGGAGGCCTGACACCGGTTCCCTACAGCGAGAGAGGACTCGGGGATATTCGTGCGACGCTGAAGTACAACGTATTGCCCACCTTGAGAAGCATGATCGTGTTGGGGGTGGGTGTCGATTTTCCGACGGGCAGCTATGGTCGGTTTGCTCAGGGAGATACCTTGGCCGAATCGACGCTCCAAATCGGTCGGGGCAATTTCGGTGTCGTCCCGATGATCTATCAAACCTATGAACTAATCCCCCATCGGTTGAACCAGTTCGCCCTAGCGAGTTATCGGTACACGGCTAAGAACAGCGATGGCTACAAGTTCGGCGATGAAGTGAATGTGAGCCTAGGGGCCAATATCATCCCGCTTGAGCGGACACCCTGGTTGGTGTTGATGCAGCAGTTCAACTTCCGATGGATGCAGAACGACGCCATGGACGCGTCACTGTTTCTATTTAACCCGGGAGGAGCACCCATCCTGCTCGATCCAGCGATCAAGTTTCGGGCGATACCCACGACCGGCTCGACCTATGTGGCCTATTCGCCGGGCATCATGGTGAACGTCTTCAACTTTGCGTCGGCCTATTTCATTGCGCAAATCCCCATTCATCGGGACTTCAACGGCAATCTGGAACAGCAGATCAGCTACATCTTTGGGATAACCAAGACATTCCAGTTGTTCGGCGGAGCATCGTAGAGAGGATGATGCGCAGAGGATCGGCAATGTGGACGGCGCGCCAGCAACAAGTCTCTCGTGTACTGACGGCTTGCTGCGCAGTGCTCTGGCTGACCGGACCGCTATCAGTCGCACAAGGATAATTCGGACTGGCCTGCGCACTGCACCCAAGGGCAGACGCAGAACAGTCAACACAGCCATAATCATTGCGCGTGGCACTGCGGCGGAATCGATATTCAGGGCAGCGGTGGACGAGGCGAATTCTCCACCGATATTCACGTGAGCCGCATCTGGAGCCTCGGTGTCATTCCCCTACTTGATACCGACCTTGCCGGCGAATTCCCTCCTCGCGGCCCACCACAAATTGTTATTCAGATCGCATAGAACTATCACTCAGGGAGCCGGCTGCGCTCCCTTCAATATTAAAAAGACAACTCATGAGGAAGGAACGGTCCATGGAAGCTCTAAAGAGACGACACTATTCATCTTGTGTTGCTACAAGCGCATTAGGTCTTGCGCTGATAACCTTCGCTGCCTGTAGCCAGGGAGACTCCACCACGGAGACCTTGGCGCCAGGCGGCAGCGCCGGAGCGAGCAGTGCGCTGGTATTCGTAAATAATACCGGCGACAAGACGCTGACCAGCGTCGCGTTGAAGGGGGATTCCGGCAACGCCGTGGCGAACACGATTGACGCGGCGGAATTTGAGAACGTGGCTTTAGGCGATATGCAATTCTCCAGCGGAAATTGGGTTTTCGTCAATCTGCCAGCCGCCAACAAAGTTGCGACGATTGATCCGCTAACAGCTGCCACCCCAACCCATGAAGTGAATCTTCCGGCTGGTACTCGTCCCGTCCATATCTACCGCGATGCGAACGATGGAGAAGTCATATGGAGCATGAACGATGGTAACGATGTCGCAGGGGCGACATCCGGTGACGATTTGGTGAACTGTGGGACCCAACCCGGTGGATCCGTGACGGTCATGCACAATTCCCATCTTGGGCCGGGTGCAACCCCACCCAGGGTGCTGCGAACGATCTGTCTGTTAGCCGACGGTCACAAAGTCACAGCTTTCTCGGGAGATGGAGTGCCGAAGCGCGCGTTCGTTTCGAGCGAAGTCGGCGGTGAAATCGCCGTGATTGACGACCAGGAGGGCTCACCGACCTACCTACAGATGATCCACCGCATCGATCTGTGCAAGTCAAACAAAGAAACTGGATTGCCGACACCGGCCACATGTAATCCGGAGAATGCGACGGGAACGACAGCCTTCACGCCGAATAATTCCGGCCCGCACGGTATTCGCTGGTCGAAGCTGACGAAGAAAATCTATAGTATCCAAGAAGGATACGGTGAAATTGCTGAGATCGATCCGACGACATGGGCAATTGCCAAGACCTTTGAGCTCGCCGGCACGCCCTACACGTCGTTTGGAATCAGCCCAGATGGCCGGTTCCTCATGTTGAGTGGGGAGACGACAAACCCGCAGGCGATTAAACTTGGAGTGATTGACCTCAGCGCTACGAATCCAGTCGTGGCAGACCTGAATATTGCTGAACTGAATGGAGCAACGACCGGATCGTTTACAACCGGATCGTCGTCCTTCAAGTTCTCTCCCGATGGGAAGCGACTGTACTTCTTGGTCGGCAATTCCTCCTCGGCAACCGTAACGAAGAAAGATCGCCTCTTTGCGTTTGATGCGTCGACTCTCAGCGCGACGCTGCCGGCCTTGACCCTCCTTCTTGGAGAAATTCCCCTGTTGCAAACGGGTCGGCATAGCATGGATGTCTTCGCACAGGGAGCGGGGGAAGCCAAGTACGTTGTGGTTTCGAATTTTGGCACTCCTGGTTCGGTTTCCATCATTAATGCAACCGATAATACGATTAAAGATACCGTGACGGTTGGCACGGATCCTGGAGCAGTGTTGGTTTATAAGGCCGGTGCCGCGCAGGCGGGCAACCAGGCGAGCAATTAGGGTAGGCGTGGATGAGGCAGTCCATCGGAGTTCCCGATCTCCGATGGGTTGCCCATCAGTGGTCAGATGGCCGAGTGATTGATTTGGAGAAGAGTGTTTTGTCCGAGCAGGCTGCCTCCGGCTCGGACCAGCGCGGGGTGGAGGCGAGCCTTCCTTGGCCTCCACCCCGCACTTTTTTTCAATAGCAGGGGTGTTAAAGGTTGCATAACTGCACGTGAACGGCGATAAGAAAACATGACGTCAACGAATGATAATCGATTCTTTCTCCCTGCCTGGGGCCTTTCCCTAACCCTGCATGGGGTGGTGGTCGGCTTGTCGCTGGCGTTTGTTGCCCAGATCAAACCGGTCTTGCCGGAGGACCGGTTCCAGTGGGACGTGTCCTTGGTGGAAGAGGCGAAGTCTGATTCTAAATCGGAGCCGGGCAAGTCAGCCATGGTATCGGAGCAACCGCCGGCCAAGAAACCGCTCCCGTCTCGAACCCAGTCAATGCCGGAGGCCGTGCAACCGATTAAGCCCCTCGTATCGGCGGCCAAGAGGATCGAGACATCGCAACCGACGATCGAGTCGAGGCCACCGACCGAACGGAAAATGGAAGCCTCTCAGCTACGTGAAGAACCGGTCGGGCAACGGATGGTCGAAGTGGCTGAGACAAGAGCTGAACCGGCCGCGGAAGCGAAGGAGTCCGTCGCGGTTGCCGGCTTGCCCGAACCGGTCGAGTCTCAATCGGTTCAGCAGGAGCCGGTGGCGATCGCCTCGGCTCATACCCCGTCCACTGAAGTTCCAATTTCTCAAGCGGCTCCAGCGCCGGGTCACGAAGCGAAAGCGGATAACCGGTGGTTGGCGGAGTCGCTGTGGCGTCGGGTGGCGGAACTCAAGCGCTATCCCAACTCGGCCCGTATGAACGGCCAAGAAGGGAAAGTGATACTCAAAGCCGTCATACGATCCGATGGGTACCTCGCCGATGTCTCGGTCCAGAAAAGTTCGGGGTATAGCGTCCTCGACGCCGCGGCGATCGAAGCGGTGAAACTTGCCTGCCCGCTCTATATGAAGCACGCCATCGGCAAACCTCAGATCGTCGTGAGTCTTCCGATCGTCTATAGCTTGGCCAACTGAAGCGGTGTGTGAAATTGTAACGATAAGTCTTGTACTCTCCATAGGGACTTTGCCATGAACGCGCCGTTGAGGGTGGGAACAGTTAACAGGACCGGACTCTACCCCTGTGAGCGCTTTGCCAGATAGCTGCGCCAGCCGCCGCATGCGGTGATCTCTCGATGCCCCTCGACGAGGGCCGGCTCGCCCAGCACACCCAGGACGATGCTTCCGTCTTCAAGCCGGACTTTCCCGACGCACAGACCTTGAGGCTCCTTCAGTAAGATGCCCGCCAGCCCTGCGACGGGCACCGACCAGACTTCTACCGCGACCTTAGTCCCGGTCCCATTGGTGACACGCAGCATCGCGGGATGCTCATCGTTGATCGTCCAAAGACGATAGGCGGACTCGGTCTGCGTCTCCCGGACGAACGTGGCCTTGGCCGCCACCATGTGGTGGTTGAGTTGGAGTCCCCGCATCAGCGTCCCGTTAACCGCGAGCAACACGTCACTCTGGCTCACGTGTCGCTCCCGGTGTAGGCCTGCCGAAGCGAAGCGATGAGGCGGTCAGCCGTCGTCACCCAGCCGACGATTCCTCCCTGCGATTGGACCATCTGTACCGTCGCCTGCTTAAAATCTGGGAAATAACTTTCCGTCCCGTCCTCGATCAGCAGACAGTCATATCCACGGTCGTTGGCTTCCCTCATGCTTGTCTGGACACAGACTTCCGTGGTGACTCCCGTAAAAATCAGGTGAGTGATGCCAAGCGCATTCAGGCGCTCCTGGAGACCGGTCGCATAGAACGCCCCTTTCCCGGGTTTATCGATGATGAGTTCGCCGGATTCAGGACTCAGTTCCGGGATGATGTCGTTTCCTGGTTCTCCCAGCACCAGAACGCGTCCCATGGGACCCTTATCTCCGATGCGGAGCTTGGAATCCCCGCGGCTTTTTTTGGCCGGCGGGCAATCCGACAGGTCGGGACGATGTCCCTCCCTGGTGTGAACCACCGGGAGCCCCAGTTCGCGAAAAGTCTTGAGGAGCTTGGCAACCGTCGGCACGATTTTCTGCAGATGCTCAACCTTATTCCCGAGCGCCGCGCCGAAGCCGCCCGGCTCGACGAAATCGCGTTGCATGTCGATGATCACCAACGCCACACGATTGCCCGAGTCTTTCGCCGGTAAAGGATAAGGATAAGGAGAGGCGATAACGGTATTCATATTGTATGTCCTGTCATGTGTTGCCCGATCAGCGCGAGATCGACGCTGGAGGACGTGGTTTCATAGACGAGTTGACCGTTGAACATCACCACCGTGCGGTCGGACAGTTCTAGGATCTCGTCGAGGTCTTCACTGACCAACAGCACAGCAGTTCCGCGATTGCGCGCGGCGACAATTTGCTGGCGAATTTCCTCCATGGCCCGAAAATCCAGGCCGAAACAGGGGTTGGCGATGATCAAAATCTCCACATCCGCCGACAGCTCACGCGCCAAGACCGCGCGCTGCACGTTGCCTCCCGAAAGCGACTGAATGGGCCGGTCGGGATCGGGCGGTTTGATGTTGTAGCGCTCGATCAATCGCTCTGCGCTGCGGCGCAGCGCCGGACGACTGACGAGCCAGCCGCCCACGGCGTGAGGTTCGACATCGAAATTGCGAAACGCCAAGTTTTCCGCCATCGTCATGCGTCCTACGCACGTGTTCTGGAGCGGTTCTTCAGGGAGACAAAATATCTTGTGCTGCATGATGTGCGCTCGCGTCGGCTGAAACGGCTGATCGCGCACATGGATTGTGCCGGCGGTCGCCGGGCGTTGTCCGGCCAAGACCTCCACCAGTTCACGCTGGCCATTGCCCGAGACTCCGGCCACTCCGACGATTTCGCCTTCATGGATGGTGAGATGCAGTCCTCGCACGACTTCCACGCCGATATCGTCCCTGACGCGGATATCTTGCAGGACTAGTTTGGGAACCTTGCTCAGCCGCACGCTCCTTTCTTTCGGCTTCGCCGTGACTTCGGACCCCACCATCATCTCGGCCATCTGAGAAACTTTCAATTCTGAGGCTTGTCCGGATCCGACGAATTGTCCCTTGCGCAGGACGGTCACTTCATCCGCAAATGCCGCCACTTCTCGGAGTTTATGTGTAATGATCAGGACGCTCAATTGTTGAGACAGGGTCATGGCCCGGAGATGGCCCAAGACTTCATCCGCTTCTTGTGGAGTCAGAACAGAAGTCGGTTCGTCCAGAATCAGGATGCGGTTCTGCAGCGCAAGTTGTTTGAGAATTTCCACTTTTTGTTTTTCACCCGCCGCCAGGGAACTAACGCGGGCCGTGAGCGGAACCTTGAACGGCATCTTTTCCATGAATTGCGTCAGTTGAGATTCTTCTCTCTGCCAATTGATGACGGGGTCCAACGTCGCCTTGGAGATCACCAGGTTCTCAAGGACCGTCATGTTGGGGATGAGGGTGAACTGTTGATACACCATGCCGATGCCGAAGGTCTGCGCGTCGCGCGGGTTGCGAATCGTGACCGGTTGCTGATTCAATACAATCTTCCCCTCATCGGGGTGGTAATACCCCATGATGCATTTGACCAGGGTGCTCTTGCCCGCGCCGTTTTCGCCGAGCAGCGCGTGGAACCGGCCTGGCCGAAGGCGAAAATCCACGTCCTTCAAGGCCGTGAGCGGCCCGAAGCGTTTAGTAATACCCAGCGCTTGTAGATCTGGAGGAGCTCCGTCGGTCATGAAAGCGCCTCCAGCAAGGCATCCGATTTCGCCACGGCGCCGAACACGCCACCCTGCATCTTGACCATCTTGATCGCCGCCTGGTGATTTCCATAATCCGTCGCGCCGCAGCAGTCTTCCAGCAAGAGACATTCGAAACCACGATCATTCGCTTCGCGCATGGTGGTATGCACACAGACATCCGTGGTGATTCCGGCAAGAATCATATTGTTGATGCCGCGAAGCCGCAACAACATCTCCAGATCGGTCGCCCAAAACGAGCCCTTGCCGGGCTTATCGATGATCGGCTCGCCGGTTTTTGGAGCGAGCTCAGGGATGATGTCCCAGCCTGGTTCTCCCCGCACCAGGATTTTCCCGCAGGGACCGGGATCGCCGATGCCGGCGCCGATTTGTCGGCTGCGCCACCGTTTGTTCTCCGGTAAATCCGCCAAGATCTGGCCGATGGCCTTCCCTCGTGTGGAACACATGCATCCCGATGGTGCGGGCTTTCGACAACACTTTGAGGATATGCGCGATGGGGGCTCTGGTGAGGGAAATGTCGTAGCCCATCTTGTCGACATAGCCTCCCTTGCCGCAAAAATCGGTCTGCATGTCGATGATGAGAAAGACCGTATTGTCCGGCCGAAGATCGCCATTATAAGGATAGGGATAGGGATCAGATGCGACGTATTTTCTATCCATGGTTCACCTCTTAAATCTGCATATCGAGAATGTCATTCGATACAACCTACACGAGTCACTGTGAGTTCATGTGGAACTCCCACGAGAGTCCGTCTGGGAGAGCAGGTGATGATCATCACCGCCAAGGTCATGATGTAGGGAATCGCGTTGAAGATATAATATCCGCCTGTGATCCCCACTGATTGTAAGGATGGCCCCAACGCGGCCGCTCCACCCCATAAAAGTGAAACCCAGAGACACCACAATGGCTGCCAACGGGCAAAGATCACCAATGCCACCGCCATCAAGTCCCTGGCCGCTTGAAAGACCTTCGCTCCAGTTGAACGGGTAATAGAGCGAAAGATAGGACCCGCCGATTCCGGCCAGGAATCCTCCTTGAGCTGTACTGAGGATCCGTATGCGATCAACCGGCAATCCCAGGGCACGAGCCGCATCCGCGCTTTCGCCGGCGACGCGAACTTTTAATCCCCAGGCCGTGTTCTTCAACATCCACCCAAGTACGACTGCTACCACAATGCCCACCAAAAAGAGGGCGTTGATTTGTAAGGCCGCCTTGAGTTGGGGAATCTCGCTCCAGGCTCCGAGATCGATCGACGGCAGTCGAGGAGCGGATGGTTGGATGTAGGGCTTCCCTAGGAAAAAGGCCAGCCCCGTGCCGAACAGCATCATCGCGATCCCGACCGCAATATCGTTGACACGTTGGAAGCTGCAGAGCCAGCTGTGCAGGGCACCGAGTGCCATGCCGGCCAGTCCGGCACACAAGACGCCCAGCCACGGAGACCCGCTATGCAGCGAGACGGCGTAGCCGGTCATTGCACCCATGACCAACGTTCCTTCCAGGCCCAAATTGATGCGGCCGCTTTTCTCAGTCAGGCATTCGCCCAGCGACACAAAGAGAAACGGCGTGCCGATGCGGATCGCTCCGCCCAGCACGGCGATGAGCACTCCCCACCACCCGACTTCCATCAGGACGCTCCTTGTTTCTGCAACCTCGAAAAACGACCGTACAGGGTTTCGCTAAAGAGGATGACGAGGAAAATGATCCCCTGCATCACGAGCACGGTCGCATCGGGTAATTCATGGGCTCGCTGTAACAATCCGCTGCTTGCGCGAATGCCTCCCAACAAGACGGCAACGGGAATGATGGCCAATGGATTATTGCGCGCCACAAAGGCCACGAGAATGCCGGCATACCCATAATTGGCATTGAGGGTATCATTGGCTCTGCCATGGATGGCCGCCACCTCCACCATACCCGCCAGTCCACCCGCGGCTCCCGCCACGAAACAGATGATCAGTATCAGCCGTCCGACAGGCAAGCCTGCGACCTGGGCCGCGCGCACATTGCCTCCGGCGATTTGAGACGCGAAGCCGAAGACGGTGTGATGCATGAGAAACCACGCGATGACACAAGCGACAATACCGAAGACCAATCCCCAATGGAGATCTGTCCCAGGAATGGCGCCGATCATATTCGCCTCTCCGATATGATGCGTCGAGGGATGGTTGAGGCTTTCTGGATCGCGAAAGGTGCTGGTGACGAGATGGTTCAACAACGCAATGGCAATGTAATTCAGCAACAGACTGCTGATGGTTTCATTGACGGCGCGATAGTGCCGCAATGCGCCTCCGATCATGAGCCACGCGCCGCCGGCTACGATGCCGGCGAGCGCCATGGTGATCAGTACGACCATGGGAGGAGCCGTCGGCATCGTAAGAGCTGCGAGAGCCGCGAAGAGGCCGCCCATGACGACGGCGCCTTCTCCCCCGATAATGATCAACCCGAGATACCCCGGCAGCGCGGTGCAGAGGGCGGTCAGCATCAACGGCGCGGCCCGCACCAACGTGTTCTGCCATGAAAATGAGGTGCCGAAGGCGGCCCGATACATGGTCTGATAGACCTCGAACGGATCTGCTCCAGCCGAAGCCACGAAGACACCGAACAACACCATCGAAACCGTCAAAGATCCGACGATGATGAGGAACGGTTCCAGCGCTTTGTTCAGGGTTTGAGGCACGGCTATGCTCAAGACCTGGTTGAACCGATGACTCCTTCGACCAGCCAATCCATGCTTTCCAGCCAAATATCAGTTTGGACATGCTCCTTGCCTGCCGCAATGACGACGCGACCGGTATTGTCCTTGATCGGGCCCTTGTACACGACCATCCCTCCGCTCATGAATTTGTCTTTGGCTGCGTCGGCCTGTTTGCGGACGGCTTCCGTCACCGCCTGGTGATAATCCGAGACCTTGACGATCCCTTCCTTCAACCCGCCCCGTACCAAGTGGGGAATCTGCTGTCCTTTGCGGATCATCTCCGCGTAGTCCATGTAGACTTTGGCCCAATTCCATTCCGCTCCTGTGAGATACCCTTTAGGGGCGAGCTTGGATTGGTTGCAGTGATACCCGGTGCAATAGATGCCCCGCTTTTCGGCGGTCGTGATGACGACTTTGGGGCTATCGACATGGCAGGTGACCACGTCGATGCCCTGGTCGACCAAGCTGTTTGTGGCTTCCGCTTCTCGGACCGGCAAGGACCAATCGCCCGTGAAGATCACATGGACCGTCGTGTTCGGCTTGATGCTGCGGGCGCCGAGGGTATAGTTATTCACGTTGCGCAAAACTTGTGGAATCGGTTTGGCGGCCACGAATCCCAGCTTTCCGCTCTTACTCATCCCTCCGGCGACGATGCCGGCGATATATTGAGACTCATCGATAAAGCCAAAGTAACTTCCGACGTTCTTGGGGTGTTTTCCCTCCTGATAGAGCCCTCCACAGTGTAAGAACTGAATATTGGGATATTGGGGCGCCACCTTAAGAATATGGGGATCGAAATAGCCGAACGATGTGGGGAAGAGCACTTGGGCTCCGTCGAGCTTGACCATGCTTTCCATGGATTTTTGGACCTCGATGGTCTCCGGGACTTTCTCTTCATCGAAGGCTTTCACCCAATCGAGCTTGGCGACCGCCGCTTTCCCTTCGAAATGCGCTTGATTGTATCCATAGTCGTCTCGTGGACCCACAAACAAAAAACCCATCTTGACCTTGTCCGACGCGCCCCAGGCTTGACCGATCCATTCCAAGTTGCCCAACATGCCCAGCGCACCGACCGCTGCGCCCCCCTTCAGCACTTGGCGTCTCGTCAGTTTGCGTGATTCGGACATATGTCCTCCCTCAGGGTGAGATGTGTATGACTGCCTACGTTACTTCACGATGAACGTTCCCGTTTCGCCGGCTAGGGCGCGACCGATATTCTCGGGATTGGTGATCAATCCGGTCTGCCCACCCCCTTCTATGAATTCGATCACGGCTTGAATCTTCGGCCCCATGCTGCCTTTGTCGAATTGATCGTCCGCATAATGTTTTTTCGCTTCAGCCACGGTCATACGGTCCAGCCATCGCCGGTCGGGCTTATTGAAATTGATGGCCACCTTCTCGACCCCTGTGGAGACCAGCAACAAATCAGCCCCGATACCGCGAGCCAGCAGGCTCGATGCCAAATCCTTGTCGATGACGGCCTCTACTCCGTTTAGATTCCCTTCGTCATCTTCCACCACCGGGATTCCTCCTCCGCCGCAGGCAATCACGACGAACCCTGCTTGAGCCAACGTCTTGATCGCCGCCAACTCGACGATAGTCTTCGGCTGCGGCGACGGCACAATCCGTCGCCACCCGCGCCCTGCATCGTCCTTGACGATCCAGCCCTGGCGACGGGCAAGCCGTTGCGCCGTCTCTTCGTCCATATGAGATCCGATGGGCTTGGAGGGGTCGGCAAATGCCGGATCGTTTCGGTCCACCAAGGTCTGCGTGATGATGGCCACCGCCTTCCGGTCGATCTTCTGCTTGCGGAATTCGTTGTAGAGGGCTTTGAGGAACATGTAGCCAATGCCGCCCTGCAGGTCTGCATCGGCATAATCCATCGGCACGGGAGGGACTTCCTCGAGGGCCAGCTCGGAACGGCGCATGATGAACCCAACTTGTGGACCGGTCCCATGGGTGATCACGACATTCCACCCAGCCGCGATCATCTCCGCGATGTGATGGGTCGTAATGGCAGCCTCTCGACTTTGATCGGGAATCGATTCGTGAGCTTTGTCGCGGATCAACGCGTTGCCTCCGACCGCGACGACGGCAAGTTTGTTCGTGGGGCTCATCGGCGCATCCTCCCGTTCACTGATTGCTGCCTATTGAGTGCGCGAGCGCGGACACCGCTTGCGTAAAACAGGCCAGAGGGGCACGCGTAATGCCGGCGCCGATCTGGCCGATTCCAGCTTCCCGATGCGCAATGCCTGTATTGATGATCGGTTGAATGCCGGTATCGACGACCTTCCGGATATCAATGCCGGCGGGCGATCCGGCAAAGTTCAGCGCCGGCAGCGTGAAGGCATTGTTACGGCCGACGGTGATATACGTCATGGCCATGGTGTTGTCGATCGCGTCCTGCGGCGTGCCGCCGACGAACTTGACGATGGCGGGAGACGCGGCCATGGCGAACCCGCCGACACCGGCGGTTTCAGTGATCGCACTATCTCCTAAATCAGGCGCTGCGTCGGCCGTGGTATAGCCGGGGAAAAACAGGCCGTCAACGACCGGAGCCTCGGTGGTAAACCACTGATTACCAGTACCGCTGACCCTGATACCGAACTCGACTCCGTTGCGGGCCATGGCTGTGACCATACTGCTGCCCGGAACACCATGAGCTGCGTCGAGCATCGCCTTGCAAGATGCCATGGACAGATTTAAGAAGAAGTGGTCGTTGCCGGCGATGAACTCGACGACCGCCGCCATGTCGGCAGCGGGGGTGCGAGTCTTCAACAATGCTGAAATGAGGCGCTTCAAGAACAGCGAGGAGGCAGCGGCGTTACGATTATGCACTTCGTCGCCCATGTGGAGGGCCTGTGCCATCATGGGCTTGAGGTCTACCCCGCCTAGAAGTTCGAGGGCGGCTCCAAGGGCTGGTGCGAGTACCTGCCCCATCCATTTGAGACGGGTGATCACGTCCGGGCCATTGGCGCCGAACCTGAGTGCCTTGCCGAGGCCCTCGTTAAAGTTGCAGAACGCCTGATTTCCATTGGTCGTATTGGTCACCATCCAGACCGGCATGGATGGGCTGATGATCCCGGCCATCGGTCCGACGGCGTTGTGATGGTGGCAAGGCTCGAAAGCGATTTCACCGCCGGAGGCCATGGCCTCCGCCCTGGCGAGGTTTTCTGCCCAGCCTTCATAGAGAATAGCCCCGACGATGGCTCCCTTCATGGGTCCGCACATATCCTTCCACGCAATGGGAGGACCACCGTGCAGGATCATCCGTTCTGCGATGTCGGGCAGTACCTGACCGGCGGTGCCCACGCCTTTTAACACAGGCTGGGCTGATTGATAGGCATCGAACGCTGTCTGGTTGGCGGTGTCAACAGAGAGCAGGTTGACCAATCGAGCCAAAGCGCGACCGACCTCCTGTTGCCCCTGAGCGGGCGGGGCCCATTCAATCTGGAGCACAGAGCCGCCCGCCCTCGTGATGGAATCGGCGAAGGAAGACAGGCCGACATTCAAGACTTGGAGCTTCTCCTGAAACAAAGCCTCTATCACAATCGCCCTCCAACGACGTCAGCCTCCTGAACGATAGAGGCAGCCATGCGCACAGCCTGAGCATTGCTCTCCGCAAGGGTTACCCCGACCTCTCGAAGAGCCGTTTCCTGCCTGGACAGATTCTGAGGGTCCGCTGCTGTGCCGCAGACGAATCCCATAATGACCAGGTGTCTGCCTGCTTTGCTGGCGAGATCGCGTGCCTTGTGAATCACCGGGACCATCTCAGCGGCAGGATCCGGGTGAGATCCGTAGCCAAGGACAACGTCCAATAGAATTACCGCCACCTCGGGATCGCTTGCTTCCTTGATCAGCCGCTCATTTCGGAGCCGGTGGTCGATCATAGGATGGGGGCGCCCACGAGTGAAGAGATCGTCGCCCAGATCAATGACCGTGTGCTTTTGACTGGTCCAGACATCGGTCACACGATCCCCTGGCTCCACCGGTGTGTTGGAAGCGATCTGCCCCAGTTCTTGCTTCAGGAGGAGCGAAGCCTCATAGCAAAAGGTGCCGCCGCTATAGAGACCACGAATGTATCGCTGTTGCGGAGCAAGAGGTGTGATCGAAGGAGAAGTCACACTCGCTCTCCTGGCTTCGGGAATTCTGCCGTTGGCGAGCGCCACCGCTGCCGCTGCTGCATCCTCGAGCGTCACGGCTGGGTAAATATTCTCGCGTCTCACCCGATCGGGATCGGCGCCAAGGAAATTGACGACCACCGCCTTCCCCGCGCCCCTGGCTGCCTCCAGTACCTTGCCGGCTACTTCCGGCGATGGAGGTTTGGAAATGAGCACAATCACAGAGGTGGAGGGATCAGCTGCCAGCGCCTTGAGGCCCTGCAGCATGGAAATACCGCCGACATCGCGGTGCAGATCGTGTCCGCCCGTTCCGATCGCCTGCGAGATGCCGCCCCCCCATCGATCAATCAGGCAGGTCACCTGTTGAAGACCGGTGCCGGATGCGCCGACCACGCCGATGGTTCCGCGACGGACGACGTTCGCGAAGGCGAGAGGGATGCCATTGATAATGGCGGTTCCGCAGTCCGGGCCCATGACAATGAGATCACGCTCCTGAGCGAATCGTTTGAGCGCGATCTCGTCCTTGAGCTCGACGTTGTCGCTGAAGAGCATGACATTGAGGCCGAGACTCAACGCCTTGAAGGCCTCCGCCGCAGCGTACTCGCCAGGCGTGGAGATCAAGACGAGGTTTGCGCCGACGAGGTTCCCGAGTCCCATCTCGATGCTGCGGGGAGACATGCCGCGTGATTTTTCATTGCCGATGGACGAAGGGGGAGGTTGCTTCAGCGCAGATTCTGCCGCGGCGAGCGCCGATTCCAGGGTATCGGCTTCTCCCTGAAGTGCGATCAGGAGATCGTTGGCAGAGGTTTCAACCGGTTCGGTCAGCAAGCCGGCCTCTTGGAGGAGGCTGATGTTATTGGGGGAGGCCATCACGGCCGACGCTTGTTCCACGCCGGGCAGCTTGGCAATCGTAGAAGAGAGCTGCATCAGCGAGACGGAATCGCGATAGAAATTCCGGATTATTTTGGTCGCCCTGGCCATGTGGCGATCCTCGGTGAGATCGATGGCCCCAAATGGAACACAATGTTGTATACAATGTCAAGAGCAAAACAGGGGCTCGACCCATCAGATCGAGGACCGCGCCGCATTTCATGGCGGAACGAATCGATCGAAGAAAACAGACGGTTAAAGAAGATGAGGCGCCAGGCTCTGCCACGCGAGGCAGCCCAACAGCAACCCCAACACCCCGTCGGCGCCGGAGGTATGGCCGACTTGCAAAGCGGCTTGCGTGGCTGCCGTGACGCTGCTCATATTGTTTGCCTGGTTCAGCTGCTGCGCCAACGTCGCGATCGGTTCAGAGACATGGCCCTTGGCGGCGGATAGGAGATAGGCTCGGCTGATCTCATTGGTGTTTTGCGCTGCGTCGGACAGTTCGGAGCCTAAGGCCGTCAAGAATCGCATCCGAGATGGGTTGCTCTCAACCGTGCACCATAACCCGGCCAAGTATCCCACGAGAAAATCATCGCCCGAGGGAGTCAAGCCAGGTCCCAGCCCAATCAGTCGTCTGATCGAGGTGCCGGCATCTTCAAACTGAAAGTCTCTCGTCGCTTGCAGGAGAACAGGAACAGCGTGGGCCGATTGTTGCCGAAGGACCTCCGAGGGGGCGGGTGGTCCATCCGGTGGAGAAAAGCCTTCCATGATCCCCGATAGGTCACTCCTACGGTGAGAGCTATTCAATTTCGACCAAGCCATTGCCCAGGCCTGAGCGTGGTCACATCGACGGAGATCGATGTGCAACCCTTTAAGATCGATGTGCCAAGGGCGCGCGGTTCGCAGATCGACGGAAAACTCAGGTCGGTCGATGCGGAGTATTCCTCCTCGGCAGGCGACCGGTTGTCCGACACGGAAGAGTTCCAGGAAGACGAGCTGAGATGGGGTATTCAAGCGAATGCCGTGCGGAACGTTGTCTTTCTCGGGAGGAAGAAGGGTCAGCAGCCTGTAGGGTTCGATTCTTATATTACAGGCCTGGCGGAACACACTATGCACGGTTCCGCTGAAAGGATGGGGCGGTACCTGAATGCCGACCGAAAGAGCCTGGAACCGCACGATGGACACTCCATCGCCCGATGAACCGACAGGGCGGTCGTTACGCTCTCATTGAATAGGCTCTGGCCAATGCATCCTTGATCGTTGTGTGAACGTTGTTCCGTCCTTCGTCGATATTCCGCTGCATCGCGGCACGCGCGCCGGACGGATCCTTGGCCGCGATGAATTTCATGATGTCCAGATGTTGGCGGCAAGTGCTTTCCGCTCGATCCGCCTTGTCGAAATCGATCATGCGAAACACCATCAACCGCTCGTTGATGGCGCGAAGGTGCCGCAAGAGCGTCTTGTTTCCTGCGGCATGGGCGAGCGTCTCGTGAAAGAGGGTATCGAGTTTGGCCAGTTCGTCGGCTCTCTTATGAGAGGAGCCGTTCAGCACTCCGTTCCATGTTTGCTTCAGCGTAACCAAGTCTTCCTTATCATTCTTGTTGAGCGGACCCCTCCTCGCCAAACATTCGACGGCATACAGTTCTAACGCTAAGCGAACCTCATACAGTTCCTCGATCTCGTCGATATTGTACTGTCTGACGACGTAGGCCCGATTAGGCATTTTTTTTACGAACCCATCAGTCGCCAGTATGCGGAGCGCTTCCCGCACCGGGCTCCGACTCACGTTGAATTTCTTGCAGAGTTCGGCTTCGGTCAACCGATGTTCGGGCGGGTAGTGCCAGTGAATGATCTGTTCCTTCAGGGTGGCGACAATCGATGAACTGAGGTTGGAGAGTTCGCGTTTCCGATTATTTGGATTTGCCATATTCTGGATATCCAATCGATCAGGGATGAGCCGTCCCTCTTTTCCGATTCTGGATTTGGAACGCGTAGTGAGTTGGATTGTATACAATCAAGCGTACCAAGTCCACCGGCCCTTGGACGTCACGATGTCGATCGCGGTATGGTCAACGAACATGTCGGGCGTTGAGGGTATGACGGTGACAAGGTGGGCGAGACGCGCATGCATAGTCGGACTTGAGACTTTCCCGTCACCGTGCAGCGAGTCCCGCGCGGCCGGCGTATCAATAGTAGGGCCAGGGGTGCCCGTATGGCGCCCAGTAGGGACTCCAATAGGGGCCAGGGCCGATGGGCCGGCGAATGCGAGGTGGTTCCTGTTCGTCCTCCGTCCATACACGCAGATTGGTGATGCGCACGAGTGGGTAGGTGTACTCCGTTTCATCGAGCGGCATGGTGACGGTACCGGCCATGTCTCCGGTTACGGTGAGAAACGTACCGGGCGGCACCGTCGCAGGGTCGAGGAATTCTTTCTGTTGGGCCACGAACCGGCCTTGGGACTTGCCGAGGTCCATCGTTGGTTGAAGAGAGGCCGTCAAAGGCAATTGGAGGATCTCAATTCTGGTTCCCTCTTTGAGCCGGCGTGCTCCCAGCACTTTCCCACCGAATGTCACCGGCTGTCCGTTGTACGATTCGGGAGCGGCTTTCACTTGCGCATAATCGATCTGAGGGGCACCGGACGGTAGCGTATCTGCTTGCTCACTGGTTAAGGCACAGCCGGAGAAGATGACGAATGCTGCGGCGAGGCCTGGATAGGGGATCAGTCGCATGGCCAGATTATAACAAAGCGCAAGCGAGCGCTTCATCCGCTATAATGAACATCGCCCACTTATCTGCGAAAGGAGTATGAGATGACTAGTCGAGTGACGTCGATGTGGAAGGCCGGTGTCGTAGCCATGGGAGCGTTCGGGATTTTCCTTGCCCCGATCAGTGCACAGGCGGCCAAGCCGGAACTGAAGGGAAAGTTCGAGATCCTCAAGGATGAGCCGTCGACCCATCAGCCGGGGAAGGTGAAAGTCGTCGAGTTCGCCGACTTTTACTGCCCGCACTGCCATCATTTCGAGGAAACCGGGGTGCCGCTCATTCTGAAAGAGTTCGGGAACAAGGTGGACATCACGATGGTCGGATTCCCTGTCATCCCTGGAAAACTTCCGACGGTGTTCGATATGCACGAGCAAGCGAAGCTGATGGGTAAGGGCGATCACATGAGGACGATCTTGTTCCGCACGATTCACAAGGAGAAGGTTGACGGTGTGTTCGATCGCTCCATCCGTTCGTTGTTGATCAAGGAGGCCGGTTTGGACGTCGCGGCGTTCGAAGCCGGAATGGAAAGCGGCAAGCCGGCCAGGCTGTTCGAAGACGGGCGTCGCTGGGGAGAGCGGATCAAGGTCTCCTCTACGCCGTCGCTCCTGCTGGACGGGAATATCAAAGTCGATGGGGCGAACATGACGCCAGAGAATGTCGTCACCATCATCCGGAGCATCCTTGAGGCGGATGCAAAGAAGTGATTAGTGAGGACTGGGATGCATGAGGGAAGAACGAGCGGGGTCATGCAGCGACTTCTAGAGAACGAGTCCGCCTTCAGGCAGTTTGTTCGCCGTCGAGTCGGCGATGAAGTTGTCGCCGAAGATATCCTGCAGCAAAGCCTCACCAAAGCGGTCGAGCGTTCCCACTCATTGAATAATGAGCACAGTGTGCTGGCATGGTTCTATCGAATCCTCCGCCATACTGTGGTTGATTATTATCGTTCTCATGGAGCCGAAGTTCGTCGGAATGAGGCCTTACTGCAAGAATTGACTATTTCGGGCAAGCATCAGGAACCGCCACTGGACGAGCTACAGGCTACTGCTTGCGCCTGCCTTCACAATCTTCTGCCGAGCCTCCATGGGGACTATGCGGAACTCGTCAAACGTATCGATCTCAACGGCGAAGCACCGGCACAGGTCGCGAAAGAGCTCAAAATATCTCGGAACAATCTCACGGTTCGCTTGCACAGGGCTCGTCAGTCCTTACGGGCTTCCTTGGAAGACTCGTGCGGCATCTGCAGTAGACATGGCTGTTTGAACTGCACCTGCGGTTGACTGTCCCGCCTGGTTCTGCCCTATCTCCTGATCGTTTTCATCGTGCCGATCGGCTCACTGTAATATTGAGGACCCCGGTCCGTCTTAAGGAGTGAAGGCGACATTAAGCAAGCAGACCGGATATGATGAAAGGAGGCTGACCCATGGCCAATCGATCGACAGGCGGCTGTTGCGGGAGTCACCAGCTAGGAGAGAACGATATGAGCAAGCAGATACCGATGACCCAACTTTCTTCGCGCGCTGGGTCGGCCATCGATCCGGTATGCGGGATGACGGTGGACCCAACTACTGCGGCGGGGCGCTACGACTATCAAGGGAAAACGTACTATTTCTGCGCGGTATCCTGTCTCGATAAATTCAAAGCCGATCCAGAACGGTTCTTGAATTCGGCGCAAGCCGATCTCATCTCACCGGCCGGTCTCATTTCATTGGGGAAGAAAAAGCCCTTGCCCATGATGATGCCGGCTCAGCCGGCGCCGGAAACTGGCGAGATCGACCCGGTTTGCGGGATGACCGTCCAACCGGCAACAGCCGCGGGTTCGCACAGGCACCAGGACAAGACCTATTACTTCTGCAGCCAGTCCTGCTTGAAGAGGTTTCAGGCTGAGCCGGAGCGATACCTCAATCGCACATCGTCCACTTCTGCTTCCATGGCTCCTGCAGAAGCACAAGAGATGGAATACACCTGTCCGATGGACCCGGAGGTGCGTCAACAAGGGCCGGGAGCTTGTCCCAAGTGCGGCATGGCGTTGGAGCCGGCCGATGTGTCCGCTGTTGCCACACGTACTGAGTATACCTGTCCCATGCATCCGGAGATCGTACAGTCAGAACCAGGTACGTGTCCGATTTGCGGCATGGCGTTGGAGCCGCGCACGGTGACGGCGGAGGAAGCCAACCCTGAACTGGTCGATATGACCCGTCGGTTTTGGCAGAGCGTCATTCTTGGCGCCCCAATTTTTGCGCTGATGATTTCCGAGATGTTGCCGAGCCAGCCGTTACAGCAACTCTTCTCTGGAAGAGCATTGATCTGGTTTCAGTTCGCGCTGGCGACGCCGGTGGTGCTCTGGATCGGCTGGCCGTTGTTCGAGCGGGCCTGGGCTTCACTCGTCAATCGCCATCTCAATATGTTCACCCTCATCGGTCTTGGTACCGGCGCGGCCTACCTCTACAGTGTCGCTGCCACGCTTGTGCCTGGGCTGTTTCCCGACTCATTTCGTATCCACGGCGGCGAGCTGGCCGTCTACTTTGAACCGGCAGTCGCCATCATCGCCCTAGTTCTGTTGGGACAGGTACTGGAGCTGCGGGCCCGTAGTCGAACCAGCAGCGCGCTGAAAGCGCTGTTGGGGCTTGCGCCGAAAACCGCCCGTGTGGTCCGAGGCGACACTCGTGAAGAGGATATTCCGTTGGAGCAGGTTCAGGTGGGCGATCGATTGCGCGTCCGACCTGGAGAGAAGATTCCCGTGGACGGTGTGGTGTTGGAGGGCTCAAGTTCCGTCGACGAATCGATGGTGACCGGCGAGCCGATTCCGGTTGAGAAGCAGTCGGGCCAGAACGTGGTGGGGGCGACCGTCAACGGGACAGGCAGTTTCGTGATGCGCGCCGAACGGATCGGCCGAGAGACATTGCTGGCGCAAATCGTGCGCATGGTCAGCGAGGCTCAGCGCACGCGAGCGCCGATTCAGCGGTTGGCCGACATCGTCGCCTCCTATTTCGTGCCGATCGTCATCCTGGTTGCCGCTATCACTTTTGTGATCTGGGCGATCTATGGGCCTGAGCCGCGGATGGCCTATGCCTTGCTCAACGCGGTTGCAGTGCTGATTATCGCTTGCCCTTGCGCGTTGGGGCTCGCGACGCCCATGTCGATCATGGTGGGGACCGGGCGAGGCGCGACGGCAGGCGTGCTGATCCGCAATGCCGAGGCGCTGGAGACCTTGGCCAAGGTGGATATTCTCGTTGTGGACAAGACAGGCACGCTCACGGAAGGCAAACCGCGCTTGATGACCGTGGCTCCTTTGCCGAACTTCAGCGAAGCCGATCTGCTCCGGCTTACTGCCGGTCTGGAGCAGAACAGCGAGCATCCGTTGGCCGCGGCCATTGTAGCCGGTGTCAAGGAGAAGGGAATCGTTCCGGCGAAGGCACAGGATTTTCGTTCTCTCACGGGCAAAGGAGTCTCGGGGACGGTAGAGGGTCGTGTGGTGGCCGTGGGTACGGTGCAGCTTCTCAAGGAACTGAACATTGAGGCAACAGCGCTGTTGGCCCAGGCTGAGCCGCTTGAGGCAGGAGGGCCAAACCGTCATGTTCGCGGCGATCGACGGGAAGCCCGCAGGGTTGCTGGGGGTGGCCGATCCCAGTCAAGTCGTCCACACCGGAGGCTATCGATTTGTTGCACCAGCGAAGGTCTGCGTCTCGTGATGCTGACCGGCGACAACCGGACAACTGCGGAGGCTGTGGCGCGACGACTCCATATCGATGAGGTTCAGGCTGAAGTCTTGCCCGAGCAAAAGACCGCGGCCATCAAGCGGTTTCAGGCCGAAGGGCACGTGGTGGCCATGGCAGGAGACGGGATCAACGATGCGCCGGCTTTGGCGCAGGCACATGTGGGTATTGCCATGGGAACGGGCACCGATGTGGCGATGGAAAGCGCCGGTGTTACGTTGGTGAAGGGGGATCTCCGAGCCATTGCCAGAGCGCGGCGGTTGAGTCGCGCGACGATGCGCAATATACGACAAAATCTCTTCTTCGCGTTCGTCTACAACGCGCTGGGGGTGCCGATCGCTGCCGGGATACTTTATCCGTTCCTCGGGGTCCTGTTGAGTCCGATGCTCGCGAGCGCCGCCATGACGTTCAGTTCCGTGTCGGTCATCGCGAATGCGCTGCGCCTTCGCAGGCTGGCTCTCTGACAACTTCTGAACATAGTCCGTTACGATGAATGACGAGGTGATATCCAGACGCCTCCTGCTGAAGCGGGCAGGAGCGTTAGGGCTGCTTACTGCGATCCAGCCGCTCCTTCCTGCGTGCACAAGTCGTAAGTTACTTTCCGTGGCTTCCTCTGGGACACAACCCTCCGTACTGAGCGGTGAGCTGATCGACCTGGTGATCAGCGAACGGTCCTTTGTCCTGGACGGGCAAACCGGGACTGCCATGACAATCAACGGGACGATTCCAGGTCCGCTTATCCGTCTAAAGGAAGGCCAAGAGGTCACGCTGCGGGTCACGAATCGTTTGAAGGAAGACACGTCGATTCACTGGCACGGGATCCTCCTGCCGCCGCACATGGACGGTGTGCCTGGCGTGAGCTTCGCGGGGATCAAGCCGGGCGCGACCTTTACCTATAGGTTTCCAGTCAAGCAAAGCGGCACGTACTGGTTCCATAGTCACTCGGGAGGCCAAGAGATACGGGGTATGTATGCGCCGATGATCATCGACCCACATGAGCCGGAACCGTTTCAGTACGACCGTGAGTATGTGGTGATGCTATCCGATTGGAGCTTCGAATCATCAGAGGCGCTGTTCGACAATCTCAAAAAACAAAATGGCTACTACAATTTCCAGAAGCGTGATGCTCATGAGTTCTTCAGCGATATCCGGCGGATGGGCTTTTGGCCGGCCCTGCAGAACTACTTGATGTGGGATCAAATGCGGATGGATGCGACCGACTTTGCAGACGTCACCGGGTACACCTTCACATATCTGATGAACGGCTTGGCGCCTTCCGAGAATTGGACGGCACTGTTCCATCCAAACGAACGGATACGCCTTCGCTTCATCAACGCCGCTTCAATGACGTTTTATGACGTCCATATTCCCGGCCTGACGATGACGGTGGTGCAGGCCGACGGGCAGAACGTCCAGCCAGTCTCTGTCGAGGAGTTTCGCTTCGGCCCTGCCGAAACCTATGACGTAATTATCGAACCGACCGAAGACCGGGCGTACACCATCTTTGCCGAGACGATCGATCGCAGTGGGTACGCTCGTGGAACGATTGCCCCTCGGCCTGGGATGGAAGGGGAGATTCCCGAGCATCGCCCTCGTCCGATTCGGACCATGGAAGACATGGGCATGAGTATGGAAGGCATGGATATGTCGCACATGAAGCACTCCGATGGCAGCGGCATGGCGATGCCGGACAAGAATTCTTCCAGTGACATCCCCAGCATGGAGCACGGGCAACATGATGTGGGAACGCACGATATGCCAAGCAGATCTTCTGGCCATCAAACTGCTTCGACGATTCCCGGAACCCAGCCTGTCAAACATGGCCCGGACGACCACGGCACCGGCAACCAAACGGTGGCTGAGTACTCGAAGAACCGTTTTGGGGAACCTGGGAGGGGACTTGAAGACAGTCCCAGGCGGGTCCTGCTCTACACCGACTTGAAAAGTCTTGTCCCTTATCCCGACCAACGTGAGCCCGAGCGGGAAATCGAATTGCATCTGACGGGACACATGGAACGGTTCATGTGGTCCTTCGACGGGAAAAAGTATTCAGAAGCGAAAAATCCGATTTCCTTCCGCTATGGAGAGCGGGTGCGCTTCACCTTCGTGAACGACACCATGATGGAGCATCCGCTCCACTTGCATGGGATGTGGATGCACCTGGAAAACGGTGCGGGCAAGTACTTGCCGCGTAAGCACACCGTCATCGTGAAACCCGCCGAGCGGGTCTCGGTCGCCATCACGGCAGACGCTCCAGGGCGCTGGGCGTTTCACTGCCATCTGCTTCTGCACATGGAAGCAGGGATGTTCCGCGTCGTCGAAGTGTCGGAACCATGAATGGAAGAAGCTTTTCAATCAGATTCTCGCCAAGCCTCCTTACCGCTACGTTGGCTATCATGTTGGTAGACGGCATTGCTGTGAGGGGCATTGCTGCGGAACCCTTGATCGAGACTTTCAAGATTCCATTTATGTCAAGAGTCACTCAGACGGGGGCACGAACCGCGAGAATCTCGGCCGGTGCCGATGCCACCCTGCAACAAGACCTCCTGCCTAACTTATCTCCACGAGGCCATTGGCCTGCTGCTGTCAACGATCAGGAGCATCGCCTCTTTACACTGATCGATGTTCTCGAATATCGGCCCAGAACAGGAGGAGGTGAAAGTACGAGTGACTACCGGTGGGATGTTGAGGGCTGGTACGGCGGGGACTACAACCGGGTCTGGTTCAAAAGCGAAGGACAGCGCGATACAGCGTTCAAAGCGGACTACGACGTGGATTTTCAACTGCTGTATGGCCGGTTCATCCGGAAGTATTATGATTTTCAGATTGGTCCACGCGTCGAGACTCAATCCTTTCGCGGAAGCAATGTAACCCGTGGGCTTGCGTCAATCGGGATTGAGGGACTCGTGCCCTACAACTATGACCTGGAAGCCAATCTGTTCATCGATCAGAACGGGGCAGTGTCCGCGCGGCTGTCGTTTACGAAAGACCTCTTGTTGACTCAACGACTGATCCTTCAAGGCCGTTTCGAAACCAATGCCGCCATCCAGCGAGTTGAGGAATTCACGACCGGCTCCGGGCTCAACAACCTGGAGTTCGGAGTAAGGCTGCGGTATGAAATCCGACGTGAGTTCGCCCCCTATGTCGGTATCTCTCTCGACAAAAGTTTCGGCGAGACCGCAACCCTGGTGCGCCAAGAAGGAGGCGATCCGAGTCAAGTTCGATTTGCGGTCGGTGTCCGGGCCTGGTTTTAAGCGCTGGGGGCTTACCCAGGGTTCCGCTTCATGGAACGTGATGGGTTAGTTATTGTTCGACAAACGGTGCTGGAGGACTGACGATGATTCTCGACGTATCGTAAATACTGGTCAAGGTACGTCCGGCCGGGGATCAGGGACGAAGCCTTGGCGGTTCGGCATGGAGACGTTGGGCAACGACCGGGCATCGAGCACGGTGTCCTCTGCAATAATGCCGTTCTGGTAGAGCAACCAGGCCACGACTGAGTAGACTTCGTTCGGGGAAAGGCTTTGCGGAGCGGGAAACGGCATGGCGCGATGCACGTAATCATACAGCGTCGTCGCATAGGGCCAGTAACTGCCGATGGTTTTGATGGGGGATTGACTCGCCAACGTGCCGGCGCCGCCGACCAAGCGGTCCATCGGGCCTTCCTGCCCCGTCGGTCCATGACAAGCCGCGCAACGTGCGGCAAAGAGGGCCGCTCCCTGTTTCGCGGTCCCTTGGCCGGCAGGCAATCCCTCGCCGGTCGGGGCCACATCGATGTTCCACGCGTGGATCTCCTGGTCGGTGGCAGGCCGTCCCAATCCATAGCCGTGCGTTCGTTCCTGTTGATCTGCCGCGCTGTCGGCCCATAAGATTCCTGCGCTCAGGACGGTGGTGAGCCCTACCGTAAGGATGTTACGCATGGACATTGCTCACCTGCCCCTCTGCGGCAATGTGCCAACTCTGGATCGCATTGTAATGGTAGACCGAGTTCACTCCACGCACCCCCACCAAGGTCGCGCGGTCCGGTTGCCGATACCCTGTGTCGTCCAGGCAGCGGCTCTGCAGAATCACGTCCTCTCCATTCCACCGCCAGGGCAAGTGAAACCTAGTATGGCACTTGGGCAGAATCGGTTCTTGTAAGGCCGCCTGCTGCCAGGTTCGCCCACCGTCCGTGCTCACCTCCACCAGCGCGATGCGGCCCCTGCCGCTCCATGCCAAGCCGCGGATCTCCAGAAAACCAGGCTGGATACGTTGTCCGCCCGAGGGAGACGTAATGACGGATTTGGCCTCCATGACCATGGTGAATTGGCGAGCAGTGCCGTCCGGCATCAGATCGGTATAGTGCGATGTCTCTTCGCGGGTCATGAAGGGCGCCCTGCCGAGCTTCAGCCGCCGCAGCCATTTGATGCAGGTGTTGCCTTCCCAGCCGGGGATGAGCAGGCGGAGCGGATAGCCCTGTTCCGGGCGGAGCGGTTCGCCGTTTTGGGCATAGCAGAGCATCGCCTCCTCCAGAATGGACGCCAGCGGAAGGCTGCGCGTCATGGCCGCCGCATCGCTGCCTTCGGCCAACATCCAGGATGCATCGGGGTGCATTCCGACTTCTTGCAGGACGGTCTTCAAGGCCACGCCGGTCCATTCACTCGTGCTCGTTAGACCGTGGGTCTCCTGCGCCGTCTGCCCGGTTGGTCCGCGCCATTCAGATGCCGAATTGCCCGAACATTCAATGAAGGCCAGCCGCGAGACAGCAGGAAACCGCTTCAAATCATCGAGCGTGAAGGTCCATGCCTGGTCCACCATGCCGTGAATGAGGAGCCGGTGGTGTGTCGGGTGAATGGTCGGCACGCCGTTGTGATGCCGTTCGAAGTGCAAGGCGGAAGGAGTCAGAATTCCGTGCGAGTCTTGCAGGGGTGTCAGCGACGACGAGGAACCTGGGATACGAACGGCTTTTTCGAAGGCCGAGCGCTGTCCATAGGCAGTCGGCGCCGCACCGGGAACCCGCGTCGGGTCGTCGGGCAATTTCTCCGTTGCGGCCTCTGCAGATGGGGTCAGCGATCCCATGAGCATCGCGCCCGCTAAGCCGACCGTTCCGGCCAGAAGACTCCGTCGATTCAGAAGGGATTCATCTTCCGCATCGAGCCGGCCATCGTCTCCTGATGGTCCCTCCTCCGAAAGGCGCTTCGTCATCGGATGCTCCTCTATGAAGCGGCGGGTGACTCTGTTCCCGACGGAGAGTACTCAACTATAAAAAAAGCCCGAAGCGGTTGCAACGGGTATGACCTACAGCCGACACGATTAATCGGAAAAGCATAAGCTATCTACAAGCCAAAAAATTAAGCCTTGACATAGAGGGCATGGTTTTCATATTGTAACCATAGGATACATCATGGCATCTGTCATTCAGTTCGATCTATACAACGACATATTGGATATTAGTTCCTTGACCACTACCAAATGCTGCGTTAGACTCGCGCCCGCCATGAGTACCGTTTCGCAATCAACCAAACCAAAGGCCATGTTTCGAGACCCGGCGTTCATGGGGAACCGTAGGGCGCCGATACATAGGTGGGTGCCTTGGATCGCTGGGTTTAGTGGACAATTCATTCAGGATGCTTTTCGAGAGTTCCTCCCGAGGCAAAACAAACTACGCCGCCCTTTAGTTCTAGATCCGTTTGCCGGTGTGGGTACAACGCTTGTCGAAGCACTTTTTCATGGGTATGACGCCATCGGCTTCGAAATCAACCCCTACGCATCGCTTGCAGCGCGTGTGAAGCTCTCCGCTATTGAACTCGCCCCCGCTAAAATAGCCGAGCTGATACAGGTCATTCGGCAAGAACCTAAGCTGTGGCAGGGTCATCAGCTGAACCTTAAACACTATCGCCCAAGCGAATTCGTTTCACGAATCCCTTTTTTTTCTGAACGAATAGAGCCGCAAGTTCTGAACATCCTTCGGCTTCTCGATGCTTACCCTCACAGACAAGTAGCAGACCTTGGCCGAATTTCGCTTGGTGCAGTGCTTGTTGGACTATCAAACTATAGTTATGAACCAAGCCTATCCTCGCGGCCGGGGGCAGGCAAGCCTCTGATAGAGGACGCTGATGTTGCATCCATAGTCAGCGCAAAACTGGAAGAGATTCTAGCTGATGTGCGGTGGTTACAGTTACATCAAAAGGACAATGGCAACGAGAGACGAGAAGTTTACACAAAGAATTTTCTTGCGGTCAATGGAGAACTGCCAAGTGGATCGGTGGATTTGATGATCACCTCTCCGCCTTACATGAACAACTACCACTATATTCGTAACACGAGGCCTCATCTGTTTTGGCTCTCTTTAGTAACATCGCCCAAAGAGCTTCATCGACTTGAAGAGGAGAACTTCGGCAAGTTTTGGCAGACAGTACGCAATGCCGATCCGATTTCACTCACTTGTGAGCACCATGGTCTAAAAACTCTCATCGCAGAACTTCGAGAGATACGAACCGATGCCGGAGCGTATGGAGGAGAGGGATGGGCTAACTATGTCACCACATATTTTAACGACTGCAATCGGTTCGCGCAGATCCTTCGAAGAGTGCTTAGAAGAGGCGGCGCTGGAGTCGTCGTGATCGGAAATTCTATAATCCAGGGACTCAACATCGCCACGGATCGGATCCTTGCCGATATTGCAGAGACAAATGGGTTACGCCTTGAGCGTATTGTTCCACTCCGAGAAAAGCGCGTAGGGGCAAGCATTACGAAGTCATCGGTGAGACGTGGCCTACAAAGCTTGGGGCCACTCTATGAGAGTGCAGTCATCCTCAGGAAGCGTTAGGCTTGCGCAACGGAAAGTCCTTATCCCATTTGCTCACTCTAATGCCCGGGCGCCCTTTCCCAGGTATGTGGCTACCAAAACCGCTTAAGTTCCAGAATGGCTTATAGTTGGTTATCAGAGCATCCTCGGCAGCTCTCACAAACCAATCGCTATCTATCGTCAAAAATCTACACGTAATTTCTTCTAGCGATAGGTTGCTCCGGCCGGCAATCTTTCTTGCATGTTCCGCCAGACGCCTCCTGAGAGTCGTGTGCAACGCTTTTCCGGCATAGATAAGCTTCCCTTTCCAGTAGAGAACATAAACTCCTTTGAGCGGCGGCGCCACGCTCTCACTCAGTGCGCGCTCAGGTGATGCTTCCAACTTTTCAACAACTTGGGTACGGATGGCTCGATCAATCTCAAAAATGAAGTGGTGGGGGTCGTGTGGCACTTGTGCGTTTTAACACCATGTCGTCTGAGCGTCAACTTACACGTGCATTTAAGCAGCCAAGGTCGTCTTCAAGGACAGGCGAAAAAATCAGGGTGCTCAATGGAGTCAGGCTTTTCTATCCTAATAACCGTGGATCAAGCGGGGAGGACTGACGATGATTCTCGACGTATCGTAACGCCCGTGGCTAGCGATCGCAGGTCTATCACCATCGGAAGGAGGACAAAATGAACCCACAAACCACGAAATATGCTTGTCCCATACACCCCGAAGTGACCGATACAAAACCCGGTAAATGTCCAAAGTGCGGGATGAATCTAGAACCGGTAAAGACGAAATCGACCGGTTAACGCAGGTTCGTTAAAAAGGCGCATTTCATCGAACATTATTCAATTGCGGACGTATAGCCGCTACAACGAGTATCTGCTGGGTATGGCAACCGCCGCCGCGGGCCTCTATCCGTTCGTCGGAATCACGTTGAGCCCCACGATTGCAAGCGGTCTCCATGAAGTTCAGCTGTGAGGTTTCATCAGTTGTTCTAAAACGATACACTCTCCTCGCGAAATCTTGATGGGCTAAGCACATCTGCCGAACACGTGCGGCCGTATGAAAAAATACGGTTGATCTCAAGAAGACAGAAGTATAAATTGCGGTCGAGTTTCCGTCGTTCCTCCTCTTTTCTTGCCATAAGGAGGTTGCTGTGTGCCTTGACAAACCTCCTTCGCTGAGTTTGCAAACCATCATTCTGATTCCGCGTCGTAGCGGATCATCCCGCTTCCGCGCGTGAGCAAGTTCACAGGCATGACTCTCACCGGGCGGCACTCATCTGAATCCCTCGCGCAAGGCAGGTCGACATGATTACCGTTACCGGTCGTGTCGTCGATGAGGAAGTCAGACCGATGAACAACCTGAGGGTTGTCGCCCTTGCAAACTGGTTGCTGACGACCGATAAGGCCACCAAGGTCGATGTCACTGACGGGAAATTCACTCTTGAATTCGAATCCGCAGACGTCCCAACGCCTGCAACATCGACTGCAGCTGGTTCGATCACACCTTCAATTCGAGTGCGAGTGGTCGATCTAGTCGGGCGCCAGTTGAGTTCTGATCGAGAAGTCTTCCTCACGCAAGACAACATTGACATGAACGACATCACCGTTCTTCGCGCAGATGTCGAGGGACTTCTCGTCACCACTCTCACCGGACAGGCAAAGTTCGTGAGCGAAGGAAACGCCATAAAACTACTCATCGATGGCGAAGAAGCATTTGGCCGAGTCGCAGATGAAATCAAACTCGCCAACCACTCGATCAACATGACCCAGTTGTTCTTCGGTGTACCGAAGTTTCATCCGCAGAACGAGGACCTAGATCCAGAAAACAACGCGCCCTTTGAGAAAGCGGAGTTGGTTTTCAGGTTCGACAAAAATAAACCGATTGAGACCGTCGAAGCTCTGCCGGAAACTCTGGAAAACAAGCCTAGAAGGGGCGACGAGAGGCCCGAGCGACTACTGATCAATGCGCTGGTGGACCCTAACAAGACCACGACCGTTAGAATTCTCATGAACGAGTTAGGACTCGGTTTTCCCGAAGGCATCTTTTGGCTGACAGTTCTCACGCCATTAGCCGCTCTTCCTGTGGCCGCTGTTGGATTACCGGTAGCGAGCGCCCTACTCGGCTTGATAGGAATCGGCGTCACATTCTTCCCCGTATTTCTGGCTGCGACTCTGGGCCTGGCCATCCTCGAGTTCGTTAAGATCAGATCGGCCCTCGACGGGCTCTCAGACGTCGACGAGTTGAAACAATACTTCCGTCCAGGTTTGCCCGCTGACGATGCAGCGCGATTGTTCATCCGTGGTTTCAAACAAAGAGCTCCGGACCAAGGTGTGCAGCATTGCAAGATGGTAATCGTGGACAACGATCGTGCTGTCGTGCTTGGTTCTCCTTTCTCACAGCGCTACTTCGATTCTTTACTCCACAAGATCGAGGAGCCACGCCGTGGTGGAAATACTTCAGACATCGTCCACGACTTGAGCATGGCCGTCGTGGGACCTGCGGCTCGCGACCTGTTCAAATCTTTTCATCTGTACTGGAATGAAGACCTCTCAGAATCCGAGGGGCTCAAGGCGTTACCTGAGAATCTTCCCCCCAACACGCAGACCACTGGAGAGGACGCCGTGGCAAAACTGCAGGTGGTGCGCACCATGAGTGGCAAGCGTTTCAAAAAAGGACTCAAAGAACTCAATGGCGAAAGTGAAAAAGGAATTCTCGAAGGTTACCTGCGAGCCTTCGCCGCAGCGAAGCACTATATCTACCTTGAGACCCAATACTTCACTGATAGCGTTATTACGGACGGGCTGGTTGCGGCGCTGAAGGCGAACAAGAACCTCGAGCTCATAATCGTCGTCCCGATCAAACCCGACTTGCCTACCTATCCCACTCGGCAGGGGAAACGAATCGAACAGCTCAGGGAAGCCGGAGGCGAGCGAGTAGGCGTCTTTACTCGTTGGAGTTATGACAAGCGCGAAAGCGGACGGCCGTGGGTCGCGCCGGTTTACATTCACGCGAAGGGCGCTGTCGTAGACGATTCGTGGGCCACCATCGGTTCGGCAAACCTCGATGGTCTTTCACTGGATTACAACTTGCTGCTTAGTCCACTGGCCTTTGGCGAAACAACTGCGTGCGAACTGAACCTTAATATTCTTCCGGCAACACCAGGAGCTATCACACCGTTCGCCCAGCTCATGCGCCGCAGGTTGTGGGCCGAGCATCTTGGAATTCCGAAAACAGGACCACTCAATGCAAACGATCCTTCGTTGATGCATGGTCCCGATCATAAGTGGCTCATCAACCTCTGGAGACCATTCGCAGCCGCTGCGCTAAAACATGTTAGAGAGGCGAAACGCGAAGATTTACCAGGCTTCGTGCTGGAGTATCCGAAGAGGGACGGCGGGTGTCTCGACACACCGCGCACACACCTCGCGGCCTTGGGCGTTGAGCTCAAACCCATAACCAAAGCAAAAATTCGTCCGATCACCGGGACCCGTGGGTTCGTCTTCTCCACCGGGAAGTGGAAGAAAATGCGCGAGCGCGAGGACATCAAGCAGTGAGCGCTGAGAAAACATTACTGGCAGGAATCGGTTCGGCGCTGACCATCGCCGGATCCATCACGAAAGCCACGAATGGACCACGTCTGTTGCTCTCCAAACTCGGTTGGGATCTGCCTCCGGGAGTTGAAGACATCGGTCTCGCTGGATTGGACATGGCCCGCGTTGGAACGCACCTAACTGAGTGGTCGGATCTCGCTAACGATCTCGAATCGGCAACTGAAGACCAAGTACTTGCGCTCGCTCAACTTGCCGACGCAGTATTCGACGTGTTCGATGATCTAAGCGATCTGCGGCTTGAAGCGCCACAAGAGTATCTGGACCGTACTCGTATCAAGGACGAGTTTCTCACGCGGCTTTTGGATCTTTACCTGATCCAATCGACGGCAATCGCTTCGCCACCCATCTTCGACATCGCGGTGTTGCTCGGCTGGTTTGAGTTGCAACGCCTCGAAGCTGATCCCACAACCTTCCAGGCCAAACACATCCGGCACACTGTGCACTGGGATCGCGTCCCGAAACTCTTCACAGCCCCTACGGACCTCTTTCGAGAAACCTATGGCTGGGGCACACCGGCATTCGACCCAGACACGTTGGTGATCCGTGTCGGCGCAGTTCTGCAACACATCGCCGCAGAAGTCAGACATCGCAAGTTGCCGGCGATTCCGTTGGCGCGAATGCACGGTGGTCCATTGGCCGAACACCCACCGCAACTCCAACTGTTGCTGCCGTTGCTTGGTTCGGCCGGACCACTTTCAGGAGAAACCGGAATCTCAGTGTTTGGTCTGCCACCTACGACAGCCGGCGGCGTCGATGGTGGACTCGGTCTGGCGCCGTATGCGGAAGGTGCCGCCACGATTCGACTGCCTTTGTCCTCGATCATCTCGGTGGGGATGTCAGCCAAGGCGGATCTCGGGAGTGGCATCGCACTGGTGTTTCGACCCGACAAAGATCCGGTCCTGCATACCAATCTAAACAAAGCGCAGGCTGCTACCGGCGGTGCAGGCGCTGAGGTCAATCTCGACCTGACGCTTGCGATGCCGGCAACCGCACCGCCGATGACGCTGATATCGGCCGGAGGAGCAACGGTCGAAACCAAGTCGATCGCAGTTTCCATTGGTGCGCTGGTAGATAACACGCAGACTGATGCCATCGTTCGTCTCACGCTCAAGGGCGGCAAGCTCACGGTCAAACCGGAGGATGTGCCCTTCCTCGGTTCAGTCTCAGATGATGGTCTCACCGTTGATGCTGATGTTGACTTGTCCTGGTCCCATCGCAACGGAGTTCGACTGAGTGGTCGGGCTGAACTGAAGATCAGCCAAACGTTGGGCCGCAAGATCGGACCCGTCACAATTGATGAACTGCACCTCGCGTTAGCATTCCAAGATGCCGGCGTCTCGCTCGCTGCCGGTGTTGGTGTGTCCGTCAAGATTGGCCCAGTAGTTCTCATCGTGGACCAGCTCGGTGTGCGAGCCGCTATCACACCTGGACCGGGCAGCTTGGGTTCCGCTGATCTCACGATTCGACCTGTTCCGCCAAATGGGATCGGCCTTGAGATCAACGCTCCCGGTGTTGTCGGTGGCGGCTTTCTGCGTTTCGAGTTTGAGAAACATGAATACAGCGGTGTGCTGCAACTCGAAATCGCGGAGAAGATCTCAGTCAAAGCAATCGGCCTGCTCTCCACCCGCCTCCCCGACGGCAGCAAAGGCTACTCACTCGTTCTGATCATCTTCGTCGAAGGCTTCACACCCATTCAGCTGGGATTTGGCTTTGCCCTGACAGGCATCGGCGGACTGCTCGCGCTCAACCGCACCTTCAACGAAGAAGCCCTGCGCGCAGGACTGAAGAACCACACGCTCGACAGCGTGATGTTCCCTCAGGCTCCCATCCGCAACGCTCCTCAGATCATCAGCAATCTCAATCGCGTCTTTCCTCCCGCTGCGGGTCATCATCTCTTCGGTCCCATGCTCCAGATCTCCTGGGGCACGCCCACGCTCATCACTGCCGAGATCGGTGTGGTGCTGGAGTTGGGCGCGCGGCTGCGGCTGCTGATTCTGGCTCAGATCGCCGCGATCCTGCCTAAACGGGAGAACGATCTGGTGCGTTTGCAGATGGACGCCATCGGCATGATCGATTTCGACCAGGGCACGGCGTCACTCGACGCCTCGCTCTACGATTCACGACTGCTGAAGAAGTTTGTGCTGACAGGCGATATGGCGATGCGCCTGAAATGGGAAGGCTCACCTCACTTCGCTCTCTCGGCGGGAGGGCTGCATCCAGCCTTTCAACCACCGCCAAACTTCCCCAAGCTGGAACGTATCGCCATCAATCTCTCTTCCGGTGATAACCCACGTCTGCGCTGCGAAGCCTACTATGCAATCACCTCCAACACGGTGCAGTGGGGCGCTCGGGCGGAACTCTATGCTGCGGCAGCCGGCTTTAGCATTCACGGGGAGATTGGGTACGACGTGCTGATCCAGTTTGACCCCTTCTTCTTCATTGCAGAGTTTCATGCGCAACTGCAACTCAAGCGCGGTTCCACCAATCTCTTCAAAGTCAAAGTCGAAGGCTCGCTGGCTGGACCACGACCACTGCATCTGAAAGGCAAAGCGACGTTCGAGATCCTCTGGTGGGATGTGTCCATCAGGGTGAATACGGTGCTGGTCAAGGGTGAGAAGCCGCCAGGTCCGGCGCCGATTGAAGTGTTGCCGCGCTTGAAGGAGGCGCTCAGGCATCCGGACAACTGGACCACACAGATGCCGGTGGGACAGCGACCGCTGGTGACACTGAATGCGAGACCGGGAGCGGCGGACATTCTGTTGCATCCACTGGGGACGCTGCAGGTGAAGGAGAATGTGGTGCCGCTGAATATGGACATCTCGCGGTTTGGACATGCGGCGCCGGCGGGAGAGAGGCGATTCACGATCACGGGCGTGAGGGTGGGTGAGGACCAGCAGGCTGGGCGAGCAGTGAGAGACTTCTTTGCACCGGCACAGTTTCTGGAGCTGACGGATGACGAGAAGTTGTCCCGACCTTCGTTTGAATCGATGGATGCGGGAGTGACGTTTCTTTCGGATGCGATTGTCTTCACGACGGATGCAAGGGACTGGCTGGAGGCGGAGGCCATAGAGTTTGAGACATGGATCCTGGACAAGGGAACGAATGTGGCCGAGAGCGATGATGAGGAGGATGAGCAGGGACAAACGCTCTTCTACCGCGTGAGTCCATTGTTGCTCGACAGACAGTCGCGGTTTGGAGCAGCGGGCAGTAGTGAACTGCGGCGCACGGGCAAGGCGAAGTATCACACGGGGACAGCCAAGCACCAGATGGCGCGGGAAGGTTGGACCATTGTGGACCGGGAGCAACTCTCGGAGCAGCCGGTGACGGGTGCGACAGATAGAGCGGCTACTTATTCAGAAGCTGTGGCGGAGCTACGCAAGTTGAAGCGGGAGACACCAACCCAAGCCAGTCGCTTCAGGATCTTGAGACCATCGGAACTACAGAATGTCTGAAAGGAACGAACAAGTCGAACTTGGGTGACACAGCCATGACTCTTACCTCAGCAAACTACATCTTCCTTCCCTGGGTGCGTCAGGGAGCGGCATCCGGCATCAAGACGCCGGACATGAGCGCGAACCAACCCGGCGTCGTCTCAGTGCGGGTCAAGCTGGGCATCAACAACGCTCCACCCGATATCGAACGGCAAGTGCGACTGTATGGACCAGGCGATGTCACCGGCATCGATCGGCTGCAAGTCATCCGCACCGAGCCACGACATCTCTGCAACAGACTTCGAGCCCAACTACTTTCCTGCCATCGAATTTGATCGTCCCGACTTACCCTGGATCTTTACGCCCGCTAATGCAAATGCCGAGGGGAAGTTGCGTCCCTGGCTCTGTCTGATCGTCGTTCGCAAACAGAACGACGTGATTCTGCGAGTGGACCGTAATCTCCCATTGCCTGTGCTTGAGATTAAGGCTAATGCGGCAAGACGAACTTCCCGATCTGGCCGAATCGTGGGCCTGGGCCCACGCTCAAGTGTCCGGAAGCGCGCTTAACAAAGACTCTCTGGAACAGTCACTCGGTGGGAATCCCGCACTGACGCTTTCGCGCTTGTTGTGTCCGCGTCGTCTCGATCCACTCACGGACTATCTGGCGTGTGTTGTGCCCACGTTTGAGTTGGGACGAAAAGCCGGACTGGGTTTACCGATCCAGCGCGATGGCGAACGGAACGAGGAGAAAGAGCTACTACCGGCATGGACTACCCAACCTGATACAGTGACGTTGCCCGTCTACTTCCACTGGGAGTTTCGCACCGGTACCGGTGGCGACTTCGAAGCCTTGGTGAAACTTCTGACGGCACGTGATCTGCGGGAAACACCAAAGGTCGGCAAACGACTGGTGGACATCAGCGATCCAGACTTCAACATCACTCTACCGGTCGGCACAACTCTCGAACTTGAAGGCGCGTTGCGTGTTGTTGGCGCAGCAACACCAGCATGGCAAGAGCAACTCGCACGCCCTTTCAGTCAGAGCTGAAAAAGATCCTCGATGCTCCCCGGCTCGCGATGCAGAACAACAGTGACGAAGATCCGATCGTCGCGCCGCCGATTTATGGTTGTTGGCAAGCTGCGCGTCACACGGTGAACCTACCTCCCCCGCCACCGACACAAGTAGCCTGGCTGGATGAACTGAATCTCGATCCGCGACATCGAGCTGTGGCAGCGTTGGGCACTCAAGTTGTGCAGACGCAGCAAGAGGAATTGATGGCTTCGGCGTGGGAACAACTCGGCGAGATCGATCGCATCAATCAGTTGCGACGTCAGGCCCAGCTCGCCCGTGCAGTCAATAATGTCTACTACACGAAACACTTCAGCCGATTCTCTGACGAGACGTTGTTGAAGGTGTTTGGTGCCGCTCAATCTCGAGTTGTCGTGGAAACCACTGACGTGAGCAACGTCACGACGCGAGCATTGTTGTCACAGACGATCTCGCAGTCCGTTATTCCTGATCGCGTTATCTCCGCGCCGATGCGACGCTTGACGAGCCCGCGCAGCCGAGTCAGCGCACGATTCCAAACTGTCAGCGCAGCGCCGATCGCCCTCGTCGCCAGACTCAATACGGCCACGCCTTTCTTGGCTTTTAGAGCAAACGACGCCGCTTTGATTTCTATCAACCTCGTGGCCACCAGAGCGCAGGGATTAGCTGCGCAATTGAACGACACCATTCGATTCGAGCGAACTCTCGTGGCCCTCAACAACGCGCCTCCACTTGCTGACTTCAGTCTTATTCCTGAAGGCCAGGTCCGCACGTTACTCGACTTCACTCGCGGAGCTGACAACAATCCTGCCGCTGCGGTCTTTCGTCAGGCCGCGAAGGACCATCAAGCCTACATGGTCAGAGCTTTTGCCGCTCCAGATCCTGAGCAAGCGCCGACCATCAAAATGTCAGACACAAGGAAAGCGCTGCTACAAAGCATCGTTCCGGCGATGACGATTAAGAGGCGAATGGAATTCTCTATCCATTTAGCTCCTGACGCTAACAAGACCGACGATCCACTTGAACCGGTGATGGACTCTCCCATGTTTCCCGCAGCCGATGTATGAAGCGCTGCGAGATCTCTCTCAGGATTACCTGCTGCCTGGTCTTGAACACGTGCCTGCTAACACAGTCACACTGCTCGGCACGAATCCGAAATTTGTCGAATCATTCATGGTCGGACTGAACGCTGAGATGAGTCACGAGATGCTCTGGCGCAACTATCCGACAGATCAGCGCAGCACGTACTTTCGACAGTTCTGGGACACGTCTGTCGGCAGTGACGAGCCCGACCTCAAACCAATAACCATGTGGGACGATCGCGAGCTGGGCCAGAACACGCCGAACACCGGCGGCAAGTTGGTCCTACTGATTCGCGGCGAACTGCTCAAACGGTATCCGAATTCAGTGATCTATGCGGTGGCTGCTGTACCGAAGGACCAACGATTAACACTTTCGAAGAAGCCTGAGGATGAACGCCACCCACTCTTCCGCGGAACGTTGAAACCCGATGTCACGTTCCTCGGTTTCGATCTCACAGAAGCACAAGCCAAAGGCGAACCGCCACACGATCCCAATGGTTGGTTCTTTGTGATTCAGCAACAACCCACTGAGCCCTGCTTCGGAATGGACGTGGCCGATTTCACTAAAGACCCGCCTGCGTTAACCACGACCTGGAACGAGCTGAGCTGGCGACACATGGCCCGGACGGAACAGGGCTTGAAGGCGCTGTCGCACATTTCTCTCGATTCGATTCAGAGTGTCGTGCCGAACATCGACACACAAGCTATCGACAAGGCGACGTGGGGGAAGAACTCTTCGCACCTCGCGTACGTCACTTTGCAGCGCCCGATGCGCATTGCCATCCATGCAAGAGAGATGATTAAGAAGGTCTAGATCAGCATGGCAACTCCAAGCCCTCCAATTCCTAACATCCTCACCACTCCCGAACTTGGAGTTGAGCTTGCGGCTGGTCCTGCGCGTGCCGTTGGTCCTATTGCCGGTTCGACTCGAGACCCGATTCTTTCCGCAAGCCGATGGCGCTTCAGAACTTCGTGTGCGTGTGTATCCCGACAAGATTCACAATGATTCTCACGAACCTGAATTGACTGCAGACGAGCTGACCTGGGGAAAACATTTTTGGGAACAGATGTGGCGAGCGGCCGGGAATGAGGAACGAGAAAAGGCTGCGTGGCGACAGCTCGCAGACAGGCTGGATCCGCAACGCGCTGCGTGGGTTGCGCGCACACTCAAGCCGCTCAACCCTCATGATCGTCCAGAGGATCCGATCGACACCGACGAGGCTTTGCCAAAGCCAGTGCGCTTCCCTTCTCCCGAGCTGAAGGATGAATCGTGGACGCGCGCGCCACACAGTTACGTCCTGCCCAACTTTTGGACCGTACTGGGTTACAAAGACGGCAGGCTCGTGGTCAACGTCAAAGGTGGACCAATAGCTGATCCTTTGGCGACTGGTCCAAACCCTTCGCCAACTGCGAACGTCGATCAGTCCGGCATTGACGAAGACATGAAGTGGATGGTTGATTTCGCAGCCGCTGAAGCGAAAGGGATGGGAATTCGCGTCAAACTCTCGCAAGCAGGCGCTGCTGCCGGTTTCGATTTTCTGCTCGTTGTCGGAGTGAAGGACTCGCCCGACAAGTCTGCACAACTGCTCACCGATCTATTCAACGCTCATCACTACACGGACGGCCTGGGCTTCATTCGCCAGGGCACACCTTCCAACAACACTCAGGATGCGCCCTCAGGATTTAGCTCAAGCGATCCGGGTCACGAAGCCAGCTATCTCGCCGAACTTAAAGAACCCACGGATAAACGTGCTGGCACCAACGGTGATCTACTCACACAAGCATTAGGGCTGAAGACCGATCCAGTTTTTGCCCATGTGCCCAACGCTGCGAAGACCGAACAGCTTGACGCGCGCCAAATGAACACTGCGCTTTGGCAGGCTACGTGGGGGTACTTTCTTTTGCAGATGTTGGGATCAAGCGCAATCGGAGGTGAGAGTCCGTTATCAGAATTGGACATCGCCTGGGTTCGCAACCACTTCATTGAATACGTACGCGCCGGTGGACCACTGCCGGCCATTCGAGTTGGTAAAATACCTTACGCCGTTCTTCCCGTAACCTCACTCACCAACTGGAAAGCCCGAGTGGACCAGGGAGACGAGTTCAATCGCGACAAAGTTTTGCATGATTTGCTGATCAACCTGCGGGAAATCTGGCGCCGCAATATTCAGAGCGTACCACGACTGGGCCGAACGGATGAGGTTGATGGTAACGGTCTCGACAAGGATCTTCCCGAAGTGCTGAGCATGGACGCGCTCTCTTCCAGCTATTCGATACGACAATTGCTGGGACGCCATTACCTCGACAACTTGCTGGTCTTCCTCAGTGCCGATTTCTTCCTCGATGTTTGGGAGCTCGAGATTCCTGACGTTCCTCCTATGGAAGAGCCTCCTCCGATCGAGGATCCGCCTGAAGACCTGGCTCCGCGTTTTCGCGCCCAGTGGATCAGACAACAACAGACCATCCGCCAAGCTTTCATTCGGCAACAAGAGGCGATACAGCGCAACGCGATCCGAGCACGGCAGGAAGCACATCAATCGCATCGACGCCAAGCGAGGCGCGGTCCCCGCGTGGTGGGCCGCTCAGGATCGTCTCACCGCAACCGTATTGGGTGAGCTTGGCATGACGTGGAAACCGCGAATGGCTCGTTCCGTGTTTTCCACCGCCACTGCAACACTCAATGGCACGCTGGTCCAAGCCAACGGAAAACAGTCGCTTTCACCTAACTACATTGAATCACTGCTTGCCTTGCGCGACCTTGCCAAGGAAGCGTGGTTTCAAGGTGAAACATTCGAGCAGCCGGCACCACACACGCTGCTTCACTTGCTTTTGCGACACTCGATGTTGCTGGAATACGCGATGGCTGCGTCGCATCTTTTGATCAAACAGAATCTGTTGACGCCGGCCTTGCAACGTGAGCCAGAGCTCTTGAGCATGCAGGCGAGTCTGACAGTTCCGACCATTTGGGAGCGACTGAAGACAAACATTGTCCTCCCAGATGGTCCGAAGCCGGTCGGGCAGTACTTGATCAACTTCTCCCGGTGGCGAACCTGATGTCGCAAGAGAACCCGATCTCAAACAGTTGAGTGCATTTCGTGCGAGCCTGGCCCACCTGAAGTCACTCGATGTCGCCACACTCGAACAATTGATGACCGGCACGCTCGATCTGTGTTCACACCGGCTTGATGCCTGGATCACTTCCTTTGCGACCAAACGATTGGAAGAGATGCGGCAGAACGATCCGAGCGGCGTTCTGTTGGGAAGCTATGGTTGGGTGATGAACCTGAGACCAGCTGAACCCCAGGCGCAAGCTCCCACACCTCCAGGCGAACAAGCACCGGTGTTTGAAGCGGCAAGGAATCCCGGCTTCGTTCACACACCATCCCTGACTCAGGCAGCAACGGTGGCCATCTTGCGCAGTGGTCACCTGGCCCAGTCGAGTAGCGGCGCCGCTAACGATCTCCTGGCTATTGATTTGTCGTCGGAACGAGTGAGGCTCGCGACGTGGCTGCTCGATGGTGTGCGTCAGGGACAACCTCTCGGTGCATTACTAGGTTATCGCTTCGAACGGCGGTTGCAGGAGATACGCAAAGCGCAGTTCATCTCCGTCTTTCGCGAGCTCGCTCCACTGGTCGCGCGGAAACTCGACCCCGGACAGCAGACAGCATCGATCGAGTCCGTTGCCGCCAACAACGTCGTGGATGGACTGGCACTGATGCGTCGGTGGGAGAAGGGTAAGGAGGGGGCGTCGACTCCGCCATGGACCATAGACACCATTCCCTTTGGACAAATGGTCAATCAGAAAACGCCCGCGCTGCCGCCATTTGATCCGAACAACGCTGACTTCAAAGCACTGAAAGCGGAGCTCGAATTCCTTGAGCAAGCCGTCGACGCGGTCAGCGATGCACTCATGGCGGAGAGCGTGCATCAGGTCGTGCGTGGAAATCCCTTGCGCGCAGCGAGCACTGTGGAAGCGGTCGCCGGAGGCGAGACTCCTCCACCTGAGCTCGAAGTCGTGAGAACACCACGCACGGGTATCGCGCTCACGCATCGCGTCGTTTCCTTGTTTAGCGGCGAGCCGCAGCTCCCCACTCATTGGTCTGCAATTTCGCCTCGCGCTAAAGCCGAACCGCATCTGAATGCCTGGGCTGCGAGGCTGTTGCCAAACCCGGCAAAAGTACGATGCCTGGTCGATCAGCTCGACGCAGTAACTGGAAATGTTCTGGAGACAAAAGAGATTCGCTTGAACCAGCTGGACCTGCCGCCTCTCGACTACGTCTACGCCCTCGCAGGGGGAAAGTCCGGACAGCAGGCTGAGATCGAGCAGCGACTGTTGCTGGAGATAATGCGCCGGCCTGAGGGATTCCCGGCTGGTTCGCTACTTCGTATCAATCCAGCAGCGAATGCCGGAGTGGAGTATCAGCGAATTGAGTTACGGTGAGTTCAGCGAAGCACTGCGGACAACGAGAAGGTTGCTCACGAGCGTGCGAGCGTTGGATGGTGAAGACCTGAATCCGCCTGATCGCACAGCTGCTTTTAGTGTCGACATTGCCGAGTTGAATCAACGTGTGTCCGCTGCTGCAACTGCTTTGCTGCAGATTCTCGACGATTTCAACTCGCAAGTCGCTTCACCGGGTCATCTCAACGGATTGCGTGAATTGATCCTTCGCGCATCATCGTTTGGTGTAGCCGGCGCGGTGCCACTGTCCGCTGGTGACTCGACCACCGATCGTGAGGTGCTTCTGGTCCAAGCCGCATCAATTCACAAGGAGTTGGCCCAGCGCAAGGAACAACTGGACGCGCTCGCTGCTGCGTCGGTTGAGGACCAGTTGAAACACGCAATTTCTCGTCTGCAAATCGTATTCGGCAAAGCGTTCATCGTGCTGCCACGCTTCACCCCCGCGAATGTTGAGGAACTTGAGACGGCTTTGGCTGATAGCGACAACGTTCAAGGCAACGATCCACTCGTGGCTCCTACATGGTTCCAGCGAATGGCTCGAGTGCGTGACGGGATGTCCAACCTCAGTGCAGCGCTCAGTTATGCTGAAGCCCTCAACACGGGTGAAACATTAAAACTGAAGATCGCGCAACTTCCCTACGCTGAAGATGATCGTTGGGTGGCGCTGCCGCTGGTTGAGGGAAAGAACATACCCGGAGGGAAACTCTCCATCGCGATGCAATCGTCCGCCGATCTCGATGTACGCAAACCACTGGCAGGAGTGTTGATTGATGAATGGGTGGAAGTCGTTCCCAGCACAGCCGAGACGACGGGCATCGCGCTGCAATACGACCAACCGAATGCTGCGCCGCCGCAAACGATCCTGATCGCTGTGCCGCCGGAGATGGGGACGCCATGGACCATCTGGTCCTTGCAACAGATTCTTTTGGAGACCCTCGACCTTGCTCGGATCCGTGCAGTCGATCCGGTGACGCTGGAGGAAGTCGGACATTATCTGCCGGCACTTTACTTTGCGTACAACACACTCGGCGACACGGTGTCGACCGACTTTACAACGGTGAAGTAGTCAATCATGGCATCAATAACCAGTTGGATGAGATTGCAACCTCTCAGCCGCAACGCTGAGATGAAGAATAGCTTGCAGGCGAGAATCTACGATCCCGCTCTGGCTACTGGCTCGGCAATGGCAGCTAGGAGAGTTCCAGGGTGAGGATAATGGCTCGCCGATAATGGCGCGCTGGCGCGCAGACGCAGCAAAACTTTCCCGCTATTTCTCAGGAGCAATCAAAGCCGACACGATCGCGAACGCTCCTCGGTATGACCCGAGCATGCCACTCGAAACGTTGGTTGAGCGCGAGACCATTCTTCCGGCAAGAGATCAAACAGCAAAGCTTCGCTTCGCGGCTGAGGCCGGCCAACAGTTCTTAAGAATTCTTGAGCAGATGCGCGAGTCGGAAGCGATGTCACGTGACTATCGCGATGCCTTCATTCGCAAGTATCCCTTTCCCCGACTGACAGCAGAACAACGCGGCACTCTGGATAGCGACAGTCTAGCCTTCATCGATCTCATGGCTGCAAGGGTGCCCGATGGAAGGCTGCTCCGTACAGCCTTTCGTGTAACCAATGCCGGAGTCATCGTCATCGCTCCCGATCTTCAAGTCGCACCCGGTGATCTGGCTGACGTGCGAGAGGCTGCTCGACTCTGGTTGACATGGTTCGATACGCTTTTCAGCGAGCCTGCGAAAGAGAATCCCACATGGTTACCGGAGCGCATGGAGTATGCGTTCTCAATCGGCACGCGTTTCAGCGACGGCGAGGTGCCGTTGACTGCCGAGGAATACTTTGAAGGTCATTTGGATTGGTACGCGTTCGATGTGAATCTCGAAGTGACGTTGGGCGGGGCGTCAGATGATACGCTTACGGAGATAGTGCGCAGCGCGATTCCGGCTCCAGTGAGTTTTCGCGGCATGCCGACATCACGTTTCTGGGAATTCGAGGATGCGCAGGTCGACTTTGGTTCCGTTGATGCTGGTCCTACCGATCTCGCGCGCATGCTGCTCGTAGAGTTTTCCTTAACATACGGCAACGACTGGTTTGTTATTCCCGTGGAATTGCCGGTGGGCTCGCTCTATCGTTGTCGCTCGCTTGTCATAGAGGACACGTTTGGTGTGCGGACGCTGGTGAAAACATCGAGCCAACTGAGTGAACCGAATTCCACCTGGCGGATGTTCCAGCAATCGCACACCAGAGGTAGCGGACTGACGAAGCCGGCGCCGAATCTCTTCTTTCTGACGCCGTCGCTGTTGAAAGGCATGGAAAGCAAGCCAATTGAAGAGGTGCTGTTCCTTCGTGACGAGATGGCGAACATGGCTTGGGGTGTGGAGCGTATTGTGGAGAGCGCTACGGAGAAACCGTTGAATCGATTTGAACAAGAGATACAACGAACCGAACCGTCTGCGGAGGCTCCGGATCCGAACAAGCTGGTGTACAAACTCGCTACAAAAACGCCGGCCAATTGGGTACCGCTGTTGCCGGTGAAGAGCAATGAAGGATTGCGCTTGCGACGAGGAAAGGTGTTACAGATAGATGGACCACCGGAGTTTATTGCTGCTCAGGGCAACGTCCTCAGACCACAAGTCACAAGTGAAAATGGATTAAGAATCTTCGAGGAAGAGATCCCGCGCGAGGGTATTCGTGTCACGCGTCACTATCAACTCACGCGCTGGCATGATGGTTCGACTCATCTCTGGATAGGACGTCGCAAGAAAGTCGGCAGCGGTGAAGGATCGAGCGGCCTGCAGCTTTGATTCTATTGCGCCTGAGCGGTAATTGTCGTTATACCACCTTGTTGTCAGACTGACTCCCTGTGCGAGTGGCTTAAAAAACAACATGCGATAATCGGCGATCCGAGGATAGGTTCATTGATGCGATTCCAGGACTGTGCTAGGCTCTCGCCATGCGATTGACACGAAAGAACATGGAGTGTTCTCGAGTCGTAGTCCTTACGTGGGCGGCTTTATGGATGCTTGCCGCGCCATTGGTGCATATCCATCCGGAGGCCGACCATCGCCATGGATCAGCAGATCACCGGCATGGTGGCACGGTCCATACGGTTTTTTCACCGGATCTGAGTTGTGAATTCTCGCGCTATGACCATGCCCCTATTGCAGCTGACGGAATCCCATTGCCCGCTTCATCTCATCGCGCAACCGCTCCATGGAGCGGAGCACCTTGAAATTGACTTGGCCCTGGCCTCTTCCGCCAAACCGCAAGTCGGCAAGGGCACGATGCTGGACGTGGCGGCACATTCTCTCTCCGCGAATCGACCTACGAAGACCGCTGCCACCTGGCGACCCCAACCCGATCTTCCACTGACGAATCTTTTCCTCGCAACCAGTCTTACATCCCGCGCGCCTCCTTCCGTCTGATCTCGTTTCTTTACGGCTACTGACGGTTCGATTTACTTGATCGGCGTTCCATGTCCGTCTCTTACGGAGATGGGTCTTCATGGCGTCGATGGGGAGGGTTGCCGTGAGCATTTACTCTGTCATGCGTGCCTCGTTCATATCACCCCGAATTGTTTTGTGCCTCCTGCTGGTCATGGCTTTCCTGTCCTGTACGTCAAAACAAGAGGATGCTCCGAAGCCGCCTCCCCAAGCGTCCACGGCGCTTCCCTCTGAACCCGGTATGCTCGAATTGCCGGAAGGAAGCCCGACCCTTGCGCACCTTCAAACCGATCGTGTGGCTCTCCGTCCGATTCGAACCACCCTCAAAGCCCAGGCCGGGAAGATTCTCGCCAATGAAAATCGACTGGCGCATCTCAGCGCGCGAGTGCCCGGGCGTATCGTGGCCGTGTATGCCAATCTGGGAGACCGAGTCAAAGAAGGCGACCGGCTTCTGCTGCTCGATAGCCCCGCCTTCGGAGAAGCGCAACTGGAATATCGCAAAGCGAGGAACGTTGTGAACGTGGCGGAAAAGGCCCTCGCGCGGGCCCAAGCGCTGCTGGATGGCGGCGCGATCGGCGCGGGTGAACATCAACGGCGCGAGGCCGACTATGAGAATGCGCGAGCCGATTTGCATGAAGCGGAAGAAAAACTGCATTTGCTCGGCATGACGGAGCGGGAGATCCAGCGTCTGGCAGCCAAGACATTGCCTCATGCGGAAGTCGCGCAAGTTTCTCTCCGAGCCCCCTTTCGCGGCGACGTGATCGAACGGAACGCGACGATCGGCGAAGTGATCGATCCCAACAAGTCGCTGTTCACCGTGGCGGATCTTTCGACTGTCTGGGTGCGCGCTGATTTTCCGGAGCAACAGGCTGGTCGATTGAAGGCGGGACTCACCATCGAAGTGCGGGTATCGGCCTATCCGGACCAGACGTTTCGAGGCGTCATTACGTATGTCGGCGCCGTCATCGATCCGGCCACCAGGACGATCATGGCACGCGCGGATGTCGCCAATTTCGATGGCCGATTGCGGCCGGAGATGTTCGCCGACATCCTTTTGGTTACGGACGAGCAATCCGTCTTGAGCGTCCCACGAGCGGCGGTGCAGCAGCTGGGTAACCGGACAGATTGCCTTCGTGGCGCGGGGTCCACACCGGTTCGAATCACGTGAAGTGAGAATTGGCGGAATCATCGACGGACTACGTCGAGGTGAAGGCTGGTTTGGAAGAAGGCGACGAAGTCGTGACACAAGGAAGTTACGCGCTGAAGTCCGAGATGCTCCGCGAGCAGATGCCGACGGGAGGCCCGCTATGATCGAACGATTGATCCGCGCGGCGCTCGCACAGAGACTCATCGTGCTGCTCGCCGTGCTTGGGCTCATCGTGAGCGGCGTGACGGCGTTCCACCATCTGCCGATCGATGCATTCCCCGATGTCACTCCGGTGCAGGTCCAAGTGATTACCAAGGCGCCCGCGCTGGCTCCTGCAGAAATCGAACGTCTCGTGACGTTCCCTCTGGAGATCGAGTTCACAAACCTGCCGGGCAAAACGGAGCTGCGGTCGGTCTCGCGGTTCGGGCTTTCGGTAATTACCGTGGTCTTTGAGGATCGGATGAATATCTATTCTGCCCGACAACTCGTCTTGGAACGGATGCTCCAAGCGCGATCAAGGCTTCCACAAAGCGCCGAGCCTGTACTGGGACCGGTCAGTACGGGATTAAGCGAAGTCTTTATGTATCTCGTCGAGGGCTCGACACAGACTCTGAGAGAGTTGCGGACCCTCCAAGATTGGGTCATCCGTCCGATGCTGCGGGCCGTCCCAGGCCTTGCGGATGTGGATACGTTGGGCGGCTTCGCGAAGCAGTATGAAGTGCTCGTCGATCCCAATCGATTGACGAGCTTTGGACTCACCTTGCGTCAAGTCCATGCGGCGGTCGCAGAGAACAACCAAAATGCCGGGGGCAGTTACATCGAGCAGGGCGGGGATAAGTTGGTCGTCTATGGCGTAGGGTTGGCCCGCTCCACGACGGATTTGGAACAGATCGTGGTGGCGGCGCATAAGGGCACACCGATTTATCTCCGAGACGTTGCGCAAGTGAGACAAGGAACGGCGATCCGGTTGGGAGGCGTCACGCGTGACGGAAAGGGTGAGGTGCTCGAAGGGATTGCCGTCATGCTGCGAGGCGGCAATAGTCGGGAGGTGGTCTCAGCGGTGAGAGACAAGGTCGAGCTGATCAACCGGGTCTTGCCTTCCGGCGTCTCGGTGATCCCGTTCTATGACCGCATCGAATTGGTAGCGAGGGCACTCGATACCGTCGAACGTGCTCTCCTGGAAGGCGCCGCAGTCGTGATCCTCATACTGTACCTCTTCCTGAGGAATCTTCGTGGCGCACTCGTCGTTGCCCTGACCTTGCCGTTAGCCACGTTGGCCACGTTCGTCATCATGCAGCAGGTCGGCCTCTCGGCCAACTTGATGTCCTTGGGCGGCTTGGCGATTTCGCTCGGGATGATTGTCGATGCGGCCATCGTGCAGGTGGAGAACGTCGAGCGCCATTTAACTGAACAATCCAAAGGCCACACGTCTTTAATGCCCCTGTCGGAGCGACTGCCCGTGGTGCTCCGCGCCGTCCTGGAAGTGCGGCGGCCAAGCCTGTTCGGGGAATTGATTATTGCGCTGACGTTCGTTCCGCTCCTGACGCTGCAAGGTATGGAAGGCAAGATGTTTGTGCCGCTGGCCATGACGGTGGTGATCGCCCTCCTGAGTTCCTTAGTGCTGTCGATGACGGTGGTCCCGGTGCTGGCGGCGGTGCTCATGAAGCCGCATGCCGCGCAGGATGGCGGGAAGCTGTTGGCGCGTGGGCGCCAGCTGTATCGCCGGATGTTGGAAGGAGCCATCCGCAGAACTCGGCTGGTCGTCCTCGTGGCGGCTTGTGTGCTTCTCGGTGGAGCCGTGCTGGTTCCATTCATCGGTCGGGAATTCGTGCCGATCATGGATGAAGGGACGATCGTGGTGAATATGATGCGACTCCCGAGCATCAGTCTGACCGAATCGCTGAAAATTGCGGGGGACGTCGAACGGGTGTTGTTGGAGATCCCGGACGTGCGCTCCGTGGTCTCGCGCACGGGAGCCAACGAACTGGGAACGGATCCGATGGGAATGGAACTCAGTGATATGTACGTTTTGCTCAAGCCTGACTCCGAATGGCAGGCGCAATCCAAAGCCGACATCGAAGAGCAGGTCCGTCAACGGATGGAACAAGTGCCCGGCATCGCGTTCGGGTTGTCCCAGCCGATCGCCATGCGTGTGGATGAACTGATATCGGGGGTCCGGTCCCAGGTCGCGATCAAACTATTCGGCGATGACCTCGAGACGTTGCGCATGAAAGCGGACGAGATGGTTCGGGTGTTGCGGCAGGTGCGCGGCATGGTTGATCTCCGGGTCGAACAGGTGTCGGGCCTCTACTATTTAAAGATCGATATTGATCGTACCAAGATCGCGCGGCACGGAATCAATGTGGCGGAGATCACGGAGGTGATAGAAGCTGTCGGGTGGTGGGATTGCCGCCGGGGAGGTCTTCGAAGGGCAGTGGCGCTTTCCGATCATGGTGCGATTTCCGGATGATCGCCGCGCCGATGTGGAATCGATTGCAGCGCTCTGGGTGACCGCGCCGGACGGTTCCCGCATTCCACTTCGCGAACTGGCCGACATTCGAATTGTGGAAGGGCCGGCGCAGATCAGCCGTGAGCATGCGAGCCGCCGAATTGTGATCGAAGCCAACGTGGTCGAGCGCGACCTGGTCGGCGCCGTGGAAGAAGCACAGGCGGCCGTGTCTCGTCAGGTACAGCTCCCGCCCGGGTACTATGTGACCTGGGGCGGCCAATTCGAAAACCAACAGAAGGCCATGGCGCGCCTGGCCGTGGTCGTGCCTCTGGTCATTGGCCTGATCTTTCTGCTGCTCTTTTTTACATTCGGAAACCTGAGGCAAGCGGCGTTGATCCTGCTCGCGATTCCGTTTGCGATGGTCGGCGGCCTATTGGCGTTGATGCTGGGCGGGCTGTATCTTTCGGTTCCGGCTTCCGTCGGCTTTATTGCCTTATTTGGCGTTGCGGTGCTCAATGGGGTGGTCAAGATCGCCTACATCAACCAGCTGCGGGAACAGGGAATGCCGTTGGACGAGGCGGTGCTGACCGGCATGGTCCTGCGGTTGCGCCCTGTGCTGATGACCGCGGTCGTCGCGATGATGGCGCTCATTCCTCTGCTGCTGGCTACCGGTCCCGGTTCCGAAATACAACGGCCGCTCGCCACAGTCGTGATCGGGGGATTGTTTTCATCGACAGCCTTGACCCTTGTCGTGCTTGCCGGTGCTCTATCGGTGGATAGAGCAAAAAGTCGTTCAACGACGCGACGCGCGGCCTCGAACAGTCGCCTCACGATTGGGCACGGAAGCGACAAGTTAAAACAATAGGCGGAAACATTTAGAAGACTGCGAGGATTACATGAGTTTACCGATCTCTCTTGGATTATTCGTGTTCGCTGGATTATGCGAGATTGGAGGTGGATATCTTGTGTGGCTCTGGTTCCGCGAGGGACGACCACTTGTTTACGGGATTGTCGGAGCGGCTATTCTCATTCTGTACGGCATCATCCCGACATTCCAGCAGGCCCATTTTGGTCGCGTGTATGCCGCTTATGGCGGCATGTTTATTATCCTGTCATTACTCTGGGGCTGGGCTCTAGATGGCGCTCGCCCGGACCGATTCGATATCATTGGAGGCACCATTTGTCTTGTGGGCATGGCGGTCATCATGTACGCACCTCGCACGACTGTGTAAGACAGCATTCTCTTCTCACTACTCCCCGCCAAAATCAACCTCCTCCACCCGTGTCTTGTCGATTTATGGGTGCGTGTGCCGATGGCACATGGTAGTCTGGGCCACGGAATTATGAAGGGAAAGCCAAGCAGGGAGTTGTATTGGTGATTAACCATAGTTTGCTGAAGTGTATGGTCATTCTAGGGATGACGGGAAATTTGGCTGCTCCGGTATACGGGTTGGCCGGAACTCAACAGATACCCACCACGAACGACCACGGTTTGCAGAGTCAAGTCAAGGGTACGGCCACTAAAGTCATTCCGGCGGTCGTGAGCATCGCGTCAACCGTGATGGTGCGCGACCAGGCTTTCAGTGACGAAGCCTTGCCCTTCGGTCTGTTCAAAGAGCCTCCGACCCGTCGGCAATATGGGCAAGGGTCGGGCGTGATCGTCTCGCCGGATGGGTACATCGTCACCAACCACCATGTCGTGGCCGATGCCGTCGATGTGGAGGTGATCTTGGCGGATCGCCGTCAATACAAGGGGAAGGTCGTCGCGACGGATCCGAAGACGGACGTGGCGGTGGTAAAGATCCATGCGTCGAATCTTCCCACCGCTGTCTGGGGGGATTCGAGCCATTTGGCTGTCGGCGACTTCGTCCTTGCCATCGGCAACCCGCTGGGATTGAGCCGCACCGTCACGTTCGGCATCGTGAGCGCGGTCGGCCGCGCGGATGTCGGAGTGGCGGACTTCGAAGACTTCATACAGACGGATGCGCCGATCAATCCCGGAAATTCCGGCGGAGCGCTCGTCAACATCCAGGGCGAGCTGATCGGAATCAATACGGCCATCGCGAGTCCGACCGGTGGAAGCGTGGGTGTGGGGTTTGCGATTCCCAGCAATATGGCCCGTGCCGCCATGCAGAGCCTCCTGAAGACGGGCCGCGTCGTGCGTGGATTTCTGGGCGCCTCAACGCAGGATGTCAGTCCTCGACTGGGGAAGATATTACGTCTCCCGGATGTCAAGGGAGCGATCGTGACCGATGTGCAATCCAAGGGTTCCGCCGAACGAGCCGGCTTAAAACGAGGCGATGTCGTGGTGCGCTTCGACGGACGGGACGTGATGGACAGCGGCCAGTTGCGGAACCTCGTGGCGCAATCGCCGATCGGCAGCAAGCATCGTCTGGATCTCATTCGCGACGGGAAAGTCTACCAGGGCGAGCTGGTCATTCAGGAAGCGCCGCGTGAACGCGCAAGGAAAAGTCAGGCGTCGTCGACTGCGTCGACGGTTCACCCGCTTGCCGGCGTCGTCTTCGATGACGTGACGCCTCCCTTGGCGCGCCAGATGGATTTGCCGGTGAATAACGGGGTTGTCGTGACGGATATCGAAGAAGGCAGCTTAGCCGAAACCTCCGGATTGCAGCCGGGTGACGTCGTGCTGGAAATGAACCGACAGCAGATAAACAGCTTTGCCGTTCTCCAACGCCTCGCCGATCCTCTCAAACCCACCGATCTTGCTCTCCTGCTCGTGAACCGCCAGGGCAATATCATCTACATCCCAATTCACGGCGAATAGGGAGAAAGCAGCAGCGCGTGCAGGATATCTTGCGTGATTGCGCAGGACGGTGACGAACCTGCGCAACACGATTGCTCAGGATAGTTCTGCCATAGTGAAGCAAGGCACATTGACGCAAGTGCCAAATGGCTGTAATATTGTGCCATATGAAAGGGTAAGTGCCATATGCAACAGATGGAACGATTGTTTGAAACATTGGGCGGCGCCACAGTATTTAGGAGGCACGTTCGTTCGACCAATGAGGTCCGCGCGATTATTCACAAAGGGCTGCCGTATAAATCGCTGGAAGCCGTTGTCGCAAAATATCATCTTGATCTCGCGCGCATGATGAGCATCATCAGCGTGTCGCCTCGGACTATGGCTCGGCGCAAGGAGGAACAACGTCTTACTGCGCAGGAATCCGATCGGTTAGCTCGCGTCGCTCGAATTTTGGCGTACGCCACGGAAGTTTTTGGCACGGAAACAAAAGTTTCCACTTGGCTGACTCGGCCTCATCGAATCCTGGATGGGACGGCTCCAATAGATCTCCTTGATACCGACCTCGGTAGCCAAGTCGTTGAGTCGATGCTGGGGCGGATAGAATACGGCGTCATAGGCTAGTGTTTGTTTGGCGGCTCATGCTCAACAAGCATCTTGCTCCAGACGGAGAGGGCGCCCGACGCTATGGAGGGCGGTGGAATAGGCCAGGAACACCGATCATCTACACGTCCGGCACGTTATCGCTCGCGGTTCTCGAATTTCTCGTTCACGTCGATTCCGACATACTCCCGGATTCGCTGATCAGCGTAAGGGCCACAATCCCAGAGTCTGTCTCGATTCAGACGATCCATCTCTCTGATTTGCCGGGCAATTGGAAGGATAAGATTATTCCTGCGGCCGTGCAGAACCTGGGTACAGCATGGGCGAACCGTGCCGCGTCTCCAGTGGTAAAAGTTCCTTCAGTCGTGATCGAGGAAGAATGGAATTATGTCCTGAATCCGCTCCATCCGGACTTCAACAGAATCATCTGGGAGACCGGCGTGCCGTTCTCGTTCGATTCACGTCTTCGCGGATAAACATTTCGCATTGTCGACCCACTGAAACCTACCGATTCTTGTTCTCCTGCTCGTGAACCGGCAGGAAACTGTCATCTACATCCCGATTCAAGGGAATAAATCTTCCTGCTGTTGAAGGTCGGGACCGAAGTGGTCAAAGAAATCCGCAAGCGTGGAGCCCTCTTGGAACGCGGGGGATTTCGGCGGTTGACGTCCGCGATGTCGTCGAGGTTGCCGCCATCGCGTTGACAAACAGCCGGAGCCACGGCTTCCATGTAGCTTCCGCCGACGCTCAGCGATTGCCGAGCACTCCCAAGCGGGCGGGGTACTTTGCGAAGTATGCTTCCAGCGTCATGGGCTTCCGACCGACGAGCCGCTCTACCGTATCGGAGGTTGCGGAGAGTTCCCCGCTCGCCATGGCCAAATAGGAGCCGATCCATACGTCGACCTCGTGCTCGGCAGCTCCGGTCGCCGCGCGCCACTGACGTCCGGCCTCGGGCGTCTCCTCTTCGTACCGCACCGTCCGATCCGTCAGCGCCGACAGGCGCGCCGCCTCCTCCGCGATGCCGAACGCGTCGGGTCCGGTCACGTCGTAGGTCTGATCCTCGTGCCCCTGCCCGACGAGGACCGCCGCCACGACTTGCGCCACGTCCTCCCGCGCCACCCACGCCACCCTACCCGACCCGGCGGGGCCGCGGATCGTGCCCTGCGAGTCGGCCATTTCGGGAAAGAGGTCGAGATAGAAGCTGTCCCTCAGGATCGTGAAGGCGAGGCCGCTCTGTTTGAGATGAGCCTCCGTGAGGAGGTGGTCGGCGGAGTAGGGAAAGGGAGAGGTCGCCGAAGCCGACTGGAATGACAGGTAGACGAGACGGCGCACGCCGGCCTCGGCCGCGGCGTCGATGACGTTGCCGTGCAGACCCGCCCGCTTCAGCGGAGGACCGAAGGCGGAGGCGAGGAACACCGTGTCGATGCCGTCCATCGCCCGAACAAGCGATGCCCGGTCGGCATAGTCGCCGCGCAGTGCCGGTGCCCCTTCAAGGGCGGGAACTTTCGCCGGGTCCCGGGCAAGTCGATGGATGGCTGCACCGCGCTCGACGAGAAGCTCGGCGACGCGCCCGCCGATATGGCCCGTGGCTCCAGTGACGAGAATGGTCATGATCCCTGCCTTCTTTATTGGGGCACGCTACGCCCGACTCCCACAGAGATACAAGACATGACTATTGACTTACGTATCTTGATGGAAAAGAGCGTATAGCACGTAACATATCCGACACACCAATGATGGAATGATGATTAGGTGCTGTCCCCATCCTGAATATCGCGCCTGAGTTTCTGCGCCGTCATGCGACCGACGGCTTTCGGGATCATTGGACTTACCCATCGTTTTTCCTTTACTGATTCAAAACGACTCATCGTTCGGATCGCGCTGAAAGATACTAGGAAAAGTCCAAGTCTGATTAAACCGATTTCGAACCGATTTGGACTAGGAGAAATCCTAGTATGATCTGAAATTCGCCACGTGCTACAGGTGAATAGCCCTACGATGAAATCGATTCAGGCCCATCGAACATTGAGAGAGATCCAGCAGGCGCGGGCGGCGTTGCGACAGGCCAGAGATTCGACCGATGCCGTCTTTGCGGTCGTGCCCTTCGATCGGTGGTTCGATCGTCCGGTGCCTGAGCGTCATCGCTTGATTTTCTATCTCGGGCATGTCGAGGCCTTCGATTGGAACTTGATTCGATGCGAGCTGGATCTGCCGAGTCCTCGTCCATCGTTCGACAGCCTGTTCGCCTTCGGTATCGATCCCACGAGCGAGGGGCTTCCGGTCGACACCGCGTCGGATTGGCCGTCGGTTGAAGAAGTCTCGGACTATACCCGGGACGTGCGCCGACTGATCGATGAGGTCGTCCAGCATCTTCCGCCGGTCCTCCGGCACATCGCCTGCGAACATCGTCTGATGCATGCGGAGACGTTCACCTACTTGCTTCACAATTTACCCGATCCTCTTCGTCCGGTTCCTCACCGGGCTTCAGCATCATCCTCCTGGCTGTATGACGATGAGGAGATCAGAAACATTCCTTCCGGCACGGCGACGCTGGGACAGTATCGCGAACCGGGTAACGAGCCGGGGAACGGCCGGGACGGCTTCGGCTGGGACAATGAGTTCGACGCCCATCCCGTCTATGTCACGTCGTTCGGCATTGATCGATATAAGGTGACGAATCGGCGCTATCTGGCGTTCGTAGAAGCCGGCGCTCTGCCGCCGCATTTCTGGCGCCACCATGGGAAGGATTGGTACTGGCGTACGAGGAACGGCGAGATCCCATTGCCGTTGGATTGGCCCGTGTACGTCACACAGGAGGAAGCCACGACCTATGCCCGCTGGTCCGGGAAGGCCTTGCCTTCGGAAGCTCAATTTCATCGCGCCGCCTATGGCACGCCGGAGGGAGAAGAGCGCGCGTATCCGTGGGGCGATGGGTCGCCGAGGCCGGCACATGCCAACTTCGGCGGTCGCTGCGGGAACCCTGTCGGCGTCCGTGCCGCTCCGTCAGGCGAGAGCGCATTCGGTGTCGCGCAATTGGTCGGCAACGGGTGGGAATGGACTTCCACGGTTTTCGAGCCGTTTCCCGGCTTCCGCGTTCATCCGTCGTATGCAGGATATTCGGCGCCGTTCTTCGACGGCGATCACTATGTGCTCAAAGGCGGCTCGCCCGTCACGGCCGCCCCTCTGCTTCGCCGCTCCTTTCGCAATTGGTTCAGGAGAACGTACCGATATGCCTATGCTGCCTTTCGCTGTGTTGAACGCTGACGCCGCGCCGATAACCGAATCATTCGCAGAGGCCGTTCGCGGAGGTCTGACCCGACCACAACGCGAGCTGCCCTCCCAGTATCTTTACGACGAGGTGGGGAGCGCGCTGTATGAGGCGATCACGTGGTTGCCGGAATACGGGTTGAGTCGCGCGGACGAGCGGCTGCTCGCCCGCCATGCCCACAGCCTCTCGCGCCGGTTGCCTGACCGGCTGATCGTGGCCGAATTGGGCAGCGGCAGCGGTCGCAAGACGCGCCCGCTTCTCCAAGCTCTCCTGGATCGGGCGACACCCATCGTCTATGTGCCGATCGACACTTCCGCCTCCGCCCTCAGACAGTGCCGGAATGAATTGACGAGTCTGAACGGCTTGACCATGGTGACGTTCGAACGGTCGTATCTCGAAGGGCTTCGAGAAGCAATGATTTGTCGTCCGGTGGACCATGGTGTGCTCGTCTTGTTTCTCGGCAGCACATTGGGAAACCTCGAACGACCGGCCGCTGAAACCTTTCTCGGCGAGGTCCGCCGCATCCTTCACCCGGGTGATGCACTCCTGTTGGGCACGGATCTGGAAAAGCCGGAAGCCCGTCTGCTGCCCGCGTACGATGATCCGCTGGGCGTTACGGCCGCGTTCAATCGAAATCTGCTCGTCCGGGTGAACCGGGAGCTCCGCTCCGATTTCGACCTCGCGCAATTCCGCCATGACGTTCGCTATGACCGTGCGCAACGCCGCATCGAGATGCACTTGCGCTCAGATCGTCGGCAGACGGTGCATATCAGGGAGGTGGGACTCACATGCGAGTTCCAATCCGGCGAAACCATCCGGACCGAAGCTTGCCACAAGTTCGATCTGGGGGAGCTACGCGACTTGGCCCGTCGCAGCGGGTTCCATACTGAGGCGCAATGGGTCGATGAGGAGTGGCCATTCGCCGAAAGTCTTTGGGTGGCGGTCTAGCAGGATGTTGAAAAAGTCCTCCAGCTTCGTTCTCGCATCGCTCAGAGGCTCAACGTACCGGAAAGGCGGTGGCAAGGTACTTATCCGCTCGCATGTGATCGAAGCGAGCGGTTCAAGCGAAGCTTGGTAGGTACCTCCTCGCCACTTCGCTCGCTGCGGCCTTGCCCGTGGAGAGGCGCGTCTCGGCGCGCCGGGGTTGGGCGGGTGAGATTAGCAGCCTTTTTAGACATCCTGCGGGCGATGTCACGAGTGATTGTGCATCACAATAGTTTTCCATCAGCCTGCTAGCCAAAGTCTCATGGCGTTCGTCTCTTTTCGCGATGTGTCTGTGGATCTTGGTCGGGGCCCGATCCTTCGTCATTTCAGTCTCGACGTGGAGAACGGTGAGACCGTCGTGCTGCTGGGGCGGAGCGGTTCAGGAAAGACCACCGCTCTGAGGTCGGTCAACGCCATGGTGCTTCCGAAGGCGGGCGAAGTCCTTGTGGAGGGCCGTGCCACCACGGCTTGGGACCGGATCAAGCTGAGGCGCCGAATCGGCTATGTTATTCAGGACAGCGGGCTGTTTCCGCACTTCACCGTGGCTCAGAATGTGGCTCTCGTCCCGCGTCTAGAAGGCTGGCCTGCCTCAAAAATCGAGGCGAGAGTCGCCGAGCTCTTAGAGAAAATGGGTCTCCCGGTCGACGAGTTCGGCGCTCGGTATCCCCGCGAACTCTCCGGCGGTCAGAGGCAGAGAGTGGGCATTGCCCGGGCCTTGGCGGCGTATCCGTCATTGCTGCTCTTCGACGAACCGTTCGGCGGCTTGGATCCGTTGACCCGCCTCGAGCTGCAGCGGCAGTTCATCGGCTTGAGCCGCGAGCTGGGAACGACCGCGATCTTCGTCACGCACGATGTCCGCGAGGCTCTCGTTCTCGCCACCCGTATTGCCGTGCTGTTCAAGGGCTCGATCGAATTTGCCGGCACGCCGCAAGAATTCCTACATGCCTCGACCAGCGAGGCGCGAACGTTCCTGGACAGTTTGCAACCACCGGAGGCCCGTTATGCCGGACGGATTCCTGCATGAGTTCATCACGTTGACAGTCCAGCATCTCTTCTTGGTCGGAGTCTCCATGCTGGTTGCCGCTCTGATGGCCATTCCGCTCGGCATCCTCGTCAGCCGGCGAGTGGGTTGGCGCGAGTGGACGCTCGGGATCACCAATGCCGTGCAGACCGTTCCAAGCCTGGCCTTGTTCGGATTTCTGATCCCGGTGCCCTTCATCGGCGGCATCGGCCCGCATACCGCCATCATCGCGCTCGTGCTCTACGCGCTGCTCCCGATGCTCCGCAATACCGTCACGGGACTGTTGAACGTGGAGAGGAGCGTACGGGATTCCGCCACGGCGTTGGGCATGACTGAGGGAGAACGTCTGTGGCAAGTGGAATTGCCCTTGGCGGCCCCGACGATTCTGGCCGGGGTCCGCATCGCCGCCGTGACGACGATCGGAACGGCCACCATCGCCGCGGCCATCGGCGCGGGCGGACTCGGCGTGTTCATTTTCCGAGGGCTGGCGGCGGTGGATAGCCTGCTGCTCCTGGCCGGGGCGGTTCCCGCCGCGATCATGGCCCTGGCGGCAGATCGAGGACTGGAATGGGTAGAGCAGGCGCTGTCTCAGCGCTGATTCTGGCCGTCGCGATATGGGGCTGTTCGGAAGAGGCCCCATCGATCACGGTCGGTTCAAAAAATTTCCTTGAACAGGTCTTGCTCGGAGAAATCGCGGCGCAACATCTCGAACATCGGTTGGGCGCTCGCGTCGGACGTCAACTGAATCTCGGAGGAACGTTGCTCGTCCATCAGGCCATCGTCGAAGGAGCGATCGATCTCTATCCAGAGTATTTGGGCACCGCCGCGACGGCGATTTTGCGCTTGCCTCCGTCCAACGATGCGGAGAGCTTAGGGGCGCGGGTGCGGCAGGAGTATGCCACCCGATTCCATCTTCGTTGGCTGAACCCTCTTAGCTTCAACAATACGTTTGCCGTCGTCATTCGCCGTGACGACGCAGATCGACTGCATGTGCGCTCATTAAGCGATGCGGGGCGGCATCCTACCGGATGGGTCCTAGGCGTAGGCTATGAGTTTCAGCAGCGCCCGGACGGCCTTCCCAATCTGTTGCGCACGTATGGATTGCCGTTACAAGGGACGCCGAAAGTGATGGACTTGGGTTTGCTCTATCGAGCGCTGCTACAAGGCGATGTGAGCATGATCGCGGCGAATTCCACCGACGGCCTGCTGCTTTCGCTGGACGTCACGCGCCTTGAGGACGACCGGCGAAGTTTTCCGCCATACCATGCTTCCTTCGTGGCCCGGCTTCAGGCGCTCAGGCAAGAACCTCGATTGGAAGCGGCATTGGAAGAGCTCAGTGGGACACTCTCCGACGAGACCATGCGTCGCCTCAATCAAAAAGTCTTGGTTCACCACGGCCAGGTCCGACAAGTCGCGACGGAATTCCTTCGCGCGAGCGGCCTGGCGCCGGCGCAACGCTGATATCCGTCGCTCGTCGTTCGGGTCCGCGCTCATCTCCCGCGACGGCAGCATGGATTGGTGTTGCCTCGGCCGCTTCGACGCCGTGACGGCTTCCTCAGTACTCGACCAGAGACGGAGTATGAAGTGTCGCGGGCATATTTGCCGGTGACCGCAATCCTAGAGACAACCTTTACCACCAGCTCCATGCCGAACAGATCGATCCCGAGTCCCCTGCTTTTCTCGGCAACTTTCCTCAACCGTTGACGCATCTGACGCTCATCCAGTCCGCGATGAATTTGGATCTGTACGAGAGGCGAGGAGACGCAGCTTTGCAGGGCACGCATGCCGATCGAGCCCGGTACACCGTCGAAGCGACGGCTGGATGGCGGGCGCTGCGAGCGGCCTTTAAGCGAACCGGGCGTGTCACTGGACTTGTGTGCAGAGGCAAATGCCCGATAGCGAGAGTTTCGGTCGCTCTGAAGGGTCACATATTTTTCCTCGCTAGGGTTCGCCCCAGATTTCACTCCTACAAGTCCGTCTTAGTATGTACATGCGGAGCGGATGACGGTAACCGCGTACGGCGAACGACGGAGGTCAGCCGGCGCTGGAATAGGATAGGCGCCGGCGGCTTTTTGCGGGACCGACGTCAATTCCTTCGCGGCAAGATTGTCCCGAAGGCGCGGGAGGAGGCCATGCGTGCCTGAATCATTACCCCGGAACATCGCGGCGATTGTGCTGGCAGCGGGCGGCTCAACTCGCATGGGCACGGCCAAACAATTGCTGCCGTACCGAGGACGTACACTCTTACGTCACGTGGCGGAAATCGTGATCGCATCGGGCTGCCGGCCTGTCATCGTCATGCTCGGAGCCCAAGGCGACCGGCTGGAGCGGGAGTTGATCGGACTGCCGGTCTGGGCAGTACACAATGCCGATTGGATGAAGGGCATCGGGACTTCCATTCGCGCCGGAATCCGAAAGCTTCAAACAATCGGTGATGAAGTCAGCGCTGCGGTCATCACCGTCTGCGATCAACCACTGTTGCAGTCCGATACAATCCGGCGCCTATGTACCGCCTTTACCGAGCACAACGACGGCATCGTCGCCTCAGACTATGGGAACAGCGCCGGAGTACCGGCCTTGTTTCAACGTCGCTATTTTGCAGATTTGTTGACTCTCGCGGACGCCGCGGGGGCGAAGCGGCTTATAGAGGGCGCAAACGGAGAAGTGCGCCGCATCTCCTTTCCAGCAGGTGGTTTTGACCTGGACACGCCGCTGGATTATGAGCGTCTACAGGCCATTGAGTGTGAGGTCCGTACTATCGACACGCTCAATCTTCTTGCGGCCAAACATTCTATACAAGGATAACCAGCATGGCGCCTCGAAAACCAGACTGGCCATGGAGGAATTCATGAACCGAGAGCAATACAAACGGCGTCTCCTGGAAAAAGCGCAAGATGTGTTAGGCCAACTGACCCGTGCCGGTACACGCGCGCGGGACCCGGGCCACGGCCCAGCGCGAGATCCCGGCGACGAAAGTGTGGAGGACGAACGAAAAGCTGAGCGGTTCCGAGAAGCGGACGCCGATTGGAAAACCCTGAGCCAGGTACGAGAAGCTCTCCAGCGCATCGAAGACGGTACGTTTGGAACCTGCTTGGTGGACGGGGAGCCGATCGACAAAAAGCGGCTTGAGGCCATTCCTTGGACACCCTATTGCCTGCGGCATCACCAGGAACGCGAGGAAGCGGCGCCGCGTATCCCGACATTGTAAGGACTATAGACTATAGAGAGGACAGGCAAGTATCGGATCACAGTCGGCGACGATTCCACCGCCGAGCTTTAGTCAGGGTGACGGTCAGCCTGTCAAGAAGGAGCACGTCCAACGGGATAAAAGTCTGCTCCAGACTCGTGGCGGGCGAGTGTCACGGCGCATGGGGTGGGCGACAACATAGGAGGTCCCTATGAGAGCAGATATACAAATTGGAGCGGCATTCCCGGATTACGAGCTGCCGGATCAGACGGGAACGCGAAGAAAGCTCTCCGACCTTCAGGGAATCGATCCCATGATCATCGTTCTGTCCAGAGGTCATTTCTGTCCCAAGGACCGCCGCCAGCTTCGGCACTTGGTGGAATTCTATCCGGAGCTAAAAGTCGGTTATGCGCGCATCGTGACGATTTCGACCGACAATCTGCTTCAAACGAACGAGTTCAGGGATGGACTCGGCGCGCAATGGCCCTTCCTCTCAGATCCCGGACGGAAGGTCCAACAAGATTTGGACATCGCAGAATACACCGATCCCGACCACAATCCGCTCATTCCCTACACGCTCGTGCTCGAGCCTGAATTGAAGATTTTCAAGATCTATAACGGCTACTGGTACTGGGGACGTCCCACCATTGAAGAGTTGCGGCAGGACCTACGAGCGATCACGTGGCGCATCCGTCCGGATTGGGATATCACCTCGCCGGAGTTGCGCGAAGCGTGGTCACAGGACGGCAGACGAGAAGAACTCTTTTATCCGTATGGCAAGACGTTGGCCCAAGTCTTCAAATCGGCGGGGTAACAGAAACTCTATTCATGGAGGCGAATATGACAACAATACTATTCGGGATCATCGGTATCAGCCTGACGCTCTCGGCAGTTGGGACCGCACTCGCGGCTGACACCGCCAAAGCCATCTTTAAGGACACCAAGGGCAAGCACATCGGAACCGCGACGTTGATGCAGACTCCCAACGGAGTGCTGATCGACGCCGACCTATCGAGTCTTCCGCCGGGAGAGCATGCGTTCCACATCCATCAAACCGGACGCTGCGATGCGGCCGACGGGTTCAAGTCTGCGGGCGGCCATTACACGCCCAGCAAGCGCGAACACGGCTTCAAGGTCGAGGGCGGCCCGCACGCGGGCGACATGCCGAACCAATTTGTGGGAGCAGACGGCAAGCTGCGTCTCCACGCCATCAATCCAGGCGTCTCTCTCCTGCAAGGCGAGGGGACGCTGTTCGCCGGCGAGTGGCACAGCGCTCGTCGTTCACGCGAAGGCTGACGACTACCGAAGTCAGCCGGCAGGGGACGCAGGCGACCGCCTTGCGTGCGCGGTCATCGAACGCGCCGGCGAATGACGGGACGTGATGATGTCCACAGAGCCAGGCGCTAAAGATTGTCTGCGACCGAAGGCCGCCCAATCCTTCATCGAGGCCGTTGCCTGCGCGATGATATGGTCGGTTATGGCGGCCGAGGTCCCGGGAGAATTTAGGCAGCATTATCCAGACGCCCGGCTCGACGAACAACATACGTCCCCCCATCTAGAAATCACACGCGCTTACAGCATGTTCGATGGCGATGGTGTTACCGAAGAGCGGACCAAGGATATGCTGAAGGTTCAACAATCGGCCCCGCTCGCTGATGCCAAGATCGCAGAGGAGGTCAAAGCGGCCGTGCGACGCGACCCGGATGTAAGGACCGTAGATGTAGTGGTCTTTGTCTCGCGCGGAGTCGGCACCTTAAGCGGGACTGTATCCACTGCGCAGCAGAAGTCACGAGCCGAACAGCTCGCCTCCCAGGTGGAAGACGTCGCCGCGGTGGTGAATAAGATCACGGTGTCGGATGTGCATCCGTGAGACCGTATCCGCCTCATTCGCGTGTCGACCAGCGTGTGAAGGTCGGGGCAATGCGCGTACCCGACCACGGCCGAAGCGAAGCTCGTATCGTTCTTCTGTGATCGAAGGCCACGAACCGTCATGAATAATGTGGGCTAGAGAATTCCTCCGTACCGGTTCATGGCATTGACGGCTAGCATGAGTCAGTCACCGTGCAGGTAGTCATGTTGCGTAGTCCCAAGTTGGATGGAGGTTTCGATGGCTCAGAAAACCCAGAAAACGCGTCCGAAGAAACGCCATAAATGGTCGGCTGAGGTCATGAAGCGCAGTGATGCGCTGGACTTGGAGCAGGGTGTCTTCACCAAAGAGAATCCTCGGCAAATTGCCGCTTCGCTCAAACGTTCGGCCATGCGCAGCACGCGTCGGAAAGGCACGCCGTTCCAATCAGCGATGTCCATGCTCAACTTTCATATCAATCGAGCGGGGAAAAATTTGAGCGCCAAGCACAAAACGCAGCTCCAACGGGCCAAAGAGGAACTGCGAAAATCATTCGGGAAGTCCGATGTGAAAAAATGATCGACCATAGTCTCCATCTCTTGACTCCCACCGTTCTCGTGCCGAACGTCGTGCTCCTTATTGCCGTCTACTCGTGGTTCTATTTCCAGCGGAGACGCCGGGATCGGCTGAGGCGCGCTCCATTAGGACGGCCATAACTGAAGATCGAACGCCCGTTCCGTGAACCAGACGAGCGCGATGGCAATCACTGCCAGTGATCCGCCGGTGAGGATAAATCTTGGATAAGTCCATGAGCGACGAATCAGATAGGCAAGCGGCAAGAACGCGGCGACGATGGCGAGCTGGCCGATTTCCACACCGACGTTGAAGCTGACCAGGCTCAGCAAGAGTGAGTGTTGCGGCAGCCCGAGATCCATAAGCACCGCGGCGAAGCCGAATCCATGAATCAGGCCGAATCCAAAAGCAATCATCCATCGACGACTCGTCATCATCGGATACAAATTGCCAAGCCCTGCGAGCACCACCGAGGCGGCAATGGTTGATTCCACCAGTCGGGATGGTAACCGAACGACATCGAGGGCTGCCAGGCTCAACGTCAGAGAATGGGCTACGGTGAAAGCCGTGACGATGCTTGATGACGTTCCACCAGACTGATGAAAAATCACTCACGGCTTGCCAGCGGCCTTCGATTCGGACCAAGACCGCGGGAAGCAAAAGAGCGAGTAAGAACAAGACATGGTCAAACCCCATCCAGATGTGCCAGATGCCCTCGCGAATAAATTGCAGCCCTCGGTCCAGCGTGACCGTTCTTCGATCTGCGAATTCCTGGATCGGGGATTCTCGGCTGAAGATGGCGGTGATAGTTTGTCCGCTTTGGTCAGACGCATGAGCCCCTTATGCTGCGCATCGATGTCGAAGAGCAGGCGGTAGTCCGCATGGAGTCGTTGGATCATCTCGCCGCAATCGGAACGGAAACGCAGGACTGAATAGGCTCCATCTGTGTGATGGTCAATGAGTTGGTCCAGCACCTGTGTCTTACACGCTTCTCTATCGCTGATAAGGCGAGGTGGGAAAGCGCGTAAGCGCTGATCTCGCCATGCTTGTCTCGAACTTCTCCCCATGTAAGTTCGCCGCTTCCATCGCTATCCAGTCCGATTGCATTGTCGAGATCGCGCAAGGCGATGTCCCACTGACCTTCGATATGATCACCTTGAACAGCCAGGGAGAGATAACTGTCGCTTGGTTTATGAGCCCAAGCGGGAAGGCTCAGGAGAAGCCAGGCGATGACGAGCAGGGTACGCATTAGAACGTGGTGTCCTGAATCTGTTTCGCAAGTTGTCGCAGCCGAAAGTCTTCAACATGGTTGCGGTTCAACCAATCGAGCACCGGCTGGGCCGCCGTGCGGTTCCCGTCCGCGAGCGCGCTTTCCAGGAGAATCCTGGCGTCCGCCGGCTCTCGCTGGACGTTCCAATTGGCCTGGGCTAACGACAGCGCCCGTGGAGCATCGCGCAATAAGGCCAATGTGAACCGTGCTTCTTCTCTCACATGGACGGTCGTTCCGCGCTCGCGGCTTGCGGCAAAGCGGGCTGCCAGCTCGGCCTGGTGCTGATCCGCCGAAGGCATCCGAAGCGACCGCTCAGCCAGGGCAAGCCGCAAGAGCAGCCCATCGGCTCTCATCTCAGATTGGAGTAGGGAGATGACGTCTTGATAACGGTGTTGATCCAGTAGGTAGTCCGCGTAGGCACTCAGCAAGTATTGATCCTTGATGCCGACCTTGAAGGCTTCTGCGAAATACTGCTCAGCCTCTCGTATTGCTCCAGTGCGCGAGGCTGTCTCAGCCAGAATCGTTGCAAGCCAGATCCTCTCGCGACCGGAGAGGGCGGAATCCGCAAGTGCTTGCTGGAGCAGCTCTTGACCTTTTTTCGATTGACCAGTCACGCCGGCGATATCGCTCAAGCACCCAAGCAGCACGTGAGAGGCAGCCAACCGTGCGAGCGGCTGACAGGCTCGACGTGCGTCGTCGTAACGCGCCTGTACCTGGAGGATCGATGCTTTGGTGAGCCATGCCTGGGCATTCGTCGGTTGCATGCCCAATACCTGATCGAGATCGGCCAATGCCTGATCGAATTCATGAGCGTTCTGTCGGATCGTTGCGCGTAAAAGGAGGGCCACAGGCGGAGGCGTCGGCTCGTTCCACCAAGGGCTGAGGACTGCCTGTGCTTGCCCAAGGAAACGGGGATCCCCTTCCGAGCGGCCCTGTTCAATGTAGCGAGTGGCCAGTTTCACCGCAGATTCAAGATCGCGAGGATTGCGTCGAAGGTCGCCACGCAAGGTGTCGAGCTCGCGTGTAATAGGGTCAGACGCTTTGAAGCTGAGTCGTTCGAGGACCTGGGCATCATCCGTCGGTCGATAGGGTTCGGGAAAAGCGATGCCGACCTGGCTCAGTGTGAACCATCCGAGCATGATAAGCACAGTGAGACATCGAAATCGAATCATCGGGCTACTCTTGCGTCCTCGGGCTCGGTTCACGTCTATACCCACTGATTGCGCGGGTGCCGCATGCAATGCGGCACCCGCTTGATGATCGCTACGGTAGTGCCTCTCCTGGATCGATATGCCGACGGTCCCGTCCATCGAACGGTGTCGGCAGGAAGGGAAACACCGTGGCAATTCCGTTCGCCGTCTTGTTGCTGCCGACTGCGCCGATGTTGAAATTCACGCCGTCTCCAAGATTCGGCACATCCGGGTTCGTCAGGATTCCGGCCACGACCCGCAACGCCACATCCGTCACATCGTCGTTTGGTCGCCGACCGTTGGGCCAGCCTGCTTTGTCGGGCGTGGGCTCTCCGCTCTCGTTATGCGCGAGAGGACCGAGTCGTTTCTGGTTGGATGGCTGAGTCGGTGGGACATTCAAGTCGACTCGCAGGAGCTCGGCGAGCGCTTCGTTGGTCTTTCCCGAGCCGCACACCGGTGGCCCCGGCGCATAGCGAAGCAAGGCGTTCACGAGATCTTCACGATTCATCGTCGGGAAGCCGGTGCTGAAGACCGTATTGAGCGCGGTCGCAAGAGCCGAGTTGCAGTAGAACGAGACAAAATCGTTCTCGTCTTCCGCATCCGTGGCGTTCCACTTGTCCTTCGTGTCCGTCGCGATGATCAATTCGTTGACCAACGGATTGCCCATACGCGCCACTTGGACAAAGCGAGCGCTGTTCTCGCGATTGCCGTTTCTCTTGATGACGCTGACCTTGGGTCGGCTTGTGCTGGCATAGGCGCCGATGAGTTTGTTGCCGTTTGGACCCACGAGGTCCTCGATTGGGATTTCCAGCGCGATCGTGTTGACGTTGAAGCCGCTGAATGTATCCGCGTTGCCGGAGCCAGGCGCCCCGACGATGGTGGCGTTATTGGCATCTTGGGGATTCGACAGAATCGGCGAGATGTGCAGGTTCAACGTGTCGAACGTTCCTCCGAGATCGATGTAGAACGTCTCATCGCGCTGACCGGCGAAGACTCGTCCTCCGTTTTTCAATGGATAGATTCCCTTGGCCGCCAGCTGTTCATAGTTCGGCATCGTGCGTGGGCCGACGTTCGACGGCACGGCGTACATGGGACCGCTGCCGATATCATGCGGTGATTGGCCATAGCGTTGCTCCGTGACCGTATAGCTCTGGCGGAGGATCAGTCCTTCTGAGCCGCTTCCGGTGAGGGCCGTGATCCCAGCAGGCACCGCGACATAGGACAAGGGAAACACATTGCCTGGCGGACGGATCTCGGTTTTGAACCGAACTTGATAGACGATGTTCGCCGCGATGTTGTTCTTATTGTTGTCGATATGGATTTCGTACAGCACGTCGTCTGCGAAGTTGAAGTAATTGGGGCCCGATCCCGGCTCCTGACTCGGGATCACATTCATGATCAGGATCGCTTTGTCGGGTTCCTGCCAGCTCCGGAAGAAATAAAAGTCGGTGATATCCGCCGTCGGATCATTCGCGATCAACGGGGCTTCGCGATGGCTGGCGGCCAAGACCGGCGTGGCCATCAACACCGCCAGTAGCGTCAATATGAGTGATCGAATGTGCGTAAACATCGGTTCCTCCTTATCAAGACGGCTCGCCACGGAAAGCGGCGTCCGGCTACAGATCTGGTTTTTGTGGTGGCGCGGGGTCTGCGTCGGCTTGGCTTACCAGAGCCGCTTCCTGTGAAGTGAGTTCATCGGATTGGACATCTCGTTGCTCCTCCACAGCGGCCGTCGGTCCGCCTGGGGCGGGCCCACTTGAGGCGATGATGGGCACGTTATCGCTTCCGCTGCAGCCGGACAGGAGTCCGACAGCGAACATGCAACTCAGGGTCAAACGGTCGACTGATCTCATAAAAATCCCTCCTTTCAGACGCGTCATGGCTACGCTCGGACATTCACTGCATCGACATCGTGGATGTTCCGCGATGTCTTTCTTCATCGGAGCCCTAACAACACCATTAGAGATGTACACTTAGTACAGCAACACTATTCAAAACTAGTATTGTGAGATACTAGAAACTCCCTAAATTCATATTTTAACGATGCTCCGCCGGCATGACCCACGGGTGTTGCCTCGCCGATTAACAGTTACCGGTCGATGAAGCGGATAGCTATGAAGCTATTGCCCTGTTCTCCTCTACGAGGCATTTTGTTATTTGGATCTTTTTCGTGAAGGATTGGTTGCGGGGCTATGACCCTGGTGCTATAGTCCGGCCTCCCCAACGATCCAATCTCCTCCATTTGCTCGTATATCTTGGTGGGGGGAGACCGTGTATGTCAGTCATGGCACTGGAAACGACCAAGTCGGCTCAAGACCAAGAGTGGGCGCAACTGATTGCCCTCACAGCACAAGGCGATCAGCGCGCGCTCGCCACGTTCTACGATCGCACGAGCCCCCAGGTCTTTGGGCTTGTCCTCAAAATTCTCAATAATCGTGAAGAAGCGGAGGAAGTCACACTTGGACGTCTACACCCAAGTGTGGCGTCAGGCCCATACGTATGACCAAACAAGAGGCGCACCGGGCGCCTGGCTCATGACCCTTGCCCGTACGAGGGCGATCGATCGGTTCCGTGCCGGAGCGGTCGAGCATGGACGCCTTGAGTCACTGGACGTGGTCGAGTTCCTGATCAGCAACGACGAGACGCCGGAACAGGATGTGGAGGGGCGAGAGCGTCGGCGGTATGTTCGACAGGCATTGGCCATACTGAGCGAAGAGCAGCGGCAAGCAATCGCACTCGCCTATTTCTATGGCCTGAGCCAAAGCGAGATTGCCGAGAAACTAGAACTGCCTCTGGGTACCGTGAAAACGAGAATCCGATTAGGTATGATGAAATTACGTGAAGCGCTCGCGCCCTATGAAGCGGGTTTAATGCCGTGACTGAGATCAAGTTGCCTGAAGAATTAGAAGAGCAAGCGATGCTCCATGCTCTCGGGATCTTGGATCCTGACGATCGCCGGGCTTTTATGGTGAGACTCAAAGGAGAATCCCAACTCTTGCGCCAAGCGGCAACGGCTTATCAAGCGGCCACGGATGCCATGGCCACAGTCGTGGCTCCTGTGGCGCCTCCCGCGACCCTTCGCGAACGGCTTATTAACCAGATTGCAAAGGAAGCTGCTCAGGAAGTCGAACAGTTTGAGTTAACCGCCAATACGCTGGCTTTAAGTTCCGTTCCCGTAAGGCCGCCGGTATCCCTGCGCGGGCGACTCATGTCCCGCATCGAAAAGCATGCGGATGTGCGGCTTGCAGTCGAAGAGTCGATGTGCGTCCAGGAGGAAACGCCGGTTACAACAGGCGATACGAGAGTTGATGAGGATAGGGCAGATCTTCCCCAAGACGTTGGCCCTCTGTCCGCTTGGCTGCGATCTTGTTGGAGAGCCGCTTCACACTTCCTGCGGACTCTTGTCCTTCGTTCCATGACATCTGAACGGGTCAGGTATTGGAAGGCCAAGATCGCGCTTCAACAGCCGACGAAAGGGCTCACCTTTATCAGTGCGTCGGAGGGAACCTGGCGGGAGCTCGCTCCAGGAGTAATGGCCAAGTTGCTGTCCTTCGACCCCGCTTCTCGGCGGGCCACCTCACTCCTCCGGTTTGCACCGGGTACCGGCTATGCCCCGCATCGTCACACCGAGGTGGAAGAACTGTTTGTCCTCGAAGGCGGTTGCAGTATCGTCGGCCGTGAGATGACGGTAGGGGACTATCATCGTGCCGAAGCCGGGACTGAACACTATGACACATCGACCGATGAAGGATGTCTGCTGCTGGTAATTTCCTCTCCCCAAAACGAGGTGCTGCAATAGGTATCATCGGATACAGGTTTTTCGCCCACTCATGAATCCAACCGCAGACGAACTTCCGTAAGACGTTCAGAGTCGAGAATCGCCGGTTGATTTCCATGGCATGATGGTGTTACTAAGTTAAACTTCGTGCCACCTCTACGAGGGAAGAAGGCGATGAAAAAACTGGTTCGTTTCGGTGTCTCGCTCGATCATCATTTGTTGGACGCCTTCGATCGCCAAATCGAACGGAGGAAATATACCAACCGCTCGGAAGCGTTGCGCGACCTGATCCGCGATAACTTGGTCGGCCAGGAGTGGAATGACGATAAGGAAACGGTCGGGACCATCACGTTCGTGTATGACCATCATGTGCGGGATTTGACGAGCAGGTTGACCGATATACAGCATGACTACCATGCGCAGATTCTGTCGGGTATGCATGTGCATCTCGATCATGACCATTGCCTGGAAGTGTTGGTGGTCAAGGGTAAGGGGTCTGACATTCGCAAAGTGGCTGACGCGTTGGTCAGCGTGAAAGGCGTGAAGCACGGCAAGCTCACAACGACGACGACGGGCAAAGGGCTCAGCTGATGAACCGGGCCCGTGAAACAACGAGTCGGAGTGGCTAAGGTGGTGATGAGGTGATTTGGACGCTCGAACGTAGGCTGTTCGTCCAGGCTTGGGCGATATCGGTCACTCTGCATGCAATCGCCGTGATCCTCGCGGTGCTGTTGGTAGCCCAGATGAAACCGCTGCCGTTACAAGACGTCTTTCAATGGAACGTGGCGTTAGTCGAGAGGCTCCAAGAGCAGTCCGGCGAACTGGGAACTCAGGCCGCTCGGCCGCTTGAGCCAACTCCGCAGATCCCCGTCCAGCCAAAGCAGCCTGTGACCGCAACTTCTCAGGCGGCGCCGACCAGGAAACCGAATCCTGGCGGCGCCGCAAGGCAACCCTTTGAAGCAACGCAGGTGATGGAGCGCCCGCTGGTTCAGGCGCCGCCGCCTGCTGCGGTCCAGCAACATCAAGAAGCTGTCGCTCAGATGGATGCGACCCCGGTCAAGGAAGACAGCAAGATTGAAGAGGCTCAGCGTGTCGAGCCGGCGCCCAATCCTACAGTCCAATCCACGGTATCAGAGGAGCCGCTCAGCCTGGTCGATACCAGCGCACCAGTTCGGGATGTATCCCCGGACATCGACAAAGCGCCGCCGGTTGAGCCGACAGAACCGGTACAGCCGGCTGCTGTACCCAAAGAATCAGGGATTTCTCAAGCTGCCCCTGAGCCGCCCCAGCCGGCAACTGGAACGGTTCGACCAGCGCCGGCAGGCCGCGCCGACTATGGTTGGTTGATCGAGTCGCTCGGCAAGCGGCTGGCGGAATTAAAACGCTATCCAGCAACAGCCCGCAGTAATGGGCTGGAGGGCAAGGTGTTGCTGCGCGCGGTGATTCGCGCAGACGGGCAGTTGGCCGAAGTGAGGGTGCAGAAGAGTTCAGGTTATGAGGAATTAGATATGGCCGCGATGGAAACCATGCGCGAAGCGAGTCCGCTGCCTTTGCGGCATGAATTGGGAAGAGCTCAAATTGCCATCACGGTCCCGCTTGTCTTCTCGCTCGCCAGGTGAACAGGTTCATGGCGATGGAAACACGAGTCGCGAGATCGGGGGAAGAACCTCAACCTTGCATGAGCCTTCCGTCCGGCATCCTCATGAAGCCACAAATTTGCGTCATAGATGGTCGAGGTGGGCGATTGGGCGGTCGTCTCGTCACAGGACTCAATCTAAAATTAGGGCAGGCCTATGACATCATCGGTTTAGGAACGAATGCCGTCGCAGCGGAAGTGATGAAACAAGCCGGAGCCACGAGGGTGGCAGTGGGTCCCGAAGCGATTGCCGCGACCGTCCCGTCTGCCGAGGTGATTCTCGGAACCCTCAATGTGGTGCTGCCGGGGGCGATGTTGGGGGAGATTACGTTGGAGATCGTGGCCGCCGTGTTGTCATCCAAGGCCAAGAAGGTCTTGCTGCCTGTGAATCGCGCGCACATGGAGATCGTGGGAGCCGAGGATCATACGCTTGAGGTGTTGATTTCGCGGTCCCTCGCGCGGGTCAGTCGTTTCGTCAGCCTGTCTCGGTAATCCAGCCGAGACCTTTTTCCATCAGAGTTATTGCCGGACCACGAGGGTCTGCGCCGGTCGATGAGTCGGCTGTCGAAGAACCATCGTGGACGTCTCATCCGTCCACACCCTTGATCAGGAGGATGGGCATATGCGGCGTCTTGTTATTTTCTTAACAGCCATGGTTGTGTGTTGGACCAGCGGTGAACTCGCGCGCGCTCACGATCCGGATGAGCCGGCGCTGGAAGTCCCTGAGGTTGCCGTGGTGGGCGAACGTCCGGTCTCCGCGTCCTCACAACAATTTATTCCCGACAAAGAAATTCTGCTACAGCCTCAAGGCAGGCCTGCCCAAATCCTTCGCCTGATTCCGGGCTTTCTTGCCGTTGAGCATTCGGGTGGCGCCGGCAAAGCCGACCAATACTTCCTCCGAGGTTTTGACGCAGACCATGGGACGGACGTGGGCTTCTTCCTTGATGGGATGCCGATCAATCTGCGAACCCATGCGCATGGACAGGGCTATACCGATCTGAACTTCATCATCCCTGAGACGATCGAAGGGCTCGAGGTTCACAAGGGCTCGTACTTGCCGGAATATGGAGACTTTTCCACTGCGGGAGCGGTGAACTTTCGAACGCGAGACATGGTCAAGGAAGGTGTCATTCAAGGAGCGGGAGGGGAATATAGCACGCAGAGGTATCTGCTCATGCTCTCTCCGACCAAGGAACGAGTGCGCACCTTGTTTGCCGCAGAGGGGTACTATACGAACGGACCATACCTCAACGACAATCAATACTATCGAACCAATCTCCTGGGGAAGGTGACGACGAATCTGACTGCAAGGGATGAGCTTAGTTTTAAGGCCACTTTTCTGAACTCTAAATGGGACGGCTCCGGTGAAATTCCCCTGCGAGCGGTGACGAACGGCCTCATAGGCCGCTTTGGCTCAATCAATCCGTATGAAGGGGGAAACACACTCCGGACGACCGGCCAATTGAGCTATCACTACGATACGACGACGACCGGCCAGTTTTTTGCGAATGCGTACGGGCAATATTACCGGTTGGATCTCTTCACGGATTTCACGTTTTTTCTCAACGATCCGATCAACGGCGACGGCTTTGCGCAATTCGATCGCCGCGCCATCTATGGCGGCGACATCGGGTACAAACAGCGGGCAACACTTTTCGGGATGCCGATCATTGGGACCGTCGGATTTCAGACGAGAGCGGACAACGCCCATGTGAGATTGGGCACACAGACGCTGAGGACTCCGACCGGCACGACGATCGACAGCGATGCCTTCAGCGTGTCCTATGCCCCGTTTATCAAGGCGGAGGTCCAGCCGCTGTCTTGGCTCAGGTTTTCGGGCGGGGTGCGCGCGGAATATTTCAGGTTTGACGTGAGCAACCGGTGCACCACCTGTGCGGAACAACCGGCCGGAGATAGAGGCGCGGGCATTGTCCTCCCGAAGATGAGCATGATTCTCGGGCCATGGGCGAGGACGGAATTCTTCGTCAACTATGGAGAAGGCTTTCACAGCAACGATGCAAGGTCCGCCGTTCAGATCGGGTCCGCCCCGCTCTCTCGATCAAAGAACTATGAGGTCGGTGTCCGATCAAAGCCTTGGGGACCCGATGGGCTTGAACTCATCGCCACCGCCTGGCGAATCGATCTTCAATCTGAGCTGGTTTTTATAGGCGACGAAGGGACGACGGAGGTCCGGGGGCCGAGCAGACGTCAGGGTGTCGAGGTGGCGGCGCGTGGTCAGGTCTGGGGACCGCTCTATGTCAACGGCAGCTTCACCTGGACGCATGCCGAGTTTCGCAATGGGGACGCCATTCCCTTGGCGCCGGAGTACCTCGCCTACGGGGCCGCGATTTTGAAATGGCCGGAAGGATTGACTTCCCAACTCCAGGCCACGTACATGGGAGTTCGACCGCTCATTGAGGATCGGAGCATCAAGTCGCCCTCGTGGATCACATTTGATCTCTCGGAACGGTATCGCATACCCGTCAAGTTGCCCCATGGACGGCTGGAGGCGTTTCTCTTCGTCCAAAACCTGCTCAATACCCAATGGGAACAAGCGATCTTCGCGTTCGAATCGCGTCTCCGGACCGAGCCGGCGGGCGTGACGGACATTCATTTCGTGCCCGGCAATCCGCGAACCGTCTTTGGAGGGCTGGCATGGTATTTTTAAGGGGATTGTTTGAACGGCTATTGTTCTGGTAGTAAAGGGCATACGCGTTCCGAATCGGCGCAGAATTGTTATGGACGGGCAGGACTTCTGATGTAGGAAGGGCAATCCATATGAAACCGACTTCAATTTCGCAATTCATCGACCATCACTATCGACATTTCAATGCGGCGGCGATGAAAGACGCAGCCCATGCGTACAGGACTCACTTGGACAAGGGCGGGAAAATGCTCGTGACCCTCGGTGGCGCGATGAGCACGGGTGAGCTGGGTCTGACGCTGGCAGAAATGATTCGCAGAGACAAAGTTCATGCCATTTGCTGCACCGGCGCGAATCTTGAGGAAGACCTCTTTAACCTCGTCGCGCAAAAGCATTACGAACGTATTCCACGCTATCGAGAACTGACCGCGCAGGACGAGCAAGCCTTGTTGAATCGACACTTGAATCGTGTGACCGATACGTGCATTCCAGAAGCCGAGGCGATGCGCCGTATCGAAGCCGCGGTGGCCACGGAATGGGTGGCCGCCGACCGCAACGGCCTTCGGGACTTCCCTCATGAGTTTCTCTATCGGCTTTTGCGCGACGGGAAACTCAAGGAACACTACCAAATCGATCCTGACGACAGTTGGATGTACGCGGCGGCAGAGCGAGAGCTTCCATTGTTCGTTCCCGGTTGGGAAGATTCCACGCTGGGGAATATGTATGCGGCGCACTGCTTGATGGGAACGATTAGGAACGTTCATACGGTAAGAACCGGCGTCGAATATATGATGCACTTGGCGGAATGGTATCCGAAGATAACGGGAGAGACTTTGCTCGGGTTCTTTCAGATCGGAGGCGGGATCGCCGGCGACTTTCCCATCTGTGTGGTGCCGATGCTGAGTCAGGACCTTCGAAAAGAACAGGTCCCTGTCTGGGGATATTTCTGCCAGATCAGCGATTCGACCACCAGTTATGGATCGTATTCCGGCGCGGTTCCGAACGAAAAGATTACATGGGGGAAATTGGGTGTGGAGACGCCGAAGTTCGTCATCGAATCCGACGCCTCGATCGTCGCGCCGTTGATATTCGCGTATGTCCTCGGTTGGTAGAACGTTGAAACAATTGGAATGGCCGACGCGATCCTCTCGAAGAGCTACTTCAATCGTCCCACCCTGACCGTGACCCGCTCGCTGATCGGCAAGTACCTCGTGCGCGAGAACGGAACGGGGTTGATGGCCGGAAAAATCATCGAGGCGGAAGCCTATATCGGTCCTGAAGACCTGGCTTGCCATGCCTCGAAAGGAAGAACGGCAAGGACAGAGGTTCTCTTTGGACCGCCCGGAATGTCGTACGTCTACCTCATTTACGGCATGTATCACATGTTCAACGTGGTGACGGAGCGGGCCGGGTCTCCTGCCGCAGTGCTGATTCGAGCGATCGAAGTCAATGGACAGCTGATCGACGGACCCGGGAAGCTCTGCCGGGAGTTGGGCATCGATCGCTCATTGAATCAACACGACATGACGAATGGACGATTCCTCTGGTTCGAGGATCGAGGCATGAGGGTACCCAACAAGCAGGTCGGGACGTTCCCAAGAATCGGTGTGGACTATGCGGGGGAATGGGCAAGAAAACCCTGGCGGTTTCGTTTGCTCGCGAGCGAGGGTTAACTAGAGCCCGCAGGCTGGTCAAAAAGTCCGTCGTTCTTACCCGCCCAACCACGGCGCCGCCGAGACGCGCCTCTCCACGGGCAAGGCCGCAGCAAGCGAAGAGGCGAAGCGTATCCTTTCTCACCCGGCCCACCCCGATCTGCGCTTAGCAGCTCTTGCCCGGTGGTACGTTGAGGCTCTGAGCGATGTGAGAACGCCGTTGGCGGACTTTTTCCAACAGCCTGTTAGTCGATCTGGCGATCGCCGGTGATCTTGGTCGCCGACGTGACCGGTGGAGCGATTTCGATCTGAGGTCCTTGGACGTTTGGAAGCCTTCCGGCGCCCTGCCCTTCGGTGATTCGCGCATTGTCTGTCTTCACCAGCTTCTGTTCGGCGCTCTTGACGGACTCCGCTGATTTCAACAGCGTGGAAGATCCTCGCGCATCCTTTTGGCCGGGATCGTTGGCCGTCGGCTGGCCGTTCACGGGACTGCCATCGTTCTTCATGGGGTAGCCGTCATGCTTGGGCAGCAGTGCAGGATTGGCCGAAGCTACCGAACAAGCAAGTAGAATCGAGGAGACTGTCGCAACCGCACCGGTAAGAGGTTTCATACCCATTCTCCCTTTAAAGTATGGCGATGGATGACAATCATGCGTTCAGAATTCAGATGATCAACCTGCGGGCCGAATCATAGCTATGGCGGACCATTCTGTCAAACGGGCAAGCGGTGGCGCGAGACTTGCGGGATTTGCGAGAAAAGCGGGACTGGCCAGAGCCTTCAGCTGCTCGCGTCGCGCCTGTCGCGCACTTCGCGCGTATCGTGCTCCTTAGTTCGGTCGCCGTGGGTGGCGCCGGATACGGCCACGGTGCCGAAACGCCGGCCCGCGGCTGATGCCGGGGAGACGGATGGTGACCGTGGTGCCTTCCCCAGGGGCACTGCCGATCGCAATGGTTCCGCCGTGTTCTTCGATGATTTTTTTGACGCTGGAGAGACCCAGCCCAATGCCTGAGCTCTTGGTGGTGAAAAAGGGCTCGAAGACTTTGTCGACGATTTCTGCGGGAATCGGAACCCCGTCGTTCTTAATGAGGATCTGAACCTCGAGCCCTCGTCCGGCGCGATGTTGCGACACGTGAATAGTGAGATGGCCGCCGGGGGACATCGCCTCGCTGGCGTTCCGGAAGATGCTCAAGAATGCTTGTTGGAGCTTGCCTTCATCACCACGCACGGGCGCAATGACATTGGCATAGTCCTTGATGACTTGAATGCGGGTTGCCTCCAGGTCGGTTCCGACCACCACGAGGGCGCTCTCGAGCACCTCCGGAATACGGCACAGATGGCGACTGAGCTCCAGCGGCTTCGCGAAGTCGAGGATCTCGTTCAGAATCGCTTCGATCCGCATCAAGTCGCGCATCGCATTTTCGACACGGGTTTGTGGGTCGAAGTCGAGGATTCCCTCACCGGTCACTTCTTCGAGTTGCGAGCGAATGGACGCGAGCGGTTCTCGAATCTCCGTCGCCAAGAACGCGCTGAACTCGCCGATCGCGGCCTGGCGTTCTTGCTTTCGAATAATGGGCTCAGACGGGACGGCCATGGGCGGCTGGGAGCCCGTGGTTCCCACGTCGGTTGTCGGAGAAGGAGCGGCAGCCTGCGGCGCCGGCGCCTGCAAAAGCTCCGCGAGTTTGAGAATAATGGGCTCCAGCGTGCGGGCATCGGTGGTCTGATACCGTTGTGGATCCTTCGACCCCAGCGTAAACGTCCCGCCGACTTGTCCTTTGACGAAGAAGGGAATGACGAGCGACGACTGAAACCGGTCCTTGAAAAGATGTTTATGATCGAGAAAGCGACCCTGGGTGGAAGCCAGATCATGATCCACGCGAGGTTTGCGATGGCGGACGGCCCATCCCGCCGCCGAACTGTCCAGCGTCAGGCGCTGGCCGGGTTTTAAATCTTTCTTGGCGTCTTTTGGGTCTGCTTTCACGTCGCCGGCGGTTCCCAATACCTCGACGTTTCCCGCCAGCGGATCGTAGTAGCAAGCCCAGGCGCGGTCATACGCCACGTATTCATGAGCTTCGGTCAAGACCGCCTCGATCTTTTCCTGGAGCTCGGGTGAAAAGTGCTTGGTCATCGACGGAAACAGGTCCGCTCCGGCTTGCTGAGGAGGGCCCGGCTCCTGGGTGACGTAGGAACGACTCAACACTACGTTGGTATTGAAGAGTCCATCGCGGTCCAGCGCCTTGGTCATGCCGTCGCACATCTGCTCTAGGTTGGATTTGTCCTTCTTGGAGAACGCGGCGCTCTCTTTCCGTCCGATGACGAGACAACCGTAGACACTATTGAAGTGGCGAAGCGGAACGACCAGCAAGGATTTTGCCCCGGGGGTGATCAACCGCAGGCGGATGGCGCGCCCTCCGTCCGGATCTTGGACAGTCGGGGCCAAGGCCGCGGCACGTTGCGTCGACAAGGTGCGGAGAATGGCTTGGACATCTCTCGGCGTGAATCCGCGTGACGCATGTTCGACGAGTGGACCATTCTCTTGATGGAAGACGGCCGCCAACGCGGCATCCGTGCCGATGTCGTTCAGCGCGGCATTCAAGGTGCGTTGAAGATGCGTTTCCGGAGTCGATTTGGTCTGAACAGTTGCTGTGGCCATACGTTCGAGTAGAAGAGAGCGCATTGTAGCGAGATCGAAGACGAATAGCTACTCTCTCAGGACCGTTGCAACACTTTGACGTGAGCGGTCACAACGTCGGCAGCCAGCACGAGCGGTCACATCAATCCCGTGGCATTTTGTCGGGATCGAGTTCAACCAGCCGCAGTCGCCCATTGGCAAGGTGGTCGGTTTTATAGAGCCGGTCGCCTATCTGAATGGTTCCTATCAGGAGATTGCCGGTGATCACAAAGGTGAAGTCGCCTTGTACGGGGGGTTTGAAGGTGCCGCGGATGACGGCGGTGTCGTTGATACGAGAGACCGTGGAGGTGACGTCCAATTCGGGGGTGGCATTGTCGAAGAGTTCAACGGTGATCCGGGGAAGGGGCCTGGCTCCCGCATCCTTTAAGACGTGAAGAAGAGGAAGGTCGAGCGCAATCTCTCGATCGCGGAGCATCCACGGCTTCCGTGGTATCGGTGGCTGACTGGCTGGAGGAGCCTGGACGGTTTGCCACAAACTCTTTGGCGCCGGGCGCTCGTCAGCCCAGGCAATCTGAACGAAGAGGCCGCCCAGCACTGCAGCGAGGAGAATATGCCTGAATCGGTGAGTCATGGAATCGTCCCTCTGTGTCGGGCCTCGCGGTCATCTCAGTATATCGTCAGTATATCGAAAAAATATCGAACGTGGGATTTCAGCGCGATCATGACGGGAAGGGCCGGAAGCCGGCCCTTCCCATGTCGTCGGTTAAGGGATTGTCGCACGAGATTGTCCGCGAGCATCGTCATCTGACTCATCGTCAGACTCATCGTCCGAATCCTTGAGGGAATCTGTGGGCGAGTTTGCGCGTGAGTCTTTCGATAGATCGGGAGACGCGGCGGCGGAGGTAGAAGTTCCTGCGCGCCAGGCGGCAACGATGCTACGGACTGCGTTCATGGAGCGGGCATTGTCCGCGGAGTTCGTCGGGTTGACTGCGTGATCGATTCCGGCCGGACGTCCGTTGATCAAGATCTTCGGGTTTGAGAAATACTTCACGCGGGGGCAAGACGCATTGGGACAGGCGTAGGCCATGATTGTCCGGAATTTGCCGATCGGGTCCCGATAGCCATAGGAGTAGGGATAGACACCGGTGCCGCCGCTCGCGCGATCGTGCGCATTCCCCATATTATGCCCCAGTTCGTGGGTGAGGGTGTTGTTCGCCACGCACTCGCGATCCGTCACGCTGAATGCATACCCGGCAAAGCCGGTTCGGGGGCCGTTCGCCATGACGTACGCAATGCCGCAATAGCCACCGCCGTTGTCCACGATCAACGCGACAAGGTCGGCCTTGTGTTGATCCCGCAATTGATGAACCCTATCCATGAAGCCATCGTTGGTATTGCGCAAACGGGAGAGATCGGTGCTGATGTTGCCCGATTCCGTGTAGGCCACCTCGGATGCGTTGACAAGACGGAGCTGCATCGCGATTCGGCTGTTACTGTAGGCTTGGTTCGCCAAATCGACACCCATCGTAATCAAGGCCTTCATGGCAGCCTGGCCGCCCTGCTTACTTCGTGCTGTCGAGGTGTAGACGACTAACAGATCGACGATTGTGTTCGTCGTTGCTGCGGCTGTGGTCACGGTGTCAGCCCCTGCGGCCGCCGGGGCATCGGGTTGCTGTAGGTTAGGTTCTTCAGCGGGAAGGCCTGCCGGGCTCCCGTCATCGGGCACCACGAGTGGATGGTGATCCGGCGGCAGGGCGTCCTCGTCCACTTCTACGAGGCGGTGTCGGTTGTCCTCGGTCGGTTCAATCTTGTAGAGACGCTGGTCCAGGAGAATCGTTCCAACCATCTTCGTGCCGCGCACCGCCAATGTGACGTCGCTTTCTTTTTCCCCTCGCAGACGTCCGCGCCACACTTTCGTCTTGTTGCGATGGACTCCCGGCTCATCGAGCTCCAGTGTACGAGTCCCGGCATCGAAAAGGTCCAGCGTGACGTCGAGTGTAGTCACTTTTCGAGGGTGCTTGATGACCTCTAATGCAGCGGGATTGAGTGTCATGGCGCGGTGGCGACGTACCCATCGCTTGGACATCTGAGGCGTCGGAAAGGCCTGGGCGATTGCAGGGGGGATGTCGCTTGGGGCCTCTATGAAGAGCGGCAGCTGCGATGGCATCGACGCACAGATTCCGGCAGCAGGTATGCCGAGTGCCGCAACGCACAGGCACATGGCCATCGCGCACGAATGGAAGAACGAGAGGCGATGTGTACGACGACCTCTCGGTGGCTGTCGAATCGGCACGGTCGGCCCCATGTAACCCTCCCTCTGTCTAATTGAGCGATAGTTCATCAATAGCGCGAGGCAGCAAGAGGCATACCGCTCCGGGGAACGACCGGTCCTCATGGCCAAGAGCCCAGATCGTCCGCAGTATCAAACGCTTTCGATACGGAATTGCATGGTTCACAGATGAGTAGGAATGAAAATTGTACAGCACACTGTAAAAGTGAAGGGCGTGACCTACGCACAACACCGCATAGTCCTTGGCTGCCTGTTCGATGATGAAACGGGACATTCATGGTTGTGCAGCCTGGTGATGTCCAAGCGAGGAGATGATCGGGAGAGCGTCTAACAGGATGCGGAAAAAGACCGCCAGCGGCGTTCTCGCATCGCTCAGAGGCTCAACGTACGGTACAGAGTACGATTCGCCTCTTCGCTCGCTGCGGCCTTGCTGGACGGCCTTTTTGCGCATCCTGCATGGCGGTTCAGCATCGTCTCACACCTCGATATCCGTAACGGCTACAGAGGTCAGAATGAGTTTTTCCGCAGCCTGCTAAGCGAATGATTCTGTTCCATTGGCGCGGTGAAACGGGAAGCCTCGCCCCCCAATCGCGCGTTCCTGGTGAATTGTCGGATCTTTCAATCCGGATTGATGATTTTGGGAGGACGATGCGGTTCGTCCGGGACTTCTGGAAGGGGACGGTGGTCAACGGTCCAGCTGTTGAGGATGGTTGTGACCAAGCTGATGACCAGCGCGCCGCCGACTGCCGACCAGAATCCTGAGACGGTGAACCCTTTCACCAGGAACGCCGTGAATTCCAGCAACAGCGCGTTCAAGACCACGAGGAAGAGTCCGAGCGTGAACACGATCAACGGCAAGGTCAGCAGGAAGAGGATAGGCCGAAGGATCACGTTCAAGAAGGTGAGGACCAGGACGGCTGCAATGCCGGCCGTGAGGCTGTCGGCCTCCAGCCCCGGGATGATCGCGATCGCCAAAAAAACGGCGATCCCGGTGATGAGCACGCGCATGAGAGCATGGCGCACCCCACCATGGAATGGTGATTCGTGCGCGGCTCTCGCAAAACGAATAGTGGGCATCGGCTACCGAGGAGGTGACGCAGTTTTTACGGATGAATAATGTACCACTGTGGCTGATACCTTCTTGGTCTTGTCGTCTTTCGACGCTTCAATGATGACCCGGTCGCCCACGTCGGGAGGGTCGATCGATTTCGGGTTACTTTTGTTTCTGAACTTCACCTGCTTATTGAGTAGGACGGAAACGACCGGCCCTTTGGCCGTTTTGATCTCGATGTGTTTTGCATCGATGGCCATCACAATGCCCAGCACATGAAGGTCGGTGCCGGCAGCCATGGTGGCGGTCGACAACAAGAACAAAAGAAGGAGAACCAAGCAGCTCGCGCTCAAGGCATCATAGTGCGTTCGCATAAAGCATCGGGTTGATGACGTTCTCTGTCTTCGGCCTGATTCGGCGCGTCGAGATACATTAACAGCACTATACAAATTCTTCAGCGTGATTGCCACCGCATCATTGGGCGAGACCGAACCGCCGAAAATCAGAGAGACGAGCGATCAAGATGACCAATACGGGCAGATGCATCAGCAAGCCGCTCATTCCCATGAACGTTTCTCCGATCCAGAAGGTCATGCCGAGATTAAAGGCCAAGACTCCGTAGTACAAGCCGACACCGAGTAAGAGCCGTTGGGTGATCGGCTGAGGTGGCGAAAAGAAAGGAAGCCGCCGGTCCAGCGCGAAATAACCGGCCAGTGAAATCAGCCCGACCACAGCCCAGCCGACATAGTTCGCGAATGGGACACCGAAATGCCGGCCCGGGTCGGGATAGTCGTAGATCTTGCCCAAGAACCAACGGTCGCCACGCAGGGCGACCGGATCGATCACCATGTCTATAAAGGCGAACAAAAACGCGGTCAGCGCGTAAACAGTCCAACTCGTGCGGGTCTCCACGTCGAATTGCAACGGCCTAAGAGAGGTACGCACGACGTTCGTAGACGAATCGAACGGCAGCAGATAGTCCGAGCGCCACACAGTAGGAGGCGAAGAGGAGGAAGCTGAACGAGATGGAGTCCATGAATGGCACGTTCGAAAAGTACAGTTCCTGCCCAACCGTCGAGCCGTTATAGAAATACCAGCCGAATGGGATGCCGTTTCGGGTGGACGAGAACTCACAGACGAACGCCGTCGCCCAGCTGATCAGCCAGAAGCGCCAGGTGCGTGGCCAGCCGATCAGGTTGATGGCGGAGAAAAGAAACGCGGCAAGAAAAAGAAAGACATAGGGGCGGAGGAGGACCGTTTTGAAGGATAGATCGAGATATTCCATCAATGTTTAATGTTGAATGTTAAATGGAAGAGGCCGCTAAAAATTCAACATTCATCATTCAACACTCAACATTTGCCGTTATGCGTACTTGTGGTCGCGGAACCACCGTACGGCTTTCTCCAACGCCACTTCGGGGGGATTTTGCGGCAGGCCGAGTTCTCGGATCGTCTTGCTGCAATCGTAGTGCATCTTATACTTGGCCATCTTCACGCCTTCCAGCGGGATGCGCGGAGGTCGGCCTGTCATGTTGGCGAGCCAATGATTGAGATAGGCGAGTGGGAGTACGGCGCCTCTCGGTAATTTCACAGCCGGCGCTTTGATGCCGGTCAACGTGCTGAGAATCTCAAACACTTCACAGAGCAACAGATTCGTACAGCCCAGGATGTATCGTTCACCCTGGCGCCCTTTCTCCATGGCGAGCAGATGGCCGGTGGCGACGTCATCGACATCAATAATATTCATGCCGGTTTCAATATAGGCCGGCATCCGGCCTTTCATGAAATCGAGGATGACTTGGCCGGTCGGCGTCGGTTTCACGTCGCCTTCACCGACCGGCGCGCTGGGATTGACGATGACGACCGGTAATCCTCTCTTGGCCAGCTTCAGTACTTCCTGCTCGGCAAGATATTTGGAACGTTTATAGTGGCCGGCCATCTGTTCGAGCGACACCGGCGTCTCCTCCGTTCCGAGTCCCCCGCCCTGCGGCAAGCCGATCGCGCCGATGGTGCTGCAATAGACTGTGCGCTCCACGCCGACCTCACGCGCGGCTTCCAGCAAGTTCCTCGTGCCCGCCACGTTGATGTCGTAGAAGATCGAGGGATCTTTGGCCCAGAGGGCGTAATGAGCGGCGACATGGTAGAGCTGTCGGCAGCCGCTGAGGGCCTGGCGCAGGGATTCTTTATCGCGGAGATCGCCGTGGACCTTCTCGAGGTTCAATGACCGGAGATTGGTTGAATCGCTTCCGGGGCGGGCAATCACCCGGACTTCGACGCCGGTTTTGAGGAGGGCACGAACGACGGCAGCCCCGACAAACCCGGTGGCGCCTGTGACAAGGGCTTTCATGGATCGGTGAGGAGTGAAAGGTGAGGGGTAAGGGGTTGGACAAAGATGATATCGAACCGTGAATGATTGAGGGCGCTTCTCTTCACCCCTGACTCCTTACCCCTGACCAGTTAATTCTTCCGGTTGGTGATATACCGCGCGATTTCGCGCAGCGGATCGGCGGAAGAGCCGAATGATGAGAGCCGGTTGATGGCGCGGGTCACACAATCGTCAGCCAGCTTCTTCGCCCCTTCCACGCCATGGAAGGTCGGGTAGGTTTTCTTGCCCCGTTCGGCATCGGTGTTGGGATTCTTCCCAAGCTCTTCACGAGTGCCTGTCACATTCAGCACGTCATCGGCAATTTGAAATGCCAGTCCGATGTCTTCGGCATAGCCGGTCAGGTCGTCGAGCTGCCGGTCGGTGGCCCCGGCGGCAATGGCGCCCATTCGTACAGCGGCGCGAATCAACATGCCGGTCTTGTGTTTGTGAATAGTTTGGAGCCGGTCGAGATCGATGTCTTTGTTTTCGGCCTGGATGTCGAAGACCTGGCCACCCACCATACCCATGTTGCCTGACCCAAAGGCCAATTCTTGAATGATTCGCACTTGCCGCACCGGATCGCAGCCCTTCATCAGATCCGGCCGAGCTGATCAAGTCGAAGGCCATCGTCAAAAGCGCATCGCCGGCGAGGATGGCCATCGCTTCGCCATACACTTTATGGTTGGTCGGTTTCCCGCGACGAAAGTCGTCGTTGTCCATGGAAGGCAGATCGTCGTGGATCAGCGAGTAGGTGTGGATGAATTCCAGCGAGCATGCCACCGGCATGAGGCCAGGGGCGGTCGCCCCGATCGCTTCCGACGCGGCAATCGTCAAGATCGGTCTGATCCGCTTTCCACCCGCCAGCAGACTGTAGCGCATGCTTTCATGCAAGGTTGTCGGTGGAGTGACGGAGGGCGGCGCGACGAGATCGAGGAATCGATCGACGTTCGATCCGTTTCCGTTCGAGATACTCCGCGATATTCATATGGTCTGTTTTCCTGAGGACTCCTAAACCCGCGCGGAGAGTAACAAACGAGGGGAGATGAGTCAAACGGGAGGAGACAGAAGTCGGACGAGGCATGGCGAGTCGCCGTTATCCAGCTCGCCGAAGTTTAGCGAGCGAACGACGCGGCTGGTAGATGACCCGGAAGGATGGTCTACTAGGCATCCAGGCGGCGGCGGATCATTCGCTGGTACTGAGTATGGTGCTACAACCGCGGGCTGGGTGCCGTCAAATGAACTGGCCAGTGAGCGCTGGGTGAGGCGTGAGAGGAGACTCCCATCTGATCCGTTGCGGCATTTCATTGCTGCATGCACAGTGCAAGATCCGACTCCACTTCTCTCTCGCTCGCACAATGACCCTATGGCTCTGTCATGCTGACTCGTGTGAATCAGAACAGCGCCTGGTCGGAGTCGGCAGATGGTCGCAGCAGAACCATCTGCCGACTCTCGCCGAGAAATGACCGGCTATCCTTCCGCTGAAGCGTCCTTGCTGATTACAGAAAAGCGTCAGCGGGAGGTCGGCGCGTCCGTAAGAAACGAAAGTGCGTGACCCTTAGCATCCACTGTCGCAAGAACATGTTCTCCTACTTTAGGAATCATTTTGGATTTCTTTTGAGTACTAGCATCAACATGCATGCGTACCTCAGCCCCAGAGACTTCTCTGACGACATAGTTTTCACCATCGACCTTCACTATTTCGCCCTTGACTTCCTTGCCGGGTACAAACTGGCCTGTGGTGGACTTGTCTGCGGACGACGCGACAGTCGACAAACTCAGGCACAGTAAGAAACTACAGGACAGGACACCGACAACTTTTGGAATAGATACCATAGGAGCCTCCTCGGTTAGATGTAAGCTGCGGTACCTCCGACGATACCCGTTCCAGATTCTTGGAAGCAAGAGCAATATCGAACACACCGCGGAAATTTCTAGCGGTGGAGGGGACATTCGCAAAGACCTTCTCCGTTGAGAATTCGGCTCGATCTCGCTGTGCAGTTAAAAATCCACAGCCCAGCTAGCCCAAGCATCAGCTTCCTTCGCTTGTTTTTCAGCCGATGGCCCCGTTATACTCCTCCTCTTATGAGTATTCGAAAAGGCGGCGGGGAATGGGAACCGATGCTGCTCGGGGTTGAGGCCCGCAATTGCAAAGTCTGCAAAGAGGGTCTCTATCGGGACAAGACGCTCTTGCGCGGGGGGTGGTCCCGTTGCACGATCTGCGACGAGTTCTGCCATTACAGTTGCCTTGCCAGTGGGAAGGTCTCTTTTCTGAAAGCCCGACCACGGGTGTGCAAGACTTGCCGTTCGGTGCAGGCGGGCATCGTCCCTCCTGCACCCAAGAAAGATGAGGCCCCTGTGGCAGTCATGCCCTGAATACCGGTTCTCCGCCCTGCCCTATGCTCGGGCGTAGGGAGTGACATAGCGCTCTTCAGAAGTCTCACACCATTCACAGGAGCCCACAGGCTAATAAAAGGCCGTCCAGCAAGGCCGCAGCAAGCGAAGAGGCGAAGCGTACCCTGAGCCGTACGTTGATCTCTAAGCGCCGCGGAGAAGCCTCTAGTCGGGTTTCACGCCTGTTAGACGATCATGGCGCAGGTCATTCGCAGTGGGGCCTTTCTTCAACAGTGTTGGTCTGTCCACCCGCTGTGTGTGACGGTCAAGCGAATGACGGATGAGAACGCGCTGGTTCTCATTTGCAGTTCATGCAAGTCGGCCCATTATCTGACGGTTGCCGCAGTCACGTCGAAAGCATCCTCGGCGCAGCAGATGGCTGGAGAAGGCGCTCTTCGAGACGAGCCGTCTGGCGAGGAGCGCCTCAAGGCCTGCGTGTCGACCCACCATGCCTCGTTGACACTCCGTGAGATGGATGTGTTTCAGGATCTGGCGCGGCTGCGCTGTGCCGACTGTCGACGGCAATACGAACTGACTGTCTCGGCGTTTGAAACACGCTACAAGTAGCTTGAGGATAAGGCACGGGGCACTTACCATCTCGCGCCCGTCCGCAAACGTAAGGCTCCTTATTCGTCGCCTTGCGGACCTCACCGCGGCCTCGCTCGGTGAAAGGCGCGTCTCGGTTCGCCTCGCTGAGTCGGCCCGCGTCGATGAGTCCGCGAGGCGCGTGCGAAGCGGGCGCGCTGGGGTTGGGCGGGTGAGACGGTGAGATTTTTCAGCATCCTCCGGAGCTATACTGCATGCCATGATGGCCCATTCCATTGTATTCACCGATGAAGAGACCGTGCTGCTGGCCGACGCGCAGTTCTTTCGGAAAAAGGCTGCGATCACGACAAAAATACGCGTCATGCTTGAAACGACGCGTGGCGCATTACAGAATGAGCTGGCAGGTCTGTCGCTTGTCGTCCCTCCCGATTTCGATCCAACCATCCATCAGCTGGTCAAAGGCGAGCATCTGGAGGATTTCCCCTATCAATACCTTGATTGTCCCAAACACTTCTCCGGCGGGAACACGTTCACGTTCCGTACGCTGGTCTGGTGGGGACATCACGTGACTTGTGCGCTCTTGCTGGAAGGGTCGGAGATCGGGCGATACAAGCGCCAGCTTCTCGGCCGGTTTCACCAGCTTGCAGGCAGGGACCTAGAACTCTCCTTGGCACCGTCGTTATGGGAGTGGAAACGGGGAGAGGGCTATACGTTGCCGATCACTCATGACCGCAAGGCCCGGATCGCAGCCGTGGTGGCTGAACGATCGTTCCTGAAGGTCGTTCGCTCTGTTCCGTTAGGAGATCCACGAGTGCGGGAAGGGCAGTTGGCTCAGCTAGCATGCGAAACCTTTCGATCAATGCACCCCCTCGTCACCCCCTAACTTATTTATCCTAATTGTCTCTGACGCCAAACTTGGGTAGACTGGGTCGCCACTCTTTTTTGAACCTTGACCGGGAGGAGCCTGTGAAGCAATCGTCATTACGAGTTCTGGGCTGTGCCATCATGATGGCGACCATGCTGGCCGGCTGTAGAGGAACAGGAGAAACGCGGTATCTGGATTTGCGCGAGAGGCCACCGATGGTGCAGTTGACCGATATCGATCCGGTCAAGATCGCCGTCGAACCGTTTGACGATCGACGGGCGGACAAGAGCCGTGTGGGCACACGGTCCCATCTCTGGGGAGGCACCACGCGTTTTGACGTGTCGGGTGATCGGCTTGCGGGGCTGATCACTCAACGGCTTGCCGATCGCCTAAAAACTCGCGGCTGGCGAGATCGGGTCTGGAATGTGCGTGTGGCCTCGCCCGGATCAGCCGCGGATGCTGATATTATCATCAGCGGACAGGTGAAAGATTTCTCCGCGACCGTGAAGAGCCGCGTCTTTTCCACCGTGATCGACACCAGCAGCCGGTTTACCATTCAGGCGAGGAACCTCGCCGACCGAAGCACGACCATCCGTACTATTGAAGGAGGCCGCAGTCGAACTGTGTTTTGGTTCAATGAGGATGATGTTCGAGAGCAACTGGCGGCGACCTTGAAAGATGGACTTGATCGGCTGATCATCGACACGACGATTGACAACAAGGCGTTACGCCCGGCCCGGCGCCTCCTGCAAGAGTGAACCGTTGCGACCCAAGGAGGAGGGGTGTTGCTTTCCTGAGGGTTGACGGCAACCTCAATCTGTCTTCAAGGATCCCTCATCGTGCGTGAACGACGGTGGGAAACGACGACGCCCTTGAGCTTCGGTCAGGCGCTGGCCGTCGGGGACCGGCTCGCGGCGCTCGGGTTAAAGCCGATCTCGCCTGCCGGCGACGTGATCTGCTATGTGGAAGAATGGACGGTCGGGTCGCTCGACGACGTTGATCAGCTCGATCCCTGGGCCACGGAAGATCGTCACGCTCGTCCATGTACGGGAACGATGGCGCGGCGATTTCTTTCTTCTGTCAGGGGCCTATCATACGGTCTATCAGCGCCATCAAGATATCGGCACCTATTGCTCCATCAGCCATCCGTGGCGCATTCGGGAAGTGCTGCAGCTTCATGACCAACGTGCCATGTTCTGGATTGGGTTTCGGCATGCCCATTCGTTCATCCGGGTTCGTCTTCAGACTCAGGAGGTCATCACCCCCGGCGAAACGCGTGGCGATGCCGATCGGACACGTTGGTTGGATGAGCGGCGAGCAGCCTTCCTCGACGCGATCACCGTCCTTGACCTGCCGATCGAGACCCATGTGGAGAAACACGCGGTGGTCCTCCGCCCTTCCGATGCGTCCGTTGCGTTCTTCTGCTCATGGCCCGATGCGTTTGGGCCGTGCCAGTTCGAGTACAACACGTCCGATGCGTTTGAATTCCTCGTGCCGGCCAGTAAGCTCGCCGAGACGTTCAATCCGGAACCGGCCGGAGTTCGTGCCTATCTCACAGGGTTTTCAGAAGCGGCCTTGGCAGAATTCCAGGGGATTGAACCGGGAGCGCGGCTTGCCTATCGCTGCTCCGTCCACTGCCCGCTGGATGATCTGCCGGAGGTGCAGAACGCGATTCAGCCGCACGGTCTCCTCTACGCCACGCTCTGTGAATTTCAGACGCAGGCGGTGTTGCCTGACGCTGAGGATGCCTCAGCGATCATCGGCATCGTCGGTGTCAACGGACAATTCAAGATCGAAGCGCGCCTCAATCGCGCTCCGCTTCACGAAGATGCGATGGCTCCATGGTTGGAGCGGCTGATTGGCCATCCCGTTGCGTACGCGCCGCTTCCCGCCTTTGTGTGACAGGATGCTGAAAAAGGCCTCCAACTTTGTTCTCGCCTCGAAAAAATCCTCAACGTACCCCATTCGAGGAACAAGCTGTCTTGACAGCTTGGGGTGGGCGGGTGGGATGAAGTACGCCTCCGGTTAGTTCTCTCCTACGGCCTCGCTTGGGACAAGGCGCGTCTTGGCTCGCCTCGCTGAGTCGGCGAAGCGGGCGCGCCGGGGTTGGGCGGGTGATTAATGATGGCCTTTTGAGCATCCTGAGAATCCGTCTCCGACATGGTGTGGGGGCGCCGCACGATTCAGTATTTCATTGAACAATCGAACGACATTTCGCACAGTGGTGCCATGAGCCCGCTCGCAAAGATCCAGTCCGTGCTCGCGAAACCGTTCATGCCGGCCGTCTTCTTTCTCTCGGGTGTCACCTATGACACCGTGACCCTCACGCGAATCGACCGGCTACAAGATAACCTGGTTCTGATGCTGTATCTGGCCCTCCTTGGTACTTTGATCGTCTTGACAGGGCGATGGGGGATCGAGCCGCCTCCCGATCGCGAGCAGCCGGCACCGCTTTCCTCTTTCACTCGCTGGATATTAGCAAGCCGTCCCTACTACCCTATGGCGAGTCAGTTCTTGCTGGGTGGCCTCTTCAGCGCCTATGCGATTTTCTATTCACGGAGCGCCTCGTTCACCGGCACGGCGGTCTTCTTTGGCCTGCTTATCGCGCTTTTGGTGACCAACGAGTTTTTACGTGACCGCTTGTCGAATCTCCGACTGCTGGTCGGTCTCTACGGGGTGGTCAGTTTCGCGTTTTTTACATTCTTCTTGCCCGTGATAACGGGCTATATGAACGCGGTGGTCTTCTTAGTCGGAGCGGGCGCCAGCGTGGCGGTGACCTTGCGGGTCGTGCAGCTCATCTATCGCAATAATCCCGACCGATCGAGACAGGAAGCGATCAGCGTGACTGTTCCGACTGTTGCATGCATCGCCCTCCTGGTGGGCTTCTACTTTATGAATTGGATCCCGCCGGTTCCACTGTCACTGAAGTTCGGCGGGATGTATCATGAGATCACGCGAAGCGGCGACCAGTTTGAGCTCTCCTTTGTGAGGCAGTGGTATCAGGTCTGGAAACGTTCAGATACGACTTATCCCTCGAACCAGCCGATTTATTGCTTCACCGCCGTCTTTGCGCCGGTCGATCTCAACACCACGATTTACCACCATTGGTATTTCCGACCGAACAGCGAGAAGCCGTTCATGCACGCGGACAGAATTCCCATCAAAATCTCGGGTGGGCGCGAGGGAGGGTATCGGGCCTATAGCGTCAAGCAGCGCCTTGATCCAGGCGATTGGCGGGTGGATGTCGAATCCCCGGACGGGCGTATCATTGGACGAGTCTCGGTACAGGTTGCGGGCCCAGCTGAGACAGTGCCGCCGTTGACGAGTGTGTCGTATTAATAGAACGAGATCTGAATCGGATTACGCGCGATGCTGTGCTGATCGCGGTTGATTGGTTGCTGGGAGTTATAGAAAGATAGTAAAGTGCGGGTCCATGAGTCAGCGTACGCTTCCCCCTTGCCCTTCCAGCCCCAATTGCGTCTCGACGCAGGCGAGTGATGAGAGCCACGCCATTGTGCCGTTCCAATACAAGAAGTCTCGCGCGGAAGCAAAAGAAGCATTGAAAGCGGTGATCGCAACATTGCCTCGCACCAAGCTCGTCGATGAGGACGAGTCTTATCTCCACTACGAGTTCACCAGCCTGCTGCTCCGCTTCGTCGATGACGTGGAGTTCCTCTTTGATGACACCACGAAGACGGTTCACTTTCGTTCTGCTTCCCGCACGGGCTACAGCGATCTTGGCGTCAACCGCAAACGTATGGAACAGGTGCGAACCTTGGTGGGCGGAAAGCTGTAAGCACTTTTGTAATTGCTTCGACATGATCAACCCTCCTGTTATGATGCTGGAAATAGGAGGATTGGTTATGGGTTTCAAGCGGAAGCATTCGCGTGTCGATGTCGGCCGTGTCGGTCGGTTGCAGCGCGGGTCGCTCTCGGCGCCGTGCAAAGTGCTCGACGTCAGCGAGTCCGGCGTCCGTCTCGAAAGCCGTCTGTTCGTGAAGAGCGGGGATGTGCTCCAACTCGGGATAGAGCTTGAGCATGGAAGATCCTTAACCTGCGAGGTAGAAGTCATACACGTGCGGACACCTAAATTAGGCGCCAAAATTATTTCAATCAGCCCTGAAAATCGAGAGCGATTGACTCATATTCTCGACGATCATGTCCAGAGCAGTTTTTCCCGCGGGTAGACGCGTCGATGCACGGTAGACTGTCCTCCCATGCAGTTCCTCATTTGGAAAATTTAGGGAGATAGGCCTGGCATTCGTCCAGGTGGCGGTAGGCCTCAAACCCTTCCAAGTCGCACCACTGAAAAGTGGTGTTGGTTTAGAGAATCTTAGCGAGGTACCAACGGCCCGAGATGACATGTGTTACCGTAAAGAGATAGCTGTGGGTGGTCAGAATAGAGGAATCAGCCGTCAGTGGAATCTGTTCAGGCTAAGGTGAGTGGGATCAGGAACTTAACTCACGATGTCCGCGAGCTAGAGCTCATCATCTGTGAGCCTCAGGACATAAGCTTTAAAGCCGGGCAATTTATCTCATTCGACCTACCAAAGGAAGGTTATCCCTATCCGGTCACGCGTCCCTATTCCATTGCTTCGCCTTCCTCAACCTCCGATCGGGTGCTCTTGCTCTTCAATCTGGTTCCAGGAGGTCCTGGATCGACCTATCTTTTCAGTCTTCGTGAAGGAGACCCAGTGCGCTTTAAGGGTCCGGCCGGATCCTTCACGCTGCGAGAGGATCCGACCAAACGGATGCTGTTTGTGGCGACCGGGACCGGAATTGCCCCCTTTCGATCCATGATCCTCTCACAGCTTGAGCGTGACGGCAGCCAACCTCTGACGCTGTTCTGGGGCGTCAGAAGCGAGCGGGACCTATATTACCAAGACGAGTTCCAAGATTTGGTCGACCGCCATCCGCATTTTTCCTTTGTGATGACCCTCTCGCAGCCAGGACCGGAGTGGACCGGAGTTAGAGGGCGAGTATCTAGTCTCGTCCAGGAACGAGTCACATCAGTCCTGGATTTAGCCGTCTATCTATGCGGCAATGGAAACATGATCAAGGACGTGACGGCGTTCATTCAGACGAAGGGGTTATGCCCGATTTACCGGGAGAAGTATTACTAGACCGGAGAGTTGGCCCAGAATCATGGACCCGGTTTCTGAAGCTTCGGCCCCAGTCTGGTGGTGTGTTGAAAAATACACTTGGGGCAAGTGTAATGAATGAATTGGTTCCCACCCACTAGCCGCTTCCTCATGAGCACCTTGCACCACGTGCAGAGGCGATCAGGGAGCTCTATGCGAGGTATGTCTCGGACGATCTCCGGAGAGGACGGCATAAACGCATTGTCCCTGAGAGATGAAACCTTGTCAACCGATTGACGGGTGCTTTTGCTAGAGCCGAAATTTTTCCACGGCTTCACGTGCATATGAAACAAATCATGGTATAGTTCAACGCATGAAAGTTCCTGTGTGCCTAACCCTCTTACAGAAAGGGAACCACCCTTTATGAGTACCTCGGCTAGTTCCGAGTCTACGATCTTACCATCCAACGCCCCTGCGGCCGCTGCCCGACCTGTCCAAGACATGGTGGGAAGCGGCAAGGCGTGGGGGCTCTGTACCGCCGTTGATCTCCAAGATTGCAATCCCGAGCTTATACGCGATGCGAACCATATCAAGCGCTATGTGGTTGAGCTGTGTGAGCTCATCGGCATGAAGCGCTACGGCGAATGCCAGGTCGTCGATTTTGGCGAAGGACCTGTAGCCGGCTACTCCATGGTGCAGCTGATCTCAACCTCGTTGATCAGCGGCCATTTCGCCAATGAAACCAACCACGCCTACCTCGACATTTTCAGCTGCAAGGGGTATGATCCAACGGTCGTCGAGTCATTTTCGAAGGAGTTTTTCGGCGCCCGTCGTAGTGTCGCGACCGCCACACTCCGGTACTGAGATCTTCATTCACATTGACCTTGCTTCGGGGGCGTTAGCATAACGCCCCCGAATATTTTAACCATCCAATGTTATGGGTATCGTCTAGACATGAAAGCCACGACTGTTAAAGAGGTGTTTGACTCACTCCCATCAAAACTCGATAAGGATGCCGCCGAGGATCTTGACGCCGTCTACCAGTTCGACCTCCGCGGGAGCCAAGGCGGCCAGTATCATCTGCTGGTGCACAATGGGACCTGCGTCGTGAAGGATGGAACCCATGCTGATCCGCATGTGACCCTATCGATGACGGGAGAAGACTGCATCGGGGTCCTGAATGGAAAGCTCAGCGGGATGACGATGGCGATCTCGGGGCGTTTGCAGGTCACCGGAGATATCGGACTGGCCATGCAGCTGAAGTCCTTGTTCCCGAACATTGTCGAGCGTTGACGGAGCCTACTCCGGAACGGAGATCGTGCCGGTGGAGGCCGCTCCGTGATTGTTCGCCTCCTCTTCGAGTTTCCTCGGAAAATGTTCCTCTAAAATCAGATACATCGTTGGGACGAGAAACAACGTGAGGAGGGTGGAAACGCTCAACCCTCCGACGACCGCCCTTGCGAGGGGCGCGTTCGTTTCGCCTCCGGTCCCGATTCCGATCGCCATGGGAAGAAGCCCGAAGACCGTCGCGAGCGAGGTCATGAGTATCGGGCGCAGTCTGGTTCGCGCGGCGGTTACGACGGCCCGATGAAGTGGTTCGCCTCTCCGGCGTAGGACGTTGGTGTAATCGACCAGTAAGACACCGTTCGAGACGACAATCCCAAACATCATGATGATGCCCATCATCGATGTGGTGGACAGCGTCGTATTCGTCAGAAACAGCATCAAAATGACACCCGGAAAGCCCATCGGCACTGAAAACATGATGATGAAGGGATCGACGAGCGATTTGAATTGGGCGGCCATGACCATGTAGACCAGCAGGAGCGCCAGGATGATCGCAAACTGCAACCCTTGGAAGGTTTCGCGCTGCTGCTGAATTTGCCCTGCCAGTTTGATGCTGAACCCTGCCGGCAACTGGAGTCTGGCTAACGCGGACTCGAGATCTTCGGCAATATCACCGAGTGGTCGGGTAGTTGGATTGGCCGTGATGTGGACCACGCGCTGGAAATACTTCCGATCGACCTTCACGGGTCCTGCGTTCAACTTGAGGGACGCGATGTTCTTCAGTAAGACAGGCTCGCCGGCTTTGGTGGTGAGGAGAATATTCTCCAAATCGCCGAGACTCTTTCGGTGCTCCTCGGCCAGCCAGGCGCTGATGAAGTATTCGTTGCCGCTTTGCGGATCCGTATAAATGATCGGGTCGGTTTGGCCGTTTCCGTTCAGAGAAAACAGGACGGCATTGGCCACGTCGGTTTCGCTGATGCCGAGCAGAGCTGCCTTCTCTCGATCGACGGTGACGTTGACCTCCGGATAGTTTTCTTCCCGACTCGGTTCAATATCCGCTAGACCAGGAGTTTGCTCCATGATCTCCTTGACACGGGCGATGACGTCTCTCGCTTTGTCGAAATCATAACCATAGATTTCCACATCCACGGCCTTTTGAGAACCGAAGCTCGTGACGCGTTTGACGAGGCCACCGGGATCGAAATACATCGAGACCCCGGGAAACAGGTTGACGATCTTTGGACGCACATCGTTCATGATCTCGACTTGAGTTCTGTTCCGCTTGTCCGGTGAGGTCAAGTACACTTGAATCGAAGACGTATGAGGCCCTGTGTTGGGATTGAAGAGCGACGAGCGACCTTGCGATAGGATCCCCGTACTGGAGACGATCGTCTCCAATTCGGTCGCGGGAATATTGGCTCGGAGCACCCGTTCGACTTCCGAGACCTGCTGTTCGGTCTTTTCAACCCGTTGGCCGACCGGCGCCCGCAGGACAATGCGAAACTGACTTTCATCGGAAACCGGCAGAAACTCCGTCCCGATCAACGGAACCAAGGTGAGCGATCCAATAAAGAGCAACAGCACCGTGGCGATAAAGATCGGCCGATGTCCCAGTATCCACCGCAACGATTCTTCGTAGCTTCTATCGAGAGATTCATACCGATTGCGGCTCCATTCCATCAGTTTTGTAAACCAGCTCGGCATCGACCTCCAGGCCTCTTGTTCAGGCTTGAGGAACTTGTAGCAAAGCGCCGGCGTCACCGTGCGGGAGACTAAGAAAGAAGTGAAGAGCGCAATCGCGATCGTCACGGTCAAGGGTATCAGCAACAGACGCGCGACACCGACGACGAAGAACATCGGGAGGAACACCACCACCGTCGTGACGGTCGACGCCAGGATCGGCATCGCGACTTCCCGAGCAGCCCTGAGGATGCTTTGCCGCCGGTTGGAATTGGTATTCAGGTGGCGCTGGATGTTCTCCAGCTCCACGATTGAATCATCGACCAGCCGGCCGATACCCAGCGCCAGCCCGCCAAGCGTGAAGACGTTAAGGGTTTGACCGGTAAAATAGAGAACGATAAACGTCACGAGCATGGAGAGCGGAATGGCCACGGAAATGATCGCGGTGCTTGTGAGGTTGCGCAAGAAGATAAGAATCACGGCTGCGGCCAATAGGGAGCCGTGAAGGGCCTGTTCAATCAGATTGTGGATGGATTGACGGATATAGAGGGACTGATCGAACGAAATGCCGAGTTTCACTCCTTCGGGGATGCCGAACATCTTGGGAAGGGCTGCGCGCAGGGCATCCACAACCTTGACCGTGTTGGCGATCGGCTGCTTGTTCACACGAAGAAATACCGATTTGGCTCCATCGGCATGAACGATGTTTGTTTGGATATCGGACGAATCTGTCACGGTCCCTATGTCGCGCACGCGAACGGGGTTGCCCTGCTGATTCACCTTCACGATGACGTCTTGGATCGGCTCGACCGTTCGGAACTGATTGTTCGTAAAGACGTTATAGTCAAGGTTGCCGGCTTTGATGTCGCCGGAAGGCAAAATCAAGTTGGAGGCTTTGACGGATTTTACGACGTCGAGAATCGAGAGTCCGCGGGCGCCGAGCAGCGCCGGATCGAGGTTGATGTTGATTTGGCGGATCTTGCCGCCCTCCACGGTTGCCGCCGCAACATCGGCGATCTGTTCGATCTGCGGCGCAATGGTGTTGTATGCCAGATCGTAGAGCGCGCGCTCGTCCAACTTGTCGCTCGCCACAGACACGATCGAAACGGGAATGTTGGAGACGTCGAACTTGACGATAAAGGGTTGCAGAATGCCCGGCGGGAGGCTATTGAGAATCTGCGTAATGCGTTGCATCACCTCCATTTGCCCAACGTTGATGTCGGCTCCCCAGTTGAACCAGATCTGCACGGCTCCCAGACCTTGTTTGCTGAATGATTCAACATGCTCGACATTGGAGGCGGAGCTGACGGCTTTTTCGATCGGGTAGACGACGCTCTGTTCGATGTCGAGAGGGGGCGCCCCTTTGTAGATGACACCGACGAAGGCGACCGGCACCTGGATTTGCGGAAAGAGATCAACCGGCAAACGCTGGAGAGATGTCAGCCCTAATACCACCATCGCAAGTGACAGCATCAGGATGCCGATGCGATTGCGTAGTGCGAGTAGGGTCAGCCACATGTCTGGATGGATGAGTGGTTAGGGGTGAGGCGTGAGGCGCGAAAAGTGTTCCCTTGAGTTGAAAGAATCCGAGTGATCGTTTTCAACCCCTCACCCCTCACGCCTTACCGGCTCAAGAGATTGCGCCTGAACGGGTGTGCCGTCCTGCACCAAGTCTTTACCGGCGACGACGACCTGTTCATCACCCGTCAGCCCTTTCGTGATTTCTACCAAGTTGCCGCTACGGGCACCGATCTCAACATCCACTCGTTGGGCTTTCCCCTCTCGGACGACATAGAGATATTGCGTATCTTCTAGTCGACTGACGGCATCGATAGGAATCTGCAATGCTTGGTGATGGGTTCCTACCATGACCTCGACTCGAGCAAACATCCCGCCTTTTAATCGACGATCCCTATTCGGTAAGTCGATTTCCACCGTCATGGTGCGTGTCGCGCGATTCAGGGCCTGGACGATCCGTGTGACGGTTCCTTCGAACACGTGGTCTGGATAGGCTTCGGCACGGAGCTCTGCCTTTTGGCCTATCTTCACCAGTGGAATGTCTCGCTCGACGACTTCGATCAGCACGCGGACCATATTGATGTCGTGCAGGCTCATGATGCCTCGCGACATGGTCGAGGTGCTTGCCGTCGCGCTGCTGACATAGGCCCCGGTATCTAAATTTCGTTCTGCGATATAGCCGGGAAATGGGGCTCGGATGTAAGAATAGGCTAAGTTAGTCTCCGACTGGGCCAGAGCTACCTCCATTTGGTTGACCTGTGCTTGTAGGGATTCGTGTGCGGCTCCGGCAGCGTCGAAGTTGACCTCCGCATTATCCAGGTCTTGCTGTGAGACAAATTGGTCTTTGATGAGGGTCTGCATGCGATCGAACGTCAGCTTGGCGTTGCGCACCACCGCATCCTGTTGTGAGACCTTTGCCTTAGCGGCTGAAAGGTTAGCTTTTGCCTGATTGACGGCATGTCGATAATCGGTATGATCGATTTCAAGGAGTAATTGATTCGTCCTGACAAAATCACCCTTATCGACATGCAGTTTAGCGATGTATCCGTCGACCCGTGAGAAGATATTGACGACTTGATTGGGCGAGATGTCCGCCGTGTAGGCCAGACGAATATCGAGATCCTGACGTAGCGGAGACACAACACCTACCGTAATGAGCCGAGCCTTCTTCGTATCGGCTTTGGCGCCCGTGCTCAGGCGAAAGACGACAAGAACCGTGATCGCAAAAAAGATGACCATCCCAATGGCTAGAAATGGATGTCGGAAGAGGCGATTCATGGTGGTGCCTCTCAGCTACGAGTCCGGCGACTGCCGGACGAGCCCGCCGAGGAAAAGAGAAACATATTCGACCACCGATGCTTCATGGGACAGGTGCATGGGTAGCCCGAAGATATCGTGCAGGAGCCGATGGTGGAGAATGACACCGAAGAAGGCTCGGGCGGCAAGCACTGGATCGACCGGTCGGAAAACGCCGTCCTCGATGCGTCGTCGAATGTAGCCGGCGAGCAGATCGTGAAAGACTCGATACTGCTGCTGAAAAAACATGTTGGACAGCTCATGCCCTTCCAAGGCGCTGAAAAGGAGCAGGCGGAGCAACGTCGGATCTGCGCCTTTTTTGATTCGATAGCCGGCGAGCAACGTGAAGAGCCGTTCATCATCTCGTTTCTTGGTTGCTTCTTCGACGGCTTCTCGCAACCCGGAGTAGTGAGCCTTTTCTGCAAGCATTGCGGTGTACAGCGCATGCTTGGTCGGAAAGTGTTTGAAGAGCAATGCTTCACTGACACCGGCAGCTTTGGCGATTTGTTTCGTGGTCGTTCCGGTAAAGCCGTTTGCGGCAAACAACGACGTCGCAGCGCTGATCAGACCGGCCTGTCGCAGATGACCCGAGGTTCGTGACGGCTGATGCCGATGACGAGAAGACGTTCGTGTTCTCTTCATGGTGAGTAAGTAATCACTCACCAGAATTTAGCATGACGCCTGTCTGGATGACAACGTGGGAGTTGATGAGCATCTGACGCTCGTTCATGAAAAGGATCGTGGCCATATAGGAGGGGGATGGGCCGGACTACCTAAGCCGGAATCGAGTTCGTTGATCGCTCACGGTGTGGTGGGAGATGCTTTTCCAGATGAACGATTGCAGCCGTTTTCGATGGTCATGGCTCAGATCCATGAATCGGACAGAAAACTGAGAGCCAGACACCCACACAACATGCGCCGATTTCAATGCAAGTTGGGGCAATCCATCGGGAAGCGTAATGGTAAGAGTCAATAGTGTTCCACGCGTCACCGGGCGGTCGCTGATGACGTGGCAACCGGACACCGATATATTTTTCGTCAGTCCTTCGCCTTGGTGAGGCTGCGTCGGAATCTCGCCGACATAGCGCACTCGGCACGTGACGGATACACGTTCGGTGTAACGGTTATCTAAAGGCACGTAGGATTTTCGGCCGTTCATCATCAGTTTCGTCAGCATAGCGTCGCTCGGATTATTTTCCTAATCAATTCGGCAATGTACCTTGGTCATGAGAAGCAACAGAATACGGTTTCTACAAGAAGGACATTCTCGGCGGAGAGAGGAAGACTAGTACCGCACGATGAAGGGAATTACTGTCGAATCTTTGCCCAGGCTTTTTGGTACTCTTCGAAGGAATCGACTTCCATCCATCCCTTAAAAATCGGTACGGCTTGGATGCGATAGCCCTGGTCGATCAGTTCCTGCAGCATATCGGTGAAAGATGCCTTGGCAAGGCTCGCTGACTCGTGGAACGGGGATGACTGATGCTGTTTCTGGGCTGTGTGGTAACACTGGCGAATGGCCTGGGTGCCCTTCTCTGAGAACATGGCCATGCCGACGAATTCACCATGCGCCAGTTCGCGCGGAAGTTGTTGACCGATCTTCACCACCTGGTGCTCACCTTCCGGCATCACAAATCGGGACAAATAACTTTTGCCGGGCGGGGCGGCCAGCGAGACAAGATCGGGATTAAGATGGGTCGGCTGAGCATTCCGTTGCTCCTGATCAAACCAGGCCAGATCGACAACCACAGCAATATCGGCGGGGCTCTTGAGCAACTTCTCGAGAATCGAGGTATCGAAGATGATATCGCCGTACAAGACGATGGTTCGCCCTGTGAACTCATTTTCGGCGCAGAAGAGCGAAACGAGTTCGCCGGTCTCCTCGTAACGATCGTTGTCGTAGTAGCGGATATTGGGGAGCGAGATCGCCTCTTTTTTGTACCCGCGAACCAAAGCAATTTCTTTGATGTCGCATTCGTTGAGTGCGCTGACCTGGCGATCGAGGATCGTTTTCCCTTTAATGTCGAGCAAACATTTCGGCTTATCCTCGATCAACGGCAGGAGCTGTTTTTCGAATCCAGCAGCGGCGATAATCGCGGTGATTCGTTCGCTTCCCACAGGCAGGAACTGTTTCTCGTCTTGCTCCATCTGCGGGACACCGACAACGTCATACACTTCGGGTAGCGAGACGATCCGGTCGTTCGCAGCGCCGGGGCGCGTGTCCTTCTTGATGAGAGCCAGCGTGTCCGCCATTGCGCGAATGGCTGCCCGTACCGGTTGGTTGGCATAGATGATGATCTTTGCTCCGGCTTCTTCCATTTCCGCTGCGGTGGTCTGGTCGAAAATCGTCGGGACCACGACCAGCGGGACGCGCCCGGACCACAATTTGTACACAGCCTTCAGCTCGTCGAACTTTTTCGATTTCGAATGGATCAGGACTGCGTCGGCGCCCGCGTCGGCATAGGCTTCAGCCCGTTTTAGTGCTTCTTCCTGCCCCCAACCGGCGATGAGGGCCTCGGTTCTGGCGATGACCATGAACTCCGGGAAAATCTGAGCCGCTTTCGCCGCTCGAATCTTGCCGCAGTGCTCTTCAATGGGAATCAATTCCCGTCGAACGCCCGCGTAGAAACTGCAGCGCTTTGGATAGACGTTGTCTTCGATGCAAATAGCCGCCACGCCCGCTCGCTCACGGTCGGTGACGGTCCGCATGACATTCAGCGCGTTGCCATATCCGGTGTCGCAATCGGCGATCACGGGAATGCTCACAGCCTCGACGATATTCCGTTCGATATCGAGCTGCTCGCTTGATGTGACGAAGCTGGCGTCGGGGATACATTTCAGAGAGGCTGAAATGGCGAACCCGCTCGCCCAGACACCGTCGAAACCGGCTCGCTCGATGAGACGAGCGCTGAGCGCATCGTGAGCCCCGACTACTTTCAAGGCTCCCGGACTTTTCAAGGCAGCTCGGAGTTTTGCGGCGTTCGTCATGGGGCGATATGATGTGAAAGCCTGCGGCGGTTGTCAACAGAAAATTTTGAGAAAATTTTGCCCGGCTCAGAGAGAGACGCATTCATCAAGCTACTGCCCAAAGTCGGTGATGTTGTCGGTGAACCGTGGCGCGAGCGAGCGACTATCGATGAAAATGTAGCCACGCTCCGTACCGGCCTGATACGTCAGATTGATTTCGGTATCGGGCCCGCGCCAGTTGTATTGTTGGGCGAGTCCTCGCGCCATTTGTCCGGGAATGCGCTCCAGCCGGCCGAAGCGGCTTTCCAAGAAGCCCAATACTTGTAGATGGACATGGCCACCTTGATACCGAATGATGACACGCGCGAATTGGTCATCCACCGAAACATAGAGGATTCTGACCATCTCGGTCCCCGCGAATGACAAGGGCTCTATCTTGCGGAGATATTCGACGATATGCGGACTTTCCTGCACCGGTTCCAAGTCCTGGCGCGAAGATAAGGAGGTCCCCCAAGGAATATCGTGGAATCCCTTCGGGTCATTTGTCATGGGCACAGCCCATACTGAACCGGCACCGATCACGACCGTGATCATCAGGACTAACGGCCAAGCATAGAATGCAGGTTGGATGGGATCTTTCATCTCTGCAGTTGGTCGAATAACAGCCGTATCGGCACACACGCTAACATGCGAGTGAAGTCAACTCAACCGCGGATCGTTCTTGAGAACCCCGCTGGACGTATCTTATAATGTGCCGCTTTCGGCGGGCCTGCATCTATAGTCCAGGGGGAACCTCCCAGTGATTGAAAGCGATGTGTTTGTACAATCGATGCAGGACATGGGAGTCAATTTTTTTACCGGCGTGCCGGATTCGATCCTGGGCGGGATCATTGCGGAACTCATGAACCGTCGGCTCTACACCCCCGCAGTTCGGGAGGATGAAGCGGTCGGTATGGCCGCGGGCGCGTATATGGCGGGAAAAACACCCGCTGTGCTCATGCAGAATTCAGGGCTCGGCACTTCTCTCAATACGCTCATTTCTCTGAATATGATTTATAAACAACCCTGCATACTAATTGTGTCATGGCGAGGTCAAGGCGGAAAAGATGCCCCTGAACATCTGGTGATGGGAGAAGTGATGCCGCAATTGCTCGATACGGTGAAGATCCCGCACCGGACCCTGACTGAAAAAACAGCGATTGAAGATTTCAAGTGGGTCGCTGAGACGTTCATGAAGCAGCGGATTCCTGTGGCCTTGTTCATTACCAAGGGCGTGGTCAAAGGGTTGCATCCATGAGGCCCGAGCAAGGCACCTTGATCAGCCGAGCGCAGGCCATGGCGGCATTACTTGAATTGCTGACCGATCAACCGGTCATTATCTGCAACGGGTTTCCCTCGCGCGAAGCTCACAAGATTGCGGATCGGCCCACCCATTTCTACATGATCGGCTCCATGGGGAATGCCCCCGCGATCGCGCTCGGTGTCGCGCTCGCAAAGCCGAATAAGCAGGTGATTACCTTCGATGGCGACGGGAATGTGTTAATGGGAATGGGAACACTTGCGACGGTCGGCGCGTTGAAACCGAAAAACTTTATCCACGTCGTCTTCGACAACGAAGTGTACGGAACGACCGGGAACCAGCCCACGATCTCCAATGTGGTGCCGCTGGAGAAAGTGGCGAAGTCGGCGGGCTACGTCAATGTGGAACGGGTACTTGATCGCGACGATCTCGTCTATGAGTTCAAGGACATGCTGAAGAAGGACGGGCCCAGCATGTTGCTCATCAAGGTGAACGAATTTGTGGAAGATGCCGGCCGCGTGCTGCACGATCCACCGGACATCACCCGCCGGTTCATGAAAGCGATTGAGGGATAGAGAGCGTGATGAGCTTCCCTTGTGCTCGCTGACCGCGCACAATCAGAATGTGCTCGGTCAATGCGCGCAATAACGGGAAGCTCATCATGCTCTCTTAGAAGAGGAAGGAGAGAAGAGTGGTTCTTCTGAATCCTGGGCCGGTGAATGTCTCGGAGCGGGTACGGCAGGCGCTGCTGAAGCCCGATCTCTGTCATCGAGAAGATGAATTTTCCGAACTGCTTCACCGCATCCAAGCCAAGCTGCTCAAGGTCTTTGTCCCCGGAGCTGAATCGGAGTACGTCGCCGTCGTGATGACTGGATCGGGAACGGCTGCCGTTGAAGCCGCCTTGATGTCGTCGCTCCCTCACGGCCGCCGTATGCTCATCCTCAACAACGGCGTCTATGGCGAACGGATGTCCCAAATCGTGGGCCTCCATCGCCTAGGTGTGAGCGAGTTGAAGTATGATTGGACGGTTCGGCCCGATCCTGGGAAACTGCTTCTGGCCTTGCGACAGCATCAGGAAGTGCATGTCGTCGGCATGGTGCACCATGAGACCACCACCGGGCTTCTCAACCCTGTCCACGAGATCGCCGACATCGTCGATAGTCAGAATCGGGTGTTTGTGCTCGATGCCGTCAGCGCTCTGGCAGGTGAGACGCTCGACATTGCGCGGTCGCACATCTATATGGTGGCGGGGACGGCCGGCAAGTGCATTCAGGGGTTCCCAGGCGTCTCGTTCGTGCTGGTGCGGAAGGGTTTCGTCGAGAAAATGCGCGCGTACCCGAAGCGCTCGTGGTATCTCCATCTGACCCATTACATCGACAACGAGGGCCAGGGCACGATCCCCTTCACGCCTGCGGTGCAGGTCTACTATGCCTTCGACGAAGCACTCAACGAGCTACTCGAAGAAGGCGTGACCGATCGCATCCAACGGTATAAGAAGATGGCGACTCTGATCCGTGAACGAATGGCAAAACTCGGTGTCAAGGCGCTTCTCCCAACAGATCTGCAATCGAATACCATCACGGCCTATCACCTGCCGGATGGTGTGTCCTACCACGCGTTGCATGACCGACTGAAGCAGCAGGGTTATGTCATTTATGCCGGTCAGGGCAACTTGGAAAACAAGATTTTCCGCGTGGCCAATATGGGGGCTTTGTCCGAGACGCAATTCGGCGGATTTCTCGACGCCTTCGAGCACGTGTGCACATCGGCATGAAAGCGGTCATCCTTGCAGCGGGAGTAGGAAAACGTCTGTGGGAAGTGACTCAACATCGCCCGAAATGCCTTATCGAGATCGGCGGCCGGTCGCTCCTGCATCGCTACTTGGAATCGCTGGCTTCCGTCGGGATTCGCCGGGCGGAGATCGTCGTCGGGTACAAGCAGGAGATGATTCGTGCGGCGGTTGAACAGGACTCGTGCGGCATCAGCGTCAAGTTCCTGGTCAACGAGCAGTTTCATAGAGGCAGCATTTCCTCGCTGTGGATTGCGCGAACCGCGCTCGACGACGATACCATCGTGATGGATGCCGACGTGTTTTTCCATGCGGAAATCCTACGGCGTCTGGTGTCGTCCTTCTCTGAGAATGCGCTGTTAATGGATGAGACAGTGAAGCAGACCGGAGAGGAATGTATGGTGGTCGTGGCGGGCGGCCGAGTTGTCGCGCTGACAAAGAACATGCCGGAACAGTATGACTACGCCGGTGAAGGGGTTGGATTTCTTCGGGTTCGGCATGCCGACACGCCTCGCGTCGTGTCATCGCTCCGTGGCTACATCGACAGGGGGTCGTGGGATATGGAGTACGAAGACGCGCTGCGGCAGTATTTTCAGGATGTCAAAGTGGGCTATGAACGGATCGGAGGGCTGCCCTGGACTGAGATCGATTTCATCGAAGACGTAAGAAAAGCTGAATTGGAAGTTTTGCCAAGATTATGAGAAAGTCTCCAGCATGGTAGGATGTCCAATGGGGAAGGGCCTGCGCAAGGGACTACCGGTGAGCAGACACAGCTGTCTATGAAACCATGAGTAAGAGCATCCTTCAAAAGAGAGCCGACATTCAAGGTCTGGCGACGGCGATTCTGCTGCCGTCTGTCGGGGTATTCGGCGGTCCGATCGGACAACCAGTAGGCGACGTGGGGCCGCTGACGAGCGTCGTGGGGATCGGGCTTTTTCAACGGACCGTGCTCACTTTGCAACGGGCGGGGATTCGTCAATTAATCGTCCTTTCCGGTTCTGAGGAGGAGCAGCTGAAACAGGCGCTCGGCAAAGGGCCGCGCGTCACGATTCCCGTCCGATGGATGCCGATCCGTGAATTTCCTCTCGACGATCCTCGGACATGGGAAGCCTTGGCGGCCGAAGTGCATGGCTTTGCGTTGGTTGCGAGCGTCAACAGCGTGTTCTCACGAGGGTTGATCGAACGGTTGCGGCGTGACGTGCAGGAGGGGCAGGCCATCGTGGTCTCTCAAACCCCACAGGGACAGGTCGATCAGCTTATGGCGAAGGGTGTGCGATCGAAAGTCCAGTCCGGTCGCCCTGCGATCTTTGCCTCTCCTCGTTTCGACGATCCGGCCTTGCGTGTCGCTGAGTTGGTGGTCGTGCCGGCAAGCCTGATGAGCACCTCGACTCAAGCGGCGAGTGAGAAGGGGAGCCCTCCGATCCGCCGGTGGCTTGAGCGGGCCGCGGCGGATGGTCGAGTGCGTGTCGTCTCGGCTGAAGAGAAGCAGGGTCGTTGGTATCAACCAATCCGAACCGTGGCCGACGTCCAAACAGCCGAAAAGAAGTTGTTCAATTCGCTCAAGGGGGAATTCGAAGGGTTCGTCGATCGCTATTTCAATCGCAAGGTCTCTCGCTGGTTCACACGCCTGTTTCTGGCCATGGGGTTGTCGCCCAATTCCATCACAGTCCTGGCCGGACTAATTGGTCTGCTTGCAGCGCTTGGGTTTGGGATGGGCACGTACGGCGCCAGTATCGTGGCAGCTCTCTTGTTTCAATTGGCGGCCGTGATTGATTGCTGCGATGGCGAAGTCGCGCGGTTGACCTTTACCGAGTCGCCCCTTGGCGCCTGGCTCGATATTGTCTTGGACAACATCGTGCACATGGCGATTTTTGCGGGCATCGCCGTGGGACTCTATACGATCCACATCGGACAAGCGGACGACTGGGTTCCTCTGGCGCTGGGCGTCGCCGCGGTATTCGGCAACGGCCTCTCATTCTTACTTGTCGAAAAAGCGCAAAAGATTAAAACGGTGAGTGGCTGGAGAACGCCTGCCCATGCAGCCTGGGGGGACGTTATGTTGAAAAATGTCGCCAGTCGTGATTTCTCAGCGGCTTTACTGGGTTTTGCGCTGTTCGATCAACTGTATTGGTTTCTTCTTTTTGCGGCAGCCGGCACATTGCTGTTTGCCGGCGCCATGGTCTGGGTCATCCGTCCATCTGCAGTCTCGTCTCCTCGGCCATAAATACCGCGTTCGCCATCCGACTAACGTGTTGCGCTATATCCTACTAACCCTTGGCCTCATCGTACTGAGCCTTCTTGTCTGGCATATCGGCCCCGCGAATATCTACGAGGCCGCGACACGACTCGGTCCTTCATCCTTGCTCGCCATTCTGATCCCATCTGTCATCATGTATTCCGTTGAAGCCTATGGGTGGAAAGTGGTGTTGGGACGAGCGGCGCAAAGAGTACCGTTTTGGCGACTGCTGACCATTCGGAGCGCCGGCGAGGTGGTGAATATGACCACCCCGACGGCCTACCTGGGAGGTGAACCGCTGAAGGCGTATCTGCTGAAAAAGCAGGGCGTTCCCATCGCAGAAGGGGCCGCTTCCGTCGTGATTGCGAAGACCACCATGACGATCGCAGAAGTGGTCTATATCCTCATGGGGGTCGCTCTGGGATTCTGGATTGTAGGTGCCGGCAGCTCGGCGGGACAGACGATCACGGCTGCCTTGGTGAGTGTCGGATTGCTGGTGTGTTCGATTGTCGGATTTGTCTTTGTCCAGCATCGTGGGCTCTTTACGTCGATTCTGTCGTTGGTCAAAAAGCTGGGCTTACGTATCCGGTCTCTCGAAGCGCAGGAAGAGCACCTGCGCTCGATCGACCAGACGATTCGGAATTTCTATAGACTTCATCAGAAGGCGTTCCTCGCATCGATTGGAGTGTATTTTTTCGGCTGGCTGGCCGAATCACTGGAAGTTTTTGGGATTATCTATTTTCTCGGTGGTTCAGTAAGTTTCTTGACCGCCATCTCCATAGGGGCCATTGCAGTTTTTATCAAGGGCGGATCCTTCTTTATCCCCGGCAGTTTGGGTGCCCAAGACGCCGGGAATCTCCTGTTGCTCCAAGCGTTCGGCTACAGTGACCTGACAGGAATCACCTTCGCGCTGCTGCGGCGGTTTCGTGAGCTCGTGTGGATTGCTATTGGACTACTCTGTCTGGCAGTGGTGGGAAAACGAGGGATGAGTCCTGGTCAGCGGGCCGAAAGCCCCTTCTGAGCGATAGCCCGAAACCGCTCGACCATCCGATCCCAGACAAAGCCGTGGAGCCGAAAATCAGCCGCCCGCTCCAGCTTGTGAAATTGAAGCCCCATTCGATTCCCTTGGACCCATCGGACCTCCGCTTCTTCGACCGGAAGTGACAGTGCCTGATCCGGGAGGATCAGTCGTACGCGGAGTATGGTCCGCTGCGGCGCGGCACCGGCATACTCGATCGCGCAGCCGAACACCGTGAGGTTCATCACCTTCCCTTCCGCGATCGTATCCGCATCGGAAACCATCACGGGGTACTTCACTGCGAGGGGGGCTCGATAGTGGTGTCGAAAGTAGGGACGCGTGAATTCCATGGTGGCCCAGTGTAGTCGGCTTCGCGTGGCAGACTTAATCCCCCTTTCGTGGGGACGAAGCGGTCCTTAGAGTTCCACGGATCCTATTCACAGTGGGGGCCGCGCCCATTCAGGCGGAGTAGTGTGTATGGAGGTGTTCGCGCTGGAATTGGATTATATGCCTGATCAGCAGTTCTCGATCGGGATTGGCCATCCTGACGAAGCGGCCATGGAGACGATAGGTGTTGAGCGGGTAGGCGATGGAATCAACGCGCAACACTTCGAGGGAAGACTTAAAGAGCACGTGGTCGGGAAGGAGCAGGGTGCAGGAGAGAATGGCGTTCACCTCGAAGGTCTGGTTGAGTGTAACGCCGATACCTCCGCCGCTGATGTTGACGGACCGCTCGACGAGGGTTCCCTCCGTTTCGGCAGTCTCCTGTTGGAGGCAGATGGGGAGGGTGACGGTGATGCGATAGTACTCGCGGCGCTCTCTGCCTGACGGCTGCGGAGTCGGGGTATCGGGGGACATGGTGGGGAGGAGTATACCAAAACGGAAGCCCCAATCCATTGATCGACTGTTGGTGACAGCGTAGAGTCGGAGCGGTACAGGAACCAAGATGGCCTACAACGAGCGACTTGCGGAACGAATCAGGAGTTTACTTCAGGCACCGAAGGGATGTGGAAGGAAAGCGCATGTTCGGCGGGCTATGTTTCATGCTCAACGGCCACATGTGCTAGGTACGGATACGACACACCTCCGAAGCAACCACACGTCCGCGAGGTGTGCTTTGCCTCATTGCAGTCAGGTGATATTATGGACATACAGTGTAGTACTACCGGGGAGGTGAGCATATGATCAAAAAACTAACCAAGCACGGCAATAGTCTGGCTCTTGTGATCGATCGCGGGGTATTGGATTTGTTGGAGATCGACGCGGAGACGCCGCTCAACATCAAGACAGACGGGAAGTGCCTCATCGTGACACCCGTGCAGGATGCCGCACGCCAAAAGAAATTTCGTGCTGCCTTAGCCAAGGTGAACCGGCAATACGATCCGGCGTTGAAGAAACTTGCAGAATAGGGAATGGAACCACTGTTTCTCATATTGGAAGAAGTGCTGGAGATTCACCATGATGAAATTGAACGACACGGTGGGATGCTAGGAATCCGTGACAATGGGTTGCTAGAGTCGGCGGTTGCCGCTCCTCAGGCCGGGTTCGGTGGACATTATTTGCACGGTAATTTGTATGAGATGGCAGCAGCGTATCTCTTTCACCTTGTGCAGAACCATCCGTTCTTAGACGGAAATAAGCGCGCGGGGGCTGCTGCGGCTCTTGTGTTTCTGACCATGAATGGCATCAAAACGAAGATGACGAATCAGGCTCTGGTCGACATGGTGCTTGCGGTGGCCAAAGGGAAGATGGATAAACCGGCCATCGCAGAGTTCTTCCGGAAGCATTCCCTCCAGTAACAGTCACGTCTAATCGCTCTCGCCACAAACCATTAGGGTCATTAGCATCTCGCAACGCCGCAGGCTGGCCGAATCGGTACGGATTGACGTGAAAGGGGCAACTAAGGTCATTCCTCCATACTCATTGTCTGATACCAACGTCGCAGGTGTTTCAGATTGGGCAGTCGTGTCTTGCCGTTGAACAGGTAGTTGCCGAGCACGCCGTACAGATTGTAATCCACAAACAACGGGCGATCAGTCAGAAGAAACGGCGAAGCCATCAGCATGCTGTCGAACGGCTTCAAGAGTTCCGCAAACTGAGTGCACAGATACCGTCGATGAGTGGTCCATTCTCGGACGCATCCTCTTCCGAATTTCCGTTCCTTGTGGCGAATGAGCATCGTTCGTTCAGCCTGGTCGTTTTCTCAGAACACAGCAGTCCTCCAGCGGGTTTTGTGCACAAGATTTAGGCGTGGACAGATCATCACACGTGCAGCGTTCCGCGAGCACAAAGGGCAGCCTGGTCGCGCCCACTTCTATCTTTTATGTTAGGATGCCGCGCATGAAAGCGGCTGTGAATCTGCTCTGGGTCCCGCTCTGCGTTCTTGGTGCACTCGCGCTTGCCCACGTGGTGGGCGCTGTCAATCCAACGGAGAAAGTGAATGGTCTCTGGTTGGTTGTCGCAGCTGCCTGCATCTATACACTGGCCTATCGGTTCTATGGAAGATGGTTGGCCAAGCGAGTCGTCGGACTGAACAATCAGCATGTGACGCCCGCGGTGCGGCTCAACGACGGCGTCAATTTTCACCCCACGAACAAGGTCATGCTCTTCGGCCACCACTTTGCGGCGATTGCCGGAGCGGGGCCCTTGCTCGGGCCGGTGTTGGCGGCGCAGTTTGGATTTATGCCAGGGTTTCTCTGGCTGGTGATCGGGGCGGTGCTGGCAGGCGCGGTGCAAGACTTTATTATTCTGGTGGCCTCCATGCGGCGCAACGGCCGCTCGCTTCCTGAGATCGCCCATGACGAACTTGGGTCCATCACTGGAACGGCAACCGCGGTGGCGGTGCTCTTTATTGTCGTGGTCGCGCTGGCGGGTTTGGGGTTTGCCGTCGTGAATGCGCTCTACCACAATGCCTGGGGCACGTTTACGATCGCGATGACGATTCCGATCGGGCTCCTCATGGGCTTTTATCTTCAGAAGTTTCGTCCCGGCGCGGTGGCGGAAGTGTCGATACTTGGTGTTGTCCTGCTGATCGTCGCTGTGCTGTACGGCCGTGTGGTGGCGCAGTCGTCCTACGCGTGGCTTTTCGAGTTCGACAAGCCGGCTCTGATCTGGCTCTTGGCCGGGTATGGGTTTATCGCGTCGGTGTTGCCTGGTTGGATGTTGCTGGTGCCGCGCGGCTATCTCTCCACCTTCATGAAACTCGGGGTGGTCTTTCTGCTCGGGTTCGGCGTCATCCTCATGGCGCCGACGATCGAGATGCCACGGGTGACGACGTTTGCCAACGGTGGTGGGCCGATTATCCCCGGCACACTTTTCCCGTTTCTCTTCATCACGATTGCCTGCGGGGCGATCTCGGGCTTCCATTCGTTGGTCTCGTCCGGCACGACGCCGAAGATGATCGAGCAGGAGTCGCAGGCGGTGGTGGGGTATGCGGCGATGCTGCTGGAGAGTTTCGTTGGTGTGATGGCGTTGATCGCGGCCTCGGTATTGATACCCGGAGATTATCTGGCGATCAATACGACATTGAACCCAGATGCGTTGACGGCCATGGGCTTTGCGCCGTCGCGGATTGGCGAGCTGTCACAATTGGTCGAGGTGGATGTTGCTGGACGTCCAGGCGGGGCTGTGTCTTTGGCCGTCGGCATGGCGTCAATCTTTTCGGCGCTGCCTGGGATGTCGGGTTTGATGGCTTATTGGTATCAATTCGCGCTGGTCTTCGAGGCGTTATTCATTCTGACGACGATTGACACTGGAACGCGTGTCGCGCGCTATCTCATTCAGGAAATGACGGGGCGGGTCTATGCGCCCTTTCGCCGGATGAACTGGGTGCCCGGGGTCATGTTGAGCAGCGGCTTGGTGGTGGGGGCGTGGGCGTACCTGATTGGGACAGGAAGCATTTCGACCATTTGGCCGATGTTCGGCGCCGCAAATCAGTTGCTCGGCATGCTGGCGCTCTGCATTGGGACGACGGTGTTGATCAAGATGTGGAAGTCGCCCTATCTCTGGGTGACGGCGTTGCCGATGCTGTTCGTGGGTCTGATTACAATGACCGGATCGTACGAAATGTTTTGGATGTTCTTGAAGAGAGCCGGAACACTGGACGCGGGACAGGCCGTTGCCCTCTATCTGGACGCGGTGTTGGTGGCACTGGTGGCGGTGCTCGGCGTGATCGTCTTGAGCGACAGTATCAGGCAGTGGTATGGCTATGTGGTGCTCAAGCGGCCCTTTACAAGCAGCGAGGTTATTGTGATGGGCGGTGGCGGTTCCGGAGGAAGAATACAAACAGCGATTCACAATGAGGATAGCGGGCCGGGATTCAAATTACCGCATGGAACGGGCTGTTGTTGATAGTGGTTACCATTGACCAATGACCTGGAGGCTGCCGTGGCTGATCAGTTTTCATTCGATGTGGTGTCGGAAGTGAACATGCAGGAGCTGAAGAACGCATTGGACCAGGCGACGAAGGAGATCAAGCAGCGGTTCGACTTCAAGGACACGAAGACGGAGATCACGCTGAAGGAGAAAGAAAAGGAGTTGGTCGTGATCTCCGACGACGAGTACAAGCTGAAGGCGGTGCAGGAGATCATCAAAGGCAAGTGCGTGAAGCGTGGGGTGTCGCTGAAGGCTTTCGACTACGGCGCGATAGAACCGGCATTAAGTGGAACGGTACGGCAGACGGCGAGGATTCAGAGCGGCCTCGCATCGGAGAAAGCGAAGGAGATCACGAAGGCGGTCAAGGATTCGAAATTGAAAGTCCAAGCACAGATTCAGGGAGAACAAGTGCGGGTGCTGGGCAAGAGCAAGGATGAATTGCAGTCCGCGATCGCATTCTTGAAGGGCAAAGATTTCGGAATCGATTTACAATTTACGAATTATAGATAAACGGTGTGGTATTTGCCTTGACCTCATGAAGATTCTGCTCCCTCTCTTCTTTCTTGCAATCTCTCTCGCCGGCTGCAATCGCAGTGATCCGATTGTCGTCATTCAACTCCATCCGAACAATCCGGATATCATGTATGTGGCGACGAACGACTACATCTATAAGACCCGTGACGGCGGCCAGACATGGACGAATCTCTCTCACGGAATGAGTTATTCTCGCGTGATCGCGATGGCACTCGATCCCGTTTATCCGGCGACGGTCTATGCAGGTATGAAGGGCGATGCCGTCTACAAGAGCCATGATGGGGGGCAACGCTGGGCATCGATGCGCTCCGGGCTTGATGATGCAACGATCACCTCCGTGGTAAATCAGTTTCTCTTCGATCCTGCCGACGCGCAACACATCTTTCTCGCCACAACGATGGGCGTATTTGAAACCAAGAATGGCGGCGAGCAATGGACCAAAAAGATGGAGGGTATGAAAGAAGTGTTGATGGTCGTGACGCTGGGCATGGATCCGACCAGGCGTTCTATTCTGTATGCCGGCACCAGCGGCGGCGTCTACAAGTCGATCGACCAAGCCGGCCATTGGGAAAAAGTGAACAACGGTTTGGTACCACCGAATATGCTGAAAACGTCGCGGGCGCTGAATGTCACCTCAATTCTGGTCGATCCATACGAGCCCGATACCATCTATGCGGCCACGCTCGCGGGACTGTATAAATCAACGGATGCGGCTAAGTCCTGGAATCGAATAGGAGCGTCGCTTCCTGATCAAATGATCGTCGCGATGATTCTTGATCGAACGCGCAAAGGTGTCATCTACATTACAGGGCGGGATGGAGTGCATCGGAGCGAAGATGCCGGCATGACGTGGAAGCTGATCAACAGCGGGTTTGCGACCACGAACATTAGAACGATCGCACAAAGCATGACGGATCCGAAGTTCTTCTATGCCGGCACGAATGGCAGCGGTCTGTATCGCAGTAAAGACGCGGGAGAGACCTGGGAGACGATGCCGCCTGTTGAAGGAAAGCAGTAGGGAGGATTATCGTCTTCTTGCTGTTCAAGTCGGAGTCACCGATGGAGGCGCCGATTCCTCGATGTTGGATGGTTGAAGCCCCCTCGGGATTTTGCGACTTGTCGATTTCGAATCCGGTGCTGTTTGGAATCAATGTGTCTTGAATGTCCGTTCCTGGCCGATGCGGCAGCACACTGTCGTGGACATCATCCCCTCGGCGCGGACGAAGTGATTCGCTCACGTTGCTGTAAGGAGAAACCGAGGCTCCGATGTCCGCACCAAAGTTGGCGTTCAGTTTGGTATCTTCGATATCACCGCCGATTCGTGAACGCAACGTCGTGTCTTGAATCTCCATGCCTGTCGGTGCTGAGGATGGCGGCCTTTTGGCTTTGAAGTCTTTCTTGATCGCCTCTTCATCCTCTTGGATCTGCGCTTTGGCCCGGCCGCTGGTTTCGTAGTCGACTTCGCTGAGACCTTGCTGAGCCTCGTTCAATTTTTCCAGGCGCCCCTTGAGTCGAAACAGGTCAGCACGTGCGTGTGCGACGGTTCCGACAATTTCGCTGAGCGTGAATTGTCGAGCGAACGTGCCGAGCTTCGGACCTTGTGCAGAGCCACCGCCCAAACCACCTGGTCCGGACCCAACACCAAATCCAGCGGAATTGAAAATACCTTTTTGTTGTACGGCTTTGAGTATGTGGTTGGCTTCATCGATCAAATCGACGATTTCTGCGGGTGCGCTGTTGTCGGTCATGCAGCATGAGACAAAGGTCCGATAGCGATCTGAAAATTTGGAGGCTGCATTCTGCAATTCCACGATCTTTATCGGATCGCGGTCGGGGAGATCGAACCCCTGTTGGCGTGCACTTCCCCTGAAAGATTCTGCCGTTTGTTGGTCGTAGAGTGGCTCGCAACCCGAGCTCTTTTTCGTTGAAATCTGCTGGTCAGGCGTCTTGCTCGAGCACCAATAGACCGGCGCCGGTTGGTTGAGAGGATTATCAGGATTGAAATCCTTTGCGTCGGCCTGTTCCAAACAGAGGAACGGAACGATGAGGAACAGGAACGGTCTTACGTATGAAGAAACAGAATAGCAGGTAGACATGAAAACCATTCTCTAATTGAAATCTCTTGAAGTCAACGAAACTCTACGAGTTTGATGGGCTAGGCACGTATCGGTACTCGTCAGGTCCAGGTGGAGTAGCATGTCGTATTGAAGCACAAATTAGTCGAATGCGGGCCTGCTACCCCACGGCAATGTCTACTCTCTCCTGCCTCTCCTGAACCTGGATGAGCGCGCTAAGTTACTGAAAAGATAGTTGACAACCAAAAATGCGAGAGTATACTTCGTCTGGTGTGGGTGAAAGTGGAAATTAGTGGGTAATAGTATTGAGCATGAAAATTTGCATGTCCCGGTGCTTGGTCAGGAAATATGCGTTTGGCTCATTCCCAACCGACCAGCCACTATACTGGATTGTACGGTGGGATATGGTGGGCATGCCGAAATGCTCCTAACGTCTAGCCCAGTTGGAACAACGGTCATCGGGCTAGACCAAGATTCTCAGGCCATTGATTTCTGTCGGCGTCGCTTGCATCGATTTGGAGACCGTATTGTGTTGCGACAAGGAAATTATCGGGACTTAAAGGCACACCTTGCTGACACAGGTATCGAGACAGTCGATGGGGTGCTTTTCGATTTTGGCGTTTCATCTCCACAGTTGGACGATCCCTCGCGAGGGTTCAGCTTTCAGCAAGAAGGTCCGCTTGATATGCGCATGGACCAAACGATCGGGAAAACTGCCGCCGATCTGGTGAACCACAGCCCTGAACACGAGCTCGCGGACATCATCTTTCAGTATGGAGAGGAGCGATACGCCAGGCGAATCGTCCGAGCGATCGTGCAGGAAAGGCAACGTCGTCCAGTCGAGACCACAGGAACACTCGTTTCCATCATCGCTCGGTCCGTGCCGGCGTCTTATCGCCACGGACGGATTCATTGTGCAACGCGGACATTTCAGGCACTTCGTATTGCGGTGAATCATGAGCTGGATTTCTTGGAGTCGTCGCTTCGGGATGCAACCGACGTGCTGGCCTTGGGGGGGAGGATCTGCGCGATCTCCTTTCATTCCCTCGAAGATCGTATCGTCAAGCACACTTTCCGGTCTCTCTCGCAAGGACCGGAAGCCACTCTGTCGATACTCACCAAGAAACCGATCCTTCCTTCTACGTCCGAGTATGACACGAATCCCCGATCGCGAAGCGCGAAATTACGAGTCGCTGAACGTCAACCGAAGATGGGGCTTGTATGAAGACCGTCGCCGTTTTTGTAGGACTCTGTCTCGTGTTCGTGTTTGTGTGGGAGCGCGTAGACGTGGTTCGGATCGGCTATCAAATCGAGCGATTGAAGCGTGACAAGACGGTGTTGGAACGTCAACGGGATGAGCTCCGCGTCAAGTTTTCCGCATTGAGCGCCTCCGACCGGATCGCGAAATTGGCGACAGAAAAACTCGGCATGAGTCTGCCTCAGCCAGGGCAGATCATTGTGGTTCAGTCCAGGCCACATGGTGTCCATCCCTCAGATGTTGCGCCGGTTGAGCTGAAAGTCGCGAAGAACTATCTTCCCGCCGGGAGGTTCTAGTGGCCGGTTCTCTTTCTCGCGGTCGTCGGTATGTTCTGTTGCTGCTGTTGCTGTGTGGTTTTGGAGTGGTTCTGTTCCGTCTGGTCACGTTGCAAGTATTGCAAGCGGCCGAACTCTCCATCAAAGCAGAGCGACAGCATCAAAAGACGGTATCGCTGGAAGGGGCGCGTGGCACGATTGTCGACCGACATGGCAAGGTGTTGGCCATGAATGTAGAAGTGCCGTCCGTATTCGGAGTCCCGAACACATTGGATAGCCCTCTCCAGACCGCTCGGCAGTTGTCGCCGATTCTGCATGTGAGGACCGATGAGTTGGAACGAAAGCTTCGGCAGGACCGGAGTTTCGTGTGGTTGGCTCGAAAGTTGGATCCTGAGCAGGGGCGTCGACTCGATCGTTTGTCGCTTGATGGGATCGGGGTTGTGATGGAAGGAAGGCGGTTCTACCCCAAAGGGCCGCTCCTGGCTCATGTGTTGGGTTTTTCTGGAATGGACGGTGAGGGATTGGAAGGCGTAGAGCATCGCTACGAATCGTACCTGCATGGTGAAAAGCGGATGATGGTTTTGCAGCGTGACGGCAAAGGCCGTGCGGTGTTTCCCAAAGGAATGACGGAGCGGAGCCCGACGCCGGGCCAGAGCCTCACGCTGACGATCGATGAGGTCATTCAGTATATCGCTGAAAGAGAGCTTGAGGACGCGGTCGTCCGCGCGCAGGCAAAGTCAGGAACAATGATTGTGCTTGATCCAAAGACCGGAGCGGTGTTGGCTATGGCAGTCAGTCCTCGATTTGACCCCAATGCCGTGTCGGCTCTCGGTCCTGATCGCTGGCGAAACAGGGCGCTGACGGATGCCTATGAGCCAGGGTCAACCATGAAGACGGTGATGGCTGCGGCAGCTATTGAGGAACGAGTGGTAAGGCCGAATACGATGGTATTCGGGGAGCATGGTCATATGACGGTCGCGAACACCGTGATTCATGATCATGAGCGGCTTGGGTGGGTCTCCTTTGCGCAGGTGATTCAGAAGTCCAGCAACATCGGGGCGGCGAAGACCGGTATGGCGCTGGGGGAGCAGCGGCTCTATCGATATCTCCAGGCATTCGGTTTCGGACAGCGAACGGAGATCGATCTTCCTGGGGAGGGGATCGGATTGGTGAGAAATCCCAAAGACTGGGGGCGTCGTTCGGTCGCGTCTATTTCCATGGGGCAAGAGATAGGTGTGACGCCGCTTCAAATGGTCTCTGCAGTTGCGGCCATCGCAAACGGAGGCGTGTTGATGAAACCGTACGTGGTTTCAGAAATACGAGATGCTGAGGGCCACGTTCTTAGACAGGTCCCTCCTCAAGCCAAGCGACGGGTCATTTCTCCGGAAACGGCCCGCAGCGTGACGAGGATTCTTGAAGGTGTCATCACGGACGGCACCGGGACGAAGGCGGCTATCCCTGGGTTCCGCGTAGCTGGAAAAACCGGTACGGCTCAAAAGATCGACCCCCGAACAGGTACTTATTCGGTTTCTCGATTTGTGGCGTCGTTCACCGGGTACGTGCCGGCGGACAACCCTCAGCTTGCCATGATTGTGGTGATTGATGAACCTCAAGGTGATGCGTGGGGCGGGGCTGTCGCCGCCCCTGTGTTTAGTCGTGTCGGGGAACAAGCATTAAGCTACTTAGGCGTGCCATCGAATCAGCCTGTCACGTTGGCGATGGCTTCACAGAAATCGTGATCGTACTTGGACATGTCGATGATCTTGGCAACTCTGCTTCAGGCGCTGGAAGGACAGGTGAGGATTCTTGATCGTCATGGAAATTTGGACGTGTCCGTAGACGCGATCACCGATGATTCCCGAGCTGTCTCGGCCGCCAGTCTGTTTGTAGCCGTAAAAGGCGAGCAAGTCGACGGACATGAGTTTATTCCGGCGGCAGTGAGAGGAGGCATGGTCGCGCTGGTGTCGCAACAGCCGGTGAGTGGGATGTCTCTTCCATCCGTCCGCGTTGACGACTCCAAAAAGGCGCTCGGTCTGCTGGGGAGCTGTTTTTATGGAGACCCCTCGTCGAAGATTCAGATGATCGGCGTGACCGGGACGAATGGGAAAACCACCACTACGTATGTCTGTAAAGCGCTGCTGGAAGCCCTGGGCCATCCAGTAGGGTTGATTGGAACCGTCGCCTATCAGATCGGCGAGCGCACGATACCGGCAACGCATACGACTCCCGGCTCTCTTGAACTGCAACAGCTGCTTGCCACGATGGTCGCCAGCGGGTGCGCCACTGCGGTGATGGAAGTGTCTTCTCACGCCCTGGCGCAGGATCGCACGAGCGGATGCGAATATGACGTGGCGGTCTTTTCGAATCTGACTCAGGACCATCTCGATTTTCACAAGACCATGGAGGAGTACTTTCAAGCAAAACTGAGACTTTTTACAGGTTTGAAGGGAGGAAGCAAGGCGAATAAACGGGCGATCGTCAACATCGATGACCCCTATGGAAATCGTATCGTCGAGCGTTGTCCCGTCCCGGTTTGGACCTATGCATTAAAAACCAAGGCGGATCTGCGTGCCGAAGCGGTGCGGTTGTCTCTTCATGGAACGACCTTTACCGCCGCGACTCCGGTTGGAAGCTTCCCCATCGAGAGTCACCTTGTGGGCGAGCACAACGTCTACAACTTACTTGCTGCCATCGGGGTGGCTCTTCACGAAGGGGCCACATCTACGCAAATTCGTGAGGCTGTGGCCAGGATCGTAAGCGTGCCGGGACGGTTCGAGCGGGTGATGGCAGGCCAGTCGTTTACGGTGGCCGTGGATTACGCCCACACCGAAGACGCGCTGGTCCGATTGCTGACGGCGGCACAAGCGCTGAAAACCGGACGCATCATCACGGTCTTTGGGTGCGGTGGAGACCGCGATCGAGGAAAGCGGCCGAAGATGGGAGAAGCGGCCGTGCGCTACAGTGACGTCGTGATATTGACCTCGGACAACCCCAGAACCGAGGACCCCCTCTCAATTCTGGAAGAAGTAGAAGTCGGGGTGATCGAGGCGCTGCGACAACGGCCGCACGTCCAATACAAAAAAGTGCCTGATCGGCGACAAGCCATCGAGGAGGCGGTGCGGGAAGCTCATAGCGCAGATATGGTGTTGATCGCCGGCAAAGGTCACGAAGACTATCAGATCATCGGCACGAAGAAGGTTCATTTCGACGATCGCGAGGTGGCGCGCGACGCCATCGAAGGACTCGGAACCCGGGTTTAGTCACGGGTGCAGGGGCCGGTAGGCGCACGGAAGCATCCAGATGACTCTGTTTACCGTCGAAGAATTGCGGGAAGTGATCAGCGCTAAAGTCTTGGCCGGCGATGGGGCTGGTTGGGCGAAGCACCGTATCCGGGGAATCAACCTCGATACTCGGTCTCTTCAGCCAGGTGATCTCTTTCTCGCGCTGCAAGGAGACCGATTTGACGGTCACGACTTTGTGGCCACAGCGCTGTCGCGCGGAGCGGTGGGAGCGATCGTGCTCGATTCCTATGATGTGTCGAAGCTTGCCTCAAAGCGTGGCTCGAAGCGAGCCCAGCCGTTTATCCTCGGCGTCAGCGATCCACTCAATGCCTACCAGCAGCTGGCCGCGTACCACCGAGGCCGATTTCAAATTCCTGTTGTGGCAGTCACGGGCAGCAACGGTAAGACGACGACGAAGGAAATGGTCGCCAGTGTCATGGCCCGTCGCTGGAAGATCCTCAAGACCGAAGGCAACCTGAACAACCGTGTGGGAGTTCCGCAGACCGTGCTCCGCCTCAACGATCGACACAAGGGAGCGGTCATCGAGATGGGAGTCGATCATCTCGGCCAGACCGCCAGGCTGTGTGAAATAGCCCGACCCACGATCGGAATCATTACGAACATCGGCCCCGACCACTTGGAGTTTTTCGGGACGATGGAGGTATCAGCTCAGGCAAAGGCGGAATTGCTCGATCTGCTTCCTCCTGATGGGACCGCAATTCTGAACGCAGACGATTCATATTACGACTACCTCGCCGCGCGAGCTCGATGTCGTGTGGTGTCGTTCGGCTTTTCATCAAAGGCCGACGTGCGCGCGATGGACGTGAAATCCGACGGGCGCAATGGGACGATCTTTCGTCTTCTGCTCCCAGGAACGGGACGCCACACCATTGTTCATATTCGAGTTCAGGGGGAGCACAACGTCACCAATGCCTTGGCCGCAGGAGCGATCGGCGCAATCCTGGGCTTGTCCGGAGGGATGATCGCTGAGGGACTGTCACGTTTCCGGCCCGCTGACATGCGGTCTCAGATGCTCGTCAATCAGGGCGTGAAGCTGATCATCGACTGTTACAATGCCAATCCTGCCTCCATGAAAGCGGCGCTGCGGTTGCTCGCGCAAACCGGGGCGAAACGGAAGAAAATTGCCGTTCTTGGAGACATGCTGGAACTCGGCCCGAATGCCGTTCAGATGCATGAGGACGTCGGTGGATTCCTGGCGTGCCAAGGCATCGACCGGCTCGTGGCTTGCGGGTTATTGGGGCGAAGCCTCGCCAAAGGGGCGAACCGGGCCGGACTGGATCAAGCCCATATTCTCGAAGTGCCGGATGCGCGCGCTGCCGCCGCCGCAGTGAAAACGATCGTCAAACCGGGTGATGCCGTGCTGATCAAAGCGTCGCGCGGCATGAAATTAGAGCTGGTCGCTGACGCACTCCAAGGAGCGAAACGTACGACGAAGAAGGCTTCGTAACGGTCGTCCAGGCTATGCTGTATATCTGGCTTTATCCGTTCCATAAAGAATTCTCGTTCCTGAATGTTTTTCGTTATCAGAGCTTTCGCATCATTTACGCCGCTGTTACGGCGTTCCTGATCGCATTCGTGCTCGCGCCGTGGGTGATCCGAAAGCTCCAAGAAATCAAGTTAGGCCAACAAGTACGCGACGACGGACCGAAACGGCATTTGGCCAAGAGCGGGACACCTACGATGGGCGGGATTCTGATCATCTTTGCCGTTACGCTGTCGACGTTCCTCTGGGCAGACATCTCACGGCCCCACATCTGGCTGGTTCTTGTCGCAACGCTGGGTTTTTGTGCCATCGGGTTTGTAGATGACTACCTCAAGTTCATCAAGGCCCGGTCAAAGGGGCTTTCCGCGTCGCAAAAGTTCACGGCGCAAATAGCTGTCGCGCTCATTGTTGCGCTGATTTTGTACTCCTTGCCCGGCTATAACACGAAGCTGAGTGTGCCGTTTTTTAAGAATTTCATGCCGGACTTGGGATGGTTTTACGTGGTCTTTGCCGTCGTGGTGATCGTCGGAAGTTCCAATGCCGTCAACCTCACGGATGGTCTCGATGGGCTGGCCATCGGCCCGGTGATGATTGCGGCATTGGCGTATACCGTGGTCGCCTACGTCACCGGTCACCGATTGATGTCGGAATATCTCCTGATCCCGCATATCGACGGAGCCGGAGAGCTGGCGGTCTTTACGGCGGCCATCCTGGGTTCGAGTCTTGGCTTTCTTTGGTTCAACACCTATCCGGCCTCGGTTTTTATGGGAGATGTCGGTTCGCTCCCGCTTGGGGCGGCCCTGGGGACGGTCGCGGTCATCAGCAAGCATGAGTTGTTGTTGCTGATGGTCGGCGGGGTCTTCGTGATCGAGGCCGTCTCGGTCATTTTCCAAGTCGCCTCATTCAAATCCCGAGGAAAGCGGATCTTCCTCATGGCTCCGATTCACCATCATTTTGAGATGAAAGGATGGGAAGAACCGAAAGTCGTCGTGCGTTTGTGGATCATCGCCATTTTGCTGGCGCTATTGAGCTTGAGTACGCTCAAGTTGAGGTAATGGGGATGGTGGGAGTGGACAACACGCAGTTGGCAGGATCTCGCGTCACCGTCGTCGGGCTGGCGCGGAGCGGCGTCGCCGCTGCCCGCCTATTGCAGGAAGCCGGCGCTTTGGTGACGGTGGCAGACCGAAAGGATCGAGGAGAGTTGCTCGCTGTGCTGGGACCTCTGGATCAGGCGGCAACCCGCCTCGTTCTGGGCAGTGACTATGAATCGGCTCTCGACCAGGCCGAGCTCGTCGTCATTAGTCCGGGAGTTCCCTATCGGTTGGAGGCCCTTGAACGTGTTCGCCGTCGAGGGGTGAAGGTCATCAGTGAGCTCGATCTCGCATCGCGGTTTCTTTCTGTTCCCATCCTGGCGTTGACCGGGACCAATGGGAAGAGCACGACGGTTACGCTGATCGGGAAGATGTTGCAAGAGAGCGGGAAGCGGGTATTTGTCGGCGGAAATTTGGGCACGGCGATCAGTGAGGCCGCCGTACAATCGCTGCAAGCCGTGAAGGCAGGACGTCCGTGCCCCTACGATGCGCTGGTGGTGGAAGTCTCCAGCTTCCAGTTGGAAACCGTCGAGCAGTTTCATCCATGGATTGCCGCAATCCTCAACATAACAGTGGATCATCAGGATCGTTATGAGTCGATCGACGAATACATCGCGGCCAAAAACAGACTATTCGAGAACCAAACTCCGTCCGACTACGCTCTCTTCAATCTGGATGATTCGAGGGTGGCTCCTCTGCGGCGGAGCGCGAAGGCTTGCGTACTGGGTTTCACGAGGACCCAGACATTACCTTCCGATCTGGCCGGGGGAGCCTATCTCGATCGAGATCGCATCATGACGACCATGGGAGGCCGGACTCAGGAGATCTGCGCGCGGAGCGAGATCAAGATCATCGGCAATCACAACGTCGAAAACGCCATGGTGGCTGCCACCTATGCGCTCTTGAGCGGATGTCCTCTCAGCATCATTCGTGAGGTCCTCAGGGAGTTTCCTGGGTTGGAACATGCGGTGGAGGTCGTTCGTGAGCGGCGGGGCGTACGGTTTATCAACGACTCCAAGGGGACCAACGTGGATGCGACACTCAAAGCGTTGGAAAGTATCGATCAACCGATTTGGCTGATTGCCGGTGGACGCGACAAGGGCGGGGATTTTTCTCGGTTGGCTCCCGCGATTCGTCGGAGAGTAAAGCGGCTCATTCTGATCGGTGAGGCGGCGCCGCTGATTGCGAGGGCGATGAAAGGGTATCAGACGATCGAACGGGCCGACACATTGAAGCAGGCCGTTGAGTCGGCGGCATCGGGAGCCTGCGTAGGCGAGGTGGTGCTGCTGTCGCCGGCCTGCGCGAGTTTCGATATGTTTGCCGATTATCAAGACCGAGGGCGGCAGTTTAAAGCTCTCGTGCAATCTTTGCCGGTATAACCGACGGCAAGACAGAGGAGCATTGACGCTGGAAGATGTCACAGAGATCTGCAGGGACCTTGGCCTTGCCCTGGTCCACCGTCAGCCCGCGCGCTCCGAAGCGGGTGGGGATGGATCATGTCTTGCTATTCGTGACCATTGCGCTGACGCTGGTCGGACTGGTGATGGTATTCAGTGCGAGTGCGGTGGTGGCGGACCAGAAGCACCAAGACTCTTGGCACTTCGTGAAGAGGCAGCTTGTTTGGCTGGCGCTTGGTTTGGTGTTTTTGCATGTGATGTCCCGCGTCGACTATGTCTGGTGGAAACGATTGGCTCTTCCTCTTCTTGGCCTCATCACGGCGCTGTTGGTGATGGCCTTGATTCCATCGATCGGCGTCATGCGGAACGGAGCTCGACGCTGGCTGGACCTGAGGGTGATTTCGATCCAACCTGCCGAAATGGCCAAGTTGATCGGGGTGATCTATCTCGCTGCCTACCTCGCCAAAAAAGAAGATCGGCTCCAGCATTTCTCCACAGGGTTGCTGCCGGTACTGCTCGTCATCGGGGTTCTCAGCGGGTTGATCCTTTTGGAGCCCGATTTGGGAACTGTGGTGGTGCTGGGGCTGGTGATGGGAGGGCTCTTGTTCGTCGGTGGCGCGCGCCTGTCTCACCTCTCAACATTGGCGTTATCGGCTGTGCCGATCGGGCTCGCGCTTGTCCTGACATCCGGCTACCGGCGCCAGCGGCTCATGGCGTTCCTAGAGCCGTGGAGGGATGCATCGGACACGGGATTCCAGATTACTCAATCGTTTTTGGCTTTCGGCAGTGGGGGACTCTTCGGGGTCGGGTTGGGGGAAGGCAAGCAGAAACTCTTCTTTCTCCCAGAAGCCCATACCGACTTTGTGCTGGCGCTCGTCGGCGAAGAGATGGGGTTCGTTGGAACGGGGATCATCGTGCTGTTCTTCGCGCTCTTTGTGCTGCGGGGGTTTCAGATCTCCACCAGAGCGCGAATTCCGTTTGGCCGCTACCTGGGAATCGGTATCACGACGCTGATCGGTATTCAGGCGCTGATCAATGCCTGTGTCGTGACCGGGTTATTGCCGACCAAAGGTCTTACATTGCCGTTCGTCAGTTATGGCGGCTCGTCCTTGGTCATCAGTCTGACCGGAGTAGGAATTTTGCTGAACATCTCGCGGGATCGGCAGGCTGGACGGGAAGAGACGAGCCGGCAGAGTGGACGTGGATGGGCAAGTCGACGACGATGATTGTGATTGCGGCGGGCGGGACCGGTGGGCATCTCTATCCGGCTGTCGCGTTGGCTCGAGAGTTTCTGCGCCGCGATCCTTCCACGAACATTCTCTTCGTCGGGACGGCACGCGGCGTCGAGTCCAAGGTGCTGGCTCACGAAGGATTCGAGTTGGCGTTGATCACGGCTAAGCCGGTTATGGGAAAAGGATTGCTGGATGTCGTAAGGGGAGTGCTTTCTGTGCCTATTGGGATCCGGCAATCACTGGACATTCTGAAGCGGCGGCAGGCTGATTTGGTGATCGGAGTGGGGGGCTATACGAGTCCGACCATGTTGGTTGCGGCTGCCTTGAAAGGAATTGCCAGGGTGATTCTGGAGCCGAATGCCCATCCAGGATTGGCCAACAAAGTCGTCGCTCCCTTTGCGCAGCGGATTTTTTTGGCATTTGAGTCGGCCGGAACGTCCTTTGATCCGCGAAAGGTGCGCGTCGTCGGGACACCGATCCGACAAGAGTTCTTGGTGCAACCAACCGACGATGCGTCAACCAAGAAGGATGGCCCTCACGTATTGATTTTTGGTGGGAGCCAGGGGGCCAGGGCCATCAACAGCGCAGTGTTGGAAGGGTTGCCCCTACTGCGCCAACGGCTTTCCGGCCTGACCATCACGCATCAGACCGGGGAGGGAGATTTTGAGCGAGTGAGTGAGGCGTACCGAACCGTGGGTATCCAAGCCAAGGTCGTCCCCTTTCTCTACGATATGCCTGCGGTGCTGCGGACGGCCGATCTGGTGGTGGCTCGCGCCGGTGCGATGACGATTGCTGAACTGACGGCCTGTGGGAAAGCCGCGATTCTGATTCCGCTGCCGACGGCCATCTATGACCATCAGATGAAGAATGCGCGGGCGATGGAAGCGGCGGGAGGTGCCATCGTTCTCCCTCAGGCAGATCTCACCGGAGTGAAACTGGGTGAGATGATCGAAGCTGTCCTCTCGGACCAGCAGCGGCTGGAGACGATGCAACGGAAGAGTGTGGAGATGGGACGAATCGATGCCGGCGAAGCGATTGTCGGTGAATGTTACGCGCTCATGGGAGTGACATATGACAGCAACCAATCTACTAGAGCGGCCGGAGGTTAGTGTTGTTGGGGAACGAGGGATTCGATCACAGACTTCAGCCGTACGACAAAGGCTAACCCGTATGACACTCTTTCGCAAGATACAGCAGATTCATCTCGTCGGAATCGGCGGGGCCGGCATGAGCGGCATCGCAGAAGTCCTGCTCACGATGGGATACAAAGTGACTGGGTCTGATCTTCACGCCTCGGAGACGACGAAGCGACTGGAAGAACTCGGTGGGAAAGTTTTTCTTGGTCATCAGGAGTCTCATGTGGGGGAGGCGCAAGTCGTGGTCATCTCCTCCGCCGTGGCGGCGGAGAACCCCGAAGTTGTGGCGGCGAAGGCCAAGCAGATTCCAGTGATTCCGAGAGCGGAGATGTTGGCGGAGCTGATGCGTCTGAAGTTTGGGGTGGCTATTGCGGGGGCCCATGGCAAGACCACGACGACATCGATGGTCGCAAACGTGTTGGCGCAGGGTGGCCTCGATCCCACCATGGTGATCGGCGGCAAGGTCAATGCCTTGGGTAGCCACGCGCGGCTTGGACGAGGTGACTTGCTTGTGGCGGAGGCAGACGAAAGTGATGGATCGTTTCTTCGTCTCTCTCCGACTCTGGTTGCGGTGACCAATCTGGACCGTGAGCATCTTGATCACTATGGGTCGATGGAACGCATCAACGAAAGCTTCCTGGAGTTCATCAACAAAATCCCATTTTATGGGTTGGCGGTCTTGTGCGCCGACGACGATCGTCTGGCCGCCCTGTTCCCTCGCTTGGTCAAGCGGTATCACACCTATGGGCTTCGTGATCGGGACGGGATGGCGCCTGATTTTAAGGCAACCGACATCAGCCTGAGACAATGGAGTGCCGAGTTTCGGGCGTATTTCCGTGGAAAGAATCTTGGCCCCTTCCGGTTGTCCGTGCCGGGCAGTCACAACGTGTCAAATGCGTTGGTGGCCATAGCCATCGGCATCGAGCTGGAGATTCCTGTAGACCTGATTCGCAAAGGGTTGGCGGCCTTCACGGGAGTTGAACGGCGGTTTCATTTGCGAGGTGAAGCCGGCGGGATCATGGTGGTCGACGACTACGGCCACCATCCCACCGAGGTGAAAGCGACCCTCGCGGCCGCCAAGCAGGGCTGGGACCGGCGATTGGTGGTTCTTTTCCAGCCGCATCGATACAGCCGGACGAGGGATTGCATCGGAGAGTTCGCGCATGCCTTTGATCACGCGGACGTGCTGTTCACGACGGAAATTTATCCGGCGGGTGAATCGCCGATACCGGGAGTTTCTGGAGCCGCCCTCGCTGAAACGATCAAGTCGGCGGGCCATCCATCGGTGACCTTCATCGAGCGCAAGGAAACGCTGCCGGATCAGGTCTTGCCTCATCTAAGGCCTGGCGACCTCGTTCTCACGTTGGGCGCGGGCGATATTTGGAAGGCGGGAACCGGGATTCTTGCACGGCTTGAGCCTGCTTGATGGCTTATGAAACATCGGGTGCACACGGATGGAACGAAGGTGCGACCAACGCGGGCACAGCGCAGATTGGAGTCCGCCGTGGCCGGCGTTCGTGGGGTGGTTCGCTTCAATGCGCCGCTTAAAGAGTACACGTCGTTCCGTATCGGTGGTCCAGCCGATGTGTTGGTGGAGCCGGCTGACGTGGAGGATGTCGTCCGTCTTGCCAAGCAGAGCCACGAGCAGAAACTTCCGATCTTTGTGTTGGGCGGCACCAACCTCCTCGTTCGGGACAAAGGCATTCGAGGGGTGGTGGTCAGTTTGGCAAAATTACGCGCGATCAAAGAAGAGCCGGGATCTGTGGTGTATGCCGAAGGAGGCGTCGGCATGCCGACGCTGATCGGCCATGCGATCCGCCGGTCCTTGGCGGGACTGGAATGGGCGGCCGGTATTCCAGGCACGGTCGCAGGTTGTGTCGTGATGAATGCAGGGACCAGACTCGGGGAAATGAAGGACTCCGTGAAAGCCGTCCGGATTGTGTCGCCGAAAGGCGCGCTGATCGACTGCCCGACAGAAGCAATCGAATTTCAATATCGCCGGGCCGCATTGCCGCCCGGCGTTGTGATTGGAGTATGGCTGCAGCTGAGGCAGGGCGTGCGGGCGGATATCGAACAGGTGGTGAAAGATTATCTCCATTACCGCCGTGACACGCAGCCGCTCACGCTTCCAAGCGCCGGCTGTGTGTTCAAGAATCCGCTGAACGATTCGGCCGGGCGAGTCGTCGAGGCGGCAGGGCTCAAAGGAACATCGGTCGGCGATGCGCAGATTTCGACCAAGCATGCCAATTTTATCGTGAACCAAGGGCATGCCAGTGCCGCCGACGTGCTGTCGCTCATCAGGAAGGTGCGTGTCCAAGTCGCTCGGAAGACCGGGATCAAGTTGCAGTTGGAGTTGAAGCTGGTGGGGCAGGCTTAGGAAAGGAACGAGCGTGCTGAAAGGTCGTATGACAGATGCCCGGATCGGCGTGCTCATGGGAGGACGCTCTTCGGAGCGGGATATTTCGCTGAAGACCGGGCAGGCTGTCCATCAGGCGCTGATCCGTCGAGGATACGATGCGGTGGCCATCGACGTCACCGATCGTCTGCATCGAGAGCTGGAGGATCAGAAAGTCGCCATTGCCTTTCTCTCGCTGCATGGACCGGGCGGGGAAGACGGAACCGTCCAGGGATTTCTCGAGACATTGGGAATTCCGTACACCGGGTCCGGTGTACGCGCGAGTGCCGTGGGTATGCACAAGGCGGCCACAAAAACGCTGTTGGCCGCGCATGGCATTCCTCTGCCTGCCGGAACCGTTGTGCGGGTATGCGACAGGTCGTCATTGGCGAAGGTCCTGAGGCAGGCCAAACTGAAATTACCGATTGTCGTCAAGCCGGTTTCACAGGGTTCCACGATCGGAGTGACGATCGTACGTCAGTAGCAGCCAATGGAAGGAGGCGCTTGCCCTTTCGCATCGCTATGATCCAGAGGCGATGGTGGAAAGTTATATTCCCGGACATGAAGCTGCCGTTTCCATTCTGGGAACAGCGGCGGATGGCCCCACCGTTCTCCCTGCCATTGAGATCGTGGCGCCCGATGGCTTTTACGACTTCTCGGCAAAGTATCAGAAGGGCAAGACCCGGTATCTCTGTCCCGCTCCGCTCCCTTCCAAGGTGGTTCATCACATCAGTGAGTTAGCGAGGCGAACCTACGAGACGTTGGGGTGCGAGGGAGCCGCTCGCGTGGATTTTCGTATCACTCCGCGAGGTCGGCCCTATGTCCTGGAGATCAATACAGTTCCCGGCATGACGGAAACGAGTCTTCTGCCTATGGCCGCAGCGCAGGTGGGAATTGCGTACGACGACTTGGTCGAACGGATACTGCAGTCGGCGCTCGATCGCGCGAGTCGCTTTGCACGAGTCATCACAAAGGAGTGAGTGTGATGCGATTCTTGGGAAGAAAGCGGAGACCCCCTCCGGTGGGGCCACGAAAGAATCAGTGGAAGGATTCGCAAGGAGAGAGAGCGGCGAAAGAAGCCAACTGGACAAAAACAGCCAGACGAAAGGTCCTTGCTCGATGGGCCGGCGTGACGACCGGTACGGTGCTCGTGGCAGGGCTCATTGTGATGGGTGTGAAATATTGTGGCCCTGCGCTCCAAACGTTGCTGGAGATCAAGACCATCACGGTCGAAGGAGGCCATCACCTCGATACACAGCACGTGCTCGAGCTTGCAAAGGTAAAATCCGGTACGGGACTCCATAATATTGTCACGAGAGTGATTAAGCAACAGGTGGAATCTCATCCGTGGGTCAAAGAGGCCGAAGTGACCCGTGTTCCGTTCCATGAGTTACGCATATCCCTCGTCGAACGAGTACCTGCCGCCGTCATCCGTGCCGATTCCCAGAACTTTCTGACGGATGCGGAGGGGCATGTGCTTGCCAGGCTCGGTCAGATCGATGATGACGCGTTGCCTCTCGTGACGGGTGTCGATTCCAAAAGTCTGTTGGAAGGGACTGCATCGGTAAGGCAGGTCATCGTGTCGGGCATCGGGCTTGCCAAATTGGTCGGGCAAACATTCGAAGGCCGGATGCAAGTGAGCGCCGAAAACCCGTCAAACCTCGTCGCACTTGTCCAGGGCGTGCGATTCCAGTTCGGGGAGGAAGCGGTCGGAGAGCAGTGGGAACGGTTCCAACGCGTCAAACCGACGTTAAAAACTCTGAGCTTGGACGGTCGCGGGCACAGAGCGAACGAAGTGGATCTCCGGTACGAGCATCGGATCGTCGTACGGGAAGGGGGGTGATCGCGGTGCCGAAGCGGGATCACATTCTGGTCGGACTCGACATCGGAACCACGAAGATCTGTGCGATCGTGGCGGAGATGACCGACGCAGGAGGGCTCAGTATTATCGGTGTCGGATCGAGTCCTTCCCGCGGCCTACGCAAAGGAGTCGTCGTCGACATCGAAAGCACCATCGAATCCATCAAGAAAGCGGTCGAAGAAGCGGAGTTGATGGCGGCGGTCCAGATCAACTCGGTCTACACCGGCATTGCGGGCAGCCACATTTCCGCTGAAAATTGCAAGGGCGTCGTGGCGCTGAAACGGGCCGAGGTGACACGCGAAGATATCCAGCGGGCCATCGAAAGCGCTCGTACCCTCGCCGTGATCCCCCACGAACGCAGGATTCTTCATGTGTTACCGCGAGAGTTTATGGTGGATGGGCAGGAAGGCGTGCGCGAACCATTGGGCCTGTCGGGTCATCGTTTGGAAGTCAATGTCCACGTCATCACCGGCGCCGTGACCTCCGCGCAGAACATCGTGAAAAGCGTGAATCGAGCCGGACTCGACGTCGTCGACATCATTCTCCAGCCGCTGGCGTCCAGTGAGGCGGTGTTGAGCCAAGAGGAGCGCGACCTCGGCGTGGCGATGGTGGACTTGGGAGGAGGGACCACGGACCTGGCTATTTTTCTGGACGGCAGCATCCGTCACTCAGCGGTCCTTCCCATCGGCGGCCAAAATTTGACGAAGGATTTGGCCATCGGTCTCCTCACCTCACAGACCGAGGCCGAGAAAATCAAGACCCAGTACGGCGTGGCGCGGACTGAGTTGGTGACCGGGCATCAGATCGTCGAAGTGCCGTCGGTCGGCGATCGGCCGACTCGAACATTCTCCAGACGGGATATTGCCGAGATCTTAGAGCCGCGCGTCGATGAGATGTTTGAGCTTGTCCGAAGAGAGATTGTGCGCGCGGGCTATGAAGGGATGCTGGGAGCCGGTGTCGTGATTACCGGTGGCACGTCATTATTGGACGGGATGCTCGATGCCGCGGAGAAGGTTTTGAACTTGCCGGCGCGCCGAGGCATGCCTTCCGGTGTCGGAGGGTTACGCGATATTGTCGGTCATCCCAGTCATTCGACAGGGGTCGGTCTGTTGTGGCACGCCCGGCGACATGTCGACGAACTGGAAACAGCCGGGCTTCGCAATGGGGGAACCTGGGCCAAAATGCGTGGGTGGACGAAGCGAGTGTTGGAGGTCTTTTAACCTTTAAAACCCTTGCGGGCGGCAGGCGAGTCGTCGTGCGAGGCGATGTGAGGAGGTGCCCCAATGTTCTCATTCCAAGAAGATATGCTGTCGCCGGTCCGCATTAAGGTGATCGGAATCGGCGGTGCCGGGTGCAACGCGATCAACACGATGATCACCTCCGGACTCGCGCGCGTCGATTTTATCGCGGGTAACACCGATCTTCAGGCGCTTGATCGGTCGCTGGCCCCGTATAAGATCCAGCTGGGGCCTGAACGCACCCGAGGATTGGGCGCGGGGGCAAAACCAGAGATCGGGAGAGATGCGGCGCTCGAAAGTAAAGAGCATATCCGAGAATGCCTCGAAGGGGCCGACATGGTCTTCGTCACGGCCGGGATGGGGGGAGGAACCGGCACCGGAGCCGCCCCCATTGTGGCCAGCATCGCCCGTGAAATGGGCATCCTCACGGTAGGCGTCGTCACGAAACCGTTTCAGTATGAAGGCAAACGGCGAAACCAGCATGCGGAAGAAGGAATCCGCGATTTGCGCCGGCATGTCGATACCTTGCTTATCATTCCGAACCAACGGCTGCTGGGAATCGTCGATAAATCGACTCCGCTTCTCGAAGCGTTCAAAGTCGCCGATGACGTGTTGCGGCAAGCGATTCAAGGCATCGCCGACGTCATTACGACCACGGGACATGTGAACGTCGATTTTGCCGATGTTCGTACCGTGATGTCGCACACCGGACGAGCGGTCATGGGCATGGGCGTTTCCTATGGGCCGAATCGGGCGATCGAAGCGGCTCAAAAGGCCATGTGCAGTCCGCTCCTTGAAGAAGGAAGTGTCGAGGGGGCCCGCGGCGTTCTTCTGAACATTACGGGAGGCCCTAGCATGTCGTTGCACGAGATCGAAGAAGCCGCCTCGATCATCCAACAGACGGCAGATCCCGAAGCCAACATCATCGTCGGTCAGGTCATCAATCCAGACATGGGCGAAGAACTGATCATTACGGTGATCGCGACCGGGTTTGAACGAGAAGAGGATTCAGCGTCCGCCACGATCGGAGCTGATAGGGGAACGAGTCGATCGGCCAAACCTGTCCCATCAGTGTTGGCAGGCATGGGAGCGTCATTGGCGGTGGATCGGCCGATGAAAGACCTCGATCGTCCCGCCTTTCTGAGAAGAATGAACGATGCGCGAGAGTCGATGGACCGGGCGGTATTGACCGCCGAAGATGAGTGGGATGTCCCGACATTTCTTCGCAAGCAAAGTGACTGATCTCGTGCATATCGTCACGTGATGAGGTAAGAAACTCAACTATGACCAGCGCCTCGATCATTACCGTACCGGCCTTTGCAGATGCCGGGAGTCGGGTCCGCCACTTTTTCGGGACCCGTCGGCATGCCATAGATCTTGGCCTTGAAGTGGGGATTCCAGGAATGGATATGGCGGGCGCGGCATCGTCCTCATGGACGCTCTCGGTAAAGCAAGTCCATGGAACGGAGGCCTTGGTGCTGGACCGTGCCCTGGCCCCGACGGACCGATTTGTAGGCGGCTGGGATGCCTTGATCACGGATCAACCTGGAATCATGGTGGCGGTGCGGACGGCGGATTGTGTTCCGATCCTGATGCACGATCCCAAACGTCGGGTCGTGGCCGCTGTCCATGCCGGCTGGCGAGGAGCTGTTGCCGGCATTGTCCCTAAAACGTTAGCGCTGTTGGAGTCTCGCTTTGGTTCGTGTCCGGAGCATGTACGAATCAGTATCGGCCCGTCCGCTGGGGTCTGCTGCTATAAAGTGGACGAGCCGGTTCTCGACCGTCTGTGTCAGAGCTTTCCGGATTGGAAGAAGGTGGTTCGAATGAGGGGAGATGGAAGAGCGCATCTTGATTTGAAAGCGCTCGTCAAAGAACAGGCGCGGGTCCTCGGGGCATCTCCGAAGTCCATCACGACGGTCAACCTCTGTACGATTTGCCACGAAGACCTCTTTTTTTCCTATCGGCGTGAGGGGAAAGTCAATGGTACCATGATCAGTGCCATCGGATTGCCGATGAGGCGAAGATAGGTCAGGCTCTGCCAATTCCGAGACTCTTCGGCTAGAATGAGAATGGCTCGCTGAATGAGCGGCCGTGACTCGTGCGAGAGGACGATGGAACCGCTCATCCCGGATGCGATCGCGACACGTGTTCAATCGGTTTTGACGAAGATTCGGTCGGCGGAAGAAAAAGCCGGACGTCCTGTCGGGCGTGTGCGGCTCGTTGCCGTGACGAAGACTGTGACGGTCGAATACATAGGGGAAGGTGTGCGCGCCGGTTTGTCCATCTTGGGCGAAAATCGTGTACAGGAAGCGCTTCCTAAGATAGCCGCTTTCACTCAGGCCCCGGTTCATTGGCATTTTATCGGACAGCTGCAACGAAGGAAGGTGCGGTCCGTGATCGGTCTATTCGACCTGATTCATTCGGTGGATAGTCCAGAGCTGGCGAAGGAAATCGATCGCCGTGCGGGAGAAGCCGGTCGTCGGCAGAATGTCTTGCTGGAAGTGAATATCGGGAAGGAACCGACAAAGTCAGGATTTCATCCCGATGACATTGTGGGAGCGATACCAATGATGGCGCAGCTCTCTCATGCCTGTATCAAAGGTTTAATGACGATCCCTCCGCAAACCGCTGATCCGGATTCGGCCAGGCCGTATTTCCGCACACTCCATGATCTCGCTCGGCAGATCACGGCGTTAAACCTGCCGACCGTGAGGATGGATGAACTGTCGATGGGAATGTCGAACGATTATGAAGTAGCCATTGAGGAGGGGGCGACGCTGGTGCGGGTCGGCACTGCTATCTTTGGAGCGCGTGATGTCTAGTCCATCGCTCACACAAAAAATCTCCTTTGTGGGTGGTGGCCGGATGGCGGAGGCATTGATCAGCGGGGTGCTTTCCTCAAGAGGCTACAAGGCCGAGCAGATCTATGTGGCTGATCCAGATGCGGCCCGGCTGGATCAGCTCAAGGGACAGTACGGCGTTAAGGTTGGTGTCACGAATCATGAGGCGGTAGCCTCGGGAGATGTCGTCGTGCTGGCTGTGAAACCTCAGGTAACGGCCGAAATCCTCAAAGAGATCGGCGATGTATTGGCGAAACGGCTCGTGATCTCGGTGGTTGCGGGAATGCGACTCGGGCGAATTATTGAGGCTTGTGGACCGCAGGCTCGCGTCATTCGCGCGATGCCGAACACGCCGGCAATGGTCGGCGAGGGGATGACTGCCTTGGCGATCGGTCCCGGGGTAGGGGAACACGAGGCGGCATGTGCACGGCAGATCTTTGAATCGGTCGGCAGGGTCGTGCCCGTCGACGAGCGTTTTATGGATGCCGTGACTGGGTTGAGCGGAAGCGGACCGGCGTATGTCTTTCTCATGATCGAAGCCATGGTCGATGGTGGCGTCAAGATGGGCTTACCGAGGGAGACGGCCGGTCTGCTCGCGGCACAGACCGTGCTCGGCGCCGCGCGAATGGTGTTGGAAACAGGGCAGCATCCGGCGCGTCTCAAGGATCAGGTAGCGTCTCCCGGCGGAACGACGATTGCGGGGTTGCATCGGCTGGAGCAGGGTGGCCTCCGCGGTCTGTTGATCGACGCCGTTGAGGCTGCGACGAAGCGTGCTCAGGAGCTGGGAGGCTGATGTTCGTGGTAGGAAATGCGTTGTTAGGGTTCGCCACGGTACTCGATTATGCGTTGACGTTCTATACTTGGATCGTCATCGCTCGTGCTCTGATTTCCTGGGTGAATCCGGATCCGTGGAATCCGATTGTCCAATTCCTCACTCGTGCCACGGAACCGCTCTTGGCCCCGATCCGACGGCGATTGGGCTTGAGCATGGGCGTGGATCTGTCGCCGTTGATCGTCATCGTGACGATCTGGTTTTTACAGATCGCGGTCGTACAGTCGATGAAGGACTTCGCGGTACGGATGAATTGACTCAACCAATGGGGGATGCCATGAAGATCACACCGCTCGACATTCAACAGATGGTCTTTCAAGTCAAACTTCGTGGCTATGACCGTGAAGAGGTCAACCGATTTTTAGAAGAGATCGCGCAAACCGTCGAATTTCTGAACCGTGACAATGCCACGTTGCGTGACCGGATGGTGTTGCTTGAGCAGCAGGTCTCGGAGTTGAAACGGACAGAGGCGACCTTGTCCACCACCTTGGTCTCGGCGCAGTCCTTGGCCGAGGACGTCAAGCGAAGCGCGCAACGCGATGCCGAATTGATCGTCAAGGAAGCAGAGTTGAAAGCCGGCGAGTTGTTCCGACAAGCGCGAGTCGAACTGGGAAACACACAGCGAGACCTGTCTGTGCTGCAGAAGCAGCGGTTGCTCATGGTCGAGCGGATGCGGGCGACGCTTCATACCTTCGAGCGGATGTTGGACGTGGAAGCAAGTGAAGTCTATCAAGATACTGGTGTCATACGGGAAGAAAAGCTGGAAGGTGAATCAAGCCCTACTCGTTGACCGTGTCCGGGTGATGGCGCCACCGCTGCGTAGTGCTCGATCGTTGTCCTGAGCGTCTTCCATCGATTATCCCGATGTCCGATCTCAGTGTTATCCAAAGAGCACTCGATCGAGCCGTTACCGATGGGGTGTTCCCGGGAGCCGTATTAGCGGTGCGGTGCGGAGACAGACCGGTTTCTCGCTTTCATGCCGGCCATCTTTCGACCGACCCTCCAGGACCCTTCGTCAGCACCTCCACGATCTATGATCTGGCGTCGTTGACCAAACCGTTGGCAACCGTTACCGCTCTCGTACTATTGATGCAGAAAGACAGTTGTCGGCTTGATGACTGTGTGGCCGACTATCTTCCTGAATGCGCCGATGCCCCCATCGGCGCTGCGACGATTCATCATCTATTGACGCATTCGTCCGGATTGCCGGGTTGGCGTGGATTCTATGAACGGCTCAGTCCGGCTGGAACCATTCCTTCGTGCGCTGCAGAGAGAAAACAGGCCAAACAGGCTATGCTCAGTCTCATTCGGTCTGAGGCGCCGGTGTATGAACGGGGCACACGCAGCCTCTACAGCGATCTCGGCTTCATAGTGCTCGGCCTTATTGTTGAACGAACCAGCCGACAATCGATGAACGACTACTTTCTTGATCATATCGTGCGCCCCTTGGGAGAGCCACGAATTGGATTCATCCTGCCCGAACGGCTCCGTGCATTTTCCGGCAGTGTAGGAGACGATACCGGTGGTGTGGCGCCGACGGAGGTTGATCGCTGGCGCGGGCGCCTCTTATGTGGAGAAGTGCACGATCAGAATGCAGCCGCTTTAGGTGGCGAAGCCGGTCACGCGGGGTTATTTGGGACCGCCGACGCGGTATTGACGATTTCGGGCGAGTGGGTGCGAGCCTATCATGGTCGAGCGGCGATCCTCGATCGGGCCATGGTCCAGGAATTTACACGACGAGAAAAACCGGAAGGATGTTCCAGTTGGGCACTCGGGTGGGATACACCGTCAGTCCCTTCATCTGCAGGACGCCATTTCGCAGCTCGATCCTTTGGTCACCTCGGCTATACGGGCACTTCCGTCTGGATCGATCCCGTGCGAGAACTGGAGGTTGTGCTGCTCTCGAATCGCGTGCATCCCTCAAGCAGGAATGAAGCGATTCGGGAGTTTCGTCCTGCGATCCATGATCTGGTGTATCAGGAATTCATCGGCTCGATTTAAGACCGGTCTGGGTAGTCGAGCCACGTTTCTTTTTCGGCAAGATAGCGTGTCCCCTTGAAATTGGCCCGCGTTCTCATGCGAGTGAACCCGTAGTCTTGAAGTTTATCCACTAATTCCTTCACCGCCGCTGCGATGGTAGAGTGTGACCGACTCTCAACAACGAAGGCCTCATACATAATCTTGGACGAGTATCCCGATGAAATCCGATTGACCAGAACGGTGCGGTTGAAATATCGGTCGCTCGGATCGACCCCTTCAAGCTGATGTTTCTCGACCAATCCTTCTTTTTTAAACATCAACGGCAACGTACCCATGCTTCCTTGTCCCTCCGAAATAGCAGTTGACGGCTAGCCTAACTGAATTAATTATAGAGGGTCATCCGTATAGGCTGCAACTCGTTGACAAGCGTAGCGCCGATTACTATGATGCCTCCCCTCATCCAGTCAGAGGCCCGTCCAGCTCCATCCCATGAATATTCCCAATAGCCTTACCATTCTTCGAATCCTCTTGGTCCCCGTCTACATCGGGTTCATGACCTACGGCGCGTATGGGTTCGCGCTCCTGACACTGCTTGTCGCAGGACTGACGGATGCCATTGACGGGCATCTTGCGCGTAAATTGAATCAGCGGACACGATTGGGGACGCTACTTGATCCTCTTGCAGACAAACTGCTGCTGACGTCGAGTTTCATCTCGCTGGCGATGCTGCATCTGGTGCCGTCCTGGCTTGTCATCTTGGTCGTGAGCCGGGACATTATTCTCCTACTTGGGACAGTGGTAGCTCACGTTATCAGTACACCGATTAATGTGACTCCGACGTTCTTGGGAAAAGGAACGACCCTGCTTCAGTTGAGTTATGTCCTCTTGATTGTCTTCTTGACATGGCGAGGGCTCGACCGCTCAGTACTCACTCCGCTCGTCGTGGCGATGGTCGGGTTCACTCTTGGCTCGGGGCTGCATTACCTTTATAGAGGGTATCGAGACACGAATACCGCTCCTCCGCTTGCCTAATGACGTCCGCTCCGCATACGACCTCGTCGGCAGCTCGGTAAATAATCCAATAGTTTTTGACAGGTTTCCGACCCACCAGTAGACTCGTTTCGTAGTTCTAGCCTTACTCTAAACCGGCTCAGGGAGCCACAACAGGACGAGAATCTATGGCCACGTTTGCATATGTTGGACGAAGCAAATCTGGAGCGGTAAAAAAAGGCGAACTCGTCGCGAAGTCACGCGATGAAGCTGTGGATCAACTACGCAAACAAAGCGTGGTGGTGACGAGTCTCGAGGAGAAGACGGCCAAAGGGGGATTCAAATTTCAGCTCGGCAGCGGGGTAAGCGAAAAAGACCTGGTCGTTTTTACTAGGCAATTCGGAACCATGATCAATGCCGGCTTGCCGTTGATTCAGTGCTTGGAAATCCTGTCGACTCAATCGGAGAATGCGGCTCTGAGGAAATCTGTGGGTGAGATCAAAGTCCAGGTCGAAGGAGGGTCGACATTTTCAGATGCCCTTCGCAGGCATCCAAAAGTTTTTGACGATCTTTATGTCAACATGGTGCATGCGGGAGAAGTCGGAGGGTTGCTCGATACCATTCTTGGTCGTCTCTCCAAGCATATCGAGAAAGCCATGAAGTTGAAGGGACAAATCAAGAGCGCATTAGTCTATCCCGCTGCCATCGTTGGGATTGCGGCCATCGTGATTACGGTCCTGATGATCTGGGTCATCCCCGTGTTTGAAAAGATGTTCAAGGAGATGTCCGGGGGGAAGATGGCGCTTCCGGGACCGACGCAGCTTGTCATCGACATGAGTAATTTCGCGCAAGGAAATTGGTACATCATCCTTGGGAGCGATCGTGGCGATAGTGGTGGCGAACCAAAAAATACTACGCGACGCCGCAAGGAAGATTGGCTATAGATAAACTTGTGCTGAAACTGCCGGTGTTCGGAGACCTCATCAGGAAAGCTTCGGTGGCCAAATTCACGCGGACATTAGGGACTCTGTTGGCCAGCGGCGTTCCGCTACTGGAAGCCTTGACGATTTGCGCCAAAACCTCTGGGAACAAAGTGGTGGAAGGAGCGCTGCTGGATGCAAAAGTCAGCATCAGTGGAGGGAAGACGATCGCTGAACCGCTCGCCAAAAGCGGAACATTTCCCAAGATGGTGACCCACATGATTTCCGTTGGAGAGTCAACGGGCGCGCTGGACAGCATGCTCGGGAAAATTGCGGACTTCTACGAAGATGAAGTCGACCAGGCTGTGACGAATCTTACCGCTCTCTTGGAGCCGATGATGATGGTGTTCTTGGGCGTCACAGTCGGCTTTATCGTCGTCGCGATGTATTTGCCCATCTTTACGATGGCGTCCGCAATCGGTTAAGCGAATTGCGGACTGGAGTTTAAGAAACGGCTTCATTCCTCCAGATGGTTGGGGGGATGAAGTCGCTGACTCCTCGGCGAACCTCTTCGTCGTTACGTCACGAGCGACGTACTTACCCAGACAGACATCAGTCAGATGGAACCTCCACGAGGTTAGACCTGACGCTATGATGATGCACGCTATCTTCTAGGCGGAGTTTCGATTCGTGGAAGATATCAAGGCCAGAATTTACTGGTTAATGGGGTGGCGAGTCGTAATCGTCACCGTGTTGTTAGGGCTTACCCTTGCATTTCAGGTTACCAAGGGCGAACGGGTCGAAACGTTCTATGCCCTGATCGTCTTCACCTATGCGGTCACGATCCTCTACGCGTTCGTGTTCCGGTGGCTCCCCACTCATCACATGCTCGCGCAATTCGCGTGGGCGCAGATTGCTGTCGACTTCTTGCTCGAGACCGTCTTGATTGCAAGAACGGGCGGGATCGAAAGCCCCTTCGCTGTGCTTTATGTCATCAGTGTGACGGTCGCGAGCCTGGTTCCACGTCGCCGTGTGGGCCTTTTGACGGCCAGCCTCTGCATCATCCTGTTTGGGATTCTGACTAATGTGCAGCTGTATGGGCTCGCAGAGGTGTGGGGATGGCTGCATCACTCCCACCTCAGCGCGGCTGAAACGCTCCATGCGTTCGGTGTCTACGGTCTGGCGTTTCTGGTCGTCGGGTTTTTGAGCGGCGCCCTTGCGGATCAATTGCGATTGGCGGACCAATCGCTCCGTGAAAAAGAACAGGGGCTGAGCCGTCTTCAGGCATTCCATGAGAATATTGTTCACAGCATCAGCAGTGGTGTTTTTACGACGGATGAGAAGGGCTGGATTACTTCCTTCAATCCTGCGGCGCAGGAAGCCACAGGCTACAGCTTTGGGCAAGTACAGGGACGCCCCTGGCGGGAAGTGTTCAACTGGCATCCCAGTCAACACGATGACGATCGCATGGAGAATGTGTCTGCCAACATGCGGTTCGAAGTGGAGTGCAAGCGGTCCGACGGCAATCGGTTGATCCTCGGCATGACGCTCGCGCCATTGCACGAGCGAGGAGAGAAAACGGGACTGGTTGGAGTGTTCAAAGATCTCACTCAGATCCGTGACCTCGAAGAAGAAATGCGTCGGAAGGAGTGGTTGGCCGGCCTGGGGGAGATGTCGGCGGGCATGGCGCACGAAATCAGGAATCCCTTGGGCGCACTGGCCGGCGCGATGCAAATGCTTCGAAAAGACCTTCAGGCCGATGACACCAGCCGACGCCTGATGGACATCGCGGTTCGGGAAGCGATCCGGTTGGACACCATCATCACGGAGTTTCTCCAGTATGCCAGGCCGCCTGCACTGAATTTGACGGAGTGCGATTTGAACAAAGTCCTTGCTGAGACTCTTGATCTGGTACAACATGAAGCACGAAGCAGAACGGGCATCAGCATCGCGGCTGCGCCCAGCATCGGGGCAGTGCCCGCGCAAGTGGATCAGGATCAAATGAAACAAGTGTTTTGGAACCTAGCAGTGAATGCCTTCGATGCCATGCCTAAGGGCGGGCAACTGACGATCTCAACGGGGTGTCGAAAGGTCGATGTCGCTGGACGAAAGGCTGAGGTGGTCGAGGTCTCATTTCATGATACCGGAGACGGCATCCCGAAGAACCATCTCAGCAAGATTTTTCTCCCGTTCTTTACCACCAAAAAGCGAGGTTCTGGGTTGGGGTTGGCCGCAGTCCATCGCATCGTCGATCTTCACGGAGGGTGGATCAAAGTGGAAAGCCAGGAAGGGCAAGGGACACGATTTGGAGTCTGCTTACCGGGCACGGCAGATTCAGGAGTGCGACTCTGGCACGAGGGTAGAGAACCGTGGAAAAGATCCTAGTCGTTGATGACGAACAAAGTTTGCGCGACGTATTGAGCATCATGCTCAAACGAGCCGGGTATGCCGTGACCAGCGCCATGGACGGCGAAGAAGCCATCGAGCTTCTACATCGAGAAATCTTTGATCTGGTCATCACCGATTTGCGGATGCCGAAGATCGATGGAATGGAGGTTCTTAAGGCCGTCAAGTCCGCCTCGCCGGAAACCGTCGTGCTGATCATCACGGCCTTTGCTACTGCGGATTCCGCCGTCGAAGCCATGAAACAGGGCGCGTACGACTACCTGACGAAGCCGTTTCAGGTCGATGAAGTCCAGTTGATCATCCGGAATGCGTTGGAAAAGCGGCGCCTCACGACCGAGAACATGCTCCTCAAGCGTGAGATGGCGAGCCAGTCGTCATTCGCGCAGCTGGTCGGCCAAAGTGAGGCGATGCAGAAGGTGTTCGACGTCGTGCGGAAAGTCGCCGACTCGAAAAGTAATGTCCTCATCTGCGGCGAAAGTGGAACCGGAAAAGAGTTGGTGGCGCGCGCGATTCATTACAACAGCGTCAGAAGCGCCCTCCCATTTGTGGCCGTGAATTGCAGCGCGGTGCCGGAAACGTTGTTGGAGAGCGAGCTGTTCGGCCACATGAAAGGATCGTTCACCGGAGCGATCTCCAACAAAGCGGGGCTGTTTGAAATCGCCGACGGAGGGACCATCTTTCTCGATGAGATCGGCGATACGACCCCGACGATTCAAGTGAAGCTGCTGCGTGTCATTCAAGAACGAGAATTCAGGCGGGTAGGTGGTAATCAGGACGTCAAAGTCGATGTGCGTGTGGTGGCTGCCACCAACAAGGATCTTGAGAAGGCGGTGGCCGACGGTTCGTTTCGGGAAGACCTCTACTATCGTTTGGACGTAATTCCTATACGGCTCCCACCCTTGCGTATGCGTGCCGGCGATATTCCGTTACTGGTCAATCATTTTCTGGAACGGTTTTCGAAGGAGAGCGGTAAGCCCAAACCCGTGATCAGCTCGGAGGCGATGCACGTCTTGTTGGAGCATGAATGGCGCGGCAACGTCCGTGAGTTGGAGAATCTGATCGAACGGGTCGTCGCCTTCTCGACGGAAGGGCCGGCGACCGAGGCCGAGGTGCGCGGATGGCTTCATCGACCGACGACGCAGTCGCAGCACCCGGCGATGCCGCTGGATCTGACTGACGAGGGGTTGGATCTTGAAGGGCTCATCAACGGCATCGAAAAGGATCTGTTGCTGAAGGCGCTTGAACGATCGAGATGGGTCAAAAAGAAAGCCGCGCGGATGCTCCGTCTGAACACCCGATCGTTTCGGTACCGCTTGGAGAAGTATGCTATAAAAGGAGGTCGTGACTAACCCTTCTTCCCGATCGACCGTCGTACCTGCTTCCATTACCGTTTTTGCACCAGCCAAGATCAATCTCATCCTCCGTATCCTCGATCGTCGGGCTGATGGTTATCACAACCTCTGGTCTCTCATGCAGACCGTGCAGTTGGAGGACGAACTCACGCTTTCCCTTAGCGACGACCATTCGACCATCACCTTGCGATGTGATGAGCCTTCCTTGACGACGGACCCTTCCAACCTGGTCTATCGTGCCGCGGCGGCGGTACTCGAAGGCAGTGGCCGAATCGTCGGATTGGACATGGTCCTCGCAAAGCGAATTCCGATGGGGGCCGGATTGGGAGGCGGGAGCAGCGATGCGGCTGCGACGATTGTCGGCATGAACCGGCTGTTGAATTTGGGATGGTCGACGGAGAAGATGGCCCACATCGGTCAAACACTCGGAAGCGACGTCCCCTTCTTCTTTTTCGCTCCTTCTGCGATCGTGGAAGGGCGTGGTGAAAAGGTGGCTCCTGTGCGAATCAAAGGGAGCCGATGGGTGGTGCTCGTCAATCCGGGGTTCCCGGTTGAAACGAAGTGGGCGTATCAGCAGCTTTCTGCAGGCCGAACAGGAGTCCAGCCGCTTTCGGATGCGCATGTGGCGCTGGGGAAAGTTTCTGATCTCTCCTGGGAGGAAGTGCTCCAAGCGGCCGAAAACGACTTTGAAACACCCGTGTTCAATGCCCATCCTACACTTCAAGACATCAAGCAGCGGCTACTGGCTGCAGGGGCTGAGGCGGCTCTATTGTCGGGGAGCGGTGCTACGGTCTTTGGCGTGTTTCGTGACGAGACGACAGCTCGGCAGACCCAGTTAAGTTTCCGGACCGAACCCCAGCTCAAGGTCTATACCGTTCAACTCTCTCCGACTCCTGGCCGGAACGTACACACGTTCCATGATCGTTCATTGACAGAGGCCCGCGATTTCCGATACAGTTTCTCTCCTTGATTGGCTTCACCGGTAGTGTGTGCAGTAAATGAGGGGGCGGATTACAAACAGCCGTCGCCGTTCACTGCACAGGAATCACTAGAGAATCCACACGTTATAGAAGAAGACGACGGTTCAGGAAAGTCTGATGAACAGAGAACTAAGAATTTTCTCTGGCAACGCCAATCCTTTGCTTGCCCAAGAGATCGCAGCGTACTTGGGTCAGAAACTAGGCGAAGCGACTGTTTCGTCTTTCAGTGATGGGGAAATTCGGGTCAAGATTGACGAGAATGTCCGCGGTGCGGATGTATTCGTCGTGCAGTCCTGTTGCCAACCGGTCAATGATTCCTTGATGGAGTTGTTGATCATTATCGACGCGTTGAAACGTTCGTCAGCCAACCGCATCACCGCCGTCGTGCCCTATTTTGGGTATGCTCGTCAGGACCGCAAGGATCAACCGCGTGTTCCGATCACGGCGAAGCTCGTCGCTGACTTGATTACGACTGCCGGAGCTGATCGTGTACTTTCGATGGATCTTCACGCCGGGCAGATTCAGGGATTTTTCAACGTGCCGGTCGATCATTTGTATGCGCTCCCGGTTCTGCTGGACTACATTGTGAAGAAAAAAATCTCGGATCTAGTCGTCGTCTCGCCCGATGCCGGTGGAGTCGAACGAGCCCGAGCATTCGCAAAGCGCCTTCAGGCCAATCTGGCCATCATCGACAAGCGCCGCGAGGGGCCGAACCAAGCGCAAGTTATGAACATCATCGGAGACGTGCAGGGGAAAAGCGTGTTGCTCCTCGATGACATGATCGATACGGCGGGCACCATTGTCCAAGGGGCACAGGCCTGTCTTGATCAAGGCGCTCGAGACGTGATCACGGCCTGCACACACCCCGTGCTGTCGGGGCCGGCTCTGGAACGGTTACAGGCGTCGTGTCTCTCCCAAGTGGTGGTGACCAACACGATTCCGTTGCGAGGGAAAGAGGTGGCCTGTCCGAAGTTGCATCAATTGTCGGTGGCGCCTCTGCTGGGCGAAGCCATCAGACGGATCCATGAAGATGAGTCGGTGAGTTCACTGTTTGCCTAGGCTGTTATCGACTGGGCGCTGCGTAAGAAGCAGAGGAGACGGAGGAAGATCATGAAATTCGATTTGACAGTGGCAATACGAGAACATGCGGGGAAAGGAGCCGCGCGGTCCATGCGGCGGGCGGGAAAAATTCCGGCTGTGCTCTACGGCCAAGGGGAATGTCTCTTGCTGACCGTCAGTCCAGAGGAATTAGTCAAGATCCTCAAGTCTCATGCGGGCAGCACCGCGCTGATTTCGCTCACGGTGAATGGAGCCAAGTCCAAACAGAATCGGACGGCCCTCCTGCGCGACTATCAAGTCGACCCGGTGACCGGGGTTGTGTTGCACGCGGACCTCTTTGAGATTTCCATGAGCAAGCCGATTCGGGTGAAAGTTCCGATTAAGGTCATCGGCGGAATCCCGGCCGGCGTCAAGGAGGGCGGTGTGCTGCACCACAACATGCGCGATGTGCACGTCGAATGTCTGCCAGCCGCTCTGCCTGATCACATAGAAGTCGATGCGTCGGCATTGACCATCGGCAGCGGCATTCATGTAAAAGAAATCGGAGCGCGCGAGGGTGTCCGTTTCTTGGATGATGCCGATCAGATGGTCGTCAGTGTCGCGGCACCGATGTCGGACGCCAAACTGGAAGCGTTGCTCACAAGCGCCGCGGGAGCGGCGGGAGAGACCGAAGTTCTGGCGAAAGGCAAGGAAGCAACGACTGAAGGTGTTGCCGGCGCGGAACCAGCTAAAGCCGGGGCCGCTGCACCTGCCGGAGAAGCAAAGGCGGGCGAGAAAAAGGACGCGGCTGCGGCTCCGAAGGCTGAAAAGAAAGAAGCTGAAAAGAAGAAGTAACGTTGCACCTGCTCGTTGGACTGGGCAACCCAGGCAAAGCCTACGCCCAGACGCGCCACAATGTCGGCATGTGGGTCATCGAGCGGGCCGCCGCTCGATGGTCGATCCGACTCTCACCTCGCGGCACAGCTCAACGAGGTTCCGGGCGACTCGGAGGTGCATCGGTCGAGCTGGCCGGTTTGCTCGACTGGATGAATGTTTCCGGCCCTCCGCTGAAAGGGCTCCTGCGCGAATTTTCTCTCGCCCCCAGCGAACTCATTGTTGTCCATGACGATCTTGACTTGGAACCAGCACGGCTCAGAATTAAGCTGTCCGGTGGCCATGGCGGGCACAACGGGATCAGGTCCATTATCGAGGCGCTCGGGACTCTGCAATTTGTGAGGATAAAGATTGGAATTGGCCGACCTGCGCCGAGCCAAGATTCCGCCGACTATGTCTTAGAGCCAGTGACGAAGGATGAGATGGCAGTCTTTGAGCCCTGCCTGGAGCGGGCAGTGGATGCACTGGAATGTGTGATTCATCGAGGACCGGACGTGGCGATGAATCAGTTTAATGTCAGAGAGAAGGTTATTGACGAAGGAGAGGGTGGAAACTAAATGGGTTTGTGTTGCGGCATGATCGGCTTACCGAACGTCGGCAAGACGACGGTCTTCAATGCGCTGACCAGTGGCGGCGCACTGGCGGCTAACTATCCGTTCGCGACCGTCGATCCGAACACCGGCATTGCCCTGGTGCCGGATCCTCGACTCATCAAACTGACCGAGATCTTCGCCTCGAAGAAAACCACTTACAGCACGTTGGAAGTGCGCGACATCGCCGGGCTGGTCGAAGGGGCGAGCAAAGGCGAAGGACTGGGAAATCAATTTCTTGGCCATATCCGCGAAGTGGATGCGTTGCTTCACGTAGTCCGCTGTTTTCAAGGCACCGATGTCGTGCATGTCAGCGGCGGGATCGATCCGCTCCGCGACATCGGCGTGATCGAAACCGAACTCATGTTGTCCGATCTGGAGACGCTCGACCGGCGAAAGCAGAAAACGGAGAAGAAAGTCCGGGCCGGAGATAAAAAGGCCGCATTTGAAGTGGAGTTTCTCGCCAAGCTCATCGGATTGCTCGACAAGGGCGAGTGGTTGGGCAATCGGGCGTACACGGCTGAAGAACGGGTCATTCTCACCGAATGTCAGCTGCTGTCGGCCAAACCGGTTCTCTTTCTCGCGAACGTCTCCGAAGGGAAGAACGCGGATGAAGCGATGGTCCAGACCGTGCGCGACTATGCCGAGAAGCGCGGCGCCCGCGTTGTGACGATTTGCGGACAACTGGAAGCGGAGTTGTCGTCGTTGCCTGAGAGCGAGCGGGCGGACTTCTTGAAAGAAATGGGGTTGACCGAATCGGGGCTCGTCCGATTGACGCGCGAAGCCTATTCCCTGCTGGACCTCATTACCTTCTTCACCGCCGGAGAAATCGAATCTCGCGCCTGGCCGATCCCAAAAGGTATGAAGGCGCCACAGGCGGCCGGCAAGATCCACTCCGACATGGAGCGAGGCTTCATCCGCGCCGAGGTCTACCACTACGACGATCTGCTGGCTTGCGGATCGGAGGCGAAGGTGAAGGAGAAGGGGTTGTTCCGGCTAGAAGGCAAAGACTACGTCATCAAAGAAGCGGATATCGTGTATTTTAGGTTTAATGTCTAGTCGGCAGCCGAGGGTTCTGTCCTCCACCAAAACATTCCCGACACCTGTGTTGTTCCCCTATCCGATTTGAAGTCCACGAAGCGGCTAACCAGGCCGTTTGTTCAACCGCCAGATATGTTCCGTCGCAGGGCATTTGCCCTTAAGCCCGCCAGGGATTTCCACACGGGCCAGCAATGTGAAGGCATAGTCGTCACTGTAATGGCGATGGAGCTCACCGGGGGTAACGGAAAACGGAGGTCCTGCCAGCACCGTTTGGTCGTACTCATACCCGATGACGAGTTGGGGAGCCATCCCCGTGATGGTTTTGAGATGTGCCGTGTACCGTATCCGCATGGCCTCCGGTAGTGCGACCAATGCGGCCCGGTCATAGACCGCATCGACGGGGCCCAAAATCTCACGAGACAGTTCAAAGATGATCGCCCACGAAAATGTCGATCCTCTCTCCGCGAAAGAGCCTGAACTTGCCGACTTCCGAGATATGAACTTCCATCCCCAGCTCGGCAAAGAGCTGCGTCACGGCCTGTTCGCTGAGTTCCGATCCGGCGACCGCATAGCCGCGAGACAGGAGCCAGCCGACATCCAGCGACTTGCCGCAGAGCGGCACAAATACACGCCCGCCCGGAGTCACGTTCAGCGAATGGAAGTGTGTGATGCAGCAGCGGGTTAACGTCGCGCTCGTGCCATCCGGTTTGGTTTGTTTGCCATCGGTTGTGCCAAAAGCTTGCATCCATGTGAATCGTTCAATGTGTGAGTGACTAAGTTGTTTCCTGGGCCATCCTAAAGGCCAAAGGAGAAGAGAGGCAAGACGAGGGGGAGGAGTACAAGAGAAGGCTCCTAACGCCGTATTCTCATCTGCTATAGGCAGGAAGGAATTGCGATTCTGGATGGATTGTGGGACAGAAGGGAGCGATGAGACACAACCGAGGGTCTACGGTAGCCGCGTTCAGAGAAAAGTAAGTCAACACTCAGTCTGATCACAACTGATGGCCAGAGGAGATGCAGTTAGGCTTGAAGACCTAACTGGATCCTGTTAAGGAGGCTATGCGGTATCTTGGCCACGACAGAACTGGAGAGTCACGGCATGGAGAAAAATCAAATCAATAATGTAAATCGCGGGATAATGTTGGTGGGGTTACTCCTTGCTTTCGGAATCTTTGTTTTTGCGGATCTTACGTTGCTTAACGGCAGTTGGGATGACTGGATCAGTCCTGCCCCTGTGGTATCTCTTTTCGGCCTCATATTTGGTTTCATAATCTTGCATTGGCAACTACAAGAACAGCATCTCAATATGATTGAAGCTAATCGTGTACAGGCACAGGATCATCTCAGGGTTGATATTTACAAGGAGATTGCAACTCGTATTGAGACAGCAGATCCTCATTTCTCAACTCTAGTCGTGCTCCCCTCTATCTTCATGATCGAGTTGAGACATCGTATGACTCAAGCTGTACCAAGGGAAAGCCAATACTCTTTTGCAAGCATCCAGCAAGCTTTGAAGGGATCACAAGATGCCATTATTACGCTCATGAAATCTTTGGAATCATATGAAAGCGCGATGCCAGAATTTGTAATTTTTCGTGAACAGTTTAGCAAAATGTTGCGTGATCTAATGACCCCCCTTTCTGAATTCAATCTCAAAGCCAGCCTATTCGCCTCACCACAATATAACGCTATTGAGTGGCCGCCAAACTCAGAAGCTGTATCCCAACTTGAGGCATTGAGTTCCAAGCTGACCGCCATAGGGTATGACCTATCAGGGCTTACGATGGATCTTCGAATTGCCGCACAGAACTACCTGCTTGGAGCTATATTCCCAAATCGCCGAGTCCGACCTCGACAGCCAGGGGATGCTAATGTAGTGGTCACAACTATTCCAGCGGCATCAGGTTAGTCGATTTGGCTCTGCAATGCTTGCAATAACACCATAGGTTAGGTGCAGATATATCTGCTAAAAACCGGAGTCGGATCTTGTATTGTGCGTCGCTGGCTTGCTTGATTTCTTTGTGAAACTGGAGTTCTTCTGGCCGTTAGTCATGGGGCTACAAGCTGATCTGATAACGAGTGCTCCGTCCGCTGCCGGTGAGGATGAGGATATTCTTCTCGGCCAGATCTTGCAAATCGCGCGTGGCCGTGGCTTTTGACGCGCCGGTGATGGTCATGTACTTCTTGGCGCTCATGCCTCCCTCGAAACCGTCCGGGCCTTCCTCCAGCATGCGGCGAAGGATCTGTATTTGCCGGTCGTTGAGCTGGTCCCGAACTCGGTCAAAGAATCGCGTCTTCTTCAAGGTGAAGTCGATCAGCTCTTCAGCTTGGGCCTGCGCCTCAAGCACCATGTTGACGAACCATGTGACCCAGGGGGTGACGTCGTTCGACTGCTGGCTCTCTTTCAGGGCGTCGTAATAGTCACGCCGCTTGGCTTCAATGGCGCGCGAGAGACTGAGCAAGGCGGGCCGTCCGAGTCCTTGCGATAACACTTTCTCGGACAAGGCTCTCCCGATACGGCCGTTGCCGTCTTCAAAGGGATGGATCGATTCAAAGTAGAGGTGCGCGATGGCGGAGCGCACAGCGGCCTTGCGGATTTCTTTCGACCCACCAGGCATCGTGTCATTGAACCATTGGATGAACCGCGCCATCTCTGCCGGGATACGCGACGACGGCGGTGCTTCGAATTGCACCTGCTCATGACCCACTGCGCCGGAGACGACCTGCATCGGTTCAGCATGGGTTCGCCATTGTCCTGGGCGACATGCCGGTGTCCGGTCATGATCAGACGGTGCCATTCGAAGAGTGTCTCCTCCGATAGGGGAGCGGCGAAACTGTTGCGGACTGCGAGCATCAGCGCAGCGGTGCCTTGGGCACGCTTGTCCCCGGTGGGATGGCCCGCCTCTAGTCCCAGGTTCTTCCGCATCGAGGACATGACATCTTTACGGCTGAGCAGTTCTCCTTCGATCGCGGAGGTCTTGATCGCTTCGACCACCATCATTTCGATCGTCGCCTCCAACTGCGCATCGGCCGTCAGTCCCTTGAGGAGTCCGCTTGCCCGACCCGTTTTTTCGGCAAGCTTGAACAGGGTCTCCTCGATTTCGGAGAGGTCGTACCGAAATTCCCGCCAGTCTGGTAGCTCCCAATTGTACGGCATGAGCCGATTATATCAATTAATCGGCTCATGAGAAGGAGTAAATATGAGCCGATTAGAGGTGGAAATCGGCTCACTAGCTGGATGTACACACGTTGATTCCAGCAGGTGGAGATCCATCACGGTCAGCGTTGCGACCCCGAAGCTTTCTTCCACCAGCCCACGGACCACGTATGGCCGGTTGGGTGATAACAGGTGACAGCAGCGGCGATAGACCTCGGGGAAGAGCGTGGCGTCGTACAGGGCTGTGACATCTTCGAGGGTGATGAATTCCATGGCCTGGCCGTGTTTGGTCTCAGCCGATTTCTCTGTGATTAACACACCGACCATGGTGATGCGTTGACCGACGAATCGATGCATTTTGGAGGCCGGCACCGGTCGGATCCGCTCGATCTGCTCGCGATAGAGGGTCAAGGGATGGCGGCTGGCCAGAAAGCCAAACGATTGGATCTCATGGGCTCGTTTCTGAGCAGCTGAATAATCGTCCGGCACAGGTAAATGACTTGAAGCGGAATCGCCTCCCGCGTACAGCCGCCACATCAAGGCCGGCCTTGTCAGCTCGCCGGAGATAGAATCACAGCAGCCGGCACGGACCAATGTTCTGGCATGGGCGGGCTCGGGTTTCACACGACCGAGGAAGTCTTGGAACGATCGGTAGGGACCATTCCGTGCGCGCTCTTTGACGATCTTCTCGCCGAGTTCTTCCGGGATTGTCTTCATCTGCATCAAGCCCATCCGCAGCCGCTCACCTTCACCACGGTAGGCCCAATCGCTCTCGTTGACATCCGGCAGGAGGATCGCGAGTCCCATGCGTCGGGCTTCCGACATATAGGCGAAAGTCGAATAAAAGCCGCCTTGATTGCTGATCACAGCGGCGATGAATTCCGCCGGATAGTGAGCTCTGAGATAGGCGGACTTGAACGAGACCTGTGCATAGCTGGCCGAATGGGGTTTACAAAAACTGTAGCCGGCGAAGCTAAGGATCATCTTCCATATCTTTTCGATTGTTTCGAGCGGCACGCGGTTCACCGTGGCGCCCTTGAAAAATTGAACACGATAATCCTGTAGCTGCTTGGCCTTGTGCTTCTTGCTTAACACTTTTCGGAGCTGGTCGGCATCGTCGATGGGAAAGTCCGCCAACGCCATCGCCACCTTTGTGACGTCTTCCTGGTAGGTCATGATGCCGTGGGTTTCGTCCAAAATTCCTTTCAGCTTGGCATGCCAGTGTGCGCATGACCCTTCTTGTGCTCTGCGGATAAACTCTTCGACGAAGAGATTCGTTGCAGGCCTGACTAGGGACGAGACCATGACCAGATACTCGAAGACATCGGCCACCGCACGGCGGTGCGGCGGCATACCGATCCACAACTTCCTCAACAAGAGACGTGTAGCGGGCGATTCGATGTAGAAGCAGCCGATTGTGTCGCCGCATCGTATTGCGTCTTGCGTAGCGGCATCGTTGAGCGGGTCCCAGGTCTCGTAGTCGATTGTCCGGCCTGTATGCTCGGCGATGGCAGCGAGAGCATCTCGAATCACGGCAAGCGACCGGTTGCCCAAGATATCGATCTTCACGAGCCCCGCGTCCTCCGTCTGGTCCTTTTCCCACTGGATGACAGGTAAGTGCTTGGCTGTGTATTCCACCGGCACATAGCGCCGGATTTCGTCCGGTACGATGACGACTCCGCCGCAATGCATGGAAAGATGGCGGAAGTGGTTCTGTGCCTTCAATGCCTGAGCAAGGATCTCAGGCCAGGGCTCTTTTAATTTCAGCACCTGCGAGAGCCGACAAAGCCATTGCTCGTCGGTTGGTGGAGTGGAAAAGCCGAGGAGATCTTTTTGACGGACAACGTGTGAAGACATCCTGCCGATTTCTTCAGCCGGCATGCCGTACACCTTGGCGACTTCGCGAATGGCCGCTCGGAAGCCGAGGCTATTCTGGTTCGCCACCATGGCGGCCTGATGTGCGCCGTATTGCGCGAACACCCATTTTAAAATGTCGTCGCGCTCGTCCCATGGAAAGTCGATGTCGATATCAGGTGGGTCTTCCCGTCCTGGATTGAGAAACCGCTCGAAGAAGAGATTGTGTTTGATCGGGTCCACATGGGTGATCTTGAGACAGTAGGACACGATTGAGGCGGCGACTGAGCCGCGCCCGCACGTACGGGGCGCCTGACGGACGATTTCTTCCACCACCAGAAAGTAGTGGGCAAAACATTTCTGTTGAATAATGGTGAGTTCTTTCTCGATTCGGTTACGAACTTCTTGTGAGAGAGGTCCGTACCGGGCAACGGCTCCTTCATATGTTTTTTCTTTAAGTCGTGTAAAAGCCTTGTCATCAGTCAACCGACGAAAGGCTGGGAAGATCGTCTTGCTGAAGCACCAATCGGTGTAACATGCTTCGGCAATGCGAACGGTGTTTTCCACCGCCTCAGGGACATGCGGAAACTGAGACATCATGAGCGCAGGCGGCATCAGCCATTGCGTGGACGTACAACAGGCTTTTTCCGGCAACCGTGACAGGGTCGTGTTGAGGGCGATGGCACGCAATAGACGATGGGTGGCAAAGTCATTCGCATGAGAAAAGTACACGCGGTTAGTGGCGACGGGTGGGAGATCGATGTGGCGGCTGAAGAGGATGGCATCATGCATAGCCGGCCCTAGTGCCAACTCGACATAGAGATCTTGCCGTGATTCTTCCGCCCAAGCCGCGAGCGCCGCTTCGTCGTCCGTGAAGATGATCAGACCGTCGCGATAGCGTGAGACTGACGTGAGAAAGTCGAACGATGGATTGCAATGCCGCTCCGACAACAAGCGACAAAGGTTGGCATACCCGTCCGGTGTTTTAGCCAGCAAGACCGCGCGATGATCGTCGGTGGTCAGCTCAGCGCCGAGAATAGGCCGGAGACCCTGTTGCTTTGCTTGTTCGACAAATCGAATCGCTCCATACAGTCCGTTCGTATCGGTCAAGGCCATGGCCGGTGATCCTTGTCGCTGTGCCAAAGCACAGAGCTCTTCCAGTGACGACACCCCGCGCATCGGCGAATAATCCGAATGCACATGGAGATGGACGAACTGGGGAGCTATCATCGTAACGTCTTTCCCCAGGACAGGGCCTGTTCACCGAATTTCTCGCGGATCCGATCCAGAGCCAACGAGATCCGGTGAGAGCGAGGAACGACAGATTCCAATTCAAAGAGCGAAAGTTGCCGGGCCGGTGGTTCCAGCCGACTTGCCTGAAGTCTCACTCGCGTGAGGCGCACTCGCCGACTGAAGCATCGGTAGAACAGGCATGCCAGCACCGGCTGGAGATCGATCTCCCAGTAGGTGCCGTGAGGCAGCGTCTCATGAACGGTCTGCTCGACATGATCGCTATGATGAACCGTCAGCGAGATGCGCCGGCACATCCGTTGCTGTTGCCGAAGCGTGGTGCAAATCTGCTCTAATAATCGGTAGAGCCGCCCCAGCAAGAGCCGATCGTCCACTTCATCTGGATCGAGATGGAGGGATCGTTCGATCAGCGGCTGTGCGATTGGTGGGTGTACTGGTGAAGGATCGATGCCCAAGGCCCAGTCGTGTAACGTATAAGCAGGAGTGCCGAGGACGACCTGTAGATGCACCAACGAGACAGAGGCGATCGCGCCGAGTGTGTGGAGGTTTAAATCTTCCAACCGTTGCAAGACTCGTGAGGTTTGGGTGCGATGAAGGCCGGGAAGCGACAGAGTCGGCAATGGCGCGAGGAACGATTGTTCGGACCCCGAGCGGATCGATAACATTTGAGGTGGCTTCGTCAGCGTGGTTGCGGCGAGTTGCGAGACCAGCTTGTTTCCCGCCAGTCCGATGATGCTGGGCCATCCCTGTTGATGGATCAACTCTCGGCTGATGTGGGTCGCTGTATCGATGGGATGGCCGAAGAGTCGGGTTGTGCCGGTGAGGTCCAGGAAGAGCGAGCCGGGCCTGATCGATTCCCAGATCGGCGCAAAGGATGAGATGCGGTGTTGCAGCTCACGATGTGCGGCTTGGGTCAGTGATGGGTCCGGAGGGATCACCCGAAGGCCAGGGCAGATCAGCCGTCCTAGGTCAACGGGTATACCAGGCTGAAGACCTTCGTGGAGCGCTTCGGTAGAAATCTCTCGGATCAATGCGCGCGGCGTATGCGTTGGCGCTACGGCCACCGGTCTGTTCCGCAGCGCGCCATCCCCGGCACGGGCCAGCACGATTCTAAAAGCGGGAATCTGTAGACAGGCAATATGGCGATCCATGCGAGACTCGATAGTAGCCAATGGTTACACCAAGAAATTTTTCTGTCAATGCAGGGAAAGTCCTTATGGAACTGACAGTCGGTCGTACGCTCGCGCTCACGATTTACGCGAAGAACCCGCGATGACTAGATTGCGCCCTCTATTCTCCGCCTCGCTTAGCAGGAGAATTAGGGCGCAATGCGCGACCTTGACTTGCCCCGCTTGGTCCGATAGACTCGCCGGTGCTCTTTTTCCTGGATTTTCGAGGCGATCGGAGGTCTGGTGCAAGGCTTCGATGGCCTCTTTCTTTGTGGTGATACGACGTCATGCTCGATGCACTGAGCGATAAGTTTGAAAAGATTTTGAAGAAGCTCCGAGGGCAGGGTGTGCTCACGGAGCAGAACATCACGGAAGCGCTGAAAGATGTGCGGTTTGCGCTTCTTGAAGCAGACGTCAACTTTAAGATCGTCAAAGAGTTCATCGATCGCGTCCGTCAAAAGGCCGTGGGCCAGGAAGTGCTGCAGAGTCTGACTCCCGGACATCAGGTCGTCAAAGTCGTCTGGGATGAGCTCAGGGCGATGATGGGGCATGAGCGGGCGGGACTTGCCCTGAGCTCAATGCCTCCGACTATCTTAATGATGGTTGGATTACAGGGAGCGGGAAAGACCACGGCCAGCGGCAAGCTGGCGCGTTTGTTTAAGAATCAAGGCAAGCGAGTGCTGTTGGTTGCTGCCGATCCGCGCCGTCCGGCGGCCGTTGAGCAACTGAGCGCCCTTGGTCGGGATCTCGGAGTGGAGGTTCACCGCGCGGATCACGTTCAGGCTTCTCAAGCGGATGTGGTGCGTATCTGCCGTGCGGGAGTAGAGCGAGGGCGCGATCAGGGTTTTGATCTCATCATCCTGGATACCGGAGGTCGATTGCATATCGACGACGAGCTCATGGACGAACTTGTCGCCGTGAAAACCGCCGTCTCTCCTCATGAAGTGTTGTTGGTGGCCGATGCGATGACCGGGCAGGATGCGGTCACCATGGCCGGCCGGTTCGATCAAAAGATCGGGTTGACCGGTATTATTCTGACCAAGGTCGAAGGGGACGCGCGCGGAGGAGCGGTCTTGTCGATTCGGGCCGCAACCGGCAAACCCATCAAGTTTCTTGGTGTCGGGGAAAAGCTGGATGCGCTGGAGCCGTTTCATCCGGACCGGATGGCTTCCCGCATTCTAGGGATGGGCGACGTACTGTCGCTCATTGAGAAAGCCCAAGAAAGCATCACTCGGGAGCAGGCGGAGGAGGCTCAGAAGCGGCTCACCAGCAATACCTTCACCCTGGAAGATTTTCGGACTCAGCTCGGCCAGATGAGCCGCATGGGCTCGCTCGAGCAGATTCTTGGCATGCTGCCGGGTGGGCAAAAACTCAAGCAAGCGATCGAAGGCGACAAGCCGGAACGGGAGATCGGTCGTGTGGTCGCGGTGATCGATTCGATGACCCCTCGGGAACGCCGCGATCATACGCTCATCAATGGAAGCCGGAAGAAGCGGATCGCCCGTGGCAGCGGCACGACGGTGCAGGACGTGAATCGTCTCATCAAGCAGTTCTTGTCCGCGAAGAAGTTGGCAAAGGCGATGACCGGGGCAGGAGGGCGTCGACAGCTCGCCCAACTCATGCGATCTCGGTAAGCGATCATGACAACAATGAAAATTCAGCGTAAAGGAGGACAGTTGTGGCTGTACATTTGAGACTGGCTCGAACAGGAAGACATAAACGACCGATGTATCGGGTGGTAGCCGCCGATTCACGAAAAGCACGTGACGGACGGTTCCTGGAGATCCTTGGAATTTTTGACCCCTTGAAAGAAGCCGGCGTGCCGGAGTTGAAGCAGGAACGTGTTCTGACCTGGCTGAGGCACGGCGCTCAACCAACGGTGACCGTGCGGACGTTGCTGCGTCGGGCAGGAGTCTGGAAGCAGTTTGAGGCTGAAAAAGCCGCGCAGAAAAAAGCGCCTGCAAAATCCTGATCTCGTGGTGGTGAGCCAGATGGAAACCGTGACGGTGGGACAGATCGAGCGGCCCTTTGGCGTCAAAGGAGAAGTGAAGGTTCGACCACTGTCCGATGTCCCGGGCCGATTTGAAGGGTTAAGGAGTGTGAGTCTCCTCGCAAGGAACGGACAGACTCTGGAGACCAGTGTCACCCATGTGAGGCGAGTCGGGACTGGATTTATTCTTAGATTGACCGGGTTGACCACGCCGGAGGCCGCGAGTCTCTGGCGAGGCGGATTCATACGGACGATTCGGGGGGCCGTGCCCGAGCTTCCGGACGGACAGTACTATGAGTGCGATCTGATCGGTCTTGCCGTCCAAACTGAGGGGGGGCGGCCGATCGGCGTGCTGGAGGAGATTTTGGAGGTGCCCGGCAATCCGGTGTTTGTCGTCCGCCAAGGAGCGAAAGAGATCTTGCTCCCCGCAGCGAAAGAACTGGTCAGTGCTGTCGACCTGACCGCTCGAACAATGACCGTCCGGTTGATCGACGGATTGGGTGAGTAGCATGTTGCGGTTCGATGTGCTGACCTTGTTCCCGGGCATGTTCGCTCCGGTCTTGGCTCACAGCATGCTCAAGCGGGGGCAAGACAAGGGGCTTCTCACCGTGACGGTGCACAATGTGCGAGACTTCACGGAAGATCGCCACAAAGTGGTCGATGATATGCCGTATGGAGGTGGGGCCGGCATGGTCATGAAGGCCGAGCCGATCCTTCGTGCAGTGGCTGCGATTCGACATGAGGCGCAGGTGAGCGGTGAAGACATTCGGATGATGTTTCCAACTCCTCATGGACGGCCTTTTACGCAAGCCTATGCACAGCAGTTGGCCGGTGAACGTCGCCGAATCGTCATCCTGTGCGGGCACTATGAGGGAGTGGATGAACGTGTCCGCATGACATTGGCTCCGGAGGAAGTCTCGCTCGGAGATTATGTGTTGACCGGAGGGGAATTGCCGGCGCTCGTATTGATCGATGCAGCGGCCAGACTCGTTCCCGGCGTCTTGGGCGACCCAAGTTCTGTCTTGGAAGAGTCGTTTTCTGACGCGTTGCTGGAGTATCCGCAATACACGAGGCCGGCAGAGATTGGAGGAATCGGTGTGCCCGATGTCTTGCTCTCGGGCCATCATGAGGTCATTCGGTTGTGGCGTCGAAAACAAGCGTTGCGGAGCACGTATGTGCGACGCCCCGATCTTCTGAAAGGTCGGATGTTCACGAGGGAAGATCAACAGTTGTTGGATGAATTGATGAGCGAAGGCCTTTTGACGGCCTCGACATCACGCCGGGAGGAGGGTTAAGTCCATGAATCAGTTGGAGCGAATTCAGCGGTCGTTGACGAAGAAATCGATGCCGAGCTTTGAGATCGGAGATACCGTCAAGGTCCACGTCAAAGTCGTCGAAGGCGAGAAAGAGCGTATTCAGGTCTATGAAGGAACCGTGATCGCGCGCAAGGGGAGTTTGAACACCGAAACATTTACGGTCCGAAAACTTTCATACGGAGTTGGGGTCGAACGGATTTTCCCGGTGCATTCTCCGATCGTCTCCAAGGTTGATGTCGTTCGGCAGGGGCGCGTTCGACGCGCGAAGCTGTACTATCTGCGCGGCAAGAAGGGGAAATTTGCGAAGGTCGAGGAGCGCGAGTTTGTCGGAGAGAGCAAGCCGTCGGCGCGACCGACGGCCGCTACGGCTTCTGAGGAGGAGTCGGTGACGGCCTAGCCTACTTCGGAGCGCGTATTCCCCCACGGCAGGGGTGATTGCGTGATCGGTGAAGGACGCCTGATGGGACCCACCGAAGAGTTCGAGCGGGCAGCCCGGCTGTGTGGGTATCGTCGTATTGCCGGCATCGATGAAGCCGGCCGCGGTCCGCTCGCCGGTCCGGTCGTCGCCGCCGCGGTTGTCCTACCGACCCGATGTCGACTCTCAGGGGTCGATGATTCTAAGCAGCTTTCTCAAGGGGAGCGAAACCGATTGTATGCCGCGATTCTTGAGCAAGCCGTGGGGATGGGAATCGGATCGGCGGACGTTGGCGAGATCGATCGGCTCAATATTCTCGAAGCGACCCGGCTGGCGATGCGGAGGGCCATCGAACAACTGGCTCCTTCCCCTGATTATCTACTCATTGATGCCGTGACTCTTCCTGGAATCAGGATCTCTGTACGGCCTATCATCAAGGGAGACGCCCTCTCCCTCTCGATTGCGGCCGCCTCCATCATCGCCAAGGTCACGAGGGATCGTCTCATGGCGAAGTACCACGACATGTTTCCCGAATATGATTTTCTCTCGCATAAGGGGTATGGCACGACAGGACATCTGCAACGATTGGCGCGCCACGGCCCGTGCGCTATTCATCGTCGAACATTCATGCCGGTGCAAGAGGCGATCATCGCCGCGCAGCGTGAGTCCGCCCGACGGGTGAGCCCCACATTGTTCGAATATTAAACGCATGGCCACTTCCGACCCGCGCCATCAGTTCGGCCAAGCCAGCGAAATGCAGGCCGAACAGTTCTTGCTGGCCAAGGGCTATCGAATTCTCGATCGCAACGTACGGACCCCGCTCGGTGAACTGGACCTCGTAGCGGACGACCATGGTGTCGTGGTCTTCGTCGAAGTGAAGGGCAGGGCCACGGAAGCCTTCGGCGGGGCTCTATTGGCGGTGGGTTACCGCAAGCGGGCGAAGCTGGCGAAACTGGCCGCCCTGTATTTAGCGCAACGGCATTGGTCGGAGAAAGCCTGCCGATTCGATGTGGTGTTGGTCCAAAGGATGCCCTCCGCCCAAGGACGGATCGAACATCTCGAGAACGCGTTTGACGTCAGCGAACGCTGAGGGCTGTAGTCCTTCCTCAAGGGGTTTTCATGGATGCCATCATTCAACTGATCCATGTATCCAAATGGCATGATCGGAAAGCCGCATTGTCCGATGTCAGCCTCGAGATCGAAAAGGGGGAGTTTGTCCTGCTCATGGGATCGAGCGGGGCCGGGAAGTCTACCCTGTTGCGCATGCTGATCGGGGAAGAGCAGCCGGACGAGGGCCAGATTTTCGTTCACGGCAAGAATGTGACCAAGCTCAGACCAACCGAGATTCCCTATCTTCGACGGAAGGTCGGGGCGGTGTTTCAAGACTTTCGCCTCTTGCCGAAGAAATCCGTCTTCGACAATGTGGCGCTCCCGTTGATCGTTCAAGGCGCATCCGAAAAAGATATTCGTCGTAAAGTCACGGAGGCATTGCGCGCCGTCGATGTCGATCACAAAAAGGATCAGTCGCCGAACAGTCTTTCAACGGGGGAGCAGCAGCGTGTGTGTATTGCGCGGGCGATCGTCAACGGACCGGTGGTGCTCCTGGCCGACGAACCAACGGGCAATCTTGATCCGGAACGCACAAGGGAGATTATTGAGTTGTTCAAACTGATCAATGCCCGAGGGACGACCGTGATCGTCGCGACGCACGATTCACATGTGATGAACCAGGTCAATCGACGAGTGATCACCTTGGTGCAGGGCGTGTTGCTGTCGGAGCGTCGGATCGGGGAAGGGGTCGGCGTATGAGGCGACTGTTGTATCTCGTTCGCGAAGCGTGGGCGAACATGCGGACGAACCGCACGACGACATTCGTCGCCGTACTGACGACGGCGTTTACCTTGGCCTGTGTCGGCATCTTTCTGTTGCTCTATATGAATCTGCGGAATGCAGCGGGGTCGCTCCAAGAAGATGTCAAGGTCATGGTCTATTTGAAGGATCGATTTCCCCGTGAGAAGGTGCAGGCACTCGAGCGAACACTCAAGACCGATCGTATGGTCGATGGGGTGCTCTTTATTTCAAAAGAACAGGCGCTGGGAGAATTTCGAGTTCAATTCCCCGGTGAGTCTCACTTACTCGAAGGGCTCGGAGAGAATCCTCTCCCGGCCTCGTTCGTGGTGACGCTTGCGGCGAGCTTTCGTTCTCCGGACGCCATGAAAGGCTGGGTAGAACGAGTGCAAACAATGGAAGGTGTCGCCAAGGTCGACTATAATCAAGAATGGCTCAGTCTGCTGGCCGAACTGATCGGCTACATCGAGCTGGCGGCGATCGGGGTGGGTATCCTCCTCTCCGCGGCCGCGGTGACGATCATTGGGAATACGATCAGGCTCACCCTGTTGGCCAGACGGGAGGAGATCGAAATCCTTCGCTCGATTGGAGCGACGCGCGCGTTTATCCGTATTCCATATTTTCTCGAAGGAGCCGTGCTGGGAGCCTGCGGCAGCGCGCTGTCGTTAGCAATTCTTAAGTTCGCGTTTGAACTGTTCCGACAGCAGATTCAATTGGCAGGCCGTTTCAGCGGGATCGAAGGTATGCTCACGTTCTTTCCCCTCTCGGTATGTCTGGCGCTCGTCACGGCGGGGATGGGGCTTGGCTTTGCCGGGAGCGTGGTGTCGCTTCTTCGTGTTGGGGAAGGTCGGGCATGAGAATCTCCTTCACCATCCTTCTCTGGTGCCTTGCGGCTGGAGGAGGGTGGGCGGCTGCGGCTGCTGCGACTGATCCGATCTCGGGGAAAATTGAGCGAGAGCGGAAGGCCCTTGAGCAGCTGAAGAACAAGATTGAAGAGAAGCGGAAACGGGCCGAGGAAGCAGAAAAAAAACGAGAATCGGTTCTGCAGGGCATCCAATCCCTGGACGAACGATTGGTGCATCATCGGCAAGATCATCATGAGATCAGCAAGAAGCTGCGACAGAAGGATCGGGAGATCGAAGAAATTACGGACCAGTTAGGAACGATGCGAACCAGCATTGATGCGCGACGCGAGGCCATTCTTGCCCGGCTTCGCGTGCAGTATATGGAAGGACGGTTTGGTCTTGTGAAGGCCCTCTTCACGGCGGACTCATACGGTGATTTCCAACGTCGCGGACAATACCTCTCTGCCGTTTCACATAGGGATTACGAATTGCTGGAGACGTTCCGATCCGATATGGAGCGGATGGAGCAGGCTGAGCATCAGCGCGCTGAGGCAAGAACCGTACTGGTCGCCTTCAAAGTAAATATCGAGAAGAAGGTGGCCGATATCCGAGTGCTTCAGAAAGAGAAAAAGGTCTATCTGGCGAAGATCACGCACGAAAAGGATGCCTACAATCGCACGGTCGAAGAATTGCAGCGTTCCGCCTCGCGAGTGGATGGGTTGTTGCATGAGTTGGAAGCGCGCCGACGCGCCATGGCCGTGCCCCCTTCCACGTCTTCACCCTTGCCTCATGGAGTGAGGGGCACGCTGCCTTGGCCGGCCGATGGGAAAGTCGTGTCCTTCTTCGGGCGTCAGAAACACCCGACGTTCAATACCTATGTCCAGCGCAAAGGCATTGAAATCCGAACCGCCGAGGGAAGCTTGATCCATGCCGTCATGAGCGGGAGCGTTGTCTATGCGGACTGGTTGAAAGGATACGGACTCGTTATAATCTTAGATCATGCCAACGGGTTCTTTTCTCTGTACGCGCATGCGTCCAAGATTCTGGCCAAAGCGGGTGAGCAAGTGGCCGAAGGCCAACCTATCGGGGAGACAGGAGACACGGGCATGATCGGAGAAAATACTTTATACTTCGAGTTACGTGAAGGGGCCGAGCCGGTCGATCCGCTCCACTGGCTGGCAAAAAGATAAGATGTGTGTTGTCGGTGTCGATCGGGGCTGAGCATCTGAAAACGCATGAAAGAAGGGATGTGATGATTATGGAACAGCAGCCACGGCGGAAGTCTTGGGTGGTCGGACCGATGATCGCACTCGTCCTGCTCTGTGGAGTCGTCATCGGGAAAGGCTGGGAGCGAACCGGCCACGCCGGCGAAACCTATGAGGAACTTAAAACCTTCTCCGAGGTCCTCAATCAGGTTCAAAAGCACTATGTCGATGAGACGAAGCCGAAGGATCTGATTCAAGGGGCCATTCGCGGCATGCTGTCGACGCTCGATCCGCACTCAGCCTATATGACTCCGGAAATGTATAAGGAGATGCAGGTCGAAACCAGGGGAGAATTCGGCGGAGTCGGCATTCAAATCGGTGTGAAGGACAACCGGCTGGCCGTGATCGCGCCGATCGAAGGCACGCCCGCGCATCGAGCCGGGATCAAAGCCGGCGATTTCATCATTAAAGTCAACGACGACACCACGAAGGACTTGACGTTGATGGATGCCGTCCAGAAAATGCGAGGGCCGAAAGGCAGTAAGGTCAATCTCACCGTTCAACGGGATGGGACAGCGGATCCATTGGTGTTCACCCTCGTCCGGGACACCATCAAAATTGAAAGCGTGAAATCGAAAGTCATCGACAACCTCGGCTATGTCCGGCTCACTCAGTTTCAGGAAGCGACCGGTCGAGACCTTTCCAAAGCGATCAAACAGTTCAAGGAACAGAAGCTCCAAGGAACCATTCTGGATCTACGAAACAATCCCGGCGGTTTGCTGACCGCGGCCGTCGATGTGTCCGAGCAATTTCTTCCCAGCGGGAAGCTGGTGGTGTATACCAAGAGCCGGGAAGGGAAAAAGGACGAATGGTTCGCGAAATCCAAGGATCAACTGGAAGATCTTCCGGTCATCGTTCTCGTCAACGAGGGATCGGCGAGTGCGTCGGAGATCGTCGCTGGGGCGCTGCAAGATTGGGGGCGGGCCGTCGTGGTTGGGACGATCTCGTTCGGGAAGGGGTCGGTGCAGACGATCTTGGCCTTAGGTGATGGTTCGGGGCTGCGCCTCACGACCGCGAAGTACTATACGCCAAAAGGTCGGTCGATCCAGTCGACGGGGATTACTCCTGATATTGTGGTGAAACTGCCGACGCCGGTGCTTGCCAAGGCGCCTGACGGGAAGCCGGCTGAAAAGGACCAGGAGGGGAAGTCCGTCAAACCACCGACAGGAAAAGATGCCTCGCCCCCGAGTGGAAAGTCTCCCGAGGAAGCAAGTCCGAAGAACGGCACGGTTCCACCGCCGTTGCCGGCTGAAGTGGGAGGGGAACTCTCGCTTGAGCAGGATGTTCAGCTGCAGAAGGCGGTGGAATTACTGAAGAGCTGGAAGATATTCAAGGAACTCAAGACTTCCTAAGGCGTGTGATTTTGGATCCGTTGTCGGACAGCTTGCAGCAACTGCTCCTCTGATCCAGAGAAACTCGGCAGGGTTCGAAGCAGGTGAGAGCGAATGAGCTGATCGAGATCGGGGAGCGTTCGTATCCCAAGTCGGAAGTACAAATAGGCCACGAGTGACTCGGAGAGTCCCGGAAGGGTGGCCCAACTCCTGACTTCTGTCGGGAGCGGGGTCTGAAGCTCAACATAGGCGCGGATGGTCCCAGTCTCAAGAAACTCTTCGATTTTTTTCGCCAAATCGGTTCCGATCCCGTCGATCTCCTCAAGGCCTTTACGGTCAGCCACGATAGCCACATCCTCTTCGATGGCAAGCAGCGCATCCGCAGCCCGCCGATAAGCCCTCACTCGATATGGGTTCGCCCGTTGCGATGAAAGGCGATCAACCATCGATCGAAAGAGCGCGGCAAGTCGTTGATTATTCTCTTTCATGCGCAGGACCTTGGAGGTGTATTGTGCGGCTTCCTCGGTCTTTCAAGCAAGCGGCACTTTAAGGGGCACTTTGTTGACAAGGTGAATTCCGGTCCCATAGGATGACAGGCGTGGAGAGCACAATCCAGATCCACGTGAACGGGCAGGCACGGACCTGGCGCAGTAGCGCAACAGTTGCCGATCTGTTGCAGGACCTGGATATACGAACGGAGCGGGTGGCGGTCGAGCTGAATCTTGAAATTCTGGATCGGGCGACGTTTGATCAGCGTCCGCTCAAAGACGGAGATCAGGTCGAGATTCTCGGTTTTATCGGCGGCGGATCATTCTAAGAGGTCACTATGGCGGACGATCGGTTGAATATCGCGGGGCGTGAGTTCAAGTCCCGCTTGTGGGTCGGAACGGGAAAATACAAAGACTTTGTCGAGACGCAAAAGGCCATTGAAGCGTCCGGCGCTGATGTCGTGACTGTGGCGGTTCGTCGAGTGAATATCACCGATCGATCGAAAGAGAATCTGCTCGACTACATTGATCCGAAGAAATATACGATCTTGCCGAACACGGCAGGCTGCTACACGGTGGAAGATGCGGTTCGCTATTCGCGTTTGGCTCGCGCGGCCGGGATCTCCGACCTGGTGAAATTGGAAGTGCTTGGCGACGAGAGGACCTTGTTCCCCGATACGGCAGGGTTGATCGAGGCAGCCAAGATTCTCATTAAAGAAGGATTCATCGTACTTCCCTACACGAATGACGATCCCATCGTAGCTCAGAAACTCGTCGACGTTGGATGTCCAGCAGTCATGCCGTTGGCGGCGCCGATTGGGTCGGGATTGGGTATCCGCAATCCTTATAATCTAAAAATCATTATGGAAATGATCAAGGTGCCGATCATCGTCGATGCTGGGGTTGGGACCGCGTCCGATGCCGCATTTGCAATGGAATTAGGGGCGGATGCGGTACTCATGAACACGGCCATTGCCGGTGCGCAGGATCCGCTTGCCATGGCGGAAGCGATGAAGTATGCGGTCCATGCCGGTCGTCTGGCGTACAAGGCCGGTCGCATTCCCAGGAAACTCTACGCGACGGCGAGTAGTCCGATCGAAGGGATGTTGTAAAAGCTGGTAAGGGGTGAAAGGTAAGGGGTAAAGAGCAAGAGAAGGAATGTTCAAGAATCTCCTTACTCCATTACCGTTTACCCCTAACCGTCCCTAACCGTCTTCGAGCATGTCTTCAGTAAACTTTCGTCTGCTTCTCGTCACGGATCGTCATCAGCTTCACGGTCGTCCCCTGTCAACAGTACTCAGTCAAGCCATCATGGCTGGTGTGCCGGCCATTCAACTTCGAGAACGGGATTTACCGACGCGTGAGTTGCTGTCGCTGGCACAGGAGGTCCACGCGCTGACCGCACCACGAGCCATTCCCTTAATCCTCAACGATCGTGTTGATCTCGTGCTGGCGCTGAACTTGGACGGCGTTCATCTTCGTGCCGATAGTCTTCCGGTATCTGCGGTTCGTCGGCTCATCGGGCCCGATCGGTTGATCGGGATTTCCACGCATTCTGTTGAAGAAGTTCGGCGAGCGAATCACGCCGGGGCCGACTACGTCATATTCGGTCCTATTTTCGATACTCCATCGAAGCGTTCGTTCGGCCCTCCGCTCGGACTCGATGCCCTTGCCGATGCCTGTCGCGAATCGACGATCCCCGTCTTTGCCATCGGCGGCATCACGAGCGAACGGGTGCGCGAGGTTCGTCGAGTCAGGGCCCACGGAGTCGCGGTGATCGGCGCACTGCTGACTCGTGATGATATCGGCGCATCAGCACGAGAGTTCAGTGATGCTCTGCAGACATGAAACGTTGCCAAGCTCGCGCGAGATCGTCCGTTGGAGTTGACCACCCCTAGGTCGGGTGTTAGAATCCGACCACCAGCTTGATTCACGCATGTTGCGAGCGATTCCTGTTGTGCCGAAATGGCGTCCAGCAAAGATCAGCCCGGTCGGCTCCGGTCCCTCCGAGATTCCGTTAAGCAGATTACGAAGCGGTTATCTGAGGGGAATGGGGATATGATTCACAAGAACGACGAACACGCGCGCGAGATCGACAAGCTTCGTGTTCAGATTCAGTCGATGGAGGACGAAATCCGTCGGCTCTACCAGTCACGCCACCAACTCGATCAAGCCAATAAACAGAACGAAAAACTCGTGGGCACGCTGCAGGAAGCGAAGGCACAGATCGAAGCGCTGCGCACAGAGGTCGAAAAACTCACGGCGCCGCCGTCGGCGTACGCCATTTTTTCCAGTATAAATGCGGACGGTACCGGAAATGTTTATGTGTCGGGACGGAAAATGAAGGTCAGCCTTCATCCCTCGATTAAGAGTACCGAGTTGCGGAAGGGCCGTGAAGTCGTTCTGAACGAGGCGCTCAACGTGATCGAGGTCAAAGGGTTCGACAGTCAGGGAGAGGTCGTTCGACTCAAGGACGTGCTGGAGGGAGGGCGGGCATTGGTCACTCTCCATTTCGATGAGGAAAAGGTGGCCGAACTCGGCGACCCACTGCTCGCCGAACGTCTGAGCGTGGGGGACCATCTGTTGTACGATCCCCGTTCCGGGTATGTCATTGAGAAGTTGCCCAAGTCCGAAGCGGAAGAGCTTGTATTGGAAGAGGTCCCGGATGTCGACTATGAGCACATCGGAGGCCTTCAGAAAGAATTGGAGCAGGTACGCGATGCCGTCGAACTTCCGTTCCTGCACCCCCACGTGTTTTCCGAGTATAAGCTCAGCGCGCCGAAAGGGGTGCTGCTCTATGGCCCACCCGGTTGTGGAAAGACGCTCATCGCCAAAGCCGTCGCCAATTCGATCGCCAAAAAATTAGGTCATCGGGCGGGCAAGGAAATTCGGAGCTACTTTCTTCATGTGAAGGGTCCCGAATTACTCAATAAGTACGTCGGGGAGTCGGAGCGTCAGGTCCGCGAGGTGTTTAAGAAGGCGAAGGAACGCGCCGACGACGGACATCCGGTGATCGTGTTTTTTGATGAGATGGATGCACTCTTCAGAACCCGTGGAACAGGTGTGTCCTCGGACATCGAGTCGACGATTGTTCCACAGTTTCTCTCCGAGATCGACGGGGTCGAGCGATTGCGCAACGTCATCGTCATTGGAGCCAGCAACCGCCAGGATTTGATCGATCCCGCGGTGCTTCGCGCCGGTCGATTGGACGTCAAGGTCAAAGTGGGACGGCCGGATGCCACGGCTGCGCGGGATATCTTCTCGAAGTACATCTCGAAAGATCTTCCCTTTGCCGCCGAGGACCTGGAACGGCACGGAGGCGATCGACAGGCGCTCGTGGATCGCTTGACGGCCCTGACCGTCGAGACCATGTACGCGGCCAGTGAGGAAAACAAGTTCATTGAAGTGACCTATGCCAATGGTGAAAAAGAAGTGCTGTACTTCCGGGACTTCGCCAGCGGAGCCTTGATCGAAGGCATTGTTTCGCGCGCGAAAAAATTTGCCGTGAAACGCGTGATCGCGCAAGAGGGGGCCGGCCTGCGCTCGGACGACTTGATCCGCGCCATCCGTGAGGAGTTCAAGGAACATGAGGATCTCCCCAATACGACCAATCCGGACGATTGGGCCAAAGTCGCCGGAAAGAAGGGGGAGAAAATCATTCATCTCCGGACCATCAGCGGTGGGCCCGCCGAACATCGGCAGATTGAAACCATCAGTACCGGCCACTATCTCTAGCTACTGATTTATGCCAGAACACACATCCACGAGTCGCATGCGTGTGCTTGGCACGGAAACCGAGTTCGGCATCGCGGCAAAAGATCCATCCGCGACGGATCCCGTGTCGGGCTCCTTTGCCGTGATCGGACATTACCAAGGACTGCCGGCTCCGGGGGCGCTCTGGGACTACGAGAACGAAAATCCGCTCTTGGATGCCAGGGGATTTGAAGTCGATGGTGAGCGAGAACGTCCCAATCCCGACCATAACCGGCAGCTGAACAAGGTGCTGGCGAACGGCGGACGTTTATATGTCGATGGAGCTCATCCGGAATACTCAACGCCGGAGTGCTCGACTGCCAGGGAGATCGTAGCATTCGAACGAGTGGGAGAACGCATTCTCGCCAAATGCCTTCAGGAAATGGCTCGGGTGAGGGGAGGCGAGCAGTATGTTCTCTACAAGAACAACTCCGACGGCAAAGGCAACAGCTACGGGTACCACGAAAATTATTTGGTCCCGCGGTCCGTGCCGTTCGACCGGATCGCTCGAGTGTTGACGCCGTTCTTCGTCACTAGGCTGATCTTCGCCGGAGCAGGAAAGGTCGGAGCTGAAAATCAAACCAACCCGACGGAATACCAGATCTCGCAGCGCGCCGACTTTTTCGAATGTCTCATGGACCTCAACACGATGGTCAAACGTCCGATCATCAACACGCGCGACGAACCGCATGCCGACGCGGCGAGGTTTCGGAGACTCCATGTCATCACGGGCGACGCCAATATGGCTGAACTTTCCACCTATCTGAAGGTGGGAACGTTGGACATCGTTTTGGATTTGCTTCAGTCAGGCGCCGATCTGCCTCAGCTCGAACTGGACGAGCCGGTTCGTGTGTTCAAGCAGGTGTCCCGCGATCTGGATGTGAAGGAAACCGTGAAGCTGGCCGGTGGAAGGCCTACCACGGCGCTTGCCGTCCAGCGGGCGTACCTGAGCGCCGCCAAGACGTTTTATGCCTCGCAGGATCACAGTCCTACCACGCACGATGTGTTGCGCCGTTGGGAAGATGTGTTGAACCAGCTCGATCGCGATCCGCGACTGTTGGTGAACGCATTGGATTGGGTCGCCAAGCGGCATATGATCGAGTCGTACATGGAGCGTAAAGGTTGCGGATGGGATGATCCACGAATGAAGCTGATGGATCTCCAATACCATGATGTTCGTCCCGACAAGGGCTTGTTCTACACGCTGGAGCGCAGTCGTCGCATCGAGCGGATCGTTGAGGAAGAGGATATTCAACGAGCGGAGCTCAATCCACCGACGGGTACCAGAGCCTATTTTCGTGGGCGTTGTGTCAGTAAGTTTTCGAAGGCGTTGTACGGGGCCAGTTGGACGTCGGTGCTGTTCGACGTCGGCAATACAACGATCAAGAAAGTGCCTCTGATGGACCCTCATCGAGGAACGCAGGCGTTGACGCGAGAGCTGCTTGATACGACCGATTCAGTCGATGCCCTGATCGAGAAACTCAAGGTTTGACGATGGTGGTTCGAAAACCACGATGAAGCTGCCCTATCTCCCCGACCACGACGGCGCCAGTTTTTTTGACTTCGTCTCAACCCATCATCCTGAGTTGGCATTCCGAAGCCACGGAATGACGGCCGGTCTCGACCAGATGCGCACTGTCAGGCCGGTCACTGTGCCCTCCGCCACGACCGTGCTGGCCATCAAGTATCAGAGGGGCGCCGTGATTGCCGGAGACCGCCGAGCCACGGAGGGGTTTCAGATCGCGGATCGCCGCATCGAAAAAGTCTTCAAGATCGACGATTGGTCGGCCATGGCGATCGCGGGGGCGGCAGGTCCTTGTATCGAGATGGCCAGGTTATTTCAGACCGAATTGGAGCATTACGAAAAACTGGAAGGCATGCCGCTCTCATGCGAGGGAAAGGCCAATAAGCTGGGCCAGATGGTCAAGGCCAATCTTCCGATGGTGTTTCAGGGACTGGTCGTCATGCCGTTGTACGTCGGGTATGACGTGAAACGCGCCGAGGGCCGCATCTTCAAGTACGACATTACCGGCGGGCGGTACGAAGAGTCCGATTACCATGCGATCGGGTCCGGTGGAAAAGATGCCCGCAACACCATGCGTGAGCATTTTCGGAAGAATCTTTCCGAGCAGGATGCGCTCAAGCTCGCGTTGTTATCCCTCTATAATGCCGCAGATGATGATGTCGGCACCGGCGGGCCGGATCTCATACGAGGAATTTATCCGACGGCTAAGTTCGTGACCGGTCAAGGCATCACGGATGTAACCGATGATACACTGCGCGCCGTGTACGATGAGATGATGGCCACGCGTCGTTCAAGGGAGACGTAATCATGCCGATGCCCTATTACGTGTCCCCTGAACAGATGATGCAGGATAAGGCTGAGTATGCCAAGAAGGGGATTGCCAAAGGCCGCTCGATCATCGCGATGGAGTATGCCGACGGCATTCTATTGACGGCGGATAATCCGAGCGCCTCGCTGCACAAGGTGTCGGAAATCTACGACAACATCGCGTTTGCGGGAGCCGGCAAGTACAGCGAATTCGAGAATCTTCGAAAGGCGGGCATCCGCCACGCCGATCTCCGGGGATTCATGTATAGCCGGGACGATGTGACCGGCCGCTCGCTCGCGAACGGGTATTCGCAAAGTCTTGGGACCGTGTTCAGCCAGGAAATGAAGCCGCTTGAGGTTGAGATTCTCGTGGTGCAAACCGGGACCGATCATCACCCGAACGAAATCTATCGGATTTCGTTCGACGGCAGCATCATCGACGAGAAGAACTGTGCGGTGATCGGCGGACGGTCTGAGGCGGTGCACACCCTGTTGAAAGAAAAAAGTCTCGACCAGGTTCCACCCTTGGACGCTGCGTTGAAGCTCTGTGTCACGGCGCTGGAGCAGACGGCCAATCAAAAGCTGCAGCCGGAAGGGTTGGAAGTCGCAGTCTTGGACCGAACCCGTCCCGGCCGAAAGTTTCGTCGGTTATCGATCACCGATGTCCGACATATCCTCTCTCCCTGACCTCTGCCCTCCGTAAGGGCTTCCTTTGTTGAAGATCCGACAATCGGCGTGTAATCTGTTGAAATGATGTCTGCCGGTCCCATGAAACAACGGATCTTCGGCCTGGAGAACGAATACGGTCTCATTTTCTCCCCCAACGGCCGTATCTATCTCCCCATGGAAAAAGTCCTGGGCTACATCTTTGAAGGATTGATTCCGAACAGCTGGCCGTCAAACGCCTTCTTGGTCAATGGGGCTCGGTTCTATCAAGACACCGGCTGTCATCCCGAATACTCCACTCCGGAGTGCGACAACATTCTTGATCTCGTTGTTCACGATAAAGCGGGCGAGCGCTTGTTGGAAGCCTGTTTGCCTGCAGCGGAGGAGCGGCTTCGAGAGGAAGGATTGTCCGGGGAAATCTATATTTTCAAGAATAACACGGACTCCCTGGGGAATACCTACGGATGTCACGAAAACTTCCTCATGCGGCGCGACGTCGATTTCTGGAAAGTCACTGAACAATTGATCCCGTTTTTCGTGACCAGGCAGGTGTTCAGCGGGGCCGGCAAAGTATTAAAAGTGTCCGGCAAGCCGCAGTATTTCATCTCTCAGCGCGCGCAACATATTCATGAGAAGACGTCATCGTCGACGACATCTTCCCGAAGCATCATCAATACCCGCGACGAGCCCCATTCGGACGCCGAACGGTATCGGCGGCTCCATATCATCGTCGGGGATTCCAATATGTCGGAGTACGCCACTTACCTTAAAGTGGGGACGGCCGCGCTTGTCTTGTCGATGATCGAAGAGGGGTACACGGTTCATGGGATGGAACTCGAGGATCCTGTCAAGGCGATCCGAGAGGTCTCGCGGGATGCGACGTTGAAGAAAAAGGTGAAACTCGATGACGGCCGGCAGCTGACCGCCATCGAAATTCAACTGGCCTATCTCAAGCGGGCCAAAGAGTATCTGAATCAACAGGCGCATGAACCCATCCTCGACGATGTGTGGGACAAATGGGAACGGATGCTTCAGCAACTGGAAGAAGATCCAATGCAACTCACTCATCAGGTCGATTGGGTCACGAAGAAACATTTGATCCAGTCCTACGTGGACAAGAGGAACTGCGGGTGGGACGATCCGAGAGTGTTCCTCCTCGATTTGCAGTTCCATGACGTGAAGCGGACGAGAGGGTTGTATTATCTGATGGAGTCTCGGGGGCTTATCGAACGTGTCGTCGAGGAGGAAACGGTCCAGCGGGCGATGTCCACCCCACCTCAGACGACAAGGGCCAAGGTCCGTGGGGATTTCATTCGATTCGCGCGGGCCAAGAATCGATCCTATACGGTGGATTGGACGTATCTGAAGCTGAACGGATATTGGGAGGAAACCATCCTCTGCATGGACCCCTTCAGTGCGGTGAATCGACGGGTCGAGGAACTGATTTCCCAAGTGTCCGGAGGGCGGTTTTATCGATGAACCCGGTACAGTGCCTACTGGGTATCGCTATGCTGCTCGCCGGTTATCTCCCGGTCGCTCTCTTTGCAGGGTCTTTACCGACTGGGCAAAGTGCTCATGGCCACTATAGCGGCAAACAGGGACACATTATCGTCGTCAAAGTGCCGACTGATGATGCAGCTACGACTGCGCAGGGAATGTTCCTTGGCCGCTCCATTCGTTTCTTTCCCGATCCACGACTCGACGAGCCGAAAGGATTTGTCGGATTGCTTGGGATAGACCTGCAGGACGAGCCGGGGACTCATGAACTGACCGTCGAGCTGAAGATGGGCGAGCAGAGTCGCACCCTTCGCTACAGCGTATCAATCGGCAAAGAGAAATTTCACGTCGAGCATCTCACGCTGCCCAAAGACAAGGTCGATCTCGATGAAAAGAGTTTGACGCGCTGGAAGGCCGAGCAAGAGCAGGTGAAGGAATCACTCACGAGGGATTCCCAGAGCAAACTCTGGCAAGCGGGTTTCGTGGAGCCGGTGAGCGGCAAGCGAACCGGGATCTTCGGCAGCGTCAGAATCATGAACGGCCAGGCACGGAATCCGCACAACGGTGAAGACATCGGGGCTCCGCTTGGGACCGCCGTCGTCGCGACGAATGATGGGGTGGTGCGGCTCATCGTCGATCATATTTTCTCCGGCAAAGGCATCTTTGTCGATCACGGACTCGGCTTCTACTCCATGTACTTTCATTTATCCGAAGTCTTGGTCAAGGACGGCGATCAGGTGAAAGCGGGACAGATCGTCGGGAAAGTGGGGGCGACCGGTCGGGCCACCGGTCCCCATCTCCATTGGGGGGTCAAACTCAACGGCGCGCGCGTCAACCCCTATGCACTGCTTGAACTGCCATTTAAAGGCGCAATACAGTCCACAGCTCCTGTACCATCAGGTGATCCGACTTCCAGTGTAGGTGCGCCGGCTCAATAGTTTCGATCGGTTTCAGTTCTTGCCATCTCCATGATTTCTGGTTGATCTTGTCCCACCGCGAGCATACCATTTTGGGATGGGGCAGCAGCCATGAGAATTGTTTTGTTCCTCTGCTCGGCACTCTCTCTTCTGCTCGCAGCTCACCGATTCTCACTTGCCGAGCATACCGGTCAGCACAAGGGAGGGCTCTTCTTTCTTCTCATCGGCATCCAGCTCCTGATCGCCGCGGCACTCATCCATAGCCATCGAGAAGAACGCACCACCAAATCATTGACGGCGACAGATAAGGAAGAACGCAAAGAAGCTGAGACGAGTGATACGAACCAATCGGTGGAGCAAGGGAAAAAATCGTGAGAGCAGTGATCTCGCAGGATTGGAGCAGCTGGACAGGATTTTTATCTGAGCTGTTTTCTTTCTGAAAACTTCTTGGCACCGGTGTCAAAATTCCCTGTAAATTCAAAAGAAGAAGCAGCGATTTCTCAACGGGTTGACTTATCCTAAAGCTCGTTCAAAAACGAATCCTTCTGGATAAGCCCCATGCGAATTGTTCCTCTATGACGAATATTATGAACGTGCCATTGCTCTTGTGCCAAAATCTTCTTCCCCGCCATCCGGTCAACTTCTCTTGATCTGCCATAGTGCATTTTTGTCCGCAGTCACTCTGATCCGGCAAAGCAAATGACATCCCCAGTCATTGACGATCTTGGTTGTTCCCCATTCATCTAACCACGTTTATCGCAATCGCGTTCGTCCCCTTATAAATCCATATCTTGTTAAATCTTGCATTTTTCTCGTTGGATTCCTACTTACGAAGGGTTGTTTACGACACTGGAGTAACTTAGGTTACCTCCTATGCACTTCCGCATATGCAATGTGATGGAAGTTAATGTTTGCATTTCTGTGGAGCCATAGTCGAGGCTGGGAGGAAGAAACATGAGAGAGACGATGATGAACACTCTAATGGTATTTGTCCTTTTAGCTGCGTGTGGAACACTGCAGGGATGTATATGGTGGAGCCATACTGGGGGACGGAATGAATCTATTGGAACTGATTCCACGTCGGGATATATCGTAGTCACTCGAAAGGGTATGACCGAGGGGCAGGCGATGGAAAAGGCTAAAAAGGTGATCACCGGGTGGGCACCGCTGGATCTAGATGCATCAACACCAGCTAAGCTCACGACAACATATAAAGCTGTCCAGGACACAGAAGTAGTGTGGGTAGCACCTACCCCGTTCTTTATCGCTGGCGGCACGTATTCCACTGGTCCTGCGGCAATGTTTCGAGTGACGGCAGAATTGGTCACTGCCGAGCCTGTGACCATAGACATCCGTGTTTCAGGTAAGCCTGTTCTGGTCATTAACCACCCTGAATTAGCAGCAACACCTGAACAGGTTGTAGCGATGGAATTGGGAATTCGTGACCCAATGATTAGAGACCTCAAGAGGACGGTTGAAGAGGGATTCTGGGACTATCGGTAGGCTCTCTCGATGCAGGAGAACAGATACATTCTCTGGTCCGTACTTCCACTGATCAAATCGCGGCCAGAAATGTATGGTGAGATTTAAGGGGTCGGATACCTTTATCTGACTGCGCAGGGTCGAGTTTGGACGCCAATCGGTAAAAACCGCGTGACTCTCTCAATACCCAATCGGCGGGCGTTTGCCGTTGACGATCAACAGCAGTCGTTTAAATTGTAACGGCTTGTCGGGATCACGCGTATAGTGGCTGGGATCTTCTGAGACTTCGATGTCGCTCAGCGGGATCGACAGTTCCTGCCGGAGAGGGGGACGTTGGTTTCCAATTCCACATCAACGAGGCGTTCGGTGCAGCCGGTCACGATCGTATTGATATCGCGTTGATCCTCAAACTGTACGCTCATCCTAGCCGATTATGAGGTGGTCAAATCAAATCATCAACGATAAGACATTCTATTTCGCGTACGCGCTTAAGCCCGCGATCGTTCCCATAAAAGCGGGTAGCTTTCCGGTTAATGGCGGTTGCAAGCTGAATGGCATCCGGTGTGCTCAAACGATAACGGGCCCTCAGCTCCGACGCTCGATCGGCAAGGTTCATCGTGGGCGGCACCCATTCGAGCGTGGGGTAGGTGGTCGTTAAGGCGAAGATTTTCTGCGCCAGGTCTTCTTTTTGATCACGGTAGGGTTGGACCAGCAATTCGAGGAGAGTGATGGTCGACGTTATGGCTGGATTATGACCACGCTCGACTAGATCGAACAGGGATGCGCACCAGGAACCGTATCGTGGGTGAGATTCTAGGAAATAGATGAAGACGTTCGTATCCAGCCCAATGCGTTCACCGCAGGAAGGGAGACCTCGCATCAGGCGGTTGCTACCACGACTTGCGCTCTCGTTTGAGGTAGTCGAAAGGGTAGGCGCCTTTAGCCAACCCCTGTAGCGCCTTTACGTACCGCTTAGGCTTCGGCATGACGAGTGTCAGATTGTCCTTCACAACTACCAATAGCTCATCGCCGCCTTTGACCCCCATCGCCCGTCTGGCTTCCTTCGGAATGACGATCTGATTCTTGCTGCTCAATTTCTGTACAGCCATATCAATCCCTCTCAGAGGCCTTTACTTTATCATGAAAACGTAAAGTACCTCAATATAGTCATAGTCCTGTTGAGGGCGATGCATTCCTTGTAGGGCGAAGTTAAGGGTCGGATACTTTGTCTGCGCAGCATCGAGTTCGGGGCACCGATAGGCGGTATCAACTATCTGTCGGTGATTCGAGAGCCGCGTGGCCGTTTCAATACACAATGGGCGGACGCTTGCCTTTGACGATCAACAGCAGCCGTTTGAATTGTAATGGCTTGTCGGGATCGCGCGTATAGTGGGTGGGATCTTCTGAGACTTCGATGTCGCTCAGCGGGATCGACAGTTCCTGCCGGAGATGGGGGACGTTGGTTTCCAATTCCACATCAACGAGGCGCTCGGTGCAGCCGGTCACGATCGTGTTGATATCGTATTGATCCTCAAACTGCACGGTGACCCGTTCCTCTGGGTTGATCCATGGCGTGATGAGGGCCATCTTTTCTGCGCGACTCTTGTCGGAGACGTTATCCATGACTCTCATCATACTCCCGTTCCTCCCAGCGGCGGCACTAGGGTATTCCCTCAGTTAATTCGGTGAGATGCCCAATCCTCCCATCAATGGCATCAAGCTTTCTTCCCCTGGTCCTTTTCCCTGCCTTGAGGCGTCACTGATCTCTTCAAGGAGCTGAGGGGCCTCGGGACTCAGCTGTTTCAATTTTTCCCCAAGTTGTCCGGACGTTAAGCCTTGTTGAATCTCGACCTCCGAGATTTTCCCGTCTTTGATGCCCTGTTGAAGGATCTGTGCTAAGGATCGCACCTTGGCCAAGACGTTAGGAGGCATGCCGTTCAGGATACTGGCCGCGTCCTGCTGGCCACCCCCAAGCTGGGCATAGGCTGGAACAGCTAATAGCATCGAGAGTCCTCCAATAGCGATCATCAGTTTCCCGGTCAAACCCATCGTAGCCTCCTTCCTTTTGACTTCATGAGTCGAGCCTCCGATCAATTTGATTCCTGCAGGATGCCTGCCAACTTCCTTCAGAAAGGACAAATGATGTCGTAGAGAGAAGAAGGAAGATCAAGTGCTCTCAGACATTAACCGAGACAGTTCCATACCCAGTTGAGAAAACGGAGAATTTCTTAGACGGCTTTTCTGATAGTTGGTATTGTTTCTTGTCTGAAACTGACGGCGGAGGGGGTCACCAATGATTGAGGGGTGGGAATTTCAGGACGTGACGCTGTATTTGGTGGCCGTTCTTGGACTTCTCGTCGTATGGCAATACTACCAGCTGCAAATCATGGCTGGCCGCATCCTGGCCGTGGATATCTTCGATCGCTCCGGCATTCGCATGTATGTCTATGTGACTCCCGATGACGACCGGATCTGCGAGGTCTGTGCCGCATCGCACGGTTGCGTCTTCTTACCTTCCCAGGTGGCGAAGGAGAAGTTTTCACTGCTCATGGGGAAGTGTCAACGACCGACTCCCTGTAATGGAGCTCTGGTTGGACTGTACGGGGCTTGGTTGGAAGCCAGAGTGTGTTGGAGCAGTTGCGTACGAATCTCAAAAGGGGAGGCATTCAGTTGTCTCCGGAAGAAGTGCAGGCCTTAGTGAACGGGCAGTGGGAACGGTGCATCAGCGCCGACACGGATCGTCTGGGCGTCCATATGATCGAGGCCTTCAGCTATGAAAAGATCAATCAAGAGACCTCGATCGAAGGCTATCGATATGTGGTCGACAAGACGAAAGAAGTGCGGCATCTGATGTTTCTCGCTCCCGCCTATGTCCGACTCACGCAGCTGTTGCTTCAGGCTGGGGAGGAGGCAGAAGCGCTTGAGACCATCGAGCGATTCGAAGCCCGCTTCCCATCGACGAAACGCGGCCCCCATTTCCCATCACATGAGCAGCGGGAGATCATGAAGACGACAAAAGCTCAACTGCTGGAAGAGCTGCCCCTCCCACTATCCGCCTAGCCAAGTTTCGCAGACCCAGTGATCTTGCTCATTCGCCCGCCTACTCAGGATACCAGGGCCGTCAAGCCGTGGGGCTCAACCGGCCTCGCCGCTCGCGCCACGCCGATTGACTCACCGATCGTTCAGTAGTTGGATTCGAGGCTGGTCGGTGTCTTGTCGAGGACGGTTGCCGCAGCTTGCGACAGGGCCGCATCGTGGTGGTGGTCGGGAGAATAGATTCGAAACTGAATGAGTCTCGTGGGTAGAAGGTCTAAGAATTCTTCCAGCGGCTCGGTGGAAACCTTGCCCGTCCCGGGGTCGTACACGAAGAGAGGGATTCCCCGTCGGTCTTTGGGATCGGGCCGCGGATCCAACAGGGCCATGTCCACGCGAAACGGCAGCCGTCGCAAACCCGGCGGCAGCTCTTTGGCAATCTGCTGCTCGAAATGCCGATGGTTGGGAAACGCCATGCCGCGTTCCTGTCCTTTTTCTTTCAACGTCGTGCTGTAGGCCATCTTCCATTTGACGTCTCGGCCTAGGATCCGCGCCCATTCCTGCCCAGTTGCCGGCGAGCTTTGTTGCGTGACTGTTTCCATCCTCGAACCTCTTCCAAGAGCGACCAATCGGTCAGGGTGCGATACCCATCCATATTCTTGCGTGGATCGTTAGGGCAGAGCAGCTGCATCGTCTGGCCGAAGATGTCACGCAGATGGATGTCGATCGCTCTGGTGGTGCGATGGAAATAGACGTTGGAGTAGAGGTACATCCTGGTGTTCAGGAACATTTGGAGGGACGGAAGCCCGGTTTTATGAATGGTAAAACCTTTCTCCGTCACGATCGTGTAATGAATCAACCTCGTCAGATCGACCGGGCCGACCGCCACGCCGCACATATAGGAGTCCCTCAAGACATAGTCCAGATTATCTCCGGTGTAACTTCCGGAGATCACAGGCTGAAGCATGTTCAACCATCGAGGGAGGCGGGAGTTGTCCTTGCCTTTCTCCTTGAGGATCAAATGGGCAATCTGGTCGGGATTCAATTCTTCCCCTTTCGCGAAGGGTCCGGACGGGCTTCGGCGGATCTTTCTGATAGGGGGGCCAAATGTTCCCGGATGATGATCTGGCCCAGCCGTTCATGGGTGAGGCCATGCGCATGGAGAAAATTGTCGTCGAAGAAATGGCAAAACGGACCGTGCCCGATGTCATGAACCAAGGCTGTCACCCGTAAGAGTTCTTCGACAAAATTGGCCGATGGCACGTCTTTGACGGCTTTCTTGAGGAACGGGTATAGATGTCTGGCGAATCGTCCCGCCACGTGCATCGTCCCCAGTGAATGCACGAATCGGGTGTGTTCCGCCGAGGGATAGACCCAGCGGGCGCTCTGCAGCTGGTAGATGTATCGCAGCCGCTGAACCCAAGGGGAGTCGATCAGGTCTTTCTCGGTGTGTTCATGTGGATCAGGATGAGCGTACGGGACGGTGAAGGTGACGTACTTGTGGATGGGATCGGCGATGAGCGCCGATCCATCATACGGAGCGTTTGGTCGGTCTGCTGATTCCATGATCAACGGGCATCTTAGCTCACCTGGTCGGAAGGCGGCAACGGCTCGGTCGTTGATTTGGGGGGCAAGGAGCGATGTTTTTTGAAAAACAGGTAAGCGGCCGGATAGGACAACAGGGCTCCGAACACACTGAGGACGAGTCCTCCGAGCACGGAAGGGAGCTGCGTAAGGAAGGACTTGCTGGTAGATGCCGCTGAAACTCATATCCTGCCAGTCGAAATTCGGCACATCGGTCCGCCCCAAGAGCAATGCCCCGGTCCAGTAGGTTGCGCCTAAGATCGGAATGATGGTCCAGGGATTGTTGATCAAGGCGCCGGTAAGCATGGCCAAGAAATTGAGACTGAATAGCCAGGGACAGCACCACTATTGCCGTGTGCAGACCATAGGCGGGTGAGACGCGATGAAGACGCCCAGCGAAAATGCCAACGCGGTGCGTCGCGCGACTCCTGCAATGAGGACTCGGCGCAAAAGCCTGGAATGTCGACTTCCTTGAGCTGGGGGCTGGTGGCTCATGTCGGACCCAGCCGATTCCGGCCACAAGTTACGAACATTTCCGCTGATGTCCGACATGAGCCACCAGCCCCCAGCTCAAGGGACTCGATCATTCCGAGCGCTCTTGCGCCAAGTCCTCCATTTACAGGAGTCACCGCGACGCACCGCGTTGGCATTTTCGCTGGGCGTCTTCATCGCATTCTCACCCGCCTATGGTCTGCACACGGCGATAGTGGTGCTGTGCACCTGGCTATTCAGTCTCAATTTCTTGGCCATGCTTACCGGCGCCTTGATCAACAATCCCTGGACCATCATTCCGATCTTAGGCGCAACCTACTGGACCGGGGCATTGCTCTTGGGGCGGACCGATGTGCCGAATTTCGACTGGCAGGATATGAGTTTCAGCGGCATCTACCAGCAAGTCCTTCCTTACGCAGCTCCCTTCGTGCTCGGAGGACTCGTCCTCAGTGTGTTCGGAGCCCTGTTGTCCTATCCGGCCGCTTACCTGTTTTTCAAAAAACATCGCTCCTTGCCCCCCAAATCAACGACCGAGCCGTTGCCGCCTTCCGACCAGGTGAGCTAAGATGCCCGTTGATCATGGAATCAGCAGACCGACCAAACGCTCCGTATGATGGATCGGCGCTCATCGCCGATCCCATCCACAAGTACGTCACCTTCACCGTCCCGTACGCTCATCCTGATCCACATGAACACACCGAGAAAGACCTGATCGACTCCCCTTGGGTTCAGCGGCTGCGATACATCTACCAGCTGCAGAGCGCCCGCTGGGTCTATCCCTCGGCGGAACACACCCGATTCGTGCATTCACTGGGGACGATGCACGTGGCGGGACGATTCGCCAGACATCTATACCCGTTCCTCAAGAAAGCCGTCAAAGACGTGCCGTCGGCCAATTTTGTCGAAGAACTCTTACGGGTGACAGCCTTGGTTCATGACATCGGGCACGGTCCGTTTTGCCATTTCTTCGACGACAATTTTCTCCATGCGCATGGCCTCACCCATGAACGGCTGGGCCAGATCATCATCCGGGAACATTTGGCCCCCCTCATCAGAAAGATCCGCCGAAGCCCGTCCGGACCCTTCGCGAAAGGGGAAGAATTGAATCCCGACCAGATTGCCCATTTGATCCTCAAGGAGAAAGGCAAGGACAACTCCCGCCTCCCTCGATGGTTGAACATGCTTCAGCCTGTGATCTCCGGAAGTTACACCGGAGATAATCTGGACTATGTCTTGAGGGACTCCTATATGTGCGGCGTGGCGGTCGGCCCGGTCGATCTGACGAGGTTGATTCATTACACGATCGTGACGGAGAAAGGTTTTACCATTCATAAAACCGGGCTTCCGTCCCTCCAAATGTTCCTGAACACCAGGATGTACCTCTACTCCAACGTCTATTTCCATCGCACCACCAGAGCGATCGACATCCATCTGCGTGACATCTTCGGCCAGACGATGCAGCTGCTCTGCCCTAACGATCCACGCAAGAATATGGATGGGTATCGCACCCTGACCGATTGGTCGCTCTTGGAAGAAGTTCGAGGATGGAAACAGTCACGCAACAAAGCTCGCCGGCAACTAGGGCAGGAGTGGGCACGGATCCTAGGCCGAGACGTCAAATGGAAGATGGCCTACAGCACGACGTTGAAAGAAAAAGGACAGGAACGCGGCATGGCGTTTCCCAACCATCGGCATTTCGAGCAGCAGATTGCCAAAGAGCTGCCGCCCGGTTTGAGACGGCTGCCGTTTCGCGTGGACATGGCCCTGTTGGATCCACGGCCCGATCCCAAAGACCGACGGGGAAACCCTCTCTACGTGTACGACCCCGGGACGGGCCAGGTTTCGACCGAGCCGCTGGAAGAATTCTTAGACCTTCTGCCCACGAGACTCATTCAGTTTCGAATCTATTCTCCCGACCACCACCACGATGCGGCCCTGTCGCAAGCTGCGGCAACCGTCCTCAACAAGACACCGACCAGCCTCGAATCCAACTACTGAACGATCGGTGAGTCAATCGGCGTGGCGCGAGCGGCGAGGCCGGTTGAGCCCCACGGCTTGACGGCCCTGGTTTCCTGAGTAGGCGGGCGAATGAGCAAGATCACTGGGTCTGCGAAACTTGGCTAGGCGGATAGTGGGAGGGGCAGCTCTTCCAGCAGTTGAGCTTTTGTCGTCTTCATGATCTCCCGCTGCTCATGTGATGGGAAATGGGGGCCGCGTTTCGTCGATGGGAAGCGGGCTTCGAATCGCTCGATGGTCTCAAGCGCTTCTGCCTCCTCCCCAGCCTGAAGCAACAGCTGCGTGAGTCGGACATAGGCGGGAGCGAGAAACATCAGATGCCGCACTTCTTTCGTCTTGTCGACCACATATCGATAGCCTTCGATCGAGGTCTCTTGATTGATCTTTTCATAGCTGAAGGCCTCGATCATATGGACGCCCAGACGATCCGTGTCGGCGCTGATGCACCGTTCCCACTGCCCGTTCACTAAGGCCTGCACTTCTTCCGGAGACAACTGAATGCCTCCCCTTTTGAGATTCGTACGCAACTGCTCCAACACACCTCTGGCTTCCAACCAAGCCCCGTACAGTCCGACCAGAGCTCCATTACAGGGAGTCGGTCGTTGACACTTCCCCATGAGCGGTGAAAACTTCTCCTTCGCCACCTGGGAAGGTAAGAAGACGCAACCGTGCGATGCGGCGCAGACCTCGCAGATCCGGTCGTCATCGGGAGTCACATAGACATACATGCGAATGCCGGAGCGATCGAAGATATCCACGGCCAGGATGCGGCCAGCCATGATTTGCAGCTGGTAGTATTGCCATACGACGAGAAGTCCAAGAACGGCCACCAAATACAGCGTCACGTCCTGAAATTCCCACCCCTCAATCATTGGTGACCCCCTCCGCCGTCAGTTTCAGACAAGAAACAATACCAACTATCAGAAAAGCCGTCTAAGAAATTCTCCATTTTCTCAACTGGGTATGGAACTGTCTCGGTTAATGTCTGAGAGCACTTGATCTTCCTTCTTCTCTCTACGACATCATTTGTCCTTTCTGAAGGAAGTTGGCAGGCATCCTGCAGGAATCAAATTGATCGGAGGCTCGACTCATGAAGTCAAAAGGAAGGAGGCTACGATGGGTTTGACCGGGAAACTGATGATCGCTATTGGAGGACTCTCGATGTTATTAGCTGTTCCAGCCTATGCCCAGCTTGGGGGTGGCCAGCAGGACGCGGCCAGTATCCTGAACGGCATGCCTCCTGACGTCTTGGCCAAGGTGCGATCCTTAGCACAGATCCTTCAACAGGGCATCAAAGACGGGAAAATCTCGGAGGTCGAGATTCAACAAGGCTTGACGTCCGGACAACTTGGGGAAAAATTGAAACAGCTGAGCCCCGAGGCCCCTCAGCTCCTTGAAGAGATCAGTGACGCCTCAAGGCAGGGAAAAGGACCAGGGGAAGAAAGTTTGATGCCATTGATGGGAGGATTGGGCATCTCACCGAATTAACTGAGGGAATACCCTAGTGACGTCGCTGGGAGGAACGGGAGTATGATGAGAGTCATGGATAACGTCTCCGACAAGAGTCGCGCAGAAAAGATGGCCCTCATCACGCCATGGATCAACCCAGAGGAACGGGTCACCGTGCAGTTTGAGGATCAATACGATATCAACACGATCGTGACCGGCTGCACCGAGCGCCTCGTTGATGTGGAATTGGAAACCAACGTCCCCCATCTCCGGCAGGAACTGTCGATCCCGCTGAGCGACATCGAAGTCTCAGAAGATCCCACCCACTATACGCGCGATCCCGACAAGCCGTTACAATTCAAACGGCTGTTGTTGATCGTCAAAGGCAAGCGTCCGCCCATTGTGTATTGAAACGGCCACGCGGCTCTCGAATCACCGACAGATAGTTGATACCGCCTATCGGTGCCCCGAACTCGATACTGCGCAGACAAAGTATCCGACCCTTAACTTCGCCCTACAAGGAATACATCGCCCTCAACAGGACTATGACTATATTGAGGTACTTTACGTTTTCATGATAAAGTAAAGGCCTCTGAGAGGGATTGATATGGCTGTACAGAAATTGAGCAGCAAGAATCAGATCGTCATTCCGAAGGAAGCCAGACGGGCGATGGGGGTCAAAGGCGGCGATGAGCTATTAGTAGTTGTGAAAGACAATCTGACACTCGTCATGCCGAAGCCTAAGCGGTACGTAAAGGCGCTACAGGGGTTGGCTAAAGGCGCCTACCCTTTCGACTACCTCAAACGAGAGCGCAAGTCGTGGTAGCAACCGCCTGATGCGAGGTCTCCCTTCCTGCGGTGAACGCATTGGGCTGGACACGAACGTCTTCATCTATTTCCTAGAATCTCACCCACGATACGGTTCCTGGTGCGCATCCCTGTTCGATCTAGTCGAGCGTGGTCATAATCCAGCCATAACGTCGACCATCACTCTCCTCGAATTGCTGGTCCAACCCTACCGTGATCAAAAAGAAGACCTGGCGCAGAAAATCTTCGCCTTAACGACCACCTACCCCACGCTCGAATGGGTGCCGCCCACGATGAACCTTGCCGATCGAGCGGCGGAGCTGAGGGCCCGTTATCGTTTGAGCACACCGGATGCCATTCAGCTTGCAACCGCCATTAACCGGAAAGCTACCCGCTTTTATGGGAACGATCGCGGGCTTAAGCGCGTACGCGAAATAGAATGTCTTATCGTTGATGATTTGATTTGACCACCTCATAATCGGCTAGGATGAGCGTACAGTTTGAGGATCAACGCGATATCAATACGATCGTGACCGGCTGCACCGAACGCCTCGTTGATGTGGAATTGGAAACCAACGTCCCCCTCTCCGGCAGGAACTGTCGATCCCGCTGAGCGACATCGAAGTCTCAGAAGATCCCAGCCACTATACGCGTGATCCCGACAAGCCGTTACAATTTAAACGACTGCTGTTGATCGTCAACGGCAAACGCCCGCCGATTGGGTATTGAGAGAGTCACGCGGTTTTTACCGATTGGCGTCCAAACTCGACCCTGCGCAGTCAGATAAAGGTATCCGACCCCTTAAATCTCACCATACATTTCTGGCCGCGATTTGATCAGTGGAAGTACGGACCAGAGAATGTATCTGTTCTCCTGCATCGAGAGAGCCTACCGATAGTCCCAGAATCCCTCTTCAACTGTCTTCTTGAGGTCTCTAATCATTGGGTCACGAATTCCCAATTCCATCGCTACAACCTGTTCAGGTGTTGCTGCTAATTCAGGGTGGTTAATGACCAGAACAGGCTTACCTGAAACACGGATGTCTATGGTCACAGGCTCGGCAGTGACCAATTCTGCCGTCACTCGAAACATTGCCGCAGGACCAGTGGAATACGTGCCGCCAGCGATAAAGAACGGGGTAGGTGCTACCCACACTACTTCTGTGTCCTGGACAGCTTTATATGTTGTCGTGAGCTTAGCTGGTGTTGATGCATTAGATCCAGCGGTGCCCACCCGGTGATCACCTTTTTAGCCTTCTCCATCGCCTGCTCCTCGGTCATACCCTTTCGAGTGACTACGATATATCCCGACGTGGAATCAGTTCCAATAGATTCATTCCGTCCCCCAGTATGGCTCCACCATATACATCCCTGTAGTGTTCCACACGCAGCTAAAAGGACAAATACCATTAGAGTGTTCATCATCATCTTTCTCATGTTTCTTCCTCCCAGCCTCGACTATGGCTCCACAGAAATGCAAACATTAACTTCCATCACATTGCATATGCGGAAGTGCATAGGAGGTAACCTAAGTTACTCCACTGTCGTAAACAACCCTTCGTAAGTAGGAATCCAACAAGAACAATGCAAGATTTAACAAGATATGGATTTATAAGGGGACGAACGCGATTGCGATAAACGTGGTTAGATGAATGGGGAACAACCAAGATCGTCAATGACTGGGGATGTCATTTGCTTTGCCGGATCAGAGTGAGTGCGGACAAAAATGCACTTTGGCAGATCAAGAGAAGTTGACCGGATGGCGGGGAAGAAGATTTTGGCACAAGAGCAATGGCACGTTCATAATATTGTCATAGAGGAACAATTCACATGGGGCTTATCCAGAAGGATTCGTTTTTGAACGAGCTTTAGGATAAGTCAACCCGTTGAGAAATCGCTGCTTCTTCTTTTGAATTTACAGGGAATTTTGACACCGGTGCCAAGAAGTTTTCAGAAAGAAAACAGCTCAGATAAAAATCCTGTCCAGCTGCTCCAATCCTGCGAGATCACTGCTCTCACGATTTTTTCCCTTGCTCCACCGATTGGTTCGTATCACTCGTCTCAGCTTCTTTGCGTTCTTCCTTATCTGTCGCCGTCAATGATTTGGTGGTGCGTTCTTCTCGATGGCTATGGATGAGTGCCGCGGCAGATCAGGAGCTGGATGCCGATGAGAAGAAAGAAGAGCCCTCCCTTGTGCTGACCGGTATGCTCGGCAAGTGAGAATCGGTGAGCTGCGAGCAGAAGAGGAGAGTGCCGAGCAGAGGAACAAAACAGATTCTCATGGCTGCTGCCCCATCCCAAAATGGTATGCTCGCGGTGGGACAAGATCAACCAGAAATCATGGAGATGGCAAGAACTGAAACCGATCGAAACTATTGAGCCGGCGCACCTACACTGGAAGTCGGATCACCTGATGGTACAGGAGCTGTGGACTGTATTGCGCCTTTAAATGGCAGTTCAAGCAGTGCATAGGGGTTGACGCGCGCGCCGTTGAGTTTGACCCCCCAATGGAGATGGGGACCGGTGGCCCGACCGGTCGCCCCCACTTTCCCGACGATCTGTCCCGCTTTCACCTGATCGCCGTCCTTGACCAAGACTTCGGATAAATGAAAGTACATGCGAGTAGAAGCCGAGTCCGTGATCGACAAAGATGCCTTTGCCGGAGAAAATATGATCGACGATGAGCCGCACCACCCCATCATTCGTCGCGACGACGGCGGTCCCAAGCGGAGCCCCGATGTCTTCACCGTTGTGCGGATTCCGTGCCTGGCCGTT